>NZ_VNJI01000099.1 GCF_007786445.1 Paenibacillus cremeus | reverse complement strand
TGGTAGTAGTGTGACTTCGACACTCTCACTTTACCAAAGGAAGCGGTGTTTTTCTATTTTTCAAGTAGGGTATCTTTTCGATCACAAATCCAGTACTCACACGGTCTTAGGCTGATTTATTAGCTGCGAAAGTTGAGTTAATAACAACAAGTGGCTTATTTTACTTGCTAATAAAACGAAAGGATGGACCTATAAAACGGTTAAAAGGTATACTGGGCCGGCTACTTCGGCGGAATGGATTTTGGAGGCTCCCTCTATAAACAATAAAACAACAAGACTAGCCACTTTTCAAAAAGTGCACTTTATTAAATGTCGAGTCAATCTTAAAAATCCTTTAATGAAACCTAACAACCGGGGGATCATGATTCAAAATAATCGAGTTGTGTCTACCCCGTCTTTTCCCAATAAATCTCGAGATGGGTTCTTGGTCGTATATGGATCAAAAATGCAGATATCTTCGAAAAGGATTCGCAGAAAATAGTTGCATAATCATTCAACTCCCGATAATACCATCTTCGGGAGTTTTAAGCTTTTAAGCTCAGAAACAATGGAGTTCTCGTTGATTTCCCAGAATCTAGGTGTATAATTACATAGAAATGGTCAAGTAAAGCTAAGTATCTTGAAGTGGAGGGCTATCATATGCAGTATAATAACTTGTCAAAAACAAGTCTTAAAGTTTCCAAATTAAGCCTTGGAACCATGATGTTCGGAGAGCAAACAAGCGAAGCTGACAGTCTTACAATTATGGACTATGCATTTGATAATGGCATCAATTTTTTTGATACTGCAAACTCCTATAATCAGGGCGAAAGCGAAAAGATCGTCGGCAAAGGTCTCAAAGGCAGGCGTGATGAGATTATTCTTGCGACTAAGGTACGCAGTCCGATGGGTAAAAACCCCAATAACGCGGGGCTAAGCCGCCGAAATATTTTATCTGCTGTGGATGCCAGCTTGAAGAGACTGGATACAGATTATATCGATATCTACTACATGCATGCACCTGACTACGAAACCTCCATCGAAGAATCACTTGAAACCATGTCTACTTTGGTAAAATCGGGGAAAATCCGATATATTGGTGTCAGCAACTATGCCGCTTGGCAGATCGCCGATATGTTGTCTATCTGCGACAAACGCAATTATATAGCACCCATAATCACTCAAAATGTCTATAATCCGATTACCCGTGGCATAGAAACAGAGCTCATTCCTTTTTTAAAAGCACATGAATTGGGCATGGCCATTTATAATCCTATTGCCGGGGGGTTGTTGGCTGGTAAACATAAGCCGGGCCAGCCTACGGAAAATACTCGGTTTGCCAACAATGAAACATACTTTAACCGGTACTGGTCGGATGAGAACTTTGCCGCTGTTGACCAGCTTACAAAAATTGCCGCGGAATGTGGAATGAGTATCTTGCAGCTTGCAATGAAGTGGTGTGTCGCGCAAAAATCCGTGACTAGTATCATTTCGGGAGTAAGCCGGCTGGCTCAGCTCGAGCAGAATATTGCGTCGATTGAGGGAGAACCACTGGATGCCGGGACTCTGTTGAAGTGCGATGATGTATGGCGTTCATTGGCAGGAACACGTTTCGGGTACAACCGATAATTGACATTCCAGGCATATGTAGTAACTTGACCGCAGTTCAGGGCGGCGTTCAATTCTAAACAGTTGAAACGAGCTATAGATTTTATTCTATAGGCTCGTTTTCTGTTTTTTATTGCTGCGAATAGGGGGAGGCTCATCTTGTTTAAACGAATTCAAGGGAACGCCAGAGGCTGCTTGATTTATGAACCGATGTTTATTTTGCCATACAGTATGCTTACGACTTATGCGACGGTGTATATGTTCCAATTAGGTTTAAGTGAACGGCAAATTGGTCTTATTACTTCCGTGGGACTGGTTTTGCAGATCTTTACTTCCTTTATTAGCGGCTACCTTACGGACCGGATGGGCAGGCGCCGAGCGCTTCTCTATTACGACCTATTAAGCTGGAGTGTGCCAGCGCTCATATGGGCTCTGTCCCAAAATTTCTGGTATTTCCTGATCGCCGCCTTATGCAACAGCTTTCTGCGGGTGCCCACTACAGCATGGTACTGTCTATTGGTTGAGGATACCGATCCGAACAACCGGTCCATTGTATTTAGAATTCTTCAGTTCATCGGGGTGATCGGCGGTTTGTTTGCTCCGCTGGGTGGGCTGCTTGTCAGTCACTATACGCTAGTTCCCGCAATGCGCATCATGTACGCTGTATTTTTTGTTAGCCTGACCGTCATGTTTTTTGCCCGTAACTTTGCTACACACGAGACGGAGATTGGAATGCGGAAAAGAAGAGAGAGTACGGCGGTCAATCTCAAAGATACGTTTCAGGAATACATCGATGCAATTAAGACCATTCTGACTAACCGGGCGTTACTGATGGTCTTTGGGGTTTATATTTGCTTCAACTTCCAGATCACGATGCAAAATACATATCTCTCGCTTTATCTGGTGGAGGCTTTGAGGTTGAACGATGCACTTATAGCAATATTCCCGGCGTTATCTTCCGTTGCGATGCTCGCATTGATGTTCTTCGTTATTCCGCGTTTTCAGGAAAGCAAGGCATACCGATACATGATATGGGGATTTCTACTCGCAATGACGTCAAAAATCATCTTAATCATCGCTTCTCCCGGACAAGTGACTCCGGTGGTTTTTAGTACGATGCTGGCCGCTGCCGGTACGATTATTGCCAACCCCTACTTGGAAGCAGCAGTGGCAAATTCCATCGATGATGAACAACGAGCCAAAATATTTTCGATTCTTCAAGTCCTAGTCCTGTTGTGCATTTCCCCATCCGGTATAGTCGGCGGATGGACTTATACTATCGATTCGAGGCTGCCCTTCATCCTGATCATCCTGTCGTTTGCCACCAGCATTGCCTTGATGCTCCTGTTAATCCGAATAAAGAGGAACGATGCAAGTCAGTCTGATCAATCCGCCACATCATTTTAAATTAACCGGAATCGGCGCGGGAGCGAACCATATTAAATTCCCTTTATTTTATTATGCACCTTCTATTAATAGATGATAGAATTGGGCCAGTGACCGAAAAAGTATAACATCACTATAGGTAATGAAACCAACCAGATACTTGACGTAGGGGGGGTACATGTGGCTTATTCCTGGAAAATGAATCTGTATGTTTTATGGACTGGGGTATTTTTTTGTAGTACTGCTTTTTCTGTTGTGATCCCTTTTCTGCCTATTTTTTTGCATGATCAGCTGCATGTGGAATCTCATCTGGAGACATGGTCCGGCCTTATCTTCGGCATAACCTTTTTGGCTAGCGCACTGATTGCACCTTATTGGGGCTCTTTAGCGGATAAATATGGACGCAGACCGATGCTTATCCGTTCCGGATTCTTTCTAGCCCTGCTTTACTTTATCACTTACTTCGTCCATAATCCTTACGAGCTTTTGGTTATTCGAATACTACAAGGGGTGCTTGCTGGTTATGTCCCCTCTGCTGTGGCTTTGGTGGCAACGAATACTCCGGAAAAAAATGTAGGCTATGCGTTAGGTATCATGTCCACGGCTACAGCTACCGGTAGTATTATTGGGCCACTGATCGGCGGGGTGGTAAGCCATTGGTTAGGTAGCAGGGAAGCCTTTTTAGTTTCGGCTGGCCTAGTGTCCTTCTCCTTTTTAATCGCTTTGTTTTGGGCTAAAGAAACCAATTTTAATCGGACATCCAGTAGGTCAAGCGTGAAGTCGGACCTAAAAGAGGCTATGTCTAACCGAAGGCTGCTGTCCGCCTTGCTTATGGTTATGGCGACATCCACCTCAATCATGCTATTGGAGCCATTATTGACGATTTACGTACTGCAGCTTGGCGCTACTAAGGGCAGTGCCTCCTTAAGTGCCGGGGTTATTTTTTCCGCGGTTGGGATTGCTACGATCATTGCCGCTCCCCAGTGGGGGAAGGCGGGAACAAGGTTCGGCTTCGGGAATATCCTTTTCATAGGTTTGCTCGGAGGCGCAATAGGGAACTTACTGCAGTTATTGTTCCATAATTTGATTGGATTTGGTGTTTTGCGATTCTCCTACGGACTGTTTTTTGCTGCCGTATTTCCTTCTTTGAATGCTCTGATTGTACAGGCTACTGAACCAAGCTTTCGGGGGAGAGCCTTCAGTTTAAATCAGTCGGCGATGCAAATCGGGAATTTGTTGGGACCTGTAATTGGAGGCATTTTAGCTGGTCTGCTGACCATCCCGCTCGTCTTTTTAATCAATGGAATCGCATTATTAGCCATAGCCATTCTTTTGAAGTACAAGAAAGAGGAGGATAAGAAGCTTCAACAACAACAGACTTCTTTATCGAATTGAGAAGAGTGGAGAAAATAGAGAGCAAATCCATTGAACTATAAACACGATGGGAGAATAGTATGCTGCGAATACCTTATGCTGAGATGTATGGTCAATTTTTAAGGGTGTTATTGAAAGAGGGTTTTACGACGGAGCGGGCGGAGCTTTGCGCCAAGCTGTTTGCAGAAGCAAGCCGGGATGGTGTGTACACTCATGGACTAAACCGATTTCCAAGGTTTATTGAACATATTCGGAGAGGCGTGGTCGATATTCATGCGCATCCGAAGCAAGAAGCAGCCTATGGCGCATTGGAAAGGTGGGACGGATCCGGAGGCCCCGGAAACCTTAATGCCTACTTTTGCATGAATCGCGCGATTGATTTGGCTGGGCGGTACGGTATGGGGGCCGTCTCACTCAGCAACACCAATCATTGGATGAGAGCTGGAGCTTATGGCTGGCAAGCAGCCGAAGCAGGTTGTATCGGTATGTGCTGGACGAATACAACTCCAAATTTGCCACCGTGGGGATCAGCCGAAGCCAAGCTCGGGAACAACCCGATCGTATTGGCCGTGCCTCGTCAAGAGGGACATGTCGTGTTGGATATGGCGATGTCGATGTTCTCCTACGGAAAGCTGGAAACCTACCATTTACAAAATAAACCGTTACCCGTTGATGGCGGGTTCGATCAAGCAGGGGAACTGTCACGGGATCCGGGGGCTATACTGGAATCGAAGCGTCCGCTTCCGATCGGGTATTGGAAGGGCTCCGGCTTGTCGCTGCTGCTTGATATGATCGCGGCCGTGCTGTCCGGCGGACTTGCCACTCATGAGATCGGCCGCCTCGAGCAGGAAACGAGAGTATCTCAGATGTTCATTGCCTTTGATGCTTCCAAACTCGATACTCATCATGCGGTCTCGCAAACGGTCAATTCGATTATCGAAGACTTAGCCGGCGCAGAGCCGTTGAAGGAAAACGAAAAAGTGTATTATCCCGGTGAAAGAACTCTTTTTACTCGGGCGGAAAATATGGCGGGCGGCATTCCGGCGGAGCCGATCTTCTGGGAACAGGTATTAGCATTATAAATGGGAGGGATTCAACGTGAAAATTATAGATGTGCAAACGATTTTAGCCGATCAATACATGTTTGTAAAAGTAATCACCGACGAAGGGATCACCGGGCTCGGGGAATCCGGGACATGGGCATTTCTTGAGGCGTCCGCAGGGGCGGTGGAGCATTTCAAACGCTATCTAATCGGTCAGGATCCTTTGCGAATCGAGCATCATTGGAATTATATGTACCGCAGCTTCCATTTCCGCGGAGCGGCTATTATGGGCGCGCTTAGCGCTATCGATATTGCGTTGTGGGACATAGCAGGCAAATATTACAATGCCCCGGTTTATCAATTGCTGGGCGGTAAAACCCGAGATAAAGCACGGGCCTATTTCCACGTTTACGGCAAGACAACGGAGGAAATGCTGCAGGGCATCCGAGAGGCGAAAAGCTTAGGGTTCACTGCGATCGGCCACCTCAGTCCGCTGCTGGACCTGCCGAGGGGAACCGTAACCCCGTTTGAAACGCATGCTCAAATGATTAACAACGCCATCGACCGGGTACGCCAATATCGGGAAGCGGTAGGCGATGAGGTGGACTTATGTATTGAAATTCATCGCCGGCTATCACCAGCCGATGCCGTAGTACTGGCGAACGGCATTGAACCGTACAGGCCATACTTTTATGAGGACCCGACGAAGCCGGACAATTTTGACTCGATGGCCTATATTGCAGAGCACATTAATATTCCTCTGGCTACGGGAGAGCGCCTACATACGCCTCAGGAATTCGCGATGCTGCTCAAACGAAACGCCGTGCAGTATGTTCGTCCGGATGTTTGCATAGTCGGAGGCATAACCGGAGCGAAGAAGATCGCAGCTATGGCGGAAGCATTTGATGTACAGGTTGTTCCCCATAACCCGCTCAGCCCCGTGAGTACGGCTGCCTGTTTGCAAGTGGCCGCCTGCATTCCTAACTTTGCCATACAGGAGTATCCGATCGGAGAGGATCAGGCACCGAAGAACGAAATCGTAAAAAGCACCGTCACCTTGGACAAAGGGTTTCTTATCATTCCGGACACTCCGGGTATCGGAATCGAGCTTGCAGAGGATGCAGCTGAAAAGTATCCGTTTAGAGCACGGGCCTTCAAAACCCGTTTGCACGAAGACGGCTCCGTCATGGACCATTAGAAGTGAACTACACACCACCTAAGAGGTGGGTGCTTCGTAGTCAATAGAGCTACTGCTCCAAGTTTAGCTACGCTCCAAGGGCAGTTCCTGCCCCGTTGGCAGTTGCAATCTACATTGCGAGTTTTAGCAAGTTTAGCGCGGCGTTGACATCCCGATCATGGGTAGCGTTGCAAGCT
>NZ_VNJI01000098.1 GCF_007786445.1 Paenibacillus cremeus | reverse complement strand
GCCCGTGTTTGGCGATATGAAAAACAACCGAGGCTTCAAAAGGTTTCTGCTTCGAGGCTTACCCAAAGTAAGTCTAGAGGTCGGATGGCTTTCGCTTGCCCACAATTTGCTAAAGAAAGCAGCGGTGGACGCGAAAAAGCAAAGAGCTAAGCGAGAACATGCCGCTTAGCTCTTTGCTTTTTCAACTGTTTCCCTTGTTTCTCTCTAAGATTGTCCCGAAAAGTTACTTATGAGACAGCCTCTTTAATAATCGAGCTGCTGAGATTGCTGCAGTGGACTTAGTCCTTGAACGTCGTCTCCAGAAGTTCCCCTACGATTAGCCAGTTACCATCCCAGCACATGTATTGCATGTATTCACCTTTCTTAATCCTGAGGTAAACCGTCTTTGCGTTAACATATCCATCGGTAGGCGGTAGCTCGTAATACATTTTTCCTTGCATAAAATACGCCTGGGCATCCCACCACCAGCCGATGATCTGGTGGTAGGGGTAGGCTCGGAGCGCCTTCACTGTAACGTCTGTACCTCTTTTAGCTTTTACGTACCTTTGAATTAGTTCGACCATATCTCGATCCGCGTATGGCATGTTATTTCGCTCGGTCTATGCAATTTTTTACTGTTGGCATCTTGACGATTCCCGGATTCTTTCTGGCAAATGTGAGTGTAAATCATTTTCTTTTCGTCAAGACAACCATCTTCGAAACAGATGTCTCCCTAATTATAGAACAAATGTTCGTCATTATCAATCGCGGACGGGAGCGGAGACTGGTGGGAGCACTACCACCTAATCTCTTGAGTAGCGCAGCCCGCACGTCTTCCCCGATCGGCCATCTCTAATAGTTTCCTAGATCACAACTCCTTCGGAGCGTAGTTTCCGAATGTTGTAGCAGTCGGACTATATTCTATGACTGACATTCGCAAAACAACGATGAGCGCTCCGGGATATTGCGGCGGAATTAACCGATGGTATTAGCACTAATTATTGATGCAGTTATTGATGCAGTACAAAAATGATGGATAACAACAACCTCAGGTAGAAGAATAGAATTGATTTGATTGATCCGGTGGGACAAACCTCCTTCAGCTGCCACTTTTCGTTGTTTAAGAAGAAATTCAGTGAACTTCAAGGGAAGCCCCTCAGCAGCCATAAGCGAAGACATTGCTTTGCAACACTACAAGTAATCGCCGGTATTCCACGGAATCGTCAACTATCAGTCCGAGCATATTGCTGTTAACGGCGTAGCTATGATGAATTACGCGACGACAACAACGCGGACGGTGTCGAGTTTGGCGCCTTCTTTGGTCTTATGATCTCGATTTTTGAATATGAGTTGAACAAAGCAGGTCGCTGCGGGAATGCCCAAATCGCATCCTCCCAACCCTTCTGGTCGTACGAAGAAACCCCACCCCTAAAATCCTAAGATTTAGTGCATCGCTCTTTGATGAAAGTGAAAATATTTTGAATTGTAAACCACCAATCGACAGTAAATACAAAATAATGGAAGTAATATATAGAAAGATTGATAAAGCCGCTGAAATCAAACGGAATTTAGAGGTGTTTCTAGAATGGGCGAGATTCTTAGTATTTCGTGGAACATTTTGGGTGTGGTATTATTTTTAGCTGTATTAGCTTCTATTTGCTGGTGCACTTATGAAATCCGCAGAAAATCCTATTAGGGATAGAGGGGGGGGCTCTATATACCAAGGTCAGCCCATCTTTCCTCCCATTGGCACTCGATTTAAAAAAGATGTCAATTTATAAAGCGATTAGCTGATTTATGCGCTTTCCCGGGAAATTGTTAATCAATGCCGTCCTGTTTACGAGTGCAGGACTAATGGGATTTTCCATGCAGGGGACGAGCCTAGGTAACGGGATCAAAAGGGCTATGGAAGGCCTGGCGCATCATTTATTTTTACTTTTTGCCATTAGCGTAGTGTTGATTATCATTGCCGTCACGGTCGTAGGCATTCATCCAATGGTGATCGTAACCGCATTGGTCATACAAATGAACGCCCACGAGCTTGGTACGACAAATCACGTGCTTGCCGTGTTGCTTATGCTGGGGTGGTCGATCTCGTCCGTATTAAGCCCGGTCAATCCGTTAAATATGCTTGTAAGCCGACTCTCTGGAGTAACTACAGAATTGAGGCGGGGTTCCGGGACAACGGAATTCACTCAACCGTTGTAGCCACTATTGGTTTGCTGTTCATTACATGGATCCATTAGCAGGCAATCCGGCCATCTCTTACATAGCTCGCTACGTCCCATACGTTCAACTCGGTGAAGTAGCATCGTCCAGTAATCAAAGTTAAAAAAGCAGATCCTATGCCGCAGCCTTAGTTCAGTATTACACCGGACTAAGGCTGTTTCATTTTGTTAACCAAAAGATATATCGGATAAAAAGAATGAATAGAATTAGGCAGATTGATGCTAACTGATTTGAAAGAAACGATCAACCGAAATTTCTGGCACTGACGGGCGCTTACAGACATGGGCGCGCTATCGTACATTGTCTCTGCCATAGGAGGCCACGGCGGAGCTACAGCTAAATGCCAAACCAAAGTGTTGCATAGCTTGGGAGTGACAGAGGCGTATTGCGAGGCAGCGATTCTGTCCTCGATTTGAGGCATAGGTTCGGGAGTTCTAAGGAGAAAAACATATCGTTAGCAATTGCGCACAGCACGGTTTTCATTTTGGAGAGCCTAGAAAGGACGAGTCTTCTAGTCGGACGCGGGAGGGGCTCAAGTCCCAACCGATTGTCGAACAGGTCTTTTATTCAAGCATAGTTTTAAAAGAATCTAATTTGAAATTTGTGAACAGTTATATTAATGCATTTTTATCTCATAAGTTGTTAATGGAGGTGTTAGGATGAGCAATCTAAATTTAAACGTTACAAATGAGGAAAAAAGCGCATTAGTCATTGATACGCGCGACAACGTCGCGGTCGCGTTAACCGACCTGCAAAAAGGGGATTTATGTGTCCTCAGAATAGGAGAGGGGTTTGAGCAGGTAACAATTTTGGAACCGATCCCCTTCGGACACAAGATAGCAATAAAAGCGATACCGCAAAATGAAAGCGTTATTAAATATGGAGAAGAAATCGGAACAGCGACCGAAGCAATCCAATTAGGACAGTGGATACATACTCATAACTTGTATTGCGGGAGGGCAAAGGCTAATGGGCGATAAATTCAATGGTTATCGTAGAATAGATGGCTCGGTGGGTGTGCGAAATCATATCGCAGTCATTCCTTCCGTCTTCTGCTCTGCTAAAGTAGCTGAAAGAATTGCATATCAAGTTCCCGGTAGCGTATATTTCCGGCATCCCGTTGGCTGCAGCCAAGTGGGAGAAGATCTTGAAGTTACCGCGAAAACACTTATACAAATCGGAAAAAATCCTAACTTTGCAGGTGTGGTTGTAGTGGGATTGGGTTGTGAGCGATTTTCTCCGTACGAGCTTGCCGATGGGATCTCCACTTCGAAAAAAATGCTGGAAACCGTTGTTATTCAAAAAGAAGGTGATTCACTCGCTGCAATCCAGCAGGGAGTCAAATACGCCAGAGAAATGCAGAGGATCGCTTCCAGACAGCAGAGGGAGGAGGCGGACGTCAGCGAGCTCATGATCGGCTTAAATTGCGGTGGCTCTGATATGACGTCAGGTTTGATTGCGAATCCGGCGCTGGGCATTGCCTCCGACATGATTGTCGGGCAGGGAGGCTCCTCCATCTTAAGTGAGATTACGGAGCTTATTGGCACTGAGCACATATTGTCCCGTAGGGCAATTAACGAGCAAGTAGCCAAAGAAATCGAAGAAATATTACGGTTAACGGAACAAAAACTAGAAAGACAAACCCGCGAATCGAGCAACGTGAAACGGACACATTTGATCTCTACAGGCAATTACGATGGGGGATTGTCGAGCGTCGTGGAAAAATCGCTTGGCAGCATGAAAAAGTCGGGCAATGCGCTATTTAGCGGAACAATAAAGTACGGCGATCGTCCAACCACAAAAGGTTTATTATTGCTCGATTCCCCTGGACATGATGGTGAAGTAACCACTGGCCAGGTGGCAGCCGGTGCACAAATCGTCGTATTTCCAACCGGTCGCGGCACGCCTACCGGGTTTCCAGGGGTGCCGGTCATTAAAGTAACGGGCAACCCAAGAACCTATGAAACGATGAAAGAAAATATCGACATTAACGCTGGCGAGGTGCTTTTGGGCCGTAAAACCATGCAGCAAATGGGCGAAGAGATATATCAAGAGATACTGAGAGTAGCGTCAGGGGAGCTGGCCAAGGCGGAAATTCTCGGCCACGACGAGCAGTTCTGCGTTACTAGATTGCCGTGAGGTACATACGGGATAAAGGAATGATCCCACCGTGGAAATTTATTTCATTATTATTGGCGTCGCCTTAATCGAAAGGTACCTCCCTAAATTAATCTGCACGGAAGTCCACGTCCCCATCTGTAGAGCTTGCGGAGAGTTCGATACACTGGCGCTCAGAGAAACGGGTTATTATTGCAACCATTGTTCTGCCGAACTGCCACTAGTCTATGTCGCCAAATATGAACAAGATGTTCGCATTTTGCAGGAGAATCCTGAGATCTACACTACATTCAAGGAATCAAGGCAAAGTTTCATCCATTTAGGGTATGGAAAGATGATGCAGGAGGGAAAAGAATATGCGTCTGGCTACCGTAAAATTGGACGAGCGAAAGACAGCGGCGGCGATTGTCACTAATCACGGTGCTGTTTTACTGAAAGCGGTGAACGAGAAGCTAAACAAGAATTGGTGCACCGATGTGTTCGAAATTATTAAATCGGGTCAATTGGAGGAACTGCGCGCATGGTATAACAACCAGGGGCATCAGGACCTGGATCGTCTAACAGATAGTATCATATCAGCTTCCAAAGTGGTCTATGAACCTCTTTATCGCCATCCGTCGAAAATTTGGGGGATCGGGCTCAATTACGTTGAGCATGCGGCGGACCTCCATGAAAAGGCACCAACGACGGAGCCTGCCAGTTTCATGAAACCGGATACGACGATTATAGGACCTAAAGTAACGATCGAAATTCCCTTCCAATCGCAACGTACTACAGCGGAAGCGGAGCTCGGGATTATTATAGGAAAAACGTGTAAGGATGTGTCAGAAATCGATGCGCCCGGCGTGATTGCCGGTTTTACGACGATTTTGGATATGACAGCGGAAGATATTTTGGAGAAAAACCCACGGTATCTTACCCGTTCCAAAAGCTTTGACACCTTTTTCAGCTTTGGGCCACATCTAGTCACACCGGATGATGTGGAGGAAGTTCTCGACCTGAAGGTCTCTACGTTCATCAACGGAAAGGTGCATCGCCAAAACGTCGTATCTAATATGACGTTCAAGCCTTGGTACCTTGTTTCGTTCCACTCCAAGGTGATGACCTTGCTACCAGGGGATATCATCTCCACCGGAACGCCCGGCGCCGTAGTCATCCGCAATGGAGATATCGTGGAGTGCCGAATTGATGGCTTTGAGCCATTAATAAACGGAGTAAAAGATTTAAAAGCATATACCTAGGGGGAACATCTCGTGGATTTAGAGCTGCAGGGGAAAGTGGCTTTGGTCGTTGCATCAAGCCAGGGCCTTGGCAAGGCGATTGCTGTGGAATTACATAATGAGGGTGCCCATGTCATGCTGACCAGCCGCAACGAGGAGAAGCTTCGGGCCGTACAACTTGAGCTTCAGCAGAAGGAACAGGCTCGGCTTGACCCGGGAGCAGGTCGAAGAAGAGTCCAAGAAGCAAATTCCATTAAAGCGCTACGGTACACCAAAGGAATTTGCTAAGGTTATCGCGTTTCTAGTTTCCGAACAATGCACGTATATGACCGGTAGTTCCATCTTTGTGGATGGAGGCATGATCAAGTCCATTTAGGTAACGCGCGACACGCTTTGAGATTCCGCCCGAGCAAATCGGCATCCATCAGTTTATCCATGGTGACGACTCTCACGGCTGAAGCGCGTGGCTTCTCAGATCAATGAGTTTCGTACCTGACCGACCCAATGTTATGGTTTTGATTACGCCACAACAGTTCGATCATTGCTGGGATGTGTTTCTTGGATCGAATTGTACAACTACGCGACCAGAGCTTTCAGCCTTGTACGTCATGAGTCGAACAAGCTGTTTCCAACCCGCATCCGTAATGCTTTTGGCAAGATGATGATTTCTAGCCAATCCTCGGACGGAAGCATTTTGTACATATGTTTACATATCGATTAAACCCCTTTTGCGGAGCTTTGCATGGTCTGCACAATTTCGAACTAAAACATATCGCAGAATTTGAAAATAAATTACGCAGAGTCCATTCCTTCATGGAATGGACTATTTTTCACATACAATAAAAATCGACTTTAAATTTATTGCACTAAATTTGTTCGAGAGGGAAGGGTTTATTGTAGTACAATTTTAGTTAGAAATATAGTCGTGTTATTTAATGAGCCTCTTTGCTGTATCCATCTTACCAGAGTGCAATGCTTCCATTCATTTGAAAATGCTGAAAAGAAGCGCTGCGCTTATTATATCA
Source organism: Paenibacillus cremeus (assembly GCF_007786445.1). Taxonomy (GTDB): domain Bacteria; phylum Bacillota; class Bacilli; order Paenibacillales; family NBRC-103111; genus Paenibacillus_G; species Paenibacillus_G cremeus. The sequence continues at coordinate 622 of NZ_VNJI01000098.1, read as the reverse complement.
GGAAAATGCAATCATCATCACAAGAGGAGGAAAACGCGTGATAGAGCATCTAAGAGCTATGAAGCCAGAGCACATTGAAGAGGTGCAGCGTATTGTGAAAACGGGGAGGGTACTTACAGAGGTAGCAGATCGTTATAGCTATTCCTTTGATGCGTCCTTTGGGACACATGTACCTGATGTCGTCGTCCAGACAAAGCAGGTCGATGAATTAGTCGCCCTTATTAGACTGGCGAATCGAGAGAAAATTCCCGTTTATCCGCGAGGGTTAGCCACTTGTTTAAGTGGTGGACCGCTGCCGATTAAAGGCGGAATCGTCCTGGATTTGTCGGTCATGGATGATGTGCTGGAAATACGGGAAGATGATTTGATTGCTATTGTTTCTCCTGGTGTAATAACCGCCAATATTCATAAGGCCGCCGAAAAGAAGGGACTTATGTACCCGCCAGATCCCAGTAGTTCGAATGTATCTACAATCGGGGGCAACCTTGCGGAAAACTCCGGTGGACCGCGCGGATTAAAATACGGGGTAACTAAAGACTACGTACTCGGTCTCGAAATCATTACACCAGAAGGTGAACTTATACGCACAGGCGGATATACAGTAAAAAATGTAACGGGGTAT
>NZ_VNJI01000097.1 GCF_007786445.1 Paenibacillus cremeus | reverse complement strand
CAAAAGAAAAGATGGAACAACAGACTGAACGAAAGTGTACTTCGAAGAAGATTTAGAAAAGATCCCTTAGCATACCTTCAAAAACTTGAAAACAAACATAGTGTGTTGGTTATTCCGCTGTAGAAAAAAAAAACGATCCCAAGGATCGTTTTTTTGATATGCCAATTTCGTGTTTTAGGTTAGAGATCAGGCTGAAGTTCTCAGCCAGCATCCATAACGTAATGCTAATTGTTGCCTTGATTGTTGGAATCGTTCAAATCGGAAGTGTATTCGTAAAGCTGAGGACGGATATGTTCACGCAAAAATCACCGGTACTGCCGTCCGCCGCGCCAATATTCGTCTTGGATGTACTTTTCGGCGCTATTTGAAGTACATCACCAAACGTAACGTCTCCACTCGCGCCTGTGATTTTGATGGGGGCTACAATAATAGAGAATGGATTTTGTTGATATTAAACCCCTTTTTAAATCGCTCCAGCCTTATACAATTCCTTTTGTATCAAAATTAACGCTGGATAAACCGTACCGCCGTACGTTGCCATCTGCCGAGAAAAAATAACACCTATTTGCCCAAACAAGAAAACGATCCTCTTGGGATCGTTTTTTTGATCAGAATACCCGCAACTCGCGGGTATCACCCTAACTTACGGCAATCGCACGAATCTCAGCCAGCGTCGCTTCATCTAGCTTCACATCAATTGCCGGCAGAACGCTAAGAATATGATCCGGTTTGCGGACACCTACGATGGAACTCGTAATCGCCGGATTCATGAGGATGTAGGCAACTGCGAGCTGTGGAAGGGTGATGCCAAATTGGTTGGCAATGACATTCAGCTTTTCCGCACGATCCACGTTGCTTTTTAAATCTACCGTGTGAGCTTTGTTCCGTGATCTCCAATCGTTTTCGCTGAACTTGGTTTCATAGTTGTAATTGCCAGACAGTAGTCCCGAAGTTAATGCGCTATAAGAAACGACTCCAATGCCTTTCTCCTGACAGTAGGGCAAGATCTCTTTCTCCACCGCAGGTCTTAGAATCGAATAGGGAGGCTGCAAAGAATCTACATGCCGAACCTTGAGAGATTCCTCCAGCAACGGAATGCTGTAATTGCTTACTCCAACGAATCGAACTTTGCCATCCTGCACCAGCTTATCCATTGCGCGCATGGTTTCTTCAGCAGGAGCATTCGTATCCGTATCCGGCCAATGCATCTGGTAAAGATCGATGTAGTCCGTGCCTAGCCGTCGTAAGGAATCTTCCGCTTCACGAAGGATGGAAGCGTAAGACCCGTTTTTGGAAATCTTATTGTTCTCATCCCAAACCAATCCACATTTGGTAGCGAGAACAACCTTGCTGCGAACGCCCTTCAACGCTTTACCGATCACCTCTTCTGAGTGCCCGCGCCCATACGCAGGCGCTGTATCAAAGAAGGTAATCCCTGCATCCAATGCCGCACGAACACTCTCAGCGGTCAGTTGATCGTCTTGTCCGCCCCAATCTCCGCCAGCTGCCCAAGATCCGAATCCAATGGCCGATATTTCCGGGCCATTCTTGCCTAATTTACGATATTTCATGGATTACTTCTCTCCCAACATCATGTGATCAACTTCCATTTTATTATATCGCTGCTTGGGTACAAAACGATTTCATTATTGTTTCAAATCTTGAAGCAATTCGTCCATCCACCATTACTGAGACTAATTTTCATTCATTCCGAGTTACCAAATCGGAACGAAGCCGTTGATCTCTTCTAATATAGAATCGATTTCCTGTTGCACATCCGGTGTTAGCAGAACCTCGCACGCCTTAACGTTCTCTTCCACCTGCGAAGGACGGCTCGCCCCGGCGATAGCGGAGCTCACTCCAGGCTGCCTGAGAACCCATGCAATGGCAAGTTGCGATAGCTTGATTCCAAGTCCGGCTGCCAGATCCTCCAATTTTCCCACGGATCGAAGCACATCCTCCTTTAGGTAGCTACTGATCCAGCGATTGATGGCTTGGTTCGAAGCACGGCTGCCTTCAGGCACCGACTGGCCCGCTTTATATTTTCCGCTTAATATCCCCTGAGCAAGCGGCGAGAACACGACTTGACCCAAGCCTTCCTTCTCGCAAGTTGGAAGAACCTCCTTTTCTATATAACGGACAAGCATGTTGTAAATCGGTTGGTTGGAGATAAGCGGCCGCAAGCCGAGCTGCTTTGCCGTATGCGCGGCATCTGTGATCTGAGCGGCGGTCCACTCGCTCACTCCCGTATAAAGTACTTTGCCCTGCGAGACCAAATCGTCCAGCGCGCGAAGCGTTTCGTCGAGAGGCGTATCCACGTCATATCTATGGCATTGATACAAATCGATGTACTCTACTCCCATGCGGGCAAGGCTGGCGTTGCATTGCTCAATGATATGTTTGCGGGATAATCCTTTGTCATTCGGCCCATCCCCCATCGGAAAAAACACCTTGGTCGCAAGCACGTAGCTCTCGCGCGGATAATTTCTTAAGGCTTCCCCGACTACAACCTCCGAAGCCCCCTTGTTATACGCATTTGCCGTATCGAAGAAATTGACTCCTTGGTCGTATGCAATTTTTATGCAGTCTACCGCAGTCTGCTTTTCCACGGCCGTTCCATAGGTTAACCAGCTGCCTAAGCCGATTTCGCTCACCTTTAAACCGCTTCTGCCCAATTTCCGGTACTTCATTACAAGCTTCCTCCCTAAGTATGGTCTTTAGGTCATGCTAAAGTTAATTCCTGCGCGTGCCGTCAAGCTTCGCCAATCTCAACTTATAATAATCTCCATCCTGAAGCTGCTCCGCTTTCTTCACCAGCGTGGCAGCATCCTCGTACACGGATAGAACACGCCCATGATAGGGATCCAGCGTTCCCTCCGCCAAATGGTACGCAAGCTCGGGAGCCCAATGGGAGGGCACATCCCTTTTATCTTCGAACATTTGTGTGATGCGAGGCAAATACTTTTGCCCAGCCTCGGTTTCCCGCTGGTATTTGGTCATGTCGGTGTCGTTCAACCCCGGATCCATGGCAAAGGCCTTTACCCCGGTGCCAAGCAGCTCCGCGTCCAGATTTTCGGTCAGCCGGGCGATGGCGGTTTTGGAGGTGCCGTAGCCGTTCCCGTACTTAAATTCAGAAATCGTCCCGCCGCCAACGACGTTAATAATCCTGCCGTAGCCCTGCTCAATCATTTCAGGAACAACGGCTTGAATGCAATGGAACGTTCCGAACAGGTTGGTGAGCACGTCATTCTCCCACTGCTTCGGGTCAACCTCCCAGGTAGGCCCAATGGCGGCAAAAGAGCCGGCATTGTTCACCCAAACATGAACTTTACCGATATTGCTGCGAATATCCTTTACCGTTTGATGAACGGATTCGGAATCTTGGACATCGAGTCGGTAACACTTGCTTCCCGAGCTTAAAGCCTGCAGCCTCTCTTCCAGTTCCGCCAGCTTTTGCTTATCCCTGCCGGTTCCAACAACTGTGTACCCCCGCTCAGCGAAATAAACCGCCATATTTCTGCCGATCCCGCGCGTTGCCCCGGTAATCACCGCAACCGGTTTTGTCGACGTCATTTTCTTTTCCTCCTAGTAGAATCCTTCATATGGCCGAACGGCTTGAAATAATCATATAAGATACCGGAATTCTTTGTAAGAGCTGAAATTTAGTGTATTTAGTTACTTTTAAGTAACCTTCTCTATTTCGGCATGAAAAATCTGGTTTGGATAGGTATGTATTCAACAAAAGGGCTCTGACCCGTTCCGTTAGCAAGACCGGCCTCCACCCCTTGGACAGGTGTAACGAAGGAATGAGAGGGCTCGACCCGTTGAGACATGGGAGTGGAAACCTTCAGGGGCAGCGTGGAAAATGCATGCAATATATTGGAATTTAATGGAGTTTTTCTACACTCCTTTGTTTTACGCGCCTTCATGTTGCCTGCGTCTCGTGAGAAAACTAATTCGTACCGAGGGAGTTGAGAAGAGATCTGCATATGCGAAAACAGCCTTTCCATTTTATACACTAAACAAAAACCTTGTCATTTTGACAAGGTTTTTGTTTAGTGGCTACTTTTTTAATTTATTATTTATTTTGCGACAACTCAGCTTCATAGTTCGTCACATCTACGCCTGTGTAATTAACAATATGTGCATTGTGATTTTTTCCATCAAAAAGGAAACTTGTAATTAACGCAGCTGCGGCTACCGGGCTTTTAACATAATCACTTTCTGGCATTCCATTCAAATCAGTTGCCACAGCACCTGGCATCACGCCAAAAATTTGACGCTTGCTGCCAGTTTTGATAAATTCATTTCCGAATACCATTGTCATACTATTTTGCGCTGCTTTGCTTGTCAAATAAGCCAAAGGTTGCCAATATTGATTTCCAGAAATCGGGATTGTCACGTTCAAGATTTTCGCATCCTCTGTCAAATTTGACAAAAGCGATTTAATCAATTCGTGTGTACCGAAGAAATTCACTTCAACCGTTTGACGGAGGTCATCAGTCGTGTAATCAAACGCTGATTTGAACATATCTTTTTGACCTCGATGGGTTGCGATATTTCCTGGAATTCCTGCATTATTAACCAAAAGATCAAGCGTTCCGACTCTGTCTGCTGCTTCGTGTAAAGTTGTAAAATCGTTCAAATCAATCTTGATAAAGCTTGCTGTGATACCTTCTGCGGTTAAATCTGACACAGCTTTTTGACCGCGAATTTCGTCACGCGCACCCACCAAAATTTCATAACCACGTTTGCCAAGTTGGCGTGCAATTTCAAAACCAATTCCTTTATTTGCGCCTGTAACAAGTGCTTTCATCGTTTTTCTCTTTTCTTTAGTTATTTTTAGAGTTTTATAATAACTCATTGACAAAAAAATTAAAAATCTTCAAGTTATATTTTTCAATAGTCCATTAGCAAGCAGACCATTGTTAAGTATTGCATCAATAACTGCATCAATAACTAGTGCTAATACCATCGGTTATTCCGTCATTTGACGCCGCCTCTCACACTACCTTTATAATCGCTTGCTTGCGAATAACAAACTTGCCGTCATCGTCCGCTTAGTGGGTCGCATTAGAGCAGCGGTTTTTGATGTAATAACTGGACAAACAAGACTTTATCTCATTCCCGAAAACAAAATTGTCAACCTTTGTTACATATATGACAACTGGTAGGCTCAACGGAACCCCAAATACCTTTGAACGAACGTTCTCTAAGAAAAGTACTCATGAGGAATCTCACCAGTAAATACAAGGGTCAGTTAATCAGTAATGTTGCGATCAATGGCAATTGGGGTCAGAAACTACTAAGTAAGTGTTGAGAAAGCTTTATCAGTTCCGTTATCCTATCCCTTGGTTGAAGCAAACTCACCCACCATTTTTCTAAGTGCAAAAAGGCGATGGCTGAGGCCTTCCCCTCAATCTAAAAAAAAGAAGCTGGATCATCGATCTCAGCTCCTTACAGTTCAAACCGGTGGTTTTATTCTCGCACTGATGTTGATCCCAAACCCGTACCCGATCAGGTGCTTACCTTCCAACGTTTATACGGAAGTTTCTTAAGTATGCCCTTTTTTCAGTATAAGTCTTAGTCATTTAAAACTTAAGAGAAAAATGTTGACAAACTATTAGCTGGTTTTAGTTCAATCAACATAGCGCCTTGGCTGAACAAAAATCATAAGGCTATCGTCGAACTCTTGCGTGAAGGTCCTCTACCGCCTTCTTGAACCCTAAGTATGCCGACTTCAACCGACAACCGTTTGAATTAATCTATATCTTGAGGAGAAGAGGCTGAGATTCCAAATGCGTGATTGTGCCAAAAGATATTCTGTACCGCATCGGCCTGTGCGTTGCTGCAATCTACAATGACAACAACTTCAGTTTTGGGGGAGGTTCTTTCTTTGGACGCGTCCCACTGACAACCCGTTTGTTGTACACATCTCCAAGACCAGGCATGAAAAGTGACCAAATGACTGCCATCCACGGGTCCCGCTTCGTTAAATAGTTATACTGCAAGGCATTCATATGAGATACTTTAATTGGAGCGTTTTCCCCATGAGCTAAATAGGTCAGCTGGTTTGTGTCAACAGCCGACACATAGCTCGCCCACAGAGAAAAAACAAACGTTGTTGTGTAAAGAATGACGACCCATTTTCCATCCTGTTCGAGTATCCTTGTTGCCTCTTCTGTACGTCCAGTCAGTGTGTACACAATAGCAGTATTAAAGTGACCCTTTACATTAACAGCAACTTCCCAAAAAAACAAAAGCCACCCCTGAACAAATTGACCCATTAAAAAGAAACCAAAGCCCGGAAAGAAAAATGACCATGCTAGGGGTACTAGGGGGTTAGAATAATGAACAAAGTTCGCACAGGTTCCGTCCATGTTGAAGCGGATGCGTCGAGAGGTTTTTGTGATTTCATGAGATTATGATTTACAATTTTATACTGGTTTAAACATCTCTTACTGCACTACTTATGGCGCTAACCTCCCGTTACTTCAATAAACATCAAGAGGAGTGTCCTTGCGGCAGCGCCAAGCTATCGTGTCCCGTTAGCTTGATCAACTATTATCTGATGCCCCTTACTTATTGGAGGATAGCCTTCCTTCAATAAATCAATGATTTTTCTTGCCGAATCGGCCCCGTTCTTCATGCAGTCCGAGATCCCTGCGCCATAATAAGAGCATCCAGCAAGAATAATGCCTGGGAATACATCTGCCATGATCCTTTCAAGTGCATGGACGCTTTGCGGATGGGTAATCGAATAAATTGGCATTTGCCCGGTCCAGTCGGTGATCTCGTTAACGACAGGTTTGGCAGTAATTCCAAGCCCCTTCTCAATATCGCTAAGCGCCACCTTTAGCAGTCCATCGTGATCCAGATCCTTTATTAAAGCGTACGAAGGATGGCTGCTTTTATAAAATAGCCGGACGAGCAAATTTCCAGATTTGGACGTATGCTCCCATTTGCGGCTTGTCCACGTGCAAGCGTTGCAGAACAATTCATCGGTCGTCGCGGTAATAAATCCCGTTCCATCGGCGGGAAGCACTGAATCGGGCACGTCAAAGCCGACATATACGCTGATGAGCGAGCTGCTTTTCAATCCCGAGAATTGCTCTGTAAGGCTCGGATCGGCAAGAATCGGTTCTGCTGCCGTATGCGGAATACTTAGTACAATATAATCCGCTTCGATAATGTCCTGATCATCTAAGTGCACGAAATACCGTCCATTGTCCTTATCAATTCTGCAGACTTTAGTGTTTATCAGCAATTCTTTGGTCAGACCGGCTTGAAAGGCGTCTATTAGCGAGCCCAGACCGTTTTTCAGCGAGAAAAACTTCTTCTCACCAATCCTAAACTTCTGCTTGTTTGCTTCGAGCCCTTTAATAATGCTTCCGTATTGCTCCTTGTAGTCGATCAAGTAAGGTAGTGTTGAGGCAATTGTCAATTCGCTCAAATTCCCTGAATAGACCCCGGAAAGGACGGGAGCAATTTGCTTTTCGACTAGTTCGCTCCCGAGAAAATACTCCAGAAACGCGCCGACAGAATCGTCCTTCGTAAACGTCTCATTTTTCGTATATAAATCTTTTAGCGCCGCAACTTTGCCTTCTGCCGAGACGAGCGTACTCTTGGCGAGAGACTCGATGCTTGCCGGAATACCGAACACCGCGTCGTCCGGAATCGGCTTCAGATGTCCACCAGCGTATATGAAGGAGCGTCCAGTCGCGTTATAGACCACGTCACCCTTCAAGCCCAGTTCTTCAATCACGTTCATGTCGTCTATTTTTCGCGCTACAATAGAATCCGCCCCGGTCTCCATCACGAATTGTTTATGCCTGACGGTTTGAATTTTACCGCCTAACTGTGCAGACGCTTCAATTAATAAAAGCCTGACCGCAGCTCCGGTTGCCTTCCTCCATTTGCGAAATTCATGCATGGCCGACAGCCCAGTAATGCCGCCACCAATCACAATAATTGTTTTCAAATTCAACACCTCATGGTTTAGTTCCCATTAGTCATAATGAACGAGGCGGCCCCATTCGCTTAGCGTAGGTTACATTTGGTAACAATGTGTAGTGGATTCTACTAAAACCAAATGCAGAGTTACATTCGAAAGGAGCCGCTATTATGAAGGATTACACAAAATTTGTTGGTTTAGACGTATCAAAAGATTCAATTTCTGTTGCTGTTGCAGATACAGGACGTGGTGAGCCACGTTTTCTCGGAA
>NZ_VNJI01000096.1 GCF_007786445.1 Paenibacillus cremeus | reverse complement strand
CAAAAGAAAAGATGGAACAACAGACTGAACGAAAGTGTACTTCGAAGAAGATTTAGAAAAGATCCCTTAGCATACCTTCAAAAACTTGAAAACAAACATAGTGTGTTGGTTATTCCGCTGTAGTTTTTTTTATCCCCCTGGGAAGGGAATTTTGGCTATATCTGGGATGTTGGCGCTGGTCCAACCGAATTAAACAGCTGCAACCTTGCTGACATGATGAAATTGCCTAAGCTTGTTTGTGCAAAAAAGTACTGGTTAATGCTGTGATTTTGAGTGGAAGGAAGTCCGTTGCGTATTGCAACAATCAATCGAACATTCGCTGAAGTTGATTTCTGCATATAGACTGGCATCCGTTTCCCCGGTATGGTGGTGTACAGACAGACACGTTACATACTTGAGTTGAAGGGTGGCAGACTTCCAGATGAGCTCCAAGAAAACTAAGCTACATATGCTTCTATGCTCGCTCGTGTTAGCATCCTGTATGCCTTTGAATCCGCTTTCGGTGCAAGCAGCGGCGGCAGATGCCGTAAAGGGACCGGCGGCGGTGCTCGGAGACGGGGGCTGGGCCTCGGCAGAGGGCGGCACGACAGGCGGCTCTAATGCAAGCGCGAGCCAAGTTTATACGGTGACGAACCGGAAGGAATTGCTTGAGGCACTGGGTGCGGTAAACGGTGCGAATGGCAGTGACAATGGGGTTCCAAAAATCATTTATGTCAAAGGCACCATCGACATGAACGTGGATGACGACAATCAGCCGGTGGACGCGTCGTACTATGCGGATCCGGGATACAGCCTTGACGCCTATTTGCAAGCCTACGACCCGAAGGGATCTTGGGGCAAATCCAAGGTGCCTAGCGGAGCTCTGGAGGAAGCGCGTGCCCGGTCAGCCAAAAATCAAGCGGCCCGCATCCAATACCGTGTCGGCTCCAACACCTCGATCATCGGAATTGGCAGCGACGCCAAGATTCTGCACGGTAATATGCTGATCGACCGCAAAAGCGACGGTACAGGCGTAGATAACGTCATCGTGGCCAATATCAATTTTCAGGATGCCTTCGACTACTTCCCGCAGTGGGATCCAACCGATGGCAGCGAAGGGAACTGGAACTCGGCCTACGACATGATCACGGTGAAATATGCGACGCATGTTTGGATTCAGCACAGTGAATTCAGCGACGGCGACCGCCCGGACAGCATGAACGAAACCTACTACGGACGCGAATACCAGCATCATGACGGTACGGTGGACGTGACGAATGCGGCGAACTGGGTGACGCTGTCGTACAATTATATCCATAACCACGACAAAACGATGCTGATCGGCTCCAGCGACAGCGGCAAAACCGCCGAGGGGGACGTAGGCAAGCTGAAGGTGACACTGCACCACAACCTCATTGAGCGTGCTGTTCAGCGGCTTCCACGTGTGCGTTTTGGTCAGGTGCATGCGTACAACAACTACTACAAGGATATTAAAAGCTATGTGTTCGGCCGCGGCATTTCCTCTCAGATTTATTCCGAGGCCAACACTTTTGAGAACGTGACCAAGATTGTTGATGTGTACGACGGCAAAGGCGCCGGCTATGTCTATGACAAGGGCAGCGAAGCGGTCAACAGCACGCAGCAGAATGACTGGACCTCCTTGGACGTGTGGAACAGCAAGGTGAACTGGACACCGGCGAATTCCTACGCCTATGCGGCTCAAACGGCAGCAGAGGCAAAAGATGAGGTGCTGGCCAAGGCAGGTATTGTGCGTGACCAAAGCTTGGTGGATTTAAGTGGGCATTGGGCGAAGGAAGACGTAGAATGGATGGTGGGCCAAAAGGTTGTTAGCGGCACCTCCGACACTACGTTTTCCCCGCAAAACCAGATTACCCGCGCGCAGTTTGCCACGCTGCTTGTCCGTGTACTGGGACTTACACCGAATACGGAGATGAAATATTCCGATGTGACGTCGGGAGACTGGTACGCGGGGGCTGTAGGCGCAGCGGTGAAAGCCGGCCTGATCGAAGGCTTCACGAACGGCAGCTTCCTGCCGAACGCTCCGATTACCCGCGAGCAGATGGCCACAGCGATTGGCCGTGCTCTCAAGCAGCAGAGCAAGCCGTCGGCAGTCGATGTGAAGACGCTTAGCGCCTTTACGGACAGCTCCCAGATCAGCAGCACCGCGAAAGAAGCAGTGGCGCTGGTGGTGAAGGCGGGCATCATGAACGGACTGACCGACACGACGTTTGGTCCGACGAAGGAGGCGACCCGGGCCCAAGCGGCCGTCATTATGAAACGATACCTGCAGCTCGATGGATCCAAGCTCACATCTGAAAGCAGCACGGTTCAAGCAGCCGTATACTCCAATGCCATTGTGGACGGCACCTATACCGGCACGGACGGAAGCGCTGCGGCCAGCGGCGCGAAGCAGTACAAGACGGTTCAAAGCGCGCTCGACGGCGCACCGGCTGACAGCACGAAGCCTTATGTGATTTTTATCAAAAACGGCCGCTACTATGAGAAAGTGACCGTGGAGAAGCCGAACATTACGCTGATCGGTGAGAGCCGGGAGAAGACGAAGATCACCTTCGACCTAGCTGCAGACAGCAAGAAGCCGGACGGCAAAACCTACGGTACCTTCGACAGCGCAACGTTATCGGTATTCGCGCGGAATTTTACCGCGGACAACATGACGATTGAGAACGGCTTCGACTACAACGCGAATGCGGCGAAGGATGCGAAGGATCCAACGAAAATGGCCAATGCACAAGCGGTGGCTCTGCGTACGGACAAGGACAGCGATCATGCCGTATTCAATAATCTCAACCTGCTCGGCTTCCAAGACACGCTTTACGCTCAGGCAGGCACACAGTATTACCAGAACTGCTACATCGCCGGGAACGTGGATTTTATTTTCGGCGCAGGGCAGGCGGTATTTGACGATTGCGACATCGTTTCCCTGGACCGGGGCAGCAAGTCCAACAACGGCTATGTGACGGCGGCTAGCACCTTGCTGTCGAACACCTACGGCTTCCTTTTTATCGATAGCCGCATTAAGAAGGAAAGCCCGGGTATGGCGGACAATACCGTGGCATTAGGCAGACCATGGCACCCAACGACGAATTTGCCGGACGGCACGCGTGCCGCTAACCCGGATGCCGTCGCCAGCGTTGCTTACGTGAACTGCTATCTGGACTCCCATATTCGCACGGGCGGCTGGGACCCGATGTCGGGGAAAGATAAGGACGGCAACGTCATCTGGTTTTATCCGAAGGACTCCCGTTTCTACGAATCCGGCAATACTGGACCGGGAGCTGCGTCGAACGAGGAGAGACAGGCGATTTCCGATGCGAATGCGAAGGATTATACCATCGCGCAAGTTTTAGGCGGTTGGGATCCGAAAAAATAAAAAAGATTCGTAGAAAGCCCTTTCAAAAATAAGACGCATGCATTATACTGAAGCTATCAATTGAATAAGCGATCGGGCAGAGAATTGGAGAAGCCTGAATTGCATGGCAAGTCACCCTGAGGTGGAATCATTTTTTCCCTTTCGTGCGATGACTTAGCCTGTAATTCAGGCTTTTTTTGTTTGTCTGCCGGCATACATGGGAGGAAAGCTGGCAATGGGGACGAGCAAGTGGAAAGCGTGGTGCAGTAAGATTTTAGTTTTTGTTTTGATTGTAAGCTGTACGGCGGGGGTTATCCCCCAACAGGTGATGGCGTCGACGGCAACGCCGAGTATTTTGATTACGGAGATTGTGCCTGCTTCGAAAGTATCCGGGCAACCCTATGAGTTTGTGGAAATTTATAACAATACAAGTCGAATTATTGACTTGACCGGTTATACATTAAAGTATTATTCCACTTCGTTCACCACATCTGCAAACACATGGACAATAACGAATAAAAAGATTCAACCAAGATCGGCGCTTGTCCTGTGGCTGCAAAAATATACTGATGCCGCTTATACCAGTCCTGTTGGATCGACGGCTTTGAGCGATTTTAATACGAATTACGGCGTTAACCTTAGTCAAGATCAAGTATTTGGTGTAAAGCTGGTCACTCCTCAAGGATTGCACGATACTGCCCCAAGAAGGGTGACACTTAATTACTCCTCCAATGACAATGATATCATTTCAAGTGCTTACATAAACAATGGATCAACTGCTGACGGAATAACGAATAAAAGCGTCACGTACCAGTCGACATCTAGCAGTGTGGAAATGACCAGAATAGCCAATGGACAGATTGCGACGCCGGGAGTCGTATTATTCGGACAGGCACCGGGTCCACATGTCCCGACTGGTGTGAATGCATCACCTGGTAATGCCAGTGTCACACTGTCCTGGGCTGCAAATGCAGATAATAACCTGACGGGCTACCACATTTATCAAGAAGGTGTGGCACAGCCGGCTACTGTTACAAATGCAACCTATGTAGTGACAGGGCTGGCAAATAATACTACTTACAACTTCCGCGTTACTGCAATCGATGCGAATGGAGACGAGTCTCCGGCTTCACCAGTCCTTTCGGCTATGCCACAAGCGGTGGTGGATACGACGCCCCCGGCAGCACCGATAGGGGTGTCGGCGGCCGGAGGGACAAGCTCAGTGACGGTCAACTGGCAGGCGAATACCGAATCCGATATTGGCGGCTACAAAGTGTACATGGGGGGTAATTTGACCAAAACGGTCTCGGCTGCCACGTATCAGGCTGTAATTCCTTCGCTCATATCAGGTCAGGCGTATACGTTCCAGGTGTCCGCTTTTGATAAGGTTAACAACGAATCGCCTAAGTCCGCGGCAGTGAGAGCGGTCCCCGACCTGACATCCACATTGCCTGACTTGTTCATTACTGAGCTTATGCCTGATACCGACAATCATTTTGCCGGCTACGATGGCTTCGAGTTTGTCGAGTTGTATAACAACAGTAGCGCTCCAATCGATCTTAACGGGTACACGCTGAAGCTAGAGAGCTCCGACTCGACCAAAACATGGCAGCAGGCAATCGATGGTACAGCGGTTATTCCGCCGAGAAAGACCTTTATTTTGTGGACACGAAAAGGCGAGCTGGCGGCAATGACGAAGGCGCAGTTCAATCAGTATTATTATTCGTCCTTTACGGACAGATATGTTCCAGAAAATCGAATTTTTATGGTTGAAGGAGTACCCGGACTGCTCAATACATTCCAGCAATCGATAATCATGCTAGATACTGCGGGAAATGAAATCGTGAGAGCTTCTTACAATGATAGTGCGTCAGATAAAGATACTTCTCCAGATAACGCTGTTGACAAGGGGATAAATTACAGCTATCCCACTAACGGGGGCAAATTGATGCGAAAAGTAGGTGCGAACGTAGCAGCTACACCAGGGCAAATTGCCGGCGACCAAATCCCGGCCATCTCTGGCTCCGACCTTCAGCCTCCGGCAGCTCCTACAGGCGTGAACGCCTTACCTGGCAGCGGCTTTGCTGCATTAAGCTGGACGGAGAACTCCGAAACGGACTTGGCATCGTATCAGGTATACAAAAACGGTGAGCTCGTTCTGACGGTGCCAAAAGGAAGCACACAAGCGCAAATCGCATTGTTAACCGGAAGTACTACCTATACCTTTGAGGTTGCAGCGGTGGACGTGTACGGAAACGTTTCAGCCAAATCGACTCCTGTCACTGCTGTGCCTTCTCATCAAAGTATTACTCAAGTTGATCGCAGCATAACCGTCGATAAGTCTGTATACTCCACTATGACGAATTTCTGGAATTTGTCCCAACCGGGATTGGTAGTGCCAGGCTTGGCGCAGGATATCGTTCCTCAAGGTTTAGCTTATTACAAGGACAAGGATTGGATTTTGGTTTCCAACTATAGAGAGGACGGCAGACCCAGCACGCTGTCGGTTGTAGATGCTAAAACCAATCTTCAAATCAAATCGGTGAACCTGTACCAAGAAGACAACACGCCGTATACCGGACATGCCGGTGGGGTGTCCGTTAGCAAAAGCAACATTTGGATCGCCTCCGGCGGCTATATGCACCGCATTCCTCTCAGCAGTCTGATGCAAGCTGCAGATCAAGGACAGCTGCAATTCGTCGATCGATTCCTGACGTCTACGCGTTCGTCGATTGCAACGTACAACAACGGCATTCTGTGGGTAGGGGAGTACTACCAAGATCCGGATTATCCAACCGACGCGAATCACAAAATGATGAGCACCGATGGTAAAAGCTATGGCGCCTGGTTGGCTGGTTACCAACTGGATGCCAGTACGGATCTGATTCCGACGGGTGCTCCGAATTTGAGCGGAGCTGTTACGCCGAACTATATTTTATCGATTCCAGGCAACATTCAAGGAGCTGATTTTGCAGGCGATCAAATTATCCTCAGCCAATCGTTTACAAGAGCGGTCACAAGCAACCTGCTCCGCTACCGGAACCCGATTAAAGAGACTCCGCAGTCTTCCATTTCGATCGGACAGCAGTCCGTGCCGGTTTGGTTTTTGGACAGCAATACCCAAATCAAGACGAACGGCAGTCTCGTAGTTCCTCCGATGGCAGAAGGGCTGTTGAATCGCGATGGTAAGTTTTATGTGCTGTTCGAATCCGGTGCCAATACGTACCGTTCCACGGCGAATACGCCGCTCGATCGCGTGCAGGTCATGGATTTGAAGCTATGGGATGCCTATGGGAGCATTACTGTTCCAGGTGTGCTGAGTGTCATGACCTCCGGGACGCAGCAGCAATTAACGGTGCTTCAAGCACAAGGGTATGCGCAGTCTGCAAATGTTGCCGCAACCACTCAATTTATCAGCAGTAATGCAGCGGTTGCTGAAGTTATAAGCAAAGGGGTGCTCTTTGCCAAGGCGGCAGGCAGTACGGTTATTACTGCGACTTATGGGACGGGAACAACAACCTTCACGGTGACGGTTGCTTCGTCCAGCAGCTCCTCAAGCGGCGGTTCAAGCTCCTCTTCTGCACCGCAGACTCCGGCAAAAGCAGGAGAACTGGTCGTCAGCTTGTCGGATTTGAAAGTCGATCAAGGAAAAGCCAGCATTACGCTGCCAGCCGATAAACAGTTCGTCACCCTGCCTGCCAACTTGCAGGACACGCTCAAGGATGGCAGCTTGCAACTTACAGCTCAAAATACAAAACTTACACTCAGCAAGGCCGTGCTCCAATCCGTGTTGAAGCAGCTGAAAGCCGACGCGCTTAAAGATTCGACCCTCTCGCTTAGCTTTAAGCCTGTCGCGACAGAGCAAAAGAACAAGCTGGTCAATCAAGCATCCCAACGCTCGAATGCATCATTGAAGCTAGCTGGTGATGTCATTGACTTTACGCTCACATCAACGGCGAAGGATGGCAGCCAGACGAATATTACCAAGTTCGACCAGCCGATCACGGTTACGTTTAAAATAAATGACGGTGCGAATTCAGCGCTGCTCGGTGTTTACAGCATTCGTGATGACGGAAGTCTCGAGTACGTAGGCGGCCGTGTGAACAATGGCGTGATCGAAGCGGATCTGTATCATTTTAGTCAGTACGCTGTTTTGGAATATTCCAAATCTTACACTGATGTACCGGCAGACCATTGGGCTGCGCAGGCGATCCGTGAATTAAGCGCTAAGCATATCGTGGAAGGCACCGGCGATACCCAGTTCTCTCCTTCTGCCACGGTGACCCGAGCGGAATTCACAGCCCTTCTTGCTCGCGCATTAGGTCTGAAGGCCAAAAGTGCATCTCCATTTGCCGACGTAGCATCTAGCGCCTGGTATGCGGATGCTGTCTCCGCCGCAGCGGAAGCGGGCATCGTAAGCGGTACGGATGCGGATCACTTTGCTCCTGAGCAAGGGGTGAGCAGGGAGCAGATGGCCACCATGCTGGTAAGGGCTGCGCTCTACCGCGGCGTGAAGATCGATTCCAAGGCTGCAAGCAGCACGTTTGCCGACGAGCAGGCGATTAGCGATTGGGCTAAGCCTATTATGGCTTTAGCCGCGAGCTCGGGTCTGATTCAAGGCAACGAGCACAGCCAATTCGAGCCTCAACGCTCTACCAGCCGCGCCGAGAGCGCGCAAGCCATCTATAACATGCTGCAAAAGAAATAGCACCATAAGCTAATCAAGAAAGCAAAAGCGTTCCGTTCGAGGAACGCTTTTTTGTTTGTACGCCCAGCATGGGCGTCATCTCTAGGGTGTGAGTCCCGAACGGGGGCTGGCGAACGCCTACCGTTAGCCAAGAGCAAAGGTGTCCGCCGTGAGGCGGAATCTGAAGGAAGCAGGAGG
>NZ_VNJI01000095.1 GCF_007786445.1 Paenibacillus cremeus | reverse complement strand
TTTTTTTATAACCGAAAGCGCTCCAACAGCACGATTGGCTACATGTCACCGGCGCGGTTCGAGGAGCAGTACTACAGGCGTGAGGCCTGAGTTACGGGTGTCCACTTTCTTGACAGAAGAGCAAACTTTAGTAATTGGAGACCTCAGACGACTTTACATCAATTATTTTTGATTTAAATGTTGACCTCTCGAGAAAACCATGGTAAATTGAAATCAACAAAATTAATCAAAAATAATTGATTTAAAGTCTGATCGGAAGGGATGTGATTACATTGAAGAAAGAAATTCCGGTTAGTGTTGTTGCAGAACCAGCGGTGTCTTTTGATGTATACGAACAGAAATTCAAAGCATTAGCTGATCAAAAAAGGCTGCAAATTCTATATGAACTCTGTCAACGCGGAAATACATGTGTCTGCGACTTGACTGACATTGTTGATATGCCTCAATCGAAGCTCTCCTATCACCTTAAGATTTTATTGGACGCAGGTTTGATTACCAAAGAGACAAAGGGGACCTGGAGTTATTACGAGCTTAATCCAACTGAAATAAGCGCGCTTCTCTCCGAGCAACTATGCTGCATTTTTAGACCAATCGATAAATCGCCCGGCTGCTGCTAAATTTTTTTGAACTATTAATCAAAATAATTTGATAAATAAAAAGGAGTGTTGACAATGAAAATGCATGTTGCCATCAACGTTAGAAATCTGAACCAGTCGCTGGAGTTTTATAAGAAATTGTTTAACGCTGAACCTACAAAAGTGAAAGATAACTACGCAAAATTTGAACTTGATCAGCCGGCACTGCACTTTTCGCTAAACGTCCGTCCCTTCGATAATCGAGGCGTGTTAAATCATTTCGGCTTTCAAGTTAAAAATACGGAGGAAGTGCTTGCGGCGAAGACGCGGCTGCAAGAGGCTGGACTCGTATCGTTTGATGAAATGAATACAACTTGCTGTTACGCTGTTCAAGATAAGATATGGGTTACCGATCCGGAAGGCAATCCGTGGGAAGTGTTTTACACCAAAGAGGATAGCGAATTCAAAGCTGCCGAAGATCGTGAAAGCATCCCAACGGTTAGCTGCGCTACACCAGCTGCTGAAGAACGTGAAAGCACCCCAACGGTTTGCTGCACTACACCAGCTGTTGAAGATCGTAAAAGTATGCCAACGGTTTGCTGTGCTACACCTGCTCAGGAAATAAGCTCTTGCTGCTAATTCTTTTAGCCACCGAATCGGTGGCTTTTTTACTTTGTATTTACATAATCTTAATATATAAGTTATTGATTATATAAGCAGATCATTATATATTGATAACATGATTTTGACGATACGAGGTGATGATATGAGTAAGCCTTTACGTATGTACTTTTTGTGTGTTCATAATCGATGTCGAAGTCAAATGGCTGAAGCGTTTGCCAAGCATTTTGCTGGAGATCAAATTATCGCCGGCAGTGCGGGTGTAGAGGAAAGGGAGATTCATCCCATGACCATAAAGGTCATGAAAGAAGCCGGTATCGACATATCAGACTATCGCTCAAAGCGGATTGATATGAAAGCCTTTATCAGCTCCCACATGATCGTAAAACTCTGTGAGCAGGTCAATGAAAAGTGCCCGAGTGTTCCGTTTGGCATTCAAAGTGTTCAGTGGGATATTCCAGATCCTACGCCGGTGAATAGTGGTCACGGCAACATTGAAGATTTTCGCACCGCGCGGGATCTCATAAAAGAAAAAGTGATTCAATTGCTAAAAGAGCAAAATGTTCTCCATGTCTTGAGGTGATATTTGAATGGATCAAATTAATGAAATGGCGGAGCGCTTTAAGCTGCTCGGCGATAAAACCAGATTGACGATCCTTGCATTACTCAAAGAGCAAGACCTTTGCGTTTGTGATATCGTTGAGATTTTGGAGACGTCACAACCCAATGTCAGTCAGCATCTTCGTAAGTTAAAAGATGCGGGACTTGTAAATGAAAATCGAAAAGGTCAATGGATTTATTATGCCCTAGACATTGCTGATAAACCTTACCTGCAGTCCGTAATGGATTATATTCCATCACTTAAAGAGAAAATTGCACAATTAAAAAACAACTGCTGCTAAAGCCTGGGGAGAGATGTATGAAAAAGAAATTAATCGCTGAGTTCATTGGTACCTACTTTTTAATTTTTGCAGGTCCCGGAGCGATGGTTATTGATGAAATCACGAAAAGCATCACACATGTTGGCGTTGCGCTTACTTTCGGTCTTGTCGTCATGGCTCTCATCTATACCTTCGGACATATCTCAGGCGCTCATTTTAATCCAGCCGTAACCATCGGATTTTTGGTCAGAGGAGATATCTCATTTAGAGACAGTGTGTATTACATCATTACTCAGTTTATCGCGGCGATCGCTTCGAGTTTCACACTGCTCTTTTTATTCGGCAATGTAGCTAATTTGGGGTCGACGCTCCCCATTGGATCCGAAATGCAGTCGTTTGTTCTAGAGTTTATTTTGACGTTTGTCTTGATGATGGTTATTTTAGGCTCAGCTGTACATGGCAAAGCGGTAAAAAGCTTTGCGGGTATGGCGATTGGCGGAACCGTCGGACTTATGGCTATGTTCGCAGGTCCCATTTGCGGAGCCTCTATGAACCCGGCACGCTCGCTGGGACCAGCTATTGTATCAGGGGCAACACAGCATTTATGGCTCTACTTAGTGGCAACCGTCCTTGGGGCAGTCGTTGCTTCTATGGTTTATAAAATGCTTCATGAATAAATCAGATGATGTAGTCAAATCTAACTTACAACATAAAAGGAGTTTTTCAACATGGAGAAGAAACCACTAGTTTATTTTTTGTGCACAGGGAACTCGTGCAGAAGCCAAATCGCGGACGGTTTTTTAAAAGCGCTGGGCGGCGACAAATACGAAGTGAAAAGTGCAGGTCTTGAAGCCCATGGATTGAATCCTCGCGCGGTTCAAACCATGAATGAAGCAGGGATTGATATTTCCAATCATACGTCCGACGTGATTGATCCTGAGATCCTAAAAGATGCGGATTACATCATTACACTCTGCGGTCACGCAAACGACAACTGTCCAGTTGTTCGAAATGACAAAGCGGAAAGATGGCATTGGGGCTTTGAGGACCCGGCGAAGGCTACCGGAACAGAAGAAGAAATCACGGCAAAATTCAATGAAGTACGTGACTCCATTAAAAATCGTATCGAGCAGTTTGTGAAAGAAGGTAAATAAGATGATTAAACGGATGCATGTAGCTGTAAACTGCACCGACCTTCAGAAATCGCTTGATTTTTATAAAGCATTCTTTGGATCCGAGCCAACCAAAGTAAAAGACAACTATGCTAAATTTGAACTCGAGGACCCGGCGCTACATTTTTCTTTGAATGTTCGTCCCTTCGAGAAGAAAGGTATACTTAACCATCTGGGCTTTCAGGTAAACAACACCGAAGAAGTGCTGGCAATGGGTGAGCGACTTCGCCAATCGGGATTGCTGCTCATCGATGAAATGAACACGACCTGCTGTTATGCAGTGCAGGATAAGGTCTGGGTTTACGACCCGGACGGCAACGCCTGGGAGATCTTCTACACCAAAGAAGACAGCGAGTTTGAGAGTGCAGGGGATCCGCGGGACATGTCTCTTTGCTGTGCTCCTCCCGCTGCGGCTGAGCGCGTATCCATTGAATTCACATCCTTCAAGAAGAAATAAGGAGAACGAAATGCAAAAAAATTATCAGAATCTGATTGATGATAAGATCTTCTTTGGCGGCGCCGCGGACGTTACAGACATGGTGAAAAACGAAGGCGTAGAAGTGATTTTTTTTATTTCACTCAACAGTGGTTGACGGTGCTATGTATTGAATCATGTTTTTATATTGTCCTGACATTAAGCGGTCTCTGATACCATCGTCGTGATCTTTCGAGAAAAATAACATGATTGTTTCCTGAATAAAATTATGGCCACACCATTTCTGCGAAGCAGCCAGCACAGTCTTGTTCACAGAGCTATCTCTATGGAGTACGCCCGTCAATTAGCTAACCCTACCGAAAAAGCAGGCTCCTCCAAAATACGGAGGAACCTGCTTTTTTGCTTACTTTTGAGTGCTTTCTTTCAGAAATAACAGAACTGTAATTAGTGAGAACGCGATAAGAGCCATGAAAGGAATCGTAATAAAGCCGAGCCAGTTCATGTATTGGCCATTGCATGGAATGCCAACCGTACAAGGCAAAATTGTCGACATGCTAGGCACCTTTTGTTCCAAGTAGTGAAAGAGAGAGAAGCCCATTCCGATGACGCTTAAGATTCGTGCATAGGGTACGATTGCCTGATCGTTTCTGTAAGCGGCCAGACCAAGAAGGGGGGCTAGAGGGTACATGCATATGCGTTGAAACCAGCAAAGCTTGCAAGGTTCGAACCGCATAACTTCGCTTAAGAACAAGCTCCCAAAAAGCGCAATAACGGCGATGATCCAAGCAAAATACAGCCGATAAGTTTTGAATTGGTTAATCATTTCACAGGTTCATCCTTTGCCATCAGAATCGCATTTTTGATGGCGTTATAATTAAAGGTATCCGGACCAGAAACAGCTTTCCCATTGATATAGATCGTAGGTGTACCATTCACGCCAAGTTTTGCGGCAATAGCTTTATCGCTGCTTACATCTTTGGCATATGTTTTGTCATGGATATCCTTTCTCAATTTGTCAAAATCAAGTTTTAAATTAGCGTCTTTCGCGATTTGAACGAGATAATCCTCCGTAGCCCAGTTCGTTTGCTCATCACCTTGCTTGGCATAAACCGCATCGTAAAACTTCCAGAATTCCTCGCCGCTTTGATGATAAACGGCTTCGCCCGCTAGTGCCGCTGTCGTAGAGTCAGCATTGGGACTAATGATAGGGAAGTTGATAAAATGCAGCTGGACCGTCCCGTTATCAATAAAGTCTTTCTTTAATTGGGGAATGATCGTTTTATCGAACTGCATACAAGCAGGGCATTTAAAGTCTGCAAATTCTACGATTTGAATAGGCGCATCCTTATAGCCCAGAGCCGGTTGCTGGTCATACTGAAATTCTTTCGCATCAATGATGTGACCAGAAGGAGACGATTTGGAAGCCACACTATAGATAATTAACGAAACAAATCCAACTAAAATGATCGCAAGCGACCATCCCATAAGCCATTGCGTGCGTTTCCTTTTTTCAGCTTCTCTTTGGAGCTCTTGTTTGTACGCTTTGCTCTCAACTTGTACTTTGCTCATAAATTCCTCCTGGTGACGAATGCACGTGACATGAGTATCATCACGCTGCATAATGTAAATCCGATTATTAACATAATGATAGTAATTGTTTTTTTAAAAGACAATGGCTAACTAGGGCTATTTCTAGTAAGGACGGGTTCTCGGGCTTTTATGTTTCACCAGTGTCCCTGATTTGACACAATTTCAGCGAGAAATAGCCCTATCGAGTCATACTAAAATATCTACTTTGTTTGTATTGTAATGAAGGGGACGGGGGGTGAAGTAAATCCGAATAAAAACAGTATTCGTTTGGCTCGGGCTTTTATTATGCCTGCTTATTCCGACACCGTGTTTCGCTCATGCCACGTTAATCCATGCAGACCCTGCTGCTAACAGTACACTGCCCGTCAGTCCGCCTAAAATCGAATTGACTTTTAACGAACGGCTGGAAAAAGCGGAATCCTATATCAAGGTTTTGAATAAGACAGGAACGCCCGTAACCAGTAATGAAGCCCAATTTAATGAGGATCAAACCCGGCTTGAGCTTGCACTTCCGCCATTACCGGACGGCGTCTATACGGTCAGCTACAAAATTATTTCCGCAGACGGCCATCCCGTTAGAGACTCCTATGTCATATCGATTGGAGATGCAGGGCCGATCAATCAGACCGGCACAATGAATGGCGGCGATATGGCAAGCGGGAGTAATATTCTTTACTATATCAGCCGCTTTGGATATTATCTCGTGCTGCTGCTGCTAACCGGGTGGGTATTTTGGGTCTTGCTGTTCGATTCGAAGAAAGCGGAACATCAAGTAGTACGGGAAAAGTGGACTTTACTGCTTCAACGGGGGTTTCTTATTGCGTCTATCGTTAGCATCTTTGAGCAATTGACGCAGATGATCGACGGATTAGCTGCCAAGGATTTAATCCCTTTATTTTTCGGTACCTATACCGGATATTCTTGGATGATGACCCTCGGCTTATCATTAGTAGGCTTTGTAATTTTACACCGTTCGAAGAAGCTAGACTTGCTCTGGATCATCTTGCTGCTGGGAGCAAAAACGTTGAACGGGCATGCTGTTGCAACAGGTCCGATCCCCGATATGGTAATTATCGATTTTGTCCATTTGTTTGCAGCTGCCATTTGGGTGGGAGGACTACTGCATATTCTTGTTTTTTGGCGGCGCCATCGAGCTTATGTAGTTCCATTTTTAGCTGAATTTTCACCCTTGGCTCTTATAAGCATTGTCCTGCTAGTGATATCTGGTACGTTTTATACGCTTGGAATTTTGCCCAATCTAAAGTACCTCATCTACACCCAGTGGGGCATTCTCTTGCTTGTAAAAGCTTCTTTGACAGTTCTGGTTATTGCCGTCGGCACTGTTCTTCGCCTCGTAATCAAGCGCAAGAATCATCGGGGTACCGCACTTTTTCTAAAGCTCGACATGATGCTTATGGTAGCCATAGTGGTCATTGCAAGCGTGTTTACAACCTTAAATCCTCAGCCGCTGAATAAACCCTTGTTTTGGCATGAAATGGGCACCACTATGCATCTAACCACTAGAATTACTCCGAATGCACCTGGCACGAATACCTTTTCTCTTCTGGTGTGGATACCGGAGACAGAGAAGGATTTGAAACGAGTGCAGCTCATTGTGAAACCTGAAGATCAATCCGGTATCGCGCCGATTGAAATTCCGCTTACTCCTGCAGCTAAAGTCAGTGTTCCCGATGCTAGTATTGCTTTCCATCAATTCGGATATGATGCTAAGGGACCTTATCTACCCTTTCCTGGTAAATGGACTATTGAAGTGAGGGTCCTGGATGCCAATGATGACGAAACGGTATTTTCCCATGAGATGATGATTCATTAATCATTATAAAAAAAAATTAGAAGGATTGATTGCATTGAAAAAAGTACTGAGCACGTTATCTCTTTGTTTTATGTTTATGCTGCTATTCGCAGGGGTAGCCAGCGCACATGTTACCGTTCAGCCCCCACAAACCACACAGGGCACTTATGAAGTATTTAACGTACGTGTACCGACGGAAAAAGACATTCCTACCGTCAAGGTAGAAGTGAAAATTCCGGCCGAAGTCACTATTTCTCGATTCGAGCCGAAGCCAGACTGGAAATACGACTTGACCAAAGATGCGAGCGGTAAAATTACAAGCGTGACTTGGACTGCAACAGGCAACGGCTTGTCCAGCACGGAGTTTGGCAATTTCTTAATGAACGGCAAAGTAGCCGACAACGCGACACAAATCTCTTGGAAGGCTTATCAAACCTATAAAGATGGTAGTGTTGTGGAATGGGTAGGAGCTGAAGGCTCTGACAAACCAGCCTCTGTTACGAAGGTAAACCCTAAGGCTGCGGGAAGCGGACCGACAGGGCATGACTCTGCTACTTCCGCTCCTGAAAAAACACAATCACCTGCAGCCGCCGGCAGCTCCAATACGGCATTGTACGTTGCTATTGCAGCGCTTATTTTCGGCGTTATCGCCATCCTTATTTCGATTTCCAAGAAGAAGACTGCTTAAGGGCTAAGGTGCACAACAAACCCAGTATCGTTAGTGGTACTGGGTTTGTTGTATATAATGGAAAAAGTAAGTCATCCAATCAAGGGTACTCTTCCTTTTGTTTACATTTGATCCTCAGATAATAGAATCATTCTCATAAGGCTTGATTCATATAAGTATTTAGAGGTTGATTGTTTCAGGAGGAGATAAATATGCTGTTTTATTACTTAAGTATGATTGGTACATTGGCGCTTACAATCTATGGAATCTTCTTAACGTGTCTTCATCGGAAAAAATTGACTTGCATGGCAGGAATGATGATCGCCATGACGCTAGGGATGATGGCAAGTCTTACGCTTGGAACGATATTGGCAATTCTTATGAATGACTTCGTTACGTCAACCATCCTATCTGTCCTTGTGGGAATGCTTGTCGGTTATTGGACAGGTAAAGGTGTAAGCTTAATGGCTTCGATGGATGGAATGCTGGCTGGGATCATGGGCGGCATGATGGGAACCATGCTGGGCGCTATGATCACCAAGCCTATTACCATTGTGGCGTTTGTAGATGTCATCTTTTTATTTATCGTCTTAGTTCTTAACCAATTGATTCGCGAAGAATCAGGTAGCAAAGCATTAATGGGTCGACTAGGGAACGATAGCTTTATAACCATTGTGATAGGAACCGCGATCACGGTATTTGTACTTTTATATTTTGAATAGCTTGGTCTGACATCAGAAACAACTCTGCAGTATTAGATTAAATAGCGGACCCCAATATACGCGCTGGCTAAAATAACGGATAACAACATAATAGGGAATCCATATTTTAGAAACGCGAGGAACTTAATTGGATATCCTTCTTTACCTGATAGTCCGGCTACAATCAAGTTAGCGCTCGCCCCGATCAGTCGTTACCACCAAGACAAGCACCAAGTGCCAGGCTCCACCATAGAGGCTCTAAGTTTTCTACCCCCATAGTTCCCATTTCCTGAATCATGGGGATCATAGTGGCGACAAACGGAATATTGTCAAGGAAGGCTGATGCAATAGCGCTAAGCCAAAGGATTAGCATAGAGGTGGCGATTGGATTCCCTCCGGTAAGTTCAATTGCCTTTGCAGCTAACTCGGAGATGCCTCCGGTTTCCACCAAGCCTGATACGAGCACGAAAAGTCCGACAAAGAAGAAGATCGTCGTCCACTCCACCTTTGTAAATGCATTCTCCATCGCATGCTCGCCTGTTAGGAGAAGCAAAAGAATGCGCCTGTTAAGGCAACGGTTGCCGACTCCAGATGCAGCAATTGATGAAGGAAAAAGCCGAGGATGGTAAGTCCCAGGACGGTCAGACTTTTAATTAGCAGAGGACGGTCTGTAATGACTTCTTTCTCATCAATCAACATAATGCTTTTCTGCAACTCGGGCGTCGTCTGAATTTGTTTACGGAATAAGATTATGAAAATTGGCATAACGGCAATCAAAATAATAAATACGACCGGTGTTAGATTATTAACTCAACTTTCGCAGCTTATATCAGCCAATAAAACCTTGATATAGCTGGGCAAACCGGCAATCCACTGCTGGACTTGACTGATAAGAGTAGACTTCTCCCGTTTCGTTTTGGTCTG
>NZ_VNJI01000094.1 GCF_007786445.1 Paenibacillus cremeus | reverse complement strand
GGCGGTCAACGCCCTTTTCAGACAGAGATTTCTGGTGTAACATAATGGTATGCACCTTTCTGTTTGGAATGGGGATCTAGTCAATTTCCATTTTACCAAACGAAAGGTGTTTTTTTGTCAATTCGCTGATTTTTATGCTCAGAAGCCGCATGATGCAAGGTTTAAACTACAATTTCGAGCTGCGAAAGTTGAGTAATTAATTTATAATATTAATAACTCATCATCTCATGGGAAAATACCGTTTCGTCATGCACGCAGTATTACTTTGATATTAAAATTCGAAAACCCACCAGCGAGCGATGGCTTTGGTATTACTGCATTTGCAGTGATACTGAGGCTTTTATTTTTCTCGTTGTACTTCTAGCGCATCAGAGCCACCGGAATCACAACCTTATCGCTAGAATAACATACGCAGTATCTAGCGCCTAGTTGGAATTTGAAAACCACCCTTCTATATACCAAAATGCCTTCCAAGTAACCCCTCGGAAGGCTCATTATAGATTAACGGATCAGCAAATCCAGTTTTGCTATTACCTCTGATAAGGTCTCCTGCGGTACTTTGCAGATGAAAGCTGCCTGTCTAGACTGCCAATCGAGACTCTTTACCTGGTCTGATAATATGACTCCTTCAATAGGCAAATTCTGTGGAATGAATACTTCAAACGGGTAGCCCTTTTGCTTGGAGGTTACCGGACAGAGCAAGGAAAGTCCGACCTTGCCGTTATACGCTGCAGGAGATACGACCAATGCCGGACGCTTGCCTGATTGTTCATGACCTGCCTGTGGGTTGAACTGTAGCCACACCAAGTCGCCTCGATCCGGCACGTACTCGTTGATTACCATACTTCCCGTCCTTGCGGATCACCTGTTTGAATCTCGGTGTGAAGGTTATCCTGTGTGATTTGGGAAAGGAGCTCATCCAATGTTTTCGACTTCGACTTGATTACAAGGTGACCGTCCTCGATACCTAAGTCTACTTCGGAGCCTTCCTCTAGACCGACCTTCATGGCGAGTGTTTTTGGGATGCGAATGCCAAGGGAATTACCCCACTTTTGTATCTGAAACATTAGATCGCCTCCCAATATGTATATACAAAGTATATACATATTGGGAGGTTAAGTCAAACTAGTTTTGGCTGATTGGACTAAAGCGCGTAGGCATAATCAGAGGCGAATTAATCGAACTGAGGCTCGACAGTAAATTCCTACTTTGATCATGGATCTCGGAGATGACGGTGGTCTTCAGGAATACCACATCGAGCTCCAGTTGATAAAGCCATCCCATCTGAGATCGGAGGGATAGGCGTACGCGACGTGTCAGGATCGGAGCACCGCCCGTTACTCGTATTTGCGAAGTTTTACTGGTCGGTCGGATCGGCCGTCTACTAGATAGATTGTTACTGGTTATTTTGTCCAATCCGGCTAATTCCATGCTTGGGTAAATCCACTAAGAAAATAGCCCCGGTACATGCGTTTTGTTTAGTTTATGGCACAGCCGCCAATTTTGTAGCCTTAGGGTTTCTATACCTGCCCCTTCTTCCTATTAACATAAAATTACATATTCAGAGACAGAGGAGGTGAGATTATGAGTTTTCCTAACATGCCGAATTTATTTCCAAGCATTTCGCTAAGTCTACTATTAATATTTCCAAAACTATCATTGATTATGCTAGTATGTGGCAAGTTCTTCAATTAGATAAGTGGTTGGTCCATTTTTATTATAAATTCATATTCTGCCACACTCATTATTTAAGTTAGTTTTGGCAACTTGCTATTGTTTCTAAATCCTGAATTATAGGCATATTTGACTGCGGTTGCTAATCCTGGTGTATATTTGCCGACAGTCATTTTTCCTTTTTTCAATACAGATTTATTGTATTCATCGCTATAATAGAGTCCCTCATCCGTCACATGTGCTAGAAAATATTGACGTTCCTCGCCAATTTTTCGGCTTTTTACCTTGGTATTCAATATCTTCTTATTCCTAGCCAATCTGACGCCCTCGTTGATGTCTACTCCCCAGATTTCTTGAGTGCTATTATCAAGGAGCTCGTAACCAACAACAACTGTGTGGTCTAGATCATCAGATAAAGTAAGTAATTTCAGTAGTGTGCAATCCGAATTCGGTACAAATTTTATCTTTGTATCTTTTTTTGAAGTATTTTTTTTAGCTGTTGATCTGTTACTTTTTATGTTCGTATCTGACTCGTCGTTTTTACCTGTATTCGTCAGTTTTTTCAGGATCTCTTGTTCCATTTCAATCTTAATTTTTTTCAAACTCTCATCCAATTTTTGAGTTAGTTCCTGATCAAGTTTCTTATGTAAATCTTGCACAGTGACGGAAGAAGATTCTACAGTATCTGTTTTTTTGGTAGATGTTGATTTTGTTTTTCTTCTCTTGGTTTTCTTTTGGACAGGGCTTGGAGCTGTGAGAGAATGAAATGTTTTCATTAATTGCTGCAACAGGGTTTTCTTCGCCTTCTGCCTAGCCATAATTACACCTCCCTCATTCCACGTTTTGTTTTCGGCAATGAAGAGAGGATTTCCTTCAACACTGAAGTAAATAGTTGTTTTTATGCCGCTATCTTTCACTAATTCACCGTACTTATCAACTTGTTAGAATATTCCAATAAATATGTGGATACATTTAGTAATAAAATGCAAATTAGGTGATGTTCATGACAGCTCAAGAAAGAAAAGATGCCTGGACGCAGGAAGAAGATAATATCCTTGCTCAAACGATTCTCCAACATATCCGTAATAGGAGCACACAATTAAAAGGATTTGAAGATGCCGCTGAAAAACTAGGCCGTACATCTGCAGCTTGTGGGTTTCGCTGGAATTCTGACGTGCGAAGTCGTTATGAAGATGCTATTAGAGAAGCTAGGCAGGAGGCTCGTGTGGTAGGCAGACCAAAACCTTCTCCAAAAAGTCGATTAAGTATTAGCAGGCTCCTTGAGGTAGAGACTGTCAGGAGCCATCCTCTCATTACGGCAATTGATGTCATTAATCAATATATAGACCAGGAAGAACGGCAGTTTATTCAGAATCGCAAATTTGACGAGCTTACGAAAATAATTGAGCAAAGGGATCAAGAAATTGAATCCCTCAAACAGCAGCTTAGGACGGCAAAGGAAGCGGAATTTTCTCTAACCGAGGATTATAAAACGTTGCTTCAAATACTGGAGCGAGCAAGGGCGCTAGGAGTTCTCAAAGCCAATGAAGAGGACGCGAAAATAGCCTTTAAAATGGATGGCAATGGTAACTTAGAGAGAATCGGTTGAATATTACTGGTCGGATGCTAGGAAGCTGTTTCTGTGGATTCCAACTAACGTAAAGGAAAAGAGCCCGAATTCTCAAAGTGGAATTCAGGCTCTTTTTCACTTAACTGAGTGGATGATTGTCCTTTTTTCAGCTCAGCTTCGTGGGTTAGGACACCTTCATTGCACTGCCCGGATACTCTTGGCCAATCGTCCGTGCAGCGATGTGAAACAGCATGTCTTGCGACATCATTTCAAGCGTATAATGTGGCTTGAAGCCCCACTCGCTTACCGCTGCCGACGTATCTATCGAGTTTGGCCAGCTTTGGGCGATTTGCTCTCGAATTGGATCTATCTGATAGCTTAGCTTAAATGCCGGCAGCATCTTGCGGATTTCAGCGGCCAGCATCTCGGGATCTAAGCTCATCGCAGTGACGTTGTAAGAGTTGCGGTTAATGAGCTTGGTTGGATCGGCCTCCATCAACTGGATAATGGAAGTAATTGCATCGGGCATATACATCATGTCCATGAACGTGCCTTTGTTAATATATGAGCAGTACTCGCCGCAGCGGATCGCTTCGAAATACATAGCTACCGCATAATCGGTCGTACCGCCTCCAGGAGGCGTGAGGTGCGAGATAAGGCCTGGGAAGCGCAGGCCGCGCGTATCAACGCCGAATTTGCGGAAGTAATAGTCACACAGCAGTTCACCGGCCAGCTTATTGATGCCGTACATCGTCAAAGGTCGCTGAACCGTCACTTGAGGGGTTGCGTCCTTGGGCGAATCCGGTCCGAATACACCGATCGAGCTCGGGGTGAAAAACTGGCATTGCAGCTCCCTCGCCACCTCCAGCGCGTTCAGCAGACCGCCCATGTTCAGCTCCCAGGCAAAGAGCGGGTTCGCTTCCGCCGTTGCGGATAGTAGCGCTGCCAAATGGATAATCGTATCAGCGTTATACTTCTTAGCAATGTCGTAGAACGCTTGACGATTGGTTACATCCAAGATTTCAAAAGGACCTGCAGCTTCGCTACTTGTGCCATGCTTAACATCCGTTGCAATCACGTAATTTTCCCCATACCGGGCACGAAGCGCGGTAACAAGCTCGCTGCCGATTTGGCCCGATGATCCGGTTAACAATATGGTTCTCATGTTCGTTTACGCCTCCTCCGAATCTTAGGCTACAGGCCTAGCCGCTTCTTCACGCTCTCGTATACGGTGAGTGCCCGGTTGAGCATTTCTGTCGTATGCGCTGCGGTTGGCATGTTGCGCACGCGGCCTGTGCCTTTCGGAACGGTCGGGAATACGATCGATTTGGCATACACGCCAGCTTCAAACAGCTCTTTGCTGAACTGCTGGGTTGTGACTTCATCCCCGATGATGCATGGAGTAATCGGCGTCTCGGTGTGGCCGGTTTCGAAGCCTAGCTGCTCTAACCCTTTGCGGAAATAAGCGGCGTTGCTCCACAGCTTCTCCTGCAACTCCGCGCTGTTCGACAAAATATCCAACGCAGCGATGCATGCGGCGGCAATCGCCGGTGGCGTCGCTGTCGAGAACAGGAACGGACGGCTTCTGACCTTTAGCCACTCGATCAGATCCCTCTTGCCTGCCACATAGCCGCCAACCACTCCAATCGCTTTGGACAGTGTACCGATCTGAAAATCAACCCGATCCGATAATCCAAAATGCTTCACTGTACCTGCACCTTTACCCAGAACACCCGAGCCGTGCGCGTCGTCCACATAGGTAATAAGATCATAACGCTCTGCGATCTCCACAATTTCCGGCAACTTCGCAATATCCCCATCCATCGAGAATACACCGTCCGTGATGACCATGATTTTGTTATATTGGCCGGAATCTCTAGCAGCCTTCGCTTGTTTCTCTAGATCCTCCATGTCGGAGTGCTTGAAACGAATCACCTTGGCCTTGGTCAATCGGCATCCATCGATAATCGAGGCATGGTTGAGCTCGTCGGAAAGAATCGCATCTCCTGCTTCCATCACCGCCGAGATCGCCGCCATATTGCAGTTAAAACCAGATTGGTACGCTATAGCGGCCTCCGTTCGCTTGAAACGCGCTAATTTTACCTCCAACTCTTCATGTACGTCCATCGTTCCGTTAATCGTCCGCACCGCTCCTGCGCCTACGCCGTATTTGCGCAAAGCCGCTTCAGCTGCCTGAATCAGTCTTTCATCCCCTGCCAAGCCTAAGTAGTTGTTGGAGGAAAGATTAATCAGCTCTCGCCCATTAATATGGATAAGCGGTCCGTTCCCGCCTTGCAGTACGTGAATTTGATTAAATAATCCGTTATTCTTCAATTCTTCCAGGTTCCGCTGCAGAAATGTGGTTAATGATGAACTGGTCATCGTCGGATACCCCTTCTCATTTGGATTCGTTAGCTTTGTTCTATCAAGAAAGTCATTTGCTTCTATATTATACATATGTATGATATGACGCACAATATATTTGTATGCTATAGCGCACGAAAATGTTTAGACTTTTTGTGGTACTTCGGCTACAATAGGCTAAATAGGAATGGGTTCAGGAGGCATTTATGGAACAAATACATATAAAATTGGGACGAAACCTGAAATCGATTCGTCAAACGAGAGGATTCAGCCTAGATAAGGTGTCTGAGCTAACAGGTGTCAGCAAGGCGATGCTTGGTCAGATCGAGCGTGGCGAGACGAGCCCGACGATCTCGATTATTTGGAAGATTGCGAATGGGCTGCGGCTTTCTTTTACCACGTTAATCGAGGAACCACCTTCCGAGATCGCCGTAATAACGAAGGATGAGCTCGAGCCTTTGCTTGAAGAAGACGGGCAATACCGCGTTTACCCGATGTTCCCGTTCGATCCGACGAAGAAATTTGAGGTATACTCTGTCGAGATGGATGCCGGCTGTACGCATGAATCCGAGGCGCACAGCCCCGGTGTGGAAGAATATATTCTTGTCTCATCCGGAACGCTAGTCATCGAGATTCAGAATACTTCATATACAGTGGGCGCGGGAAGCGCTGTCCGCTACGCAGCGGATCAGCCGCACTCGTACCGTAATCCAGGTGGTGAAATCGTTCGTTATGATGCGATTATTTATTATCCTTAAATATTTCACGGGTAGCGACTAAGGCATATACAGTGCATGCAAGGTGTCTGTTTTGCCCAGAAACTTTTGCTATTTTCAGAAGTTGTTTTCCTTTAATATGGAGTAACAACATCTTATAGGAGGATTTCGGAATGTTCTATCATGTAATGCATACGAAGTCTCTGGAACTTACAACATTATCAGCCGCTGATGTTCTTGACATGCAGCCCGATGCTATAGGGCGAATTTAGTAATGGAAATGATCAAGAGGTATATTATTTGTTTGCAGATGCAGACCTAATTAAAGATTAGGTGAGAGGATTTTTATTTATAGTTTAAGGCGAGGATGGACGTAACGGATGATCGAAAAATACGCATTGAGAGATGAGCCGGATAAAACGATGTTTGTTTTTAAAAGTCGTGTTGGAACGCAGGTTTATGGACATATCATTCGGAACCGAACAGAAACATCGCCTGCTAAATTAGTTTTTGAAACGGCAAAATTCGAATCCATTGATGACCTAAAAGCTGAATACCCCGCTTTGGACAAGCCTATCGAATAAGACCGGCTTGTCCTTTTTTTACTTTAATCGCGGGAGTTTATATCTCTACGATACATTCAGGGGAATTATTAATGTTGCCGACAATGGACGATACTGGATAAGCTTTCATCTTCTCTGATGGATAGGGCGGGGCTTTAAAAGCGAGGTCAGGGCATCGGCATCCATATCCTTGGTTTCAGGATCAGGATCTAACCATACCTGTTCGTCCTCTTTTGTAAAAATCACTGGCATCCGATCGTGGATCGAAGCCATAAGTTTCAGAAGGAGTCGTGGTCAAAATGCTACAGGTTTCAAGAATACTCCCATCTTCGGAAGTCCAGCGGTCACCTAAGCTGGCATAAGCGAAAACGGGTCTCTCCCCCTTTAGCAGCATCCGCATAGGCTGCTTTTGTTTATTCTCGAGGCACTTCTATAGAAGAAACCGTCCGACACCAAAATTATCCTGGATCGTTTAAATGGCTCTCGAAAAGCTGGCTTCGAAGTCACTGTTTCCGCCCACCCGTTAATCATGGAGTAGGCCAACTTTTGACTTTTAGCCCAGAAATGAACCAATCCCCACTTGTATTGGCGATATGAAAGTGTGTTTAAGAATCTCTTCTTCTGATATTTCTGACCTTTATCATTCATACAATTTCCAGCAGCGAACGACAAAAGACCCCGCTTCTTATCGAGCATTCATTCTTCTGCCACCCAGATTTCTAAAAATTGTTGTATAAGAATAATGAAATTACGCAAAATACCACCAATCCCAAATAAAGGAGTGTTGACTTAATGGCAAACAGAAGTAACACACTGGTTGTTCAACAAGCAAAGGCAGCGCTAGATCAGTTAAAGTATGAAGTCGCGCAAGAGCTGGGAATTCAATTACAACCGAACGGATACAATGGGAATCTCGCTACTCGCGATGCAGGATCAATCGGAGGCAACATAACCCGCAGGCTGGTACAGATGGCAGAACAGCAGCTACAAGGATACATGCGCTAGCATAAAAAGACTGCCGTCCCTCTTTCTCCCTTAGGTGATGGCAGTCTTATTTGATGTTTGTTTACCATTTTATAAGTCAGTTTGAACGAGTTGATGTCGGCTGAGCCATACTTTGATTCTTCCTGAGTCGATCGGCTAGAATGATGACAAAAAAGATTTTAAGGTCTTCTAATTGTAACTTAATTCCATCAACAAAAAATCCATTTTGGTTAAGATTTCATCGTCTGAAAGATCGAGTATATCGATCGGATCCCTCACTGGCAAGCTTAGTACCTTTTGGCGTTCGGCTGTCCTGCCGACTAGATAATATATCGTTACTCCGAAAAATCCGCGATTAACTCCAACCGCTCAAGTTTCAGCATCTTTCCATCCGTTTAGTATCGTCCGATGGTGGAATCTGGGATTTCTTCACTAATTCGCTGCCCTTTGCGCTCTTACTTATTTTTCACTTTTTTTCTTCATTATGAGGTCGGGGCATGTATATTCTCCATGTTAGATACCTTAGGAATCGATTGAATTATTTCTGTCGACGAACGCTTAAAACCAAAAGCGGTATTATAATTTCATTTATATTCTACTCTTCTATTTAATCCTCTAGAATATTCTCAGATTGCTAGACATATAAATATAGCAAAGAGAACATAGGAGAGTGATAGTTTATGAGAGGAAATGGTGGAATGACTAAGGAACGGCTGCTGACTGATATTTGGAATGATATTGAAAAAGGAAATCCGGTTACCCGGGTTGAAGCAAATAGATTGAAGTCTTATTTGGATAGATCATCAGCAGCCGATGAATTTGAAGGAGAAATGATCAATTGGGCTCTGGTTAACGTGATCTAATCCAGTTCAACAATGAGGAAGGTTATCTAAAAAAGAACATCTCGCGTGGGCTTCGGCCGGTTGAGAAGATTAAAGGGGAAATTCCGGAACGGGATATCGATGAAGCGGATCTAAGACAAGCTATTGAGTTTTATCATGATAACCCATAGATGCAGACAAAGGATTTTATTTTGCTATAGAGCTTAGACTTCTCTTTCGTGACACTGTATTCAAATCTGTCAGGGATAATAGGTAAGTCTTCATATCTCCATTTCTCGTATTTCGGATCGTATTTCTCCGGATCGACCAACTCCACCAGATGACCGGCGGCCCAGGCAACAAATCCGCCTCTTGGGAATTCAGAGCATGGTTCGATTTCGATGCATCCGTCTTGTTCTTTATGCGGGAAAGGTGCTGCTTTTGCCTGGTCACGTTTTTCGGCGATGACAAGTTTCATGACTTCTCCTTTAAAAATAAAAAACTTCACCCGTGGTTCCGGTGAAGTTCTTCCTCATCCCTGATTCAGTATTCGTTTGCCAATAATTATAGCATACTGCAAATTGATTATGGTATAATATACTAAATTTATAATGTAAGTCCACCCTTCACGGAAGAACCGGAAGCCACAGGAGATTGTCCTGTGGCTTTTTTTATGTGCGCCACGCATGGCGATTAACTAGGCGGTGAAAGTCCGCTGTGGGGGCTTGTAGTTGCCAACCACTAGCCAAGAGCAAGGGTGTCCATTGCAAGGTGGAATCTGAAGGAAGCTGGAGGCAAACTTCCGACCCGAGGAACACGAATATCATCAGGCACAGGATATGGGA
>NZ_VNJI01000093.1 GCF_007786445.1 Paenibacillus cremeus | reverse complement strand
GATCCATTGATAATACAACCTTTCTCTAAATACGACTGAATGAATCTAATCGTATAGATTTCGGCTGTATTAGTCAAGTTACCTAAGACCGTTGCCATTCATCCCACCACTTTAGAAGTGGGGAATTCTGACAACTGATGGTTAAATTTATTCTAATATGATTTATCATTTACTTCCCCGTGATCATGGTCATAGACAAAATTGAGATGTTTTGAATGCGATGAGTCCATATAGGTTTACCAGCTGCCGCGATACTTTATGTGCGCTTTGGTTAGGCGCAGAGGCGCGGGAGAGATTCTTATCCTGCTTCTTCACCAGACCAATCACTGAATTCAGATACTATCACACTTTCTTCGATATTTTCCGGCCACGGATTGCTGAGTGATGCAGGAAACTATGCTGTTCGCCGGATAATCCTAATCACATTATCCTAAGGGGGAGAAAGATATGCCCAAGGTCCGAAAAATCATTGATCTGTCCCAGCCCATCTACCACAATTGTCCAGGCTGGCCAACCTACGATATGGTCAACGTCCAATATGAAGCGCTTTATCCTAATGACGGCTATACGGCGGAACGTCTTTCCATGAATGTACACACAGCCACACATTTGGATGCACCGTTCCACTTTTTTCCGAAAGGGAAAACCATTGAGCTAATGCCAATCGAACGTTTTCAGGGAGATGCGGTGCCGATTGACTTATTCGGAATTGAGGCGGATTCTCCGATCGGTGTACAGCATCTGCAGCCTTACGCAGACCGGATTCTACCTGGGGACATCGTGCTACTTTGCACAGGATGGGGCCGCAAGCGCGGATACACTAAGGAATATTATCATCAATGGCCTTACCTAAGCGGAGAGGGAGCTCAATGGTTGGTAGAACGAAAGGTGAAGGGTGTAGGCCTGGATGGCCTGAGTATTGGGGGCTGGGGAGCCCCCGAAAAAGCCGTTCCCCCACATGAGATATTGCTTTCTAATGAGATTTGGCCTCTGGAGGAGCTTTTTTTTGACGGAGGAGCTGCTGACAGAGGAGAGATGGTACCTTAGCGCGTTTCCGCTGAAGCTCCAAGGCTTCGGAGGCGCACCTGTAAGGGCTGTAGCCATGGTGTTTGAATAAGAAGCTTAAAAAGGCTTAAAGAGGCTCAAGGGTACACAGAGATGATTTAGGGAGTTCTACAACATCTTGGAGTTAATTCGAGGAAAAGTTATAAACGCAAGGGGAGAAGCCATGAATAATTTGAAGGCAGTTGTCGTTGGTGTCAGGACCGTGCTCCAGTTGTTCTGCAAGATATACATGATTTTCGTACCTCAAGACAGAAAACTCCCACGCTAGAGGAAGCTGAAAAACTGGAATGGCGTGATTGTGACGCCGACGGGGCTTTTACAGCATTGCTCAGTTTCAGTTCTGTTAGTGGATCTGAGATTGCTGTTAATATTCAGGGAAACGATGAGATTGCCGCTTCCGTTCATCCGCCTCAAATCACCCTTTATGGTGATTCTGGGACATTGATTTTGACTGGTTTTTTTACGAACGGCTACACCGTATCAAAGTTGTGTGCAGGAGGAAGAGAACCAGAGATTTTGCCCGTACCACAGCGGCTTCTAGATGAAATGCCCGATTCAGGAGACCCGGTACAGAATATGTGGAGTGCTTTAGCTCGTGATTTTATTGCGGATATTCAAGGTGAACAACATCGTCCATATCTTACCTTTTACGATGGTTATATATATCAAAGCGCGATTGATGCAATTCGATGTGGCAATGGTTGGAGAAAGTTAGGGTTATAAGTTCTTCTCTGTTGCTCTGTTTTGTAAATGTGGAAATGCCCATCATTGGAGCGTGTACGATAGGTGAATAAGAACACGATCGCAGCCGGCCAACGATCGGCTGCTTTTTAATTGAACCAGGCAGTTATATGTTGTTATTGACAATTAAGCTGGGGCTATGTAGGAACATTTGTGTCGTTAGATTAGAGGAGAGACAAGTCTAACGACGTGAAAATACCCAACATATGAGAGGAAAATGAAAAAAACTTGAATTTTTTTCTTAAAATCAGCCACCTCTCTACTACGAAACAAACCACCTCTCTACTACGAACCACCTCTGTGCTACGAATTAAACCACCTTTCTACTACGAAACGAACCACCTCTGTACTACGAACCACCTCTGCACTACGAAACTAACCACCTCTCTACTACGAGACGAACCACCTCTCTACTACGAACCACCTCTGTACTACGAAACTAACCACCTCTCTACTACGAAACAAACCACCCCTGTACTACGATTGACCAATGTTTAAGTCTAATGGTATTGTCGAAAGGATAATAGATTTGTCAATGTTAGCCATAAAAGAATAACCCCCGCGCCAACGGGGGTTATCGAGAGTAAAGTCAAGCTTTACCCGAGATGTCTCCAGCGCCAACTGGAACATCCAAAAGTATTTTCGCCAAAGCAAAATTAAGTTATCTTCCATATCTGCTCTCTCGATTCTGCTACCAACAGAGGAGAGGCACCGAATGCAAGCCTTCATCGCAAAAAAATTGCGGATGCAAGGTCTACTTAAATTTTGCCTTCTTAGGGTTAGAGCTTCATTATAAACCGAACGTTCGAGCCCGTAAAGTGGTTCATAGGAATTTTATGTTAATAGGAAGGAGGTCTTGCTGAGATGGGAGAAGCTAAGCGAAAGTTCGAAGCGTATTCTCAAACCTACATGAAACTAAACAACAAAAACTTTAACGCGACATCCCCTGTCTCGGTAGACTATACCTTCTTCTCAGACTTATTCAATCTTGAGAAATCGTATTCCCAAGATAATGTCATCATGTTTCGCCGGAACAGCCACCAGCTGCGGAAATTTCACGTGACCAAGACTACGATGCAGCTCATGATTGCGGTCTCCAGGTGCTTCAATACCGAAGGGACATTAACAGGATGCTCTGTACACAGATTGTACAAGCTCATGTCGGATGAATACGAAGATCCTTGCTCCAAAGAACAGTTTTATGCAGAGATCCATAAGTTTATTGAGCTGGGTATTCTTTCGGTTTCCCAGGACGGTATCGTGGAAACGTGGAAGTTAACACCACATAAAAGAGATACCGGTCGCTTCGTACTATTCTCTCCGCTTGTATTCACAAAAGCATTCACTGACCTGCCGGCCGCAGCGCAAAAGCTTTACATGTACATTGTTTCGCGTAACGGCGAACGAGTAGGGGCCGAATTTAAGATCAACTTAGAGAAGGGCTCGTGGGTGTATACGCTTACTCACAAGACTCGACCTGTCCAGATTCGAGAGCTCTTGACATCCTTATGTAAATTAGAACCCGTTGCCGGAAAGCCCCTTCTCTTGGGTAGTGCTGTAGAGAAGGATGCGTTTGGACAATGGTCGCTTCGTTGCACCCTAAACCCTGCATACCTCGTAAAGCACACAGAGGGCGTGAAGTACCGCATGGTACCGCATGTGAAAGTTCCCTACAGCAAAACTGTCTCGCGTCTTCGCATGCTCTTTTTTCAGCATAAAATCGGAGACATCGAACAATTAGATAATGGGTTGGTCTTTTTGGATCTGGTTCGCCTTCTTAACGGAGCAGGAATCAAGACCCTTCGCTTTGCTGTTGTCCGAATTAAAGAAATGTTTCTGAGCTTTGGTCTGACGTATGACGTCGTCACTGCGCTAGAATCAGAGCTTCGAGACCGTACATATGTAACTTACATGGAAGTCTTAAAGGAAACCGGTGCCCAGGAGTATCTGGGTGTTAATGAAGAAGAGTATGCTGACACTCGTCCGCTTCAGTTCTTCAGAGCCATTAAGGACAAATTCACAGTCAGCCAATTTAGAAAGGTATGTGTCGCTGCTGTCCCGCTTCTCCGCGATCGATTCGGGAAGCAAATGTCGCCTACCGATCCATACTATTCATACCGAAAGATACGACCAGGATTGCCAATGCCCGACGAAATCTTCTACTTGGAAGATTTCCTGATCGAGCTCACAGCGGCTATAGATAAAAAAGAAACTATCGCATCGTAATCAGCCCCCCTGCAGTAACGGGGGGCTATTCGGCATACAGCTGGTAACTGACAATAAAGTCAGGATCGGTCTTCAAACCATTCAGAGGACGTTGCCGGGCTCAAATTTATCGCAAAGGCAGCCAAAGCATCAGTACTTCGATGCCGGCTGCCCTTTGTTTTTGTACAGCTGTGATTTTTTCAGAATAATATAACCTGGTAACGGACTACGCATTAGCCGGCCTGTGGTTATTTTTTCAGACATCAATTGTGGATTGTGCATAAATCACGTGGATATGTAGACAGAGGGATAGTGCCTGCCGAGGGGTTGGCTTTACTATTCTAATTTCATAACCCGTTTTTCATTTTGTCTAAATTTATAGTGAATAATGATAGAGAGTCTAAATTTTTATTCACAGGACGGTCCTAACCCTTTATTCAGCAAGGGATTAGCTTGTTCATGACCTATCCTAAAAGGTTTTATGTTTTAATAGATTCCATTCTTTTATTAGTTATATATATGTATATTATTCCCGCTTCACAGTATTCATCTCGTTATTGAAAAATTATAGGTACTTATGGTAAATTGAGAGCATACTTCTTTTATGGTTCCTATTGCATCCGCCACGCGGCTCAGGATGATATGTAAGGGTTATTAATTGACCCGGAATGACCTTGTTAGGTATTGACATGCACACTTTATTTAATCGTGTGCAAAAACGTCAATGGCTAACAAGGTCATTTTGTTTTCTAGCCGTAATTTCATGACGAAGAGGAGGTTAGTATTATGCCGAAGATATCCCAAAGCACCATTGACGCAGTCGAGTTCGTACACACGTATGATCTCGCCATGCGCATGGGACACTGGACGAAAACATCTGGGGGAGGCTCCATTAAGGTAGAGTGCCCCAACCCAAATCACATTGAAAAGACCCCCGATACGTACATCAAAAAATCGACGGGTATATTCATGTGTTACGGTGGAGGAGGATGTGGTGCTAAGGGAAAAGCCCTTCAGTATTACGCTTGGTCGACATGGGGCTGCTGGGATCCGAAAACGCATTTTATAGACGCTGTTATCGGCGTCTGCGAGCTCATGGGAATTCCAATTGAGTATGATGGACCAGTTCAAGACTCTATACAAAAGAGAGTGCGGCCAGCAATACAGCCTGCGGCAGCTCCAAAAGCAGTTTTTGAGGATGTTCCGGCTCAGCCTGCCGAAGTGTGTGATCGAGTATATCGGCGCTTTTTGGAATTATGCCCGATCTACCAGGAGCACGCTGAAGAGTGGATGACAAAGCGTAGATACACGAAAGAGCAGATCAATGCTTTCGGATTGCGCTCCATTCCGGCAACCTGGCCTGAATCTAAACTCATTGTGGACACGCTGCTGAAAGAAGGATATTCGCTCGAGCGAATCCCGGGTTTTACCCTGAAGCTACGCAAAGGCGGAAATCCGTTAAACGAAAAAGATTGGTACTGGGCCATCAATGCCTACGGGAAGTATTTTCTTCCTGTTCGAGACGATACGGGCCGGATAGTCCGTCTTCGGATGGCCACAGGACAGGAGAAGAAGAAATACACGTGGTTTTCTTCTGGTCCAAATGTAGAAGTCCAGAAGAATTCAACCGGACAAATCACGGAGCTGAAGGTGCTTGATCCATCCCTAGACATCAATGCCAACCCCCACGAAAT
Organism: Paenibacillus cremeus; assembly: GCF_007786445.1. GTDB lineage: Bacteria > Bacillota > Bacilli > Paenibacillales > NBRC-103111 > Paenibacillus_G > Paenibacillus_G cremeus. The sequence continues at coordinate 4,543 of NZ_VNJI01000093.1, read as the reverse complement.
GCGCAGGGGCGGTGCGTCTTCGAGTCACCACATTAACGTTGTTCTCCCATATCAGGCTCATTCGGAGCAGGGACAAGAGGTCATGGACATCTTCACGTTCGATTCTGTCGTAATAACGGAAGGAGAGCACAAAGCGTTCTATGCAGCGAGCATTCTGAGAAAGCCAGTTATTGGCATACCAGGGGCTGGGAATTACCGCGATGTTCTCCCTGTGCTGAAAAAGTGGGGCGTGAAAAAGGCCGTTGTTGCGTATGACGCGGACGCGTTTATTACGAAAGATAAAGACGGCCAGAAACAGAAGAACGAGCAGGTGTTCAAAAACCTCATTGACTTCTCAAAGGAAATTCTCGAAAGCGATGGAATTGAATTGGTTTTCTGGATTTGGAACATCGCAGACGGAAAAGGATTGGATGACGTCCTTATGGGGGGGAAATTGCCGATGGAGGTTAATCCTAGGACAAAAACGCGTGTACCGGTGACTATATAAAATCAATCAGAGGAGATGTGTTAATTGATGTTGAATCGTGTCTGTGAGTATCTAATGCCTAGTGATTAAGCAATTGAATAAGCCTTTTTATAGGCGGTGTTGGGAGTCTTTTCCCTACTACAGGGAGACGGCTCCTTTTTTATTTCGAGGAGGGTGCATATGAGCACTAAAGTCTACAGCTCCCCGCGTCTGACGACGTACGAGGATTGCATGCGGATGGGATATTACAAATACACTGGCCGAGCGAACCAACCCCAAACGAGACGTATGATTCCTTTGAAGAAGTGGAAGGTGCGATCGTGTTTAGACCGTGTCGGAAGGCCTGCGACTCGAGTAAACTGAGTCTTCGGGTAATAGATAAGAGAGAGGAAGCCTCTGCCTTAGTAAGGCGGAAGGGCTCCCTTTTTTCTATGATGGGCTCTTTCCAACACGTGGAAACAGCTTGTATACTGGTATAATGGGGTAATTTATCTTTTATAAGGAGCATCTATATGACCGTAAATAGAAAGCCGCGAGTATTTATTGGAAGTTCTCGTGAAGCGATCCCGTATGCTCGTGCTGTCGCTGAACAACTTGAGGTTGCAACCCACGTGAATCCTTGGTACGCCGGAACGTTCGGACCAAACGGTTATACGACGGATGCTCTTGATACTGAGCTTGATAGCAACGACTTTGGTGTATTTATATTTGCTGCAGAGGATATTGCGAATATCCGCGGCGATCTGGTATTTATCACCCGGGATAATACATTATTTGAAATGGGGCTATTTTGGGGCCGCTTTGGCCGGCGCCGGGTGTTTTGCCTAATTCCGCGCATCATTCCGGCAGGTGGAGAGGGAACACCAACTTCGTTTCATCTTCCCTCTGATCTCGAAGGACTCAATCTCCTTCGGTATACAGACAATGAAAGACTCACTGCAGCTGTTGATGTCGCCTGCGGAAAAATCCTTGAGGCCGTGTCCAGAGAAGGCATTTTCGTACAACGAAAGGATATCATCGCCGACAGCGAGAGGGTAATCCAGCGCAAAGATAGCGTGCTGGGCTTCTTTTGGGAATTCTTAAAAAACGTGACCATCGAGGATCCAACTCAGCGTTACACAGCATATGCGGAAGCGATCCGTAATTCCATTCTTGCGCCCCAGGGTTTTCGTCCGACGGGAGCAGCTCTGTGGAAGAAAATCGATGGGTACTTGTTTCATGTCGGTGGAAATGTGGGAAGGGGCAAGGCGTTTCCGCTCAATGCAAACGATGGAAAACAGCAAGAAGATCACATCAACGTTTTGAATTGTTTCAATACGGGGGAATGGAACTTTTTCGTTCGCCGTGAGATTGCCCATGTTTATATCTTGTGTTATCCTTTAGGTAGGGAGCATGTACTTTCAGTCCATTTTTCCGGCAATCACACGATTAATGCCTCCCAAGTACAAGAGATTGTCGAGGAAAACGATGATCTGCTTGCGACCATTCGTAGTTTGGTTGGAGGGGATTCGAAATGATTAAACGTCGTCTTAGAAGTAATAAGGTCCGCAATATGATCGGATCCAGCAAAGCCAGCAGGCGGCTGGGGATTTCCGGGACATTGAACGTTCGCGATTCTCGAAAATGGGTCTTACCGGTTGAGCAAGCCGCGAAGGTTTTCGTCGGTCCATCAGTTGAAGGTGGAGATGCGGAATACATTCTAATCGCCAGTGGTAAGGTTTCTCAGAAGAAGCCTTCATTCGCTAGATAAATAACGTGACGCAAGGCTTATGCCCTGCGTCTTTTTATTGCCAGAATTGTTTATGTTCGCGGGGCTGGGTTTTACGGCTGAATGAATCGCCGTTGTACGCCTTGGTATATCATTTGCAAAGTGTTTATATCCAAGGAGAATCCGATACGCTTTGCAATAGACTCGATGCCACCCCATTTCCCAAAGTGTCGAGGAGCTCCGTTCATATACGTGGCAAGCGGGGTTTCGAGCGCTTTTCTGCCATCTGAATCGAGACCTTTAAATTTATGCCGATAATTAAACTTTGAAGGCTCACCTGTATCTAAATCTATGCCTGCATACACCGCAGCATAGAGCTCTCTGTTATCAGTTTGTTGAATGGCCACATCAAATGCTTTTCCTGCGATCTCCACCCATCAGCATCATCGTCATCAACAAGCGCAAATCGGCCCTCGCCGTATTTTCCGTGTAAGGAAACATTCCCCGTTTTTTACCACTTTCCGTAAATAATGTTGCCGTTATAAGTAATATGATAGAGTACTTTTTAACGTTTCAGGAGGGCCCACCACTGCCAAATCTCGGACCATAGAAAACTTTGGTAAAGCTTGGACATGAAATTGTGCCAATATATGAGGTAATTGGTTTTGAATTACCCTCCAATGGGTGATACACTTTGTATCTAGACGTTACCTAATTCTCTACATCTTATTGATCCTTAATCGCAAGGACCATTACCGCCGATCGTGCCAAAAATGCAAGAAGAAGCGGCAGCGTCAGTATGTAATAACCAGTGAATGGGTGAACCCCGTTTTGTTTGAATTCAAAGGCAAGAATCAATACGGGAATTAGTGTATAGATGGATATGTTGATCCATGCTTTACGCGGAACGACCTGCCAGATTGATGGTCTTTTCCCTGTGGGGTCAAATTCTTTGTATTCATACCGTCTATAGATTACATCCCTGAATGCTTGGACAAAAAACCGATAGAATGTATTGCGAAACGGGGTAACATTTTCCCAACGAATCCAGCGAGGGGGACGGTGCATATACAGATGATGCAAAGGAGAAATATAGGGTGTGTTCAACAAACGGATCATCTCTTTTTTCGAAAAGGTTGTGTCTGATTTCTTCAGCAAGAGGGGCATAGAGCTTATAAGCTCCTTGGCAAAGGATCGGTGTAATAAACAATACTGTCACCCATTCCCAGTAAGCAGTTAATAGTGTCCACGCTGCAGCAATCATTTTCTTATATTGTTCAAATGGCGCAAATGACACATTTGTAAAGTAATCAATACCAGCCAGGATCGGGAATGCTATGAGTACCAAGACAATAAGTTTGGAGCTTATCGAAAGAAACTGTTTCCCTGCCTCCATCATGAACATTCACCTCAGTCATTAGTGCGTTTTCCTATTTCTATCATAATCTGTTGATGGTAAGCTGGCCAATTTGTTTCCCCATTATTTCCGTGGTATTAATCGATGATCCATGCTAGAATTGTTTCCACTGGTCCTATGTTTTTTGGGAGTACAAAGATTCAAACCGATTTTATATAATTTTATTAATGTGACAGCGTTAACAAACCGATGTTATAATCAAGAGAACAGATGGGACATATTACGTCACATAAGGAGGCTTTGTCTGTGGAAAACACCAAATCACAGCTTACATGGAGAAATCTCCTTAATACGGAGAAGCAATCCACACAGACGCTTAGCGTTGAGATAACGTTTGATCAAGATATTAGTGAAGAAGAAGCAAAGCAATTTATTTTTAACGCACTTACGAAATATGCCCAAAGCTACTATCTCGATCCAGAACATGAGGGCGAAAAAGCGAAGCCAACCGTAATTAAGGTGCAGTGAGGTAAGAAGAGTATTAAATGTTGGGCTGATTAGTGCACTTGTGACTATAGCGTAGTCTCTATGAGTCCGCTACATGGCCCAGGGGGTTCCGTTTGCAATTAAATTAAAATCACCTCTAAAAAGTGCCGAAGTCTGCCATTTTGCAGAAAACATCCTAATCGAATGACTTCGACCTTTTTTATATGGAATATCACTTATTAAAGGTTCTAAGCGATAAATGTAAGGTTTATATGAAATGTTCAACATTAGGGAGGCATTTAATAGCCTTCCTTTTTAATTTACCTATAAAAGACTACTTTTACTACTACATCATCTTCGATTACTTCAACATCTACTACTACAATGCATATTAAACAAAAACTGCAGCTAGAATAAAAAGTGGACACCTCTTATTCGCAAACAGATAATGGACTTACAAACACATAACGAGGTGTCAATCATGGGCGAAAAAAGACAGAGTTACAACGAGACATTTAAGCGAGAA
>NZ_VNJI01000092.1 GCF_007786445.1 Paenibacillus cremeus | reverse complement strand
CGAATCATGTGCTCTCACCCGCTTTTTGTGATGACTCAATTATACGACAAAAAAGGTACAGCCTCTTCAACTTTCTTGAAGGGCAGTACCTTTTTCTAAGAGCTAGACTTTTTCAGTGGCCTCCTGCTGCACCAAGGGTTGTTCCTACGTTGCAGGATGATATAAATAATCCATTGGCGAAATCAGGTGCTTCCGGAGCTGCAGACATCATCAAATATTGATTTATATTCCCCCCAATACCTGCTAAAATCCCCCAGATTAACGTAATGACAGCCATTGGAGCGCTAAATTGTCCAAATGAGAATAATAGGATGTAAACAGCTCCCAATACAAAAGGAAAAGATACGACAGATTTGATGGCCCTATTTGTAAGCAGCTTCCCAGCCACAATGTTTCCAATAATATTGGCTCCACCGTAGATGAGTAAAATTAAACTAATTGTATTCGAGGGCATACTTGTAACAGTTTTCAGATACTCAGCAAGATAACTATAAACTCCAAATACAGCCGAATTTAATAAAATGACAGCCGCTATGGAAAGCCAGGTTATTGATTTTTTTAGTACGGATAATTGTGCTCCGTAGGAGAGGCTTACCTCAACAGGCATAGACGGGACAAAGAGTAATGTAGCAATGAATACGACAACATTCACAACAGCAAAGAACACCATCGACATTTGTAAAGAAGCTGCACTAGCAATAAAGCTTGCGATGGGTACACCGATGACCATACCGGCAGATACGCCAATAAAAACTTTTGAAACCGCCTTCGGAGCTTCTTCTCGGTGAACCGAGGCAGCAGCTACTGTAAATGCTAATGAGCAATAAACGGGGTGAAAAAAGGCTGGAACTACACGAGCAAATAATGCAATGGTAAAGTTAGATGCGAATATCGAGACCACGTTCCCCACAACGAAAACACCAAGTACGAGTAACATAACCTTCTTCCGATTGATCCCCGAAAACAATAACGGCATCGTCGGACCGGACACTGCAACGGCAAGCGCAAAAAGACTCACCAACCATCCTGCTTTTGGCACACTGACATCAAAGTGTTCAGCAATGGAAGGCAATATCCCGATCACTCCCATTTCGGTATTTAAAATGCCGAATGCGCCTATGGCTAATATGAAAATCAACAAATTATTTTGTTCTGCCAAAAAAACACCTCCTACTAATCGATACGTTTTCCATTATAAGTCCACCGTTTCTCCGCTAGAGTTTTTAGGAAGCCGCGTCTGTTGCAGATTCAAGAGAACCCGTGTTTCCATGGTGAAGCCCTTTGTTCTTCAACAATGGTTTTACCATAAAAATGAACATCAACAAGGAACAAGCGACCGACACCGCGCTCACCGTAAACAATACCTGGTAACTCGTGTGCTGGGAAACCCAGCCTAGCATGATCGCGCCTAGCCCTATGCCGAGGTCCGCACCCGTAGAAAAAGAAGCATTGGCCACACCCGCACGTTCCGGACTGACAAGACGGATCGTTGCCGCTTGAAGAGCTGGCTGCGCGGAACCGAAACCCATACCGTACATAATCGCCGAAATGATCACTCCGAACAAATGGGTCGACAAACTCAAAACAATCAACGCCGAAATCGTAATCACTTTTGCGGGTATGATGACAAGCGTCTCACCATAGCGGTCGGAAAGCTTTCCCGCTACGGGGCGGGATAGGACGAGCGTGGCTGCATAAACGAGAAAGAAAGTGCCTGAATTTACCTTGATCGAGTCCGCAAACAGCGGTACAAAGCTAGTAATTCCGCCATAAGCGATAAACAGCAAAAAGACGGATGCGGTAACGGGAAAGACCGATCTTTCAAAAAGTTCAATTCTCCTTGCAGCTGATCGCGGCTTAAACTTCATTTTTGCACCGAAGGTTAGGAACAGCGCTGCAGTGGAGAGAACCACTGCTAATAGAAATAGAGTATGGTACGTAAGGTTCAGTGTAACCCATAGACCGAACATCGGACCGAGTGCCATAGCTAGAGTCATAGCCATCCCAGACCACCCCATACCTTCTCCACGGCGGTTGGACGGAATCAGATCCGTAACCGCAGTGCTAATGGCCGTTGTGGAAACGGCCCAGCTCATTCCGTGCAATATTCTAAGTGCCATTAATACAACGATTCCGCCGATCCAATTGTACATATACATGGCTGCAGCGAAGAATAGCAATCCACAGACGATAAACGGACGCCTGCCAAAGCGATCCAACAGTGCTCCGACAAACGGCCGAAAAATAACGGAAGTCAGCATAAACGCGCCCATTGCCAGTCCTACCTGCGTTTCATTGCCACCTCTCTCCTTAATAAAAAGCGGCAGCGTTGGATACAGCATATAAAATGCGGTAAATAGAAAAAACATCCCTAAAATCATAAAAATATAGGACTTCGTCCATAGGCGTTCCAAATTGCATCCCTCCTTCGATGAAAGATTCGGCACCCCAACTAATCTGGAATAATTTCATTTACACAGCTCAATGCATTTAATGTTCTCGGAAAGCCCATATAAGGAAGGCAATGCGTGATGGCGGTGATCATGGTTTCCTTATCATTACCGACATTTAGGTTGCCCTGCACATGTGCCTTGACTTGACCTTCACAACCGCCCAGCGCGCTTACAATGCACAAGGTCAGCAGCTCTCGCGTTTTCAATCAAGGCCGCCGCGTGTGTAAAAATCATAAGTAAGCCTCCTGTTTGATTTATGGCTAAATGAGATCGCCGCAAGAATGACGGCCATTGCGACGGATATCGCTGCGATCCAACCGACCGCCCGTATGGATAGGCCTCCTGCTGCAATCCCCCCAATACCTCCCGCTGCAGCGATGCTAAGCTGTAAGATGGAACCGAACAGACTAAGCATAATTCCGGAGGCTTCCGGAGCTAGTAGGACCAGGTTAAACTGCAAGCCTGGACCGGATGACCATGCCGAAAAAGCCCATAGCATAAGAAGCGGAATGGTCACGGAAGTTGATTTGGCGATACTGGAAAGAAGCACCAAAGCTATGAAATGAACAGTCATGCCACTCAAAAGTGATTTGGGGATACCGATCCGGTCCGTCATAAATCCACCGAATTTGGAACCGATTAAGGTGGAGATACCGAAGGCAAAAAGAGCGATGCTCACTCCCCGTTCGCTCATGGATGTAACGTTTAGCAGGAAGGGAGCAATATACGCATAGAGCATTGCATATCCTAAGTGCCAGAAGAACGTGACACCAAAGCCATTGAGGATTTCCGGCTTCTTCAAAAGAGCCAGCTGCTTGCCGAGAGGAACGGGAGCATCACCTTCGGTAGGCGGAATCATTCGAGCCACAGCATAGATTGCAAGCAAGCTAAGAATACCAATACCTAGGAAAATGACCTTCCAGCCATATGCTGCAGCCACAACGCGACCAATGGGAACCCCGGCAATAAGGGAGGCACTGAACCCGATGATTACGGTGCCAATCGCTCCAGCTTGCTTGCCTGGCGCCGCGAGTTTCGCAGCGACTGTCTTTGCGCCGATAACAAAAACGCCGCCCCCTATGGCGAGCACAAGACGAGATACGATGAGAAATCCGAAGCCCGGTAAGGTAACGGTCAAAGCGCTTCCGAGCACCACGATAGCGAGAGATAGCATTAGCAACTTACGCCGATCCATTGTTGTCGTCGCCATCACGAATATTGGCGAACCGATCGCATTGGCGATTGCGAATATGGTGATCAGTTGTCCTGCCGCGGATACCGAAATCTGTGCCCAGTCGGCGATTTGATCCAGAATGCCGGCAATGACATACTCCGATGTACTGACAAAGAAACTAATAAAAGCGAGCAGATAAATTTTCCAAGTATTGCTCATTTATTCTCTCCTTTTATTCAAATTCCAACATTCGTTTACTACAGCTTTATTCGACATAATCGACATTGACTGTTTATACAACACATGTATATAATTCTAAACAGAATTTGGCTGTGTTCAATCGTCAAATGAACGCTTTTTGTTGATTATTGAACAGACACATTACAATTGTTAATTAATACCTTTAGAAAGTTGGATATGTTAATGAAAGTCGATAGAAGAATACTCAAATCTCAAGAAGCTATTAAAAAAGCTCTTATTGAACTGATGTCTGAGAAACATTTTGATGACATTACGATTCAAGATATTTCCGACCGAGCGGACTAAATGAAGATCTTGTCGTTAGGTTCGTTGCCTCGGCTTACGTGGGGGTAGTGGAATGGTGGTTTACGAATGAAAAGCCTTTCTCGCATCAGGTCTTGGCAGAACAATTAGGGACATTATTAGAGAGGAATTTATAGCATTTCTCCTGTCGAAAGGTTACGCAAAAGGGATGCCACCTTCAGCTAAGTAAACGAAGCTAAGTAAACGAATAAAAAAGAGGGTGTCCCATAAGCCAAAATGGCTGAGGGGCACCCTCTCGCGGTTTCTTTGACGTATCGCAATTAAAATTTACGTAGTTTGGCCGTGATCAGTAATATTAAAGGGATTAGAAATCCATAGGTGATTTTGAATGGCAATCCAACGAGACTCATTATATTCTTGATTTCAATTGAATTCGAACTCACGGTTAAGCAAAGGATGTACAAAATCAATCCCAATGGAAAAGTAAGCGGTCGATAATCCCTTAGCTTCAGAATTTGCGCCAACGATAACGCCGATCCGTAAAAATACAGTATCAGCCTAAATAAAATGGAAATAAACCACATAATCGCCATAATTACCTCAATCCGCTGAAGAAAGCCGGCGATATTAATTTTTTTTGCGATAAGAAAACTGGGATATAATTGTTTGGAGGCTGCTTCCGCTCCCAGTACCAGAATACTTAAGGTAGTAACCGTCAATAATACGAAGCTTCCCAACAACATTCCGCTATGAAAAGCCCTTTTAGCACTTTTTTTAGAATTTACATATGGGAATAACATCAGTAGGGCGACCATCTCCATAAGGGGGAAATGAATAAACTGAATCGCCCCACGAAGTATGGAGTTTACTCCGGTTCCGGTTACGATGGGCTGCATATTTTTGAACTCGAAATTGGGAGCGCTAAGCATAAAAAAAGAGATAAACAGGATGAAAAACACCGGAAACAAAATTTCTGCCGTTCTGCCGATCGTTTCAATTCCCGCCCTGGCTCCCCATACTGTAATAGCCAAAAATAAGATTAAAATCGAATCAATCGGGGTTTCCGGCATCAATTGGATTACAACAAAATCCCCGAGAACCCGCAGTACAATGGCTGCAATGAGAAAAAAGCAGATGAAAAGAACCATCGCTGCAAGCTTTCCAAGCCAATGGCCTAAGATCATTTCGCTGTATTCCGTTAGTGTCTGAACAGGAAATTTGCTTCCAAGCGAATTATATAACCAGACCAGCAGCCAGCCGATTACAATTCCGATCAATGACGAAATCCATGCATCCTGTTTGGCTTCGGGAACGAGATATGACGGCTCCAACAGAAAGGAATTTCCCACAATGAAAAAAAAGACAAGGAGACCAAATTGTCTTCCCGCAATTCGTTCCGTATTTATCATTTGGACCGTTCCTTTCTTAGCTCAATATTTTCATAATCCATTTACCCGCCGGCTCATAAATATAAAGGATTCCTTTGAGCGGATTAGGCAGCTCCACTTGCAGAATACGTGTTATGATTAAACCCATCCCTATACATAGTAAAAATAAAAAAATGGACAGTTCTTTCAGCCATCCTTTTTTAAGCAATGAAGGGACTTCGAAAAAAGCCATCAATACAGCTACTGAACATAAGCAAACTATTTTCCACATGGTTCTTCATTCCTTGATTTCATTTAAATAACTTTTGTTCGTTGTGCCGGTATAACGCAGTGTTGCCTTTACGTCGAATTGGACCGGAAGCTCTGAAAATGTGTCATTCCAGTTATGTTTTAGCTGATTCCATTTGTGAGGATCCGACCGGTATATGGCCTCCCCAAAACCGAATATATCCGCATGCATATTGTGCTGTGCTTCAAAAATGGTTTTTTTCATGATGGCTTCTATTTTTTCGCTTAACTTTTTTTCTAGCTCGGAGATCGTTTGCGGATCAGTTAAATCCAGTTTACACTGTTGAGCGGCCGCATTTGCTTCAACTCGAACGCGAACGGCAATCGAATCCGTTTTCCATTTGAATTCAGCTTTTGAGCGCATGATCTCAACGACTACTTTTCCACCATTAGAGCATGAAACATAACCAACCGTGCTTTTAACCTTATCCGTAATGTAGCTGTAGCCTTTGCTTTCCTCTTCATCTAACCAGCCGATCAGTTTATCGCCACGAAAAACGGACAAGCTGCTCAGCTGCAAGGTGGTTGGCGGGGAACTAGTGGACACGTTTTGGGACGTTCCTCCGATCTCACGATCCCCTTTGACCTGTATGCCAGTAAGTACATATGCTTTCCCTTTGCCTTCAAAACCTCGGACAAGCTCTCCCATGTTGACAGTACTTGTGGGCGCCCATACCTTCTCTGACGTATCTAGTGAGTGAAAGAGGGATTCCGCCGGGATTCTATCCATACTGGTCAGCACTCTTAATGTATTTTCCGCCGTCGTTTTTTTAGCGACTAAGACATAAAAGTCTGGCCGCAGCTCTTGATCCCGGTAAAACAGCTCCAGATCGGGTCCAATTCCTTTTCTCGCAAGCGACTCTCCAATTATGATTACGCGAATATGCGCCAAGTAAATTTTACGCGGAACGATCGTCGTCAATTTCCGTAAAGCTTCAAAACCCGTATCCGCTTGCTCAGAGTATGTGGTTACCGGAGATCGTAGAGATCCGCCTTTTTTTGCTATCTCTCCTGGGTTCACCACTTGAATCGTGACTCGGACCTGATCCCCCGCTTCGTCAATTCCAATAGCCCCAGCGATGGCAAGATCATTGAGCTCCCTTCGATTCCAACAGCCGGTCATTAGGAGGAGCATGAAGAGGAAAAACAGTATGAACCTCATTTTACGGATCATGATGTGTACCTCCGCTTAGCTTACTTTTCCGGTTGAGAAGGCTTAGAACGAATGGCGTTTTTCTGACTGATCGAGCGAGGACGTGTAACCAGCATCCAATGTGGCAGCCGAATAATGGTATCCTTAAGGTCAGACACGGTCAAGGGAGCGAATGGACTCATATAAGGAACGCCAAACGAGCGCAATGAACACAGATGAAACAAAATCGCAACCACACCGACAAAAATGCCGAAGATTCCGAACGAAGCAGCCAAACCCATCAACGGGAACCGCAATATTCGAAAAGCAATGGCCATGTTGTACGAGGGAAATAGAAAGCTGGAGATCGCCGTGATCGAAACGATAATGACCATGGCAGGCGAAACCACCCCGGCCTCCACCGCTGCTTGACCCAATACCAGTGTTCCTACTATCGAAATGGTTTGTCCGATCACCTTCGGCATTCTTAATCCGGCTTCCCTCAAAATTTCAAATGTAATTTCCATCATCAGAGCTTCAATGAAAGCTGGAAAAGGAACCCCTTCGCGTTGAGCAGCTAGACTGATCAATAAATCCGAAGGAAGCATTTCTTGGTGAAAGGTGGTGATGGCGATATAAAGTGATGGAGCCAAGAAAGATATAAAAATGCCGATATAACGCAAAATCCGGAGCATCGAGCTGATATTGGCCCGCTGATAATGATCTTCGGCTGAGTTAATAAACGCTACGAAGAGTGCAGGGACAATCAGAACCATTGGAGTCCCGTCGATTAAAATCGCGACTTTCCCCTCGAGCAATTCTGCCGCTATCACATCCGGTCGTTCGCTATAGAACATGGTAGGGAACGGGCTAAAGGTCTCGTCTTGGATCCACTCTTCAATATAGCCGCTTTCCAAAATAGAGTCGGTATCGATTTGATGAAGACGTGATCTTACTTCTTCAACTACTTTTTCGTCTACGATTCCATTCACGTACATCATGGCCACATCGGTTTTCGTCACACGGCCAATTTGCTTCGTTTCTAATCGAAGGTTGCGGTCTTTGATTTTTCTTCGAATCAGGGCCGTATTTGTACCCAATACTTCCGAGAAGCTTTCCTGTGGCCCCCGGATCACCATTTCCCGGCTCGATTCCGTAACGCCCCGATCCTTTCCGCCTCGAGTCGCCGCCGAAATGGCTTGATTACAGCCGTCGATTAACAATGTAGTGGAGCCGGATAATACAGCTTGAAAAAGCGAATCAAAATTGGTAATGTCGCTCGTTTTTCCAATGGCCAGAACGAATTCCTTTATATAGGTAACCGGATCTTGATCTGGATGGAAGGCCGGAATGGACGAGTCTCCCTTTGAAAATTGCAGCAAACTTTCCATTAGGGAATCGGAAATCAATTGCTGGTCCACCAAGCCCTCCAAGTATACTAGCGCTGCTTTGGCCCCATTCAAACTGTGGATCCGAAATTCGCGAATTACAATATCCGTACTGCCGCCGAAATCCGTTTGAATCCGGTTCAAGTTGTCTTGAAGCTTATCGGATAAATCGTTTGGAGGATTATTTTGGGGTTGAGAATTCCCGGAAGGTGGACCGATATGTGCTTTTTGCAGCCTGCCAATCAAGAACCTCTTAAGTCCCATCGTTGCCCCCGCCTTGATTTTTAGTCGTTAGTAAATTATTTCCTTGGATTTATATGGGTATAAGTCACAATGACTTATTTTGACAAGTGTTAAAACTTAAAAGCACTGAAAAAGCCCATTCCATCAAGGAATAGGCCTGTGTCATTTCTGTCAAATTCTGCGGCTGTCCTTAGAGCGGTTAAATCCGCTTGATGAGGCAACCCCTTTTGTAACAAAGTTATCCAACGACACCTTTCATCGCTTGATACATTTTTTCTACGTACGCGTCTGGTCTGTATGTTATTTTTCCTTGATCAAGCTCAAATTGTTATTCATTCTATCTTAATCTTCAATTTCTTACTAAGTTGTGCCAACAAATTGATTTCTAGCTGCACCTAGACCAACAATAAAGAGTACTACTGAGGCACCAACCAATATGAAGAGAGGAAGGGTCCAACTGTTTGTTGTATCATGTAAATATCCTATAAGTGCTGGGCCAATTGCGGCAAGCAAGTACCCGACAGATTGCGCCATACCGGATAGTTCTGCAGCCTGATGGGCATTTTCGGTACGTAAGCCGAAAAACATCATGGACAAACCAAACGCGAAGCCTGCTCCAATACCGAGTATGATAATCCACAAAAGAATGACATGTAAACTTCCGTAAAGAAGCCCGAGTGTTCCTATCAAAAGTAGAATCGTCATGAGGATCACCAACGAACGCTGATTAGACATGCGCCCAGCAAGGACAGGAACGATAAACGTAAATGGAAGCAAAGCTAGTATCATAATAGAGAGATACCAACCCGATTGATTTGAACTGATCCCCTGATGTTTTAGGATTTCAGGTAACCATGCAACCAGCACATAAAATATGGTGGACTGTAGGCCCATAAAAAAGGTGACTTGCCAAGCCAACACGGAACGCCATAAATTTACATGATGGTTGACCACATTGCTGCTGGATACAGAAATATGTTTCGTGCGAAACCTGATTTGCGGCAACCAAAAGAGGATGGATACTATGCTTAGAATACCCCAAATTCCCAATGCGCCTTGCCACGTCAAACCTAACCCAACGGCGAGTGGAATACTAACACCTGAAGCAATCGCTCCGCATAAATTCATGGAAACCGAATAAACACCAGTCATCGTACCAATTTGTTGGGGAAATTCCCGTTTAATCAGGCTCGGCAATAAAACATTACACACGGCGATGGCAAATCCAAGGATAGCGGTTCCGATATACAAGTTAGCAGCACCAGATATAGAGCGTATGGCAATACCAATGACTGAACATATGAGCGACATCAGAATGATGCGTTCTGCGCCATACTTTCGTCCAAGCTTCGGAACTATAGGCGATAACAAGGAAAATGCAATGAGTGGAACCGTGGTAATCAGTCCCGCTAATGTATTCGAAATATGCACGTTCTCCCGAATAAGACTGACTAAAGGCCCTACAGAAGTCAAGGGAGCGCGGAGATTCGCTGAGATAAAAATGATCCCCAGTATCATTAGCCAGGTTTTTGTCTGCTTACGAATGTTGATACTTGATAATGCCGCTTGGCTTTTCAGCAATTGCTTTGATGAACTCATGAGCTTCCCTCCTGTTTAAAAATATTTTAAAATCAAACCCATACGATTTCCTCCGATGACCGAAGTCCCAGTTCAGTATACGATTAAAGGTGCATGATGCGAACGCCCCACATTAAACGACAACAGCCACCGACCTCAAGCATGTGTTCTTTCAAATAAAAAACCCCCAATTTAGGGACTGTTGACAAACGTATCAATTTAATAGGTTTTTTGGAGGGCCGTGTAGAATTTATCTCTATACGGTTTTTTTTCTTTGGAGGGTAATCCTATGATGGGTGTAGATGGAGCCAAACAAAACCAATTGATGTATATAAGCCTAGATGACCTCGTGCCTCAAGACCACTTATTGCGTGCTATTCGGAAAAAAATGGACTTTACTTTTATTTATGAAAAAGTGCAGCATCTCTACTCTCCTTTTGGGCGGAGATCAATTGACCCGGTTCTACTCATGAAGATGTTACTCATTGGATACTTGTTCGGAATCCCTTCAG
>NZ_VNJI01000091.1 GCF_007786445.1 Paenibacillus cremeus | reverse complement strand
AAGATGTCATAACCTCACACAGACCTACAAGAAGGGCATTCGGAACGCCACCGAACATTGCCTTTTTTCCGCATTGGCTTTAAACATAAAACGTATGATAAGAGCGGTATAAGGGGGAAGTTAACCACCGCAAATCGCAACAATTCAAGAGAAAATATGCCAAAAACTGAAGTATGGCTAGGGAACTTACTCCCTAGCCATACTTTGTCAACAGTCCCATTTACGGGGATTTCAAAACGCATATGTTTGTGTCGCCGGACAATTCTAACGACACAAATGTTCCTACATAAACGACTCAAATGTTCTTTTAGCGCCAGTGTATGCTACTGCCATTTCAATTCAAGAAAAGGGAAGTTGGGATTAAATGTTGCAAAAGTTTTAATTCGAAATGGATGGCTTTAACAACCGCCGCTGGCGGCAGACCGCAGAGTTTTAGCAAAATCATGAAGATAAAATCGAAAAGTCTAAACACTCCCGGTATCCAATCGGCTTTATTGTGCTTACGTACTCCGTTCAACGCTTGCCGAAATTTTAATTTTCCTTAGACGGGTAAGAGTTTTGCCCTTCATATGTCCCTTTAAGATTATCTGCAATCGTTCTTACGGTGATTCCGATTACGTTGTAATACAAGAATGAGTAAATATACTTCCACTTGAAATACGCAACAACCATGATCAAATTGCAAAAAGGTTCCCCAATAAAAGCGTAGATCACGCTCATACAAAGTAAACCGAGACAATATGATTTCCACGTCTTAAAATACTGATATAACAACATATACGCAACAGGAACCATTGACAAGTCAAAAGCAAATGCCTCAGGCACAAGAGGTATCATTTGAATTGGGTAATCCCAATAATTTAAATTATAACCGACTAAGTCTAAAAGCTTAGTTACAATCGCAATGAATAGTCCAACCACCACAAGTTCAAGTTTTCTTTTTTTATCCACTATCTTTACCCAAATAACCCATGGAACGATTGTAAATGCAACGAGCAGCCACCATTGGGGACTTAAAAACCCACCATGGTTCATGAACCTTTCTATATTCGTTTGGACTAATGCAGTAACTAATTCCCTTGCTCTTTCCATATTTTCATCCATTTATCTACCACCTATATGTCAAGGATCACTCATAGTGTCCGTCACATGGGAAAATTTATGCATATACTTACCTTTGGGTCGAACCTGGACGGATTCCACTAATCTGCCAGATACTTCAATGAAACAGGGAGCAGCGCAGCGGCGATATCTGCTCCCTGTTTTGATTGAACTATCTCGTCTCCGTTAGCAGAGTGAATCAGGTGGATGACTTAGTCAGTCCTCTAGGTCGTAGGCGGTGGGATGATGTGGCTGGTAGATCGGAAGATCATTGCCACTGGGAAGCTTGATAGATGCGAGTCGCCCCCAACGCTGATTGATAATCTGCTCCGAGATCGTGACACCCTTAGCGGTCAGTTCTGTTAATGTCTTCTCGATGTCGTCACACATAAAGTAGAACTCGTATTTACCCAGCCCGTCTATAGGATGCACGGCGATCTCGGCAGGAGGTAGCTTGAAAATTAACCAGCCACCACCAGCGTCAACCCCTGCTAATCCGAGTACGTCACGGATGAAAACCCGGTCGGCTTCAGCATCGGTACTATAGAAAATGATGTGCGCTGCATTGATCATGTTCCTCTTCACTCTCCATTTTATCGATTTTTTTGATTCGTTGTTGGTTTGTTATAACTATCGTACTCCCGTTAGCTTAATCATTTGAGCCCAATTCAATTTTGCCATAGTACCAACTAATATAAGTTTCTGGTCCACAAATTAGAGCTTCCCACTTCTTTTGGTTGATGATTTCTTCAATTTTCTTTTCTTTTGAGAGGACCAAGGTAGTAAACGAGTCATATACGCTTAAAAATGCATAATCCGTTTTTTCATTTGTTAAGACAATCTCTTGAGGAGCTAACTCACATACGGTTATCTCGGTTAGACTTTTGATTTGCAATTCACCATTCTGATCAAAAATCGGATCTGAGTACAATAAAGTGCCTGCTCCATTAGATCCTAAAACATCAAGGATATCTGATATGAAAAATTCCGAAATATTATCTTCGCGAAGGTAATAAAGGTCATTGGGCAGGTCCCGATTTAATAATTCTGCTAAATCTGGGCGAGCAAATTCTTTCTTTAATGCTGAGCTTGAAGTCATCAAAGCAATAGCAAGATCCGCATAGGATTGTATCCCTGTGCCAGCCATGACTTGGTTCCAGGGCTTCGGAATACCAAGTTGGAGAGACTCTTCTAATTCTGGATAAACATGCTCATATTCGCTCTTTCTCTTCTTTGCTGTCCAGCCATTTGGCATTTGAATAAACGGATTGAGCAATATGGCTGCTTCAGTCAATGGATGAGGCAACTGCTGTAAGATTGGTGTTTCGTAATTAAACCATATGTAATCCATTCAATTTGCCCCCCTAGGGATTCAACCATAAGCTCTTTGCTTTAATATACCATTGAACTATTCTTCCCTGATAGTTGAGCGGATCGACATAAACGAAAACAAGCGATGGATCGGTTCCATCGCCGCGCTAGCGTATCCGTTAGCACAATAAGTTACACTATTTACAGGAATTAATACTACTCGCTAAGACCACGGGTCTCGAGAGATATAAATTCTAATGTTGAAAAAAACGTCTCCATCCCCCCGCTAACTGCGTGGTTTTGGAGACGTTATCCGTTTGATTTGGGAACGGCTCACACACCGATCCCGGGCAGGAACAACCTCTGCGATAATTAGCGCCCAGCTTTACCGCGAGCCAGTCGTATGCTTTTCCCCCGCTTTCGGCTCCCTCTTTCTTTTGTTTGAATTCAGTGGGTTGCCGCCAATTTTTCTTTCATGGCCTGCTTGATTTGAGCATTGGTTAACCCGGTTGTATTAATGCCAAGCTTAGCTGCTTTAGCTTGAAGATCGGCTGTTTCTTTATCCTTAATTGCTTGCTGGATTTGTGCGTTACTCAAACCATTGGTGCTGATGCCAAGCTTGGATGCAATGGCAGTTAAGCGGGCTGTTTGATCAGCCGTCAATTTTTCTTTCATGGCCTGCTGGATCTGAGCAGTGGTTAACCCGGTCGTATTAATGCCAAGCTTAGCTGCTTTAGCTTGAAGATCGGCTGTTTCTTTATCCTTAATTGCTTGCTGGATTTGTGCGTTGCTCAAACCATTGGTGCTGATGCCAAGCTTGGAAGCAATTGCAGTTAAGCGGGCTGTTTGATCAGCCGTCAATTTTTCTTTCATGGCCTGCTGGATCTGAGCAGTGGTTAATCCGGTCGTATTAATGCCAAGCTTAGCTGCTTTAGCTTGAAGATCGGCAGTTTCTTTCTCCGTAATCGCTTGCTGGATTTGTGCGTTGCTCAAACCATTGGTGCTGATGCCAAGCTTGGAAGCAATGGCAGTTAAGCGGGCTGTTTGATTGGCCGTCAATTTTTCTTTCATGGCTTGCTGGATCTGAGCAGTGGTTAGCCCAGTTGTATTAATGCCAAGCTTGGCTGCTTTAGCTTGAAGATCGGCTGTTTCTTTATCCTTAATCGCTTGTTGGATTTGTGCGTTGCTCAAACCATTGGTGCTGATGCCAAGCTTGGAAGCAATTGCAGTTAAGCGGGCTGTTTGATTAACTTGCTTTTCTTGAGGAACGGACGAAGTAGATGATTGAACATTAGCAGATTCGGCATAAGCGGAAGTCCCAGTCAAAATCAATGTGCTTGCAATAGAGAAGGCAATGATATTTTTCTTAAGCATAGTTCATCTCTCCTTATTTGGTTTGATCTTCATATTAAACCAAACATTTTAATAAATTATCACGAAAACCTTAATGAAGGATTAAAATGAAATTAGCCGGGCAGCTCTATCCATTAAAGAAAAAGAGCGAAGCGATGGATATTTCCAACGCTTCGCTGCATTAATTGGGGGGAGTTTAGCTGGTGAGAATATGTTCGATCGAGATTTAATCGGCAAAAATCACTTCACGGCTTGGACTAACATCTACCGTCCTTGACAATCACTTCGCGAAAGAATCTTTTGGTTATTAGGCTGAAAAAAGAATGTAAAAAACAAAGAAGCCTTTGCAAAAAATGGGTGTTGACCGCCTCGTTCATATCAGTTCAATTAAATCACCAGAATAAACTCATCAAGTGTAACGGATTCATTTTAAGGTAGCAAACCACCCCCAAAATAATAAGTTGTAAAAAAATGCGTAACTTGATGGAAACCTGCCTCGTACAATAATTCCTTAATCCTTTCTTCCGTTACAATAGGAAGTTTCGAAAGATTCTCCAAACCTTCATCGATTTCCTCGGGATTATATCCGTTAATTAGGAAGTTCTCCTTTACTGCCTCGGTCTTTAATTGAAATTCTACCGATTCTTTGTTGCCATACACACTTACAAGTACCAGAGGGGATCCAGGCTTAAGCCGTTCAGCAATGCTTTTAAGCAATTCCAATTTGGAGACGTCATCCGGAAGGAAGTGTAATACTAGGATACAAGTGGCACCTTCATATATTGGCTCCAATGGGAGTTGATTTGTTAATCCATGAAACAAATTAATTTTATCTGTTATTCCTGCATTATTAACTTTTTCTTTAGCAAGATTAATCATCTGTTCAGATGGGTCTACTCCTGTCATTTGCCAATCTGGGTTTGCTTGATTAAAAGAGAGTAATTCGGCCCCTCCACCTGCACCGACTACTAACAGTCGAGCGTTATCGTTTACTTTTGTTCTCAAAAACGAGGTAGCTAACGGGAAAAGTTGTTCATAAGTAGGAAGAGCTACTTTAATGCTTCTTTCATAGTTCTTCCCAAAATCAGATTCGAAATCAATGTCAACTTGATTGCTCATTCATTACCCCTCCGGCTAATTTATTGACATTATTTTTATTATTGTAATGAGTTGAGTTCTCCATTTCTTCCAAATTTCCTCTTTGAACAAAACTCCCGTTACATTAATGAAGATAAAAGAGCCGTGCCAAACCAGCTCCTCCACAAACGTCACTCGATAGCTCAATAATATCTTCATTTAAATGCATAATTTTATTTTATTTGTTTATCATAACCACTAAACCATCTAAAGGAATATTTCAATTTCATTCTGATTTTTCTTATTTTCGATTGTACCCAACAAACTTATAGTGAGGGAAGTCATATATGTTCATGTTCATCATAGTCATGGTAATTCTGAATGCGTTATCATTATTTTCATTAAAGTTCACTCTCAATAAATTTTATTTATTAGAGCTTTTTACTTATTGGATGGTAATTTGTGCAGTCATTCAACAAATTTTTACTATCATTACAATAAATCTTGGCTTCATTGTGATTACCGAAAGAGTCGGAGTTTTCTGGTATCTTGTTATTAATCGTCTAATTCTTATGCCATCTTTAATTATTTGGCTTTTTTATTATTTGAAAGATGTCAAACTCGTACATAAAGCCCTTTTAACAGGTATATGGATTTTGGTTTTATCTTCTATTCAATTGTTGAGTAAAAAATTTGGCATGATTACATTTTCAAATTGGAATTTTGCATGTTCCATAGTCGAATGGTTAACGGTCATCTTCATTTCTTTTGGCTTCTTTCTCTGGTTTCGCTATTTATTGAAGAGAATGGAAATTAGTGTATGATTTTATATCCGCCAATTAAATTTGATGAAAATGAATGGTTTATTATTGTTTCATTAATACTGGTTTTGATTCCCTCACTGCTTCTTCCAAATCGATTTTCACCATTAACTGTTATATTTATGATGCTTTTCAACGTTTTTCTCGGACAAACAACCGATTATATTCTTGCAGTTCCACCGTATGACCTGTACGATGTTAACGATAGACCCGACTATGAAATATTTGATTTTATTCTTTACTTTCTTCTTTACCCTCCAGCAGCTTACTTAGTCATTTATTTGTACAGCAAGTGGACAATAAAAGGATTGTATATCATTCCCTATATTGTTGGTTCCGCCGCTTTATCAGTTGGTTTGGAATCGGTCGCTCATATTTTTCATGTGTTTACGTACAAGGGTTGGAAGTTGATTTATTCCTTTGCTGTTTATCATGCAGTGTGGAGTTTGAACATTCTTATGCTTCATTTTGTACAAAGTTTTATTAAAAAATATTCCATTAAATACAAATAAAAAAAGGGAATTAACCCCTGTTTTATT
Organism: Paenibacillus cremeus; assembly: GCF_007786445.1. GTDB lineage: Bacteria > Bacillota > Bacilli > Paenibacillales > NBRC-103111 > Paenibacillus_G > Paenibacillus_G cremeus. Next base: position 4,900 of record NZ_VNJI01000091.1, on the reverse strand, counting down.
CTACAGCACGGCTGTTCTGTATTAATAACGGAGGACATAGACAACGAACCTACGGTTTTCTTTAGGTATTCTTTAGATTTTCAAACTGCTTTCGAGACATACGCTGTATGCTGCGCCTGTTGTAAAGTTGCATCGGCCAATTTAACAGTTCTAAGTCAACTACTGGTTCGGCGTAACAGCGGCAATTAAACGTACACCCCGCGTGGTAGTGTCCATAGGGCTCCAACGCCTGAGAGCTGCTCTGGGCAAGGCGGGTCACTCCAATTCACTAGAACGTCGTCGATGACTTTGTGCGAGCTCCGGACACCTCGGAACTGCGCCATACAAACTGGAAATTTATTTTACGGTATGACCAAGGAGCAAGTTCTAATGGTAATGGGTAACCCTGATTCAAATAGTTATAGTAGCAATCAATATGCAACTCTAACTCATGAAATGTGGGTTTACAATTATTACCTGCCCAATCCGTTCAAAAAATGAGAAGTATATGCAATATATATGTTTTTGATAATGATATTTACACAAGTATGCAACAAACATCATAAAAAGATAGTTGAGGACAATCCTGAAGAGAGACCCTTGATAAGGGTCTCTTTTAATTTTTTGGCTATGTTAAATTTAATGTTGATATTTGACTATATGAAAACCTCCTTCGTGAAAAGGCGGTTCATTGAACTATCGAATCCGATAGCTTAATTCATGGTCCTCATCTTTAATCCATGAGCTATTGCATTTAATCATTACTTTACTTCATGCAACTTCAAAATGAAGACTGATGCGACGAAAATTAGGGACAATGTAAGAAAAGTAACTCCGAGCACGCTTCGCCCAGTTGCGTACAAAGCTATCGAGATTACAACGAACACGATCAACTTAAGTGCCGTTCGAACGCGATATGAGAAAATGGGAAGCGAAGCTTTCGGAGAAAGAAACACTCCCCATAGAATGATGATGAACAGTGGCAAGGCTATCACAGGGTCGGGGTGGTCATTCACATATTTGGCAATGCCGGTTACTTTTTCCCATGTTTCTTTTCCGGGAATGCTTTTACCAACCGATTCACTGATCTGGCCCCGTCAAAGTCAACCTCAATCCAGCGGCATTCAATTCTCCCATTGCCTGCCTATATATACGATACGCCTCTGTATGATATGGCTCACCAAAATGTATCTAAACACAATTTTCATTACCCTAGAAAGAGATTTCGTAAGGATTATGTAGTTTATGGGTCGCAATAATTAAGTAAATTATCTGGAATCCAGTTCAAGTCTACATTGTCGATTTTCAATTGGGAGTTATTCAAATGTCATCACGCATATTTTCTATTATAAAAGGGTACAAAATAGAAGAGGTAACAAAAAAGTAAATTCGTAAGGGAGATTAGAATGACCATTGAGCGATTTATGTTGATCGCTATCTCCGCCTTTTCAATTGCAACTGTATTCTATATACCTAAGAATAAATTTCGGCTAGCCCTTATAAGCTTTCTAGCTTTCCAATCTATCACATGGGCTGCCACGATTATTTTTGTTCAAATCGGAAGTATAGAATATCCTGTGAGAGTGTTTATGAGAGCAACAAATAGTGGTTTTTTACATAACTTTACATTCATACCGATGATATTTACTTGGTTCATTCTCCTTTTTCCAAAAAAATCAACCATAATAAGGAAGGTTTTGCACTATATCATTTTTATTTCAGTTATCGTATGGTTCATCTATTTCATATCTGTTTTTACAGATTTGGAGAAAATTAATAAAGGAACACCCTTCTCATTTTGTATACGCTTATATATTAGTTTTTTAGTGTATTTTATTTTTTGCCACCTTTATGTTTCATGGTTTTCAAAAAAAGAAAATCTAATACAGGAGTAAAAAATGTATTTAACTGAAAAAATTGTTCTAGGAAGTGTATGGGTCATAACTTTTATCTCCATATGGTTTATTCCTAGAAAAAAAGTATCTCACGCTTCTTGTGTCTACTTGATAACACAGTTCTTCACATGGTTTCTAGGACTATCGGTTGTAGAATTTTCCTGGATAGATTATCCAGTCCGTGAACTGTCAAAGGCAAATGCCACAAGCTTTTCATATGAGTATTTTATTTTTCCAATCATTTCTATTTATTTCGTCCTTCATTATCCGACTGATAAACCTTTAAATCCAGGATTTTATATTATATTTCTTTTAGTTCAGTACTTACATTAATCGAGTTTTTCCTGGAAAGATATACATTAATCATTCAATATCATTCTTGGAGGTGGTATTGGACATGGATTAGTTTGTCACTCTTATTTTACATCGTAATGGCCATATATAGATGGTTCTATAAAATGAAAAGAATTTTCTCTTTATAGCCTCAAGTATACTGCCTATCTGAGCGGTTAAAGACATGGCAATTGCAATATCTGTCCACGGCTATGCTCTCGTAACCTCAAATTCTTATCTCCCCCTGAGGACACCGGAATGAACAAGAATATGGACTAAATCCAGAGAGGCCTGGTGCTTTAGACAGCTTCCTTGAAAGTTATAAGGTTAATTTGATGTCATAAAACCGTTGCCCCTAAGGCTGCTATGTTTGTGTCACCGGACACTTCTCCTTTCATTTCAGGTCCTTAAAAACACCAGATAGCCCTCTCGCTTCCCCTGGGAAGTCGAAAGGGCTTTTCCATTACGATCCGAACAAACGGAAAGATACATACGGATAATGGCCGTACCGAATGGCCACCTCACGCTCAAACAAGGTCAAAGGTAAAATTACCTTGCTAATAATGTAAAATCTTAGGTCTAGGGATTTTTGATGGTTATCATCAGTTACCGCTAATTCAGGTTGATGACACCCCAATACGCTCGTTTGGGCTTTAACTGCTCATCGAATAACAGCGGAAAGTCCTTTCTTGACTTTGTAGTCAACCACGTATGATCATCCGCAATCCCCCATAAGGTGACCCCGGTTATTCGCCCCTTCGTCTTCTCTCGCCTGAAAAGGTCGAACAAATCATGGTAGCGGTTACCCTGCTGTTCCGCCAGCACCTGCGAGAGTGTAGAATTACCGGCAACGCTTTTATTCTGATAAACGCTAACGTCAAGCTCTGTGATCTGATTGTCGACCCCAAGGCCGGCAAACATTTCAAGGGTTTCTCCAATAACATCCAATGTTGCCGGCCAGTTGACGTTGAAGTGCGATTGATGACCGACTCCGTCTATCTGAATCCCCTTGCTTTTGAGTCCCTTCACCAGATCGTACAAAAATTGGCGCTTCTTCTTAATGTGAGTTTCATACTCGTTGATGTATAGCTTAGCATTCGGTGCATATTTATGCGCATACTCAAACGCATCTTCGATATACTCCGGACCGAGAATCTGATACCATTTGCTGTTACGAAAGCCGTCCGGCTGCTTTTCATCGATAGCTTCATTAACAACATCCCATGCGTATACATCGTCACCGAAGTGTGTGACGACGTTTTTAATATGGTTTTCCATTCGCTGACGGAGCAGGGCTTTGTTCTCTTCGGTCGGCTCTGTCATCTCTTTGCCATTCACGTCCTGGAATACCCACGATGGGACCGCGGTATGCCAAATCAAAGTATGGCCTCGAACCTTCATATGGTTTTCTTTTGCGAAATTGACGATCAGATCCGAGTCCGTAAAGGTGAATTTATTTTCGGTAGGCTCTGTTGGCTGCCATTTCATTCTTGTCTCCGCGACGACGCTGTTAAAATGTTTTTTAATTATCTCGGCATTCTTTCCTGTCGTCATGTCGGGCTGGATCGCGGCCCCGATCGGGAAATAGTCTGCGTATACTTGTGCGATCGATGGGATATCCTGCACTAAAGTTGTAACTTCTTTGGTCGCATTCTCCCCTCTAACGGGTGCAACAGAGGAATTCTCAGCACCTTTGCCTGCTGGTTGTGCCGTGTCACACCCGGTACAATTAATTAAGAGCACTACGACTGCAGCGAACAGTATAAGATGAGACCACTTCCTCAACCCGACACACTCCAATACACTTGAGTTATAATTCTATTTATTCCTTTTAGTTTTTTTCCGTTTCGATTAATTGGTTGGCTTTATCCTCTGCCTCTCTAAACCCCTGTGTTCGTATCTTTCTTTCCGAGTGAGGTGACAGCCTCATCGCATATTACGAGAAGATTGACAGAGGCTACTATTTCTCAAATGGAGGGAGAACTATCACCCGGAGCACAAGCGTCACATCAATACTCGGAAACCGTTCAACTTGCGATTTCCTATATAAGTGAACATTACCTTGAACCGCTAAAAATCAAAGACATTGCCTGCCATGTTCATATTAGCCCTAGCTATTTTTCCCGGTTGTTCAAGCGCACAACCGGGTGTACGGTCGCGGAATATATTACAAAATTAAAACTTCGAGTAGCAAAAGAGCTATTGGCCGGAACAGTCAGCCCACTTGGGGAGATTGCCCAAACGACCGGCTTTTGCAGCCAGAGCTATTTCACCAAAACTTTTAAGCAAATTGAAGGTATGACATCACTTGAATATCGCCGGAACATGCGAATGGATCAGTGAATAGCTAGCGGGTCCGATTGACATTCTCTCTCCACGATCGCTGACGTATCTTTAGTATACCTTTGATATGTCTTGTCGGGAATGAGATAATGTTCTTGTCAAAATCGGGAATGGGATCAAGTACTTGTCACCCGACACCTCTCCCTACGGAGCGCCGATATCATGTGACACATTCTATGAGAATATAGTCATATCAAGGCATTGTGAAACAAACTTATAACTAAATAACTCAACTTTCGCAGCTACAAATTAGCTTAAACGCCCTACGGCTGTAAGGACGGAGCGCATTTTTTCCTTCTCTTGACAAAAAAACACCTTCTTTGTTTGGTATCATGGAAGTGTCCAGCAAC
>NZ_VNJI01000090.1 GCF_007786445.1 Paenibacillus cremeus | reverse complement strand
GGTTTCGCTATTGCCGTTTACGCGGGCTGAGAAATGCGACAGAGCAAGCGCTCATGACCGCAGCGGTTCAGAATATGAAGAAGATCGCCCTCCACTTAGAAAGGAGGGCATTGGAGGGTTAATGCCCCCTCTAGTCCTGCAAAATATGTGTTATTGAGCAAAAAAGAGAAACCCAGCTTTTAAAAAGTGGGTTTCTCTACAATCTGGGGACAAGCTGAGCTTGTCCTTTTTTTTATTCCAGAGAATAATACGAATACGCTTACAATATGATGTACCAAGGTGTTGGGAACCGATTTCCTAAACTGGTTTACCAAATGGGTTTCCTAAATGGGTTTCCTGAACTTTGTCCTTGGAGTTGACGATCATGCACGTAACGATCAATGATGTTGCAAAACTTGCGGGAGTATCTAAGACAACAGTTTCCCGCATCTTGAACGGAAACTTCAAGCAATCGAAGGAAGAAACCAAGCAGAAGGTACTTGATGCCATTCGTGAGCTGGACTACCGTCCAAATGCATTGGCCCAAGGATTAAAGTCCATGAAAACCAATGTAATAGCCATTGTACTCTCCAATTTGAAAAACTCGTTTTGGACCAAAGTACTCGAAGGGGTTGAGGATACCTGCCGCGCCATGAATTATCAGCTCATGATTTGCAACACCAACGAAGACTCTGCTCTTGAGCGAGAGCATATCAAGGGGCTGCAAATGAGGCAGGTGGACGGCATTATCGTGAACCCGACGGTTCATAATAACCCCTTTTTTGAGACATTGACTAAAAGCGGATTTCCACTTATTCTGATCAACCGCAAGCTGAATCGTATTAAAGCCAATTACGTTGTAACGAACAATGTGCATGGTGGGAAGCTAGCGACGCAGCATTTTCTAAAGCTGGGCAAAACAAAGATTACAGCCTTCGTCTATTCCTCCAAAGGAGTCAGCAGCTGGTCCGGGCGTATCCAGGGATATCGGGAAGCCATGCTCGAAGGTGGAATTCCACCGGAGCTGCAGAACGTTGTAGAAGTCGACGAGGAAGAAGGTTCTTCAAAAAAGGCCGTGCTTAAATTGTGCTCAGGTGACACTCGACCGGAGGCTATCTTTTCAACGAATAACATGATGACACTGGAAATCATTGAGGGCATCCAGGAATTGGGATTACGGATGCCTGAAGATATTGCGATTATTGGATATGACGAGACGCCATGGTCGCGCCACTTATCTCCTCCACTCACAACGATCAATCAGCCTGCTTATGAGATGGGTCGGCTGGCTGCAGAAGGGCTGATTCGCTTAATCCGCGCGTCAAGGCAACCAAGACCCAAAACCGTTACGCTTGTACCTGACATTATCATCCGCCGCTCCTGCGGCACAAAATCAATGGAGGTGCAGTAATGACAAACTGGGGATTTCGAGTATTTCCGTTAAACCAAAGACCGCCAAAGCATGTTGTGAACCAATTTGAGAGCATCGTAACTCCTCATATCAGTGACAATATGAATCGCATGGATGCATTTTCCGCTCTGCTTCGACCATATCATCGCGAAGGAAAATTAGTCGGAACCGCTTTAACTGTGCGATCAAGGCCGGGCGATAACCTGATGGCGCATAAGGCTATTGAGATGGCAGAGCCCGGCGATGTGATCGTGGTCGATGCCGGAGGGGATCTGACGAACGCCATCATCGGTGAAATTATGGTCCGAATAGCGATCAAGAAAGGCATTGCCGGATTTGTCATCGACGGAGCCATTCGCGACACGGAGGCGATCAAGGCAGGTGCATTCCCCGTATATGCTAGAGGGGTAACACACCGGGGACCTTATAAAGACGGACCTGGGGAAATTAACGTTCCCGTATCAATTGGAGGTATGGTCGTGAATCCAGGCGATATTATCGTCGGGGACGATGACGGGCTTATTGCCGTGCCTGCCGGAGACGCCGAACGGATTCTCGCACTGGCTAAACTTCAACAAGCCAAGGAGACGGCCATATTCCAAACGATTGAAGATGGAACCATTGATCGCAAGTGGATCGATGAGACGCTGAAATCAAAAGGATGTGAGTTCGTTGAACGTACCGACAATCTTTGATGCATCGAGGCTGGAATTATTTTGCCGTCATGTCTTCGAGCGTGCCGGTGTTCCGCATGAGGCTGCCGTAATGGTAGCGGAATCTCTCGTTCAAGCAGACTTGCGAGGCGTGGATTCCCATGGGGTGGTACGAACGCAAATTTATTTGGAACGGCTCGAAAAGGGTATGGTGAATCCGCTTGCTAATGTGGAGGTGGTTTCACGATTTGGAGCCACCGCACTCGTGGACGGAAACAATCAATATGGGGCTGTAGCCGGAAACCATGCGCTTAGGACCTCTCTGGACATTGCCCGTGATCTGGGCGCGGGAATCGTCGGTGTCAAAAACTCTAATCATTTTGGTACCTGCGCTTACTACGCATTAAAGGCAATTCAACAAGGCTTCGCTCTGATGGTGATGTCCAATGCCTCACAGACTATGCCGCCAACCGGTGGGGTGAGACCGTTCTTAGGAACGAATCCGCTGGCGGTGGGCGTGCCTACCGGAGATGTCCCGTTCATTTTAGATATGGCTACTAGTGTTGTATCCCGTGGCAAAATTATCGTAGCTGCACAGAAAGGGGAACGAATTCCTCTTGGATGGGCGGTTGACAAGGGAGGGAATCCGACGACCGATGCGGAAGCCGCTCTGGAAGGCTCGGTGCTGCCTCTAGGTGGTGCAAAGGGGTATGGAATCTCCATGTTTATCGATATTCTTAGCGGAGTCTTGACGGGAGCCGGGTTCGGCAAGTATGTGAACAACATGTACGAAAACTGGGTGGATGCTCAAAATGTAGGTCATATCTTCATCGCCATCGACATCAGCCGGTTTATTTCGCTGGAACAATTCAAATCCCGGATGGATCAGTATATCGCAGAAATCAAAGCGGAGCCGAGAGCTGAGGGCATTGACGAAATTTTGGTACCGGGGGAAATTGAGCAGCGTCTTACGGAGTCCAAAAGAAAAACAGGCATTACACTTCCGTTCAAAGTAGCTGCGGAGCTGCATGCAATTGGGAAGAAGTATGAGGTCGACCTGGATGCAGCTGCGTTATGAAAGCGGTTACGATTACTCAATTCGTTTGAGGGGGAGAATTTCGATGGCTTTAAGACAGGGGATGGTGCGGAGCATCCTGCTTATCGCTGCGATCAGCGCATTTACCGGTTGCAGCAACGGTGGGGGAGGGCCGGCAGGGCCGGTTAATGCACCGCCGAATCAGCAGACGGTCAAGCAGCTTGAAGGCGGGAACGGAATTGTGAAAGCCAAGCCCGAGCTCAAAGGCAAGGTGCGGATCGGTTATAAAGGCTTAAATGCGAAAACCGCCCCGGATCCGATTACCGGCAAATTGGTGTACGGTGCTGACGAGCTGGAAAAATGGCTCAAGAAGGACTACCCGAATATGGATTTCGAAATCATCGTTTACCCGGGCGATAAGGATCACTATACGAAGGCAAAGGCGCTGATGGAAGCGAAGCAGGTAGATGTGATGATCCAGTCGTCCACCGCGCAAATTTGGCAGGAAGGCTACAGTGTAGATTTAGGCCCTTACATTGCCAAAGATAAGGAATATAATCCAGACCTGCATAGCTCCAAGCTGCTTTCCACTTATTTCAGGGAATGGAATCCGAATTTCCCAACGGACGAATCCAAGAAAATCGCCAATACGCTGCCATACAGCTCTGCGGGAGAAATCATGTTCTACGATACGGAAATCTTTAAGGATTTCGGAGTAGAACCGATTTCTGCTAATCCGACACTGGATGAAATTTACGAAAAAGCAAAGAAGATGACCGGAAAAAATCCGCGAACCGGCAAGCAAACGTATGGACTGTATATCCCAACCGGCGGGAAAGATGCGACCTGGACGCTAGCGACCATCGTCAATGCATTAGGCGGGGATTCCGGGACCTATGGAGCTAACGAGTGGGATAATCGCGTGAAGGTCGATTCGCCGGAGTGGATTCAAGGGCTCGAATGGCTGAATAAAGTGAAGCCGTTTACTCCTCCGGGAGCAGAAACTGCAACACCACCGGTTCAGTGGGGGACAACGGAAAACGACGTGGCCATGACGTTTGCGCAAGGGGCTAACTTTGTTTTCAAATATGAAGCCTTTAACTTAAGCAATAAATATGAGCCTGCCTCACGACCAGGCAACAAAGACGGTGAGAATGTGCGGCTTGGCGGCGACCGTGTGCAAATGATGAAGGCAGCGGCCGATCCGGAGCTGGCTTGGGAGATCACGAAATGGTTCAGTCTTGGCAACGGACAACGGTTCGTATTTGCTACACAGCTGGGATGGCCTACTTCGTTGAAAGCGCTCGGTAACGATATACAGATGACAGATGAAGAAAAGAAGGCGCTTGATATTTCCAGTAAAATTATGAAAAAGACGCCGGTGGACGCTTTATCTTTACACACCATCATGATTGATGCCATCGAAAGCAGCACGCTTAAAGGTGTAGCCCCCAAGACCGCGCTCGAGAAAGCAGAGCAGCAAAAGCTGGCTAGCTACGCCAAGCTGAAGAGCGCTGCCGGCAAATAGCCCGTTTAGCAGTGTAACCCCAATCGGATGTCAGGTCAGATCGCTTAGCCTGCCTGGCATCCGGTTAAAGGAGCTGAGAATGAATGTGAAACTAGCCGCTCACGTCAAGCTGTTTAAAAAAGAAATCCCATGGTACTTGTTCTTGCTGCCTTCCTCTCTCGCCATGCTGCTGTTTACGTTCTACCCGTTATTCAAAACGCTCATGCTCAGCATGTATTACTCACGCAACGGTACCTTACAAAATTTCGTAGGCTGGCTGAATTATTCCAGTATTTTGAAGGACCACAAGTTTTGGAACGCGTTGTACAATACGGTGCACATGGGCTTTTTTACGATCCTTATCAATATCCCGGTGGCCTTTACGCTGGCCTGTCTTATTAACAGTTTGACCAAGGGAAAAAATGTGTTCAAAATGCTTTACTTTTTGCCCAATGTCACTTCGATCGTAGCCGTTACCCTAGTGTTTAAAGTGTTGTTTTACCCGACTGAGGCCGGAACGGTCAACTATATGTTGTCCTTTCTCGGGATCGAAAAGCTCGGCTGGCTGACCGATTACAATTACTCCAAGTGGGTTGTCATCGTTATGGGACTCTGGCATAACATCGGGTACAGCATCATTATTTTCATTGCCGGATTGCAAACGATCTCGCAAGAATTGTACGAAGCGGCAGAAGTCGACGGGGCATCCAGGTTCCAGAAATGGTACCGCATTACGATTCCTCTGACTAAACCCATTTTTACGTTCATGCTGATCATGGGCACGATCTCCGCGTTGGAACGCTTCAGCGATGTGTTCTCCTTGGGTGGCGCGGCAGGAAGCCCCTTAAGATCACTGCAAACTGTCGTCGCCTATTTTTACGAAAACGGAATGCTTGCCGGTCAGTACGGGGTAGGAGCAGCCGCATCGGTCGTCATCTTTGTTCTTATCCTCATCGTGACTACGCTTAATCTCTGGATCTCCAAAACCAAAGAGACCGAATGACACGGAGGTGCCCTATGCAGCCATCGGGTTCCTATAAAAGGCAGCAGCGTACTATGGAATGGATCTCATGGATTATTCTTGGATTGATCGCCCTCGTTTTCATTTATCCGTTTCTGTTTATGGTACTCAAAAGCTTTGACGAAACGGCCAATTTCGGGTTGAAGTTTCCTCCCACGCTATTGCCGGTCAGAACAGGGCTAAGGAATTACATCAGCTCGTTGCAAATGCTTGAAATCGGCCGATTTTATTTCAACACCATCTATGTCTCTGTATGGGCTTGCATCCTGCACCTGGGCCTCGGAGGCATGGCAGGGTATGCATTGTCGAAGGGGATTTTCCGCAATAAGCATTTCTGGCTGCTATTTATTTTATCCACCATGATGATTCCGAACGAAGCGATTGTATTGACTAGATTCTTGATTTTTAAAGATTTCGGTCTGGTCAACACCTACTTGGGGCTTATCCTGCCTTCGCTAGCCTACCCGTTCGGCATTTTCCTTTGCAAGCAATATTTTGATGGAATTCCCGGCTTTCTTAGAGAGGCCGCCAAAATAGATGGAGCGAATGAGTTTGAAATTTTTTACAAAATTTATTTACCTCTAGCAGGTCCGATCATGGCGACGTTAACCATTCTCACCGTGATGTCCCAGTGGAATTCACTGATGTGGCCTCTCTTGATGCTAACGAAGCCGGATATGTATACCATTTCGCTTGGAATTGCGGTTTACGCAGAGAACGAAATGAAGCAGGCCGTCATAGGGAACAGTTTGGCTATATCTACTATGGCTGTACTGCCTGTCGTCATTATTTATTTGTTCCTGCAAAAATATATTATCCAGAGCATAGCGTCCAGCGGTGCCAAAGGATAAATAACTTCAAGGAGGCTTTATACGTGGAAACAGAACAACGCAAGCGTATTCTGCAGCTGTACGAAGGCTTAAGAGTTACTGACGTGAATGATGGGATGGATGCGGTCGGGCTGCAAAATGTTGGTATCGTCAGCCGAGATATCCGACCGCTTTGGAGAAACTTTGACGATTTCAGCCACCGCATTTGCGGATTTGCGCTAACGGCACGGTTCGTCCCGGCCAACCAAGCGATACACGCATCATCCGTAGAGGAATATAAGCAGTTGAAAAAGCATTGGTATAAAGAAATTGCTCCTAGACCGTTTGCAGATTTCATTCAAGATGGCGATGTCGTGGTGATCGATGGAGCTACCAACACGGACGTCGGGTTCTGCGGCTCTGAGAACACTTTTTCCTGGATCAACGCAGGCGCTCGAGGCGTCGTAACCAATGGAGGCGCGCGGGATACCGATGAAATTATTAAACAGAAGCTGCCGATTTATTGCGGTTACATCGGTCGTGGCATTCGGCCAGGCCGCATCCAATACGATCGGCATAACATCCCCGTTAACATTGGAGGAGTGCTTGTACGTCCCGGGGATTTGATCGTCGCTGACGGAGACGGTGTCGTTTGTGTGCCGATCGAGAAGGTGGAAGAAGTGGCGGTCATCGCCCGTGAAATTCAGAACGATGATAAAGCGTCGCGCCGAAAGCATTATGAGAAAGCAGGGCTTGCGCTTGATTTTACCGTTCTGTAGCCAAAATTAATCAGGTGTGGAGGGAAAGCGGATGGAGCAACAGGAACGATTGGAAATTTTGAAGCTTTTTGATGGTTTGCGTGTAACGGATGTCAACGATGGAATGGACGCCGTCGGATTGCAAAATATAGGCTGCTTAAGCCGTGATATTCGTCCACTGTGGAAGGATATCGAGCAATTTTCCCACCGGATCTGCGGCTTTGCCTTAACCGCCCGGTTTCAGCCGGCCAACCAAGCGATTCATGCTGCATCCACAGAGGAATACAAGCAGATCAAACAAGACTGGTATAAAAATATCGCCACCAGTTTATTCGCACCGTTGATCCAAGACGGAGATGTGATCGTAATCGATGGAGCGACCGCCACGGATGTAGGGTTCTGTGGCTCGGAAAATACCTTTGGCTGGATCAACCGGGGAGCCAGAGGCGTAGTGACCAATGGCGGAGCCCGCGATACCGATGAAATCATTAAGCAAAAGCTTCCAGTCTACTGCTCTTATATCGGCCGAGGCATTCGTCCAGGCCGGATCACCTACGAAGCGCACAATATCCCGGTGAATGTCGGCGGCGTCCTTATTCGTCCAGGGGATCTCATTATCGCCGATGGTGATGGCGCCCTCTGCGTGCCGATCGAAAAAGCGGTGGAGGTCGCTGCGATTGCACGAGAAATTCAGGAAGGCGACAAGGCATCCCGCCGGAAGCATTACGAGAAGGCTGGCCTACCGCTCGATTTTACCGTCCTTTAAATACATGTTATTCAAAATTTATGGAGGTGCTTGTCATGGATGCTCAAAAACGGAAAGAATTATTAGGTTTATTTGAAGGTCTGCGTGTTACCGATGTCAACGACGGCTTGGATGCGGTTGGCTTGCAAAATGTCGGCTGCCTAAGCCGTGATATTCGTCCGCTGTGGAAGGACATCGACAATTTCAAGCATCGGATTTACGGATTTGCCTTAACGGTGCGGTTCTTGCCGACCAACTCCGCCATTCATGCAGCTTCCTTAGAGGAGTATAAGAAAACCAAGGGGAACTGGTATCGAAACACGGCGCCGGATGCCTTTAATCCTTTAATTCAAGACGGAGATATCCTCGTCATAGACGGAGCAACGAATACGGACGTCGGCTTCTCCGGCTCCGAGAACACCTTCAACTGGATTAACCGGGGAGCCAGAGGGGTAGTGACCAACGGCGGCGCCCGTGATACCGATGAAATCATTAAGCAGCAGCTCCCTGTATACTGTGCCTATACCGGACGTGGAATTCGCCCTGGCCGGCTTCATTACGATACCTGCAATGTCCCGGTCAATGTGGGCGGCGTGCTTGTCCGTCCGGGAGATATCGTGGTTGCTGACGGTGACGGCGTCGTTTGCGTTCCGATTGAGAAGGCGGAGCTCGTGGCAGCGATCGCCCGTGAGATTCAAGAAGGCGATAAGGCCTCTCGTCGCAAGCATTATGAGAAAGCCGGTATTCCTCTGGATTTCACCGTACTATAAGCACATTTCATAAATTAAAGGAGAGATGATCTATGGATGCTCAAAAACGAAAAGAGTTGCTGCAGTTATTCGAAGGACTGCGTGTAACCGATGTCAATGACGGGCTGGATGCTGTTGGGCTTCAAAACGTAGGCTGCGTGAATCGCGACATTAAGGCGCTGTGGAAGGATTTTGACCAATTCAAGCATCGGATCTACGGCTTTGCCTTAACGGTGCGGTTTTTGCCGGCCAATCAGGCGATTCATGCTTCTTCGGTGGAAGAGTACAAAGCAACCAAATCCCATTGGTACCGCAACGATGCTCCGGAAAAATTCAAGGAGCTTATTCAAGACGGTGATGTCATTGTGATCGATTGCCCGACAAGCACGGACGTCGGTTTCTGTGGCTCTCAAAATACGTTCGGATGGATCAATGCAGGCGCCAGAGGTGTAATAACCAACGGTGGAGCCCGTGATACCGACGAGGTTATTAAACAGCAGCTCCCTGTATACTGCGGCTACATAGGCAGGGGGATTCGTCCGGGCCGAATCATATATGATACGCACAACATACCGGTGAACGTCGGTGGAGTGCTGGTGAATCCCGGTGACATCATCGTGGCGGACGGTGACGGCGTCGTATGTGTTCCTATCGACAAGGCGGAGCAAGTCGCTGCGATTGCCAGGGAGATTCAAGAAGGTGACAAGGCTTCAAGACGTAAGCATTATGAAAAGGCCGGATTACCGTTTGACTTTACAGTACTTTAACCTTTAGTTAAGCAAGAGTGGATCAACCGATCCACTCTTGCTTTTTATGTCAAAACCAAATGAAAAGAACTTAATCCCATTCATACTACGCTATTCATTCGATCCTGACCAATAAAGTTAATAGTGGTCTGTTGTAAGATATTTGAATACGGACAATAACTTATTATTCTACATGCTGGTACCTCTGCTATAAATCTTCTCGCTGAACATCTAATGATTGGAGAAAATATGATTATCGCTTTTATGGAAGACAAACCGGCGATGTCCCTGATATGAACAAATGAACACATATTAAAAGTGTGAGTCAGGACGCAATTGCCATTTCTTCTTGATCATCCTGGCTTAGTCGTGTTGGAGAAAAACGGATAAGGCGGAAAACGAGTCAGATCGAGTTCTTCTAAGTTATCTTTAACCTATGGAGGGATTTTCAAATGAGAATTGCTTTAGGAACGGATCATTCGGGATTTGCCATGAAGTCGGAATTAATCGCATATATGGAATCGATCGGTCTGACCGTGATTGATCATGGGAGCTTTACTCCCGAGCGCGTCGACTTTCCGGACATCGCCCGACTCGTAGGCGAGTCTTTGCGCAGTGGCGAAGCGGATCGGGGTATCATGCTATGCGGTTCGGGCATCGGCGCGGCCATTGCAGCTAACAAAATTCCTGGCATCCGCGCATGCGTGTGTCACGATACCTATTCAGCCCATCAAGGCGTCGAGCACGATGATATGAACGTACTATGCATTGGTGGCAAAATTATCGGGTTGTGGTTGGCGCAGGAGGTCGTGTCCGCGTTCGTCCGGGCGGAATTCAGCAAGGGTGACTATTTCCGTCGACGGCTGAAGAAGCTCGATCAGTTGGAATGGGATTATGCCAAACAGCTAGTGGAACGCGAATGAACGTTGAGAAGTTAAACCCGTGTGGCAAACGGCGTGCTGGCTGCGATGTGGTGATCAACGCTCGGAAAGCTGAGATGCTTTGAAGCTCCAATGACTCGAGCCATGCAGCCCGAATGGGATCGGTCATCCGCTGTCGGTCCGGCGGTTGGGCTGCATGGAACCGAAATGGATTTTTAGAACTAAAGTCGGCCGCGATTCTGCAACAGAATTGAGGCCCTTTTTCTTTTTGGACGATGTTCTCAAATGATACAAGTAGATGTAAAATGATTGTTTTACTGTGATCGCTCAGGATGAGCCCAAATGATCGTAGACGGTTCTTTTTTCCCGGTGCTAATTTGAGGTTGTAGGGCAACGGTAAGCGGTAAGTAAGGTGAGAACGTTGAAGAAACACTCTCCACTGGTATTTTTGTTGTTGAGAGGCAAGTAATTGTGTATTTAGGATTACGCACTCATCGGTTGCGAATTTATTTTCCACTTTTCTATAAAAATAACATAAAGTAGCAAATAATTCTTGGTGTAACAGCTTTTTTATAATTTTTAATTAATGTGACAAAGGTGAAAAAAGCGAAACCAACCGTAATTAAGGTGCAGTAAGAGCAGGAAAGTATTCAATTTCGGGCTAATTAGTGCATAATGTGACTATATTAGTCCTTCCCATTTGCCTCCGCCACGGGTCAGGGGTTCCGTTGGCAAAGTAAAATCACTTCTAAAAAGTGCCGAAGTCTGCCTTTTTGCAGAAAACATCCTCAACCGGATGACTTCGACGTTTTTAGAAGTGATTTTTTTTTATTCCACCTAACGAATGTTACCAAAATTACGCTCAAAACACATAATCGCAATGATGGTCAAACCAAATTGTTTGGGAAATGTCCGTTAAATGGGGTCTTGACCACGTAATCCTTGGGGCTTTTTGAGCGGATTATTTTCGCGTGTGAGAAACAATGGAACCTTATAATTGCGGGGTGGAGCCGAAAAAACGTTGACGGTCCAGCCAATAAGATTGTTGACCGGTAGCACGGTAAAGTAATTCATGCAGAAAACGCGACGGAATCTTCCATCGCGTTTTTGTGCTTGTACGCCCAGCATGGGCGTCATCTCTAGGGTGTGAGTCCCGAACGGGGGCTGGCGAACGCCTACCGTTAGCCAAGAGCAAAGGTGTCCGCCGTGAGGCGGAATCTGAAGGAAGCAGGAGGC
>NZ_VNJI01000009.1 GCF_007786445.1 Paenibacillus cremeus | reverse complement strand
GGATGGACGTACCGCTGGTGTACCAGTTGTCTCGCCAGAGGCACGGCTGGATAGCCAAGTACGGAAGGGATAAGCGCTGAAAGCATCTAAGCGTGAAGCCCCCCTCAAGATGAGATTTCCCAGTATGTAAGACCCCTTGTAGACGACGAGGTAGATAGGTTCGGGGTGGAAGCGCGGCAACGTGTGGAGCTGACGAATACTAATCGGTCGAGGGCTTATCCAAAACGATTCAGCAAGCTTTGTTTCGAATCCAGTTTTCAGGGTGCAAATCCTGTGTGTTGTGAGCTTGGAGAGATACCCAAGTGGCTCAAGGGGACCCTCTGCTAAGGGGTTAGACTGCGTAAGTGGTGCGAGGGTTCGAATCCCTCTCTCTCCGTAGTAACTTCACTATCATATAACGTGGCGGCGTAGCTCAGCTGGCTAGAGCGTACGGTTCATACCCGTAAGGTCGGGGGTTCGATCCCCTCTGCCGCTACCAAATATCTTTTTCCCATGGAGGCTTAGCTCAGCTGGGAGAGCATCTGCCTTACAAGCAGAGGGTCGGCGGTTCGATCCCGTCAGCCTCCACCATACCAAGTTTAATATGCCGCTGTAGCTCAATTGGTAGAGCAACTGACTTGTAATCAGTAGGTTGGGGGTTCAAGTCCTCTCGGCGGCACCATTTGTTTCAATCATGTGATGCGGAGCCGTGGTGTAGAGGCCTAACATGCCTGCCTGTCACGCAGGAGACCGCGGGTTCGAATCCCGTCGGCTCCGCCATGATTTTACTACGAATGAAAATTTATGTGTAGGACATCCTACTTACATATGGCTCGGTAGCTCAGTCGGTAGAGCAGAGGACTGAAAATCCTCGTGTCGGCGGTTCGATTCCGTCCCGAGCCACCATAGGCATTATTGCCATCCTGGAGGCTTAGCGAAGTGGCCAAACGCAGCAGACTGTAAATCTGTTCTCGTACGAGTTCGGTGGTTCGAATCCATCAGCCTCCACCAGTTATCCTAAGAGCCATTAGCTCAGTTGGTAGAGCACCTGACTTTTAATCAGGGTGTCGTAGGTTCGAGTCCTACATGGCTCACTTTTAGTGAGAATAATAAGAGACCATAACGGTCTCTTTTTTGTGTTTATTGGAGTTTGTCCTGAACGGAACGGAGCTTTTGCTCCATAGAGGCGGGTTTGTCGCGGCGGTCATCGATTTTGATGGAAGTGGAAACGCGCTGGGCCCCCTGTGAGAACGGCGCTTCGTGCAGACGGCGAATCACTTGCAATAAATCCTCTAACTCTCCCTCAATAATAGTGCTCATGGAGGTCATTTCAAAATGAATGGGCTCCGGAGCATCCTCAAGCAAGCGATGCAGATCGGCTACATAATGACTTAGACTGGTGGTTTCCGTACCGATTGGAATCACCGTAACTTCTACAATGGCCACGAACATCCAACTCCTTATTACCTTCTAGTGTACAGGAAATGTTAAAGCCCCGAAAGGCATAATGGCTAGCGATTGACTGGGATGGAGTAGTATCGATTTCAACGTGCTGGATAGATCCGGAGCCGGGGTGCAGCCTAGTAGATCAATCAAAGCGTTTGGAAGTGAGGTATGCAAATAAACGGGGTGATTTTGCAGTACCTCATCTAAATGCAGTAGCTTATGGGCGCCGGCAACGAAGGTCTGTTTCAGCATGGCTACCGCACGCTCCCGTTCTGGTATGGTTTCTACCCAGTATTGAAAAATACCGTTGCCAAACTGTTCTGAGCACTCTGCAGCCATGATAATCGTGCCGTGCGGCTTAGTGATGGCGGCAGCGTTGCGAAGTGCTTTTAAAGCCTGATAAAACTGCAGGTCTTTTGGAAAGCCCCCGGGGGATACAACCACGATGTCATATTGCTTTTGAACAGGAACAAGAAAAAGCTTGGCGGCAAAGACTGTGCCCTGGCGATGGGCCTCAATTATATGGCCCGCGGCAGCATGAAGCACCTGTCGGTCATGATTAACAACCACGTTCAGCATGAAGTCGATCGGCGCGAATTGCTGCGCTTCCTCAAGGTCCTGATGAAGCGGATTGTTGGGATGGCCTGGGATAGCTTTATATTCAAGCGACAAGCCGTGATTATGCTCTATGCAGCGCTGAGAGGCGACCCCGGGAACCAGTGCCTTAATCCCGCCGGATATCCCAACAAGGGCGTGTGGCTCGATATTGCCAGTTACAATGCGTAAAGGAGCCTGGGCTACTAGGTGGTTGATTTCGATCGGTGTGCCGCGGGAGGTCGTACCGGCATATGTGCAATCCTCTGAGCAGGAGGAATGATTGCTAACCCGGATACGCTGGTATATCGCGGTCCCTACAAGCTGCTCCAGCTCAGCGGCCGTATGCTTTCGGTGCAGACCAAGCGCAATGACGATATCGATGGCGTGATCCGGAATACCGGCGGCATTTAACTCCTCTAACAGAGGGGGAAGCAGAAGCCAGCTAGGGCAAAGTCGGGTACCATCGCTGATGAGAATTACAGCTTGAGTTTTATCGGTGGCAAGCTCTCGCAGGGACGGCGTGCCAATCGGCGCTGCCAACGCTTGACGAATGAGCGATAAGGAATAGGCGTCGTCAGGTGGTTCACCCAACGGTTGTTTGTATGTAATGAGATCATACGAATGAGACTCGGGTACGTCAAATGAAACGGTCGTTTTGCCGTAACGCAGCGTAGGAATAGCCCAATCCTCTCCTTTGGTGCGAATTATTTAAGTATAGCTTCTAAAGGACAATTCCATTATTGCCACAAATCGGGATAATATCCTTGTTTAGAAATCCTCCCAAATTTGTCACTACATTATTTCCAATATAGAAACATGCTGCCAGCAGGCACGGTCACAGAAACGTACGATTTACCGCTGCAACAGCAGTGAAGTGCTATTTTTCCTGATGTGATGCGGGTTTAGGGGCATTTGGAGTGTCCGCTGAGTGAGCCATAATGCGATGTGCATATCGGTAAATTTTGAGGCCAGTGTCTGATACTGGTTTCCTTGGCATTAACACACGAACAGAGGGAAACATTGCGCAATGCAAGGCTTTTTATGCCATGGTAATCTATGAATGCGGGTACACTGAATACCCAAACATGGAGATTACTAGAACATCTGGGAGGAACCTATTCATGTTGCAGCGCACTTTCATTCGTACAATGGGTATTACGGCGGCAATGACCGTCATGCTCACAGGAGCACTTGCGGGACCGGCTATGGCTGCTTATGATGATATGGACGCGGTCTCTCTGGCCAAAAAGATGGTCGGCAAAGACTACACAGTAAGCGAAGAGACACCTGCTAAAG
This sequence comes from Paenibacillus cremeus, assembly GCF_007786445.1. Taxonomy (GTDB): domain Bacteria; phylum Bacillota; class Bacilli; order Paenibacillales; family NBRC-103111; genus Paenibacillus_G; species Paenibacillus_G cremeus. Next base: position 179,429 of record NZ_VNJI01000009.1, on the reverse strand, counting down.
GCTTTGATGCATCTGGATTGAACTACTACATTTTCAAAATGCTCAATTATCAGCTGCCGCGTGCGCTGGACGATCAGTTTAAGATTAACAAGCCGTCGATAAAATCGATGAGTAATGCGATTGCTGGTGATGTTCTCTTTTTCGGTACTGGTACGAATCCTAGCTTCTCGGGTATTTATATCGGGGCTGGCAAGATGATCATGGCCTCGAGCGCGAAGGACTCTGTTATTACGGAGCCAGTAAGTAAACATACGAGTCAGTTCATCGGAGCCAAGCGCGTATTATCGGCATTAGACCAGAAGCGCGTAAATCTTGTACTTTTGGCCCAACAATACTTAGGCACTCCATATGATTTCGGTGCGGCATACGGCCAAACGAAAACATTCGATTGCTCTTCCTTTACGAAGTGGATTTTTGCTCACAACGGCGTGACGCTGCCTCGCGTGTCGCGTGATCAAGCGCAAGAAGGCACGTTCATCAGCAAAGCGAATCTGGAGACAGGCGATTTGGTATTCTTCTCTACTCCGGACTCTAAAGGCAAAATCGGACATGTCGGCATGTACGTAGGCGATGGCATGATGATTCATACGTACGGCGCAGGCGGCGTTAAATTCAGCACCATTGAAACCGGCTGGTGGAAAGATCATTACATCACGGCACGCAGAGTGCTCAAATAAAGCAGATAGGCAAGGGGGAGGACGTGGTCCTGCTCCTTTTTCATATAAGAAAGGGGAAAGTTAGCTTCCGGTTGTGCTACAATACATTATAGATAGAGGAAGAAAACAACGTTGGGAGCTTGGAGAATGGACTGGGAACTGGTGAGACAGCAGCTGGAGCAAGCACTGAACATTCCGGTAACAACCGTCAAGTGGCCATGGGAAGACTGGCGGCGGATGGGCGGGGCCACTCCAGATACCGAGGGAGCCGCAGGTGCTATCAGAAGCATTCGAAGTGATGAAGAGCTTGTTTTTTTCGTTCAGAAGGAAGATCGGGACGTTGTTTTATTTAAAGTGGTGCATGAAGGCGTTTCCGAAGCGGAGCGTCAGCTGATTGAGCTGGTTTTGGATACGAAGATGAAGCAGGAGAAAAAGCCGGCGTCCTCTGGCAGTGATGAGGAGAGAAAAGCGGGCCTGGTCAGGGAATGGCTTCGGCAGCAGCAGGAGCTGGGGTACTCGCATGCGGAGATGCCGGATACACTGGTCTCGCAGCTGTCGCTCTATTCTACTAAAATCCCCTTGCTGCTGTACGGAGATAACACGACCTCACGCCGCGTGCATTATACCGATTTGAAGAAGCTGTTAGAGTCGTTTTTTGATAGTGAGCTGACTTTGATTCCTTTAACGGACAAAGAATGGCTTATCCTCGCCCCGGAAAAAATACTAGCGATGGATGCCGGAGACGACAGAGAAGATCTTCAAGATGAAAGCATGGAGGACAAGCTGGCGGCGATCGGCTACGGACTGCATGAAATGCTCGAGAGTGAATGGGTGGGCGAAAGCCATCTGGCGATTCATTACCCGATGATGCCGGCCAAATCGCTGTATACCGCGGTGCTGCAGCTTAGGGAGACGATCATGCTGGGGCGGACGTTCCATGTGGGCAGTAATATGCATTTGCCATGGGAGCTGCAGCTGGAGAAGCTGGTGCACCTCATTCCAGAGAGCGAGAAGGCGAGCTTCCTGGAGCGTGTGCTGAAACGGCTGGACGTCGCGCTTGATGCGGAGACGATGACGACGTTGGAGCAATTTTTCCACCTGGATTGCAATGTCAGCGAAACGGCGAAGAAGCTGTATATTCATCGCAATACGCTCTTGTACCGACTGGATAAATTCAAGCAAGAGACGGGGTTGGATGTTCGCACATTTAATGATGCGGTCATTGTGAAAATTGCTATGTTATTGTACAAAGTAACGAAAAGAAAGTGATTTTTTTGTGAAGATTGTGCATAGTCATATACGAGCTAGTAAGGTAAGATAAGTTCATAGGACGATACTAATTCGTAGGGGGAATTACTCATGGCAGGTGTACGTTTAAACCATGTCGTTAAAAGATATCCAGGTAATGATGAAGCAACCGTTAAAGACTTCCACTTAGATATTAAGGATAAAGAGTTCCTGGTTCTGGTAGGAGCTTCCGGCTGTGGTAAGTCGACTACGCTTCGTATGATCGCCGGTCTCGAAGAAATTACTGAGGGCGAACTGTATATTGGTGACCGTTTGGTGAATGACGTAGCTCCAAAAGACCGCGACATCGCGATGGTATTCCAATCTTACGCTTTGTATCCTCACATGAACGTGTATCAAAACATGGCATTCGGTTTGAAGCTGCGTAAATTCAAGAAAGCTGACATCGAAGCTCGTGTTCGTGAAGCGGCAAGAATTCTTGACATCGAGCACTTGCTGGATCGTAAGCCGAAGGCTCTCTCCGGCGGTCAGCGTCAGCGTGTTGCCTTGGGTCGTGCGATCGTTCGTGAACCGCAAGTGTTCTTGATGGACGAACCACTCTCCAACTTGGACGCGAAGCTTCGCGTACAGATGCGTGCTGAGATCAGCAAGCTGCATAAGCGTCTTGAAACAACTGTTATCTACGTAACGCATGACCAAACAGAAGCTATGACAATGGGCGATCGGATCGTCGTTATGGATAAAGGGATTATCCAACAAGCTGCTACACCGGAAGAGATCTATAACTTCCCGCTTAACATGTTCGTAGCCGGCTTTATCGGTTCCCCTTCCATGAACTTCATTACTGGTAGCTTTGCAGATCAAGGTGGAAGCCTGTACTTCAAAGCGTCGGGTGTCAATGTTGAAGTTCCAGAAGGCAAAGCTAAAGTCCTGCGCGATAAAGGCTATGTTGGCAAAGAGGTTGTCATCGGCATTCGTCCGGAAGATTTCCACGAAGAAGCGATCTTTATGGAAGCATCCCCGAACACCATCGTGAACGCTCATATCGAGGTTGCTGAGAACCTGGGTCATGAAATGTTCTTGTACCTGACAGGCCTGGGCAACCAAAGCGTAGTGGCTCGTGTAGACGGCCGCTCCGGTATGAAGGAAGGCACGAATGTGAAATTGGCGGTCGACATGAACAAAGTTCATTTCTTCGACAAGGAAACAACGAACTCCATCCTGGTTAACGCCTAATTTTACTCCTTAGCAAACAAAGGTCAGTCCTATACGGGCTGGCCTTTTCTTTAGGTTACGCAGAAAAATCGGATGAGCTTTATGGCAATTTCTTGCGAGCGAACGGATATAATTGCGGTATAATGAGAATAAGTAGGAGGAATCGAGGTGCAGGCTATGGGGGAGCAAGGATGTGAAATTACCCAGACAATCCAGCTATTAAGCAAGCGATGGACTATATTTTTACTGGATAAGCTGCTGGTGGGTCCACAACGATTCTCGGAGATTGGCTGTCAATTGTCGATCAGCGGCCGGCTGTTATCCGAACGGCTGAAGGAGCTGGAGGCGGTCGGGCTGGTAAAAAGAACGATATATCCTGAAATGCCGGTGCGGGTGGAATATGCGTTAACGGATAAGGGGAAGGCGTTCAAACCAATTTTGGATGAAATCAAAAAATGGGTTGAGGATTGGGCCGATCCGGAACAGAAGTCTTGCTGCCCCGGAGGAGCGGAACATACGGAGTGCGCAGAGGTATTGGATACTTCTAAAGTGTAAAAGCGGCCCGAGAGCGAGGAAAGTTGCTTTCGGGCGCTATTTTATATACGATGGAATTACTGGGACATAAAGGAGAAGGTCACGATGCCTAAAAAAGTGAAAGTATCGGATTTAGTACGGGAATTTCACCTGGAGGTGGTCTGCGGAGAAGGAGGGCTGAAGCGCCCGATCAATGTGGCCGATTTGTACCGACCAGGGCTGGAAATGGCCGGCTATTTTGAGTTTCATCCGAAAGAGCGGGTTCAAATATTAGGGAAAACAGAACTGACCTTCTTTGACGGGCTGTCTTCCGACGAACGAATGGATCGGATGAGACGGTTGTGCGCTCCGGAAGAAACACCGTGTATCATTATTAGCCGCGGCTTGGATGTCCCGATTGAGCTGATGGCTGCAGCCAATGACAGCGGCATCACGGTGGCCAAGACGAATACGGCAACGACTATTTTGGCCAGCCGGATTACGGGATTTCTGGAAAATTGTCTGGCGCCTACCACTACGATTCATGGGGTGCTGGTAGACGTATACGGAATCGGGATGCTGATCTCCGGATCCAGCGGCATCGGGAAAAGTGAGACTGCGCTGGAGCTGGTTAAACGCGGACACCGCTTGATCGCCGACGATGCGGTTGAAATTCGCCAAACGGCGGACTATCAGCTGATTGGGAACCCGCCGGAGCTGATCCGTCACCTGCTGGAAATTCGGGGGATCGGGATTATCAACGTAATGACACTGTTCGGAGCCGGGGCCGTGCGGAATACGAAGAAGATTTCGGTCGTCTGCAAGCTGGAGAACTGGCAGCAGGACAAGCAGTATGATCGCCTGGGACTGGATGAGGAAACAACACGGATTATCGAAACGGATATTCCGCTGGTGACGATTCCGGTAAGGCCGGGTCGAAACTTGGCCGTTATTATCGAGGTGGCTGCGATGAACTACCGATTGAAGCGAATGGGTTACAACGCGGCGCTGCAGTTCACGAACAAACTGACGGAATCGCTTGCAGAAGATATGGACGATATGGAGTAGGAGTACGAATATTTTTACATAAAGGAAGGGGTTCCAGCATGATCGGCAAGTTTCTGGCAATTAACCCGATTGCCTTCTCCATCGGCGCGCTTAGCGTGCATTGGTACGGCATCATTCTGGGCACGGCGGCGCTCGTCGGTATGATCCTGGCGATCAGCGAAGGAAAGCGCTTCGGCATCATCCCCGATTTTTTTATGGACTTGGTGCTGATCGGTGTGCCGTCAGCCATCGTCGGGGCGAGAATTTATTATGTCGCTTTCAAATGGGAAGATTATAAAGACAATCTGGGCGAGATCGTCAAGGTGTGGCATGGCGGGATTGCGATCTATGGCGCGTTGATCGGTGCGATTATCGCGGCCGTCATCTATGTGCGGCGAAAGGGCTATTCGTTCTGGCGCATCGCCGATATTTGTGCGCCGGGATTAATCGTCGGACAAGCGATTGGGCGCTGGGGCAATTTTATGAACCAGGAAGCGCATGGCGGAGTCGTTGCAGAGTCCTTTTTGCGGGACAATCTGCACTTGCCGAACTGGATTGTAAACCAGATGCTGATCGAAGGGCAATATTATCATCCGACGTTTTTGTATGAGTCGCTTTGGAATATCGTGGGCTTGGTGCTGCTCTTCGTACTGCGGAGACAAAAGTTTTTGCGAGCAGGTGAACTTTTCTTTAGTTATTTTATTTGGTATTCGATTGGCCGATTCTTTATAGAAGCGCTTCGGACGGATTCGCTCGATTTTACGGGTCCGAGTTGGATTGCCAACGTTTTGAAAGCTCTATGGTCACCGATGGCTGCGTTGGGCTTTGAACAGGGCAAGATGACCTATGGAGGCAACATCCGAATTTCTCAGCTGCTGGCTGTTCTGATCGTTATTGCTGCAGTTATATGGATTTATGTTCGCAGAAAAACAGGCGCGGCGGATGTGTATTATTCAGATCCGATAGTCCCTAGCGGACGGGAGCCGAAAGAGCACCAGGAGCAGGCTGTAATCGCCGGCGAGGTGATGACCGAGACGCACGAAGAAGCTGTACAAACGGAAACTATTGACAGCACGAAGAAGGAGCAGAAGGATGATTCAAACGGTACTATTTGACCTGGATGGAACAATTCTGGATACGAATGAGCTGATTATTCAGTCGTTCATTCATACCTTTGAAGGTGTTACCCCGGAGCCGGTGACGAGGGAGCATATTATCCCGAACATGGGCAGACCGCTGGTGGAGCAGATGGTATACTTCTCGGGCAGGCAGCAAGTGGACGATCTGGTGCAGAAGTACCGCAAGTTTAATGTGGACAAGCATGATGAGCTGGTTCGCGAGTTTCCATATGTGAGAGAGACGCTTGCTCAGCTGCATGCCGCAGGAGTGAAATTGGGCGTGGTGACGAGCAAAATTCGCATGACGACCGAGATGGGGCTGAAGCTGACCGGGATGTATGAGTTTTTTGGAACAATCGTCACGGTGGAGGATGTTCAGCATGCAAAGCCTGCTCCGGAAGGCATTCACAAGGCACTCCGGGAGCTCGGCGGATCAACGGAGTCGGCGCTCATGGTGGGCGACAGTCATTACGACATCGATGCGGCGAAAAATGCCGGGATTCCATCCGCAGCTGTCGCGTGGTCGCTTAAGGGCGTGGATTACTTGAAGCAGTACCAGCCGACACACATCATTACGGATATCCGAGAACTTCTGCCGATAATCGGCGTTTGAGGGGATAGCGGTTGAGACAGACAGAGCGATTTCCGGTGGACGGGCCCAACTCGTTGTGGCAGATGTACAGTACGGTCAGCCGGTGGAAGGCTGTACGCAATTTTATTTGTATCCAAATTTCCAGGTATGCACCCTCCTTGCCCTTCAAACGGTGGATTTATCGCCGCGTGCTCGGGATGAAGGTCGGGGAGCATGCCTCCTTTGCGTTGATGGTGATGGTGGATGTGTTTTTTCCAGAGCTCATTGAGGTGGGGGACAATTCAATAATTGGGTATAATACTACGATTCTAGCCCATGAATATTTAATCAAGGAATACCGGCTGGGCAAGGTGCGGATCGGGTCGAACGTGCTGATCGGGGCAAATACGACGATATTGCCCGGGGTGACGATTGGGGATCATGCCGTCGTAGGCGCCGGTGCCGTGGTGCATAAGGATGTGGCGCCTTATAGCTTTGTGGCGGGCAATCCGCTGCGGGTCATCCGTGAGGACGTGCGAGTGGAAAAAGTGCCGGAGCTGACACGGTAGCAAGTATGGAGAGGCGGCCGCGGCCGTCTCTTTTTTCCTTTCTTCGGGGCTTAATCTGCGTGGAAAAGCGGGCGAGAAATCATTGACGAACCTGAGGTAACATGGTAAACTTACGAATAATTCTTTATCTTGGTAGTATGGTAGCATATTAGCGAACTAAAGCGAATACACATAGACACATCTTAAAAAATGAAGAATTGTAGGGTGAAGCCGATGTCGAAACCGAAGGTGTTCGAAAAGCCGACAGGTGTGAAAGATTATCTCCCCGCGGCGGCCGCCAAGCTGCGCAGCATTGAGTCGAATGTGATGCAGTGCATGGAGCGTTGGGGCTACCGGGAAATTATAACGCCTACCTTAGAATATTACGATACGGTCGGCGTAGCCAGCTCGACAGAGGATAAGAAGCTGTTTAAGCTGCTCGACCGCAAAGGGACGACGCTCGTGATGCGCTCGGATATGACCGCGCCGATCGCGCGTGTAGTCTCTTCGCTGCTCAAGGAGCATTCGTTTCCGCTCCGGCTGTCGTATCACGCCAATGTTTTTAGAGCCATTGAAGCCGAAGCAGGGCGCGATGCGGAGTTTTTCCAGACCGGTGTGGAGCTAGTCGGGGACGCATCGTCGGAATCGGATGCGGAAGTGATTGCCCTTGCGATCGCAAGCTTACAGGCCGCCGGTGTGAAGCAGTTTAAAATCGCGCTTGGCCACGTGGGTTTCTTGAACGGATTGTTCCAGGAACGGCTGGACGGGCGCCATGAAGCGCAGACGCAGCTGAAGGAATATTTGCTAAACCGCGATTATGTTGGGTACCGGGAGTGCATCAAGTCGCTGGAGCTTTCGGCGGATGCGCAGCGGGAGCTCGAGGGGATTTTACGGCTGCGTGGAGGTCAGGAAATTTGCCAGCAGGCGCAGCAGGTGACGCAGCATCCGGTGGCGAAGAAAGCGATCGCGCATCTATGCGAAATCTGGGATGTCCTGAGTGCCTATGGTGTGAGCCAGCATGTACTCATCGACCTGACGATGATTGGCGATTTTTCTTATTATACAGGAATGACGTTTGAGGGCTATGCCGCGGATTTGGGCTTCCCGGTTTGCAGCGGAGGTCGTTACGATAATCTGCTCTCGCAGTTTGGGCGTCCGGCTCCGGCCACAGGGTTTGCCTTGAAGACGAATCGCATCCTCGAGGTGATCGGCAAAGAAGCCGAAGAAGCTCCGAGACGCGTGCTGATCTTGTATACGGCAGCCAATCGGGGAGCGGCATTAGCCAAAGCCGGCGAGCTTCGAGCCCAAAAGGGTGTGGCGGTGGAGACCAGGCTGCAGCAAGCCGGAGACGAGCGACGTGCGGATGTGTACGAGGAAATATTAGAGTTTTTACGATAAAGGAGCGGCGATCGCATGCAGGACCTATTAAAAGTAGCGATGCCTAAAGGACGCATCTATAAACAGGCCTCGAAGCTGTTCCGTGAAGCGGGGCTGTCGATTCCGGAGGAGATGGACGATTCGCGCAAGCTAATCATTCCGGTGCCGGAAGCGCGGATGGAGTTTATTATGGCGAAGCCGGTGGACGTGCCGACCTATGTGGAGTACGGTGTGGCTGATATCGGCGTGGTGGGCAAGGACGTGCTGATGGAGGAAAACCGCGACGTGTACGAGCTGCTGGATCTCGGGATCGCCCGCTGCCGGATGTCGGTGATTGGACTGCCGGACTGGGAGCCGGTGCTGAATCCTCGAGTAGCGACGAAGTACCCGAACGTGGCGTCTCAATATTTTCGCGAGCTGGGTCAGCAGGTGGAGGTCATTAAGCTGAACGGCTCGATCGAGCTGGCGCCTCTGATTGGACTGGCGGACCGCATTGTCGATATGGTGGAAACGGGCAGCACGATTCGTGAGAATGGGCTGATGGAGCATGAGCAGATTTTTGCGATTACGAGCCGGCTGATTGCCAACCGGGTGAGCTACCGGATGAAAAATGACGCGATCCAAGCGCTTTGCGATCGGCTGCAGCCGGTCATTGCCGCAGCATCGACTGTGGTGACGAAATAGCTCCTTGAGGGTGCTTATGAAGAACGTACTGCTGCCTGGGCGGCGGTATGCTGAAGGAGGAAGCAGCGAATGAGAATTGTACCGGCATCAGAGTTCTCGCTGAAGCGGGAAGTGGAATATGGCTCGGCGGAGCAAAATGAGCGTGTGAAACAGATCATCGACGAAGTGCGCCGAGACGGCGATGCGGCGCTGCGCCGATTCGCGCAGCAGTTTGACCGCGTGAGCGTGGACGCGCTGCGCGTCACGCGAGCGGAGATCGAGGCCGCCTACGCGAAGGTGGACGAGGGGTTTCTCGCCGCGCTTCGCGAGGCTGCAGCGAATGTGCGGCGGTTTCACGAGAAGCAGCTGCGCAGCTCGTGGATGGATTTGCAGGCCGATGGGAGCATCCTCGGCCAAGTGATGCGCCCGCTGCGCCGCGTCGGGCTGTATGTGCCTGGCGGCAAGGCGGCTTACCCGTCGTCGGTGCTGATGAACGCGATTCCGGCGCAGGTGGCCGGAGTACCGGAGATTGTGATGGTCACGCCGCCGGCTACCGCTGGGGTTGAGGGCATCGACCCGCACATTCTGGTGGCAGCCGACGTGGCCGGGGTCAGCGAGATCTACCGCGTGGGCGGGGCGCAGGCGGTGGCTGCGCTTGCCTATGGGACAGAATCGATCCCCGCAGCGGATAAAATCGTCGGGCCGGGCAACATCTATGTCGCGCTAGCCAAACGCTACGTGTTCGGCGCGGTCGACATCGACAGCATCGCCGGCCCGAGCGAGATTGTCGTGCTGGCGGACGAGACTGCCGATGCCGCCTACGTGGCTGCCGACCTGCTGTCTCAGGCTGAGCACGATGAGATGGCTTCGGCGATCCTGATCACGCCGTCGCCCGAGCTGGCCGAGGCGGTCGCCCGCGAGGTGGACCGCCAGCTGGGCGCGCTCCCGCGGCGCGAGATCGCCGAGCAGTCGATCCGCGACTACGGCGCGATCTTGACGGTCGCGAGCCTTGACGAGGGCATCGACGCGGTGAACCGGCTGGCGCCTGAGCATCTCGAGGTGTTGGTGCGCGAGCCGTTCCAATACTTGAGTCGCATTGAGAATGCCGGCGCGATCTTCCTCGGGCCGTACAGCTCGGAGCCGGTGGGCGACTATTTTGCCGGACCGAACCATGTGCTGCCGACGAATGGCACAGCGCGATTTTCTTCGCCGCTGAACGTGGACCATTTTATGAAGAAATCGAGCGTCATTTACTACAGCAAAGAAGCGCTGCTGCGCGATGGACATAAAATCATGTCCCTGGCCCGCCACGAAGGACTCGAGGCGCACGCGAGGGCAATCGAAATTCGGATGGAGAAGGAAGGGAACTCAAATGGCTGAGCAGGATCTTTTGAAAGCCGGGCGCCGGGCCGACATTGCGCGCAGAACGAACGAAACGGACATTAAGCTGGCCTTCAACGTAGACGGAGAGGGCATCTCTGAGATCGAGACGGATGTGCCGTTTTTCAACCATATGCTGGACCTGTTCACCAAGCACGGGCAATTCGACCTGAGAGTCGATGCAAAGGGCGACGTGGAGATCGATGATCACCATACGGTCGAGGATATCGGCATTTGCCTCGGGCAGACGCTGCGCGAAGCGCTTGGCGACAAGAAGGGTATTAAGCGCTACGCTAACGTCTTCATCCCGATGGACGAAGCGCTGGCGCAGGTGGCGATTGATATCAGCAACCGGCCGCATCTGGAATACCGTGCGCAATATCCCTCCCAGACGGTGGGCAGCTTTACAACGGAGCTGGTCCACGAGTTTCTGTGGAAGTTCGCGCTTGAAGCCCGCATTACGCTGCACGTGATCGTGCATTACGGCCACAACACGCACCACATGGTGGAGGCGGTGTTCAAGGCGCTCGGGCGTGCGCTGGATGAAGCGACGAGCATTGACCCGCGCGTGAAGGGCGTGCCTTCGACGAAGGGAGTGCTGTAAGCCATGATCGCGATCATCGACTACGGCATGGGCAACCTGCACAGCGTCAGCTCCGCGGTTGAGCGGCTCGGCTACGAAGCGCGGATCACCTCCGACGTGCGCGAGCTGCTGGACGCCGAAGGGGCGATTCTACCTGGCGTTGGCGCGTTCGGCGATGCGATGGAGCAGCTGCGCGCCACGAAGCTGGACGAGGCCGTGCTGCACTATGTGCGGAGCGGGAAGCCGCTGCTCGGCATCTGCCTCGGTATGCAGCTGCTGTTCAGCCGCAGCGAGGAGTACGGTACGCACGAAGGGCTCGGTCTGCTGCCGGGCGAGGTGATTCGCTTCCGTGGAGACTACAAGGTGCCGCATATGGGCTGGAACAAGCTGGCTTTTCTTCAGCCAATCAGTCCGTTGTTCCGCGATCTGGAGGAGGGTCACGTGTACTTCGTTCACTCCTTCCATGTGAAGCCGGAGTGGCAAGAGGATCTATTGGCGACAACGGATTACTTCCAGCAGGTAACAGCGATTGTGGGCCGGGACAACGTTTACGGTATGCAGTTTCACCCGGAGAAAAGCGGCAGCGTCGGCATGCAGCTGCTGGGCAATTTCTTAAGCTTATGCGAACAGCCAAGCCATCAAGCCGTCTAATAGCAGTCATTTGGAAAGGGGGCGGCGAACATGCTGGCCAAACGGATTATTCCTTGCCTCGATGTGAAGGACGGTCGAGTCGTCAAGGGGGTTAACTTTGTAAATTTGCGGGACGCCGGGGATCCGGTGGAGCTGGCCTCGATCTACGATCGAGAAGGCGCCGACGAGCTGGTGTTTTTAGACATTTCCGCATCCTACGAAGGGCGGGCCACCATGGTGGAGGTCGTGAAAAAAACGGCAAGCCAAATCACCATCCCGTTCACCGTAGGCGGCGGAATCGCGAGCGTCGACGATATGAAGCGGCTGCTGCGCGCCGGCGCGGATAAGATCGGCATCAACACAGCGGCAGTCAAAAACCCGCAGCTCGTCTCGGACGGGGCGCGGAAGTTTGGATCGCAGTGCATCGTTGTCGCCGTGGACGCCCGATTTAACGCCGAGTGGGGCGAGTGGGAAGTGTTCACCCATGGCGGCCGCAACGGGACGGGCATTAAGACGCTGGAGTGGGTAAAACGCATCGAAGAGCTGGGAGCGGGCGAGATTCTGCTGACCAGTATGGACGCGGACGGGACGAAGGATGGCTTCGATCTGCCTTTGACGTTGGCAGTGTCCGAGCGGGTTTCAATCCCGGTCATCGCCTCCGGCGGAGCGGGGAAGAAGGAGCATTTTTACGACGTGTTTGCGGAAGCGAAGGCGGATGCGGGCTTGGCCGCTACGATTTTTCACTATAAAGAAATGACGATCGAAGAGGTAAAAAGCGACCTTAGGCAAAAAGGAGTGGAAGTCCGGTGAGTGAGCAACAAGCGGTAGTAGTAGAAAGTTACGAGGCGCTGCAAGCTGCGGTGCGTTGGGATGCGAACGGTCTGGTTCCGGCCATCGTACAGGATGCGGCGAGCAAAGAAGTGCTAATGATGGCGTATATGAATGCTGAATCGTTGAAGCTGACTGTGGAGTCGGGAGAGACTTGGTTCTGGAGCCGGTCCCGCAGCGAGCTGTGGCATAAAGGCGCCACCTCCGGCCACATTCAGAAGGTGAAGGCACTGCGGTACGACTGCGATGGGGACACGCTGCTCGTTCTCGTCGATCAAACCGGTCCGGCTTGCCATACAGGCAGCTACAGCTGCTTCACGGGTGAAGTGAAAGTAGGGGCGCTGGCTGGGGAAGCACAAGCTTCTACAGTGGAGGATCGTTTTGCTATGCTGGGCAAGCTGGAGTCGGTGATCGCACAGCGTGATGCTGAGCGTCCGGAAGGCGCCTACACGACCTATTTGTTTGAAAAAGGGGTCGACAAGATCCTTAAGAAGGTCGGCGAGGAAACGGCAGAAGTCATTATTGCGGCCAAAAATCGGGACAAAGACGAGCTTCGCTATGAAGCCAGCGACTTGATCTTCCACCTCATGGTGCTGCTGCGCGAGCAGAAGCTGCCGCTGGATGACGTCATGCAGGAGCTTGACCGCCGTCACAATAAGAAAAAATAAGGGAGAACAGACTCTATGCGCATCGATTACCACACGCACCATGTGCGCTGCGGGCATGCGTCGGGAGAGCTGGAGGAGTACGTGCTAAAGGGCATCGAGATCGGACTAACCCAACTGGGCTTGTCTGATCACATGCCCTTGCTGCATGTCGACCCGGCTGCCTACCTACCGGGCATGGCTATGCCGATGGAGGAGCTTCCGCGCTATGCCGAAGAAGCATTTCGCCTGCAAGCGAAGTACAAAGATCAGATCGATATTCGCGTCGGGCTCGAGGGCGATTATATCGAAGGCTACGAATCGGAAATCCGGCGTATCATCGAAGAGTATTCGTGGGATTATGTAATAGGATCGGTTCATTTTCTCGGCGAATGGGACATCACGGACTACCGCCAGACGGACGGCTGGAAGGAACGCGATGCTTACGAAGTGTACGTCCAGTACTACGATGCTGTCCGGAAGGCGGCACAGACCGGCTTGTACGATTACATTGGCCACATTGATGTGATCAAACGGTTCGGATTCAAGCCAGAGCAAAGCGTCGAGCACTTGGAGCGCGAAGCACTCGAAGCGGTCAAAGCGGCGGGGCTGGCGATGGAGCTGAATGCTTCCGGACTGCGGATGCCGGTGAACGAAATGTTCCCTAGCCGCCGGATGCTGGAGTATGCCTATGAGCTTGGGATCCCGCTAACGATCGGCTCGGATGCCCACCAACCGGAGCGGCTTGCCCAATATTTGGATCAGGCGGTCGACCTGTTGAAATCGGTTGGTTTTAACGAATTAGCCACATTTAAAGAGCGGAAACGGGTTATGGTGCCTATTGGTTTCGAGTGAATTGATGTATAATAAGACAGTGATAATTTACACAATGTTAATTTAACGGATAGACGTAACATATTAAGCGGAGGTAACCATGTATAGCGACAAAATGAAGATTTTCTCGGGTTCGTCCAACCCGAAGCTGGCGGAACGTATTTGTAAGGAACTCGAAGTGCCGCTAGGCCAGATTAAGCTTTCTCGATTCAAAAGCGGTGAAATTTATTGCCTCTTCGAAGAAAGCATCCGGAATTGCGATGTGTTTCTGGTGCAAACGTTCTCTCATCCGATCAACGAGAACTTTATGGAGCTTCTGGTGATGATGGATGCAGCGAAGCGGGCATCGGCGAGAACGATCAACCTTGTCGTCCCTTACTATGGTTATTCCCGTCAAGAGCGTAAAGCGGCCCCTCGTGAGCCGATTTCTGCCAAAATGGTTGCTGATCTGCTGACTACTGCTGGTGCTGATCGTGTTATCACTATCGATTTGCATGCCCCTGCGATTCAAGGCTTCTTCAACATCCCGGTGGATCACCTGACCGCACTGGATTTGATTAGCGACTATATCAAGAAGAAGAACATCCTTAACCCGATCATCGTCTCGCCGGACGCAGGTCGTGCAACGACCGCAGAGAAGATGGCGAACATTCTCGATGCACCGTTTGCTATGATGATCAAGAAAAGACCGGCGCACAACGAAGCGGTCATTACGCACGTGATCGGAGAAGTCGAAGGTATGACGCCGATCATCATCGAAGATTTGATCGACACCGGCACGACGATCGTCAACGTGGTTGAAGGATTGAAAGAGCGCGGTGCTCATGATGCCTACGTCTGTGCTACGCACCCGGTATTTTCCGGACCGGCTCTGCAGCGCTTGGATCACCCAAGCATCAAAGAGGTGGTCATCACGGATTCCATCGCGATTCCAGACGATCATTCGGAGCGCTTCCAGGTTATCTCCGTTTCCCACCTGCTTGCGGATGCTATCAATATCATTATGTCCGGCGGTTCTTTGAGCTCTTTGTTCAAGTACGGCGGCGTATAAAATACAAGCCTATAAAGATTACCAACCGACTCCGGCGTTGAAACCTTATGGTTTTGAGCCGGAGTGTGTTAATATAGAAGAAAGTTCGACTTTTAGAGTCATCGGAGGTGCCTTACTCATGGAGAAGAAAAAACGATTGTCGCCGGGGCCGAGGACCAAAGTCGTACCGATGAAAATGGATGCTACTTTCTTTTTCGAAAAAGCTGTTCAATCCTTGGACCGTTATCACTACGATAAAGCATTGAAATATTTTCGTCGCGCTGCCGAGTATGAGCCGGAAAATCCGGTGAACCACTGCAACTTGGCAGGACTTTTGTCCGAAATGGGCAATTATGAGGAATCGAACCGCATTTTGCAGAATGTTCTGGATCAGATTGATCCGGCCATGACAGAATGCTATTTCTATATGGCGAACAACTTTGCCAATATGGAGAATTACGAATCCGCCGAGAAGGCGATCATTCATTACTTGGAGAACGATCCGACAGGACAATTCCTGGAGGAGTCCGAGGAAATGATGGAGCTGCTCAGCTATGAGCTGGACCGCCCGACCAAGCTGACGACGATCAAGAGCCGGGAAGGCATGTTCGAGCACGATCGTGCTCGTTCGCTGCTGGAGGAAGGACGGTTCTCTGAAGCGGTACGACTCTTGGAGAAAATCATCAAGAAGCATCCGGATTTCATGGCGGCCCGCAACAATTTGGCGCTCGCTTATTACTATATGGGGCACTTCGACAAGTCGGTTCAGATGATTCGTCAGGTGCTCGAGATGGAGCCGGGCAATTTGCACGCGCTGTGCAACCTGGCGATTTTTTATCAGCATTTCGGCGATCAGGACAGCTTGTCCGAGCTGCTGGAGGTGCTGCGCAAGACGTATCCGTTCCATCAGGATCACGTGTTTAAGCTGGCGACGACGATGGGCATTTTGAGCGAGCATGACAAGGCGTTTCGGTTGTTCAAGCGCTTGCTGAAAACCGGCGAGGCGGGCTTGGACCCATGCCTGTTCCATTACACGGCCGTGGCGGCTTACAATACGGGACGCTACGAGGAAGCGGAGCGGCAATGGAAGCAAGCGGAGAAGTTCGACTCCGGCTCGGACATTCCGAAGTTTTATTTGAATCAGCTCAAGAAGAGCCGGACGGAAGACGTAAAGCCGCAGGTCAGCTATCACTATCATCTGCCGTTCGAGGAGCAGTTTCGAGGACTGGCACGGAATGCCGAAGGGCTTCCGGAGCATCTGAAGCGGGATCCGCTCGTACGATCGTCGTTCTTCTGGGCGCTGCGTCACGGCGATATGAATACAAAGGTGCAGGTCATTCAGGCATTCGGATTGATTGCGGATGATGAGGTGAAGGACGCGCTGATGGAGTTCATCGTGCAGCCGGAAGAGGACGACTACTTGAAAAAGGTCGCGATCTTCGTGCTTCGACGCATCGGTGTGAAAGAGCCGTTGACCGCGGTGCTCGAAGGGGAATCGATGCAGGTGGCTACGTCGCCGTTATCGTCGGCTCTGCCCGTATGGGATCCCCGCTGGCAGCTGGTGCTGGAAACCGCACTGCTCCAAATGGCCGGCCGTTACGATATGGTGCAGCAGTACGATCTGGAGACGCTGTGGGCGGATTATTTATCGAGAGTATTCCCAAGCGTTCCGAAGATTACCAAGGCCGAGGCATGGGCTGCGGCGTTGGAATATTTAACTGCGAAAATGCACCGCAGACCGATCACGTTTCAAGAGGCGGCGGACCGCTATGGCATTTCGGTAGCTACGGTGAGCAAGAACGCGAAGCTGATCGATCAAGCTTGCGGCATTCGCGAGAAGATGGATGCCATTTTGGGTATGCATGCAAGTGTGGATGTACCAAATTAACATAGACAGATAGTGTGTTGGGAGGAAGCTACATGTACAAATCAATCGTAATTGGGACCGGCCCTGCGGGCCTTACGGCAGCTATTTATTTAGCTCGTGCAAACCTGAACCCATTGGTGATCGAAGGACCGGAGCCAGGGGGCCAGCTGACGACAACAACGGAAGTAGAGAACTTCCCGGGCTTCCCGGAAGGTATTATGGGACCTGAGCTCATGGCGAATATGCGGAAGCAAGCCGAGCGTTTCGGTGCAGAGTTTAAAACCGGCTGGGTGAACAAGGTTGACATGTCCAAGCGTCCTTTCAAGCTGAACGTTGAAGGCTTGGGCGATATCGAAGCGGAATCGCTCATCATCTCGACCGGCGCTTCGGCGAAGCTGCTGGGCATCGAGAACGAGAGAGAATCGATCGGTCGCGGCGTGAGCACGTGCGCTACCTGTGACGGCTTTTTCTTCCGCGGCAAAAAGATCATCGTGGTCGGCGGCGGCGACTCGGCAATGGAGGAAGCGAACTTCTTGACCCGTTTTGCATCCGAAGTGCGCCTGGTACACCGTCGGAAGGACCTTCGCGCGTCCAAGATCATGCAGGATCGTGCGCGTGAAAACTCCAAGGTCGTATGGAGCTTGGACCGTACACCGCTGGAGGTTGTTTCCGGTGAGAAGGGTGTAACCGGACTGAAAGTGAAAAACAACGAAACCGGTCAAGATGAAATCCTCGAAGCCGACGGTATTTTCGTAGCGATCGGGCACAAGCCGAACACCGAATTCCTTGGCGGGCAGATTGAGACGGATGAGGTTGGCTATATTTTGGTCAAGCCGGGTACGTCCATGACGAATGTAGAAGGCGTCTTCGCTTGCGGCGACGTCCAGGACAGCAAATACCGTCAGGCGATTACGGCAGCGGGAAGTGGTTGTATGGCGGCGTTGGATTGCGAGAAGTTTTTGGAAGGCCATATGGTGCATGATTGGAGTAAATCGGTCTAATAGAGCACCGAGCGTGGGGCAGGTCCTGTTCCACGTTTTTTCTTTTGCGCTGGCTTGACTGCCCTTAGGGGTTGGCTTATAGTGGGAGCAGGAAGTATATTCGTTATTATTTTCACATTATTTATGAGGTGATACGCAGGTATGGGAGAGCAGATTTACGTAGGAGTCGATTTGGGAGGAACCACGATCAAGGTGGGTCTGTGTGATTCGCAAGGCAAGCTGCTGCAAACGTATGAAGGTCCGACAGGGACCGAGCACGGTTCTGAGGTGGTCCTTGAAAATATTGCGCAATACGTGCGAAAGCTCGTAGCGGAATCTCCGTATGAGTGGGAGCAGGTGGCGGGAATCGGAGCAGGCATCGCCGGGTTCATGGATATTCCGGAAGGCTTCATCAAGCTGTCTCCTAATCTGGGCTGGCGCAATGTGCCGGTGAAGAAAATTTTAGAAGAGAAACTCGGAAAAACCGTCAAAATAGATAACGATGCCAACGTGGCGGCGCTGGGCGAAGCTTGGAGCGGCGCGGGTGCAGGTATTCCGAACGTGGTCTGCTATACGCTCGGTACAGGCGTAGGCGGCGGCGTGATCATTAACGGCAAAATTTATCAAGGCTTTAACGGCATGGCCGGCGAGCTGGGTCATATGGTGGTTGTTCCGGATCTGGAATCCATCGATTGCGGCTGCGGCAAAAAGGGCTGCTTGGAGACGGTATCTTCCGCGACGGGCATTATCCGGATGGCCAAGGAAGCAGTCGAGCGGGGAGAGCATACGTCACTGGCGCTGGTGGAGCACATCATGGCCAAAGACGTCTTCGATGCCGCCAAAACCGGCGACGAAGTGGCGCTTCGCATCATTAATCGCGCAGCCTTGTACCTGGGCAAATCGATGGCGATGATTTCCGTCGTCATCAACCCGCAGCGTTTTATCGTAGGCGGCGGTGTATCCAAGGCAGGCGACATCCTGTTTGATGCCATCCGCAAGTACTACCAGGAGTTCGCTCAAGAAACCGCCAAAGAAGGCGTTGACATCGTCCCAGCCGTCCTGGGCAACGATGCCGGTGTCGTCGGCGCCGCAGGCCTCAACCTGCACTCATAAAGTAACCCGCGTGCATCCGCAGGAGCCGCGAAACTATAGTAGCGAGGATTTCGTGGGGCGTAGTGGCATGAAAAGATACCGGAGAGTTTACGAGGTCCCTTTAAAATCGGATTCTATCCAACTAGTCTAATCAAACAGAATCCGATTTTAACAGGACCCGGAGGTACTTTTCTGCCACAAATAGCCCTACCACGAAACTCCGAGCGGTGGAGGGAATCCCATGGATGAAATGCATACCCTCGGAAAGCTGGTCATTATTACAGGCATGTCCGGAGCAGGCAAAACGATCGCTGTACAAAGCTTAGAGGATCTGGGCTTTTTCTGCGTAGATAACCTGCCGCCGGTCTTGATTCCGAAGTTTGCCGAGCTCATTGAGCAGTCGAAGGGCCGCATCGGCAAGGTGGCACTCGTGATCGACTTGCGTGGACGCGAGTTTTTTACCTCGCTTTCGGAGTCGCTGCGCTACTTGAAAGAGAATTACACGTTGACGTACGAGATCTTGTTTCTGGATGCCACTGATTCTGTACTGGTGCAGCGGTATAAGGAAAGCCGCCGTAAGCATCCGCTCGCTCCGACAGGGGCGCCGCTCGAGGGAATTCAGCAGGAGCGCAAGCTGCTCGAAGAACTGAAGGGACTGGCTACGCAGGTGATCGACACCAGCAGTCTGAAGCCGGCGGCACTGAAGGAGCGCATCGTATCACGGTTCACGAACCTCGAGTCCAACGGCATTTCCATCAACGTCATCTCGTTCGGCTTCAAGTTCGGCATTCCGATTGATGCGGATTTGATTTTTGACGTCCGGTTTTTGCCAAACCCGCATTATGTGGAGAGCCTTCGACCCAATACCGGGCAGGACCCCGAAGTGTATGAGTATGTCATGAAATGGGCGGAGACGCAGGAGTTCCTAGCCAAGCTGCTCGATATGCTGCATTTTCTGGTTCCCCAGTATAAGAAGGAAGGGAAAAGCCAGGTGGTCGTCGGCATCGGCTGTACGGGAGGAAAGCATCGCTCGGTAGCCATTGCGGAGTATCTCGGCAAAATGTTGGGCAATAGTGAAACGGAGGCCGTCAGAGTTAGTCATCGGGACGCAGAGCGCGATCGGGTAGAGGTGAAAAAATGACGGTCCACGAAAGAGAGAACTATAGACCCCGGATCGTGGTCATTGGCGGAGGGACCGGATTATCGGTTATGCTGCGCGGTCTGAAGCAAAAGCCGGTGGATATTACCGCCATCGTGACGGTGGCTGATGACGGCGGCAGCTCCGGTATTTTGCGCTCCGAGCTGGAGATGGTGCCCCCGGGGGATATCCGCAACGTGCTCACGGCGCTGGCGGATGTGGAGCCGCTGCTCGGTCAGATGCTCGAGTATCGTTTTGAGAAAGGCAACGGATTGGCGGGTCACAGTTTGGGTAACCTAATGCTGGCAGCGATGCGGGATATTACCGGCGATTTTGTCACCGGAGTCCGGGAGCTGAGCCGGGTGCTTGCGGTTCGTGGCCGTGTGCTTCCGGCGTCGGGTCAAGCGATCGTGCTGCGCGCGGAGATGGAAGACGGCTCGGTCGTCGTGGGAGAATCGAAGATTCCCAAAGCGGGCGGTGTCATTCGTCGCGTATTCATCGAGCCTGCAGACGTGACTGCATTGCCGGAAGCGCTGGAGGCGCTGGAGCAGGCGGATGCGATTGTGGTAGGCCCTGGCAGCTTGTATACGAGCATTTTGCCGAATTTGCTGGTGCCGGAGATTGCGAAGATGATCGTCGAGTCCAAGGCGCTCAAAATTTTTATTTGCAACGTGATGACCCAGCCGGGCGAAACGGATGACTACAAGGTCAGCGACCATTTGAAAGCGGTTCGAGATCATGTAGGCCATGACCTGTTCGATTATGTCATCGTTAATAACGGTGAAATTCCGGAGCAGGTTCAGAGCAAGTATGCCGAGAAGGGCGCACAGGCCGTGCAGTTCGATTGGGATGAGGTTACGCGACAAGGCTACAAGGTGATAGCCGACCAATTGATTTTGTTCCGGACCTACCTTCGTCATGATGCGGAGAAGCTAAGTCAACACATTTATCAACTGGTGGAGAGTTGGATGTTCAAGAAGAGGTGATAGCCGATGTCCTTCGCCGCCCAGACGAAAAAAGAATTAACGTTAATCGAAACGGATAGCCACTGCGAAATGGCGGAGCTTTCGGCGCTGATTCGGATGAACGGAGCCGTGCAGCTGACGAGTCAACGAATCGTGCTCGATATTTCCACCGAGAATGCGGCCATTGCTAGACGAATCTATTCGATGCTGAAGCGAACGTTTCAGGTGCACACGGAGCTGCTCGTACGCAAAAAAATGCGGCTTAAGAAAAACAACGTTTATATTGTTCGAGTTCCCAATCAGGTGCAGGAGATTTTATCGAAGCTGCAGATCGTATCGGAAGGCTTCTTGTTTACACCGGGCATTGAACCGGACATCATCAAAGATGACTGCTGCAAGCGCGCCTACCTGAGAGGAGCGTTCCTCGCAGGCGGTTCGGTAAACAACCCGGAAGGGTCATCGTATCATTTGGAAATTTACTCGATGTATGAGGAGCATTGTCAGGCGCTTTGCCGACTGGCCAATGAGTTTGAGCTCAACGCCCGATGTATTGAACGGAAAAAAGGTTTCGTGCTCTACATGAAAGAGGGCGAGCGCATTATCGAGTTCCTCAGCTTGATCGGCGCTCATCAGGCGCTGCTCCGGTTCGAAGACGTCCGGATTATGAAGGATATGCGCAACTCCGTCAATCGGCTGGTGAACTGCGAGACGGCGAATCTGAACAAGACGATCGGAGCGGCTGTCCGGCAGATTGATAACATCCGGCTGCTGCAAAAAGAGATCGGCCTGGCCAATTTGCCCGATAAGCTGCGCGAGGTGGCGGAAATTCGTCTGCAGCACCCGGACATGAACTTGAGCGAGGTAGGCGAGCTGCTCAAAGGGAAGGTAAGCAAGTCCGGAGTGAATCATAGGCTGCGCAAGATTGATGAATTGGCCGAAAAGCTGCGTAAGCCCTAATACATCTGTATAAATATAGATTTTTTGTGTAAATTCTCAAAAATTCTAGTGCAAACTGCCGAAAAATGATATAATGGATGAAAAATCGCTTTTTAACGAAAGCTATTCGAATGAGGTCACATCGTCGCGGAGCATTCGTTTACTTTTGAGGCGTTTTAGTCTCATATTAATTGGAATTTAAAGATTGTAGGGGGTATTGGTTGCATGTCGAGACGCCCAGTAGTCGTCAAGTTGAAAACAGGCCTTCATGCTAGACCGGCGGCACTATTCGTACAAGAAGCGAATAAGTTTTCTTCCGAAATTTTTGTGGAGAAGGACGAGAAGAAAGTAAACGCGAAGAGCATTATGGGGATTATGAGCCTCGCAATCAGCACAGGAACAGAAGTATACATCAGCGCAGAAGGTTCGGACGCCGAGCAGGCTGTAAACGCTTTAGTCACATTGGTTAGCAAAGAGGAATTAGAGAACCAATAACATCCGTCACGGGGCTTCCGATAAGGAAGCTTTTTCCTTGTGGTTGGATAAAAATGTAATAATAAGGAAAACGCAACCTTTTGTCGCGATGTGCGTCTATAATGGCGTGTCTCGCGAACCGAAAAGGTTTTTTCTTTTGTAAGAGGCCCCTTGTTTCGCTAGAATCATTGGCGAAGTGGGGTCAAGACACCCTAAGAACGGCAGAAGAGGAGTAGAGAAATGAAAGCTATCAAGAAAGAATTGGCCTTATTATTGATCTTGAGTGTGCTGCTTACGTTTGGTTGGATGCCGATCGCCTCGGCAGATCAGGAAAATCCGATGTCCTCCGGGACCACTTATGTGCTGTTGTACATCGATAAGCCGGACTCGTTTCTGAACGGGAAACAAGTGACGCTCGATGCACCGGCGACCATTCTGAAGGACAAGACGTTCGTGCCGGCTAAGTTTTTGGGCGATGCGTTTGGCATGAAGGTGGAATGGAACGAGAAGACCCGGACGATCGAGATGGTGACGCCGACGAACCGGATTATTTTTGATAGTGACAACAAATCGGTTTGGATTAACGGGTACTGGCAGAAGTTTGATGACGCGGCTGCCATTGTGAACGGCCGTCTGATGATTAAGCTGACCTGGCTCGCCGATTATATGGGGGCAAAATATACATACAACAATGAACTTCGACGCGTCGAGGTGCTGTATGTGAAGTCCATGAAGGGCCTCTACAACCCGAATCAAGGCAACTCGAAGCCGGTGGCGAAGTTTACGTTTGCCAAGTCCAGCTATAAGATCGGAGAGCCGGTGAAATTCGTGGATCTCAGCTACGACCCGGACGCCGAGGGGATTGCGAAGTATGAATGGAAGGGCAAGCAGGAGACTTACTTTACCCCTGGAACCTATCCGATCACCTTGACGGTTACGGATGCGCATGGCAATGTCAGCGAGCCGTACAGCCGCAATATCGTCATCGAGGATGCAACGTATTTGACCGAAGTGGAATATCCGATTTACATGAAGCCGGTCGGTTCGTTCATCAAGACGGACTGGAGCATGCTATGGGGTAACTTCTGGGAGCTCCCGCAGCTGCCGAAGCAAGTGACCGAAGACAGCTCCCGCAAGCTGCTCGTCAGCGACAGCCCGGAGGAGTTTACGCAAAAAGGGATTTTGTATCAGGACGATATTGAGGGCAAAGGCCGATTGTACGCCGATCATGTTAACGGAACCAAGGAAAACGTGACGCTGGCGATTCTGGCGAAAAATACAACGAATAAGCCGGTCACGGTGAAAACGACGAATCGCGGCGAGGTATGGCCTTCTGTGTACGCGAACTTGATCGGTAACGAAGCGACGGTCGACTTCTTGATGGCCGATCCGATGAATGAGACATTGACGATTCCACCGAACCAAACGTTCGTGTATCGACAGTTCCCGGATTTCTACCCAGGTCAGGGTGTAAATCTGTTCTACGACGTGGAGACCGACGGCAAGGTGCAGTTCTCGTTTGTGGCTTCCAATGATGTCACGCCGCAAAGCGCGCTCTCGCTGCCGCTGCTGCCGTTTACCGGCCATGTACGAGGTACGTTCCCGGTATCTCAGGTGAACTGGAATATTGACGCGAGCACCTTCACATCGCCGTCCAGAATCATTATAGGAGACGGTCAGACCGCCGATCCGTTCCAGCCGGGCTTTGACCCGCTGCGCAAGATGGCGGTGAAGAACGAAGGCAACTATGGCGTCGTGTACAAAATTCATGCCGATAAGCCGCGCAAGATGGCGGTCATGATTTTGGCCAAGGGTGGTATCTTCAAAGGACCGTTCAAGATCAACGGAGATATTCGCTTGGTGCCGGAATCCGGCGTACTGACGGCGTTTGACGGCATGCAGATCCTAGCGAAAACGACGGGGAAAGAGGATTCGCTCGACATCGAGTTCAGCCCGCCTGCAGGATCAGCGTTTCCGATCGATTTGATATTCTATCCTCTGGATGACAGAGGGGAATAAGATAAGAAAAGAGCCCTGTATCGGCTAATGCAGCCAATGCAGGGCTCTTTGTCTTGTCTTGTCGAGCATTATACGCGTTCGATGACCTTGTCGATCAAACCGTAGGCTTGTGCGTCTTCCGCCGACATGAAGTTGTCGCGGTCGGTATCCTTCTCGATACGCTCGAACGATTGTCCGGTACGCTCGGCCAGAATCGTGTTCAGCTTGTCACGCAGCTTCAAGATACGCTTGGCGCGAATCTCGATGTCGCTGGCTTGACCCTCGGCTCCGCCGAGTGGCTGGTGAATCATCACTTCGCTGTTCGGCAGCGCGAAGCGTTTGCCTTTGGCGCCGGCAGCGAGCAGGAAAGCGCCCATCGAAGCGGCCATCCCGACGCAGATCGTGGACACGTCCGGTTTAATAAACTGCATCGTGTCGTAAATCGCCATACCGGATGTAATCGAGCCCCCTGGGCTGTTGATATACAAATGAATGTCTTTGTCCGGATCTTGAGCGGCCAAGAACAGCAGCTGCGCGATAATGGTGTTGGCTACAACATCGTTGATCGGACTTCCTAGAAAAATAATGCGGTCCTTGAGCAAGCGCGAGTAAATATCGTAGGCGCGTTCCCCTCTTGCATCCGGTTCGACAACCATTGGAATAAAACTCATGAGCTGCAGCCTCCTTTAATTTAAACTATAACCATAATACCGGAAAATCAAACTAAGGTCAAGAAAGGTCAAACAAAGAGTTGAAGAAAACCTGGAAAAACAAAAAAATCAGTGAGATCACTGATTTTGGTTTCGGGTGTTTATGTAAAATGGCGCGCCCGTAAGGAATCGAACCTTAATCTCAGGCTCCGGAGGCCTACGTCATATCCATTGGACCACGGGCGCATATGAACTTGCTTGCCGCACTGTTTATAGGAGTGACAGCAAAAGTTATTATATCGGATGTGAAGGACAAATGCAACAGGTGGGCTAAATATTTTTTAGTCCAAACCTTTCCATGAGAAAAGAGGCGAAGCTCACTTGAAGTGTGGTGAAAATTGGTTTATAATAATGACAGCTAAGTGAACAACTTAGTACTTTTTTTAGAGCATGTGGGACTTAAAATGTAGCACCGGGACAATTTACGTCCATGATTCGAGCGGGAGTGTAGTCATGAAAGAGATTCTCAATATTCAAAAGCAGCTTCTGCCGGATCTCATGGACACGATGAAAAAGCGCTACACGATCTTGCACCACATTCTCGTGTCAGGCATGGTTGGAAGACGTACGCTCGCGGTTTCGCTCAATACGACGGAACGGATTTTGCGGGCGGAAGTGGATTTTTTGAAAGAGCAGGGACTGATCGAGGTCGAAGCTGCAGGCATGCGCATCAGCGCAGCAGGCAGACAGCTGCTGGAGTCCATTGAGCCGATTGTCAAGGATTTGTTCGGACTGACCGAGCTGGAGGAGCGGATTCGCTCGCACTTCGGACTGAAGCAGGTCGTCATCGTACCGGGCGATTCGGACGCTTCTCCGCATACGAAGAAAGAGCTTGGCCGTGCCGGCGCCGCCGTGCTGCGCAAGCTGGTGGCGGAGGATGAGACGATCGCGGTGACCGGAGGGTCTACGATGGCGGAGGTGGCCTACCACTTGGCGGCAACCACGTCGCTGAAGGGCTGCTGGTTCGTACCGGCACGCGGAGGACTTGGCGAGAGCCTGGAACTTCAGGCGAATACGATTGCCTCGACGATGGCCAAGAAAACCGGCGCACGCTATCGGCTGCTGCACGTACCCGATCATCTTGGGGAAGAAGCATACCAGTCTCTGATGCAGGATGACAGCATCGCTGAAATTATCCAGTTTATCCGGCGGGCACGGATGGTTGTCCATGGCATAGGAGAAGCTATGGTAATGGCTAGGCGCCGCAAGGTGGACCGGGAGACGACTGAGATTTTGCGGCAGGACGGAGCGCTTGCAGAAGCGTTCGGGTACTATTTTGACCGGCAAGGCAACATTCTGCACAAAATGCCCACCGTCGGACTTCGCATCGAAGACATCCACCAGATGGACGCGGTAATTGGAATCGCCGGAGGCAAGAGCAAAGGCGAAGCGATCGTTTCGGTGCTGCGTCACGGACACGAGGATGTCTTGATCACAGACGAAGCGGCTGCACTGGAGATTGTACATCATTTGTCATCTTGACGGGCATTTTTGCCTGTCTTGAAATATAAAACACTTTGGGAGGAACCTACTCATGGCAACGAAAATTGGTATTAACGGTTTTGGACGTATTGGTCGTAACGTATTCCGCGCAGCGCTGAACAACCCAGCAGTTGAAGTTGTGGCTATCAACGACTTGACTGACGTAAACACCCTGGCTCACCTGCTGAAATATGACACTACCCACGGCAAATTGAACGCTACAGTAGAAGCTACTGAAGGCGCACTGATCGTTAACGGCAAAGCGGTTAAAGTATTCGCTGAGCGCAACCCTGAGAACCTTCCTTGGGGCGCTAACGGCGTAGAAATCGTTGTTGAGTCCACAGGTATCTTCACAGCGAAAGAAAAAGCTGAGCTTCACCTCAAAGGCGGCGCGAAGAAGGTTATCATCTCCGCTCCAGCTACGAACGAAGACATCACTATCGTTATGGGCGTAAACGAAGACAAGTATGATCCAGCTGCTCATACCGTTATCTCGAACGCTTCTTGTACGACTAACTGCTTGGCTCCTTTCGCCAAAGTATTGAACGACAAGTTCGGTATCGTTAAAGGGATGATGTCCACCATCCACTCCTACACTAACGATCAATCCGTTCTTGACCTGCCTCACAAAGATCTGCGCCGTGCCCGTGCCGCTGCGGAAAACATCATTCCGTCCACGACTGGCGCTGCTAAAGCCGTTTCTCTCGTATTGCCTGAGCTGAAAGGGTTGCTTAACGGTGGTTCTTTCCGCGTACCGACTCCGAACGTTTCCGTAACCGACCTTGTTGTCGAGCTGAAAGTGAACGTAACGGTGGACGAAGTGAATGCAGCTCTGAGAGACGCTTCTAACGGCGCACTCAAAGGCATCCTGAACTACTCCGAAGAGCCGCTTGTATCCAGCGACTATAACGGTGATCCAGCTTCCTCCACGATCGACGCTCTGTCCACGATGGTAGTAGGCGACAACATGGTTAAAGTCGTTTCCTGGTACGACAACGAGTGGGGCTATTCCAACCGCGTTGTAGATCTGGTTTCGTTTATCGCTAGCAAAGGTCTGTAATTGATGAAATTGTGGCAATGACAAGGTTGTCCTAGGCTATACGCTGTTTTACCGCGAAGGGGAGTGTGCTTTCGGTTGCTCTTGAATTCGGATGGTTTGAATTGTTTTTAAGGTAATCATCCGAATTCAAAGGCAGCTCGCTGACGCTCTACAGCACACCCCGTTCGCTATTTAGCGAATCAGCCGAGGACAAAACGTCATTTCCACATTTTTTTGTGTGTAGAAAAGAGAAAGACATAGGGCTTAGGAGGCGACGGAGATGAACAAGAAAAGCGTACGTGACGTAGAAGTAAGCGGCAAAAGAGTATTTGTACGGGTGGACTTTAATGTACCGCTCGAGAACGGCCAAATTACAGACGATACCCGAATTCGCGAAACCATCCCAACGATCAAATACTTAACCGAGCGTGGAGCTAAGGTTATTCTGGCGAGCCATTTGGGCCGTCCGAAGGGTCAAGTGGTTGAAGAGCTGCGTTTGACTCCTGTAGCTGCTCGTTTGTCTGAGCTGCTCGGCAAGCCGGTAGTGAAAGCTAACGAAGCGATTGGCGAAGCAGTTAAAGCACAAGTCGCTGCACTGAATGACGGCGATGTACTGCTGCTTGAAAACGTGCGCTTCTACGAAGGCGAAGAGAATAACGATGCGGCGTTGGCCCAAGCTTTTGCTGAGCTGGCTGACCTGTATGTCAACGACGCCTTTGGTGCGGCTCACCGTGCTCACGCGTCTACAGAAGGTATCGCGCATCATTTGCCGGCCGTCTCCGGTCTTTTGATGGAGAAAGAGCTGGACGTTTTGGGCAAAGCGCTCAACAATCCGGACCGTCCGTTCACGGCCATCGTCGGCGGATCGAAGGTTAAAGATAAAATCGCAGTTATCGAGAAGCTGATCGAAATCGCGGACAATATCATCATCGGCGGAGGCTTGTCCTACACGTTCTTTAAAGCTAGAGGGCTGGAAATCGGCAAATCGCTCGTTGATAACGACCGTTTGGAGCTCGTGAAAGAATTCGAACGCAAGGCGAAAGAAAAAGGCGTCAACTTCCTTTTGCCGGTAGACTGCGTCATTGGCGATGCCTTCAGCAACACGGCTAATACAAAAGAAGTGCCGGTAGAAGAAATTCCTGCGGACTGGGAAGCGTTCGATATCGGACCTAAAACACGCGCGATTTACGCTGACGTCATTAAGAGCTCCAAGCTGATCGTTTGGAACGGACCGATGGGCGTATTCGAGCTGGAGCCTTACCTGAACGGAACGAAAGCGGTAGCTCAGGCTTGTGCAGAAACCGAAGGCTACACCGTTATCGGCGGCGGCGATTCGGCTGCAGCGGTGGAGAAATTCCATCTGGCGGACAAAATGGACCATATCTCTACAGGCGGCGGCGCTTCCTTGGAGTTTATGGAAGGCAAGGCACTTCCGGGCGTTGTAGCCTTAAACGATAAATAGGAGGCAGCTAAGATGCGGAAACCGATTATTGCAGGCAACTGGAAAATGTTCAAAACGGTACAGGAAGCTGTATCCTTCGTGAACGAAGTGAAAGGCAAAGCGGAAGTAGACGGCGTGGATAGCGTGATTTGCGCTCCGTTCACCAATCTTCCTGCCCTGGTAGAAGCCGTGAAAGGGACTTCCCTCAAAGTAGGCGCACAAAACCTGCATTGGGAAGATAACGGAGCATTCACAGGCGAGATCAGCGGCATGATGCTGAAGGATCTTGGTGTAGATTATGTCATTATCGGGCATTCCGAGCGCCGCGCTTATTTTGCGGAAACGGATGAGTCCGTGAATAAAAAGGTCATTGCTTCGTTCAAGCACGGCTTGACTCCGATCGTTTGTGTCGGCGAGAAGCTCGAAGAGCGCGAAGCAGGACAGACGAAGGACGTTTGCAAAGTGCAAACGGAAGCGGCTTTTGCCGGCCTGAGCGCAGAGCAAGCGGCACAAGTGGTTATCGCCTATGAGCCTATCTGGGCGATCGGTACTGGCAAGTCCTCGACAGCGGACGATGCCAACGAAGTGATCAGCTACATCCGTGAGCTGATCTCGGGGCTGTACGGCGCCGGAACAGCAGAGGCCGTGCGCATTCAGTACGGCGGCAGCGTAAAGCCGAACAACATCGGCGAGTACATGCAGCAGCCTGACATCGACGGTGCGTTGGTAGGCGGCGCCAGCTTGGAGCCGGCATCCTACATTGCACTTGTTGAGGGGGCCAAGTAAGATGTCCAGACCAAAACCGGTAGCACTCATTATTCTCGATGGATTCGGGCTGCGCGGCGATCTCCAAGGCAACGCGGTAGCGCAGGCGAAGAAACCGAACTACGACCGGTACTGGGCGGAATATCCGCATACGACGCTCGTCGCATGCGGTGAAGCCGTCGGGCTGCCGGAAGGGCAAATGGGCAATTCGGAAGTGGGCCATCTGAACATCGGCGCCGGCCGGACCGTATACCAAGATTTGACCCGGATCTCGAAGTCAATTCGCGAAGGCGAATTTTTTGAAAATGAAACCATCCTCGGCGCAATACGCCATGCGAAGGACAACGGCAAGAAGCTGCATTTGTACGGACTGCTGTCCGACGGCGGTGTACATAGCCATATTGCTCACTTGTTCGCCTTGCTGGAAGTTTGCAAAAAGGAACAGTTCGAAGAAGTGTACATCCACGCGTTCTTGGATGGCCGCGACGTAGCACCGGATAGCGCTGTGAAGTACATGGATGAGCTGCAATCGAAGATCGCCGAGATCGGCGTTGGACGGATTGCTACGGTACAAGGCCGCTACTACGCGATGGACCGTGACAAGCGTTGGGAGCGTACCGAGAAATCGTACCGTGCGATGGTATATGGCGAAGGACCGAAGTTCGAGGATCCAATGGGCGCCATCAAGGAATCGTACGAGCGCTCGGTGTTCGACGAGTTCGTCATGCCGACGGTCATCGTGAAGCCTGACGGTTCGCCAGTGGGTCTGGTGGAATCCGGCGACGCGGTCATCTTCTTCAACTTCCGTCCGGACCGTGCGATTCAGCTGTCTCAAGTGTTCACGAACAGCGATTTTCGCGGCTTCGAACGTGGAGAGAAAGCGCCGCAGGACCTGTATTATGTCTGCTTGACACTGTTCAGTGAAACGGTCGGCGGCTTCGTAGCGTATAAACCGAAGAATCTGGATAACACGCTCGGCGAGGTGCTGGTTCAGAACAATCTGAAGCAGCTGCGTATTGCCGAGACGGAGAAATATCCGCATGTCACCTTCTTCTTCAGCGGCGGCCGGGATGTCGAGCTGCCGGGAGAAACGCGCATTCTCATCAACTCGCCGAAGGTTGCTACCTACGACCTTCAGCCGGAAATGAGTGCGTATGAAGTGGCAGAAGCAGCGGTGAAGGAAATCGAGGCTGAGCGTCAGGATGTGATCATCCTGAACTTCGCAAATCCGGACATGGTCGGTCACTCCGGCTTGCTGGAGCCGACGATCAAAGCGGTCGAAGCGACAGACGATTGCCTCGGCAAAGTCGTGGAAGCTGTTCTGGCAAAAAACGGCGTCGTGCTTATCACAGCGGATCACGGCAATGCCGATGTGGTGACGAATCCGGACGGTACGCGCAACACGGCGCATACGACCAACCCGGTGCCTTTTATTCTGACCAGCAAACATGCTACACTAAGAAACGATGGCATTTTGGCAGATATTGCACCAACGATGCTCGAGCTGCTCGGCGTTGCACAACCGGCAGAAATGACCGGCAAATCTTTGCTGGCAGGACGCGCGTAGGCGCATAACTCTATTTTCAACCACATATTAAGATAAGGAGTGTTCAAGCTATGACAATTATCTCTAACGTGTATGCTCGTGAAGTTCTCGACTCCCGCGGTAACCCGACGGTAGAAGTGGAAGTATATCTGGAATCCGGCGCTCGCGGCCGCGCGATCGTTCCATCCGGCGCCTCCACAGGTGCCCATGAAGCGGTTGAGCTTCGTGACGGTGACAAATCCCGTTACCTCGGTAAAGGGGTTCTGAAGGCTGTTGAGAACGTGAACGATATCATCGCTCCGGAAATCATCGGCATGAACGCATTGGACCAAGTCGGCATCGACAAGCGCATGATCGAGCTCGACGGCACGCCTAACAAAGGTAAATTGGGTGCGAACGCAATTCTGGCTGTATCCATGGCCGTTGCTCGCGCAGCTTCCGAAGCTCTGGACGTACCTCTGTACGTATACCTGGGCGGATTCAACTCCAAAACGCTGCCGGTTCCAATGATGAACATCATCAACGGCGGTGCGCATGCGGATAACAACGTAGACGTGCAAGAATTCATGGTTTTGCCGGTAGGCGCTCCTTCCTTTAAAGAAGCACTTCGCACAGGCGCTGAAATTTTCCACAGCCTCAAGGCTGTATTGAAAGATCAAGGCTTGAACACAGCAGTTGGCGACGAAGGCGGATTTGCTCCGAACCTGAGCTCCAACGAAGCAGCGATCCAAACGATCATTACTGCCATTGAGCGCGCAGGCTACAAGCCAGGCGTTGACGTGTTCCTGGGTATGGACGTAGCGTCCACCGAGTTCTTCAAAGACGGCAAATATCACCTCGAAGGCGAAGGCAAATCCTTCACATCCGCTGAGTGGGTTGACTTCTTGGCTGCATGGGTAGAAAAATATCCGATCATCTCCATCGAAGATGGCTGCTCCGAAGATGACTGGGATGGCTGGAAGCTGCTGACAGAAAAATTGGGCAGCAAAGTCCAATTGGTTGGTGACGACTTGTTCGTAACAAACACTAGCCGTTTGTCCACCGGTATCGAGCAAGGCATCGGTAACTCCATCTTGGTTAAAGTTAACCAAATCGGTACGTTGACTGAAACTTTCGACGCGATCGAAATGGCGAAGCGCGCAGGCTACACAGCGGTTATCTCCCACCGTTCCGGTGAGAGCGAAGACAGCACCATTGCTGACATCGCGGTAGCAACAAATGCCGGCCAAATCAAGACCGGTGCTCCTTCCCGTACAGACCGCGTAGCGAAGTACAACCAATTGCTCCGCATTGAAGATCAATTGGCTAACGTGGCTCAATACGGCGGCAAAGCTGCGTTTTACAACTTAAAGAACCTTAAGTAATTGTTTTTTTAATTATTAGTTATACACAATTGCTTTTCGTCCGATGGTGGCGGAGGGCAGAGTATCTGCTGAAGAGTTTACGTGCCGCCTTTGAAAACGGGTTGTTACCGACCAGGTAAATTGATTGAGAACCCGTTTTCAAGAGTGGCCGAAAGCAGATACTGCTGACCCGCAGCCAATGTTTCGGACGAACCGCAAGACACGTATAACACTCCCGGAGGGAATCGGATGATAAGAACAATCCTGTTTCTGATCGTGTCGGCTTTTCTTACGCATTTGATTCCCTTCCATGATTTTTTTCGCAATCTCGATACATTGATCCACGAGTTTGGCCATGCGGTGGTGACCCTGCTGCTGTCGGGCAAAGTGAGGTCCATTGAGCTGTTCGCTAACCACAGCGGGGTAACGTACTCGCAGGTAACGAAGGGCTGGAGCCTCATCCCGATTGCACTGGCAGGGTACATGACCGCTTCTTTGTTTGCGTTATTTATGTTCCGGCAGTGGGCTAAGGAACGGCAGCGGCTCGGCTTGCAGATCATGACCATCATTGCAATTTTGGCGCTAGTGCTGTTTGTGCGTAACGAGTTCGGCATGATGTGGCTGATCGGCTTCGTGATTTTGAATGTCATCATGCTTTCCTTTATGCCGCGATGGTTGATGGATATCTACTATATGCTGTTAGCCTTCTTGACGCTTGAAGAGTCGGTCTTCGGTCCGTTCTCGCTCATTCTGTATGCGTGGGATGATCCGGCCAAAGCAGGCGATGCCACGAACCTGAGTCATGTCACGCCGGTTCCGGCCATTGGGTGGGCGCTGTTCTTCACGCTGTTCTCTCTATGGTGCGCGGCGCGGGCGTTGAAGCATTTTATCGGCGGGAGAAAAAAATCCAGACGCCCCGAAGGGCAGAGGGTACAGTATGAATAGCTGACAGATCATCTTCGTGATTTGTCAGTTTTATTTTTCTGTGATATAATACAAATGCTGTCTATTTTCAGGACTAATAGGCCACATGTTGACAGCTGCCGACCTGATGTCGGACGAGCAGTTGCAACGAACTTGCAGGAGGTGGAATCATGGAAATCGCATTGAAGATTATACTGGTGATCGCTTCGCTGGGCTTGATTGCAGCAGTGTTGCTGCAGCCAGGGAAAAGCGCAGGCTTATCCGGTGCCATCTCCGGCGGCGCAGAGCATCTGTTCGGTAAGCAGAAGGCACGCGGTTTAGAGCTGTTCTTGTCCCGTCTGACGATGGGTCTTGCCGCTGTGTTCTTTATTTTGTCTTTGGTTGTGGCTTTCTTTGTAAAATCCGCTTAAACATAAAACGAGGACAGCAGGGGAAAGATACTCCTGCTGTTTTTTCTTTTATGCCGGAATGGAGGCGGGCGGATGACACGGATCTATAGAACTCCAGAGCCTTTTATTCTTCATGGACACGGGGACCGCGCATTAACGGAGCTGCTGATGATTCACGGCTTCACCGGATCTCCATCCGAATTTCGCCGTATAGGCTATTTTATGAACGATTTGGGCTACACGGTGCGGGGGATTTTGCTGCCGGGGCATGGAACGACGCCGGAGGATATGATCAAGACGGGCTGGGACGATTGGCATAACGCCGTGCTGAAGAGCTATGATGACATTCGGAATAAGGAAAAGAAGCGCATTTTTGCCATTGGGCACTCGATGGGCGGGCTGCTTGCCTTGAAGCTGTCCATGGAACGCATGCTCAGCGGGGTGGTGACGTTGTCTGCACCCATTTTTTTTACCACCTGGAAGACCGTTCTTGCTGTGCTCGCGCAGTATTTTATTAAATATGTAGATAAAAAACCAACGGTAGCCGCTCATATCATTGAAGAGGCTTGTACATATGACAGGGCTCCAGTGCCGTGCGTAGTCCATCTGCGCAAGCTGCTGAAGCTGGTGAAATCAAGCCTGGATCAAGTGAGGGTACCTATCTTTATCGGGCAGGGCGAGCGTGACAATCTGGTCATACCCAGACGGAGCGCAGACTATATCTACTCGAAGGTAGCATCCCCTTTGCGGCAGGTGACGTATTATTCGCGTACTTCGCATTCCATTTTGCTGGAAGAAGAATGGGCGCAGGTATACGAAGATATTCACCAATTTATTGAAACCGTTACGCAATTGGGGGCATGGAAACAGGCGGCGGTGAGTGAAGTACCATATACTATAGTAGAAGAGGCAGGTGACATTGATGATCACACGCGAAGCGTTAATTGAATTTATGAAAGAAACGGCGTATAAGCCGATGACGTATCAAGAGTTGGAAAAGCATTTTGAACTGGAGAGCGCGCAGGATTTTAAGGAGTTCTTGAAGCTGCTCAATGCGTTAGAAAATGAAGGGTTGATTCTGCGCACACGCAATGACCGGTATGGGGTCCCGGAACGGATGGATCTCTTGAGGGGCAAGCTGCAGGCGCATGCGAAGGGCTTCGGATTTCTCATTCCCGATGACCGCGACCATCCTGATGTATATATTCACGCGAATGATATGGGGACGGCCATGAACGGGGATATTGTGCTGATCCGCATTAATTCGAAAAGCCCGTCCGGCGGCCGAATGGAAGGCGAGGTCGTACGGGTCGTATCACGCAGCAATACCGAGATTGTCGGGCTGTTCCAGTCCCATGAGGAGTATGCCTTTGTTATCCCGGATGATAAGCGGGTGGTGCGGGATATTTTTATCCCGAAGGGGTCCTTTAACGGGGCGATGGATGGGCATAAGGTCGTCGTCAAAATCGTCTCGTACCCGGAAGGCCGTGCCGCGGCGCAAGGGGAAGTTGTTGAAATTTTGGGTCATAAAAATGATCCGGGTGTCGATATTTTGTCCATTATCCGCAAGCATGGGCTGCCGGAAAGCTTCCCTGACGATGTGATGGAGGAGGCGTCGGAGGCTCCGGAGGTCATTCACCCGGATGAGCTGAAGGGACGGCGGGACCTGCGTGGGGAACGGATCGTGACAATCGACGGCGAGGACGCCAAAGACTTGGACGATGCGGTGCACGTGAAGCGGCTGCCGAACGGCCACTATGTGCTCGGTGTGCATATCGCGGATGTTAGCTATTATGTGCGTGAGGATTCGGCGCTGGATCAAGAGGCCTATAACCGGGGCTGCAGCGTGTACTTGGTGGATCGGGTTATTCCGATGCTGCCGCATAGGCTGTCGAACGGGATTTGCTCGCTCAATCCACAGGTAGACCGGCTGACGATGTCCTGTGAGATGGAATTTGACGCGCAGATGAACGTGGTACGCCACGATATTTTTACCTCGGTGATCAAGACGAGTGAACGGATGACGTATAAAAATGTCCGTCTGCTGCTGACCGGCGAGGCGGAGCCTGACATTGTTGAGAAGTATGCTTATTTACTGGACGATTTCAAGCTTATGGAAGAGCTCGCCATGAAGCTTCGTTCGAAGCGGATGAAGCGCGGTGCGATTGATTTTGACTTTATGGAATCCAAGATTCTGGTCGATGAGACCGGCAAGCCGACGGATATCATCAAACGGGACCGGACGATTGCCGAGATGATTATTGAGGAATTCATGCTGGCGGCGAACGAGACAGTGGCAGAGCATTTCCACTGGCTGAAGGTGCCGTTCCTGTACCGGGTGCATGAGGATCCGGATATGGAGAAGCTGCAGCATTTCATGGAGTTCATCACGAACTTCGGCTATGTCGTGCGCGGCAAAGGGAATACCGTGCATCCTCGTGCGCTGCAGACGCTGCTTGAAGAGATTCGGGGCAAAAAGGAAGAAACAGTTATCAGCACGGTCATGCTCCGATCGATGAAGAAGGCGGTGTACGATTCCCAGAGTCTCGGCCATTACGGCTTGGCAGCAGAGTATTATTCGCACTTCACGTCGCCGATTCGCCGCTACCCGGACCTGATTATCCACCGCGTTATTCGCGAGGTGCTGGAAGAAGGGACGCTGAGCGATGCCCGGCACGAGTATTTGACCTCCCGGATGGACGATATTGCGAAGCAGTCGTCTGACCGAGAGCGTGTCGCGGTGGATGCGGAGCGGGAGACCGAGGCGCTGAAGAAGGCCGAATTCATGCTCGACAAGGTCGGGGAGGAATTCGACGGTCTGATCAGCAGCGTCACGAGCTTCGGGATGTTCGTGGAGCTGGGCAATACCGTGGAAGGGCTCATTCGTCTGTCCGACCTGACGGACGACTACTACCACTTCCACGAAGCGCAGCACGCGCTGATCGGGGAGCGCACCTCCAAAATTTATCGCCTTGGCGATGAAGTGAAGGTGCGCGTGGCGCGCGTGAATATGGACGAGAAGACCATCGACTTCGAGATGGTCGACATGAAGCCGCGGCCGCAGCGGGCCAGCCTGGTCGATGTTCTTGGCGCGGTGCGCAAGAACAAGCAGGCTGGCCGCGGCGACCGCCGCGGAGCGCGAGATGGCGGCGGGGCCGGACGGCCCGCTGCTGGTGGTGCTGGCGCGCGCGGCGGGCCTCGGGGCGACCGCGCGCGTGGGGGTAAAGGCGGCGCGGGCGGCAGTGGGCCGAGCGGCCGCGGTAAGGGTCCGGGCGCGGCCAAGGTGCGCGCCCTGGAATCTGCCGCCGGCGCTAGCGGCGGCAGCAGCGGCTCCGGCTTCGGCGGCGGGCGGCCGAAGAAGAAGCGGAAGAAGGTTATCAAGCGGTAGCCTCGCTTGATTTCAAGGGATAGAGTTTGATACAATAGACTCTATCCCTTGTTTTTGTTGATCTTTTTTGATTGAGGCAAGGAAGGAGGAGTCCGCGAGATGAGCAAGAAGAGTGACAATAAGGTTCTTGCACAGAACAAGAAGGCATCGCATGATTATTTTATCGAGGATACGTATGAATGTGGATTGGTGCTGACCGGTACAGAGATCAAATCGCTGCGTAACGGCAAGGCCAACATCGGCGATGCATTTGCTCTGATTCGCAATGGGGAAGCTTTTATTCATAACATGCATATCAGTCCGTTCGAGCAGGGCAATCGGTTTAATCCCAGTGATCCGACGCGGGCACGCAAGCTCCTCCTCAAGAAGGTTGAGATCAACAAGCTGCTCGGACTGGCCAAGCAGGAAGGCTACACCATCGTGCCGCTGAAGATTTATATCCGAAACGGCTTTGCGAAGCTGCTGATCGGCCTCGGCAAAGGGAAGAAGCAGTACGACAAGCGCGATACCGCGGCCAAACGTGATGCTCAGCGAGACATCCAGCGGGCACTTCGCGAGAAACAGAAGGTCGCTCGGTAGGAATCGCCAGCAGTGACAATCCTCTGGTATAGCTTCCATTAAGTCATGCTACCTTTTGGTCGTGAATGTGTTATACTGAAAGGGCATCAGAGAAGCAAGCCATTAGCCATTAGGTTTTGTACTCGCCATGCTTTACTAGCAGATAAGTTTTTTGCCATAACTTTTTCTATTTTCGGGTTCCCTTCTACAGGGACCCGCCTATGCGGGGACGTTCTTGGATTCGACGGGGATAGTTCGAGCATGGGTTGCGGGTAGCGGGGCCGCGTCCGCTTCATCAACGCTAAAGCCTATTAAATGGCAAACAAAACAACAACTTAGCTTTCGCAGCTTAATAACCTGTGAGCTAGCTCCTACTCTGTATCGCCCATGTACCGGGATAGGGGCCCAACCTTAGTGGGATACGCTGTCTAGTCTCCGCCTGCGGCTAGCTGAAGAAGACAATCAGGCTGACCCAACGCATAGCCGGTTACGGGGCGATGCTCGGGTGACATCAAAACTGTGACTACACCCGTAGAAGCCTGTGTGGCGTTATCTTCGGACAGGGGTTCGACTCCCCTCGTCTCCATAAGGTTTATCAGAAAGGGATGTCCGCTGAGGGCATCCTTTTTTTGTTTTCTTACTAAGTTGTGGTTTCTAAGGCCGTGTTACTATTGGATCTTTTTTAGCATCTGCCAACAGTGTCAGAACATTTTTACCGAGCCTTTTCTTCCAACCTCCATGTATAGATTCTATTTCCACTCCGTAAAACTTCATATCCCGCAAACGCGGCGCGATGACCTGATTGAGCGAGCGGCGATCACCGAGCTATTAAATAAAGGATTAAAGATCAAACTTACATCCGTAACGGCTCCCGGGGGTACGGTAAAACAACAGCCTTGAGTCAGTGGCTGCAGCTGTCCGCCATACCTGCCGTATGGATTTCCTTGGGCCGAGCGTCGTCAATTAGGGCGAGCGTGGCGTCACCATAAAGATAAGACACCAGCGGCTAAGATGGTGTCTTATCTTTCATGCTTTTATATTCTGGTTGATCCTGTTCCAGTTGCCAGATTGTGTAAAGTGCTTTAGTTAATGTTTAATGTGGAATGACATCCTCAAAAACAAACACCGAAACAGCCACATCGTGATCGATATCAATATCGGAAAATAAGTAAACCAGTTTCGAGCCGGCGAGTGCTTCCATGCCGTCAGGGACTTGGTTCGAGTAAACCTCCTGAATCATCCTGGTGCGTGCGGTATGAACCATTTCTTTTCCTTCCGGGGTTCGGCAAATAAATTTTTCGGTGGGGGTCAGATTGCCGTACAGCATCGTGATGGCTTTATTTCCGACAAATTCTGTCTGGATCCGTTCGGGACCTTTGCCGAAGAGGTCCTTTCTTACTTTTCGTATGAGATCGTTGAAGTGGGTTTCCTTTTTCATCTAGACCTGATTCCCGTCGTTTTCTAATTAGTGTGTCAAAATTTATCGATTGTAGTCGCGGCGAAATTGAGGTAGGATGAAGAGGAACTTAACGGAATGGTAGCTTAGTATCGATTGCTAACTTACTACTCCTCTTTAAGATTACGGACCGAGTTTTCGGTTGGTAACCTTAGGGAGGAGTTTTTTTATTTTTATCAACCAACAAAACCACATGGAGGAACCCAGATGTCTTGGATGGTATTGCATGTCCTCGGAATTATGGCTTATGCAACAACCGGTGCTTTTATCGCCCTTGAAGCGGGATATTCGTTTGCAGGGGTCTTTGTGCTTGGCTTAACCACTTCTTTTGGAGGAGCGGTGGTGAGGAACCTGATCATTGGGGCTCCAGTATCCGCGGTTTGGGATCCATCG
This sequence comes from Paenibacillus cremeus, assembly GCF_007786445.1. Taxonomy (GTDB): domain Bacteria; phylum Bacillota; class Bacilli; order Paenibacillales; family NBRC-103111; genus Paenibacillus_G; species Paenibacillus_G cremeus. The sequence continues at coordinate 139,660 of NZ_VNJI01000009.1, read as the reverse complement.
GCGATTACGATTGTCCTTGTGACTCTGACTCTGATTATTTTGTTACCGCAGCGCTGGACTTATCATTGGAAAAAATGGGGAGTGATATTTGATTCCATCGGACTAGCTTCTTTCGCGTTACAAGGCGCATTATCGGCGTATCATACTTATGATCAATTAGGCGTGATCCTTATATCCGGTATGTTCACTGGTCTGGGTGGGGGGATGATTCGGGATCTCTTGGCCGGACGCAAGCCGCTCGCACTAAAAGAAGAGATTCATGCCGTATTAACGTTACTTTGCGGGCTCTGTGTGTGGCTCGATTGGACCAATTCGATGCAGTTTACTGTTGTTGTAGTAGTCGTAACTGTCCTTCGTATTTTGGCGATTCGGTATCAGTGGAGAATCAATGTGCCGCGGCGATGATTCATCAGGTTGTATTAATTTTCTAGGTATTTGGACCTAAAGTGTTGTAATATATTGGTATGTGGTGCTGTATTCGTTCGATAGATTCCCTACAGAGTGGAGTTTAACCATGAAATATACAGGAAGAATCGTGATTACGGTGGTTGTCGTGGTGTTGATCGGGATTATGAGGATTTATGGTAATCTCTATTACAATTACCCTTTGGAGAGCATCCCTTTTTTAGGGATTATAGCAATGCTCGTTTGCTGGTGGCTGGGCGGCCAATATGATAAGGTCAAATTTTATGCTGAAAAAGATATTTTGACGGAGATTTACAACCGGAGATTTGTCATAGAAATGTTCCCCAAAATCATGGCACAAATGGATAAGCGAAATGGGAATTTAATTTTATTTCTGATGGATGTAGACCACTTTAAAATGATTAATGATACGTATGGACATGAAATGGGAGATCGGGTGCTCCAATACATGGCTAAAGTTTTTATGTCGAGTACGACTAAAAATGAAATTGTTGCGCGTTGGGCGGGCGATGAATTTCTGATCATTTCTCCATTCTCCGATGGAACGAGTGGAGTTATCATAGAACGAATTCAAGACGCTTTAAAAGCCTTATCGGGACAGCTCAACATGGATGTTTCTGTTTCGATTGGGACCGCTACATACCCGCATGACGCTGAAACGCTGGATGCGTTACTGAACATCGCCGATCGACAAATGTATGTAACCAAAGCAAGACGAAAATCGTTAGTATAACGTGGAGGGCGTTTTTAATTATAGTTATTTAAAACCAGTTCCTTTTGGTGTATATACTGTTACAATGGAGGGCGGAACTTGCAGTAGTACCAGAAGAAAGGAGCTTGATGGTTTTGGCTGTATCGAATCAAGAAGTGCAAGAAGTGCGATCTCCAGGCATTTGGAGCAATCGGTTTTTGCAAACGATTTTGTTGTCCAATGTGCTCGTGCAGATCGGAATTTGGGTGCGGAATTTCGCGATTCTGCTGTACGTCGCAAATAAAACAGGGAATGATCCTTATGCCATATCTTTAATCAGTGTGGCGGAGTTTGCGCCGATCTTTGTTTTTTCGTTTATTGGAGGTACGTTTGCCGATCGGTGGAAGCCGAAGCGGACGATGGTCATTTGTGAGCTGTTGTCAGCCGTTTCGGTCTTTGTGGTGCTGCTTACGATTCATTTCGGGGCATGGCAAGCAGTGTTTCTCGTCACCTTTGTTTCGGCGATTTTGTCCCAGTTTTCTCAGCCGTCGGGCATGCGTTTGTTTAAGCAGCATGTACCAGGGGAGCTGATGCAGCAAGGGATGGCGCTGTTTCAGTCGATGATGGCGATCTTTATGGTGCTCGGGCCGATGCTGGGAACGTTTGTCTACAGCCGCTTCGGATTGGAGCTCTCTATTGCTGTGATGGGCGTGGCCTTCCTGTTGTCCGCCGCGGTGCTCGTCAAGCTGCCTCCGGATCAAGAGCAAGCTCAGAAGCCGCAGGGCAAAGGGCAATTCCGAAAAGAGCTGGCCGAAGGCTTCCGCTATGTATGGGATAGCCCGGTGCTTCGCATGCTGGGTGCGGCCTTTACGCTGGCGGGTCTTGCGGTGGGTATCGCTCAATCCCTGGGATTGTTTATCGTGACGGAACGTCTGGGCAAGCCGGAGGCGTTCTTGCAGTATATCCTGATGGTCAACGGGGCAGCGATGCTGATCGGCGGCGGCCTGGTCGCAATGTTCGCTAAGAAGATCCCTCCTCAGCTGCTGCTCGCTTTTGGTATGGTTGTAGGTGCGGTTTGTACCGTGATCGTTGGTTATTCTACCAATGTAGGGCTGACCTTAGTCGTGCAGTTTGTTAACGGGTTGATCTTCCCTTGCATCCACATCGGGATCAGCACTATGATTCTCAAATGGTCCGATGAATCCATCGTCGGCCGCGTGAACGGCGTGCTCAATCCGATGTTTATGGGCATGATGGTCGTTTCTATGTCTTTTGCCGGTACATTGAAGGCCGCATTTCCAATCGTCTCGATTTACGCCGGTGCCGGAGTCTTATTCTTGCTGGGCGCGTTGACGATGCTTCCGATTATGAATCATAAAATGCCCGAAACCGCCCCTAATACCTAGAAAATTCACCTTACCTAAAGGAGCTTTGCCGCGAAACGTGGCAGGCTTTTTTTTATCCAAAAGTGTTCAATTGTGAAAAAGAAGTGTTCGATCCTCTCATTTTACTGGTATGCCTTCTCTTTTATACTAGGCTTATAAGTTATTTTGAATGAAAGGTGACAGCTATGAAAACCGCCTCCACAACGCTTCCCGAAAAATCTTATGCTTCGAATCAAGCTTCAACACTCAAGCTGAAGCTGAAATCCCATTATGAATCCATCGCGGGGTATTTGTTCATTTCCCCTTGGCTGCTCGGACTGCTGCTTTTAACCATGTGGCCCATGCTTCAATCGGCTTATTACTCGTTTACGAAATTTACGCTGCTCGAAGCCCCACAATGGATTGGGGTAAGAAATTATGAGCGCATTTTTGCGGATGACGACATGTTTCGCCAATCACTTAAGGTGACGCTTCTGTTCGTGGTCCTTTCCGTGCCGATCAAATTGTTCAGCGCGTTGATGGTAGCGATCCTGCTCAATAAGAAAATGAAAGGGATCTCCTTTTACCGAACATTTATTTATTTGCCCTCGCTCATCGGAAGCAGCATTGCTGTAGCGATTTTGTGGAAGAATATTTTCGGTATAGATGGGTTTATCAATCGGTTTCTGAGTGTGTTCGGCATTAAGGGCACGAGCTGGGTCAGCGATCCGAGCACGGCGCTTGGCACATTAATATTGCTGGTGGCATGGCAGTTCGGCTCATCAATGGTCATTTTCCTCGCGGGGCTAAAGCAAATCTCGGCTGAATTATATGAAGCCTCTTCGGTGGACGGAGCGTCGAAGCTGAGACAGTTTTTTAGCATTACGCTACCTATGCTCTCCCCGGTACTGCTCTTTAACCTGGTGCTGCAGGTGATCGGTTCCTTTCAAATGTTTACGCAGGCCTTCATTATTACCAAGGGCGGACCAGTCAACTCCACTTATATGTATGCTTTATATTTATACGATCGCGGATTTTCAAGGTATGAAATGGGCTATGCCTCGGCGTTGGCCTGGATTCTTCTGGTGATTATCGCTATCGCTACCGCATTGATTTTTGCCTCATCGAAGTACTGGGTATTTTACGAGAACGAAGGGGGGAGAAAAAAATGAATATGACGGCGCGCGGTTCTTTTCGCTCTCATTTATTTTTGTCCGTGTTCAGTCTGGTGATGATCTACCCCCTTTTGTGGTGGGTGGGCGCAGCGTTTAAATCAAATGCCGAGATGAGCTCGCCGGCGCTCTTTCCGACACATTGGCTATGGAGCAACTTTACCGAAGGCTGGGTGGCCCTTCCAAAATATTCGTTCACGCATTTTTACATCAACACGTTCGAGCTCATTCTGGGGGTACTGATTACTTCGGTGCTTTCCTGCAGCTTGGTGGCCTTTGGCTTCGCCCGACTGCATTTTCCGCTTAAAAATGTCTGGTTTTCCATTCTCATGGTCACGTTGATGCTGCCGAGTCAGGTGACGCTGGTGCCGCAGTACATTATGTTTAATGCGTTCGGCTGGGTCAACTCCTACTTGCCGTTTTATGTTCCGCATGCGTTGGCCGGCGGCCACGGCGGTCCGTTCTTTATTTTTCTGCTGATTCAATTTATTCGGGGGATTCCAAGAGAGCTCGATGAATCGGCCAAAATGGACGGCTGCAGCTGGCTGGGTATCTATTGGCGCATTATTCTACCCTTAACGAAGCCCGCATTGGTTACGGTATCGATTTACTGCTTCTTATGGAACTGGGATGACTTCTTCGGCCACTTGCTGTATATCAATTCCGTAGAAAAGTATACGGTGGGCCTTGCGTTGAAAATGTTCGTCGACAGCCAGTCCAAGCTTCCGTGGGGAGAGCTGCTGGCCATGTCACTAGTCTCTATCATTCCTTCGATTCTTGTGTTTTTTATGGCACAGCGCCATTTTGTCGATGGGATTGCTTCGGGTGCAGTGAAGGGATAGAATGAAATGATTAATTAATCTAATATTTTCGAAAAAAAGCTGCATAACCAAGGCGGCTTTTTGCCATTTGAGGGAGCACCGTGCATGCGAAACTTATTTAAGAAAGTGCGAATCGATCGCCTCTATTTCGGCAGCTTTGCGGTGTTTATTACGTTGCTGCTGCTGATTTTCACCTGGGTCAGCTACAGCGTAACTTCTCGGGAGCTCGCGAGCGTCACCTCCAGCTACCAGCAGGAGCTGCTCAACGAGCTGAACAAGCAGCTGGACATCCAGCTTAAATCCATCGAGCAGGTGTCGCTGACGGCGGCTTTAAATATTGACCGAATTGGATTTGATCCGCTGGAGAAAGATCCGTTTGAGCTGCTTCGCCGCAGAAAGGATTTGCTCAAGATGCTATCCAACATCAGTTATAGCACCACGATGATCCAATCGATTTATTTTTATATGGATCACCCGATTTTGACGGATGCCCAAGGTCCGGTTCAATTCGGCGATATTCTGCAGGCGAAGCAAGAGGCTTGGTATAGCGAGGTGCAAAATAACGACTTCGCATGGATAGCTAAGCATACGATTCAAACGAATTCCGGAGCGGTCCCAGTGATCAGCTTTGCCCGAAAATTATACAGCAACTCAGGGAAATATTACGGATTGTTGATGCTGAATGTAAAAGGGGCAGAAATGGAAAGCTTGATTCGCGGCGAAACGGATGGCAGGAACAGAGTACTGCTTGATGCGGGTGGCAAAACGATTATGTCCATTGGCCAACCGGTGTTGAATGAAGTGGAAATCGGGAAAAGCAAAACAAGTATCAATAAATCGGAAACCATTCATTTGCCCGAAGGAGAGGAGGCTTTGATGGTCTGGAGCAACTCTCATTCCGACTGGATGCTGGTCGAAGTGACCCCGTGGAAAAACATTGTTCATGGTAGCGTTCGACTGGCGCTTATTTTATTGTCTGTCGGGTTATCGGCGATTGTAATCGCAGCGTTCATCACGTTTTTGTTATCCAGACAGTTTACTCAACCGATCCGATTGCTCCTATCGGCCATGGGAGGGATTCCTTCCCACGTCCGTAGAATGGACCTGCCCCAGGATTATCAGAATGAATTCGGGAGTCTGTTCAACGGCTACCGCAAGCAAATGGAGCGAATTGAGGAGCTGCTGCATTCATTGAAAGCCCAGCATAAACGGCAGCGGGAGGCCGAAATTCAGGCGCTGCAGGCGATGATCAACCCCCATTTTCTGTACAATACGCTGGATCAGCTGAACTGGCTCGCCATTGATTCGGGTCAGGAGAAGATCAGTAAAATTCTTTCGCTGATGGGAAAAATGTTCCGCATTGGCCTTTCCAACGGCGAGACGATGATTACGATTCCGGATGAAATCACGCACATCGAATGTTATCTGCAAATTCAAAACATCCGCTGGGGCGAACGGCTATCCTTTTCAATAGCCATTGACGACGAGCTAAAGGGGCTTTACATTCCCCGACTAACCCTGCAGCCTTTTGTTGAGAATGCAATCATTCACGGATTTGCCCGCCGAAAATCAGGGGAAATTCGCATTACAGGGCGTCTCCGGGAGCAAGAGGTCGAATTCCAGATTTGCGATAACGGCGTAGGGCTGAGGCGGGATTGGGATAAGCAAAAGCCAAGAAAAACGGGCGGCTACGGCATACGGAATGTAAAAGAGCGGATCGAAGCTTATTTCGGAGAGCCTTACGGGGTTCAGATGTCCAGCAGCGAAGGCGAAGGAACCCGAGTCACGATCCTCGTACCGAAGATCGAAAATCAGCAAGAGGTGGGTGAGCGGTTCCATGTGGAAAATCCTAATTATTGACGATGATTTTCAAGTGCTGGAAGGGATGAAAAAGTCCATTGATTGGGATGGGCTGGATGCAGAGTGGGTAGGGGAAGCGTTGGACGGTGAGGAAGGACTGCAAAAAATTCGTGAAACGAAGCCGGATATCGTGATCACGGATATTTATATGCCCGTAATGAACGGCCTAGAGATGATCGAGCAGCTTCGGGAAGAGGACTTTGCCGGCGAGTTGATTATTCTAAGCGGCTATTCGGATTTTCAATATGCACGCCAAGCACTGCGGCTTCAAGTTAGTGACTATCTTTCCAAACCGGTGACCCTGGAGGAGCTTCGCTCCGTCCTGGAGCGAGTCATTAGAGGGCTGGAAGCCAAAGAGCTGAAGCAGCTGGAGCAGGAGGAGGTCAGGCGTAGACTTCGGATGTACGAGCCGTTTGTTCAAAAGGAATGGCTCAAATCGATCGTGACCGGTACTATGGATCAAACGATGATGCTGGAAAACATGGCGGAGTCCGAGCAGCATGTCTGGTTGGAGCGGAGCCATCTTCTGATGGGGATTGAGATCATGCGTACGGATCGGATTTCCAATCTTTCGTTAGCGGATTGGAACCTATTCCGTTTTGCGATGTCGAACATTATCCACGAACTACTAGCGGAAGCCTGGGAAGCGTCTGAATTGATCGAGCTTCACAGCCATCAGGCAGCCGTCCTCTTTCATATCGACCCGGCAATGCCCGAAGACGAAGCGCTGAAGCAAATTCGTCTGATTGGTCAGCGGATTACGGATTGCGTATGGACCTACCTCAAATTGCAGGCTCGAATCGGTTTAGGCGGGATCAAAGATTGGCAGTCCCTATCGGATTCGACCGAAGAGGCCTTCTTGGATCTGCTGCAGCAGTCGATGATTCCGGAGCAGGGAGAGCGTGATCGATCGCTGGTACAGGAAGGGGCAGAAATTACGCTCCGTCCGATTAAATTTTATCAGGAGCTGGCTGAAGCCATCGTATCCTCCAAGGAGGAGACGATCCGTCGCATTGTTGACGATTACTTGCAGCAGCTGCAGCTCATGCCGACCATTACACCGGCGTACCTTCAGTATTTATGCTCTGAGCTATGGACCATTCTGTCCTATACGTTATACAAGGTCGGGATTGTGCTGGATGAGCTGTTTCCGGAGCATTCTCCGACGCAGGAGATCGGCAAGATCACTACGGTGGAAGCGCTGCGGCAGTGGTTAACCGAGCAGATTCACGTCATTGCCTCCAGCCGCGGCTGGAATGAAAATTCCAGGCATAAGGAAGCAGTGGATTTTATGATCCAATACGTGCATGAGCATTATGCGGAGGAGATTACATTGGAGGGGCTGTCCAAGCAGCTGTATCTTTCCCGCAATTATTTGAATCAGATTTTCAAGAAGGCTTCAGGGGAGACGTTTACGACTTATTTGATTCGGGTCCGTATGGAGAAGGCTAAGGCGCTTCTAATTGAGGGTAAATATATGATTTATGAAATTGCCGAACAAGTAGGCTATAAAAATGTGCCGTATTTTAGCTCGATTTTCAAAAAATATCATGGAGTTAACCCTAGCGATTTCGGAAAAAAGTAGGTTGTGGTCGATAGTGAAAGAAATGTGTTCATTACTCACATTGGCTTTTCCCACTGACATTTTATAATGAAAAGGCAAGTGAATTCACTCCAAGAGATAAAGGGGAACATCCAATGAACAAGCAGCTGAGAAGATACGGAATGCTGTCGATGACGACGATCTTAGCCTTGAGCGTGGCCGCCTGCGGCAATAAACCAAGTGAAGCAGGCAATGCCAGCTCGGTTTCCGGGGCGTCGGCGTCGGATAATAAGCCTGTAAAGCTACGCATTGTATGGTGGGGCTCACAAGCCAGACATGACGCAACATTGAAAGCACTTGACGCGTACAGCAAGAAGCATCCAAATGTGACGTTTGAAACCGAATTCTCGGGGATTGACGGGTATGCGGATAAGCTGGCGACGCAAGCGGCGGCTAAAAATGCGCCTGATATTATCCAAATGGACCCGAAATGGCTGTCGGAATATGCGGGAAGAAATCAGCTGGCCGATCTCTCCCAAGGCATCAATACGGCGGAGATCGATAAATCCCTTTTGGATTCCGGGAAGTATAAAGATAAGCTCTATGCCATCCCGCTGGGCAATAATGCTAACGGCATGGTGTATAACAAGACGGCAGTGGCCAACCTCGGTCTCACACCTCCGAGCAATGATTGGACATGGGAGCAGTATTTCCAATTCGGCAAGGACGCGAAGGCGAAGCTTCCGAAAGAAAAGTATGCCTTGATGGATGCTACGGCCGACTATGATACCTATACTTCCTATCAAGTCAGCCAAGGCAAAGGCTATCCGGTAACACCTGACGGCAAATTCAATATTGATAAAGATACATGGCTCAGCTTCATTAAGAAGTATGCCGAGTTGAGAAAAGAGGGCGTCGTTCCTCCTCCTGAAATCACGACGACGGATATCGAATACGATGCCAAAATGGACTTGATGAACAATGACACGGTGCTGATCCGAAGAACGTTAGCTGCCATCTTCCCGGGCTATGAGGGCTTGAAGCCGGGTGCCTACCAGCTGGTCAAAACGCCTAAAGGGACACAAGCCGGCGGATGGTTAAAGCCTTCGATGTTCTGGTCTATCAGTGCTGATTCCAAAAACATCGAAGAGTCAAAGAAATTTATTGATTGGTTCGTCAACGAGAAGGACGCAGCGGATCTCCTTACGACGACTCGGGGCGTTCCTGTGTCGAAAAAGATGCTGGACTACTTAACGCCTAGCTTTACGGATGCGGACAAGCAGCAGGGCGAGCTGATTAAAAATGTGGCGTCTGACGCGCAGCCTTTTAATGCGGGTGCCAAAGGCTGGAGCAACTTCACCTCGAAGGACTATAAAGATACCGGCGAGAAGGTATTGTTCGGCAAAATGACCCCAGAGGCGGCTTATGACGAGCTGGTGAAAAAAGCGAAGGATTATCAATAAATCAAGAGTAGCGGGAGTGGAGAGCTTTGGTAACATTATCGGCTTTTGCAGACGAAATATCTCCCGATTTGGAGGTACAGCTGGATGTACTGGCCTCCGAGGGCATTTCGCACTTGGAATTTCGCGGGGTATGGGGTAAGAATGTATTAAAACTGACGGATGAAGAAATTGCGAAGGTGAAGGAACGGCTGGATGCGCGCGGCTTTAAGCTCTCGTCTATCGGCTCTCCCATCGGGAAGATTAAAATCACGGACTCCTTCGAGCCACACCTGGAGGAGTTCAAACGTGCGATTTATCTGGCAAAGTATTTCGGGGCACCGAATATCCGCCTCTTCTCGTTCTTCCTTCCGGAGGGCGAAGATCCTTCGGCTTATCGTGATGAGGTTCTGAGCCGCATGAAGCAGTTGGTCACCTTGGCCGAGCAAGAAGGCGTTCAATTGCTGCATGAAAATGAGAAGGATATCTACGGAGACATTAGCGAGCGGTGCCTGGATATTGTACAGAGTTGTGATTCTCCGAATTTGCGCTGCGCGTTTGATCCGGCCAATTTCGTGCAGTGCGGTGTGCGTCCGATGACAGAGGCTCATCCGCTGCTTGCGCCCTACATTACTTATTATCATATTAAGGATGCATTAATGGAAAGCCGGAAGGTCGTTCCTGCCGGCGAAGGAGACGGGCAGCTTCAGGAGCTGATCAGCGTGCTGAAGAAGCAAGGCTTTGGCGGATTCCTGTCACTGGAGCCGCATTTATCGTCCGCGGAAGCGTTCAAGGGGTTTAGCGGTCCAGGGGCCTTTGTTCTTGCCGTCAGAGCGCTCAAGAAGCTGTTGGTTGAAGCGAAGCTTGAATGGAATTAATGATTGAAGCACTGACTTTTGAGTCAGTGCTTTTTGCTTTGCTTAAATGCGGACGGAGGAGATTAAGCGGCGGGTGCCTTTTATGTTATGATACAACTAAAATTAGGGGAAGACGTGAGCCAATTGCCAAACATAACGATTGAAGTCGTAACCGACGGTAACATTGAACAGTGCAGAGAGTTGTGTAACGAGCTTATGGCGTTTCAAAAGTCGATGGCCACGATGGCTCCAGAGGCGTTCGATACGATGAACTTCGACACCCGCATGAAACGAAGCTATGAAAATGCGCTGGAAAGCCAGGTAATTGTCGTTAAGGACAACGGGGATCCCGTGGGCTATGTCTTTTCAACGATTGATCGAATCGATCCGAGTAAGCGGGCGTTTCCGGCCTGGGCTCCGGTGGAAGGAAAAAGCGATGTGTTGGGCTTTTACCCGGACTGGGAGCAGATCCCCTCGAAGATGGGCTGCCTGAACAACTTATATTTACGTGAGCCATATCGTGACTTGGGGTTAGGCTCCAAGCTGTTTCAGATGTCAATGGACTGGCTGGAGAGCTTCGCCGATGTGGAGGTCATCTTCATCTATGTTTCCAATGGCAACGATGCGGCGCTTCAGTTTTATCTCCAGAAAGGATTTACATTTAGTCACGATGTGTTTGGAGGCTTTATTAAGGCGGTTTATAAAGTGCGGGCGTAGTAGGGTCTGGGCTGGATTAGAACATGTTAAAGGTTGGCCGGGAAGTCGCTTCCTGACCAGTCTTTTTTACATACAGTATGTATCAGATGATTGTGCTTTTAGTATTTTTACCACTTTAAAAGTTTAAATTTTTCTTAATACTGCAATTAAATGGTAGTATTTACCTTATTATGCCGTTATAATGGTACGAATGTATCATTAATAGACGGAGGTTTAACTCGTATGCTAACCGGTTTAACGATGAAGCTTAGAAGAAGGCTGGCGAAGTGCGTTGTTGCGGCTCTGCTGATTACCAACGCGGTTCCAACTGGAGCGGGGGCAGCCGATGTCCGTGCGGCAAGTACGACGCCGACGATTACGAAGTCGGTCTATGGCTCGGTATACGGCTCCGACGGAGCAGCGGCCGCCGTTCCGCCGCCAGAGCCCTTTCAGGCAGGGGTGCCATTGACATGGAATCTGCTGACCAAGCTAAACAGCTCGGTTGCGGGCGCGTTGTTTGCTGCTTATGATTCGCCCGTGAGTAAGCTGAGCTCGGATGAGCGCTATATGGCGTTTATGACCATTTCGGTGAACGAAGCGCAAACAGCTGGTCGCAAGCTGGTATATGTTCAAGATCGCAGTACGGGTCTGTACCAGCCGATCAAAACACCCGATACGACCGGGTCTGTTCTTCATTTTGACATGACGCCCGATGCCCATTACTTCGCCTATACCTATGCAGACAGCATCATCAGTGGTAAAAGTAAGGTGTACTTATACAATCGATTATCCGATACCTTGGAAACCGTGAACGGCATCAGCAGCACGAATCAGCTCAATACGGATGATGGAGATTACGTCTCGATTAGCGCGAATGGACAGCTGGTCGTGTTTGATACGAAGGCCATAGGGCTGGTGGCGGAAGATACCGACGAAGCACGTGACGTTTATCTGTACGACCATAAGGCGAAGACTCTGGAGAGGATTAGCACTCCTAAGGAACCGTCCTCGAGCCATGGAAGCTGGGCTCCCGTCATCAGTGCGGATGATGGAAGCAGGATCGCTTTTGTCTCCACAGCTAAGTTGACGGATGCGGGGGACTTTGCCGAAGCAGAGAGCTTGTACTTGTACGACCGGAATGCGGCGGAAGGCAAAAAGCTGAGCCGGATTACGGAAGGGAACGCGCCGTCCATCAGTGGGGATGGACGATATATCGCGTTCGCGACACACCGCGATGACCTGACGATTGGGGATACGAATGGCAGGACTGATGTTTATGTGTACGATAGCAGTGATCAGAGCTTTAAGCGGGTATCCCGTCTTGCGAACGGATCGGAGCATGCGGGCGACAGCGGGTTTCCTTCGATTAGCCGCAATGGCGCTTATGTCGCGTACGAGGTAACAACAGATGATAGCGAGGACCGATCGGACGTTTATGTGGCGGACCGTCAAGGATTCACATCCTCCAAAATCGAGGTACCCGGCAGTGCGATTCCTTTACTGTCGCCCAGCATGAGACCGACCGTAGGAGATACAGGCCATACCGTGGCGTTCTTTTCTACCTATTTGGAGAAAACCGTCGGCGGGAACTTTGAGTTTTTCGATTATTTCGTCGCTACGAACGGGACGGCTCCGGTATGGCCGGCGGGAAGCCAGCTGAGCGCGTCCAGTGCGGGGGCGGATCAGCTGACATTCAGCTGGCCGCAGGTGGTAGACTCGGATGGAATCATTGGTTATACACTGTATAAGAACGGCGTTCCAGTGGCTTTTACCCAAGCTGTAACCTACACGCTAACGAGTCAGAAGCGGGAGCCGGGCAGGGATGATGTATTCCAGGTGGAGGCGATTGACAGCCGCTACCATCGGAGTATGAACGGCCCCCTCTACACCTGGGATGGGGGTGGAGGAGAGAACCCGCCCCCAACGGATATTCCGCTAATGATGACTTGGTCGGGGGAACGCTGCAGAAGCAACGGGCCTTTAATTCAAGGAAGTAAAATTACGATACAAGCGCAAGGAACGGCTAAACGCGAGGCTAAATTGGATTGGACTTATATGGAATGGAACGGGGATAGCCAGGTTTCTAAATCGTCCTCAATGATGTTAACTGAGCTGGGGGACGCATTTGGCTTTTACACCGGCTCCTTCACTCTTCCACCGGGAGCCACGGAGCTCACCTCCATGAAGCTGACACTGTCTGGAGGCGTAGGCACGGTAGAGGTGGGAATGGCCGATCTGCTGCCTGCTCCGGTCGGCGGAGGGCTGCAGTTAAGCTTCAGCGGAGCCACGCCGGAGGAGCTGAAGGGCGCGATTTTAACCGTATATAGTACCGATAAAGGGGAACAAACCGTTACCTTGGGGGATACCGGAACGCAGCTTCTTACCGGGCTATGGCCTAGCGATACGTACGCCCTTTCCCTCTATACCCCCGATTACCGGTATGAGATGGGCCGCTTAAATGGGATCGACATCCAATCTGGAAAAACAACCGAGCTAACGCTTCCTGTTCTCGTACCTGCACAGGTTCGGGTCAAGGTCGTGAATGCAGCGGGAAAGCCGGTTCCTTTTGTTCCGGTTACCCTATGGGATGCCAAGCACGAGCTGTTGCAGGAAAGAAACACCGACGTGGAAGGGATGACGGACTGGGTTGATGGCTTGCTTCGTGATCAGACAGTTACTGCTGAGCTGGATCTAAGCAACTTCTATTACGAGCTGTCCACCGGCGCCAATCTGAGTCTAAAGCTGGACAAAGGCGATAATGTACTGACGGTGCAACTGATCTCTCCCGATCGGGGAAATCTCGAGCTGACGGTGAAGGACCCGAGCAACCTGCCGGTGTTTAATGCCTATGTTACTGCCACCCAAACCTACAAAGGGAAGCCTATTGTGACGAGTGCCCGTACCAGTCTGGACGGAAAGGCCCGAATGGAGCTGTTTGCTGGGGACGTAACGCTGGAAGCATCGCAATATTCCTTCGAGTACACCTCCGGCCCGATCGCGGCGCAGGTAAACGCTCAGACGACGAGTCTGCTCGATATCCCGGTAAGGCAGCCGGAGGCGGGCGTGGTGAACCTGAGAGTGTACAAAAAAGCGCTCGATACTGAATGGATGGGCCCGCTGGATATGGAAAATGAACGGTTCTCCACCGTCGTTCAATCGAAGTACGGGTGGATTCGTACCTACTTTTCCAATGCAGTCACCTTGGGTGGACGTCCGGGAATGCCTGTCGAGGTGTGTGTGTCCGGGCAAATTTATGCTTATGTGAATCAATGTACGACCGTCAATATGGATGAGCATTCCAATGCTATGGCCGAGGTTCGACTCGAGGAAAAAGGCTCCCGGGTCCAAGGGAGGGTGGATATCAGCCGCACCAATAATTACAACGGCAATGTGTATCGGTTGACACCAAGTGGAAGCAAGGAATGGGTTGCCGCCGCTTGGGATAGTGATTTCCAGAACGACCCGTTCAACATCAACGTGCCTTCTGGGGGCACCTATCGTTTGGAGATGACCAAACGGACCCTGGATCAAAACGGCAGATACCAGTATGCCTACGCAAGCGTAGATTTTACCGTTCTGGAGAATCAGATTAAACCGTTAGGCACCATTTCGTTCAGTCCTACCAGTTATTTTACCAATCAAACGGGCAATTCGTTCTCCTCGCAGCCTGCACAGGCTTTGCCCGGCAGTACGATCTCGCTTCGAGCCAATTATCAGAACAATAGTACGACAACCGCGACTAACGCAGCTCTGCTGCTGGAAATTCCGGATGGCATGACGCTGGTGTCCGATGCGGAAGGACATATGGCAGTTTCTGGAGGCAAAGGAGCCGCGAGTGTGGAGGGACGGACGCTAGTCGTTCCTATTGGCCAGCTGGCTAAGGGCGTCGGCGGCACGGTGACCTACAAGCTTGCTGTATCTCCTTCCTTTAACAAGGATAGCATAGCGGCGACAGCCAGAATCAAGGCGAATCTGGATGCGACTGCTGTAGAGGAAACGATCGGTACCGTGCATTTGGATACGCCTAAGGTAACGATAGAAGCTCCAGAGCTGGTTTCCGATGCCGGAATGCAGATTGGACTGAGCGGCTATGCGCCGGCAGGCAGTCCGGTTAGTATTTACGATACCGATGTTCGCATCGGCGGCGCGGTTGCGAATGCATCCGGGATTTGGAAGGTGCAAGCGACTCTAGCGGATCTGGGTAATCCCAGCACGCACGCGGTATCTGCTCAAACCACCCTGAACAACGTAGAGCTGCAGTCGAATAAAGTGTATGTGCAATACGATAAGGATGGACCGCAGCTGGTGCGCATGGCTTTCGCCCAGGCACCTGATAAGCAATGGGCGACGGTGGAGATGGGGAAGGAGGCCCCGCCTCTCACCTATATCGTAGTGCCGGGCAACCCGTTCCAATTTGATTTTGAATTCTCGAAGCCGGATCAGGTGAAGAATGTTCGCGTGTATTTGGAAGGCCAGGAAGGTGAACCGGTACCGGCCATTCGGGAAGGTAATCTGTTCCGGGCGGTCGTGCCGACGACGAGGGATGCGCTCGGCGGTATTTATGTCGATTACGACGTGAAAACGACACCGCACACCTTTGACGGCAGCCTGCCGGACATGAACCAAATCCGTGCGGCTTTTCCTCCGGAGATGAGGGATTTTGAAGTCGTTTCGTCGACAGGCTTTGTGCTTGCTGACGGCAAGTACAAAGGAACGGCGAGCTTAAGGTTTCCGCAGCTGGATGGTGCGACGATGAGCATCACACTCACGGTAGATCCACAGTCGAGCTACGTGCCGACAGAGGAGGAAAAGACACTCGCCGAGCTCTCCGGCATACCTTCCGTGCAAACGAGGTTCGATATGACCGAAACGGAAACATCGCTTGAGCTCCAAACGAAGGGATATATTCCAAGGGGGCTTTTTCAATCTTCGCTTCAAGCTTCCAAAAATAAAGATCGGGTGACCGCATTAGGAGTATTGGGAGATATTCCGATTGATCTCGGCCGATGGGAGCATACAGTGGAATACGGTTTGGAAATTAAAGCCGATGTGGATAAGGTGAAAGGGAACATTTCTAAAATCAAGGGGCAGTATTCGAAGTACCAAGGCTTTGCCGGAAAAATTAATAAAATCATGTACAATGCCGAAACTTCAGGATTGGACTGCTTGGCGGAATGGCCGCAAACGATCCCTCAGGTCGGTAAGGCTGTAGCCGCAGTGGTCGTCGGGGAAGTGGCAAAGACCGCTTTGGGCGCATGGACCGGAGCAATGGGACTTACGGGAGCGGGAGCTGTCGTCGCCGGTATGGCATCGAGTGTCATTTCCCATAAGATCGACAATTACGTCAACCAGCAGATCGATGCGGTGGGCACAGGCTATAACATGTGCAGCGATAACCCGGACTTCGAAAAGAAGAACAAATATAGTCGCAACGCCCATAAGGTAGCCGGTCCGAAGTGGCTCTACGATCCGAGTGGATATGTGTATGAGGCGGTCAAAAGCAATCCGCTTCCGGGGGTAAAGGCCACCGTCTTGTTTCAAGAGGAGGGTACCGGAACGTGGAAGGTATGGCATGCGGAGGACTACGACCAGACCAATCCGCAGTTGACGGATACCGCCGGAAAATACGGTTGGGATGTGCCGCCGGGCCAGTGGAAGGTGGTATGGAGCAAGGACGGCTACGAGACATTCACAAGTGATCCTTTGCCGGTTCCACCACCGCAAACGGAGGTCAATGCGGGGCTTGTCTCGCGGACACCGCCGCAAGTGTCTACGGTCACGGGAGTAACGTACCAGGGTGGAAGCTATGTGGATATCATGTTCTCGAAGTATCTGAAAGTCACCACACTTCGGGAAGGTGCAGCTGTCGTTACGGATTCGGTTTATAAGAGTGTGGCAGGAACACTCGAGTTTATAGGGCCAGAGGAAAGTGCCAAAGAGGCCGGTGTCATGCTATCCCGCACGGTCCGGTTTACACCGAAGTCGCCGCTAACGGCGGGCGGAACGTATACCGTGAAGCTGGATCGCAGTTATTATACGAGCTATGCCAACGTTCCGATGGCAGAGATGACGCATCAGGATACAATGATTTCGTTCATGATGAAAGAGCTCGATAAGACCGGGCCGGTTGTGCAGAACGTCAAAGTCGAGAGCGGTGGCAGAATTATCCGGGTTCATTTTAATGAACCAATTCAACCGACAGCCGACGCAGCTAAGTTCCGCGTGAACGGATCGGCAGATTTAGTCAGTTCTGCAGTTGCCGTAAAGAGCCAGGACGCTGCTGAAACCCAAGAGTTGCTGCTCAGCTTAACCGAGTCCATTCAGGCCGCGTCAAGCTTGAGCTTACTGGATGGGGCCGTAAAGGATAAGGAAGGAAACGGCTCCGCCGCCGATACCAGGTCGCTGCAGCCGGACCTTAATTCAAATTTGAGCAGCCTGACCGCAGCGAGCGGCAATCTGTCTCCTGCCTTTAACCCAGAGATTACAGCTTATAATCTGCAGCTTCCAACCGGGACCAAAGAGATTGCCATGACGGCAATAGCTGCGGATCCGAATGCGAAGCTCAGCATTGGTGTGGAACCGGCGGTTAGCGGTATCTCGAAGCTGGTCTCCATACCGGATGACGGGATCATCCTAGTGATGGTGGAACTGGGCGGCGGCGTACGTGTGAAGACATATACTATCCAAGTCAGCTATGGAAGCAGCACGGGGCAGGGTTCGTCGGGCTCCGGTTCCGGTTCATCCGGAGGCTCATCGGCCTCTGGAGCGGGAGCACACGACCCCTTGAACTTAGGCGAGACCGCGGTCAAGGAAAAGAAGACGGATGCGGGCGGAAGAACGTCCGTGGTGGTGCAAATTGCAAAGGATGCCGTCAATGAGGCGCTCAAGAATACGAAGGAATCGAAGGAGCTATATGTGGAAGTTAAGGAGCCGGCGGACGAAATGATCCTGACGCTGCCGCTCGAAGCCCTGCGTCAAATGAAACAAAACCAAGCGGCACTGCTGTTAAAGACGGAGCGGATGCTCGTCCGATGGAATGCGGCAGTGCTCCAAACCGGCGGACTGACCGATGGAACGATCATCCGGTTAAGGTTGTCTATGGCGGAGCAGCAGGTTGCGCAGGCTGCTACCGAGGCGGCCCAACGTCAAAACGAGGCACTGCAGCTCATCACGGGAGCCGCACTCGTCACTGTAGAGGCGAGCAGCGGTGACAAAGCTATCGCTCTCCCAATGGCCGCTAAACGTGCGATTCAAGGTCAGCTGTCCATCGGGGATGGACTCTCAGGTGAGGTCTACCGCTATGATCCGGATTCCGCCATGTGGACCTATATCCCAAGCCAGAGGACTACAGATGGCAAAGCGCTGCTGTTTGATCAGAGCTCTCCAGGCTATTATGCCATCATGAGCTTACCTGCCGGGTTTGCCGATACGAAAGGGCACTGGGCGCAGGAGGAGATCGATGAGATGGCACGTCGTCTGCTCGTGAACGGCGTATCGCCGACCGAATTCAAGCCGGAGGCTTCTGTCACCCGGGCCGAGTTCGCCGCTATGCTGGTCAGAGCGCTGCATCTGCCTGTACCTCCGAAGGCTCAGGCTGCCCCATTCCAGGATGTGGCTCCAGGAGCGTGGTACTACGAGGCGGTACTAGCGGCTGCGTCTGGAAAGATCGTGAACGGCTTGGAATCCGGGCGCTTCGCGCCGAATGAAACCATTACCCGCGAGCAGATGGCGGTGATGATCAGCCGGGCGTACTCACTTGCTGGAAGAGGCAGTGCTCCGACTGCCGACCCCTCCGATGCGCTGAAGCCGTTTGCCGACAGCAGCCGGATTCAGGGCTGGGCGCAAGCAGATGCAGCCTTCACACTGCAGGAAGGCTTGATGAATGGCATGACGGAAGCCACGTTCGAGCCTGGAGGCGTAACAACGCGCGCTCAAGCCGTTATTGTCATTGGAAGATTAGTCAAGAAGCAGGAAGCAGCCATAGAGCAATAATGCCAAAGAAGCACCGTTCGCCAAGGAACGGTGCTTCTTTGAACATTTCGGTAAGTTTGAAGCTCGATGAAGCATTGCTCATCGTACCTGGCGGTGATACAATAGGTGAAATTTACCATTATTAGTCACTAGGGAGGAAACACTGATGATAGAACCATCCGCAGAAATCCGATTAGAACAGTTGGGCGTGGTGCTGCCCGTGGCCAGCGAGCCTGCGGCGAAATACGCCAATTATGTGATATCGAACGGTTTGCTTTTCGTATCCGGCAAGGGACCGGCAGGAAACCCAAGGGGCAAGCTTGGGAAGGACTTCACCACGGATGAAGGCTATCAGTTTGCTAGACAGACGGGGATCGAGGTGCTGGCGGTGGTGAAGGAGGCATTGGGAAGCCTGGATCGTGTGAAAAGAGTCGTGAAGGTTCAAGGCTTCGTCAATGCGGACCCCGCGTTTGAGGAGCCGCATAAGGTGCTCAATGGCTTCTCGGATTTCATGCTGGACGTGTTTGGCGAGAGGGGTGTGCATGCCCGCTCGGTGCTGGGGGCCAGCTCGCTGCGGGATCTGCTTCCGATCGTGGTGGACTCCATCTTCGAAGTCATCACGGAGTAGACTTCGCAGCTTTGCCAGCAATCCGTCCGCGGCAGGTAGGGGCCCCGCACTGGCAATGAAAGCTTCGGAACAGCTCATCCTCCGTCGATTCGTAATCCATCGTGATCAGCTCGCCGGGCTGAATGTCTTTTCGCGCCCAGAACAGCTGGTTCTCCATATCGACGCTGGCGTTAGGGTCGCAGCAGTGCAGTATTTTTCCCATAAAATAAGGGTCTTCGATATATACGCCGGGTTTTTTCTGGAGCGTAAACAGCGTCTGAGTGTCCCGCAGCTGACCATCAAAACGAAAGATCAGCTCGCCTCGATGGAAGGGGATTTTCGAGACGATGCCCTCACCGAACTTGGGGTCGGAGATCATCGCAAACTGAAGCTTGGTCGGTTCGTTCCGATGGCGCTGAATCTGCTCCGGATAAAACCGCTCATTAGTCCCGAATAACGGTTTGGAAGGTGACGTGTTCCGGAGAAAAGCAGCGCTGAATGCTCTCCACGACTTGATCTTCTGAAAAATCCTTGCAGCTGAATACATCCAAATATCCCTCCCGATGCAGGTCGTTGGTGTGGATGGTGATGCTGCTGGTATAAATCAATTGGACGCCGGACAAGCCGGTTTCGTCCCCGTCGCCGAAGCGAAAGCAATGGCACTCGCCGAACGCGACCATATCGATCTCGCCTACTAGGGTCGTAATAAAATCTTTTACGGCGTCTACGCTTAAAAGATTCTCATTGCAGCGCTCCAGATGAAACATGGCGTGCTTGCCGTAGCACATCTTCCCGTCGTGTAAAATTCGTTTATACATGCAGCTGCCCCTTTTCCTTGTTCAAGATGCTATATCATATTGCGGAGCAGGGCTTGTGGTCTCGACCTTGGACATTCTTTATCAAAATTTTTGTCTTAATATTCATAGGAAAGGGTATGATGGGTACTGCAGTAATTTTTTAGCATGCAACGGAGGCAAGAAGGAATGGAAGCTTTTTTTCGAATCAAAGAACGCGGATCGACGGTACCCACCGAGATCATGGCGGGGGTTACGACGTTTTTAACGATGGTGTACATCGTCATTGTCAACCCTGGTATTCTGAGCAAGGCTGGCATGGATTTTCACGGGGTGTTCATAGCGACGGTGCTTGCAAGTATAGTAGCGACATTAATTATGGGCGTATTCTCCAACTACCCGATTGTCATAGCACCTGGGATGGGGCTGAATGCGTATTTTGCCTTTAGTGTCGTTGGGGGAAGCGGGGTCTCGTGGCAAATTGCACTGGGCGCGGTGTTCGTGGCAGGGGTTTGTTTCGTGCTGCTGTCGATGACATCGTTTCGATTCATGCTGCTGGATGCGATTCCAACCAGCTTGAAGCATGCCATTACGGCGGGGATCGGCTTGTTTATTACCTTCATCGGGCTGCAAAATGCTAAGATTATTGTAGATTCTCCGTCTACCTTAATTACGTTGGGGAATTTAAGAGAGCCGATGACGATGCTGACGGTCATTGGACTGGCTGTTTCGCTCATTCTAATGGCGTATCGGGTTAAAGGCTTTCTATTTATCGGCATGCTGATTACCGCCATCCTGGCGTGGATCATGGGGCTGCTGCAAATGCCGGATTCGTTCGTGTCGCTGCCGACCGGCCTTTCCGCCACGGCGTTTCAGCTGGATATCGGCGGCGTGTTCAAAAACGGGCTGTACGCGGTCATCTTTACCTTCCTGCTAATCACCCTGTTCGATACGACGGGGACGATGCTTGGGGTGGCCGAGCAGGCGGGGCTGATGAAGGATAATAAATTCCCGCGTTCCCGCGGCGCGCTGCTGGCGGATGCCCTGGGCACCACGGTCGGTTCGCTGCTTGGGACCAGCCCGACGTCCGCTTACATTGAATCGAGCTCCGGTGTGGCCGTCGGGGGGCGAACCGGACTGACCGCGGTGACGGTCAGTGTGCTGCTGGCGCTGACACTGTTTTTCTCACCGATTGTGGCCGTACTGGCGGGCATCCCTGCAATAACGGCTCCGGCACTAATTATCGTCGGCTTCTTGATGATGAACGTGCTGCTAAACATCGCTTGGCATGATCTGGAGGAGGCGTTCCCGGCCTTCCTGATTGTTGTGCTGATGCCGCTGACGTACAGCATTGCGACGGGGATTGGGATCGGCTTTATCGTTTATCCGATTCTGAAGCTGGTGCGTGGAAAACGGGGGGATGTGCATCCGATTTTTTATATTTTTGCGGTGCTGTTCTTTATTCAAATTGTGTTTTTCAGCCATTAAACAAGTCGAGTTAGTCCAACCAGTGGAGGGGGAAGCGTGCATGAGAGCCGTAAACGTACCGGGCCTTCAGCTCACGGGGGAAGAGCAAGAAATTGTAGAGGTCTATCGCAGGCTGCTGGAGGGATGGAACGTACGCAGCGCCGAAGGGATGGCGGAGCCGTTCGCGGAAGACGGAGAGCTCATCGGGTATGATGGCAGCCACATTGTCAGCCGAGGCGAGATTATCGACCATCTCCAGCCGATCTTCGCGCATCACCGGACTGCCGCCTTCGTGGCCAAGGTTCGGAGCGTAAGCCTGCTGGGGCCGGAAGCCGCGATGCTGCGTGCGATTGCTGGCATGGTGCCAGACGGAGCAGCGGACATTAATCCGCAGGTCAACACGCATCATACGATGGTCGTGGTGAAGCATGAGGGGGAATGGCGCATTGCGTTGTTCCAGAACACCCCGGCCCAATTCCACATGCGTCCAGAGCTGGTCGAGCAGATGACAGAAGAGCTGCGGCAGCTGATATCGTAACCGGCGGCGGTAAGTCAAGTAAAGCGGTCTTCACAAGGGGAGGCCGCTTTTTTCATGCAGCAAAAAGGGGCTGCCCCAAATCAAATAAATCTGGATCGCCCCTTCTATTTATCCTACGATGTCCCGGATTTTTACCGAGTTCAGCTTGCTCAGATCGATGAATCCTTCACTGTCCAGTGCGACTAAGGGACTGGTCGGATAGTTGGCGTTGATCATTAAAATTTTCCCCTTGCGCTCGTCAGACAAAATCACTTCACTGCCAACCTGTGACGACATCAACCGATTCAAGAAGGTCATGCCGATAATGGGATCAAACTTATGGTTGAGAATATTCGCTTGAAGCTCTTGAATGACATGATAAAACGGGTTGGCCGGTCGGTACGGACGCTCGGAGATCATCGCCAGGTAAACGTCTGCCAGGGCGACGATCTTGCTCAGCCGGTCAATCTGCGGTCCCCGCAGCTGGTTCGGATAGCCGCTGCCGTCCTCCCGTTCATGATGCTGCAGCGCCACTAAAGCTACCCGTTGGTCCAGACCGGACTCGTTGATCAGCTCATAGCCTAACCGGGTATGCGATCTCATGATCTCCATCTCGTGCGGCTGATACCAGGTCGTCTTTTGCAGCAAGAAATGCGGCAGCTTGATCGAGCCGATATCGTACAGGCTGGCCGCAGTTGTCAGCAGGCTCAGCTCCTGGTTGTCCAGCTGCAGCCACTTCCCGAGCATTGTAGCAATGACGGCCACGCCTACGCTCTGCTTGTAGCGAAAATCGCCGGTGGACTTCAGCTCGGAAAACAGCTGATAGATGTTCCTCTGCTGAGAGACCTCAAGAATATAAGGAAGGATCTGATCCTCGATCTCCGCCACTGGCAGCTTGCCGTTTTTATGAACGAAATCGTGGATTTCTTGCATTTTCTTCTCGGACCGCTTCACCAGCTCCTGCGTTGGAACGGGGACGAAGGCCACTTTGGTGTTCTTTACTTCGCTGGGGGGGGCATCAGGTATATCGGGTACGGGTTGCTCATCCTTGACCGGCTCGACATGAAGATCAAATATATCAATATTGAAGTTCTCCAGCTTCTCCACATGGCTTCGCAGAAGGATGGTATCCTCGGGAATCAACATTACTCCCCTGGCGTCCAGCACGTTGTTGAGTAAGCGTTTTCCAATCAGGTCATCATAGTTATTGTACTGCATGTGGGCAGAGGACCTCCTCGAAATTGGTCGATACTTGTGTTCGGTGCAACCGAATCGACAAAGCCTCTGCATATCGAGAAGACATCTCTCTTGGCACTTTCGTCCTATGCTTCGGCAACCCAGCCACCTTAGGCCTCTGCGGCCCGTAGGTCTGTAGCTTTGCGTCCTTCTCTTTCGAAAAGTATGCCTTTATCGTATCAGTCTGATTATAAGGAATTTTGTCACATTCGTCTAGGTATTTTGAAACGCTTTCAGGACTGATTGACTATAAGTTAATGATGTGACAGACCTAGATTAGAATTCCCGATGCCCCATGGCCCATGTCCCATAAAAAAAGGAGCAAGGATCCTGTCGGATCGATGCTCCCCATCTGTTGATTTAGTAGTTAATGACCACGGTGCGCGTAGAATCGATATACGTCACTTTGGCGCCCAGCACCTCGGCCAGCAGGCGGACCGGCACCATCGTGTTGCTATCGATCAGTCTTGCAGGCGTGTCGGTGGACTTGAGCACCCCGTTGACCTCGTATTGGTTTGTGGTCGTATAGAGCGTAACCTTCATCGTTCCTTTGGTATAGATGGCAGCGCGCTGCACGTCATCCCACTCTACCGTAGCTCCTAAGGCCGCGGCCAGGTCTCGGATGTATAAATACGAGAAGCCGTCGACGATCAGCGGCGTGCGTTTCATCGGGTAGCTGAGGCCATCCACTTTATAGCTGCTGGCATCCAGTCCAAAGCTGGCTACACGAGCCACTGGAGCGGGGCTGACATAGAAGCGTTTGTAATCCGCCGCGCTCTGATGCAGCAGCTGCTTACCCATTTGAGCAATCGGCTCGGTCGTGAAATCCCATTCTTTCGTTTCCGTTTTCGCACTGCCGTCACGCTGAGTCGCCTGCCATTGCACTTTGACATGGTAGCTCGTATCCGGCTGCAGTGGCTTGCGGGGGATCAGAATGACCGCATTTTGCAGATGCTCGTCGGTATTCGGCGTATCGATCAGCAGATCGACGGTTTGACCCGAGCTATCGCGCAGCTCCGCACTCATGAGTGTCACTTTCGTCACGCCGGAGCCGTAATACTCGGCCATAATCGGATAGCCTACAGGATAAGTGACATTGGAAAAGTTGCGCAGCGGGTCGGGCGTTTCATGGCCATCGAATGTAGTAGGGACATAACGCTCGCCAGGAGCGGGTGAAACTACGGACTGGGAAGTCGTCACGTTCTCCAAGCCGAATTCAAGAACGGTATAATTGCCAGTTCGTCCGACGCCCACCTCGACGAGAGTCGGGTCAAGGAACGGTGAACGGTGGTATGGCGCATCGAACAGAGAGTCGATCGAGTCGCGCAAGGTGCCGTTCGACAACGAAGCGTCCTCTCCGATCCCCTTGGCATAGCCGAAATAGGTGACGCGCTCCAGCGGGTTTTTGCCGATGTAACCGGACTTGCCGGCCGTTTCATCATGCAGACTTTCGGTGCTGGCTTTGTTTTGGCCGACTCGGTTCGCGTCCAAATACCGTGCATGCGCATCCGCAGCGGCGTTCAAGGTATCCGACAGCTTCACCGGCGGAAGGCCGTAAAACAAGCGATAATCGTTGATCGCAGCCAGTCCGTCCGTTTGGTCGGCGGAAGGGGCGGGGAGCTGCTTGACTGCACTTTGGGCTACGGTAAACGTCCAGCTTTTTTCAATCGGCTGGTAGCCGCTTAACGTAATGGTCATCCGCGCCGTATAGGTACCGGCAGGCAAATCCTGCGTTGGGGTGTAGCTGAACACACCCTTTGCAGTGTCATAGGAAACCGCCACTTTCGCATCGTTCAGATACATGGCGTAAGAGGACGGCGGGGAAGCAATATCCGTTTTGAACAAAAAAGAAATGGTCGGCCGAGCGACACCGATCGTATTCGTGGGAGATGTGCCATAGCTGTAGGACTCGGCATGCACCGGCTTGCCCGGCACAACCAGCAGCGTAGTCCACAACAGGATGGCGATCGAGAGCAGCTTAGCGACTTTGGTCAAGCGGTGAATCGGGTACAAGAAAAATCCCTCCTTCGATGGTAGTACATTCGGTTGCCCGAATCTAAACCAATTCGACAGGGGGAGGGAATTCCCTCTTATCAATTATATCCAAGTGCATTATCCACAGTGTTATCCACAATGTTCACAGCCATAAACCCTTGATTGTGCATAAGTTATTGTCTTTCTGTCAACATATCCACAATGTCGAATATCCACATAAAAAAGCAGAAGATGCACTTCCACACCTTCTGCTTTAAGCTAGATGATCTCGCCGGTTTCCGGATCGAAGTAGTCGATCTGGTCGGGGAAGGCTGATTTGACGAACAGGGCGGCTCGCTGCATCGTTTCGAACTGCTCTTGGTCGCGGAGCTCTTGCTCTGTGAGCGGCTCGTCGCTTTCTTCGAACGCTTCCTCGTATTTCAGTTCATCGTCTTGGAGCGCTCCGTATGCGAGTTCGCGGGTTTCGCGGTCCCCAAAATGTTCATTATCCACAAGGCTCACCTCATCTTTACTTTTACCACTTCCGGCGCGAATTATTTGCGGCATGGACACCGGGGAGCGGGATGGATTGCTTGTGCGTCTTCCGGCAAGGTATGATAAGCGCGGAGGGAATGCCTATGTTAATGAACGAACAAATCAAAGCGTCCGAGGTGCAATTAACCGGCGTCCAAGGCGAGGATCTAGGCGTCGTTTCCAGAACGGAGGCGATTGCGCTGGCCAAGCAGCTGAAGGTTGATCTGGTGTGTGACTCGCTCATGAGCAGTCCGCCGCCCTGCCGGCTGATCGCCCGGGGCGCTGCCAAGCAGCAGAAGCAGCAAGAGAAGCGGGAGGCCAAAGTCCAAGAAGGGACGCTGAAGTCGAAGGAAATTCGGATGACCCCGCATATTGAGGACCACGATTACGACACAAAGCTGCGTCAGGCGTTGTCTCTGCTCGCATCGGGCCATGCGGTGCAGTTCGTTGTGCGCTTGCAGGGCAAGGAAGGCCCGAAGGCGAAAGCGCTGCTCGAGCGGATGGTGTCGGATTTGGCTGGCGCCGGAGTCAAGGAGTCCGGCATTCAAGTCAGCGGCAAGCAAGCGGCCGTCCGCGTGCTGCCTAAGTAAGTCTACGCGTTGTAACAAAGCAACTCCCGAAGGATTAGGCACCGTTCGTGTCGAATGAATATCTATTAAATGATAATCATTTCGATGACGACGATCGTCATTCAAGGGGGAGAGGCAGCGTTGAATTTTGTAACTGTGCAAGATTTGGTGAATCGATTCCAATTGGAGGTGCTGGCTGGGGAGAAGGAAATGCACCGTGCAATTCCAAAACCGCGGGCTCACCGTCCGGGGCTGGAGTTTGTCGGCTACTTTGATTTCTTTTCCCATGCGCACGTTCAGGTGCTAGGGAGCAAGGAGATCACCTATTTACATAAGCTGAGCGAGGAAGAGCGGAACCTGCGCATCGGCAATATCGTCAAATACCACCCGCCCTGCTTTGTGGTCACGCGCAATCAAGAGGGCTTGAAATATTTGAAAAAATATTGCGAGGAAGAGAACATCCCCTTGCTGCGGACAGCGGAGCCGACGACGAAGTTTCTGGATATGGTCGACACGTACCTCGCCAAGGCGCTCGCGCCCGAAATGGCGGTGCATGGCGTATGTGTTAACGTCTCCGGCATCGGCATCCTGCTTCGCGGCAAATCCGGGGTGGGCAAAAGCGAGACGGCACATACGCTGATCCGCCGCGGCCATCGCCTCGTTGCCGACGATATCGTCGTGATGAAAAAGACCGGCCCGGAAACGATTCTCGGCACGCACAACGGGAAATCCAAGGAATTCCTGGCGCTGCGCAGCATCGGTCTGGTGAACGTGTCCCGGCTGTACGGCCGTAAGGCATTTCAGGATGAAACCCGCATCGTGCTCGACATCGAGCTGACCCGATGGCAGGAAAATGCCTTGAATAACGACTTGGAGCTGGAGCCGAAATTTACGGAGTACATGGATGTGCGCATTCCGCATATTGAAATCCAGCTGCAGCCGGGCCGGGACGTGGCCGGTCTTGTAGAGGCTGCAGCGAACAACTGGTACTTGCGCCAGCAGGGCTATAGCGCTGTGGAGGACTTCATGAAGCGGCTGGAAAGCGGCGAATAACGATGGCGTTCTTGTTCCAAGCCGGCGAGTATCCGGCAAGCCCCGGCTGCTACATTATGAAGGATGCCGGCGGGCGCATTCTGTACGTCGGTAAGTCGAAAAATTTGCGCAGCCGCTTGCGCTCCTACTTTCAATCCACGCCGGACCGCCGGCGCGTTCGGCAGCAGGTGAGCGAGATTGCTGCGATTGAAGTGGTGCTGGTCAATAACGAAGCGGAAAGCCTCCTGCTGGAGAACAATCTCATCAAGCTGCATAAGCCGCCCTACAACCGTGCGTTAAAAAAAGACAACAGCGGGTTCGCGTATTTGCAGCTGACGAATGAGCGGTTTCCCCGATTGGCAGTGTATTACCGCAACCGAAGCCGTCAGGTGCCTTCGGATCCGCTGGACGGTAAGCGGCTCGGCCCGTATCCGAGCGCCCGTTTCCGGGATGAGCTGATGGAATTCATTACGGAGCACTTCGGTCTTCGCACCTGCAGCACGCTGCCCAAGCAGGTGTGCTTGCTGTATCACATCGGCAAATGCAGCGGCGTTTGCGCGGGGATGATCACAGAGGATCAGTACCGGGAGACCGCCCAGCAGGCGGCCGAGCTGCTCGCCAGCAGCGGACAAGGCCTAATTGAAGCCATGTATGCGAAAATGGAGTTGTACGCGTCGCGGCTGGAGTTCGAGAAAGCACAGCACATGCTGAAGCACATCCGCATCCTCGAGCAGGCACCGGACAAGCAGATCGTCGACCGGGAGAGCGCGATCGATCAGGATGTGCTTTATTTTGGGGAGGCGCATGTGCTGATCGCGAAGGTGCAGGAAGGGATGCTGACGGATTTTCAGCTTCATGAGCTCGAGCAGGCCTACAGCGAGATCGCGTGCGACCGGTTTATCGTCTCCCGATATGGGGAGGCGCGGCCGGCCGAGCTGATTGTCAATCGGATCGGCGATACCAAGCGGGTTCGTTCCGCGTTGCGGGTCAAAGGCAAAGGCGCAGTAAAGCTGAAGATTACCCAGCCCTTACGGGGACTCAAATATGATTTGCTGCAGCTGTGTAAAGACAATTACGAGTACCGCTTGCGCCGATTGTGAGGTGCCCGCAGTGCAAGGTAATGGAAGGGGAAGGAAGCCATGCTGAAATATACGATATGCTTTCTGAAACGAGGCCATGAGGTGCTTATGCTGAACCGGAGCAAGCCGCCCGGAATGGGGCGCTGGAACGGAGTCGGCGGCAAGCTCGAGCCGGGGGAGACGCCGGAGCAGAACGCGTTCCGCGAAATCCATGAGGAGACAGGCATTCTCGTTAGCGATTTAGTGAGCGCCGGTCACGTCCACTGGATCAATGCGCAGGGCGTGATGACGGGGGCGCATCTGTTCGTGGCGAACTTACCGGTGGACTTCCAATATGCTGCGCCGAGAGATACGGCCGAGGGCATCTTGGCTTGGAAAACGGCGGATTGGCTGCTGGATAAGCAAAATAAAGGCATCATAAGCCATCTTCAGCTGTATTTGGGTCACGTACTGGAGCAGCGGGGCCGCTATGAATTTGTGTGCACGTTCAATGCGAAGGATGAGGTTGTCGACTTCCAGGTAAGCGAGCTGCATAATGTCCCGCTGACGGGAGCATAGTAAGTGCTGTGCCCAAAACAGGGGCTGCACATAACTAACTATGGACTTCCGGAGGGACTACCTAATGGCTTCAAGCAGAAACCATCAAGGCGCGCATGGCATCGGCCAGGCGGAGGAGCAGTTGAACGCCCAGGCGCAGGCGGCGCAAGAGATTCAAGGGACCAATGAAGTGGATCAAAGCGTGCTGGCAGCGGCCAATCAGAGCGACTCGGAGCTCGATGAGATTTTCGAGAGGGAAAGTGAATAACGATTCGCGAGTCATAGCCTGGCGTACCTTCGAGTGGAGGGAGCCGGGCTTTTTTTTATGGCCGGAAATCGGTACAATAGGTGGATGCTTCCGTTGACAACGGATACGTTAGGAGATAGGGCTCGTGAGTCTGAACCGTGTGAACCAGTACGTGTATACCTACGCATGTCATGAGGATGAGCTGCCGCTCTGTTTGCTGGAGCTGCGAACTTTATTTGGCGCGGAC
Organism: Paenibacillus cremeus; assembly: GCF_007786445.1. Taxonomy (GTDB): domain Bacteria; phylum Bacillota; class Bacilli; order Paenibacillales; family NBRC-103111; genus Paenibacillus_G; species Paenibacillus_G cremeus. Next base: position 109,980 of record NZ_VNJI01000009.1, on the reverse strand, counting down.
CCGCAGGTCGGCTATCTGGAGAGCGCCATCAACGTAGAGGTGAGCCGCAGTCCGTTTATGAAGCAGCAAATGGAAGTCTGGCTCGAGGCGGACAGCCTGCAAGCGCTTAGTGAGCGGATGGTCGAAGTGGAGCTGGATGGAGCGACCTTCAAGGTCGTCTATATGGAGACGGAGCCTGCGGAGTATGAACTGCAGCGGCAGGTGGAGCGGGCGCTGGGCGCGCGGATCCGCGGCCAGGCGGAGATGCGGCGGCCGGAGCGCGTGTTCGGCGTCGCCACGATCGGCGAGCGGTACGTCTTCGGGCCGTGCCGGAGCAGCGAGGCGGTGTGGCTGGCGCACAAGGCCAAGCCGCAAAATTATTCGACGGCGCTCAGCACCCGCGTAGCCAGAGCCATCGCCAACATCGCCGTGCCTAGGCCTCAGGGCATCAAAGCGATCGATCCCTGCTGCGGCATCGGGACGGTGCTGATCGAAGCGCTGTCGATGGGCATTGAGATCGTGGGCTTCGATCTGAATCCGCTGGCCGTGCGGGGGGCGCGGGCGAATCTGGCCCACTTCGGCATGCCCGAGGTCGTAGCGATCCGCGACATGCGGGAGCTCACGGGCCGCTACGACGCTGCGGTGCTGGATATGCCGTATAATCTATGCTCCGTCATCTCGACGGAAGAGCAGCTGTCCCTGCTGCAGAGCCTCCGTCGGCTGGCGGACCGGGCGGTCATCGTCACGACGGAGACCATCGATCTGCTAGTCGGGCAGGCCGGGTTCACGATCCAGGACCGATGCGTCGTCCGAAAAGGCGCTTTTGCACGTCAGGTGCTGCTCTGCCGCAGCAGCCAGTGACCCCCTTTACAGCTTGATGTCAAAATGGTATTCCATGTCACCGGCCATCGCGGCCGGGGTGTCTCCGGTCAAGTAAAAATCGTCAATTAGGCGCCGATGATTTTCTCACGAAGCCCTTTCAATATGAAGAGCTCCTCGCCCGCATAAAGCGGCTCATGAGACGAACGATGGATTTTGAGTTCATGGCGTTTCGCGACCCGCTCACGGGACTGTATAACCGCCGTTTTTTTTACCAGCATATCGAGGTCGAGCTAAACCGGGTCATGCGCTATCCGTCGCCGATTTCCCTTGCGCTCATCGATATCGATAAATTTAAGGAGGTCAACGATACCTATGGTCATCACGTGGGGGATTTAGTGCTTCAGGGCATCGGGGTGTTCCTGCAGGAGCGGCTGCGGAAGACCGATATGGTCGCGCGGCTGGGGGGAGAAGAATTTGTCCTCCTGATGCCGAACACGACGGAAGCCGAAGCAACCCATCTGCTTACGTCGCTTCTAAGCGGCATCCGGCAAAAGCCGATCGCACGATACGAGGGCCAAGAACATTTCATCACCTTTTCCGCCGGCATAACAGAGTGGTATCCGGGGTTATCGGTCCTGGATTGGACACGCCACGCGGACTATGCGATGTACAAGGCCAAGCGCAACGGGCGTAATCGAGTGGCCAAATCGACCGCGAACAAAGGGGACTATGGGCAGCGTGCGTCCCTATCTTCGTCTCATCACCACGAGTACAAGAGGGTGCTGATTGCCGACGATTCCAAGGCCATTCGTGTCATCCTTATGGATAAATTCAAGCATTGGCCTCTTCGGTTCATCGAAGCGGAGGACGGTGAGGAGGCTTACCGGATCTTGGCCGGCGAACCGGTCGATCTGTGCATTCTGGATAGCATCATGCCGCGGCTGGACGGCATCGGCGTACTGCAGCGCCTGCAGCAAGAAGGAACCCGCTCACCGAACACACGGATCATTATGCTTTCGGGGCAGGAGCGAGAGGAAGAGAGCCGTAAGGGACTGGAGCTTGAAGCGGATGTGTACATGGTGAAGCCGTTCTCCATGCTAGAGATGGAAATGAAGGTATCAGAGTTATTAGGATTAGCTTAAACCAAAGCCGTCACGAGGCGAGTACCTGTGACGGATTTAATGATTGACAAGCAGATCACGGAATAAGTTCATAAGGAGATCGCCACTCCATTCGTGGAAAAAGTTTATCATTGTCGAAACCATTTGACCAACGATGTGCAGTTTCCTTCACGCGGCGGATTACCCGTATTAGATGCGGCAATCAGGGGGAGAGAATACAGCGGGGGGATAGACAAAATGACCGGGCCATTTTAATATGGATATAGAGCACTTTGCACACGTTAACATTACAGCCAACAAAACCTAGTGAAGGCAGGGGAAATACCGGATGAATCCAGAATGCATCTATTGTTCCAAAGACGAACGGCAAGCGAAGCTGATGATCGAAGTGGGCAAGCTCCGGGTATCGACATTGTTTTTGTTCCGCGAGCAGACCTATAGAGGCCGCTGCATCGTAGCTTTGAATGAGCATGTCCACGAATTTTTCCACCTGCCGCAGGATACGCAGGACGCTTATATGCGCGATGTAGCGCAAGTGGCCGGTGCGATTGAGAAGGCGTTCTCGCCGGACAAAATCAACTACGGCGCGTTCGGCGATACGATGCCGCACCTGCACTTTCACATTGTGCCGAAGTACAAGGATGGCTACACTTGGGGGAAAATGTTCGAGATGAACCCGGCGGACAACAAGCAGCTGACGGATGCCGAGTACGAGGAGATTATCGCCGCGCTCCGCGAGCATTTGTAAGCGCAAGCTGTGGTTACAGCGCCTTCGGCCGGATATTGCAGGTCGGCTGTCCGGCCGAAGCGCGCATCTCTTGCTCCTTGCCTTCGGCCGGCTCCGGCTGGCCGGAGGCCTCCTTTTTCACCTCGGACAACCATTGCTCCCACGTTTCCCCTCCGATCGGCCCCGTGTAGTTGACTCCGATATTCAGCTTTCCGCCCAAATCCTTAATGCCCAGTGCGCCAAAGTTGGTGCTGTGCTCCAGCTTGTCGATATGCAAGTGAGCTATGCTCACATTCTCGATCACGATCGTCGGCGGGGTTTCCCTCTCTCGCGGCGGCTCCATCTCTCCAGGAGACTCTTTGCTTCGTTGCTGTTTCAATTGGTCGAGTTGAAGCTCCAGATGTGCGATGCGCGTATGAATGTCAGAGGGGTGACGGGCGAGCCATTGCTCCAACCAGTGCGGCCAAGACATCATTATGACAATGCCCCCATTCGTTGAACATCGCAGCCATGTCCAGCCTAAAGGCAGACGTAGGGTAGGAACGGCAGGACATGCTGCTGTATTTCATCTTATTGCGGCGAAGTGAAATTCATTCATGGAATATGGACGAGCGGGAAGAAAGGAATTGAACGAAAGGCACGGAGGGGCTCCAACGATCTGGAGACGAGGGGACCATCAGGTCGGCAGGCGAGCCTTGTGTTCGCATGCAGCGCTGTACCTGTGTACGACCCCGCTCGTTTCCGATATCGGGAGTTGGTATTGCTGTGAAGTGCGTATAATCCGGGGTTACGCTTTTTTCGTGTGATTACTTAAGAGAGGAAGCAGTTTTGTATTTCTCACCATCACCGACTGACAGATGGGGCATTGCGGGCTCTCGTCTTCAAAAGAAAAATTCGCTCGCATCCAGCATGTGCATTGATCTTGGCTGCAGCTCCAAACAGGTGTTTCTTCTTGTTGAACCGGCTCAATCGTTTTCTTGGAGAAATACATACCAAAAGTCCTCCCTATAGGTAGTAGATAAACTCAAAAAGAACTGTCCGATCCAGGACAGTTCTTCGTTTGGGGCGCAGGGGAGCTATTACAGCTTCACTACGTTCTCAGCTTGAGGACCGCGGTTGCCTTGAACCACGTTGAATTGAACGCGTTGGCCTTCATCCAAAGATTTGTAGCCGTCGCCTTGGATTGCGCTGAAATGTACGAATACATCCTTGCCACCTTCTACTTCGATAAAGCCAAAACCTTTCTCTGCGTTAAACCATTTCACTGTACCTGTTTCCATGCTCCTAAAAACCTCCAATAATGGTAATGTTCGTCTTACTTGAAGAAAAAAAATCACACATGGGGAAGAGTACCATTCGTATCGATAAGTGATGACCCTTTCCCATATGTGAATTAAGTTCTTCATATAAACGAATGACCTTATTTTACCACATGGTACTCGGATAATCAATCCACCGAATAATGGAACTCTAAATGCTCTCTATAGGATTCTGCCCAAATTCGTGAAAAACTCTCTGCGACTAAAGAACCAATTTTTACCTTTCACGCGAATTTTAAGTTTTATTTAATCTTTGGATTTTACACTGAGTTAACAAATCAACAGCCCTTACGAACGTTATATAGAGAAAAATGAGGCAGAACCTGTTACATGGCGGGCTGAATAGGAGTGTGAGAGAAGGATGCGTCCAAGAAAAACAAAAGGACAGCAGAAGTCGTCACAGTCAAAGTACGCCCGAGCGGCACATTATTTTACGATCATTAGTGCTTTGATTGTTGTCCCCATGCTGTTGGTATTCGGTATGGAGCTGATCCAGCGGGGCTCGATCCACGAGACGTGGGGCTGGGTGACCGCTAATCCGAAGCTGTTCGGATTGAATGCGATGTTAGTCATGTTTGTCTATACCATATTGTATACGGTGATTGGATCACTGATTCCGGCCACCGGATTTAGCACGCTGTTGATGCTAGTGGTCTCCCTGGTGAGCTACTTCAAACTGAAGCTCATCGGGGAGCCGCTGTTTCCGTGGGATATTTTTCTCAAGAAAGAGAGCATGAATATTCTGCCCTTGGTGACGAGCCGGGAGGCTTTAGTTCGCTTGGGTATCGTATTTGGTGCGGTGCTGCTGATCTTCCTGAGCCGCATTTGGCTGCCGAAGCTGAAGCTGCGTCTGATGCCGCGCGTTGTGTTGGGACTCCTGTCCGTCTTCGCGCTGTATGCCTTCGGGGTGAAGCAGCCATGGACCGGCACGGTGCTGGATAAAGCGGGCGTTAGCGAGATCGTCTGGAATCAAAAAGAGAACTACGGCAGCAACGGTACTTCCTTGGCTTTTACGATGAACGTCAAAAATTCGATCGTACCGAAGCCGGATGGGTACAGTGAGCCTACGATGGCCAGCTTGGCGCAAAGCTTAACGCAGACCAGCGCAACCACCACGGCGTCGAAAAGCAAAAGCCAGCAGAAGCCGAACGTCATTTTTATCATGAATGAGGCGTTCTGGGATCCGACCTTGATGACGAATGTGAAGTTCTCTGAGGACCCGGTACCGACGATTCATCGGTTGCAGCAGGAGTCGACCTCCGGCTATCTGCTGTCCCCACAATTCGGGGGCGGCACGAGCAACGTCGAGTATGAGGTGCTGACAGGCAACTCGATGAGCTTCCTGCCGGCGGGCTCGATCCCGTACCAGCAGTACATCAACAAGCCGATTCCGAGCTTAGCCAGCTATTTCAAATCGCAGGGCTACAACAGTACGGCGATCCATTCGTATGAAGGATGGTTTTGGAATCGGGAGAATGTGTATAAGCAGATGGATTTTGACCAGTTTATTAGTAAGGATCAATTCGAGAACCCGACGATTAAAGGCGACTTTATCGCCGATTCGGAAGTATCCAAGCGCATTATCGATACGGTGGACACCAACGAGGAGCCTACGTTCATCTATGCGGTGACGATGCAAAATCACGGCCCTTACGACGACAACCGCTACGGTCAGAACGCTATTACGGCGAAAGGCCCGCTGAGCGACAGCGCGAAAAATGTGCTCGAGACGTACACGCAAGGCGCGCATGATGCGGATGCGAGTCTGCAGCAGTTGATTAATCATTTCGAGCAGTCTGACGAGCCGACGATCATTGTGTTCTATGGCGATCACCTGCCGATGCTCGGCTATGATTACGATGTGTATGCCCAGTCCGGCTTCGTGCATACCGGTGACAGCGATCAATGGTCGCTCGAGGAGCAGAAAAAGATGCACAGCGTACCGTTTGTGACGTGGACCAATATGGCTTTGAAAAAGGAAGACGTACCGGTGCTCAGCGATTCGTTCTTGGGCGCTTATGTGCTGGATCGTTTGAATATGGAAAAACCGGCGGCATGGACGCTGAATGATGAACTCGCGAAGCAAACGCCGGGGCTGCTGCGCAACCTGGTCGTAGACGCGAACCAAGAGCTGCATCAGGCGGTTCCGGATACGGCGTCAGCCGATGTAGAGAAGTACCGGGAGCTGCAGTATGATGAGCTGTTCGGGAAGCAGTATTTTGCCAAATATACCGGCTCCGGATCCGGCACGGCTGGTGTAGCCGAAGGCTCGGACGGAGAGACGCGTCTTCAAGCGGCGGGCACGGAGAATTAAAGTCGGAATCAAACCGGCGGACGGTGTGGCTGAGGCCATGCAGCCGCCGGTTTTTGTTTTTTTCAGCGGGGATGGGCAAAATCGGGGGCCGCACCGCATATACTCTAGAAATCAAGTTCCCAGGCGTACCGCGTCGGGAACAAGGCTGGTGAAGGCAGGTGGTGTGGGTGAAGCCGAGCATCAATATTTTTCTTATTAAAATCAACAGCATCTCCAACAACGGCTCCTTCAGCATCGGTGAGACGTTCCATCATGGCCATTCCGTGCATTCGAAGTCGACGGGTACGAATTCGTCCTATGGCGACAGCTCGGGGGCGGTGGCGCAAATGCGCAATACATATATTGACCCCGACCTAAACGATCAAGGTGAGCTGCACTATGGACCGACCAAAGCGGGTGAGGAGGTGAAGTAGCTTATGGCTTTCGTATTTAATATTTTCAATATAAAAGTCAACGGCGTGACGAGCAACGGAAATTTGGACTTCGGCAACGTCGTGCAGAGCGGTCATAACGCGTACAGCAAGATTGTGGGGGGGAATATTGCGGTCGGGGATTTTTCTCCTTCGTCTTCGGTCATGGTGAACGGGGTTTTCGATCCGGACTTTAGCGACCAGGGGCAGCTGGCGAACCCGGCTAACGAAGTCTTTAACCAAGTATAAGGATGAGCGGCGGCTATGGAACTGGATAAGCTAAAGCAGTGGATGGATTTGGCGCAAAAGATGGATACGGGCGATTTCTGGAAGGGGCTATTCGACAGTCCGGCGGGTACAGAGGTGAACGGCTCTCCCGCAAACGGTGCAGCGGCCAGGCGGGAGAAGAAGGAGACGTTCCCGAAGGTCGATCTTTATCAACGAGGGCCTGAGAACTGGGTCGTCATCGAGCTGCCGGGCCTGTATAAGCAGGACGTCGAGCTGTCGCTGTCCGGTCAAGCGCTGACGATTCGAGGGATCGTCAAGCCGCCGTTGGATAATGCGACTCCGCTGCAAACGGAGCGCTTCTACGGCCCGTTCGAGCGGACCGTCCCTTTGCCGCAGCTGGGCGACCTGTCTCAGGTGACGGCGAGGTTCGAGCAAGGGCTGCTGTATGTGCGCTACCTTCGGGTACAGCGGCAGGATGAGCAGATATGGATTGAATGAGCGCAGCGCATCCATCGCAGTTGCTTCACTCCGCGGCTTGCTTTTGAGCCGTTATTGGGAGGGGGCGACTGCGATTTCTTTGTCTTCTGGAGAAGTCCTGTGATACAATTTTGCAAAATGAATTTGCAGGACCTGTAAGGTTAGATGGACAACTGACATCAGGGCTTGATGTAACAGTTGCCATGTTTTCAATGGAGGAGAGATTGCTATGGACTTGCGCAAGCTACGATTGGACGAGCCGAACCTGGCCACACACAGTGAGGAGCGGGATGAATATGAACGGGACTACGCGCGGCTGATCCAGTCTCCGGCTTTTCGGCGGCTGCAGGGCAAGTCGCAGGTGTTCGGCGCCGGCTCAGGCGACTACTACCGAACCCGGCTGACGCACTCGCTGGAGGTGTCGCAGATTGCGCGGGAAGTGGCGCGGCGGATGGGCAAGCAGTACAAGCTCCTCAGCCGCAAGGAGCATCCGGGACTAATGCTGGACCCGGCGGTGGTCGAAGTAGCTTCGCTGGCGCACGACCTAGGGCATCCGCCGTTTGGGCATAAGGGCGAAGAGGTGCTGAATAAGCTGCTGGCCGAGGAAAATGGGCTGAAATACGAAGGCAACGCGCAAAACTATCGGATTCTGATGTTTCTGGAAAAGCGGGCGGGGAGCGGGAGCGGACTCGATTTGACCGCTGCCGTGCTGCTGGCGATCAATAAGTACCCGTATCTGCTGGATGCGCCTGGGCGGCTCAAAGGCCTCTACACGATGGAGTGGGAGCAGATCCACCAGCTCCGCGACAAGTGGGGCATGAAGGAAGGCTGCTCCACACTGGAGGCGCAGCTGATGGACCTGTGCGATGATATTGCGTACTCTACGCATGACATCGAGGACGGCATTCGGGCGGGGAAAATCCAGATGAACCGCACGTTCTTCGAGGACGGACGTTTGGTGTCCAACCTCATTCAAGAAATCGTCAGCGACCAGGGCAACCTGGAGGTCGGCTGGGATCAGGTGGACATTCGGGCGATGGTGGAGCAGGTGCTCGCCGACTATCTGGTGCAATGGGAGACGATCTATGCGGAATGCGGCAAGGAGGCTTCGCGTACCCGCCGGGAAATGAAGGCCCGCTGGGTTAGCGCCTTTGCCGGGCGTGTCGGCATCATCGATGATCCGGTGAAGGGCTGGAAGAAGGTCACCTTCGTTCGGGACGGACAGCAGGATTTGGAGCTGCTGCGGACGATGGAAATTTTGAAGAAGCTGGCGTGGGTGACCTTGATTAAGGATTTCCGGGTCCAGCGGCTGCAAAAGCGCAGTGAAATTATGATCCACAGCCTGTGGGACAGCTTTAAGGTGCCGGAGCAGGGCCGAATGATTCTCCCGCCCGACTGGATTGAAAATTATGAAATTCATAAGGATAAATGGACCTGGCCGCGTTTCATCGCGGATTACATTTCCGGGATGACGGATGCGTACGCCGAAAAGGTGTACGCCGAGCTGTTCGCCAGCAAATCCGGTTCGATCTACGAGATGGATTAAGCGGGTCTGATCCTCCTCCTCTTCGGCATATATATAACCATTAGGCTGAGGAGGAACACGGATATGATCTTGGGACCCTATGGCAAGCTGGAAATCGACACCTCGCGGTTGACCACCAAAGAACGGGACATTTATCAGCAAAAGCAGGCCAGTCAGACGACGTATCATTATGATTCGCCGGAGGCGCTCTATTTTGAGCTGAGACTTCGCCTTGCGATTACGGAAGCGGCCGTTGCGCTGGATAAGAGCGCGGCGGAGTTCGCCTCGTTCAAACGGTCGCGCTGCAACCCGGCTTTTTGGGACCGGACGGACAAGGGCGGCTTCCAGTTGCGCAGCGGGGTGCTGCCTTCCAATGCCATTCAGGATATTTTCAGCAACAGCTCGCTTTATGCCTTTGAATGCGCGACCGCCATCATTATCATTCTGTATAAAGCCCTGCTGGATACGATCGGCGCGGAAGCATTTAACAGAATGTTCAAGGATCTGTATTTGCTCTCTTGGAATCATGACAACGATTTACACCTGACTACAATGTACGAACATGACGAGGCCTATCCAGGCGATGTGCAGTACTTCAAGAACCCAGAGGTGAACCCGAGAACTATGGAGTGGCAGGGGGAAAATGTGGTGCGGCTGTCTGGGAACCGATTCTTCGGTCATGGGATCGGCATTGGCGGCAGCGACAAAATTATTGGCAAGCTGAACAAGCACCGTATCCCGGGCAGCACCGTGTCCGCCTACCTCATGAACGAGGTGACGTATCCGAATTTTATTTATTTGTATCAGGCGTCTTCGGGCGGAGAGCTACCGCTCGAACGGATCCCGGCCGGGCCTGTAATGGCCACCCAGCAGACGGTAGTGGGCCGGATCGGCACGCGAACGTCGATTCATAGGCTGCCGCAGTCAGTGTAAGGGCGAACGCATAGCGCGCAGCAGGGCCGCCGATAAAATTTGCGCTCCTTTGGGCCAGCATCCAGCCTCCCAGCCCGGCATCGCGTATGCTATGGGAAACAGGAATCAGAGGGGGTGGCTTTGGTGCATGTGCATCGGCGCAAGTCAGGAAGCGCACGCATTCGAATCCAGACCAAAGGCGGTGCGATGCCGGGGCATTGGTCTTGGCCCTATCGGCACAAGCTGGATCCCGATGTGGCCAAGTGGGCCCGGTGGGAGCGAGCGGCCACAAAGTCAGCGGGCGGTAAAGGCCAGCACCTCGCGGTCATCATCCAGTTTCACCGGACGTCGCGCTTTGGCAGGCAAGCTGAGGGCTTGCGCCAGTGCCTAGGCGTCTTGAGCGCCCGGCGTCCGGTCGGTCTACAGATGATCCGCTCGGTGGCGGTTCGCTTGCCGGAGGAAGGGTTGCGCCGGGCTTGTCGCTTGCCCCAGGTGCGATACATCTACAAGGATCGCACGAAGCATGCTTTGCTTCATGGGGCCACGCCGGCGATTGGTGCCGCGGCCGCCCAGCGCTCGGGCTTCACGGGCAAAGGGATCGGTATTGCCGTACTGGATACCGGCGTGTATCCGCACCCCGATCTGACGCGCCCGCGCAACCGCCTTGCGGCGTTCAAGGATTTCGTGCAGGGCCGTGTCATGCCTTATGACGATAACGGGCACGGCACCCATTGCGCAGGAGATGCCGCGGGCAACGGCCTTCTCTCGAAGGGCAAATACCGTGGACCGGCGCCGGAAGCAGAGGTCATCGGCGTGAAGGTGCTCGATGCGTCGGGCAACGGCTCCGACTCTATGATTATCCGCGGAATTCAGTGGTGTCTGCAGCATCGCCGACGGTACGGCATACGCGTGCTATCGCTGTCGTTCGGCGGGCCTGCAGCGTCCTCCAGCGCCCGCGACCCATTGTGCCAAGCGGTGACTCGGGCGGTGCGGAAGGGTTTAGTCGTCGTGACGGTGGCCGGCAATACCGGACCCCGGCGGGGCACGATCACGACGCCGGGCGTCAGCCCGCTCGCGCTCACCGTCGGTGCCGCGGACGTTCACGGCACGACGGTGCCCAGCTTTTCCGGACGCGGTCCGGCCAAGGGCGGCGGGACGAAGCCGGATCTGGTCGCGCCCGGCGTGGGCATCACCTCGCTGCGCGCACCGGGCTCGGTGCTCGACCGCATGCTGCCCAGCGCACGCGTGGGCAGACGCTACTTCACGCTGTCGGGCACGAGCATGGCGGCGCCGATCACGGCCGGTGCCGCGGCCCAGCTGCTGCAGCGCTTCCCGAAGCTGACGCCGGCGGGCGTCAAGCGGGCGCTGAAGCGGCATGCGATCCGCCTGCGGCGGGGCTACGGCAAAAACGTGCAGGGCAGCGGGCTGCTGAATATGCGATTTCTTCGCTAAGTAGGCGCTGCTGCGCTCGATCCAGGGCTTGCTTGCCACTGCAGCAGCAGGCCCTAGGTCGCTTCTCGGGCGGGCCTTCGGGCTGCGGGGAGCAGACAAGCCTAAGTGAAACGGTGTGATTTTGCAGTCGGACGGAGGGATTTCTTCAGTTTTTCCGTCTAATGTATTACTATAAGAGGAAAAGATAGAAAAACAGGGGTGTCATCTCAATGAAGCCAATCGAAGCGGAGCGCCGTTCGTCCCTACGTGTCCTGCTGCTTTCAGGCGATCTGGGGGACGGGCATAAGCAGGCGGCTAAAGCGCTGGCCGAGGCTTGCGGGTCGCGTGTACAAACGGAAGAGATTGATTTTATGCAGGGTGTGTATCCTCACCTTCACCCGCTGGTCAAATATTTTTTCCTGAAGGGATTGGAGAAGGCTCCCTCCCTTTACGGGTACCTATATCGCAAAACAAAGAGCAGCGAGCGGCTCTCGATGTCGTTCCGGTCGTTTCTAAAGCTCGGGCTGGGCAAGCTGGCCGACCTGCTGGCCGAGAAGCAGCCGGATATCGTTGTCTGTACGTTTCCACTGGCCGCGGCGGCGGTTTCGCTGCTCAAAGCCAAAGGACAGCTAAAGTCCCCGCTGGTCACTGTAATCACGGATCACACGGACCACAGCCTGTGGCTGCATCCGCATACCGACCTGTATTTGGTCGGCTCGGAATCGGTGGCGGACGCGCTGAAGCGGCGCGGTATCGCCCCGGCTCGGCTGTGCGTGACCGGGATCCCGGTTCGGCAGCGGTTCTTCGATCCGGTCGACCGCACCCGGCTGTGCCATGCGTTCGGTCTGTCGCCGGAGCTGCCGACCGTGCTTGTTATGGGCGGCGGCTGCGGTCTGCTCGGCGCCGAGATCCGCTCGCTGATCAACTCGCCGTCGGTTCGCCAGCATATGCAGACCATTATTCTATGCGGCAGTAATGTTGAGGTGCGCTGCGAGCTGGAGGAGGAGCTGCGGCGCAGCGAGCCGGAGCACGACCGGGGAGGCCGGGTCATCGTCAAAGGCTACGTGGAGGAAATTCACGAGTGGATGGCGGTAGCCGATCTGCTGGTCACGAAGCCCGGCGGGCTGACTACGGCGGAAGCGGTGGCGATGGGGCTGCCGATGCTGCTCTACAAGCCGATCCCGGGCCAGGAGGAGGACAATGCCGCGGTGCTGGAGCAGGCCGGTGTGGCGGTCCGGGCGGCGAAGCACCGGACGCTGCGGGACCAGCTGCTGGAGCTGGTCGGGGATCGCGACATGCTGCGCGGCATGCGGGAGGAAGCGGGGCGGTTCCGCTTCCCGCAGCCGTCCCAGCAGGCGTGGGAGGCGATCTGGCGGCTGCGGACGCCCATGGAGCAGCCCGTTCGGATTGGGCGTTGGAGCAGCTGGAAGGTGCGCGAAGTGCTGTAGCCATGTGCCTGTATAGAAGAACCCCGTACCTCGGACAGTTGGTCCGTTTAGGTACGGGGTTCTTTGGCATTTATTCTTTATGCGGCCATGCCAGGCGGGAAATGGATGGCGGACTCGACAAGGTATGCGGGGTGAAGGTGGCCGGACTTAACGGATAAAACGTCAGCCCCCGGCACTTATTACAGGTACTGCTGTAGCAGTCCGCCATCTCCTCCATCGTCTCACCACAGGCATCACAGCATTTTAAAGGCAGACTTTCATAAAACTCGGTCGTTCGCATCAGCATGACGATCACTCCCTATGTTCATGATAACTCTACTATACAGGAATTAGCTATAAAATGTAAGCGCTTTTTTAAGAGAATAATTTGGGGTGGTGAAGCGGAAAATAAAAGGGAATGGTGTTTGAAATGCGGTACCGCGCTGTATAAATGCAGTCATACTTTACAAAAGTAAGTAAGTTGTTATAGTATATAATAGTTGTCCATTTATAACTTTTTGATAGGAGTGAAATTATGAATACCGCTAATCAAACGCTGGATTTTAGTCAAGTCGTGACCGGCCGTCATTCCGTTCGTCAATTCGAGCGCGACGTCCAGATCTCCGATGCGGAGCTGAACGAAATTTTAACTTTGGCAGGCACCGCGCCATCCTCTTGGAATCTGCAGCACTGGCGCTTCCTGGTGGTACGTGAGCAGGAGCAGAAGGATCGTCTGCTGCCGCTAGCCTTCAATCAGCAGCAGGTTTCCGACGCTTCTGCCGTTGTTATCGTGCTTGGCGATCTGCAAGCCAACCTGATGACACCGGTTGTGTTCGCGAACTCGCCGCAGGAAATTCAAGATATGATGGCTCAGCAAATCAATGGCGCCTACGCTAGCGACCCATCTGTGGCTCGCGACGAAGCGATCCGTAACGCATCGCTTGCAGCGATGCAGCTGATGCTGGCCGCAAAAGCGAAAGGTTACGATTCCGTACCGATGGGCGGCTATAACCGAGCGGCGGTCGTGAAGGAATTGAACATCCCGGACCGTTACATCCCTGTGATGATGGTTCCAATCGGCAAAGCGGTAAGCCCGGCTCGTCCGACAGGACGCCTTCCGCTCGATCAGATTGTAATTCACGAGCGCTTCTAATCCTTCTTGCACTTTTTAAAAAAAGGGTGCCCCACACGCCAATCTCTGGCTTGAGGGCACCCTTTTGGGTTTGAAGCTACCTATACCACCGCGCATACTGCTCCCGCAGGTTGCTTCGGGTGAGCTTGAGCCGATGCAGGGTCAGGCTCGGCGCCTGATGATTCAGCTCGGCAATTTGCTGGTTGGTGTCCGCCAGCAGCGCTTCGATCTCAGGATCGGACGGGCTTTTGTCGCACAGCTCCAGCAGCTTGCTCATGTTCTCCCCGATTTCCTTGCGGAGCATGATCCACGGCGGCGACACCTTTGCATTCTTTAGAATGGTCGTCAAAATATCGTCGGTCGGCACGATGAGCGGCTTGCCTAGACCGGGCAGGTCCATCCCGCCATTGTTCACAAACTCTTCGTAGGCCTCATCGACCCAGCCTTTCTTATTCAACTCGTGCGTGACCAGAAGCGCCGTATCCTCCAGGGTTTGCTTCGGCAAAGGGATGTGCGGGCGCTCGGGCTCCGGAGAAGATTTGGACATCGAATGGTTCCTCCCTCATTCAGCCTTAGAGAACGTATTTCCTTTCCTTCAGCGTAATGGAAACGAACCCGAGCGTCAATCCGCGCGCAGCGTGCAGCGGCTTTGCTTTACACCATAACAGGAATGCCGGCAAGCGGCTTCACCGCTGTCGTGGCATCCATATGGACAAAGGCGTCATACCGCTGCGGCAGCACGGTCGGTACATAGTTGCCGCGCTCGCGGCGCGGGTGATAGACGACCCCGATCGCCCGATGGCCGATGACGGTGTCCATCAGTGCCGGTGCATCGCGACCGGCGAACAGCAGGATATGATCCGCGCCGTTCAGGCTCTCATGCAGCAGGTCCTCCCAGCTGTCGCGGATTCCAGCGGGCACCTGCATCACCTCGGGCGTCACGCCCCAGCGGCTGGCCGCCATCACCGTCCCGCGATGCGTCCCGAAGCCAATGGCGAACACCTCGCCGGGGTCGCTCTGCTCCCGCAGAAGCTGCCCGACGTTCACCATGCCGTCCTCCAGCATGTCGGTCGACCGGGCATCGCCGATGTGTGTGTTATGCTCCCACACGACCGCCTTGGCCCCAGGGCCATAAAAAGCAGCAATGCGCTGCAGCGCTTCGACCATATGGCGGTCGCGGATGTTCCAAGACTCCGCATCGGCGGTAATCATCGCGCGGTAATACTGCTCGGCGTGCAGCGTCACCAGGCCGTTGATTTCCGCATCGAGCGCCGCTTCCTGCGGGTCCTCCACCCGGCCGCGGTCGGTTCGAAGCTTGGTGAGCAGCGCTACGACCTCGTCGGTACAGCCTTCCCCATACAACGCCGCCGAGACGCCGTAGTTTTGGCCTTCCCGATGGAATGGCTCGAAGCAGGCGAAGGCTTCCCTCGCATCCTCCACGTGCTTGGAGCCGATGCGCTCCAGGTACTGAATAATCTCCTCCATCGATTCCCATAAGCTGTACACGTCCATCCCGTAAAAGCCTACTCGCTCTGCGGCCGGCAGCGCATCGTTATGCGCCTTGAGCCACTCGATCAGCTCCAATATTTCGTGGTTCGCCCACATCCACACGGGCCACCGGTCGAACGCCTGCAACGCAGTCTTGGCGTCGGCTGCTGCCCCAGGCAAGCTTTTTACATAGCGGTTGACGCTAAAGCAGGCCGGCCAGTCCCCCTCGACGGCGATGAACCGGCAGCCGTGCTCCAGAATGAGCCGTTTCGTCAGCTCCGCCCGCACCGTGTAAAATTCGGACGTGCCATGCGACGCCTCGCCGAGCAAAACGTACTTTGCTTCCCCAGCGGCCTCGACCAAAGGTGACAGGTCGTCCGGCGAACGAAGCGGGAGTGAGAGCCGCCTAATTTCGTGGATCAATTTGGTTGTTGCAGCCTGCATAAGGCCCATTCTCCTTTCGCCCATCCAAAATCTTGACCCGATTAGTATGACCGACATTAACGGATAATGTTCATAAGTGAAACTTCTGACCCCGCTGCTGCGTTTACTATAAATAAGGGATGGAATTTATGCCCAATGGAACCTACGGAAAGAAGGACTCGTCATGAATACTTCGAATCTTGCGGCTCTGATTCCCGTTGTGATCATGGTCAGCCTCGTGCTTTGGCGCCGTCTTCGGGCGACGAATAAGCCGGTCAAGGGTAACGGGTACCGCATGCTGCTGCCGCTGGTGTTCATGTGGTTTGGCATGGTGGGATTATTGAATCCGCAGCTGCATTTGACAGTGAAAGAGGTCGTTCTATCGTTTCTTTGCGGGCTGGTGCTCTCGATCCCGATGATTTTGACGACGAATTATGAGGTTCGGGATGACGGCCATATTTATCCGAAAAAAAGCATAGCCTTCGTAATCGCACTTGTAGGTCTGCTTATTCTGCGGCTGGCGCTGAGGGAATATCTGCAGGGGCTCGATCCGGCGGAGCTCGGGATGCTGTTTTACTTCATTGCCATCGGATATGTGATGCCTTGGCGGCTGGTCAGCTATTTGAAGTTTCGAAAGCTGCTGCCGCATCGCCGGGCGGAGTAGCCTGATCAGGAGACGTCAGCATCGCGGGAGCGGGGGCTGAACGTCTTTTTATATTTTTTCCTATGGTATAATGGGGATGGAACGATTCGGCTGAAGGAGGAGAAACGACACGATGCTGTACCACCGAATTACAACCATTGAGGATGCTTATTTTCGGCCGATGCATGAGCTGATGCAAAAAGTATTCCCGCCGGAAGAGGTGCTCGCGTACGAGCTGTGGGCGGAGCCGCTGCAGGACCCGGGCATCCGGGTGTTCGTCGCTGTTCATGAAGGTGAAGTCGTCGGCGCGACGGAATATCGGTTTTACCCGGACCTGGAGGTGGCGATGACGGACTTTACGATCATCGGCCGTGAGGGCCTGGGGATCGGACCGTTTCTGGCGAGTGAGCGGATGCGTGACCTG
This sequence comes from Paenibacillus cremeus, assembly GCF_007786445.1. Lineage (GTDB taxonomy): Bacteria > Bacillota > Bacilli > Paenibacillales > NBRC-103111 > Paenibacillus_G > Paenibacillus_G cremeus. The sequence continues at coordinate 93,178 of NZ_VNJI01000009.1, read as the reverse complement.
CGGTCCGTAGTAGCCGCTTCGGGCAGCCGATGGCTGGGGATGTTCGCGGAAATTTATAACCCGTATTTGTCCGAGTCGCTCGGCTTTGGAGGAGTCAAGCCGATGAATCCGTACGTGCGGCGAGAGGTGCTGGCGCATCTGGGCTACCGGAAGCTGGACCTCGAGTACGTGCATCCGTCCTGGCACAATGATGGTGAAGCGGTGCATGGGCTGGACCTGTGCTTTATGACCGTCGACGGTGAAGGCGATTCTGTTAAGGCGGAGCTCGTGTGGCGGTTCTTGGAGCGCTATTACGCAGTGCTGCCCCAAAAACCGGAGGCGTGGTTGCATATGGTGGAAGCGCTCAAGCGCCGAGATACCATCAGGCTGCTGCCGATTTAGCAGAGCAGTACAGAAATAAGCAGAAAGAGGCTCCTCCGACAGCGACAGCGGGGGAACCTCTTTTTTTACGGTTTACGTTTGCTAAAAGTTATGCGTCGGCTGCTTCTTGCAGGGCCTCCTGCTCCTCAGCCTTTTCATCCTCTCGAAGCTGTGCCGCGGCTTGTTCCAATTCGTCCAATGCCTTCTCCAGGCCGTAATTGAGGATGAGGGTTTTGAAGCCTTTGCTGCGATTCAGGGATAGGGCGTCCAGCCGTTCCTTTAAATCCTTGCGGAGATAGACGCGTTCCTTGTCATGGGTCTCGCTGCGCTGCTTCTTCTTGAGCTTGCCTTCGAGCACCTGCGTCAGCGAGGGAGCTTCGGGTTCATCCGCCGCGATTGGGGCAAGCGCTGTCTGCGGTTCCGGCTCGTCGGGCGAGTCCGAAGCTGGCTGCGGGGCAATGGCCTCGAGAGCCGGCTCTATGGCTGCAGCGGCTGCTTCCTCGGACCCAGGTGCGGACACCGGAATCAGCGTTTCAGGGCTGCTGGCGGGCTGATCTTTTTTTCTGGGCATCGTCAAGAACCTCCAACATATAGGATGGGGCTGCTATTATTCTCATTGTACCACACCGCTTGTACTGGAAAATAGCGCCAAAGGAACGCCGGGAGGCTTATTTTTTGCTCGATGCCAGCTGTTTCCACAGAGTTTCCCTTTGGCCGATTTTTTTGTATAGTGGAGAGTAGATGTTTTATGGAGAGCGAGGGAGCGGGGATGGAGAGGCCTCTTATATCGGTCATTATTCCGACCTACAACCGGCCGGATTTTTTGTGTGAGCTGCTGGAGTCGCTATGGCGGCAGACATATCGGAACCTGCAGATTATCGTGGTGAACGATGCGGGGGAGCCGGTGGATTTTGTACGGGAGCTGTACCCGGAGCTTGATCTGACGGTTGTGAACATGGAGCGTAACAGCAAGCACGTCCATGCGCGCAATCGCGGGCTAACGCTGGCTCGGGGCGAGCTGATCATGCTGTGCGACGATGACGATCTGCTGCTGCCCACACATGTCGAGCGGATGGTGCGGGAGCTGGCAGACTGTGACATGGTGTATTCGGACGTCGAAATTTTCGACTACAAGCTGGAGGGACCGGTGCGCCGGGCGACGAGCCGCTTCGTCTTTGCTTATGAGCATGATGTCGAGGCGATGCGGCGGTTTTCGACCTTCGTTTCCTCGGGCTGCCTGTTCCGGAGAGAGCTGTATGATCGGCTCGGGCCGTTCGATGTGGACATGTACCACTACTGGGACTGGGATTTTTTCCTGCAGGCGGTGGAGCATTATCGGGTCAAAAGAGTGCCCGTAGCAAGCGCGCTGTACGCGTTCTCTGGGGCCGGGGACAATATGTCGGGCAATTTGGAGGACATGCGGCCGTATCTCGACAAGCTATCGGCGAAGCATGGACTGGGGACACTGCCGACCAAAAACTTTTTCCTCCTGCTGGAGGAGCCTGAGGTCAAGGTCCGGCGGGCGCAGACGGAAGTGCTGTGGGATGGAGCACCGATCATTTCAAGACGGATGGCAGAAGGGGGCGGCTAACGTTGGCAGGAACGATGGCAGAAGCACGGGAGCTGCTTAAAAAATATTACGGCTACGGCGATTTTCGCGAAGGACAAAAGAAGGTGATCGCCAGTATCCTGGAAGGCCGCGATACGCTGGGGATCATGCCGACCGGCGGCGGTAAATCGATCTGCTACCAAATTCCGGCGCTGATGATGAGCGGCACGACGATCGTCGTGTCGCCTCTCATTTCGCTGATGAAGGACCAGGTCGACGGCCTCGACAGCATCGGGGTGCCGGCGGCGTACATCAACAGCTCGCTGTCGTACGCGCAGGTGGAGACACGCATCCGCAAGGCGGCGCGCGGAGAGTACAAGCTGCTCTATGTGGCGCCGGAGCGGCTGGAATCGGAGCGGTTCCTGGAGCTGCTGTCGGAGCTGACCGTGCCGATGGTGGCGGTCGACGAATCGCACTGCGTGTCGCAGTGGGGACATGATTTCCGCCCGAGCTACATGCGGATCAGCGAGCTGGTCTCGCACTTGCCCGTGCGGCCGCAGCTGTCGGCCTTCACGGCGACGGCGACAGATCAGGTGCGCGACGATATCGTGAAGCACCTGAAGCTGCGGGAGCCGGGCGTGTTCGTGACCGGCTTCGCGCGGGAGAATTTGTCCTTCACGGTGGTGAAGGGCGAGAACAAGCGTGATGTGCTGATGGCGACGATCCGCGAGAACGGCGACGACTCGGGCATCGTCTACGCGGCAACGCGCAAGGAAGTCGATCAGCTGTGCGAGTATTTGCTGCGCCAAGGCGTGGCGGCGGGCCGCTATCATGCGGGGATGAGCGACAAGGAGCGCGCGGAGGCGCAGGAGCAGTTCCTCTATGACGAGGTGCGTGTCATGGTCGCGAGCAATGCGTTCGGCATGGGGATCGACAAGTCGAACGTGCGGTACGTCGTGCATTACAACATGCCGAAAAACATGGAGGCCTACTATCAGGAGGCCGGCCGTGCGGGACGCGACGGGGAGCCGAGCGATTGTCTCTTGCTGTTCAGTCCGCAGGATATTCACATCCAGAAGTTTCTCATCGAGCAATCCGTTGGCGACCCCGAGCGACAGGCGCAGGAATACCGCCGGCTGCAGCTGATGGCGGACTACTGCCATACGCCGCAGTGCTTGCAGCGGTATATCGTCCGTTATTTCGGCGGGGATACGGAGAGCGACTGCGGCCAGTGCAGCAACTGCTCCAGCCCGGACCTGCAGCTGACGGACATCACGCTGGAGGCGCAGCAGATTTTCTCCTGCGTGCGGCGGATGCGGGAGCGGTTCGGCATGACGCTGGTCGCTTCGGTGCTGAAGGGCTCGCGGAACAAGAAGGTGCTTGAGCTCGGCTTCGATGAGCTGAGCACGTACGGGCTGATGAAGCAGCGGGGAGAAAAGGACATCGTCGATTTGATCCAGATGCTGGTGGCCGAAGGCTATCTTCAGCTGTCGGAGGGCAAGTATCCGGTGCTGAAGCTGACGCCGAAGGCGGGCACGGTGCTCACGGGTGAGGAGCGCGTCGTGCAGCGGGTGCGCGTGAAGCCGGCGGCGCCGGCGGTGAAGGACGTCGAAGCGGAGCTGTTCGACGCGCTGCGCCAGCTGCGGACCGAGATCGCGAAGCGGGAGGGCATCCCGCCGTACATCGTCTTTCCCGACAGCACGCTGCGGGAGATGTGCGGCGTGAAGCCGACCAACCCGGCGGCGATGCTCAAGATCAAGGGGATCGGGGAAGCGAAGTTTTTCAAGTACGGTGCGTATTTCATCGAATTTTTCAAGCAGCTGCAGCAGCAACAGCAGCAGGCTTAATCGCTTAAAGGTTTAGGGACCTAAGGGCGGATAGAGTAGGAGGAACCACGTGGCGAAGTCAAAGTTTTATGTCGTATGGGAAGGGCGTCAGCCGGGGGTTTACCGGAGCTGGGCGGAATGCCAGGCTCAGACGAACGGCTTCCCGCAGGCGAAGTTCAAGGCGTACGAAAGTGAGGCGGAGGCAAAGTCGGCGCTGGCTGCGGGCTGGAAGAAGGCGTTCGGCAGCGCAGCTGCCAAGGCTGCTTCGGCTTCTGGCTCTGGCTCCGGCTCGGCGAGTACTTCCAAGGCTGGCGGCGCGCTGCCGACGGAAGTCGATCTGGACAGCCTGTCCGTCGACGTCGGGTGCAGCGGGAATCCTGGCATCGTGGAGTACAAGGGCGTGAATACGAGAACCGGCGAGGTGATTTTCGCGCATCCGCCGATCTCGAAGGGCACGAACAATATGGGCGAATTTCTTGCCATTGTGCACGGGCTGGCGTATCTGAAGAAGCAGGGCAGCAGCATGACGATCTACAGCGATTCCATGACGGCGCTCGCCTGGGTGCGCAACAAGAAGGTCGCCTCCAACCTGCCGCGCGACGCGTCGACGCAGGAGATTTGGACGCTGGTGGATCGGGCGGAGCTGTGGCTGCGTCAGAACAGCTACCCCAACAAGATCCTCAAGTGGAATACGAAGGCCTGGGGCGAGATCAAGGCTGACTATGGGCGGAAATAACAAAAAGAAGCTTGTCCAGACGTTGTAAGAACGGAACTGGACAGCTTCTTTTTTTGCATTTTAGGACGCGAAGCAGGAGAACGTCCCGCTGGCTTCCGGCTGAATATCCGTCGGGGCGCCGCCGGTCGCTTGGCTGAACTGCTCGCTGCTGAGGAGCGCTTCATATACACGGGCAGGGGCCGCTTGAATCGTAAGCTCTTGGTGAATCCCTGCGGACATCAGTTACGCACCCGCCTTTAACTGCTCGTCTTTGCCCTTGAGCCACTGCTCGAGCATTTCCACGGTCATACTTTTGAGCATGTCCCCGTGGTCGTGAATGGCATGATGCCACATCGCAGCTTCAACATGGTACGGGTTCTCGTTCGTGATGGAAAATCCGCAATTGCACATTAAGGTTTTCATATCGTTCAATAGGCTCCTTAAAATTAATATTAGTCGTTCTCATGCATAGCCAGCTCGGACCAAGGGTCGATGCCCGGGTCCTGCCCTTGCGCGAGCGTCTGCAGGCGGGTCATGTAGTGCGTCCAGCCCTGCTGATGGGATGCGACCTCCGAGGCCGGCAGGTTAGAATGCGTAAGCGTCAACAGCGTGCCGTTGTCCTTGGGCGTCAGCTTGAACTCCACCGTGCTGGAGCCCGGAGGCACGATCTTTGACTTTTCCCATCCCCACGTCATAACGATCTTCTCGTTGGGAATAATCTCTTTATACTCGCCCATTGCGATGTCACTGCCATTGACGTCGATGCGGTACTTGCCGCCGATGCTCGGCTCCAGCAGTACATGGCGCCCCATCCAGCGGACCAGCTTGTCCGGATCGGTGAAGAAGGAAAATAACGTCTCCGGGCGGGCCTCAATAAAAATTTCTTTCGTAATCGGTTCACTGCTTGGACTTGGTTTCATGCTGTCTCCTTTCTTCTTCCTCCGCGGCAGCCTTCAAGCGCAGCAGACTGTCATCCCAGAAGCTTTCGATGTATTGCTTCAACTCGGCAAACCCTTCCCTCCTGATGCCATAAAATCGTTTGGTGCCCGCCCGCCGAACAACGACGAGACCGGCTTCTTCAAGTACTTTCAAATGCTGCGAGATCGCCGGTGCGGAAATCTCAAAGTGCGATGCAATGGCGCTGGAGGTTAACTCTCCATCATTGACGAGATACAAAATATCTCGGCGCCGAGGCTCCGTTAATGCGTGAATGGCTTTATCGATCATGAAGATAATTTAGCATACACTTAATTAAGTGTCAACTTAAATAAAGATTGCGCCTGCTCCAGATCTGCTATATTCTTATCTCGTAAAAGGGGAGGGAGGAAAAAAGATATGGTGGACATTCTGACAGACATCGTCATTAAGCGCCCTCGGGAGCAAGTAGCCGCCTATGCCGCCAATCCCGATCACGCGCCTGACTGGTATGTCAATATCGATTCCGCCGAGTGGCGGACGCCAAAGCCGCTCGCACTCGGCTCCCAAATTGCGTTTAAAGCGCAGTTTCTAGGGCGGGAGCTAGCCTATGTGTATGAAATCGTGGAATACGTTCCGGGGGAAAAGCTGGTCATGCGGACAGCCCAAGGCCCGTTTCCGATGGAAACGACGTACACGTGGGAATCGGTGGATGGCCAGTCGACGAGAATGTCGCTGCGAAACCGGGGCAATCCTAAAGGGTTTTCGATGCTATTTGCACCGTTCATGGCGTTGATGATGAGGAAAGCCAACAAGAAGGATCTGGAGAAAATCAAAACTATTCTGGAGCAGCATCAGCAACAAGTCTAAAAAAGCGCACCAACTATGCTAACGAAGCGGCGTCTCCCGATCCTTCAAATATGCTGATGGCGCTTGACCGGTGATGCGCTTGAACACCTTGTGGAAATAAGAAGCATCGCAATAGCCCAAATAATCGGCAATATCGGCGACTGTACGCTGAGAATGCCGGAGCAGGTACACGGCAGTCTTGACCCGCTGCGCATTGACATAATCGCTGATTGTTTGCCCCGTCACTTCGCTGAACAGTGCAGCAGTATGATTGGGGCTTTTGCCGATGACGGTGCTGAGCTCGTCTTTGGTCACTTTTTCCCGGTAGTGATTCTGAATGTAGCTTTTCATCAGCTCGGCGTGCCGGTATTTGACGGAGGACCACCGTCCCTGATCCAGCTCCCGGTTCACATGCGTGAGCGTCTCCAGCAGCAGTGCGAGGCAAAGTGTCTCGTAATAGGACTCGCGCTCGGTCCACTGCTCCGCCATCGTCTGCATCCGGGCGAGCAGCAGCTCGAGCTTGCCCGTGCGCTGCCGGACATAGCGGGTCTCCGCCAGCACAGGCAGCAGCGGCGCCGTGCCGTCCGCACGCGTCTGCGTGAATGTGACGACGTAGGTCTCGTGCGAGACCGATGGGATCGGCTTGCCGTAAAACCCCGTATGATCCGGGATCAGCACGACGTCCCCTTTTTCCAGCAGCAGCTTCTCGCCTTCGATCCAGTAAACGCACTTGCCGTAGCCGACCACGACGAGCGTCCATGCGGCGCTTTCCTTCTCTGCCTCCTCGTACCATCGGGCCGCTCCTGTGTCATGTCGTATCGCGTTGATCTTTAGTAGCATTTCGCTGCACGCCTCCAATCTGCATTGATAATACTATAATACAACTACCATACTATAGTTCATAGTCACTTTCATCGGTTCGCGCTACAATGAGCACTATAAAATAACAAGATCAACAGCGGGGAAGGCGTAGACCAATGCGAAAAACGAAAATCATCTGTACAATGGGACCCTCATGTGAAAGTGTGGAAGTGTTGAAGGAGCTGATCGGCGCGGGGATGAACGTAGCCCGATTGAATTTGGCACACGGCGACGTAGAAGAGCAGCGCAAACGGATTCGGACGATCCGGCAGGCGGCAGCAGAGACGGGAGCGCATATTGCCATCATGCTCGATATCAAGGGGCCGGAGGTGCGCATCGGGCTGCTGAAGGACAAGTCCTACGAGCTTAAAGCCGGCGAGCGTTTGACGTTAACGACCGAGCGGATCGAAGGGGATGCGGGCCGCATCTCCGTATCCTACCAGGAGCTGCCGCAGGATGTGCGTCCGGGCAACAGCATTTTGATCGACGACGGGCTTATTGAGCTGAAGGTGCTGGAGGTCATGGGGACGGAGGTCCACTGCCGCATCGTGAACGGCGGAGTCATTAAGCCGCGCAAAGGCGTCAACCTGCCGGGCATTCGCACGTCGCTGCCAGGGGTTACGGAGCGGGATGTGCAGCATATCCTGTTCGGAATTGAAGAGAACATCGATATGATCGCGGTATCGTTTGTGCGCCGGGCCGAAGATATTATGCAAATTCGCGAGATGCTGGAGAGCCGGAAAGCCGGACATATTCAGCTGATTTCGAAAATTGAGAATGAAGAGGGCGTCGAGGCCTTGGATGCGATTCTGGCCGTGTCGGACGGCTTGATGGTGGCGCGTGGCGACTTGGGCGTTGAGATTCCGGTCGAGGACGTGCCGCTGATCCAAAAGCAGATGATCCATAAGTGCAACCTGGCTGGCAAGCCAGTCATCACCGCTACGCATATGTTGGATTCGATGCAGAGCAACCCGCGGCCGACGCGCGCCGAGGCTAGCGACGTGGCCAACGCCGTGCTCGATGGCACGGACGTCATTATGCTCTCAGGCGAGACGGCAGCAGGGAAATACCCGGTGGAGTCGGTGCGAACGATGGCGGCGATCGCGGAAAAAGCCGAGTCGATCATCCCATACCAGGAGCAGCTCGCAGCCAAAAGCGCCCTGCGCAAAGCCGATACGACCGAGGTGATCAGCCAGTCCGTCGTCAGTGCTTCGCTCGATTTGGATGCTAAAGCGATCATCACGCCGACCGAGAGCGGCTTTACAGCGCGGATGGTGTCCAAATACCGGCCGAAAGCGCCGATCATCGCCGTAACGCCGCACGACGAGGTACTTCGTCGGATGAGCCTGGTCTGGGGCGTCATTCCGGTGAAAGGACCGGTGGTCGAAACGACGGATGCGATGTTCCAATCGGCCCTCGATAACGGCGCCAAAACCGGACTGTTCGCAGAAGGCGATCTCGTAGTAATCTCCGCAGGCGTGCCCGTAGGGAAATCGGGAACAACGAATTTGATCAAAATTCAGCAGGTATAACCCGCCCCGCCAATCAATAAAGAAGCGCCTCTCCATGAAGGCCGGGAACGGCTTTGGGCAGGCGCTTTTGTTTGTGTCTCTTATCTCCCGGTTTTCGGACTCCGGGTTGTCTCGTCCAAATGCATGCGTTTGTCGGTGTTCGCTTTCGTATCTTTGTACATGCGATCCTCCTGACTTTCCAGCGCCAGACTGGCCAGGCTCCACTCCGTTTGTCCCATCACCGGGTCGAAGGGGAATTCGTCTCCGCGCTTCAGCGTTTCCTCCCGGCCCCATTCGTTCTCGTAGATGCCGTCGGTTTCGACTTCTTCTCCGGAGACCGGCCGCATATCCTTGTTCTCTGCCATAATTGCCAAAACACTCCTTCATGATGGATTCGCACGTTAGTATGCCCGCTTTGCGCGGAAGTATGAAACCGGCGGGCAAGCGAGCGGCATTGTCAGAGGCTTATTTTCGCGGTATGATGAACCGGGTAAGAAATCGATCCAAACACAGCTTAGAAGGGAATGTAGCGTAGTGGCTTTATGGGGAACGATCGTGAACGCCGCTGCCATCATCTTAGGAGGCCTGCTGGGCCTCTTTTTGCAGCGGATGAGCGACAGCGTCAGAAATACAGTGATGCAGGGCATCGGGATGGCGCTCGTGGCGCTGGGCTTGTCGATGGCGCTGAAGTCGGGGAATTTCCTGCTCATCGTCGGCAGCTTGGTGGTGGGAGGAGTGCTCGGTGAGTTGATAAACGTGGAAAAAGGGCTTGAGCGTCTCGGCGCGCAGCTGGAACGCGGTGTGCAGGCGGGAATGAAGCGCTTCAAGGGCGGAAGGGGAAGCAGCGAATCGAAGCAGGGCGGCATCGCCGTCGGCTTCGTCAACACGACGCTGATCTACTGCGTGGGAGCGATGGCGATTCTTGGCGCGATGGACAGCGGCTTGCGCGGCGATCATGTGGTGCTGTACACGAAATCGATGCTGGACGGCTTCACGGCGATTATTTTTGCCTCCACGATGGGGGTTGGGGTGCTGTTTTCGTCGGTGCCGGTGTTTTTGTATCAAGGAATTATTGCGCTGGCCTCCTCCGGGATCGCCTCGCTGATCGATAAAGCGATGCTCGACGAAATCATCGTGCAGCTGACGGCGGTCGGCGGCATTCTGATCATGGGAATCGGCGTCAACATGCTGGAGATTCGCAAAATCAACGTCGCCAACCTGCTCCCCTCGCTGGCCGTAGCCGCAGTGGCCGTGCCGCTCGTGAAGCATCTTGCCTTGTGGTGGGCGGGACAGTAGTCCGAGCCAACGCAAGTCATCGCAAACAAAAACAAAACCCGCACTGGACTTCAAGCCAGCGGCGGGTTTTGTCGATTTCGGGAGCCTATTTTACACCATGATCTTGCAAATATCGTTCGTAAATTCAACCGGATCGCTGATCGGCAAGCCTTCGATGAGAAGCGCTTGGTTGTACAGCAGGTGGGTGTAGAGCGTAAGCTTCTCTTTATCCTTGCTCAGCGCGTCCTTAAGGGAGCGGTACACTTCATGGTTCACGTTGATCTCGAGCACCTTGTCCGCTTTGACGTCTCCGCTGTTCGGCATCGCCTTCAAAATCTTTTCCATCTCGATCGTGACTTCGCCTTCCGTGGACAGGCAGACCGGATGGGACTTGAGCCGCTTGGACGCTTTCACCTTGGTCACTTTGCCGTTCAAGAGACCCGCCATGTAGTCGAACAATTCCTTATTCGCCGCTTCATCATTCTCCGATGCCTGATCCTTGTCCTCCGCTTCGATGCCCAGGTCGCCGCTAGAGACGGATTTGAATTCCTTCTCCTTATATTTCATCAGCATTTTGATGGCGAACTCGTCGATTTCGTCTGTGAAGTACAGGATTTCATAGCCCTTGTCCGCCACGAGCTCCGTTTGCGGCAGCTTCTCGATGCGGGCGTTGCTTTCTCCGGAAGCGTAGTAAATGTACTTTTGGTCTTCCTTCATGCGCGACACGTATTCGTCCAAGGTCACGAGCTTCTTCTCCGTCGAGGAGTAGAACATGAGGAGATCCTGCAGATCCTCTTTGTTCATGCCATAGTCGGCGTAGACACCATATTTTAACTGACGGCCAAACGCTTGGTAGAACTTGTCATACCCCTCGCGCTCGTCCTTCAGCAGGCTTTGCAGCTGGCTTTTGATTTTATTCTTAATGTTCTTGGCGATGAGCTTCAGTTGGCGGTCATGCTGCAGCAGCTCGCGGGAGATGTTAAGCGACAAATCCTCGGAGTCGACCATCCCTTTGACGAAGCTGAAGTAATCCGGCAGCAGATCGGCGCATTTGTCCATGATCAGCACGCCGTTGGAGTAGAGCTCAAGTCCTTTTTCGAACTCGCGGGTGTAATAATCGTATGGCGTATTTTCCGGGATGAACAAAATCGCATTGTAGACGACCGCGCCATCCGCGCTGATATGAATATGCTTGAGCGGCTTGTCGAAGCCGTAGCGCTTCTCGTAGTAGAAGTTCTCGTAATCCTCTGCTGTCAGCTCGTTTTTGTTTTTACGCCAGATCGGCACCATGCTGTTGACGGTTTGCTCTTCCTGCACTTCCTCGAACTCATTCTCGCTGCCTTCCTTCGGCTTGCGGGAGGTGACTTCCATCTTGATCGGGTAGCGGATGAAGTCCGAATATTTCTTGATGATCGCCTTAAGGCGGTATTCTTCGAGGAATTCATCGTATTGATCGTCTTCGGTGTTCGCTTTGATCTGCAGGGTGATCTCCGTACCTACGCTTGCTTTCTCGCAAGGCTCGATCGTGTAGCCATCCGCACCTTCGGATTCCCACTTGTAAGCCTCGTCGCTGCCGAGCGCCTTACTGATCACGGTAACGACATCTGCCACCATAAAAGCGGAGTAGAAGCCTACGCCGAATTGCCCAATAATGTTGTGGCCATCCTTCGCTTCATTCTCTTTCTTGAACGCCAGGGAACCGCTTTTGGCGATGACCCCGAGGTTGTTCTCGAGCTCTTCCTTCGTCATCCCAATCCCGGTATCGGAAAGGGTCAGCGTCCGGTTCGCTTTATCCGCCGTCACTTTAATATAGTAGTCTTCTTTATTGAACACCAGCCCATTGTCGGTGAGCGCTTTATAGTAAATTTTGTCGATGGCATCGCTCGCATTGGAGATCAGTTCTCTTAAAAAGATTTCCCGCTGCGTATAAATGGAATTAATCATCATTTCCAGTAGCCGCTTGGACTCTGCTTTAAACTCTTTCTTTGCCATGAACCTAGCTCCTCTCGATTGTTTAGCACTCTTAATTGATGAGTGCTAATTCTTCCTTTTATATACCATATTGCGATTTTTCATGTCAAGGGCTATGGTGAGTCGGACCACATCGTTAAAATGTTACTTGCCGATGCTCAATGCACCAAAATATGGTATTCTAGTGGATATCCCATGGGATGCTGAAAGGAGAGACAACCGCAATGTCATTTATAGCTCGTTTATCGTGGTTTTTTCGCGAACGCTGGGGCCGGTATCTGCTAGCGATCGTGCTGATGGCCACGGTAAGCATCTTAAATATTATTCCGCCCAAAATGATCGGAGGTGTCATTGACGAAATTCGCACCGGGTCGCTGACGGCGGAAGGTCTTCGGCACGCAGTGCTGCTGCTGGTCTGTCTAGCGGTTGCGATGTACGGCATGATTTACGTGTGGATCACGACGCTGTTCGGCAACTCCGTGCTGCTGGAAAAGCTGCTGCGTGGCAGACTACTGCAGCATTTGACGCGGATGACGCCATCCTTTTTTCAAAAAAATACGACCGGTGAGCTGATGGCGCTGGCTACCAACGATGTGCTGGCGATTGGCCAAACGTCCGGCTACGGCGTCATGACGCTGGTCACTACAGTGGTCGGCATCGCGGTCGTGCTGATCACCATGATTTCGCTGATTAGCTGGAAGCTGATGCTGGCCGCCTTAATCCCGCTGCCGCTGCTCACCGTGCTGATCAGCGTGCTGGGCAAGCAGACGCGCAAGCGGTTTGTGGCGGCGCAGGCGTCCTTCGGTCGCATGAACGATCAAGCGCTGGAGTCGATCTCCGGGATGCGCGTCATTCGCTCGTATGTGCAGGAGGATCACGATCTGGCGGCGTTCGACCGCGTCACCCGCGATGTGATGGAGAAGAACGTGCGTGTCTCGGCGATCAACGCGTTGTTTCATCCTACGATCTCGGTGATCGTCGGCATGAGCTATGTGATCGGCATCGGCTACGGCGCGAATCTGGTCTTTCACAATGAAATTACACTGGGGCAGCTCGTCTCGTTCAATATTTACCTCGGCATGTTGATTTGGCCGATGATCTCCTTCGGCGAGTTCATCAACGTGCTGCAGCGCGGAACGGCTTCGGTCGACCGGCTGTCCCGCAGCTTCGAGCAGCAGGCCGATGTGCAGGACCCGGCGAAGCCCGTGGAGCTGGCAAGGCCGGAATCGATCGAGCTGCGCGAGCTGACGTTCCGCTATCCGGGTGCAACAAGCGACAGCCTGAGCGGTGTCTCGCTCCGCTTGGAGCGCGGGCAGACGCTGGGCATCGTCGGGCGTACCGGCGGCGGCAAGAGCACGCTGCTCAAGCAGCTGCTCCGCTTCTATCCCGTGGCGCCGGGCAGCGTCCGGCTGTCGGATGTGCCGGTGGAGCAGCTGGCGACAGAGCGCATCCGCGGGTGGATCGGCTACGTGCCGCAGGAGCATCTGCTGCTCTCCAAGACCGTGCGCGACAACATTGCGCTCGGGCGGCCGGACGCTTCGCCGGAAGCGATCAGCCGGGTGATCGAGATGGCCTCGTTCACGGAGGACGTGAAGCAGCTCCCGGACGGGCTGCAGACAATCGTCGGCGAGAACGGCGTCATGCTCTCCGGTGGTCAAAAGCAGCGGGTGAGCATCGCCCGGGCGCTGCTGATCGATCCGGAGATTCTTATGCTCGACGATTCGCTCTCCGCCGTGGACGCCCGTACGGAAAGTGCAATCCTCGGGCATATCCGCGCCGAACGCGCCGGCAAAACGACGCTCATCGCCACCCACCGGCTCTCCGCGGTCATGCACGCCGATTGGATCATCGTGCTCGAAGACGGCCGCATTGCCGAGGAAGGGACGCATGAGCAGCTCATGCTGTTCGGCGGCTGGTACAAAGAGCAGTTCGAGCGCCAGCAGCTGGAGGCGCATTTGCTCGAGGCTTCATTATAAGATGCAGAGGAAGGACGTGCGAAGGAAGGCATGAGCATGGATCCGAATTCCAATTCCAATAATATCAACAATCTGTCTAGTGAGAAGACGCATATCTTCAAGCGATTGATGGCGTATGCGATGCTGTTCAAGTTTCGCATTGCCGCCGCGCTGTTAGTGCTCTGCTGTGCGGTAGGGGCGGAGCTCGCGGGACCGTTCATCGCGAAAACGATCATCGACCGCCATATCGGTGCCATCCAGCAGCCCTGGTACGAGCTGAACGCCGGAATGAGCTTGCCCGCGGATATGAAGCGGGTGGGGCTGTTAGGCAGCACGTTTGTGCGGGAGGATTGGGCGCCGGGCGCAGCGGTCGATCGCACAGGCTGGAAGCCGGTACGCATTCTGCAGCTGGGGAACGGGATGGTTTTGCTGCGGGAGCCGGCGGCGTTTGACCAAGGCAGCTGGGCGCTGGTGGGCGAAGGCGGGAGCACGGATAAGAGTGCCGAGGCCCAAGTTCAGGTTCGCCAAACGCTCCCCGGCGGGGAGACGAAGACGTATCCTGCACTGAAGCTATCTGAGGCAGAAGTCTGGCAGTTCTACGCGAACGACGTCGGCCCGGTGATTCGCTGGCTGGCGCTCTTCGTCGGCCTCCTGCTTGTGGGCAGCGCGCTGCATTACGTGCAGGCGTTCACCCTGCAGACGACGGCGCTGCGCATCATTCAGCGCATGCGCATGGACTTAATGCGCCACATCCAGCGTATTCCGATCCGCTATTTTGACAACACGCCGATCGGCCAGGTCGTCTCGCGGATCGCCAACGATACGGAGGCCATCCGCGATCTGTTCATGAGCTTCATGGCCACCTTCGTGGTCAGCACGATCAACATCACGGGCATCTACATCGCCTTGTTCCTGTTGGATGCGAGGCTGGCGCTGGTGACGCTGCTGTTCATGCCGCTGTTTACGGTCGTGGTCATGGTGCATCTCAAGTTTTCCAAAAAGTACGTCATGGTCATGCGCGCAAGACTCAGCGATATGAACGCAATGATTAACGAATCGATCAACGTGATGCCGATTTTGCAGGCGTTCCGCCAAGAGAAAAATCGGCTGCAGGAGTTTGAGAAGCTCAATGACGACCGGTACCAGAATAACCGGAAGCAGATGCGGGTGTTCTCGTTGTCATCGCGTAATTTTACCGGCTTGGTCGGCTCTTTGTTTACGGCCTGTGCGATTTGGTATTTTGGCGGCAAGTCGCTTCAGTCGGCCATTTCGTTCGGGGTGTTCTACGCGTTTATTGACTACACGGGGCGGTTTTTTCAGCCGATCATCGGCATTTTCGATCAAATCATGAATGCGCAGCGCGCGATCATCTCGGCCGAGAAGGTGTTTCACATCATGGACATCGAGGGCTCGGAAATTGCTAAGACCGATGAAGTGCCGCGTCCAGAAGGCCGTGTCGTGTTCGACAACGTCACCTTCGGCTACAAGATCGGCGAGCCGGTGCTGCAAGGCATCTCCTTCGAAGCGAAAAAGGGCGAAACGATTGCGCTCGTCGGGCACACCGGCTCCGGCAAAAGCTCGATCATGAATTTGCTGCTCGGCTTCTATGAGCCGACGGAGGGCGAGATTCGGATCGATGGTCGCGAGATCCGTTCGATGTCAAAGCAGGCGCTGCGCAAGCATATGGGCATCGTGCTGCAGGATCCGTTCCTGTTCGCGGGCGATATCAAGTTCAACGTGAGCTTGTACAATGACAGGATCAGCCTCGACCAGGTGAAAAAAGCGCTCGCCGACGTCGGCGCCGCCTCCTTCGTGGAGCAGCTGCCCGGCGGCTACGACGAGCCGGTGGTGGAGCGGGGCAGCACCTTGTCTGCGGGGCAGCGGCAGCTGATCTCCTTCGCCCGGGCGCTCGCCTTTGATCCGGCCATCCTCATTCTCGATGAGGCGACGGCCAGCATCGACAGCGAGACGGAAGGGCTGATACAGGAGGCGCTGCGCGTGGTGAGCGAAGGGCGGACCACCTTCGTTATCGCACACCGGCTATCGACGATCCGCGAGGCGGATCAAATTCTGGTGCTCCACCGCGGTCAGATCGTGGAGCGCGGCAACCACGAGCAGCTGATGAAGCTGCAGGGCCGCTATTACCGGATGTACCAGCTCCAATCCGGCGTCAAGGAAGGCGGAGCGGGAGCGGCGGCCGTCATCCCGACTTGAGCCAGCAGCGCAAAAAAGCACGAAACCTAACATGGTGCCCCTTGGTGGGCATCCCGTTGGTTCCGTGCTTTTTTCAGTCTGCTGCGGGCGCCGCCGTATCCGTGCTCTGGATGACGAGCAGGAGGCCGTCCCGCACCGTGATCGTGCCGATTTCCCCCAGCAGCACATTGCTGATCCCCAGCGATTGGCCGATCGTCAACGTGGCGTCCTGCAGCGGGTACTGGAACCCCTGCAGCGTGATGCCGGTCACTTCAAGGCTAAGCGGCAGCAGCGACACGTAGTCGTACCGCCCGCGCTGCACCGTCAAGCTCGCCCGCCCGTCCATGAGCGTGAGCGCGTTATGCCCATCCACGATGCGGCACGGCACACCGCGCTCGAGCGCCTTGCGCAGCAGATGGACGTTGGCCAGCGAGTGGTCCCAGCGTGTGCCGAGCGCACCGCAGAGCACGAGCTCGCCCGCCCCTTGGTCGAGCGCCCACGTCACGGCCATGTCCGTGTCCGTTAAGTCTTTGAGCACGGGATCGCACGAGAGCAGCTGATCGCTGGCTTCCCGCACCTGCTCCAGCTCGCTCTCGGAGATCGAGTCGAAGTCGCCGAGTGACATGGACGGCCGGTACCCATGCTCAACCAAATAAAGCGCACCCCGATCCGCCCCGACCAGTACGTCGCCTTCGGCAATTTCTCGGAGCGCCCAAGGACCCAGCATCCCTCCGGAAAATATCACATATCGTTGTTTCATGTTGTAAGCCTCCATCCGATCATTCCAACCTATACCGACATTATAGCAGTTCGGGCGGAACAACGGCATCTGAAGATACGCTAACTTTTGCCTACGATTCCATAAGTCATTTTTACGAAAGAAGATTATAGTGAAAGGGTGGAACCAATTAGCGAGGAGGGTGTTGTTCATGAGTACGCTGACCGTTGATCAAGTGAGGGACTACGAGAAGAACGGCTATTATCTGTACAAAAGCCAACTGTTTTCGCCGGAGGAGCTGCAGGAGCTGACGGACATTTTTGAAGAGCAGCTGGCGCAAAAGGGGAGCAAGCTGTCCGATGAGCTGGATACACCGCATTTTCGCGAGGAGCGGCTGCTGAAGTTTTTGCTGCATGACAAAGTGCTCGATCTGGTCGAGCCGATTCTCGGGCCGAACATCGGACTGTGGTCCAGTCACTTTATTTGTAAGGATCCTTACGTAGGGCGGGCTACCCCTTGGCATGAGGACTCCGCGTATTGGAAGGGGCGGCTGAACGGCTTCGATAAGATCGTGACCGTGTGGCTGGCTATCGACCGGAGCAACAAGGAGAACGGCTGCATGCGCGTCCTTCCCGGTACGCACAACAACGGATTTTCCGACTATGAGGAAGTGGACGGCAGCAAAAACCTGTTCCGCACCCAAATTAAAAATATCGACGACAGCAAGGCCGTGTACTTCGAGCTGGAGCGAGGGGAGTGCTCGCTGCACGACTCGAGGATCATTCATGGTGCCACGCCCAATACAAGCCCGTACCGCCGGTGCGGGTATACGATGCGGTACTTTTCCACGGAGCGCAAGGTGCTTCCAGAACGGAACCCGAATTTCAAAATTTGGCTAGCTCGAGGAAAAGATATCGCAGGCAGCCCATTCGTAAACGCGTAAACGCAGTGCGAGCGAGGAGAGGTCTGGATTTTTCGGGACACGGCGCTTACACTGATATTATTGAAGCAAAATGGATCGGTTCAAAGGAGTGGAAGGGATGAGAAGCGGGAATCAGCAGCCAAGGCGTCTGACGAACGACCAGTTCTTGTCGCCGTCCGCTCCTTTTCATATTTATCATCAGCTGGTGCGGGAGAGGTGGGAGCTGCATTGGCATGAGTTTTATGAGCTCTGCTTTGTGATCGGCGGCAGCGGGACCAATATTTTGAATGGGGAGCCGCACAGGCTGGCGCCTGGCAGTATGTTTTTGCTCACGCCTGCGGATTTTCATGAGATTTATCCGGATGACGGCGGCCGAATCGAGCTGTTTAACGTCGTGTTCAAAGAGGGATGCGTCGACGAAGCCATTCATGAGCTGCTGTTCCGGGATTTGGCCGAACTGGCTGTCCGGTTCGAAGCAGAGCAGGCGTCCGGCATGGAGGCGGAGTTCCGGCGCATATGGAAGGAAGCGATGGAGCCGCGGACTGGAGGAGCGATGGTGGTGCGCGGCACATTGGAGCGCATTCTCATTGAGCTCGTCCGCGAGTGTGAGCGCCAGACTCTGGAATTCAGGAAGCTTGGCGAGTCCGGCTCGACCCTGTATCCAACGGTGCATCGGGCGCTCGTGTATATGCATCACCATTTCCGCAGCCCCTTGACCCTGGAGGACGCAGCAGGGCAGGCGCAGCTGCATCCGAATTATTTTAGCGAGTGCTTTCGCAAAATGACTGGACACTCCTTCCAGCAGTATTTGCTGGATCTGCGCCTTACGTTTGCGCGGTCGCTGCTTACCGCCTCCGATCTGCCGGTGACGGAAATTTGCCATGCCTCCGGCTTTAACACGCTGACGCATTTCGAGCGGGTGTTCAAGCGGAGGTTCGGACAATCGCCGCGGCATTATATGCGGAAAAGCCAGCGCTAGCCTCCTTGGCTCCGTCAGTTTATGGCTGATTGCGGCGCGTCATTTGCTGCCAGACCGAGCCTTCCGCCGCCTGACCGCCTTCGATGCGCTCCAAGGCCATGCGGATCTGCATGCGGACCTCGAACTCGGGATCTTCCTGAGCTTGATGCAATGCAGGCAGCGACTGCTCGTCACCGACCTCGTATAAAAAACGGGCTGCCCGCCAACGAACCAACTTGTTCGAATCCTGCAGGGCGCCGATCATCGCTTCCTGTGCTGCGGGATCGCCCAAATCGGACAGCGTATCCCCAGCCGTTCGGCGCACTGATGCAGAGCTGTCGCGCAACGCCTGGTATAAGTAAGGGAGCACCTCCGGATCCTTCAGATCGCCGATATAAACGGCCGCTAGCCGGCGCACAGTAGACTGCTCGTCGCGAAGTGCTTGAATCAGCAGCGGCAGCGTGGTTTGCGAGGGCTTGATTTGCTGCAGGGCGGCGTAGCGCTGCTTCCAGTCTTCGGAGCTGAGCTGCTTCTGCGTTTCTTCGTAGCTGAGCGAGCGGCGTCCGGTGTCAGCCAGCGCTTTGGCCTCGCCGGTGAGCGGTCCTGCTGCCGCTTGTTCGATCAAGTGCTCCAGCTGCTCATCGCTGTAGGTGGCGTCCAGCTCTTGAACCACCTCGTCCAGCACCTCCTTCAGCTCGCCGTATCTCGTATCCCATTCATCAAGGGAACGTTCTTTAATGAGGTTCGGGGAAGCGGAGGCAGCCCGAATGGCGGCGTCGCTGAACCGCTGCGGCAGCGCGGCACGCTGCTCTTCCAGTCCGTTCGAGACGCGAACCTGCAGCGGCACGCCGCGAAAATGCTGGAGCAGCACCTTCACTTCTCCGAAGCTGGTGTTTTGGTCTGAGGTCTGGGCTTGTGCGGCAGCGGTTGTCGGTTGAGCGTTGGGCTGCTGCTGCTGCCCAGCGCCGATTTCACCGAGGATCTCCCGCGCCTGAGCCAAAATATGCTGCCAGTCCCCTTTGGGAAGCCGGTCTAAGGCGATGAAATCCGCTGCGCGGTACAGGCTTTTCACGCCCTGCACGGCGAGCAGCTTTTGGAGCTCCGGCTCGGGCGCGGTGGCCGCTTGTTCGCGGGTAAACGTCTGTCTGACGCCGTCGGGAAGACGAGTCGATAGGTTGAGCTTCATCGTATTGGGGCTTGGTGTAGGTTCGATGGAAATGATAGGCATAACAGGTTGCGCCTCCTAATATGTTCGCTAAAAAGGACCGCGGCTCATTTGAGCCAGCCGGTCCTTTAATTTGTTTTGTGTATAATTCGATTAGTCCAGATCCAGCAGCTTGCGGTGCAAGTAGCGGTCATCGAGCACCTTGGTCAGATCGAAGACGGTGTGCGCCAGATCCGTATTTTCAAACGCGTGCTCACAGGACTCTTTATAAGCCATTTCTTCTTCAAAATGGGACATGTACCGGTTAATCAGCTCTTGTGAATCACCGCGCTCCTGCTCCCGTTTCAGGACGGTTTCGCGGTCGGCATAGATGAAGATCCGGACCACACGATCGCCGTAAATGCTCTTGAGCGTCTCCGCTCCGTATCGATTCAGAATCAGATACACCGCGCCATGAGCTTGAAGCATTTCGGCGACATCGGCACCCTTGATCCCGTACCGGTTGCCATCGATTTCGATGACCTCGACAAAGGCTTTGTCACCCTCGGCTTGAGCAAATTGCTCTTTGGATACGAAATGATAATCTTGACCGTCGACTTCGGATGAACGGGGGGTTCGTGTGGTGTATGAAATGACCTGTCTCATACCCAGCGTGCTGCCGGACATTTGCGCCACCGTTCTTCGACCGGCCCCATTGGGACCCGTAAAAACAAAAATCAGTTCCTTATCCTTCAATTCGTACATAGAAACCCTCCTTCGTTTGGGAAGTGTGCAGTTCCTTGCCGATGAGACTACCACTATCTTATCATGGCCCTGCAAAGGAGGTAAAGCATTACCAGGTGCTAAAGCACTCGGATGGTCAAAAAAGCCAGTGCCCAGCTTTGGAGCTTCATTTGCTCAGAAGCCTTGCTGCGCAGGCGGTTTGGGAATTCATCCAAACTGATGCTATTGTGAAAGTATTGGATGTAGTTTCCAGAAATTTATAGCTGTTGATTAACGTCCCCGACCACGCGGTCCGCTGCTTTTGCCGCTGTTACGCGCGCCCGCGCCGCCGGATTTCGCTCCGCCACGCCCAGCATCGCCGCCGCGGCCTGCTCGTGCGCCTGCGCTCTGCCCGCGCGCTGCCGTCACTCCACGCTTGCTCGGCGCCGAGTTGAACCACTCGTCGCCACCGCGCCCGCGCTCCGCACCGCTGCTGCGCTCACCGCCGCGCGCCCGCTCCGCACCGCTGCTGCGCTCGCCACCGCCCCCGCGCTCCGCACCGCTGCTGCGCTCGCCACCGCGCCCGCGCTCCGCGCCGAAGCTGCGCTCTCCGCCGCGCCCGCGCTCCACACCGCTGCTGCGCTCGCCACCGCGCCCGCGCTCCGCACCGAAGCTGCGCTCGCCGCCGCGCCCGCGCTCCGCACCGAAGCTGCGCTCGCCGCCGCGCGCCCGCTCCGCACCGCTGCTGCGCTCGCCACCGCGGCCGCGCCCGCGCTCCGCACCGAAGCTGCGCTCGCCGCCGCGCGCCCGCTCCGCACCGCTGCTGCGCTCGCCACCGCGCCCGCGCTCCGCGCCGAAGCTACGCTCGCCGCCGCGCACCCGCTCCGCACCGCTGCTGCGCTCGCCACCGCGTCCGCGCTCCGCACCGCTGCTGCGCTCGCCGCCGCGCCCGCGCTCCGCACCGCTGCTGCGCTCACCGCCGCGTCCGCGCTCCGCGCCGAAGCTGCGCTCGCCACCGCTGCTGCGCTCGCCACCGCGCCCGCGCTCCGCACCGCTGCTGCGCTCACCGCTGCGCCCGCGCTCCGCACCGCTGCTGCGCTCGCCGCCGCGTCCACGCTCCGCGCCGCTGCTGCGCCCTGCACTCCGGCCGCGTCCTGTACCTCGCCCTTCGCCACCACGTCCACGTCCGCCGCGTACCGTCTCGCCCGCAATCTCCACCTCGCGATCCGAGGCCTTCGCCGAACGCGTCGTGAGCGAAGCCTTAATCCCTTTCTCGATAAGCTCGAGATAGTAGGCATCGCGCGGCGCGGCGAAGGTGATCGCCTTACCGGTTTGTCCGGCCCGGCCTGTGCGGCCGATCCGGTGAATATAGCTTTCCGCATCGTGCGGAATGTCATAGTTGAACACATGCGTGATGCCTTCGACATCCAGTCCGCGGGCGGCGATATCCGTCGCTACGAGAAACTGGATTTTCGCGTCGCGGAACCGTTTCATCACTTGCTCGCGCTTCGCTTGGGTCAGATCGCCATGCAGCTCATCGCAGGCGTACCCGCGTTCCAGCAGCTCGTTGTTAAGTTTGCTTGCCCGCAGCTTCGTCCGGCAAAAAATCATCGCCAAGTACGGCGCTTCCTCGTCAATCGACTTGCAAAGCGCGTCCAGCTTCCCGCGATCGGAAGTCTTAAGCACTACTTGCTCAATCTCATCGAGTGTTACGCGTTTCGCCTTTACTTCAATTTCGACCGCCGGCTTCATATAAGCCTTGGCGAGATCGCGAATCTTTGGCGGCATCGTCGCCGAGAAGAGCAGCGTCTGCCGCCGGCTTGGCGTGACGGAAATAATCTGCTCCACTTCCGGCAGAAAGCCCATATGCAGCATTTGATCGGCTTCGTCCAACACCAGCACGGCCAGCTTGTGCAGCTGTACCGTTTCACGGCGCATATGATCGAGCAGTCGTCCTGGTGTTGCTACAATAATATGTACATTGCCTTCGAGCTTGCGAATTTGCCGCTCGACGTCCTGTCCGCCGTAGCAGGAAAGCACTCGCAGCCCTTTAATCGGAGCAAGGCGCTTGACCTCATCGGTAATCTGAATGGCCAGCTCCCTGGTTGGCGTCACGATCAGCGCTTGAACGTGCTCACGCGACGGATCGATGCTCTCAAGAATCGGCAGCACAAAAGCAAGCGTTTTCCCCGTACCGGTCTGCGCTTGCGCAATCATATCGTTACCGGCAAACACGGCCGGGATCGCTTGCTTCTGGATCGGCGTCGGCTCGGTAATCCCCAACTGGCTCATCGCTTCAGCGATGGGCTCGCTTACACCAAGCTGGACAAAATCATTTTTCTTCATATTATAATGTCTCCTTATACAGTCCGATAGGCATTGGACTGCTTCTACTTAATATTGCATTCTACAGGAATCCCGAACAAAAAGAAACTGCACACGGCAGCCCGCCTTGTGCAGCTCTCGACAGCATCTTATTGCTCCCGGCCATTGGCCTCCGCTTGATTCGGGATGGTAGGGCTTGTGCCGAAGGTGCCCTCCACCAAAGATATGAATTGCTCACGGTAAGGCTCCAGCGACCGGCCGTTCCAGCTTTCCTTCGCGAGCTGGTTGAATTCGTTCACTACTGTTCGGTTGGCGGAAATATAGACGTCCTGAACGGACGGATCGAGCGAGCGGATTTTTTCCGCTATCTTCTGTTTGAACAAATGCGAGAGATGCTCATGATGCATTTCCGTCTCGGCGCCGTTGCCTGGAGAGATTAGAACGCTCGGATGCTGGGAATCGTCCTGCGGCGTATACGGATTGTACAAGCCCTTTACGATTCCATAATGGTTCGTTTCCGAACCGGCTCCGTATATTCCGCTGCCTCCTTTGGTGCCTGTTGCCGAGGCGTCGATCGTGATGGCCGTATACGCCACATTGTCTCCCATTATAATTATGGCGCTGCTTACGCCGTCCATTGCGGCGACCTGATCCGACAAAAATTGATTCATTTCCAGTTTGGTTACTTTGTGGGAAACCGGGGCATACTGCTGCTGAGTCTGATAAGCGCGGGAGGTGTCTTGACGCGGCGCATCCCTTTTGCTGCCGTAATTACTAGCGCTGTTGTAATCGTACTTGCTGAAGCAGCCGGTTAACAGAACCGTCGCCATGCTGATTGAGACCGCCGTCATCGTAAAGCGAGAAATTCGCACCATTGAAAACCTCCTTTTAAGAGTGGCGCTGCAATCAAAAGACAGCACCGGGGTCGATCCACTTGATCTTAGGATTGGCTCCAAAAGATGAATTATGCGGCTGATCGAGCAAGGCCAAAACATGCATAATTCAACCGCTAAATGGAAATAACCAAGTAGAGGCGTGAGGCCGCAAACCCAAGTTCCACAAGAGTTCCGAACGTTTTGTGAACTTCCCTAGATTCATTGACAAAAGATTGGCACGAATTTATAGTTATTAATGGTGAACAGGCTCATTTGACAAAAAATGACCTTTTTTGAACGAAAAATATTTGCTTTATAAGGTGGGATTGATAAGATGAATCGATGGCAAAATCTGTGGCGCTTCATCCCTCTTTTCGGGTTGATGATGATGCTTTTAGCGGGATGTGGAGACAAAACAATTTCCACCCTGCAGCCAAGAGGTCCCGTGGCCAGAGATCAGCTGTTCCTAATGAAGCTTAGCTTTGGGATCATGCTTCTGGTCGTTGTGGTCGTTTTCTTGATTTATTTGTATGTTCTTGTTCGCTTCAGAAAGAAAAAAGGCGACAAAGACATCGTGCCTAAACAAGTGGAAGGAAGCCACACACTGGAGATCATCTGGACAGTGATTCCGATCATCTTGCTTCTGGTCCTGGCAGTACCTACCGTTCAATATACGTTTAAGGTGCTCGAGGATCATCGCCAAAACAAAGACGCCATCCATGTAAAAGTAACGGCGCATGCGTTCTGGTGGCAGTTTGAGTACCCGGAACTGGGAATTGCAACGGCGCAAGACTTGGTTATCCCTACAGGCAAGAAGATTGCCTTCGAATTGACTTCGGCAGACGTGAAGCACTCGTTCTGGGTTCCGTCGCTCGGCGGTAAGATGGATACCAACCCAGGCCTCACCAACGTGTACTACCTGCAAGCGGACGAAGTCGACACCTTTAAAGGGAAATGTGCGGAGCTTTGCGGTGCATCTCACTCCTTAATGGACTTCAAAGTGAAATCGATGGACCCGGCTGCGTTTGACCAATGGGTTGCTAAGATGAAGACGCCAGCGGTCGTTCCAGCGGATGCGAAGGCCGGCGAGCAAGTGTTTAAAGACAACTGCTTGTCCTGTCACGCGGTGAATGCACAAGGACTTGGCGCAGGTCCTAACTTGAACGGTCTAGCTTCCCGTGAGCTTATTGCCGGCATCCTGCCTCATAATGACGATAGCTTGAAGAAGTGGATCACCAATCCGCAGTCTGTCAAGCCAGGCACTCAAATGCCTGCATTCGGACCTACAGGAGCAAAGCTGCAGGATCAACAAATCAATGATGTGATTAAATATTTGGATTCGCTGCAGTTAAAGTAACGAGCATTAGGCTGCGGGCTGGGATTCGAGAGAATCATTCCAGTCGCAGCGAGGGAAAAAGGAGGTTAATACGGTGGCTCACGATCACAAGGTCAAGCGTCACACCGGTCTTATGGATTGGCTTACAACGGTGGACCATAAAAAAATCGGTATTTTGTACTTACTCGCAGGCGGCCTCTTCTTCTTGATGGGCGGGATCGAAGCGATTATGATCCGGATTCAGCTGCTTTATCCGGACCAAAAGATTTTCATCGGCGACACGTTTAACCAGTTAACAACGATGCATGGTACTACCATGATCTTCTTCGCGGCGATGCCGGTTATCTTCGCCTTCATGAACGCGGTCGTTCCGCTTCAGATCGGTGCGCGAGACGTAGCATTTCCGTTCGTTAACGCACTTGGCTTTTGGTTGTTCTTCTTCGGTGCCTTGCTGATGAACACGTCCTGGTTTTTGGGCGGTGCGCCAAATGCAGGCTGGACGTCTTACCCGCCGCTGGCCGGTATTGTAGATAGCACCGGCGCATTCCATGGCGTTGACTTCTACGTTCTCGGTCTGCAGATTGCCGGTATCGGTACGCTGATCGGGGGGATTAACTTCCTCGTTACGATCATCAACATGCGTGCACCGGGCATGACGTACATGAGAATGCCGATGTTTACATGGGCAGCGTTTATCACTTCCTTCTTGATCTTGTTTGCATTCCCAGCCATTACGGTTGGTTTGGTTGAATTGATGTTTGACCGTTTGTTCGGCGGCGGCTTCTTCGATGTCGCAAAGGGCGGTAATCCGGTCCTGTGGGAGCATATCTTCTGGATCTTCGGTCACCCTGAGGTTTATATCCTGATCTTGCCGGCGTTCGGTGTCGTTTCCGAGATCGTAGCCACCTTTTCCAGAAAGCGTTTGTTCGGATACAGCTCCATGGTATTTGCGACAGCGCTCATCGGGTTCTTGGGCTTCATGGTTTGGGCTCACCATATGTTTACAACGGGTATCGGTGCTGTCGGTGACGCGATCTTCGGGGTTGCGACCATGGCGATTGCCGTACCTACCGGGGTTAAAATCTTTAACTGGCTGTTCACGCTGTGGGGCGGTCAAATCCGATTCACAACAGCTAACATTTTTGCTACATCCTTTATTCCGACGTTCGTTATGGGTGGCGTTACCGGGGTTATGCTTGCTGTTCCGGCGGCAGACTTCCAGTATCACGATACATACTTCGTTGTTGCTCACTTCCACTATGTAATTGTCGGTGGTCTTGTGCTCAGCTTGTTCGCTGCTATGTACTACTGGTGGCCAAAGATGTTCGGCCGCATGCTGAACGAAACGCTTGGAAAAATTCATTTCTGGACCTTCTTCATCGGATTCCACATGACATTCTTCCCGCAGCACTTCCTCGGCTTGATGGGGATGCCGCGCCGCGTATTTACGTATCAACCGGGTGTAGGCCTGGAGCAAGGTAACTTTATCAGTACGATGGGTGCCTTCCTGATGGGTATCGGTACAATCGTATTCATCATCAACATCATTTCTACAAACAGCAAACCAATGACGGCTCCTGCGGATCCATGGGATGCTCGTACATTGGAGTGGACGATTCCATCGCCACCGCCGGAATATAACTTCAAACAAACTCCGCTTGTTCGTGGTTTGGATGCATTCTGGAAAGAAAAAATGTCTGGCAACAAAGAGATGACGCCAGCGGAGCCGATCGGTTCGATTCATATGCCATCGCCATCGATCTTGCCGTTCGTGATGTCTGTAGGTTTGTTCATCGCAGGCTACGGCTTCATGTATCACACTTACCTGTTTAGCTTCATCGGTATGGCGATCACACTGATTTGCATGTTCTTGAGATCCGTTTATGACGATCATGGCTTCCACATCGAGCCTGAAGAGTTAAATGATAAGGGGGTTAAGGCATGAGTGCAGCACATCACGGAGTAGGCGGCGCCTTGCCACCTCACGCAGAAACAGCAACTTTGGAAGGCAAAAATAAAGTCATGGGCTTCTGGCTCTTCCTCGGCGGCGAGTGCGTATTGTTCGGTACGTTGTTTGCATCGTTCATCGCGCTTCGCAACCAAGTTCCAGATGGTCCTACAGCACAGCATTTGTTCCAGATCGGTACGGTAGCATGGTCTACCTTCATCCTTTTGACGAGCTCCTTGACAAGCGTATTTGCTACGATGGCTTTGCACCGCGGCAAGTTGAAGTCAGTACAAGGCTGGCTGTTGATTACTGTATTGCTCGGTCTTTGCTTCTTGGGCTTGGAAATTAAAGAGTTTTTCGAATATGTCCATGAAGGGCATACTTTCAGTAAGAGTGCATTTGCAACGTCGTTCTACTCGCTGGTTGGTTTCCACGGAGCTCACGTAGCGTTCGGGGTATTGTGGATCACGCTGCTGATTATCTCGAGTATGAAAAAAGGTCTTACGGTTGTTACCGCGCCGAAGTTTTATGTTGCCGGTCTGTACTGGCACTTTATCGACGTCGTGTGGGTGTTTATCTTCACCGTAGTATACCTGATGGGGAAGGTGGGTCCATAACATGAGCAGCCATAACCATACAACAACGGGTACGGAGCGTCATCGCTTAGAAGGACCAAGAAACCATTATCTTTCGTACATTATTTCTATCGTACTGACCATGCTGGCTTTCGCCATCGTGCTGTACGGAGGTTTGGATCGTTCGTTTATCATCCTGTTCCTCGTTGGTCTTGCGATTGTGCAAGCTGTTTTCCAGTTGGCTTATTGGATGCACATGAAGGACCGCGGTCATTTCTTCCCGATTATGGGGTTGGCTATGGGGGCGTTTGTCGCCCTGACAGCCGTGGCTATGGCCGTATACTGGCTGTGGTGGTAATTCGTTAAATTAGGTTCATACATGCAGGAGAGGCGGCTTTGAAAGAAAAGCCCCTCTCTTTTGCTTAGGTATGAGAAAGTTTTCACGAATCTGCCACATGTAATAACTGTAAGTCCACGACCGATAACACGGTTGCGGCAGAAAAGGAGCTTACTATGAACTCGCCTATGTCACATGGAGGGCATGAAGCTGCAGCGACGTTTGCGCAGCTGTGGAGTCCGGGCTTTCTGTTAATCATGCTGGTGATCGGCATCTTGTACACCTTTACCGTGGGCCGCTGGCGGCATCAGTTTGCAAACAGCGAGCCGGTGTCGTTCAAGCAGCAGCTGAGCTTTTGGATCGGCTTGGCGCTTTGGTATGCTGCGGAAGGATCGCCAATCGCTTTCTACGGTCAGCATTATATGTTCAGCGTCCATATGTTCCAGCAGTCAATTCTTTACTTGATGATGCCGCCGTTTTTGCTGGTGGGGACACCGGGGTGGCTGCTTCGCTCGGTTCTGAAGGGGAGCGTAATAAAATTTGTGGTCCGAATGCTGACGAATCCGCTGTTGGCGCTGTTTTTCTTCAACTTCGTATTCTCTATGTACCACATTCCGATGGTCATGGATTGGCTGATGGATCATACGACGGCGCTTGCCGTGTACAAAGCCATCTTTTTGTTTGCTGCCTTCCAGATGTGGTTCCTGGTATTCTGTCCGCTGCCAGAGTACAATACCTTGTCTGAGCTCAAAAAAATGGGCTACATTTTTCTCAATGGAATATTGCTCACACCGGCGTGCGCTTTGATCATCTTTGCGAATCAGCCGATGTATGCGATGTACAATACGGTTTCGGATCAGTTTTTATTGCTGCCGATGCTCGACGATCAGCAGCTGGGCGGCGTCATCATGAAAATCATCCAAGAGATTGTCTATGGGTTCGCTTTAGGATATTCCTTCTACCGTTGGTACCGCATGGAGCGCAAGCAGGAAGAGGAAGAGGATTTGGCCGAGGAAGCGTTCCATGCCCAAATCCATATGAATCAAGCATAGAGAATTGTGATAGGTGGGAGTATTCGTGTTTATATTACCTACGATCAGTACCAGCTTTATCGTGATTAGCGCCATTCTGGTGGGGATTGGCTGGTACCAAATTGTTAAAGGAAATCGGGAAGCGCACCAAAAAGTGATGCTATGGGGCGCAGCGTTTGCGCTGGCCTTCTTCCTCATTTATGCGAGCCGGACGCTGTTTGTGGGCAACACCTCCTTCGGGGGGCCGGACAGCTTGAAGCTTCCGTATCAC
Source organism: Paenibacillus cremeus (assembly GCF_007786445.1). Classification (GTDB taxonomy): domain Bacteria; phylum Bacillota; class Bacilli; order Paenibacillales; family NBRC-103111; genus Paenibacillus_G; species Paenibacillus_G cremeus. The sequence continues at coordinate 64,035 of NZ_VNJI01000009.1, read as the reverse complement.
CTGTTCTTGTTTTTCCATATCACCTTGGCTACCGTTGCCGCCGTCTTTGGAATTGTAACCTTGGTGCTGGCCTTCAACAAAAAGTTCGCGAAGCATCGTAAAATCGGCCGCATTACGGCTGTAATCTGGCTCCTTACCGCTCCAACCGGTGTTGTGGTATATGTAATGCTTTATTTGATGTATCCTGGCGGCGCGACCAAGCCGGTATTAGATGCGATTTTGGGAACGTAGCATGAATTTTCGACAAAAAGGGATCTGGCCTCTGTTGGTTGGGTTCCTTTTTTCTATTCAATAACGGATTGAACTATGGTAAAATTTTTATGAATAGGTTGTAACCTCCTGCGAGCGATTCCCAACACAGCCCCTAGTATTTCACTCTGTGGTTTACGAAGCGGAACAAGCATGGATACCATCGGAGGAATTACACTTTTTGGGGAGCTGTAGTGATGAATGTAAATTATATTAATCCGTTTATTGAAACCACGACTGATATTTGTGATAAGGTTGCCCATATTACGGCTAAGCTGGGGAAGCCTCATCTCAAACGGGAGATCGTAGTAGTTAATGACTCCGTTGTTGTAAGTGTTGGCGTAACAGGGGAAATGCGGGGCTCGGTTTACTTGACCATGTCCTTAGAGGATGCCCTTTATGTCGCGGGTAAGATGATGGGCACCAGCCTGCGGAAATTGGATGAAATCTCGAAAAGCGCGATTAAAGAGCTGATGAATATGATTATCGGGAATACGGCTACCGTGTTTTCGAATCGGGGGATTCAAATCAACATTACGCCGCCGAACTTATTTACGGGCAGCGGGATGGAGATTTCTTCTGTTGGCTCGGTTATCTTATGTGCTCCGATCATCCTGGATATCGCGTACAAGCTTGAAATGGCTGTAGCCTTAGAATAACAACAAACCATAGAACAATACCCCGTGGAGAGGCATTGGATTGCTTTTCTCACGGGGCTTTTCGTTTACTCGTCCTCGGGTTCCACTTCATAAACACATTCAAACCGCTCCACACCCGGATATTTCTCTCCCAAGCTAATCACTTGAAAGCCTACATTGCGATAAAAATCAACTGCAGCCTCATCGGTCTCCGCCCGGATCAGCTTAGGCTGTTTGGTCTCTAGCAGCTCCAGCAGCAATCCGCGGCCGTACCCTTGATTGCGGTATTCCGGGTGTACGGCGATATGATGAAGCTCCAGCGTGAGCTGGTCATCGAGCGTAAAGCCCGCCACGGCCAGGACTACGCCGTCTTGCTCCAAGCCGTAGATTTCACGGGAGGCATCCGTTTTATATACTTGCAGGTTGTGCTCGATTCGGTCCGCGTCCGCCACCATAGCATAGACAAGAAGCTCCAGGACCTGCTCGTCTCCAATTCGGTGTTTCATATTAGTTAGCAAAATAGGTTCGCTCCTTCGTTCATTCCGTCCACAGTCGGGTCACATGCACCAAAGCATCCTGTTCAAAGTCCATCCGATATATATCAGGCTTGGAGGTTTGCTTCCAGAAGTGGAGGCCGTACTGTGCATCATATTGCTGCATGATCAGCGTCATAATGTTGCCATGTGTGCCTACGGCGATCGTTTCTCCCCGATGCTTGTCGAGAAGACGCTGAAACGCCTGGACTCCTCTGCGAGCCGCCGTCGTATTGGATTCTCCGCCCGGCAGGGTAAGATCCGGATTGGCAAAGACATTCTCGATCGTAGACGTGAACTCTTCGTTAGGGATGACGTAATCCTCAGCGGCCAGCAAGCGCTCCCGCAGGTCCTCGTCGACTTCAATCTTCGACCCGATCGCTTGGGCCAGTGGCTCCACCGTGAGAATGGCTCTGGCATACGGGCTGGAGGCAACCACGGTAATCCCCGCATCCTTCAACAATTCCGCAGCACGCTTGGCTTTTTCCGATCCCTGAGGGGTGAGTCCTCTTGACCGTTCGTCCCCTTCCGTATAGGGCGATTCGGCATGCCGTACCATATAGACCGTTGTTTTCATCCATCTACCTCCGCGCTCAGGATAGCAGCTTAATTACTATACCATATTTTAGAAGAATAGACGAAAAATCCGCCCCTCCGATTGGAGAGACGGACTGTTTGAAGCGTTATTTCAATGCGCTGCCGCCGAAAATAAAGCGTTTTTCCCAATGTGTGCCGGCAATAGAGTCGATACGGACGCCGCCGGATTGCTTAGAGTATGTGGACAGGATTTGTCCATTCCCAATGTACATCGCTACGTGGGTAACGGTCTGATTCGATTTGTTGCTTGGATAGGTTCCACCCACACCGCGGTATTCCATGAAGAACATCAGGTCGCCCGGTTTCAGATCGCGCCAATTCGTCGTCGTTTTTCCGATCGATTTCACGTAGCTAGCTTGTCCGCGGGAATCGCCCGGAAGCGTAATGCCTGCACCGTCTTTGAAGGCTTGTCTTACAAAATCGGAGCAATCAAACGTTTTGGTATTGGAGCGGTCGGAGCCGTACTCGTATGGCGTGCCCAAGTACTTTTTGCCGGCGCTGATGATTTTGTTGCGCAGGGCTGTGGAATCACCGGCGCTGCTGCTTGTCCCACCGGAAGAGTTCGAAGGAGCCGATACCGAACCGGAGGTTGTAATATATTTGCTGCTGGTGGAGACATAGCCGACGCGTCCGCTGCTGTCACGAACCTGGTACCAGTAGTCGTTCACCTTGTTGAGAATCGATACCTTTTCTCCGGCTTTCAGATAGCCGTAGCTTGTGCTGTTCACATTAGGCTGTGACCGAAAGTTTACGCTGCTCACGATCGAGCCGGTGGACGCGGCTTGGGCTTGTCCAGGTGTAATAGCGGCATTGAAGCTAAGGGCGATAGTAGTGGCGAGTAACAAGGTTGTGATTTGCCTTTTCAAGGTGAATCCCTCCTGCAGTTCTAGTTGTTAGTTTATATGTACAAGCTTAGGCTCAGCATCGCTTCAGGCGAGTAAGCGCAAGCTGGGACACCACATTTGACAAACCGATTCCTTGCGCTCCACAATGGTAAGAAATACAACTAATGAGAGAACGGTGAAAGATCGGATGGATACAATGACGTGGGGACCGTTGGTGCTGCAAAAGCATATGCTATTTGCAATCGTGGCTGCGGCGGCGGGTTACGGAATATTGAGGCTTCGGCTCCGAGGATCAGAGTCGGCAGCGGCTGTGAGCGCTGTCTTGCTTAACGCCTTGCTGATCTGGATCGTAAGCTGGAAGCTCAGCCTCCTGCTGTTCAATGGCATGAGCGTGCTGCGCAATCCGGTGTCGCTGCTGTATTTTAACGGCGGCGAACGCGGAGTCTGGCTTGCCACGCTGCTTGCGGCAGGGTATGTTGGCTTTATGGGCTGGAAAAACAAAAAAAATCTACCCATTTATACAGATTCGGGGTTAGGTTCCATTTTAGGGGGGGCCTCCTTATATTTGGCTTTTATTTTTTTTGAAGGGGAGCAAAACCGCATTACATTAGGCTTAATTGTGCTGCTTGGGGTTGTTCTGACGGTGTTGTGGCTGCGCTCCAGGCCTACGACGCATTGGCGCATGTCCGTGCAGTGGGCGGTCATGTTTATATTGGGGTACGCGTTGATTCAATCGCTGGCTGCGCATGGCTGGGACAAACCGGGAACGACCGCGGTTGCGGAAGACGTGGGGCTGAAGGTTGGCCAGCAGGCGCCTGATTTTGACCTGATGCTGCTGAGCGGGCAGCCGGCCAAGCTGTCGGACTATCGGGGACGGACAGTGATCCTCAACTTTTGGGCGACGTGGTGCCCCCCGTGCAAGGCGGAGATGCCGGAGATGCAGAGCTTTTTTGCCGAGAATGAGAAAAATGGAGTCGTCGTGCTGGGTGTCAATGCGACCTCGACGGAGGCGAGCGTCCCGGTGGTGAAGGCGTGGGTGGACGAGTGGGGGCTCAGCTTCCCCGTCGCACTGGATAGTAAAGGAGACGTCAGCCAGTCGTATCGCGTGAACGCGTATCCGGCGACCTATGTTATTGATGGAGATGGCGTGATCCGGGATAAACATCCGGGGCCGATGAATGCGGATATGTTAAAGGAAGCAGCGACTAAAGCGAAGCCGGGGAAATAATCTCCAGCTCTTCTTGGTTATACTAATGTGGCGCATTAAAGGGACGCATTGCGGGAGAAAATGGTTCATGTTACGATCAGGAAGGCGCTATCAAAAGACGACCAATTAGTTACTATTTTGTTATAGAGGAAGGGTTATCGAATGGCTCAAACCAGTATCATTTTGCGGGTTGAACTGAATCACGAGAAGGTTTCGTTTGGGGATGTAGCTGCGACGATCAGCAAGGCCGGAGGAGACATTACTTCCATTGACGTTATTCGTCCCGGCAAGGAGTCGTCCGTTCGCGATATTACCGTAGACGTGGCGGAGTCTGCAGAGGCGCAAGTGGTAGATGCGCTGAAGGAGCATGAGGGCATCAAGTTAATCAACGTGTCCGACCGCACGTTCCTCGTTCATTTGGGCGGAAAAATTTCGGTTCAGCCGACCCTGCCGATCAAAAACCGGGACGACCTGTCTCGCGTCTACACGCCGGGCGTGGCTCGGGTTTGTACGGCGATTCACGAAAACCCGAAAAAAGCTTATTCGCTGACCATTAAGCGTAATACCGTTGCGGTTGTGACGGATGGAACGGCCGTGCTTGGTCTCGGCGATATCGGTCCGAGCGCTGCAGCTCCGGTTATGGAAGGTAAAGCGATGCTGTTCAAACAGCTGGCCGGTGTGGATGCGTTCCCAATCTGCCTGGATACGAAGGATACGGAAGAAATTATCCGTACGATTAAAGCGATCAGCCCGATCTTCGGCGGCATCAATCTGGAGGATATCAGCTCGCCTCGCTGCTTCGAGATTGAAACGCGTCTAGCGGAGGAGCTGGACATTCCAGTATTCCATGACGATCAACACGGTACCGCGGTTGTTGTGGTCGCCGGTTTGCTCAACGCGTTGAAGGTCGTCGGCAAGCGGATCGAAAACGTCCGTGTGGTTGTCAACGGCATTGGCGCGGCAGGCGTGTCGATCTGCAAAATGCTGCTGGCTGCCGGCGTCACTCGCCTTGTGCCCGTAGACCGTGAAGGGGCGATCGTTCGCGGCGGATCTTACGAGTACCCCATGTGGCAATGGCTTGCGGAGCAGCCACAGGTCGAAGCTACGCCAGGGGTGCTGAAAGAAGTGCTGCGCGATGCCGACGTATTCATCGGCGTATCCCGCGGCGGGCTGCTGAACGCTGAGGATGTTTGTACGATGGCACCGGATCGCATCGTGTTCGCGATGGCCAACCCGAAGCCGGAGATCGATCCGGAAGAGGCGCTGCCGCACGTGCGCGTGCTGGGAACCGGGCGAAGCGATTACCCGAACCAGATCAACAACGTGCTGTGCTTCCCAGGCATTTTCCGTGGGGCGCTCGATTGCCGCGCACGCCGCATCAACGAGCCGATGAAGCTCGCCGCTGCTCGCGCGATTGCCTCGGTCGTTACCGAAGCGGAGCTGAACGAGCATTATATTATCCCGAGTATTTTCAACGAGCAAGTGGTTACGAAGGTACGGCATGCCATCATCGAGGCTGCCATCTTAACCGGCGTCGCTCGTCGGATTCCGCCGGATTTCCGGTAGGAATGGAAGAGACCGTCAGAAGCGTGAAGCTTTTGACGGTCTTTTTGTGTTTGGCGGGGGCGATACAATAGCGGAACTGAATTCCGTTATTTCCGTTCTTTCAGCGTCTGATCGGTGGAATAGGCATGAATAGCGGAATGGAGTTCCGCTAGCTCTCAGCAAGAGCAGCTGAAGGGTGGAATAACGGATCTCAGTTCCGTTAACGATCACCAATCATAAATTAGCGACTGGCCGTTACAGCCTTCCGCCGTTCGGCAGCGGAATGTCCTTCCACGTGCGGCCTTCGCCGTTAAACTGTGGCAGCCACGGACCGAGTGCCTCGAACATGTCGTCGCACATGCGCCAGACCTCGTCGGTCGTGCAGACCGCAGCGGTCAGCGGGTCATGCAGCACTGCCTGCTTCACCAGCGTCCGGTTGCCGGTCAGCGCAGCTTCGACTGCCATCTCTTGGACGCTGATGCTGGCGCGGCACGTGGCGGCGCAGGCGAGCGGCAGGTCGCCGATGAACGTCGGCTGGATGCCATTTTTATCGACGTAGCAAGGAATCTCGATTGTACTGCCGTTCGGCAGGTTGGTGATCAAGCCTTGGTTGCCGATGTTGAAGTGTCCGCGATATACCTTGCCGGTCTCCAACGCTTCCAAGATGTATGAGCCGTGCTCCTCCGAACGCTCTCCGAGGCGGATGAACTCCATCTCGCCGCTCAGCCATTTCGGATAATTCTCCTTATACTCATCTCCACGGCTAAGGCAGTGGTTCAAATACCCGCCGGTTTCTCCGCCGATCCATACCTTATCGTAAATCCATTTCGCCGTTTCCTCGTTGTTCCGTTTCCGATACCAAGGCAAATACTCGCTCAAATGGCCGTTGGACTCGGTAGAGAAGTAGCCGAAGCGGCGCAGCACGTCGATCCGGCAAGGCTCCTTTTGCGCGATCTCGGTGTTCTGCTCCATCGCCCCCAAGATGTCCGGCACCAGATCCCGGCCTTCATGGCTGACGCGGATAAACCAGGTCTGGTGGTTGATTCCGGCAGCGGTGAACTCGACTTCTTGCTTGGGCAATCCGAGCGCCTTCGCAATCAGCGAATGGCTGTGCTGCACGCCATGGCAGAGGCCGACCGTGCGAACGCCGCCGGCGCGCCGCAGCGCCCACGTGTTCATCGCCATCGGGTTCGAGTAGTTGAGCAGCAGCGCGCCTGGAGCGAGCTCCCGCATATCTCGAGCGATGTCGAGCAGCACAGGGATCGTCCGCAGGGCGAAAAATACGCCGCCCGGCCCAAGCGTATCGCCGACGCATTGATCGACGCCATAGCGGAGCGGGATTTCGATGTCGTGCTTGAACGCCTCCAGTCCGCCTACGCGGGCGGTGCAGAACACATAATCTGCGCCGGCAATCGCCTCACGCTGGTCGGTGGTGGCCAGGATGGTCGCTGGCAGGCCGTTTTTCTCGATCATGTGCCGGCATAGATTCGCGGCCATCGTCAGATTTTCTTCATTGATATCCATGAAACGAAATTGCGCATCTCTAAAAGCTTCTACTGCAAGAATATCCATCACTAATCTGCGGGTAAATCCGATACTGCCTGCGCCGATCATGGCGATTTTTAGCATGAGTAACAACGCCTCCATTTGGCTGTGGTAGCTGGTTATATTGACACGCTCATCCGGACAGTTCCATAATAAGGGATAGCTGCAAGAGCTTACAATGATAACATATTTTCGAAAGGATGCGACTATATTGCTGTTTCCCCATGAGGCGTGCGAGCGTTCCAGCTTTGGCTTTAAATATATGAGCGGGGCGGGACTGCCGGTTCGACTGATCAATATCGGCTGGGATCGGGTGACCTCGGAGGCGTATCGGTGGCATGGCCTCCAGCGGGGCGGCGGCTATGTCGTGTTTCAATACACGTTGAATGGCAAAGGGATGCTGCGGGACGGGGAGAAGGAGTACGCGGTGCCAAAGGAGACCGGATTTTTGACCGTGGTGCCGGGCGATCAGGAGTACTATTTGCCGGAGGATGCAGGCGAGTGGGAGTTTTTGTACGTGGTGGTCCATGGGGTGGACGCAATCAACCATGCGACGGAGATCATCCGGCAAATGGGACCGGTGCTCAGCTTCCGCGAGCAGCAAGAGCCAGTGAAGACGCTTAGCCGGCTGTATGCGGAGGTGTACGGCAATCCGCAGCTGGATAAGTTCACGATCTCGGCGAGGCTGTATGAATGGCTCATGGGCCTGCATCGGATCACGGAGGGCCGGGACATTGTACGGGAAACGGAGGAGCTGCCGGGACCGATCCGGGCGGCGGTGAAGCTGATCAAGGGAAGCTACATGAAGGATCTGGCGATCGAGGACTTGGCGGAGGCGGCAGGGCTGACGAAGTTTCATTTTTGCAGGCAGTTTCATAAGAAAACCGGGCTCAAGCCAAGCCAATACCTGCGTAAAATTCGGGTGGAGCAGGCGGCCTGGCTGCTGCGGCACACGGACAAAACGGTGGAGACAGTGGCGCGAGATTGCGGCTTTGTTTACGCCAACTATTTCATCAAAGTGTTTCGATTGTTGGTCGGTGCGACCCCCATCGAATATCGTGCCGGGAAAAAGGTCGATCCGGTCTATTTTCTTCGCGTCGAGCCGTAAGGGACGTTTAGGATTTAGGGTAAAAAGCCGGCCTGACTGACATATATGCTTTGTGGCGGAAAATAGCGCTGCAGCTGCTCCACGACGCCCTTGTAGGCTGCTCGGTCATACCACGCTTCCAGCCCGAGCGACTCGTAGATGCGCCGAATGCCGAGCCGCTCGGTGCGGCGTCCCAGGCTGCCGTCGCCCATGAAGAAGTCGTCGACGCACAGTCGCGTCACACCGGTGTCCGCGAGCCGCTCCGCGAACTGCTCGCTGCTCGGCAGCACAGGCGACACGCACGCCTGCACGGGCACACCAGCTTGTACAAGGCGGCGCAGCGTCTGCAGCCTGGCCGGGATCGGCGGCGCGGCCGGCGAGAACGCTTTGCGGACCGGCTCCAGGTCCGTCTCAACCGTGAGGCTGACGCGGACGCGCGAGCCGAGCTGCTGGAGCAGGTCGATATCCCGCGTCACGAGCGGGCTGCGGGTCTGCACCAGCACGAAGTCGGGCGCTTCCGATGCAGCCATTGCTGTGAGCAGCGAGCGCGTCAGCTCCGTGCGGTACTCGATCGGCTGATAAGGGTCGGTGCTCGAAGACATGAAGACGGTCACCGGCCCTTTTCGCTTCGCACGGGTCAGCTCCTTCACCAGCAGCTCGGCCGCCGATTGCTTCACGTCGACCCAGGTGCCCCAAGGCTCGGAGCGAAACTTGGCCACGGGCATCTCGCGCACGTAGCAGTACGAGCACGCGAACGCGCAGCCGGTATACGGGTTCAGTGTATGGCTGTAGCCGGTTAAATATCCGGTGGCCGGGTTTAGCAGTGACTTTGGGGTTTTCCAGGTCAGGGTAGGTGTTGGCATCCTAGAGTGGGCACTCCTTTCTGAGCTTCTGTGCGGGTGGGGAGAACAAGAAACCCGGTTTTTCTACTCCGTGGGGAGAGAGAAACCGGGTCTTTTTTCATTTATGTTAGTCGGAATGATGATTTGTTGGCATAACTTCCGGCGAAGTCAGCTTGTCGTAGAACTCCACAAACTTGTCGCGGTCGTCGCTTGCACGAAGCGCCATTGCTGCACGAGGGTGATCGTTCAGAACGCCGGCGATCATGTAAGGGATCACATATCCCCACTCCCATTTCTCACGCATTGGGATCATGTGTTTCTCGATAATGCCGAGAATCGGACGCAGGTCGTACTTCGGATTTTTCAATTGGCTGACGATTAGCTCAGTAGGGCAGTTCCCTGCGGCGCGGCCCATTCCGTATACCGAGGTATCCAGGAATTGCACGCCTTTGCTAGCACCCATGATGGTGTTGGAGAAAGCCAGCTGCATGTTGTTGTGCATATGAAGACCGAGCTTCTTGTTCGGAAGCAGACGTTGGAACTTGGATACGAGGTAGTCGATATCCTTGTAGTCCATGCTGCCGTACGAGTCTACAATGTAAACGACGTCTACTGCGCTCTTGGCAATTTCTTCGAACGCTTCGTTCAAGTCATTCTCCATCACATGGGACAGGGCCATGATGTTGATGGAGGTTTCGTAGCCGTAGCCGTTGAACTTCTGAACCAGATCCAGCGCCTTGTCTACATCCTTAATGTATGTTGCTACGCGGATCATATCGAGAGCGCTCTGCTCACGAGGCAAAATGTCATTCTCATCAACACGGCCGATATCCACGAGCGCGGACAGCTTGGTGTCAGTCTTGTGGGAGAGAACTTCTTTCAAGAAATCCTCGTTCAAAAAGCGCCAAGGACCCGCATCCGCGCCTTTCAGCAGCTTAGCGGAGTTCTTATAACCGATTTCCATATATTCCACGCCAGCTTCGCTCAGTCCGTAATACATGTCCTTAACGAATTGGACGCTGAAATCCCAATTGTTGACGAGGCCCCCGTCACGAATCGTACAGTCCAGAATGCTGTGATTGTCTCTGGTCATGAATGCTTGCTCCTCTCAAGTAACGCCGCGGCACTCGACATCAAGGCCGGTGATTGTCCATGCAGTGGGACATCCGATGTGCGTTTAATAATGTAATGAATCGTCGTACTTTGCTTTGTGGCTTTTAAGCTTTTAAGCAGTAAAGCGACTTTTATATTTCTAAATATTACACAATTCGCGCTTTCTGTCAATGATAACAAATTACAATATCGGAGGCAATCCAAAAACAGCACAAAATGGAAGGGGGTTCACGATTGAAGATGGATGGCCCCCGAATAAATAATCCCTTTGACAATCTTGTTAATGCTGGGGGAAAATGGAATCAACCGACCGCCGGGAGGAAAGCTCTTTGAGACCAATTCTTCAAAAGCTGTATGAGAAATATCCCGAGCTTCAGGAGGCTTGTTCGGCTGACATTGATGCGGCGTTTGAGGTGCTTAGGGCCTCATTCGAGTCGGGAGGCAAGCTGCTGCTTTGCGGCAACGGCGGCAGTGCAGCGGACTGTGAGCATATTGTTGGCGAGCTCATGAAGGGATTCATGTACCGCAGGCAGGTTCCGGCGGACTACAGCAGCAGGCTGGCGGCAGAATATGGCGACCAGGGGGAGTATATTGCGAAGCATTTGCAGGGCGCGCTGCCGGCGATCGCTTTAGTGAGCCATACGGCGCTGGCTACCGCGTTCGCTAATGATGTGGCGGCGGATTTGATTTTTGCCCAGCAGGTGTATGGCTACGGCAAGCCGGGAGATGTGCTGCTTGGTATTAGCACCTCTGGTAACTCAGCGAACGTTCTTCATGCGGTGCGGGTAGCGAAAACGCTCGGGATGAAGACGATTGCGCTCACTGGTCGGACTGGAGGCCAAATGAACGGGCTCTGCGACGTCGCGATCCGTGCCCCGTGGGATCAGACGCCGGACATTCAAGAGCGGCATCTGCCGATCTATCATGCGCTGTGCATTTTACTGGAGGAGGCGTTCTTTACGTCATGACCTATCTTGGAGGCTTGGATATCGGAGGTACGAAGTGCGCGGTGGTGCTCGGTCGGGCTCGCGAGAACGGTGTAGAGATTCTAGGGAAGGTGCAGTTTCCTACACCGGCGGGGCCGCATGTAACATTGAGCCGCATGGCGGATGAGCTGGAGGCGCTGCTCCAGGAGCATTTGCCCGAAGGGGAGAAGCTGGCGAGCATCGGCATCAGCTGCGGCGGGCCGCTGGACAGCCGGCGCGGGCTGATTTTGTCGCCGCCGAACCTGCCGGGGTGGGATCGGGTCGATTGCCTCACGCCGCTGCGGGAGCGGTTCGGCGTGGCGGTGGCGGTGCAGAACGACGCGAATGCCTGCGCGCTTGCGGAGTGGCAGTGGGGAGCGGGCCGCGGGCTGCGGCACATGGTGTTTCTCACGTTCGGCACCGGGATGGGGGCCGGGTTGATTTTGAACGGCGAGCTTTACGCCGGGGCAAGCGATATGGCCGGAGAAGTCGGCCACATGCGGCTCGAGGACACGGGGCCGATCGGCTTCGGCAAAGCCGGCTCGTTCGAGGGCTTCTGCAGCGGCGGCGGCATCGCCCAGCTGGCCAGGAGCCGTGCGGCGGAGGCGCTTGCGCAGGGCCAGGCGCCGGCCTTTTGCCCGTCGTGGGAGGCGCTGGAGGCCGTTACGACGAAGCTGGTTGGCGAGGCCGCGGAGCAGGGGGACGCGCTGGCCTTGGACATCTTCGAGACCGTCGGCCGTAAGCTAGGGCGCGGGCTCGCGGTGCTCGTCGATGTGCTTAATCCCGAGCGGATCGTGATTGGCAGCATCTACGGCAGGCAGCAGGCGCTGCTGGAGCGCTTCACGATGGAGGAGCTGGAACGGGAAGCGTTGTCGCATGCTTTGCAGGCCTGCACGGTAGTGCCTGCCGGGCTGGGAGAGCGCATCGGCGATATGGCCAGCTTGTCCGTGGCGCTGGATGTATTGAGGCGTGCAGAGCAGGAACGTATATAAAGGAGGCGAAGCCAGAGTGAACCCTGGCTTCGCCTCTTTTTCTGAGCTGATATTTAATAGAGAATTCGGATGCTGCCAATGAGCGGCAATGGTTTCATGAATCCATTCACTGCATTTAGTATGCCCATGATGGTAAGCACCAGCACCCCCAGGTTGGCCAGAGGAATGAGCAGCAGGCCGAGGAGCGGAATAAAGCCGAGCACGACGTTGCAGGCGATCGCGGTTAGCAGCAGCACCAGTCCTTGATTGGCGTGGAACGTGGCGAACCGGGAGCCGCGGGCGGCCAGCAGCGGAATGAAAAATAAGATGTAGGCCAGCACAGCATACCATTTGTTAGCTTGTACGTCGCTATCGGGGCCAGGCCCCGAGGAAAAAGAGGACATCAGCGTTCACCCCTTGTCTATAATTTTGGCGGGGGAGCCGCACAACGCTTGTTTCCCAGCCCTTGCCCCGCTACCATCCTATGCCGGTCAGGCGAGGAGTATGTCTGGCGTCTTGGAGAGGGGGAGGAATAAGCTTCCTGCAAACCGCACATGCTAATTCCGATTCTTCAAAAAGCCGCGAGACGAAAGGAACAAGCTATGAGCAGTGCACCGATTTTTTTTCAATTTGAATCGAGGGACTCCGCCGCATTAGCCCAAGACACGCTGGAGGAGCTAGGCTACCAGGTCAGCCGTCATACGGAAACGCAGCATCCGACGCTGCACATTATTGTCGATCGTCATGATTTGGCCTCTGCGCTGGAAATTGCTCAATCCCATGGCGGCCAACTGGTGGAGCTGAGCGGCGCATCGGGCGAATCGGAGACGTATACTATGGCTTACGATCCGGAGCAGATGATCCCTATTCCGGCGCATACGGTGAATGAAGATTGGGAGGGGCTGTCGGCCTCCGATTATGTGAACCGTTCAAGCGGAGCCTATAACGATGACGGGGATCCCATGTTAGATCCGTCCGGCCACGATTATAACGGGTTTGATGCCGGTGTCCATCTGTAATGATCCGCTAGCCAAAGCAGCGGTCTTCGGCTTGGTCTGCAGTGCTTCATCATCGTTACGGTGAAGGCTGCACGCTTGCGGACGGCCGCTGCTGGCGTCTGGGACAAGATTTGCCGCAGAAAACAAAGTTGCCTTCACCCTATATTTATAAGCGGGGAAAACACTGTTTCTCTAGACCCACACGGTTCTCGTTTGTTACGATAGGTTGACCTCGAGAACCGGCAGGGCCGGTAGGGCAATTTTGGATTTTACGGATCGTGGAGGGGACTTTCAACGTGGAAACCTATGATAATTTGAAAGAGGGCGAAAAGGGCGCGTGGGTCAGTATTGCTGCGTACATTGTGCTGTCCTTTTTCAAAATCGGCATGGGCTATTGGACCGGCTCCGAGGCGTTGACCGCGGACGGGATCAACAATACGACGGATATCATCGTGTCGGTGGCGGTTCTGATCGGCCTGCGGATTTCGCGGAAGCCGCCGGATCGGGATCATCCGTATGGGCATATGCGGGCGGAAACGATCGCGTCGCTGGTCGCTTCCTTTATTATGGCGGTAGCGGGCCTGCAGGTCGTCATTCAGGCGGGGAAAAGCTTTTTCTCCGATGAACGTAGTGCACCGAGCATGGTGGCCGCGTGGGTCGCGCTGGGTTCCGCTGTGGTGATGCTAGGGGTCTATCTCTATAACAGCCGGCTGGCCAAGCGAATTAACAATCAGTCGCTCATGGCGGCGGCTTCGGACAATCGATCGGATGCGCTCGTCAGCATCGGGGCTGCTGTAGGCATCATTGCTTCTCGGTTCGGGTATCCGATTCTGGATGCCGTCGCCGCGTTTGTAGTCGGGATTATCATTTGCAAAACGGCGGGGCACATTTTTTCCGATGCTTCACATGCGCTCACGGACGGGTTTGACGATCGGAAGCTCAAGGTGTTCCGGCAGACGGTGAAAGAGACGCCGGGGGTTAAGCGGATCAAGGATATTCGTGCCCGGATTCACGGCAGTAATGTACTGCTCGATGTCGTGGTCGAAGTCAGCGCGGAGCTGTCGGTGGAGCAGAGCCACGATATCAGCGACGATATTGAGAAGCGAATGCAGGACGAGCACCATGTAGGCAATGTCCACGTGCACGTCGAGCCGTACGCAGAGACTAAAACGGCCAAAGGGAAGTAGGGCTGCGACCGCTGCAGCCTGTTTCATCGTGGCGGTGGCGCTGCTTAAATTTAAGATTGGTTTCATGTTATTTTCACATTCCTGTAACATTTGCGCCCTACAATGAATATAAGCTTAAATTGCGGGGAGGCATGCATCATGAAAGTAATGAAAGCAATACTTACAGGGTTTTTGTTCGCGTTCGTTTCGATTGGAATGCTGCCGTACTTATTAATTCAATCGTTTATGGACCTATAATCCTATTCCTATATTTTTTCTTTTTAAGAAGGGGCTGCCCCAAAGCAGCTCCTTTTTAGCTTTTTCGACGAAACTCAGCGGGAGTGAGCCCGTTCTTTTTTCGGAACATTCGGTAAAAATGCGTCAAATGATTAAACCCGACAAACGCCGAAATGCGCTCCACGCTCCAGTCCGGCTCCTCCTTGAGCAGCTTCATCGCTTGAACGACGCGAATGTCGTTCACATAATCGATGTAGGTCATGCCGCGGACCAGCTTAAAGACGGTGCTGAAATAGGTGGGGGACATGTTGGCCTTGGCGGCGGCGTCCTGCAGCTTGATATGGTTCATATATTGCTCGTCGATGTAGGCCAGCGCTTCCTCGAAGTGCTTCCGGTGAAGCCGTAGCAGCTGGTGCTCCTTCACGTCCTGCGAGTACTTCGTAAATTCACGTCCAGCGATGACGAGCAGCTTTTGCAGATCGGACTTAATGATAAAAGGATAGCCCTCCTCCTGCCGCTGGAACTCGTTGATCATCTCTGAGATGAGATGCTCCGTCACCCGTTGTCCCTCATATGAAAGATTCAGCTTAGGCAGCAAGGTATTGTTGAATTGGACGAACGGCTGAATGTAGGCAAAATCAACAAAGCTGTCGAGGCTGGTCAGATCGAGCAAATTGCGGTCGAGCAGGAAGGGCATGAAGTCGATATGGACCACCTCCGCCTCCTTGTCCGGAATCAGCTCCAGACAGTGCTCATACAGAGGCGGCACGGAAAATAAGTCCCCTTTGACAAGCGTGGCGCGGCGGCCTCCAACATTATGTATACAAGTGCCTTTGATGACGTAGCAAATTTGAAGATACTCGTGAGCATGATAGGGAGTGACGGACAGATGGCGATGGTCTTTGACTTCAATTTTGAACGGGAACGATTCATTCATAAAGGTATGATATTGAAATACTTTCATCCGCTATTCCTCCGGCACGTGCTGGGAATTATGGCAACGCTATCATTTTATCATGAAAAAAGGTTAAAAAGATCGTAAAAATGCGCAGGGTTATTCTCGGTTTGTTTTTATAAAATGGACATGGACTGAAGGAAAAAGTAGCGTCATAGACAACAGTTGCAACAGAGGAGGAAACGACATGAAAGTAGCCTTTCAAACGCTGGCTTGTCCGAACTGGACCTGGGAAACCATTGTACAGGAGGCGCACCGCTTAGGGTATGACGGCATTGAGATTCGCGGCATCGAAGGCGAAATGTACTTGCCGAAGGCGAGGCCTTTTTTGCCGGAGAATGTGGATCGCACGATGGCGCAGCTTCAGGAGCATGGGCTGGAAATTTGCTGTCTGGATACAGGCTGCTCGTTTCATGCGGAGGATAAATTCGAAAGCGCTATCAAAGAGGGGCGGGAAACGATCGATTTAGCGGTCAAGCTCGGCGTCCCCTATATTCGCGTGTTTGGAGACAAGCTTCCCGATCCGGAACGCAAGGAAGCAACGGTGGCTCAAGTAGCGGATGGCTTGGAGCAGCTCGGTCGCTACGCGGAGGGGAAAGGCGTGACAGTGCTGCTGGAGACCCACGGCGATTTTAACCGCCATGATCTGATTTCTGAGGTGCTGGGGCGTACAAGCAGTCCGGCGATTGGGGTGCTATGGGACTTTGAGCATCCGTATATGCATGGCGAGAGCGTGCAGGACACGTATGACCATTTGGCCCGTCACATTAAACATACCCATGTAAAAGATGCCAGAAATGTGGATGGCGTGAAGCAGCTGTGCTTGATCGGCGACGGTGAGGTTCCGATGGCGGACATTGTGCGCATTTTGCAGGAGCGGGGCTATACGGGCTGGCTGTCGCTGGAGTACGAGAAGAAATGGGTCCCCACGCTGGAGGAGCCTGAGGTTTCGCTGCCCGCCTATATTCAATACATTACCAACCTACTACATAAAGAGGAGCGAGTAAGCTAATGAGCAAAAAACTTAAAGTCGCACTGGTCGGTCTAGGCAACATCGGGAAAACCCACGTGAACTATTTGCCGAAAATGAACACCGTCGAGCTGGTCGCCGTATGCGATGTGGTCAAAGAAAAAGCCGAGCAATATGCTGCGATTTGCGGGACAGCGGCATTTACCGATTTTCGCGAAATGTTCGATCATGCGAAGCCGGAGGCCGTCATTATCGCGGTTCCGCACTACGATCACCCGACGATTGCGATCGAAGCGTTTGAGCGGGGCATTCACGTGCTGTGCGAGAAGCCGATCTCCGTTCATGTCAACGATGCGGCAAGAATGATCGAAGCTCACGAGCAAGCGAAGCTGACGTATCCGAAGCTGACCTTCGGTCTGATGTTCCAAGAGCGGACGTACCCGCATTACCGCAAAATCAAGGACATTCTCGATGGCGGCGAGCTGGGCCGGTTAACCCGGGTGACATGGATCAATACGACGATGTTCCGTTCCCAAACCTACTACGACAGCGGAGACTGGCGCGCGACATGGGCGGGCGAAGGCGGCGGCATTCTGGTAAATCAATGTCCGCATACACTGGATATGTATCAATGGCTGTTCGGCGTGCCGGTCAAAATCAGCGCCCACGCCCACATCGGCAAATACCACGACATCGAAGTGGAGGATGAAGTGACGGCGTATTTCGAGCACGAGAATGGCATGGTCGGCCATTTGATCGTGACGACGGCGGAATCGCCGGGAACGAACCGGTTTGAGATCGTTGGCGAGAACGGCAAGCTGGTTTATGAGGACGGCAAGCTGATGTTTTATCGAAACCGAAGCTCGATGCTGAGCTTTATCAAGGAAACGAAGAACAGCTTTGGACGCGTAGAGAACTGGCCTACGAATATTCCGGTATCGTCGGACACGAACGGGGCGCATCCCATTGTGGCGGAGAAGTTCGTAAATGCCATTCTGCAGGAAACCGGCGATCTGATCGCACACGGCCGCGAAGGGATCAACTCCGTCATCATTGCCAACGGGATTATGCTGTCCTCCTTTAAACAAGCGGTGCTGGCGGTTCCGTTCGATGCGGATGAATATGAAGCCAAGCTGCAGGAATTGATTCAAACCTCGAAGTATGTAAAAAAGACCGCAGCGAATAGTCAGGGGCAGGAAGATATGTCCGCCTCGTTCGGAAGATAACACGAAAAAAAAGCAGCTGCTACGGTGCCTGAGCTTAGGTGCGGTAGCGGCTGCTTTCTTTGTTTTATTCTATCCAATCGATGGTTGCGAAGGCATCGGTCAGCAAGGGATTGAACGATAGGCCGCGTTCAGATTGAATATAGTCGAGGGCTTGGTCGTGCGGCCAGGCATCTTTGTACGCCCGTCGGCTGGTCAGCGCATCGTAAACATCCACTAGGGAAACGATCTGAGCCTCCAAAGGGATGTCATCTCCGGCGAGCTGGTTCGGATAGCCGGTGCCGTCCCATTTTTCATGATGGGATTGGATGATGTTGCGGGCGAGAATAAACTCTTGATGAATGAGGTCGTCGTCCAAGCCGGAAATCATCTTATTCAAAATATCGACGCCGATGCTCGGATGCATTTCAATAATGACGCGCTCATAGCTCGTCAGACCGCCCGGCTTGTATAAAATGGACTCCGGAATCCCCGATTTGCCGATATCGTGCAAAATACTCGCGTTGACCAGGTGCCGTATGTACTCTTCGGATAAGGCATGAGGTGTTAATTCCATCAGCCTCCGCGCAAGCTTCTCTGTCATTTGCTGCACCCGAACGAGATGGCCCTCGATGGCTGGATCGCGCACTTCACACGAAATGGCGAGGGTGCGCAGCAGCTCATTTTGAATTTTCGCTTTGCGAGTCTCCGAGATGTAGCTGCCGTCGGACAATTGGTTTAAATTGCGGAAAATCCCCACGTAGTATAGCTTGTTATCCATCGTGATGGGCGTAATGGTGATCGAGGCGTGCCACAGCTCGTGATGCCTGGTGCGGTTAGTAAAAATGCCCGACCACGGCGCGTTTTGGGCTAACGTCATCTTCATGCTGTCATACGTCGATGGTGGAGTTAAGTTCGACCGAAGAAAACCGGCTCGGACCCCAATGATGTTTTCTCTGCTGAAGCCGGTGATCTTCTCGTAGGTATCGTTTACCGCTCGAATATGGTGTTGTTCGTCCGTGATGATGACCGCATCCCCAAGTTGGAGGAACAGAAACAGCTCGGGTTTCATATAGGTGACGTTTCCTTTCGTTTCCATGCGAATTCTCTCCTCATTATAGGAACAAGAAGCCGTGCTTCCTATCGGGGAATTCGCTGATTTCGAAAGCTTAACCACCCTGAAGATACTCAGCGGCAGAGGCCGAGGCACACTCCGCTGCGCTTTTGCCTGCGGTGTACCCTGTCGTGAACGCTGCAGTAATGTTGTAGCCGCCTGTATAGCCGTGAATGTCGAGAATTTCTCCGCAGAAGAACAGGCCCTCCACCAGCTTGGACTGCATCGTCTTCGGATCGACCTCTTTAAGGTTGACGCCTCCGCCCGTGACGAACGCTTCCTCCAGTGACAGCGTGCCGCTCACACGAACCGGGAACGCTTTGATGATCCTCGCCAGCTCCAGCCAAGGCTGCTTCGGGATGTTATCGTAGGTCAGTTCCTCGCTGAGACCCGCTTTTTTGAACAGAATCGGCAGCAGCCGATCCGGGACATACGATTTCAGCACGTTCTTAATCTGCTTCTTCGGCTCGTGCTGGCACAGACGCAGGGTGTCCTCGTATACCTCCTGTACGGAGCGGTCCGGCAGCAGGTCAATGGTGGTCTGCACCGTAGACTCGTCAAACTGCTTGAGCGCTTTGACCACGAACTGACTGCAGCGCAGCGCCGCCGGGCCGGACAAGCCGAAATGCGTGAAGAGCAAATCGCCTTCATGCTCGATCAGCTTCTTGCCCTTGGGGTTCCAGACGCTCAAGGTAATGCTGCGAAGCGAGAGCCCCTGCAGCTCCTTGCTCAGGATGAACGCCTCGCGCGAAGTGAGCGGCACCTCCGTCGGGTACAGCTCCGTGATCGTGTGCCCGCCCGCTTCCGCCCAGGCGTAGCCGTCGCCGGTCGAGCCTGTATGCGGCACGGATTTGCCGCCTGTGGCCAGCACGACCGCCCGGCTGCGAAGCCGCTCGCCGCTCGCCAGCTCCACGCCTGCGACGCGCCCGTCCTCGTACAGCACCTGGCGGACGGGGCTGTTCACGCGGATCGCGACGCCTTGGCTGCGCACCCGGTTCACGAGCGCGTCGACGACTGTCTTCGCCTTGTCGCTCACCGGGAACATGCGCCCGCGGTCTTCCTCCTTCAGCCGAATGCCCATCCCCTCGAAGAAGGCGATGATGTCGCGGTTGCTGAACGTAGCGAGCGCGCTGTGCAGAAACCGCCCGTTGCCGGGGATATGCTTGATCAGCTCATCGAGCTCCTTCGCGTTCGTGACGTTGCAGCGCCCGCCGCCGGAGATGCCGAGCTTGCGCCCAAGCTTGTCCCCTTTGTCGAGCAGCAGCACCTTTACAGCGGATCCAGCGCCTGCAGCCGCTTCTAGATTGCTGGCCGCGATGGCTGACATTAGCCCCGAGGGGCCGCCGCCGATAATAATGACATCGTAGGTCATGCGATTCTTTCGTTCCTTCCTTTAAGCCGATAGCCTGTCTATATTTCCTTTATGCACCTATGCTGAGGCTTCTATACCGTCAGCCGGTACCCCGCACCCCAAACCGTCTCGATGTACTGGGGATTGGACGGGTCGGCTTCGATTTTCTCCCGCAGCTTCCGGATGTGCACAGCCACAGTCATAATATCGCCCGCAGAATCCATCCCCCACAGGCGCTCAAATAAATGCTCCTTGCTGAACACCCGGTTTGGGTTCATCACGAGGAAGCTCAACAGATCGAATTCCTTCGTGGTAAAAGCGATCTCGCGATCCAGCACGTACACGCGCCGGGAGGCCGTGTTGATCCGCAAGCCGCGCACGCAGAGCTCTTCCGCAGCTGGAGCGGGAGCGGAAGCGGAAGTCGCCGCCGATTTCACCGCCGCTGCAGCTCCAGATCCACCGACGAGACGCTCGTATCGGGCCAGATGCGCCTTTACCCGGGCGACCAGCTCGCTCGGGCTGAACGGCTTGACCAAATAATCGTCTGCGCCTTGGCCGAAGCCGCGGATTTTATCGATGTCTTCCTTCTTCGCGGACACGATAAGAATCGGAAGGTCCTTCGCCGCCCGTACCTGACGGCAAATTTCAAACCCATTCAGCCCCGGCAGCATCAGGTCGAGGATGAGCAGATCGAACGCGCCCTCCAGCGCCCGCTGCAGCCCGGCTTCTCCGGAGTGCACCATCTCCACGTGAAAGCCGTGCAGCTCCAGATAGTCCCGCTGCAGCTCGGCAATACTGGTTTCATCCTCGATAATTAGGATGTGCTTCATTGTGCTCTTCGCTCCTTTCCTTCCACCTCGGCAGCGTGAAATAGATGTCCGTCCCACGCCCCAGCTCGCTCTCCGCCCAGATGCGCCCCTTATGCTCAGTGATGATTTGCTTGGCGATGGCCAAGCCCAGACCAGTTCCCGGGGAATGCCGTGACGCGTCCTCCCGGAAAAACCGGTCAAATATATGCGGCAGCGCCGAGTCCGGCATCCCGCATCCGTTATCGCTGATGCGCACCAAGCAGTCTTCACCCACCGCCAGCAGCGCGATGTCGATCCGCTTTTCCGACTTATCCATACACTTTACGCTATTGCCGACAATGTTCGCAATGACGCGTTTGAGCTTATCCCAGTCAGCCATCACCGGATAACCATCTCCAGACTGCTGCGGACACGTAAAGATCAGCTGAATCTCCTTTTGCTCCATGTCAAAATGAAGCTCCTCAGCATAATCCTGCAAATATCGCTCCAAATCGATGACAGCAAACGTAAACGGCCATTTTTTCAAGTCCAGCTTGGAAAATAAGAAGAGCTCATCGATCAGATGGTCCATGTCCTTGGCCTTCCGATGTATGGTCGCCAAATAGTTGTCCAGCTTCTCCGGGGTGCCGGCCACGCCGTCGCGAATGCCTTCCACGTAGCCGATGATCGTCGTGATCGGGGTTTTCAGATCATGCGAGATGTTGGATACCAGCTCCTTGCGGTTCTCCTCATACTGCAGCTGCACGTCCACCGAGTCCTTCAGCCGCTTGCGCATATCCTCGAATGACTGGCTCAGCATGCCGATTTCGTCTCGCGCCTCGCTGTTGACCTCGAAATTCAGCTCGCCTTCTTTAATCTTCCCGGCCGCTTCCCGCAAGGCGAGCAAAGGCCTCACAATGCTCCGGGTCACCAAAAAATGCAGCAGCCCATTGGTCAGCACGAGCAGCAGCAGCAGCACACCGATCAGAATCGGGAGCAGGCTTCGCGTCACCTCGGCGTACGGGCTCACTTCCTTGAGCATATAGACGCTGCCCTCGCTTTTGTCCGGGAACGTGAAGTCGAACTTGAGATACGTAAAATATCGCCCGTCCGCCGCATGGATCGTATCGCGAACCTTGATGTTCGACGTCTCGATCGGCGGGAGGGAAGATACCTGATCGCGCAGGCTCGCCAGCGTCGAAGTGTAAAGCACAGTGCTGCCTTTGCGCATGAATAGTCCAGCCTCCGCCGGGACTAGCCGATGATCGAGCTCCTCCAGCACCTTCGTGTTCAGCAGCTGATCGGGCTGATTTTTGACATAGTATTTGACGTCCAGGTAGACGGCTTCCTCCTGCGGGCTGATCGGCTCAACGGCATAGTGACTCGTATAGACGTTCTTGATCCGGGACACATCGCCGGTCATGGCGACCGAGAGCAGCAGGCCGGCCACCAGAAACAGCACGATCGTCACGATCAGCATCGACGTATAGGATAGCAGCAGCCGCAGCCGAATCGACATCAGGGTCCCCTCCAATAAATGACAGTTCTATAGTATACCTTACCAAGCCCCTACGTAAAAAGAAAGCCCGGGAAGCCTGTATAAGCTCCGGACTTTCTCGATTAGGCCTTAGTTAGCGGTCAGCGTCACATTCTCGGCCGCAGCCCAGCCGCCTACCGGCTTCACCGTGTACACTTTGCCGGCAGCGAGCTTGCCGCCGTTCATCAGATCAAAGGTTCCTACAGCGCCTTTGCGGCTCGTAAAGCGGTACTGTGCTGTCAGCTTCGTGCCATCCGCTGCAATCAGCTCGACGCTGCGGCTTGCGAACAGCTCATCCTTCGGATCCTGCTTCAGCGTGATCTCGAGGACTGCGGCATCCACGGCACGGGCCGATTGAATGGCCAGCGGCGCCGTCTCAGCGGCGGTGAACGTACCCGATTTCAGCGTCGCCCAATCCGACGTCACGGTGTATTTGACGCCGGCCTTCAGCGTTACGCCATTCGGCAGGCGGAACTTCGGCGCTTGACGTCCGTCCGTAGCCTGGGTGAACGGTACATACGTAGCGATGATCGGCGCACCGCCGCCCTCCGGCGTGACCGTCACTTGCTTCATCCGCATAGAGGAGACAATCTGATAGGTTTTGCCTTGAGCCGATTGGTTGCCGTCGAGGGCAAAATCAAGCCCGTTCCGCTTCCCTTTGTAGAAGGCCACGATGTTCTGGTAATCGGTAACGCCGTCGGCAAAGATGGAGTCGAGCTCCAATGTATCGTTCGAAACCTGGCGAGCAGCGTTCAGCGTGAGCTTGTTCGGATTCGCTTCGAACGTGCCGGCGGTCTTGCCTTGGTACGTCAGCGTGTACTTGGTTCCAGACTTTTGCGGCGTTGTCGGCACGATGTAGGTGGACTGGCTGCCGATCTTCAGCTGCGGGATATTCCCCAGCAAGAGTCCGTTGTCGAACACGAAGTTTTTCAGCGCCGGGTCGAGCAGCACCTCATTGTCGCTCAACGGCTGAGCGAAGGTGATTTCCAGTGTCACCGGATTCAGCGCTTTGATGCCTTGGACTTCGGCGGCGGCATCGGATTTCAACGATTGAGCGGCATAGAGGAGCACGGCCGCGTCACCGCGTGTGGCTGCTTTAGCCGGGGTGTAGGCCGTCTTGTACGCTTCCTTGAAAAAGCCGGGGTCGATTTTGCGCGCTGCCGATACGGCGTTCACCAGCTGCTCCTGCGTCACGCTGGCCGCCGGCTGGAAGCTGCCGTTCACCGCGGGCAAGAAGCCGCCGCTTACAGCTGCTGCCGCATAGGGCGCAAACCAGTCCTGCGCCTGCACATCGCTTAGGCTAGCCGCTGCTGTACCCGTCGGCAGGCTGAGCGTCATCGTAATGAGCTTGGCCAGCTCCGCCCGGGTGATGCCTTGGCCGGGCTTCAGCGTGCCGTCGCCATAGCCGGAGAGCACCTGCTGCTTCACCAGCGCCTCCATCGCCGCTTGGTATACGCCGGCTTGTCCTAAGTCGGTAAAGCCTTCCGCCGCATAAGCGGTTGCGGATGGCAGATTCAAGGGCGCGGTTACGCCCGTGCCAAGCAAAGCGGCGATCACTGCAGCATACATCGTGTTACGGGTCATTTTGTTCATGTTCATCAAGCTCCTTTTGGGGGATGGGTTGTCGTTCGTTCATGGCTTTATCGTACCAGCCCCCGTTTAACGGCCTATAAACCAAAGTTTAACGAAAGTTAAACAAACTCGTAAATTTTCTTAAACTAGGCCCGTATAACAACAAAAAGGACCTGGCACGGGCCAAGTCCTCTCTAATTCGCTGCCTAAGCAGGCTGGGTTTGGGTTTCAATCTTCTTGACGATCAGGCGCGACACCCGCAAATCGTCGGTTTCCTCGATAATAAAATGAAACTGGTCCAGATACCTTACTCGCTGACCCTTTTTCGGTGGAATTTCGATTTGCGAGTAGATCCACCCGCCGATCGTATCGTAATCCTCGGATTCGATCTCCAATCCGAAATAATCGTTTACTTCATCAATCAGCAGGCGACCGTCGATGGAGTGGGTCAGGTCGTCTTTCTTCTCAATACCGGGCCGCTGTTCTTCATCGAACTCATCTTGAATCTCGCCGACGAGCTCCTCCAGAATGTCCTCCAGCGTAACCAAGCCGGAAGTGCCGCCATATTCGTCGATCAGAATGGCGATCTGCACCTTCTTCTTCTGCATCAGCTTCAGCAGGTTGCTGATCGGCATGGAATCCGGCACCTTGGTAATCGGTCTTGTAATGTGGCGTATATCGGTAAGGCCCGCTTGATGCTTAAGTAAATCCTTGATGTGCAGGAAGCCGATAATGTTATCCTTATCCGGGTCGCACACGGGATAGCGGGTCCGCATTTCGTTCAAAGCGATCTCCATGTTCTCCTCGAAGGGAAGGTTGGCGTACAAGCAGCCCATCTCCGTACGGGGAATCATGATCTCACGGGCGTTCGTTTCCGTAAACTCAAATATATTATCAAAAAGCGTCAGCTCGGTATTGTCGATAAAGCCGCTTTTGTGACTTTCCTTAACTAAGACACGAATTTCTTCCTCCGTATGCGCCGATTCATGCTCGGTCGTCGGCTCGATGCCCACCAGCTTCAGCAGCCAGTTGGACATGCCGTTCAGCATCCAGATGAAAGGAAACATCAGCTTGTAAAAGACAATCATTGGCGCCGCGAACCACAAAGTGACGTTCTCGGACTGGCGAATGGCGTACGTTTTCGGGAACTGCTCCCCGAGTGTAATATGAAACGTTGTGATTAAAGTAAACGCGATGATGAACGAAATCGTATGAATGATGACGTCGCTTAGGCCAAGCCAGCCTTTGAGCATGGGCTCCAATACCGCAGCGATGGTCGGCTCCCCGACCCACCCTAGTGCCAGCGAAGCGAGGGTAATCCCGAGCTGACATGCGGATAAGTACGCGTTCAAATTATTTGTAATCGTTTGGGCAAAACGAGCCGTTAAATTTCCGGTTTGCGCGAGCGCATCGATCCGGCTGTTGCGAACCTTGACCATGGCAAATTCCGCAGCCACAAAAAAACCGTTTAAAAGCACTAACACTAAAATTAACACCACGTTAAGCAAAATGGGTAACGGGTCACCACTACTCAATCAATCCCTATCAGCCTGCGTGAGGCGGATAGGTACACCTCCCTTAAAATGTTCAAATTTTGTACAAATATAAAGTTTGTTTATTTTATTATACCGGATGAGGAGATGGCGCTCAAACGACGGAGAAGCTACTTACGGGAATGCACGGCGCATGGGGGGTCTGAATCGATGAAGTTTCTCCGTAAATCCACCTGTCTGCTTCGAATTTGCCCGATTTTGTGCAATACAGAGCTTTTCTTATGAAAAATTCAATTTATGTTGACTTTCATGGAGACAAGGTGTAATATGAATTGTTGTTCGAAAGAGAACCATTAACCCCGTAATGCCCCTAACGAAATTTCCCTCGAAAAAGATTAACCCATTTTCACTTTTTCCCGCAAAACTCGTTAATTCGGTAGGTTTCCATGAACATGATCAAGACTGTAAGTAACAACTGATTCACACTGGCGCGGTCTTCGGAGCCGCAAGGATGGAAGAGAGGTAGGGCTTCCATTGTTTTAGTATTGCAGCATTGGAGCTGTCGGGCAGACTCCTAGGTCATGTGAAGCGTGACATTTAGCTTGGGGCAAGGCGCTGCCGTTGGTATGGCGGCTAAGGTTAAGTTGAAAGATTGGTGCAACAGACTTCATGGATTCAGGAAAGGAATCGGATGAGGTCTCTTTGCATTTCCTAATAGAGGCGGTCGGCTGTCTTTTGCTGTCGAATTGCGATATGATACGTAGAAAAGGAACCATGTTGAGGTGAATAGATAGCTATGGCCGAACAATCCAAGGCAAGATACACCGCGGCCGTGTCGCTCGGGGTGATGGGGGCAGGGTTCGCCGCATCGCTACCGTTTGTCGGGACGCCCTGGGTGAGCTTCCTGCAGAGCGGCTTTGAGGCTGGGCTGGTCGGCGGCTTGGCGGACTGGTTCGCGGTCACCGCTTTGTTCCGGCACCCGCTGGGCATTCCGATTCCCCATACGGCGCTGCTGCCGCGGAATCGGGAGAAGGTGACGAACGCGCTGGTCAAGACGATCGAGGAGGATCTCTTGAGCAAGGAGAGCATTCGCGGCAAACTGGGGCAGCTTCGTATCGCGGAGCGGCTTGTGGATGGCGCGATGGCGCAGCTGCACACCGAGGCCTTCCGGACGGGCCTGGTCAGCGCCGCGGACAAGCTGCTCGAGTCGATTCCGAAGGACCGCGCGGCGGAGCTGCTGGAGCAGGAAATTCGCCGCCGGCTGGAAGCGATCGACGCCCAGCAAGTGCTGTCGGTGGTGCTCGGCATCGTCTACGAGAAAAAGTACGACGAGAAGGCGTTCGATTTTGTGCTGGAGCTGGCGGAGCAGTGGACGCTGACGGCGGAAACCCGCGAGCGGCTGGGTGCGATGGTGGCTCAGGCGCTGGGCCGGATGCAAACAAACGGCTTTATGCAGATGGCAGTCAATGCCTTCTTGGGCTTTTACAGCGAAGAGAAGCTGGGGGGCTTGATTCAGCAGTTCATTATCTCCGCGCTCTTCGATTTGAAGCGCAGTGGAGACCATAACCGGACGGCGCTGCTAGCGGCTATCCGCAGCCGGCTCACCACGCTGGCGAGCGATCCGCACGCGCATCAAGAGATTGAGGGCTGGAAGCAAAATCTGCTAAGCCGTTGGAATCTTGCCGAGCTGACCGCAGGCTGGGTCGAGCAGCTGCACACACGTTTGAAGCAGTGGATTCAAGAGCCGGAGTTTACCGACCGCTACGTGATTCCGATGCTGGAGAAAGCTGCCCAGAAGCTCAGGCAGGATGCTGAAGCGATGGAGAAGCTGGAGCATTGGATTCACGAGCAGCTGAGCCGCTGGATCGAGGCGAATCATTCAAAGATCGGGGCGCTCATTCGGGAGAATGTGGATCGCTTTGATAATGAAACTCTGATTCAGCTGATGGAAGACAAAGTCGGGGGAGACCTGCAATGGATCCGGGTCAACGGAGCTCTGTGCGGGTTTTTGATTGGGTTGGTTCTGGAAGGGATCAAAGTGTTGGTATAAACACCGTAGCTTTTTAGGCCGCGTGCTCGACCGCTTATTCAACAGCGGTGCGGGTGTGCGGCTTTTTTTATGGCGTAAAGCAGCGACGCTGTACCCTTTTTTACCAATGCTTCCAGTAAGACTACAACAAAGGCGTGAACCGGAACAGCCATACTATTCCTGCCTGGAGCTTGCGGATGAAGGGGAGGAGGATGGCCATGCGAATGAAGAGCCAATGGATTTGGGTGGTGCGCGCGGGCATGCTTTGCTTTTTGGTGGCCATGGGGGTGACTTCAGCGATACAGCTAAGGGAGAAGGAGCAGCAGCGCTCGGCTCAGAGCAGTCTTTTGCCAAAAGTTGAGGCAGCGGAGCAGGAGGAGCACGTGCTGACCACCGGAACGATGATTCGAGAGTTCGGAGCGCAGGACAGCAGGCCAATGCTTGTTTTGTCCTCCTCAGCAGCGCCAACCGGTAAAAAGGCTTATTTAACGTTCGACGATGGCCCATCGCTGAATACGCGGCGCATTTTACATATTTTGCAGATTTCCGGCATTAAAGCAACGTTCTTTGTGATCGGAAAAACCGACCCGGACAGCCTCGCGCTATATAAAGCCATTGCTGACGAGGGGCATGCGCTGGGCAATCATACGTTCTCCCACCGGTACAACTCCGTCTACGCCTCTGTCCCTGCATTCAAGCAGGATGTCGAAAAGCTGAATCAGCTGCTGGAGCAAACGGCAGGGGTGAGACCGTCCATTCTTCGCTTTCCCGGAGGCTCGAACAATCGAATGGGGTGGAAATCCGGCGGACGTCACATTATGGCGAAAATTGCCCGGGAAATGTCGAATTCCGGCTACCAATATTTTGACTGGAATGTCAGCTCTACCGATGCCGCATCGGCGGTACAGCCGTTGTCCGATATCATTTCCTCCGTCAAAGCCGGGAGTCAGGGAAAGCAGCAGATTATCGTGCTTATGCATGATATGGATGCAAAAACAACGACGGTAGAGGCCTTGCCCGAGGTGATTCGCTATTTGAAAAATCAGGGCTTCGCTTTTGATGTATTGACGAAGTCCTCCTTCAATTACCATTTTCTTGAACCGGAGGCGCTGCGTTAATTTAAGTCAATCCAAAGCATACTAATCCTAAGCTTCGGCACAGCTTTGTTCTATTTTAAATTAGGAGATGATGGCAGCATGGCAAATAACCGAAATTCATCAGATTCCAAAGAGCAGCAGCTTCAAAAAAACCAGGCCAAAGGGAAGGCCAACGCGGCTGGCGACGGGTACGATAAAAAGCTCAACGGTCCCAACCGTCCATCCGTCTAATTCCGCTTGAGGAAGGGAGGAATCCGCATGCCAGACGATCAGAATCAAGCGAATCAGAATCAGGACAGCTCAGCTTATGAGCAGGTCGATACGAACAACAACTACAATCAAAAAAATGATGCCAAGCTGGATCCGTTCGAAATTAATTTTCGTCCGGAGTTTAAGCAGGGCCGCGGCCCGCAGGAGCCGTTCGTCAACGAGCATGGTGTGCTGATCGGCGATCATGAGTACCAGTCGGCCAACTCGCCGCTGGAGCAGTGGAGCAAGGAGACGGATCCGTCCGTCATGTCGGGCGACAATTGGGTGCATCCATATAAGGATGTGGGCTTCCAAACGGCGGAGAACCGGGATTTGTTTGAGCAGGGGATTGCTCCGAATCCTTCTCACTTCATGCACTCGGATAAAGACGTCTCCTATAATACGGAGATCGGCGAAGCCAATAAAGACTCCGCCGAATCGAAGGATAGCTGAAGTAAGTAATGGCATCTGATGCTTTGCTTTCACTCCCTGTCGATGTATAATGGACATATGAGAATTACTAAACCTTTATGTTGAAAAAGGAGTGAAAGTGAACATGTCTATGTCATTTGAGTCATACATGAAAGATATGGTTCAACCTATGCGCGACGATTTGACCCGTATTGGCATTACGGAGCTGCGCACACCGGAGGAAGTAACGGAAGCGCTCGAGAACTCCAAAGGAACCGTGCTGCTCGTTATCAACTCCGTATGCGGCTGTGCTGCAGGTCAATGCCGTCCAGGCGTGGCTCGCGCGCTGCAAAACGAAGTGAAGCCGGATCACCTGTTCACGGTGTTTGCCGGTCAGGATAAAGAAGCTACAGCGAAGGCTCGCGAATATTTGGCTCCATACCCGCCATCCTCGCCATCTATCGCGGTACTGAAGGACGGACAGCTGGTTCATTTCATCCAGCGCCACCAGATCGAAGATCGCTCAGCTGAGATGATCGCCGGCGATTTGGTTGGTGCGTTCGAGCACTACTGTAAGTAAGCCCCAGCTATTGCTGAGGTTGGACTCCTGCTGGATCTTCGCATTTCGTATGCGACCGGCGGGAGTTTTTTGTTCCGCGGGGACATGATATACTGAGGAATAGAAAAAGATTCCATGGTGGGAGTGTGTTGACGAATGAGCCTGCAGCAGGAAATTATCGCGAAGCTCGGCGTAAAGCCGGAGATCGATGTGGATACGGAAATTCGCAAACGAGTGGATTTTTTGAAAGAGTATGTGCTGAAATCCGGCGTAGACGGCCTCCTGATTGCGATCAGCGGCGGTATTGACAGCGCGGTAGCGACAGGGCTGTGCAAGCGGGCCACGGATGAGCTGACGGAGGAGAAGGGCCGCGAGTATAAAACAGTCGGCGTATTCCAGCCGTACGGCGAGCAAGTAGACATTGCGGACAGCTACGCAGCGGCGGAAGCGTTCCAATTGAAGTACCGTATCGAGACCAACATCGAGGAGGCTGTGAATGAAATCGCACTGGAGGCCGAGCACGGGCTCAAGTCGATTGGCGTACATAAGCATTTGAGCCGCGGCGGCAAAGGCAATGTCATGGCACGGACGCGGATGGTGATGCAGTATGCGCTGGCGTTTGAGCTGAATCTGCTGGTCGTCGGCACGGACCATGCTTCTGAGGCGATCACCGGCTTCTTCACGAAGTACGGCGACGGTGCGGTGGACATTACCCCGCTGAGCAGCTTGAACAAGCGGCAGGTTCGGAGTCTCGCCTCGACGCTTGGCGTACCGCAGAGCATCTTGGACAAAGCGCCGACCGCTGGACTGTGGGAAGGGCAAACGGACGAGAATGAGCTGGGCATCACTTACGGGGATAACAGCAGCTACCTGGAGGGCAAGACGATCTCGCCTGAAGCACAGGCGAAGCTGGAGAAGCAATATTTAAAGACGGAGCATAAACGCGCTCCGATTCCGGGAATCTAGATAGTGAGCCCTACTTCTCGAATAGGACAAAATTATTTGCAGCGGCTGTTTGCCGTCCATAATACCAAGATTCAGCAGCGTTTTTCCACATGGCTAAGAATAGAAATGTTCAGTGAGCTGCTTAGAGCGAGCTGGAATTTATATATTCGTAAGCGCAAATCGGATTTGGTCCATGCGTTGACAACCGACTATGGCCATGTAAGCGTGGGTGTCCATGTATCGCTGCAGTTTCTGGCCTCGCTGGTACTCTCATTCAGATCGGATTAGCGTTCTGGCTATCAGCCAAATTGACTGCTTTAGTTATGCTTTGCGGCGCATTCCTTGTTATTTTTCAGGACTATCAGATCAAATGAACGGGATGAAGGAAATCAAAAGTAATACGCTAGAGGCCTCACGAATGGAATGGGTTCGTGAAATGAGCGAAAAAATGAATGAGGAGCATCTGGAGTATGTTCAGTTAAAATCGGCATCACAGTTTACGTATAGAATATCTTCGGCAACATTACTTGCCGTATTTTTAATGGTGTTTTTCGGGATGTTTCATGCGGGGACGGGTGAGATGCTGCTTATCATTCTAATCTTTTCCAGACTATGGCCGAGATTTGTCGGGATCCAGTCAAATTTGGAGCAGATCGCAGCGGCTGTGCCATCGCTTAAAGCATTGTTGGATTTGAAGCGGGAGTGCTTGGAGGACCGCGAGATTGAGGTAATCGAGAGCGGGCCCGTCGACGGCCGAAAACCACTCTTGGTTCGGCAGCAGATCGAACTCCGGGATGTGTTTTTTAAATACGGCACGAATGAGGCGGCTTATGCGCTTCAGCGGATTAACCTTCGGATTCCTGCCAATCGCTTGACGGCGATCGTGGGGCGCTCAGGAGCAGGTAAAAGCACATTGATTGATTTGATCATGGGGCTGCTCCAGCCGGAACAAGGAATGGTGCTGCTAGACGGAACTCCTTTAACAAAAGACCGTAACCTGTATTGGCGCAGATCAATTAGCTATGTACGTACCGCAGGACCCATTTCTATTTAATTCGAGCATTCGAGAATATCTCCTGATGGTCGAGCCTGATGCCGATGAAGCGCAGATTTGGGAAGCACTGGAGAATTCCTCGGCCGCTGAGTTTGTGAAGAAGCTCCCTCAAGGGCTGGATACGGTAATTGGTGACCGGGGTATTCGGCTTTCCGGCGGGGAACGTCAGCGTCTAGTGCTGGCACGAGCTTTACTTCGGCAGCCGTCCGTCCTCGTCTTGGATGAAGCAACGAGCTCGCTGGATACCGAGAACGAGAAAAAAATTCAGGAAGCCATTTATCGGATGAAGGGGAGTATGACGATCATTGTGGTCGCCCATCGCTTGTCCACCATTCGGAATGCGGACCAAATTGTTGTGCTGGACCAAGGGAAGATCGTCCAAACCGGCGAATACAACCAGCTGGCGGAGGAGCGAAAAGGGTTATTCCGCAGCCTGCTCAGCCATCAAGCGGTAGGAAGTGATTGGAGCGCCATGCCGGCCGTGGGGCTGGGAGAAGGGTAGCGTGAATGGAGCAAGGCGGATCCGATCCAGCGGGTCCGCCTTGAACTTCGTGAACGGATCGGATAGGATGAAATCAGGCGATTAGAGGAAGGGTCGAGCGCATGATCATCGGAGTAGGCACCGATTTATTGGATATTGCTAGAGTGAAGACCATACTGGAGCAGTCGGCTGGTGAACGGTTTCTTCAGCGCATCCTCACGCCGGCAGAGCAAGAGCTGGCCGCCTCGCGCAAGGGGCGGCTGGCCGAGTTCGCCGCAGGGCGATTTGCGGCCAAGGAAGCGGTCGTGAAGGCGCTGGGCTGCGGCATCGGCAAGGAAGTAACGTTCCAGGACGTGGAGGTGCTTCCGGATGGGAAGGGCAAGCCCGTATGCCGTCTATCGAAGGCGGCATGGGAGCGGGTAGTGGCCATCTGGACGGAGGGTGCAGCGGGAGCGGGGGCTGGCAC
The DNA here is from genome assembly GCF_007786445.1 of Paenibacillus cremeus. Taxonomy (GTDB): domain Bacteria; phylum Bacillota; class Bacilli; order Paenibacillales; family NBRC-103111; genus Paenibacillus_G; species Paenibacillus_G cremeus. Next base: position 31,224 of record NZ_VNJI01000009.1, on the reverse strand, counting down.
AGGAGTGCTAGCGAGTCCGTGCGGCATTCCTGATGCAATTCACATTCACCTCAGCATCACGCATACGGAGACCATGGCGATGGCGTATGCCGTCGTGGAGCAGCTTCCGCTGCGGTAAGGAAGAATCAAAAGAAGCCCCGTGCACTCGCCGACAGACGAGCTGCACGGGGCCTCCTTTATTTTTTCCCGGCCAGCCATTCGGCGAGACCGTCGATCTCTTCCGGCTTCAGCTGCCCTGCAAACCCTGGCATGCCGCCGCCGCCTTTGTTGATTTGAGCGATAATCTGCTCTTTGGTGAGCCGTGCGCCGATTTTTTGCAAGTTCGTCTTCGGCCCGATCTTGCCTTCCAGGCTGTTGCCGTGGCAGGACAAGCACCGCTGCTTATAGGTGGCCTGCACCTGGTCGGAAGCGCCGGCCATCAGGTTCGCTGCGGCCGTGTCGGCTTGCTTGGTTCCGCCTCCGAACGGCTCCGCGCTGTTTTTCGGTGTGCAAGCGGATAAAGTAACAAGGAGGGCGGCTGACAGCAGCATAAGGCCTCCCCGCAAAGCGTAATGGTTTACAATCATGAAGCTGCAAGGTCCCCTTTGCCATAAAGTAGTGTTCGCCACAGGCTGAGCCAGGAGCCGAGCGCAAGCATGCTAAGGCCGCCGAAGCCGCCGAGCAGCACCGAGGCGAAGCCTAAATAAGTGATCGCTACCGTCACCGTAAGCGCCAGCATCCAGAGGCTCAAATACACCAGCGGCCGTCCCAGCCACCTGCTGAGCCAGCCATAAGCGGCGGCCAGAACAACGCCCTTCAGCAGCGGAGCGTAGAAGGCGTCGATGCCCCCGGCGTAGTGCAGGTCCGCAACCAGCAAGGCGAGGGCCAAGACATAAGCAGCCGGACCCGCGATGCTGCCCCGACCTCGAGGACGCGGCGCCGCCATGGACTTGCTCGACCGGCTTCGCCAAAGCAGCACGGCGGCGGTCAGCAAGATAGCGGCAAACAGCAGGCCTCGCTCCACAGAGAGCAGCCCTTGTCCTGGGTCGAAGAACTCGATGGCCGAGGTAATCAGCCACTCCAAGCCCCATATATAGAGAAAAACGGCAAACGGCTGGGCATCCGCTCGCCGCTGCGCCAAGCCTGCTAAGCCGGGCGTGCGATTCATTTGATCCGTTCCCATACTGTAACCACCTTAACGTCAGTCCAACCGCATGATGCAGGTAAAGGTAGCGTACACCTTTTCAATGTGGCAAGTCAAACACCCCACGCCTCAATTGGCAGGGGTAAAACGGTGATTTTTGGCATACTCTCGGGGGGAGACGCCCGTGACCTTTTTAAAAATACGGCTGAAATAAAACTCATCCGTGTACCCGACGCTGCCGGCGATCGACTTCAAGCGGTAGTCCGACAGGACGAGCAGCTCCTTTGCCCGGTCCACCCGCAGATGGGTCAAGTAATCGATAGGGCTGTAGCCGATGTATTTTTTGAACAGGCGGGAATAATGGCTGACGCTGAGACCGGCCATCTGGGCTAGCCCTTCCAGCGTAAGCGGCTCCTGATAATGACCCACCATGTAATCTTGTGTGAGCTCGATGGCTGCGGTCGTATCGCCGGCGACCTTCTGAGCACGGAAATCCGTTACCAGCGTCAATAGAAACTCCTGCAGCACGATTTTTCGCCGCATCGCGGTCATATGCCCTCTACGCTTCCACAGCGTGTCGAGCTGCTCTAAGAGATAAATCAGCTGTGGCGTGTTGGTCACTGTGTACATGCCGTCGAGCGGAAACCGCGACTCCGTCGGGCTCCGGTAAATCCACTGTTCCTTCTCCTCGTAACATTCCGTATAATGAAAACGAAGGAAGTAGTATTCGAGCGGCTGCTCGGGATCGGTGACGCGGTCCACATCCATGCCCGGCGTGAAGCAGAACAGCTTGCCCGGCTCCGCCGGATAGTGCGTGCCGTTGATGGTGAACGTGCCCTTCCCCTTAATGATGAGCCAGATGGAATGATATTTAATGGTACGCGCCTTTTGGTGCCAGTGGGGTTCGCATTTTTGGTGACCCACGAGCAGGATGGAAATGACCAGCTTGTTCAGCCGTGAGGCCAGTTCGCCGGGAGTAAGCATCGGTTATAGGCCCCTTTCAAGGTCGTCGTCTTCCGGTGAAGCTAGCGGATGGTTTAAATTATATCTCGAAAATGGGTGCAAAAGAAGGAGACATCATGAATAATTCAGAGCAAAAGCAGTACTTTTCCACGGAGCTGCTCGCCTGGTACCGCCGCAACAAGCGCGATTTGCCTTGGCGTCGGAGCCGTAACCCTTACTATATATGGATTTCGGAGATCATGCTGCAGCAAACGCGGGTCGACACCGTCATCCCTTACTTTCATAGATTCGTAGACAAATTCCCCACCGTCGATGCGCTCGCGGATGCGCCGGAGGAGGAGGTGCTGAAGGCTTGGGAGGGCCTTGGCTATTACTCCCGCGCCCGCAACCTGCAGAGCGCCGTGCGTGAGGTGAAGGAGCGCTACGGTGGCGTGGTGCCGGATACGAAGGACGAGGTGTTCTCGCTCAAGGGGGTCGGGCCTTACACGGCCGGGGCGATCCTCAGCATCGCCTACAATAAGCCCGAGCCGGCCGTGGACGGCAACGTCATGCGTGTGCTGTCACGGTATTTCCTCATCGAAGAGGATATCATGAAGGGCAGCACCCGCGTGACGATGGAAAAGCTGGCGCAGGAGCTGATCCCGGAGGGGGCGGCAGGCGATTTCAACCAGGGGCTGATGGAGCTCGGAGCGCTCGTGTGTACCCCGAAATCGCCCGGCTGCCTCACCTGTCCGGTGCTGGCGCACTGCGCGGGACGAGCCGCCGGCGTGGAGGACACGCTGCCGGTGAAGAAAAAGGCAAAGCCGCCCCGGCCCGAGCAGCGGTACGTCGCGCTCATCACGGACGCCGCCGGCCGGGTGCTCGTCCGCCAGCGCCCGCAGGAAGGGCTGCTCGCCCGCCTGTGGGAGCTGCCGCACACCGAGGCGCCAGGCCTGCTGACGCTGCCGGATGCGGCGGCCGCACAGGAGGCGCTGGCCGGCCACCTGGCGGAGGACGCCGGCGTCGGCCTTGGCCAGGTGGCGTGGCTCATGCAGGCCGAGCACGTGTTCAGCCACATCCGCTGGGAGCTGGAGGTGTACACGGGCGGCCTGGTGCCTTCGCCCCTGCGCCCGGACGAGCCTCAGCTGCTGCCCTCGCAGTACCGCTGGATCAGCCCGGACGATATGGAGCAGCTGGCGTTCCCGAACGTGTTCCTGCGCATTCTGAATGCGTACTACGGACAGCAAGCGATAATCGCTCACAAGAAATAAGAAAAGCCTCATCGCCCTGTACTGCAAGGGGAGATGAGGCTTTTGCACGTTTAGAATGCCAGCTGATGCAGCGCTGAGGGATCTTGAATAAGGATATATTTCTTGTCGATCGAAATAATCTGATCCTCCTGCAGCTCTTGCAGCACTTTCGTAACCGATTCCCTGACGGTGCCGACCAGATTGGCGAGCTGCTGATGCGTCAGCTTCATGTTGATCAACGTGCCATTCGGCTTCACGACGCCGTGCTCCTCCGACAAACGGAAGATGACCTTGATCGTCCGCGTCCGAACATCCAGGAAGGTGAGGTCGTAAATTTGCTCATTGGCTTTGCGCAGCCGCTCCATCGTCGTTTCGACGAGCCGCAGACACAGCTTCGGACTGCGCTCCAGAAAGTGATAGAACTCCGAGCGAACCAGCGTGAACATCGAGCAGGCCTCCAGCGTTTCCGCCGTGGCGGACCGCTTCAGCCCCTTTTGAATCAGCGCCATCTCGCCAAAAAAATCACCGTCCCGGAACAGTGCCAAAATAATTTCCTTGGCATTATCGATCCGGTAGACCTTCACGACACCGGACTGGATGAGAAAAAACTCGTCGCCCGCATCGCCCTCAAAGAACATAATCGTGCCTTTTTTATATTTTCGCTCTACGAACAAAGGGGCGATCGACTCCAGCTCAGCCGCCGACAGATCTTGAAACAAGGGCACATTTTGAAGAAGCGATAGCAATTTAGGATTCATGCCGACACTCTCATTTCTTTTATCCGAAGCATCCATAACTAAGGTAGATTATAGCATTAGAATAGGAAGCTGGAAATAGTTCGGATATAAGTTGCGATGGATCAACGTGGATTACGTTGATCCATCGCAACAGGGGGCAACGAAAATGAGAAAAAAGACCCGTGTCCCTCGGAAGGGAAACGGGTCTCTTGAGCATCCAAGCGTACCTTACAGCGCAGCTTCGTAACGCTTGCCAACCTCAGCCCAGTTAACAACGTTCCAGAACGCAGCGATGTAGTCAGGGCGCTTGTTTTGATACTTCAGGTAGTAAGCATGCTCCCATACGTCCAAACCAAGGATTGGCGTTTCGCCTTCCATGATTGGGCTGTCTTGGTTAGGCAGGCTGTATACTTTCAGCTTACCGTCTTTAGTAACGGCCAAGAATGCCCAGCCGGAACCGAAACGAGTTGCACCCGCTTTGGCGAAATCTTCTTTGAATTTATCAAAGCCGCCGAGTTCGCTGTTGATGGCATCCGCAAGCTTGCCGCTTGGTGCGCCGCCGCCGTTCGGGCCGATCGTTTCCCAGAACAGGGAATGGTTAGCATGGCCGCCGCCGTTGTTGCGGACAGCTGTGCGGATGGCTTCAGGTACGCTGTTCAGGTCAGCGATCAGAGCTTCGATGCTTTTGGATTGCAGGTCAGCGTGACCTTCCAAAGCAGCGTTCAGATTGGTTACATATGCATTGTGGTGACGATCGTGGTGGATCATCATAGTCGTTTCGTCGATGTGCGGCTCAAGAGCGTTGTTTGCGTAAGGCAGAGCTGGTAATTGGTGTGCCATGGGTTCGAAAACCTCCTATGAAATATGTAATTTCCAAATCTTATTATCCATCTTTTATGATATAAAATCAACACTTATGTATATTAAGTATTCGTATGCTCGGATCGATCTCCTCCTCGATGTTCGATTTCCGATATGATTTGACCGAGCATCGCCGTACCCTGCGCATTTAGCCAGGGAGACAAATCGCTCATTACCCGCTGGTGGTAGTGAAGCTCTGCTGAATTCCAATCGGTTGTCTTGAGATCGTTCAGCTCATGAATTCGGCGAATCTCGCTGTTGGCCTGCTGTACCATTGTAAATACCTCCTTTGTACGGAAACTACTTAAAGCACCAAGGGATATCGTTTCACCGCCGGAGAGATTTTATGCAAAAAAAATCTAATCCTTCCAATCGGCACCACGGGCAGCAGCGGACAAGCAACACAGAAATGGGTGGTTTTACCTAGCGCCTGTGCGTTAAGCATGAACAACGGCCCGACCCGCATATAGTGGTAGCAATACGGCGAAAACGGATGGAAACAATGTGAAAACGCTTTAAAAATAGCGCTTTCATGAGCATTTAATAAAAATCTGCAGTTTATTTGTGTTTTATTTAACAATTTAGCAGGAATATAGCGATTTTTGTCGTATTTTTTAATAATATCTAAAATCACGCTGCGAGGAGATTCCAACTATGCTTGTGAGTTCTTTTCTAGTTCGCGGGTTTCAGTTGTCCGACTATGTATCGGTAACCGAGCTTTTCCGGTCAGTGCTGTCCGAGGATTGTTATGAAGAGACCATGGCCGCATTCGCCAATCAGCTGTCGTGGGACAGTGAGCTGGTGATGGTTGCTGTGGATGAAGGAAACGTGGTGGGCATCGTCATTGGGACGATCGATAACAATAACGGTTATTATTACCGCATTGCTGTGGGCTCTGATCATCAGCGTCGCGGCATTGGGCAGCTGTTGGTCGAATCGCTCCGGCAAAAGTTCGTCCAACGGAAAGTTCGCAGAATTCTTGTCACCGTAGACGTGCACAACGAGGTAGTGCTTCCCCTATATGAGAAGGTGGGCTACCAGGCGGATGATTTTTCACGGGCGGCTCATCGCCTAAGTATTGTTCATGGCTAGAGACCGGCGGGAACCCTCGGGTATTCATCAAGACATTCAAGCATAACACGGGCGCTTTGGCTTATGTGGATATGCTTTTTTTGTTTTGGGCCGTGCGCTCGCTCTTGAAAGCGACTCTACATAAGTTTATGCTAGTAGCAAGAGAATGGAACGCGGGCGAGAAGCCGCAGCAGCGCGCCTCACGAACCGTGTGCAGAAGGGTCTGGACTGCATGACGACTTTTTCCTCGTATGTTATCAAAAGCTTCAAACACGACGGGCACCTTCATCGCATGTGGCTGCAAAATTGGCTGGTGCCGGAGAGCCTGATGCACGAATCGCACCGGGCGGAATCGATGATGGTGCTGATCAACAGCCAGACGAAAATCGTCGAATCCGACGGCAAAGAATGGGTGAGCCGGATCCCTGGTGTCTCCTTTTTCATACCAAAGCTGTGGTTTAATATTGTGGCCCTGATCGAAGAGAGCGGTGTGCGCTTTTACTGCAATGTTGCCTCCCCTCCGTATGTAAACGGGAACGTGATTACGTATATCGACTATGACTTGGACGTCATTCGGATGCCGGACGGTGATGTTCACGTGGTGGACCAAGAGGAATATGAGCGCCACAAAATCAGCTACCATTATTCCCCGATCGTAGACTCCAAAGTGAAGCAAGGCCTCAAGGATTTACTCGTTCGGGTGCGTGCCGGCCACTCGCCGTTTCAAGATGAATGGGTGCGTTACTACTACGAACAGTGGAGAGACCGCGGAGCGGAGGGATAGCATGCGCCTTTGGTTTCCCAGAAAAATCGAGCGGGAGCTGCCCCGCGTCCAGCTGGCGGAGGATGACGGAACCGGTCTGCTCATGGAAATTTGGGATTGGATGAAATCGATTGTCGTCGCTTTGCTTGCGGTGATTGTCATTCACCAATTTGTATTTCATTTGTCCACCGTGAAGGGCGCTTCCATGCAGCCAACGCTGGAGGAAGGGGAATGGCTCTTCATTAATAAGACGATTCGTTTTGCAGGGGAGCCGAAGCGGGGCGATGTCGTCGTCATTAAGGAGCCGGCCGGGAGCGATGCGACCCATCCGTATTTAGTGAAGCGGGTCGTGGCCGTGGCAGGGGATGAAATCTCTATTCGCCGTGGTACACTGTACGTTAACGGAGCTCCGGTGCAGGAAGCCTACACGGATTCCATCATTGAAGATGGACGATTCGAGCCCTATACGATCGCCGAAGGGCACTTGTTTGTGATGGGCGATAACCGCCACAAGTATGCCAGCTATGACAGCCGGAGCTTTGGCGCCGTGTCGCTCTCGCAATTGGAAGGGCGGGCCGAATGGATCGTGTGGCCGATGAACAAGTGGCGGAATCTGTAGAAGGCACTCAAGCATGACTAAGGCGGCGAACAACATGAATCAAGCAGAGGAACAGTCGGCCCTTATGGCGCATGGGATCGGAATGGACGAGGACGATAGCATGGTCTGGAGGAGGCTCAAAGCGGAGCTGCAGGCGGCATTGCCGACGCTCGGCATCGATAAAATCGGGTTTGCCAGCGCCGATCCGTTCACGGCACTGAAGGACATCCTGCTTCGGCACCGCGAGAAGGGCTATGAATCCGGCTTCGAGGAGCGCGATCTCGAGAAGCGGGTCAATCCGGCGCTGACGCTGGAGCAGCCGCAATCGATTCTATCGATTGCTGTGGCGTATCCGTCGAAGCTGCAGGATCCCCCGCGGTCGGCCCCAGAGGCGTACCGCGGCATTCTGTCCCGTTCCGCATGGGGAACGGACTATCATCATGTGCTGCGCGACCGGCTTGCGCGGCTCGAGGCTTGGATCCTCGCCCGCGTGCCGGAGGCGCGGGTGAAGAGCATGGTCGACACCGGTGCGCTGGTCGACCGGGCGGTCGCCGAACGGGCCGGGATCGGCTGGGTCGGCAAGAACTGCTCCGTCATCACGCCGGAGTTCGGATCCTGGGTGTACCTCGGGGAGATGATCACCAACATCCCCTTCCCGCCGGACGAGCCGGTCACGGAGAGCTGCGGGGACTGCACGTTGTGCATCGACGCTTGTCCGACCGATGCGCTCGTCGGCCCGGGACAGCTTAACGCCCAGCGCTGCGTATCGTACCTCACGCAGACCAAGGGACTCATCGAGGACGATGAGCTGAAGCGGAAGATCGGCAACCGGCTGTACGGCTGCGACACCTGCCAGATCGTCTGCCCGAAGAACAAGGGCATGCATTTTGATCATCATCCGGAGCTGACGCCGGATCCGGAGCAGGTGAAGCCGCTGCTGAAGCCGCTGCTCACGATGTCGAACCGCGAGTTCAAGGAGCGGTTCGGCAACAGCGCGGCGGCCTGGCGCGGCCGCAAGCCCATCCAGCGCAACGCCATTCTGGCGCTGGGCAATTTTCGGGACGCGAGCAGCGCACCGCAGCTCATCGAGCTGCTGCGGCGGGACGAGCGTCCCGAGATTCGCGGCACCGCGGCTTGGGCGCTGGGCCGCATTGGCGGCGCGGCTGCGCGCGAAGCGCTGGCCGCCGCGTGGGAGCGCGAGCCGGACGAAGCGGCTCGCCGTGAGATCGGGAAGGCACGGAAGCAACTTGAGGATGAAAGCGGACAGGTGAGGGAAGATGAAGATCAAGTATGACGAAATCGACACGCCAATCGGAGTGCTGACGCTGGGCTGGAGCGGGGAAGGCGAAGCTCAGGGCCTGTGCAACATCGAATTTGGCGCGTTCGCGGACGTCGAAGCGAAGCTGCGCGAGTGGTCGAAGCGGTGGTACGGCACGGCGGAGTGGGAGCACGATCCCGACGCGTTGGCGGAGGTAGCGGAGCAATTGCGGGACTATTTTGCAGGGAGACGGAAGTCGTTCGAGCTGCCGCTGGATTTGCGCGGAACCCCGTTTCAAGTGAAGGTGTGGCGAGCGCTGCTGGAGGTGCCTTACGGCAAGGCCTGGTCCTACAAGGACATCGCCGAGCGAATCGGCTCACCCAAGGCGGTGCGGGCGGTCGGGGGCTCCAATAATCGCAATCCGGTGGCTATTATCGTGCCTTGCCATCGTGTCATCGGCTCGAGCGGCGCACTGGTCGGCTATGGAGGGGGGCTGCACGTCAAAACATTTTTGCTGGAGCACGAAGGCTGTTTGCTGAAAGGGGGAACCTCATGAGATACATCCATATCGAGAATGTGGAGTCAGGCCAGTTTTTAGGGCGTACGATTTTTTCGGCGAACGGGGCTGTGCTGCTGTCGGAAGGCGTACAGCTGACGGTCTACATGATCAACACGCTGAAGCGCATCGGAGTCACGATGGTCTATATTAAAGATCAGCAGTTTGATGATCTGGAAATTCAGGAGCTGGTCTCGGAAGAGACGAAGCGAGCGGTCATGCAGCGCATGGGCGAAACATTCGAATCGATTCGATCAGGGAAGGATTTCAACACGAAGCATATCCATGTCAGCATCGACAACCTGCTCGACGAGATCATGAAAAACAAAGAGGTGCTCGTGCAGCTCACCGACATCCGTACCCAGGACAACGCCATGTACGTGCACGCCTTGAACGTTTGCATGATGTCGGCGCTGATCGGCATCCATATGGGACTGCCGACCAGCCAGCTGCGGGAGCTGTCGATCGGCGCCTTGCTGCATGATGTGGGCAAGCTGGAGCTCATTACCGACGATGAGAGCAGCGACGTCAGGAAGCATCACGCGTGGCGCGGGTTTGAGGTGCTGAAGCAAAAGCGCGAGCTGAGTCTGCTCATCGCTCATGTGGCCTTTCAGCATCATGAGACGCTGGATGGCGAAGGGCTGCCGCGCCGGCTGAATAAAGAAGAGATCCACCTGTATGCCCGTATTGTGGCGGTCGCCAACACGTATGACAATCTGCTGTTCGATCTGTCCAATGGGCGCCGCAAGCTGCCGCACGAAGCCTGCGAGGATTTGATGGTGCTGGCCGGCTCCAAGCTGGATCGAGAAATCGTCATCCTGTTCATGCGGCATGTCTCCGTGTACCCGACCGGCACATCGGTTCGCCTGTCGACGAAAGAAACGGGGGTCGTGGTAGGCCAGCATAAGGGACTGCCAGGCCGGCCGATTGTCCGCGTAGTGAAGAGCAGCGAGAGCGACCTGGAGGTCAAGGAAATCGACCTGGCGAAGCATAACACGGTGTTTATTGAAAGTGTGCTAATGTAGATTGGAGGCGCCCGAAAGCGAGAAATTCCAACATTCTGATTTGTCACGAAATGATGGACATGCTATGATGAACTAATGAGATAATCCTTAGAAGTCTGAGGTGAACGAGTAAACGATGTGGTATGCAGTGACAGCAATTATTGCCTTGATAGCCGGGGGAGCAGGCGGCTTTTACGTTGGGGTGCAATATTTACGCAAGCAAATGGAAAAGATGCAGAACAATCCGGAAATGCTTCAACAGATGGCCAAGCAGATGGGCTACAATCTGAACAAGCAGCAGATGAATAAAATGCAGCAAATGATGAAAAAGCAAAAATTCCGTCCGTAAGTCTGGGGAGTATCCGCAGGCTGGCTGCTGGGACTTGAACTAGCGCGGGCTGCGTATAAACGGACGATGAGGAGGTATGAGCCATGCCGGCGAAGGAATATAAGAATACCCGTGTCGCGGACAATCGCGAGCAGGTGGAGCATCACGTGCGGGAGATTTTGCGGTTGATCGGCGAGGATGTCGATCGGGAGGGGCTGCTGGATACCCCGGCGCGTGTAACGCGGATGTATGAAGAGATTTTTGCAGGCTATGAAGCGGATTTTCACGACATATTAGGTGTCGCATTCGATGAGAAGCACGAAGAGCTGGTCATCGTAAAGGATATCGTGTATTACAGCCAATGCGAGCACCATATGGCGCCGTTCTTTGGGAAGATCCATATCGGCTATATCCCGAGCGGAAAAATTGCCGGACTCAGCAAATTCGCTCGCCTGGTCGAGGCGGTTACGCGCCGTCTGCAGGTACAGGAGCGGATTACGTCGGAGATTGCGGATATCATTACGAACGTGCTGGAGCCGCACGGCTGCATGGTGGTCGTCGAAGGCGAGCACTTGTGCATGTGCGCCCGCGGTGTGAAGAAGCCAGGTAGCAAGACGGTCACGTCAGCAGCGCGCGGAATTTTTCGGGACAATGCCGCTACCCGCGGTGAGTTTATGGCGCTGATCAAGGAATAAGGAAAATAACGAAAGCTTGGACCCATGGGACTGACCCCTGTATGTGAGACAGAGGTCGGTTCCCGATACAGGGTTCAAGCTTTTTTTTGTGTCCGCATAGAGACAAGTAAGAAACAATATTTCAAAAAAAACTTTACAATATGAAATAATGTTCATTATAATATGAGTATGAGTTGGGGATTTACTAAAGAGAAATCAATTGAAGCTTAAGCGCAGAGGATGATTCACATGTTAAAGGGTGGATTAGTCAGCATAGAAGCCGCCATGGGCAGTCTGAAGCCAATGGAGCGCAAAGCGGCGGAATATATTTTGCAGCACCCGGAGAAGGTGGTCGGCCTGTCTGTACAGAAGCTGGCTGAGTATGCCGAGGTGAGTGAAGCTACAATCGTCAGGCTGTCTCGCTCACTCCACTACAAAGGGTTTCAAGAGCTGAAGCTGCGGATCGCCGGCGATTTATCCCAAGCGTCCCTGCCTGCAGAGTCGTATCAGGAAATTCGTACGGACGGCTCCATCACGCATCTCATTGAGTCGGTATCCAATAACAACATCGTTTCCATTCAGGATACCCTAACGATGCTCTCACCGGAGAGCGTAGAGAAGGCGATTGCGGCACTAAGTGCAGCGAGAAAGGTCGGCATTTTCGGCGTCGGTGCCTCGGCGATCATCGCAGAGGATTTTAAGCAGAAGCTATCGCGGATTAACCGCTGGTGCGAGATAGGGGCAGGGTTCGATGCGCAAGCGACCATTGCGGCGAATTTGCTCCCGGGCGATGTGGTTTTCGGGATATCCTACTCTGGGCAGACCGAGGACATGATCCGTACACTGGAGATTGCCAAGGAGAACGGAGCCGTCGTCATCACCTTGACCCGTTTCGGCTCGAATCCGGTTTCGGAGCTGGCGGACATTCGCTTGTTTACAAGCACCTTGGAGAAAAGCATTCGAAGCGGCGCCATGGCATCCCGAATTGCACAGCTCAATGTCATCGACATTTTGTATGTGGGTATAGCGGGCTGCCATTACGAGGAAAGCGTGCAATCGCTGGAGAAGACACGTCAGGCCGTAAAGGCGGGCAAGCGCAATGGATAAGGTGGATCGCTTAATTGAAGGCTGGATTAGCGAAGGGCTTTTGCCCGGAGCTGTTATCGACATTGCGATTTGTAATCGCTTCCGGTTCAGCAAAGCATACGGAACTTATTCCGATGGCATCAAGCGCACGGAGGTTCAGCTGGATACGCTATTCGATATCGCTTCGCTGACGAAGGTCACGGCCACGCTGCCGGCGGTATTACTGCTTGCAGATGCGGGGAAGCTGAAGCTGGATCATCCCGCTCAGGAGTATCTGCGTGAATTCTGTCAGCCGCAGGTGACACTTCGCCACCTGCTCCAGCATGCCGCCGGGCTGCCGGCGGATTTACCGGTCGTTCCGCGTCATGCGCAGCGGCCTGGATTACTGGGTGAAATCTTCGGCGCTCAGCTCGATTTTCCACCTGGTGAGAGCACTCGCTACAGCGACCTCGGCATGATTCTGCTCGGGCTCGTTGTGGAACGTGTGGCTGGCGAGCGCCTGGATCGATTCGTCAGCCGAACGATTTTCGAGCCGCTGGGTATGCGGGATACGATGTATACCCCTCCACAAGAGCTGCGGCATCGGATCGCCGCTACGGAATGGGTGGATGAAGCGTACGTCCATGGTGAAGTGCACGACGAGAAGAGCTTTCATCTCGGTGGCGTGTCCGGCAGTGCGGGCTTATTCTCCACAGCGAGCGACCTTACACGCTATGCGTCTTGGTGGCTGCAGGCAGAACGTCATCCCCTTCTGTCGTCTTCGCAAAGGACTGAAGCCGTTGGTTCCCCGGTTCGCGGGCGCGGCCTCGGCTGGGAGGTGCTGCAAGAGACTCCGTTTTCCCCGAGTGCCGGGAAGAGCTGGCCTTTGGGCAGCTATGGACACACGGGCTTTACCGGCACGAGCTTATGGATCGAGCCGGAACGCGGCTTGAGCGTCGTTTTTCTGACCAATGCCGTCCATCTCGGACGAGGCAATCGGATTCGCGAGTTTCGACCGATTTTGCATGATACGGTTTTGTCCTTGTGTTCATCATAAGGTTAAACATAGAAGCACAAATTAAAGGGAGGCTTTTTTCTATGAAACGTGTACTTAGTGGGGCATTAACGATCGTCGCTGCAACTTCCATGCTGGCCGCGTGCAGCAGCAACAATACCAACACGGCACAACCGAACACTACCACCACCCCTGCACCAGCCGCCAATCAAGAAAAAGTAAAGCTGACAATCGGCAGCTGGCGGACAGAAGATGTCGATGCCTATGCCAAAATCATCGCCGAATTTAAGAAGAGCAACCCGAACATTGATTTGGAATTTAAACCGACTAAAAATACAGAATACAACACAGCCTTGAACACGGCTCTACAAAGCGGCAGCGGTCCGGATATCATTCACCTTCGTCCATACGCAGCAGGCGCAGCGTTGGCGGATGCAGGCTACTTGGAGCCGCTCGATAATATCAAAGGCATGAGCGTGTTTTCGAAGGATACACTGCTTGCAGCTACAGGCAGCAACGGCAAGGTTTACGGTGTGCCTACGGTATTCAGCTCGACGCAAGTGTTTTACAACAAGAAAATTTTCCAGAAATACAATCTGCAAGAGCCAAAAACCTTCGACGACCTGATTAAAATCGCGGATACGCTGAAGAAAAATAAAGTGACCCCGTTCGCATTCGGCTCCAAAGAAGGCTGGATCCTTTCCTTGACGCAAGGTGCGCTCGGACCGTCCGTATACGGTACCGATTTTGTGAAGAAAATTCTGTCTGGCGATGCCAACTTCAAGAGCCCTGAATTCGTGAATTCCATGAAGCAAATGAAGGATTTGACGCCTTATTTCCCTGACAACTACGTTGGAATCAGCATGGACGACATGCGGAACATGTTTGTAACAGAGCAGGCTGCCATGATGATCATGGGTGACTGGGAGTACGCGGTCATGAAGAAGACGAATCCGGATCTGCAAATGGATGTGTTTCCAGTGCCGCCGGTGAAAGCGGATGGCAAGCCAACGGTAACGACTTGGGTGGACGGATCGTTTGCAGTGAACGCGAAGTCTGCACACAAGCAAGAAGCGCTGAAATTTATGGAGTTCTTGACGACGAAAGAGTTCGGTACGCTGGCTGTTAACGAGCTGCAAAAACCAAGCACGATCCCTGGCATTGCGGCTAAAGATCCGCTGGTAGCAAAAATCTCGAAATATGCTGACACGATCTCCACACCTTATGCAGCCGTTGTATATTTCGGCTCGGGTAACCCAACGACGAAAGCAACGTTGGAAAACTCGCTTCAAGGCATGTATTTGAACAAATTGACACCAGAGCAAGTAACAGATGATGTTCAAAAGAGTGCGGATACATGGTTCAAGCCTAAGAAATAATCGCAATGAAGCTAGCTTTGCTATTAAGCTAAGAAAGGTGTGGGGGCATGAATAACTTGGCCAAATCGTCCGGGTGGAAAAAGGGAGCAGTTCATCTGTTCCCGATTCCTGCCCTCGCAATTTACACTTTGTTCGTGATTTATCCGATTGCGGCGGCGTTCGGGTACAGCTTCTACGATTGGAAAGGGCTTATTCGCGGACAGTTCGTGGGGCTTGCCAATTTTGTAGATTTGTTCACCAAAGAGCCGTTCAATCATTTGTTCTGGAATGCCTTCGGGCATAACTTGTACTACTTCGTGATCGAGATGCTGGTGCAGAACGTGTTCGCGTTTATTCTCGCCTATCTCATCTACAGCAAGGTGAAGGGCGCAGGCTTTTTGAAAATGGCGTACTTTTTACCCCGGCTGCTCTCGGTCATCGTCGTAGGCTTCTTATGGAAGCTGATGCTCAATCCGAATAACGGCGTAGTCAATGTGCTGCTCAAAAAGATCGGGCTGGTGTCCTGGGCCAAACCTTGGCTCGGGGACCCGGCTACGGCGCTAACTTCAATTACGATCGTCAACAGCTGGTTCGGCGTGGGCTTTACGATGCTGATTTTCCTGGCCGGCCTTCAGGCCATTTCGGTGGAAGTCCTTGAAGCGGCGCGGCTGGATGGAGTCCAAGGCTTCCGTCTGATCCGCTCCATGATCCTGCCGATGATGAGCCAGTCGCTCATTATCGTGACGGTATTTACGTTTATTCATGCGTTCGAAGCGTTTGAGCTCATTTATGCCATGGAAGGCTCGCAAGGGGAGCCTTACAACACGACCGATACACTGGCGGTATTCTTCTATCGCATCGCTTTCGGCGGTTCGTCGGGCGGCGATTCCGTTGCACTGGGTCTAGGTTCGGCGCTAGCGGTAGTCCTGTTCTTTATTATTGCCACGATTTCCGGCTTGTTCCTGTACTTTACCCGTAATCAGCAGGCACAAAACTAAGAGAGGAGGCAGATCTTAATGAAAACGAATCGCTCATTTCGGGGATTCCAATACGTACTCGCGTACTTGGGAGCACTGGTCAGTTTGTATCCGATTTTCCTGATGCTGACCTCCTCTTTAAAAACCAACATTCAGATTTTGAAAAATCCGCTGTCGCTGCCATCCACCATGTCGTTCACAGCGTACAGCAAGCTGCTGAAGCAGATTCCGTTTGCAACGTATTTTTGGAACAGCGCGGTCGTCAGTGTCCTGTCTGTGGCTCTGATTTTGCTGTTCGCGGTCATGGCTTCGTTTTATATTGCCAGATACCCGTTCCGCTGGAACGCAGCACTGTTCTTCTTTTTCCTGTTGGGGATGATGATTCCGATCAAGCTAGGGATCGTCCCTCTGTTTTTATTAATGAAACAGCTGTCCTTGTTGAATAGCCTCTGGTCTTTGATCAGTGTATATACAGCGATCGGGCTGCCGCTTGCGATCCTGATTTTAACCGGCTTCTTTCGGACGCTGCCGAAGGAGCTGGAGGAAGCGGCGAGAATCGACGGAGCGTCGGATTTTGGCGTGATGCTGCATGTATTGGTACCGCTTATCCGTCCCGCCCTGGGAACCGTGATGATTATGAACTTCATCATGGCGTGGAACGATTTCTTTTTCCCGTTAATTTTCGTGCAGGACGATTTGAAAAAGACCATTCCGGTTGGCATGCTTTCGCTGTTCGGTCAGTATTCCACGGATCTGAGTATGCTGTTTGCCGGGTTGACGCTGGCGTCGCTGCCTATGATCGTCTTGTTCTTCCTGGCTTCCAGACAGTTCATGGAAGGTATGACGGCAGGGGCGGTGAAGTAGGATGACGACGGAATCATCCGCGATGGAACGCCGTATGGAGGGCCAACGGTTCATCGGCATTGACGGCGGCGGAACGAAGACGGTATGCATCCTTGGCGAGCCAGACGGCACTATTTTGGCGATGAGCCGAGGGGAATCGAGCAGTGTGAAGTCCCGTCCCTGGGAGGAAGTGCAGCGCGTTCTCCTGACGCTGATTCAGGATGTGCTGGAAAAGACGGGGACACCGGCCTCTCAGCTGGGGGGAGTATTTCTAGGCCTCGCGGGGAGTGATCGTCCGGAGGACCGACAGCGTGTTCAGGATTGGCTGCGTACGGAATTGCCGGATGAAGTGGCGATTACCGTTCATAACGATGCGGTAACGGCCTTGATTGCGGGAACGTGGGGTCAGCGGGGCATAGCGCTCATTTCCGGTACTGGCTCGATTGCTTATGGCTTCGATCCGGCTACCGATACGTTTGTCCGCGTTGGCGGCTGGGGGTACTTGCTTGGCGATGAAGGCAGTGGCTTTGATCTAGGACGGCAGGCGCTGCTCGCCGTCATGCGAGCGTACGATGGCCGAGGGGAAGCCACGGCGTTGACTTCGCTGGTGCTCGATCGTTGGTCGTTGGAGAGACCGGAGCAGCTGATCAATACCATTTATGGACAAGACAATATCCGGACGGCGATTGCGGATGGGTCCAAGCTCGTGGTGCGTGCCGCCGCTGAGGGTGACTCGGTGGCCGTAGGCCTGGTGGAGGAAGCAGTTGAATGCCTGGAAGCATTGGTTCGAACGGCAGCGACGAGAATGGGATTGCCGCTTACGGGTGATCCACTTGCAAGCCATGGCGTGATGACGCTTGTGCTGAGTGGCGGCTTGTTCAATGACGCCTGGTTCTTGAAGCAGTTTCTGGCCACCCCGACGATGCGTACAGGGGCCTTCGATGTGCAGCTTTTGGAGCGTCCTCCTGTGATTGGAGCGTACCTGCTTGCCTTGCAGGAGCATGGTCTTGAATTGACCGAAGCAATGAAGACTCGGATGGAAGCATCGATTACCAGATTATTGTAATCCAGATTATTGTAATAAGGATTGGTTTATATATTGAAATATGTAATGAAGGAGGAAAGGTAACGTGACGCAGAAAGCGAAGCACCATCCGGTAACGGAGCAGAGAAACGAGAAATCACAGCACCTTGACCGCCTGAACGTTCAAGAGATTGTGACGCTAATCAACGAGGAAGACCAGACGGTAGCGCTGAAAGTGAAGGATGCGCTTCCGCAAATCACAGCCGCGATCGAGGCGGTTGTGGAGGTCATGACACGCGGCGGCAGGCTGTTTTATATCGGGGCCGGTACGAGCGGTCGTTTAGGCATCCTAGATGCTTCGGAATGCCCCCCTACCTTCGGCGTATCGCCGGAGCTGGTCAATGGGATCATCGCAGGCGGAGAAGTAGCCATCCGTTCTGCGGTAGAGAATGCGGAGGATGATTCGGAGGAAGGAGCCCGGACGTTGGCTGCTATGGTGCAACCCGGCGATGTCGTGGTCGGGATTGCAGCGAGCGGGACGACGCCATATGTCATTGGCGCGATGCGCGAAGCGAACCGCCTCGGGATTCCGACCGTTGGGATCAGCTGCAACCAGAATGCGCCGCTGAGCGCTGAAGTGAAGTACCCGATTGAGGTCGCGGTCGGTCCGGAGATCGTTACTGGATCGACACGGCTTAAGGCGGGCACCGCACAGAAAATGGTGCTCAACATGATATCGACCACCGCCATGATCAGGCTGGGGAAAGTCTACGGCAACCTGATGGTCAATATGCAAGCAACCAATCAGAAGCTTCGGGAGCGGATGGTGCGCATCATTCGCGACGCTACAGGTGCCGATGAAGAGTCTGCGCGCCGTGCGGGAATGGAAGCCGGCGGAGATGCACGAATCGCGATTTTGATGATTATGTTTGGTATCGGCAGTGCGCCGGCGGAAGCAGCACTCACGCAAGCGCGTGGACATTTCGGCGAAGCCGTGAATCTGCTAAGCCAAAGCAAGTAAAACCAATAGCTGTCCCTGAACCTTAGGGGACAGCTTTTTTGTATTTTCAAAGTTATAATGGCGGCCACCGGAGACTGCACGCGCTAACATATCGCGCCTCTACATAATCCCAATTCACGAGGTTCCACCAGGCGGAGATATAGCTGGAACGATCATGAGCATATTGGTGGTAATAGGCGTGCTCCCACACATCCAGCACGAGGAGGGGAAGTACCTCCCATGGAGAGAGGTACTGGTGCTTCTCGGTTTGCAAAACTTCCAGCCGATGACTGCGGGGGCTCCAGACGAGCAGCACCCAGCCTCCGCCCTCCACTTGTGAGGCGGCGGCGCTGAAATGCTCACGGAACGATTCGAAGCTGCCAAAGCTTCGCTTCATCTCGGCTTCTAGAGCGCCCTTCGGTTCGCCGCCCCCCTTTGGCTTCATGCTGTGCCAGAAGAGGGTATGCAGATAATGCCCTGCACCATGAAGGTCTAAAGCTCGCTGCCAATGGCGGAGAAACGAGAAATCACCGCACTCCCGCGCCTCAGCCAGCCTGATCTCCGCTTGGTTCAAGCCATCAACATAGCGCTGATGATGGACGGCATGGTGCACCTGTATCGTTGCGGCATCCATGTAAGGCTCCAGCGCCGAGTAAGGATAAGGCAGAGGTGGCAGGCGATGACCACCGATGGGCACTGGAGGGACGGTAGATGGCTCGAGACCGGACCAAACTCCCTCTTGGGTAGCGGTAAGATCAACGGCCGGACCAAGGTTAGAAGCAGCAGCGAGCAGCGAAACCCTCTCGAGTTGCGGCTCCTCCTGAGCAATCCCATGAATATGTAGATAAACCCGCTCTTCTTTCTCTTTACTCCGAGCGGCTGGTGTCACCTTCCCCAAACCTGAACTCGAACCTGAACCTAAACCTGAACCCGAGCCCGATCCTGCCTCGGAGCGAGTCACCTGCCCACCACCCGCACCACTCATCGCCCCTGCAGGAGCCTCAGTCATTTCTGGGGCCGACTCCAGCCTACTTAGAAGGTCAAGGAAATACTCCGATTGACGAATCATATGCTTAACGTTTTTTTGGGCTGCAGAGTGCTTTTTTAGCGGATCGCTATGCTTGGTTAACAGCTGCAGGTGCTTGACATATTCCTGGGATTGAGCGATTGCTGTCCTCACCAACTCGTCCACTCGCGTGCCAATATAAGGGCTGACTGGCCCTTTGGAGTGCTGAATCGTTTCCCTCCACTGCTCCGCGTCTTCTGCGGTTTCGCGAAACAGCGCATTCCACTGCTGCAGGAGCGCGACATAGGAGGGCTCCAGCATCGGGACGAGCTCCTGGATCATGGAGGTATGCTCGGCCTCCTGCAGCTTCCAAAATCGGATGTCCTCCAGCACTCGATGAGGCCCCAGAGAACCGTACGTTTCCAACATGAAAAAACCTCCCCATCGTCTCGGGCGGCCACCGGACGCGGTCCGGGCCTTCGAAACATTGTATTCGGGGAGGCGGCAGGCTATGTGCAAGAATGCGTCGGCTCTATCGCGATGAGCCGTACTTCACGGGTGCACTCGGCGTTGAAGACAGCGTTTGGAGGAACCCGGTGGTCATTTGTAAATAAGCGCGTTTATGTGCGCGGTAGATGAGCTCATGCCCATCGCCCTCCAGCAGCCACAGCTGGGAGCCGGAGTCGCTCTTTTGCTGCTGATAGATGCCCTCAGCCATCTCGTAAGGCGCTTTCAAATCCTGCTTGCCATGGATGAAAAAGATCGGCATCGAATACTGCGTTTCTTTGACCGTTTGATACGGAATTTGGTTCAGGCTCACCCCATTGATCAGAGGGAAAAACATATGCACGAGCGGCTGAGAAAACTCCGGAAGATGAGCCGTTTGCTTCATATTGTGATACAAGGTGTCCGGTTCGAGCACAAAGGTGCTGTCGAGGATCATCCCGTCGATGTCCTTCGTTTGAAGCGCAGCCTGCAGGGCGGTACCTGCTCCCATAGAGAAGCCCCAGACGAAGACCTTTTCGGCCCCCCGGTCCTTGGCGTACTGCACGGCCCCGAGGAGCTCATGCGATTCGCGCAGGCCTCCAGTGACATTCCATTGCGGCTGAACGTAGCCGTAGTCGAACATCAGCACGTTGTACCCCAGATTGTGTACGGCTTTGGCCAAGTCGTAGATCGGCACCCAGATTTCTTCGCGGTTGCCGCCATAGCCGTGGGAGAATACAATCGTTTGTCGGGATGTTTCCGACGCCGTCGCAGCCGTAGCCGCAGCCGGAATGTACCATCCGGAGAGCTGGGAAGAATCGTTTAGGCTGGGGAATTGCACATTTTCATACGCAGCCCCGAAAGCCTTCATAGGATTAGATTTCAATGGATCGATATGCGGTCTGGCTAAGGTATAAGCCACAAAGGCATGAAAGGCCATCGTTAAACTAAACAACAAGAGAAGGATCGACAACAGGGCGAAGACCAACCCCCTGTGCCTGCGAACGAGCGATGCCCGTTTAAGGACGGGTGCGGCAGTTTGAGTAACTGGTACGGTAGAATACGAATTAGTCTCCATTCGGGATCCTCCTCTGTTGGCAGCTGTCTGCGAGACATGCCTGCGCTGGTATACTAAAGATGCGGGGGCAAAAAGACTTGTTGGCAGTAAGGATAGAGAGCCTGTTAATTTTATAGTATAAGGGGAAAGGCATAGCGTCAATGCGGATCGAAAAATGTAACCCCCCTGTAATCTCGTTGTAACAGTCGCCAATTCCTGACAATTCCCTCAGCTTATAGAAACAGGTCCAAAGGACTAAAAAGTAATCTACTAAAAAGGGCTAAAATGGGCTATAATAGATTTCAACTAGTGAAACGGTTTTTCGAGGAGTGGTAAGTGTGGAGGATGGAAAGCTGACGGTTCGCGCTGTCGAACGCGCTCTAGATATCTTATTATGTTTTACCGAGGCGGAGGATTTGAGCTTAACGGAAATATCCGTTCGGGTTGGGCTTCATAAGAGCACGGTTCATCGGCTTCTGGCTTCGCTGGAAGGGAAGGGCTTCATCATCCGCAATCCGGCTTCAGAGCGGTATCGGCTCGGCTTCCGCATCTGGGAGCTTTCCGCAAATTTGACGCACAGCGATGATCCGGCACTCATCCTGCTGCCGGAGATGGAGCGGCTCCGCGATCAGCTTGGCGAGACGATCAGCCTCTATGTGCGCGACGGCTTGGAGCGCGTGCGCGTCCAAGCGGTGCAGAGCAACCAAGCGATCCGCCGCGTGGCTCCGATCGGCGCCCGACTGCCGCTGTACGTCGGCGCGTCCAGCAAAGTGCTCGTCGCCTTCGCCGACGCCGCGGTGCAGCAGTCCCTGCTGCACGACGCGTCCCCGTCCCAGGCGGCGGTGTCCCCAGCTGCGTTCCTGCAGCAGCTGGAGGAAGTGCGCACGCTGGGCTACGCCACCAGCGTAGAAGAGCGCGAGCCCGGCGCAGCCGCCGTCGCCGCGCCCATTCTGGCGCGGGGGGAACGGCTGATCGCCGCGCTCGCGGTGAGCGGCCCCTCCAACCGGCTGACGGTGGAGGAGATGAAACACATCGCGCCGACCCTCATGGAGGCGGCGCGCCGCATGGGCAAGATGCTGAAGTAGCCCCTTAGCTTCAGCATCTCCGCCTTTGCATTAACGCAAAAAACCCCCAGCAATCCATAATAGGCTGCTGGGGGTTTTTATTATCCAAAATTACGCCATGATCTGACGCAATACTGTTTGCAGAATACCGCCGTTACGGTAGTAGTCTACATCCACGAAGCTGTCCAGACGAGCGATCACTTCGAAGCTCGAAGTCGAACCGTCAGTCTTCGTTACGTTAACCGTCAGCTTTTGACCCGGTTGAACATCGTTGTTCAGGCCGACGATGTCGAACGTTTCCGTACCCGTCAGACCAAGCGATTTCCAGCTTTGGCCTTCGAGGAACTGCGCAGGCAAGACGCCCATACCAACGAGGTTGGAACGGTGAATCCGCTCGAAGCTCTCCGCAATAACGGCTTTGACGCCAAGCAGGAACGTACCTTTTGCTGCCCAGTCACGGGAGCTTCCTGTACCGTACTCTTTACCTGCGATAACTACGAGGTTAGTGCCTTCGGCTTGATACTTCATGGAAGCATCATAGATGGACATCACTTCGCCGGTTGGCAGGTAAGTGGTTACGCCGCCCTCAGTGCCTGGAGCCACTTGGTTACGAATGCGGATGTTCGCGAACGTACCGCGCATCATAACGTCATGGTTACCACGGCGGGAGCCGTAGGAGTTAAAGTCTTCTTTCTTCACGCCGTGCTCGATCAGGAATTGACCTGCCGGGCTGTCGACTTTGATGTTACCTGCTGGCGAAATGTGGTCCGTAGTAACGGAGTCGCCCATCAGTGCCAATGTTTTAGCGCCGCGAATATCAGTGATGTCGTTCAGTTCTGCACCCAGGTTCTCGAAGAACGGCGGGTTAGCGATATAAGTGGATTCTGGCCACTCATACAGGTCGCCTTCCGGTACGTTGATCGCGTTGAAACGCGGGTTGGAACGGAATACATCGGCATATTTCGCACGGTACATCTCAGGGGTGATAGCGGATTGAATCGCTTCTTGCACCTCTTGGGAAGTAGGCCAGATGTCTTTCAGATAAACGGGCTTATCGTCTTGGTCGTAACCGATCGGATCATTAGCCAGGTCAATGTTAACTGTACCAGCCAGAGCGTAAGCAACAACGAGCGGTGGCGAAGCCAGGTAGTTGGCTTTCACTTGCGCATGTACACGGCCTTCGAAGTTCCGGTTACCGGACAATACAGCCGCTACCGTCATGTCGTTGTCTGCAATCGCTTTGCTGACTTCGTCAGGCAATGGACCGGAGTTACCGATACAAGTTGCGCAGCCATAACCTGCAACGTGGAAGCCGAGGGCTTCGAGAGGCTCGATCAGGCCAGCCTTAGTCAGGTAGTCGGTAACAACCAGGGAGCCTGGCGTCAAGCTGCTCTTCACGTAGCCTGGCTTGCGAAGGCCGCGGGCAACCGCTTTTTTCGCAACGAGACCAGCGCCGAGCATAACGCTTGGGTTGGACGTATTGGTACAGGACGTAATCGCTGCGATAACAACTGCACCAGTACCCATTTGGCTCTTCTCACCGTTCGGATGATCAACGTCAACCACTTCGCCGATTTTCTCGTCGGAGAGGCCGTAGCCGCCTTTTTCGATCGGAGTGCGGATGATGGAGTTGAAGGACTCCTTCATGTTGGTCAGCTCTACGCGGTCTTGAGGACGTTTCGGGCCGGCCAAGCTTGGTACTACCGTGCTCAGATCCAGCTCGATCACATCGCTGAATACAGGATCCGGAGTAGCGTCCGTACGGAACATGCCTTGCTCTTTATAGTAAGCTTCTACGAGCGCGATTTGATCTTCTTCGCGGCCAGTGCTTCTCATGTAGTTCAGGGACTCGGAGTCAACTGGGAAGAAGCCGATCGTTGCGCCGTATTCCGGAGCCATGTTAGCAACCGTTGCGCGGTCAGCCAGGCTGATGTTGGAAAGACCAGGGCCGTAGAATTCAACGAATTTACCTACAACACCTTTTTTACGAAGCATTTGCGTAACCGTCAGAGCCAAGTCCGTTGCTGTTGCGCCTTCAGCCAGCGTACCAGTCAGCTTGAAGCCGATAACTTCTGGAGTTACGAAGTACAGGGGTTGGCCGAGCATACCAGCTTCCGCCTCAATCCCGCCTACGCCCCAGCCAACAACACCGATACCGTTGATCATGGTGGTATGGGAGTCGGTACCTACGAGGGAGTCAGGATAAACAACCGTTTCGCCGTCAACGGTTTTCGTAGCGGCAACCGATGCCAGGTACTCCAGGTTAACTTGGTGAACGATACCTGTATCCGGTGGAACCGCACGGAAGTTGTCAAATGCAGTTTGTGCCCAACGCAGGAATTTATAACGCTCTTCGTTGCGCTCGAATTCGATTTTTTCGTTGAATTCGAGTGCTTCCTTGGAACCGAACGCGTCAACCATAACGGAGTGGTCGATTACAAGGTCAACCGGAACGAGCGGGTTGATGCGCTTAGGATCTCCGCCGGCGCGCTTCATGGTATCTCTCATCGCTGCAAGGTCAACGACAACCGGTACACCGGTGAAGTCTTGCAGTACGATACGAGCAGGAATGAAAGGAATTTCTTTGTTGGCATCGCGCTCGGAAGCCCAGTTTGCGATTTGTTTTACATGGTCGCCAGTAATGGCTTTGCCGTCGAATTGACGGATGGCCGCTTCAAGCAGCACTTTAATGGAAAAAGGCAGGTTCGAAATCGTGCCGTTCCCTTGTGCTTCAAAAGCAGGTAGGCTGTAGTAGTTATACGATTTGCCGCTAACATTTAGCTGCTTGCGGACCGAATAAGTGTCTTGTTTAGACATGGTCGCAGTTCCTCCTTAAATATCGAATCAGCTGCACTCATCTTGTTTCACTTAATGAAACGCGATTTCATAATTAGCTCTATTAACAGTATACATCTGCATGCCCCTCTCGTAAAGGTTGATTTGAATCATTTTTGCATGGCTGCGTTCATATGATTGAAATAATGTTCTCTCATCTGAAAGGGGTCAGGGTGCCATGTCTTGGAAAACAACATTATATGACTACGTCCACAGCCGCAATCAAATGGACATTGATTACTCGGTCGAGCCGCTGCTGCCTGTCGTCAAGGATGAGGCCTATTTAAAAACGCAAGCCAAGCGGCTGGCCCGCCGCGAAGAGACCGATCGGCTGCGCAGGCTCACCCCGGTAAAAAATGAAACCCGTCTCACCATCGCTTCCGTGATCGAGAGGAATGGACGAATGATTGCCGAGATTCAGTTAAAACGAAATATCGTCGGCCAAATCAACTATCAGCCTCACGAAGAGCAGCGGATCGAACGGGAGCGTGTCACCCTGTCCCCATCGGATGCCGGTTATATTATTGAAGCTATCGAACCGGTCGAAACCGAGGAGGCGCTGCGCATTCGTGCCGCCCAGCCTGGCGGTCTAATGGAGGCGGACGATACGTTCGCCGCTGTCGGATTAATGCGAGCTCCATCGGTGCCGTTTCTTAACTATAGCGTCCTTCCCCAGATTCAATATGCGCGAGTTAGCTACAACCGCGCGGAAGCTGTACAGTACGCGGATCAGTGGTGGGATAAATCCAATCCTTCCTACATTAACTTCGAGGTCAACTGCAGCAGCTATGTGTCTCAATGCCTCTTTGCAGGAGGCGCACCGATGAACTATACTGGTAAAAGGAATGCGGGCTGGTGGTACAAAGGCCGCGAGAAAGGCCAAGAGCTCTGGAGCTTTAGCTGGGCTGTCGCCGACAGCTTGCAATTTTATCTGTTGACGAGCCGCAGCGGCTTACGCGCCACAGAAGTTCCGGAAGCCTGGCAGCTGGATATCGGCGATGTGATCAGTTATGACTGGGACGGCGACGGAAGATTCCAGCACAGCACAATCGTAACGGCCAAGGACGCCAACGGCATGCCGCTAGTCAATGCCAACACCGTCAGCAGCAAGCACCGATACTGGAGCTATACGGACTCGCCGGCGTATACGGAACGGACGCGCTACCGGTTATTGCACATTCCAGATACACTGTGATTTTCAATCTTACTAACTTAGGGTTTACCGATTTCACCATAAACATCCGGAGGTTCATATGAGCGACAAAATTCGCGTAGGCTTGATCTACGGAGGCAAATCTGGGGAGCATGAAGTGTCGCTTCAAACCGCGCTTGCCGTTATCAAAGCATTCGATTTGACCAAATACGAAGTTCAACCCTTTTACATAACCAAGCAGGGAGAGTGGCGTTCGGGTCCGCAGTTGACAGGACCTGTCGATTCGGTGGCCGCGCTAACCTTTGGGCAAGCTGCCGAGGGAGAGAATGCGTTCGCTCTTCAGCCATTTTTTGGTTCGGCTCAGACCGTTTCAAGCTCGCAGACTAGCGTGGACCAGACAACTGGGCGCGCTGCCGCAGCCCCGCTAGACGTCGTTTTTCCGCTGCTTCATGGCACATTCGGAGAAGACGGTACGATTCAAGGCCTGCTCGAGATGGCGAATATCGCCTATGTTGGAACAGGTGTGCTCGCGTCTTCCGTAGGGATGGACAAAGTCATGATGAAAAAAGTGTTCGCCCAAGCCGACTTGCCCCAGTGCGTATTCCGCCATACGACGAGAACGCAGTGGGAGAAGGATAACAGCGAGTTTTTAATGGAGATTGAAGTGTCCATCGGATATCCTTGCTTCGTGAAGCCGGCCAATCTGGGCTCAAGTGTAGGGATCAGCAAGGCCAAAAATCGCCAAGAGCTGATGGAAGCGATCAAGGCTGCATTCAAATACGACCGCAAAGTGATTGTCGAAGAATTTATTGACGCTCGGGAAGTCGAAGTAGCGGTGCTCGGCAACGACGAGCCGCTGGCTTCCGTTGTGGGGGAAGTCGTTTCCTCCAGCGAATTTTACGATTACAAAGCAAAATATATCGACGGCAAATCCTCCATGATTATTCCTGCAGAGATTCCGAGCGGCATATCGGATGAGATTCGCGCGTTGGCGATCCGTGCATTCCAGGCGATCGACGGCTCCGGTCTGTCCCGTGTCGACTTTTTCCTGCGCAAAGCGGATTCCGCTATCTTCATTAATGAAATTAATACGATGCCGGGCTTTACCCCATTCAGCATGTATCCGCTGCTGTGGCGTGAGACAGGCAAGCCTTACAGCGAGCTGCTTGATAACCTGATTCAGCTGGCGCTTCAGCGCCATGCGGAGAAGCAGGGGCTCGAATACTCCTTCGACCTGCCTTAATAAGCTCGAGGCTTGCATTTGCTTTTTCGCATGAGTATGCTTAACGGTAAGCACATGCCGAGAGGAGCGAGCCCATGGGATTTCAAACCGAATTCAATTCCGTTTGCAAGTTCAAATCCGAGCAAGAGCTGTATGAGCTGCTGGAGTACGGCCGGGGCAAAATGATGAAAAGCGGCTTCCGCGTCTTCCCCACCGGACAGAAGGTCATTGCGTATACGCCTGATAACCAGGCCATTGCGATCGTGAAGATTGTGGCTTCGATTGCTGAGATCAATTTTCAAGGCGAAGAAGTGACACAGGTGGAGATGGAGCTGGTGCGCAAGTTAAATGACGAAGAGTCGCGCATCCAAACCGCCCTCGCTCACGAAATGTTTTTTGGCGAAGCCACGCAAGCTTAAGCTAACTTCAAGCATACATAAGCATTTTTTTCTCAGGCGCGGTCTGGGAAAAGAGTGCTTTTTTGTATCCGGGGTATTCTAACGAAGAAAAATAACTTGTACACGCCAGGCATGTTGAATCGGGAGCGTGAATGTACGTGATTGTTCGTCTAGGCTATGTAGCCATGTCCGTGATTGTTAAGAATGCCTCGCCTTCCAAAACGATGACTGCCACCAATTTTGCCAAGCTCGAAGACCGGGAAGCGGGGATTCGGAAACTGGAAAGGCTCGCGGAAGAGAATTTGCATAACACATTGCGTCTGCTTAAACATAACAAGGCTCACGATATCGAGATGTACCGTTGCTCCTCCAAGCTGATTCCTCTGATCGGTCATGAGCTGCTAGCGGGCTGGGACCCCTATCCGGTGCTGCAAGAGGCCTTCGCTGAGCTCGGAGCCTACGCTATCGAGAATCGGATGCGGATTAGCTTTCATCCGGATCATTTTACGGTGCTCAGCACGCCCCGGGAGGACGTGCTTGCCAACTCATTTGGCGATTTGGAGCGACATGTTCGCATGCTGGAGGCCAT
Source organism: Paenibacillus cremeus (assembly GCF_007786445.1). Taxonomy (GTDB): domain Bacteria; phylum Bacillota; class Bacilli; order Paenibacillales; family NBRC-103111; genus Paenibacillus_G; species Paenibacillus_G cremeus. The sequence continues at coordinate 2,967 of NZ_VNJI01000009.1, read as the reverse complement.
GGGACTGGACGAGTCGGCCAAATGCAACATCCACATCGGCGGAACCTATGGAAACAAGCCGACCGCTCGGGAGCGGTTTGTGAAGCATTTCGGGATGCTGGAGGAACGGATCAAGCGTCGAATGACATTGGAAAACGATGATAAAACCTTTAATGCCCTTGAAACGCTAGAGGTTTGTGAAGAAGTCGGGGCTCCCATGGTACTGGATATCCATCACCATCAGGTCAACCCCTGTGGGGAAACGGCGGAAGCGCTTTGGCCGCGGATCGCTCTAACATGGCAAGGGCAGCAAGAACAGCAGCAACCGAACTCATCCAGCGCGCCTCACCCCCTCCCACCCAAAATACACGTCTCCAGTCCAAAAAACGGGGAGAACGACCGCAGCCACGCCGATTATATTGACTTGCCGGTACTGATTTCATTCTTGCGAGCGATTGCTCATGAAACTCCGCGACTCGACGTGATGCTGGAGGCCAAAATGAAGGATGGCGCTTTGCTGAAGCTCATGGAGACAATCCGCTCGGAGGCCGACGTAAGCGTGTTATCGCAGGCCTCTTTTGAACTTTTGTAGCTTGAAATATTCGGAAAAATGGGTTAATTTGAGAGGGGAACCAATGTACGAGCCCTATTTTTGAGATGAGAGGGGAACGATTGAGCATGAGTTTGGTAGCAGGTAAAAATATAGTTGTGATGGGGGTAGCCAACGATCGGAGTATTGCATGGGCTATCGCTCAATCCTTGGCCAGCCAAGGCGCAAGACTGGTCTTCACCTATGAGAACGAGCGTGTGGAGGAGCGGGTACGGAAACTGGCCGAAACGATTCCGAATTCCTCAATTCTTCCTTGCAATGTGACTGTGGATGCGGATATCGACAGACTGGCGGAAACGCTCAGAGAGCAGTTCGGCGTTCTGCACGGCGTCGTGCACAGCATCGCATTTGCAAAAACCGAAGAGCTGGAAGGCTTGTTCGTAGGCACTTCCCGTGAAGGCTTTGCCCTTGCGCACGATATTAGTGCTTATTCGCTCGTGGCTGTGGCTCAAAAGTTGTACCCGCTCATGACCGAAGGCGGCAGCATCATGACCATGACTTACTTGGGCGCTGAGCGCGCAATGAAGAATTACAACGTCATGGGCGTCGCGAAAGCCGCTTTGGAAGCAAGCGTACGCTATCTGGCGAACGATCTTGGCCAATTCAACATTCGCGTGAACGCGATTTCCGCAGGGCCGATCCGGACGCTTGCGGCGAAAGGCATCAAAGACTTCAACGCGATTTTGAAAACCGTTGAAGAAAAAGCCCCTCTCCGCCGCACAACCGAGACAGCCGAAGTCGGAGATACGGCGTTGTTCCTAATGAGCATCCTTTCCCGTGGGATCACAGGTGAAGTTATTTATGTAGATAGCGGATATCACATTGTCGGCGTGTAAGAACGGATCAGCGTGATCAAACTAAGCCATTCGTCAATCGAGGACGGGTGGCTTTTTTGTTAATTTACACGATGTATTTTGGGTGAAACTCCGTAGAATAATTTTCGTATTATCACTATACTGGGAAGTACATTCATTACTTGATAAGTGGGATCGTTTTATGACATCAATAATCAATGCGATGAATCGTTTATGTGAACGAATACTGTCAAAGGACTGATATTATGTCTAATCAGAATACTACGGTATTTTCTGTGGGAAGCAAAAACTTTACCGCTGTTGCCATCAATACCGCCTCGAAAGCCGGAGAGTGGATTCAGAGTAAACTCGGGGATTTCAACAGCTTACATACCAAGTACTCGATGCATGATTTGGTGACTGAGGTGGACAAAGGCGCGGAGAAGATGATCCGCAATCTCATTCAAACGCATTTTCCTACCCATGCCATTTTGGGCGAGGAAGGGGTGGAGCCGGGCCCGGCCGCTTCTCAGAAAGCATTGGATGAAGCCAGCCACGAGGAATACCTCTGGATCGTGGATCCGCTGGACGGGACTACGAACTTTGTGCACGGCTTTCCTTTTTTCTCGGTTTCCATAGCGCTAGCCTACAAGGGTGAAGTAATTGTAGGTGTCGTATACGACCCGATGCACGACGAGCTGTATGTAGCAGAGAAGGGCAAGGGTGCCTATGTGAAAGGAAAGCGGATGAAAGTATCCCTCGAGCAAAAGCTAAGCGACAGCCTAATCGCCACGGGCTTCCCTGCCGACAGACAGATGGCGCTCCCTACGAATATGCGTGGAGTGCAAGCACTCACTACCAAGGTGCGGAATCTCCGCGTTGCCGGCTCGGCAGCCTTGCACATGGCCTATGTGGCGGCAGGACGTTTGAGCGGGTTTTGGGAAATCGGATTGAATGCATGGGACGTCGCGGCCGGTGCACTGTTGATCTCCGAATCCGGTGGGAAAGTAACGGACACATTAGGGAACCCATACAGCCTTCAGGTACGGAATATCCTTTGCTCGAACGGCCAGATCCATGATGAGTTCTCTGCAGAGCTGGTCGCTGCCGAAGCCACCGGATTCTAAATAACATGAATCATTAAAAGCATGAACCCCTGGTTTATGCTTTTTTATTTAGGGGTTGCAATTACTTTATGGGCGTGATATATTGTTCTTCCGGCCAACGAGCCGGGTGATGCAAGCGAGTAATCAACGGATTACGAAAAAGAATTTTTTAAAAAAAGCTTGCATAGTTGATTGAAGATGTGATATATTAATCAAGTCGCTTTTGACGAGGTTGTCGAAAACGAAGAGAGATAATCACGAAATTGCCCTTTGAAAACTGAACATCGAGTGAGTGCAATAAATAAGAGAATGCAAATTCTCGCCAGCAGTAAATTTTTGAGCTATATCGACTCAACTTTAATGGAGAGTTTGATCCTGGCTCAGGACGAACGCTGGCGGCGTGCCTAATACATGCAAGTCGAGCGAGGGTCTTCGGACCCTAGCGGCGGACGGGTGAGTAACACGTAGGCAACCTGCC
>NZ_VNJI01000089.1 GCF_007786445.1 Paenibacillus cremeus | reverse complement strand
TATGGCAGGGGCAATGAGCAAACGCAGCAAACAAACGGTGTTGTGTCAATTCCAGCAATGGCTGGCCGATTTGCCCTTGTACATCAAGGGTTTGTTCGGTAATTTAAGCTGCGAAAGTTGAGTAAATAATATATTGTATTTTGTACATATGTCTATAAAGCGAATAAACCGCTCTTCACTGCTCCGTTAACGTAATGACTTTTGACCAATGTACATAAGATGTTCGGCTAGACTCATAAATTCTTCTCTTTCACAGACTTGTTCCGCTATGTCAAGCCATGCTGCTACTACTTCCGGAGTTTGCTGCAGAAGTTCAGGCTCACGTAAATATAAGAAGCTTTCGCAATTAACCAGATGCAGATGTTCCAAGCCAAATGGCTGGAAGAAGGGAAGTACATCTTTTGGACTTTGGAGGAGGAAAATCAAATTAGCTGTCCGAAGAAAATAAAGTTATAGACTGGATTTGTTGGTCCTACGCGGATTTCTGAATTGATTAACCGTCAAGGCTCCGAATAATAAGTATTAGACTGAGTTCGACATAAAACCAGCGGCAGTCTAGGAATGGAAAATAAAGTCCAAGACTACCGCTAATTTATTGAACAAACGTACCCCGCTAGCCTTAATCTACTACAACCCTGTTAATGACTTGCCCGGCGGTCCACGTCCGCGACATTTCCTCTATTTGATGACGATGTGTATGGTGATGACCAATCCAGAGATTCGAGCTTCAACGTAATGCAAAAGAAACTTAAGAAGATGAAACCCATCATGAAGTTATGTGGTAAAGTGGCGCGTTTGCTTGTCGGTCTTGCGAAAAGTAGCGAAGACGATGATTCGACCAGAATTTTTCCACAAGAGCTAATCTTGTGGGCCAATTACTTGTCGTCCGACAGTTGTAAAATTGAATCAGATATATTTACATTTTATTACTTTACCACTGCTAATATAACAAACGCCACTTCCGTGGATTCGGAGAGTGGCGTTAATTATTATCTTCTTGCCTTGATTTTCTTTTTTAAGCTGGGTGCCGACGGCGCCTGCACTTTTAGAGGCGGCGTTGCATTCAGCATCGGATACGGGTGGTCCTTCACGACGGGAATCGTCTTTTTGATTAATTTCTCGATATCCTTCAAATACGGCATTTCTTCCTGCTCGCAGAAGGAGACCGCGATCCCGCTATAGCCTGCCCTACCGGTTCGGCCAATGCGGTGTACATAGGTTTCCGGCGTATTCGGAAGGTTCATATTGATGACGTGTGAAAGCTGTTCGACATCGATCCCTCTGGCCGCGATATCCGTAGCCACCAGAACCCGTGTAACTCCGCTTTTAAAATTATTCAGAGAGGCCTGGCGGGCATTTTGCGATTTATTGCCGTGAATAGCCTGTGCAGAAACCTTCAACTTCGTCAGACTGCGCACGACGCGGTCTGCGCCATGCTTGGTCCGTGTGAACACCAGCGCCGACACAATGGAAGGATCCTGCAGCAAGTGGTTCAACAGTTGTTGCTTGTTTTCCTTATCGACGAAATACACGGACTGCGCGATACGTTCCGCTGTAGAAGATACAGGCGTAATCTCAACTTTGACCGGATTGACCAGAAGCGATTTCACCCATTGAGCGATTTCCGGCGGCAGCGTAGCCGAGAAGAACAGTGTTTGCCGATTGCTCGGCATTTTCGATATGATTTTCTTTACGTCGTTAATAAAGCCCATGTCCAGCATGCGGTCGGCTTCATCCAGTACTAAAATTTGGATATATTGCAGGTCAATCACCTTTTGATTCACTAAATCCATCAGTCTGCCTGGCGTGGCGATCAGAACATCCGTTCCTTGTTCGAGCGATCGTTCCTGCCCTGCCTGCGAAACACCGCCAACGATTGCCAAACAACGTAAATCGGTATTTTGACTGTATGCTTTCATGTTATCCGATATCTGAATCGCCAATTCTCTTGTCGGCGTCAGAATTAAAGAGCGAATCTGGCGCAGCTTAGTCGATTTACCCGTCTGTGCGCTCAACAACTGGATAATAGGAACGGCAAATGCAGCTGTCTTCCCCGTTCCCGTTTGGGCGCAGCCAAACAAATCTCTCCCCGCCAGCACCGCTGGAATCGCTTGCTCCTGAATGGGTGTCGGAGCTGTATAGTTCTCCTTAATTAATGCTTTTAAAATGGAAGGTTTAATATTCAAATCAGCAAAAGTCATTGGATCTCCTAGCTTGATGCATCATATTTTTTCTAACTCGTTCCTAAATACATAACAAATAATGATACCACACATCTATAGATAATAGTAGCGGAAGTTCGACCTTGACGTCAGAAACTGTTTAAGCATCTTCTCACCTTCTAGAAGAGGATGCTATTAGTTTTCTAATTTGAGCAGAAATAAATCAAAGCGGCGTATCTATTTCCTGATCCCGCTATAATTAGAATCGTTATCTTGGCAATACAAAAAGCACCATCAATGGAGACTGCTGCAAAAGTGCTACTTTGAAAAATAAACTTCGTGACCTAGAGAAAACGAGCCTCCAGAATCGATTCTAAGGCTCGTTTCGAAATCGGGGAGACATTTTATGACTCCCCGAAAAAGTTAGATTTCTCAAAAAACTCTATGTCCGCCCATGAATATTGGCCCAAGCATCTCCTACCCAGCCGCTTTTAATATGATACCAATTTCCTATTTTCTCAAAAGCTTGAACAGTTTGCGGAGCAATTGAGTTACTGGTAATTGCTAAATGGGTCGGACCTAAATATAAATTCATTGCGGTCGGAATATTAATCTTTTCGTCAGGGAACTAGTGTTCCCCTTTTGTTCTTTTGTTTGTTTGTTTTCGGTTGACAAGAACATGATGTCATAAATGACAAGAACCTTATCCCATTCCCGACAGACAAAAAAACACCGTCTTTTTTAGACGATGTTTTGCACTGCTTGATCTTGATTTTCTTAATTTAAATTGTCAGCTTAGATACATACGAGGTCACTGAGGGTCTCCTTTACATTAAGAAAGAGTGGGTGAGACCCTCATAGAATTCAATTAATGCACGTGAATTATTCCGGAGCCGCAGTGATTAATATAGGTAGTCCTTGTTGGCGGTCAGTTCCAATTCAGCTCTTTTAGTTTTTGCCGCAAAAAGTCGATCGAAGCTTGGGCATACCAATCCGGATCGGCCTTCCGCGTATGAAAGCCAACCTCCATTGAGAGATACCCCGGATAATCGATGTCCTTCAAAGCCTTAAGCACCGCATCGAAATTTCCGACCCCATGGCCCGGCGGCAGCCGGTCGTTATCGCTGATATGAATATGATGCAGCTTATCTTTCATCCGGTAGACATAATCGCTCGGCACTTCGTTGCGGTACAGCGCATGGTGAGTGTCGAACATCACCTTGACGTTGCTTTCGCCCGATTGCTTGCTCAGCAGCAGCGCGTCGTCCGCTGTTTCGATCAGGTTGCTGTCGCTCGGCGTCGGCTCCACCACCATCGTGACGCCTAAAGTGTTAGCGTAACGGGCGCAGTCCGCCAGCCCTTCCAGCGAGTAATTCCAGGCATCGGTTTGTGTTGTTCCGTACACGGCCCAGCCGGCCACCCAGATGACCGTAGGGCATTCCCAATCGCTCGCCAGCCGAATCACGTCTTTATAATGCTTTACGGTAAACTCCCGCTCCTCCTTGCTCGGCGAGCTGGGATTGATCCCCGGCCCTCCGCCCGGCGCGGGCAGCATGGCGGCTACGTCAAGACGGCTTTCTTTCAGCAGCTTTAGAATGTCCTTTCTCCGCTGCGCCGATACATAATCCGGCCAAGCGTGCGGGCTGGCGCAGCCGATCTCGATCGCGTCATAGCCCTTCTCCGACAGCCGCCGGATGACTTCCTCCAGAGGGTAGGCCGGAAGCCAGGAGGGGAAGCAGCTGTAAGCCCAAGTGTTAAAAGAAATACCTTTCATTGGCAGATTCAACTCCTCTGATCGAATGTACGGTCAATGCTATGAGTCAGCTCCAGACAAATACCGCTTTCTCCGTTTTCCGCTCGTCGAACAAGCGGAACGCAGTCTCGGCGTCCTGGAGATCAAACCGGTGTGTGACCAGCTTGGCCACAGGAATGTTCTTTCTCACGATAAACTCGGTGATTTCGTTAAATTCCTGGATCGGAAAATACCAAGAGCCGATCAAGGTCAGCTGCTTGCGGATGAGCTGCTCGCTCGGCCGAATCGTACACTCCCGGCATTCTCCCACGAAGGCGACCCGGCCATGCGGCCTCACACAATCGAGCGCCTGATTCTCCGCATGCGTATTGCCCGAGCAATCGATGGCCGCGTCAGCTCCGGCGCCTCCGGTCAAGGCGCGGATACACTCCACGGCATCCCCGCTTCTTCCGTCGATAACGAAGTCGGCGCCCAGCTCCTTGGCCAGCTGAAGACGTTCCTCCAGCATATCGACCGCGATCACCGTCGCTCCGAGCGCCTTCGCCACCAGGATCCCGGCTCCGCCCATAGGCCCGAGACCATAGATCGCGATCGTATCCTTGCCACAGATGCCGAGTCGTTTCTGCGCATGATATAAAGTGCCTACCGCATCCGTGGACACCGCTGCCGTAATAAAGTCGATTTCATCCGGCAGCCTCATGCAATTGCCGGCCGGTACGACCATATAATCGGCGTCGCCGCCATGCTGATCGAAGCCGATGCATTTCCACGCGCTGCAGAACATCATATAGCCGCCTTTGCAGTGACTGCAGGTGCCGCAGCCGACCGCCAAATAAACGGCCACCCGGTCTCCCGCCTGCAGACTGCTCACTTGCTCGCCCAGCTGCACAACCACGCCGGCAGGCTCATGGCCGGGAATGACTGCCCCGCTCCTCGCCGCCTCGCCGCCGACCACGGGATTGCCGTAGTATAAGCTCATATCGCTCCGGCAGATCGCGGACGCCTTCAGCTGGATGAGCACCTCTCCCGGACCCGTAGCCGGCACCGGAAAGTCGCGAACCTCCACCCTTTTATCTCCGGGAAATACAACGCCTCTCATCGTTTGCATGATTTTTTCTCCTTCCGTCCGGCGCTAATTGCAGCGGGTCCAGCTGCCGCTTGCCGCGGAGGCCAGAATCGCATCGGTAATCACGGCAATGCGGTAACCGTCGTAAAAATTCGGTGAAACCTCGGTATCGTTTACGATCGAAGAAATAAAGTCGTGGCATTCGATAATTTTGGTCTCGCCGTATCCCGATACCCAGCGCAGGAATCGGCCACAGCGCTCCTCCATAAGGATGGGCAGGGCCGGTATATACCGTCCGGTACCCCCGGCGGTCCTCGGGGTCGCTGGCGAAGCTGACCTGCAGCTCGTCGCGCCGCTCATAATTAAAGAATAACGAGCCTTGATCCCCGTGGATTTCAAAGGTCAGAAAATTGTTGCGGCCCCAGGCGTTCCGGGTAGCCTCGATGCTGCCCACGGCACCGCTTTCAAAACGGAGCAGCGTGCTGACTTCATCGTCTACGTCCACAGCCTCTTTGACCGTGTCGCCGCTGGATTTGACGGTGCCGAGCTTATCCAGGCCGCCGGATTGCACCGGACGTTCTTTGATCCAGGTGCTGGTCGTGGCCATCACTTCGCTAATGTCCCCGACAAGGTAGCGGGCGAAATCAATGACATGGGTGCCAATATCGCCAAGCGCGCCCGAGCCGGCAATTTTTTTGCGGAATCTCCAGGAAAGCGGGGAATTCGGGTCCGCCGACCAATCCTGCAAATAAGTGCCACGGAAATTCAGGATGCGGCCGATCAAACCGTCCTCTATGTATTTTTTGGCTAATGCGACCGCAGGAGTCCGGCGATAGTTAAACGCAACCATATGCTTCACTCCGGCATGGTTCACGGCATCCAGCATGAGCTTCGCCTCTTCGGCCGTGCGGGCGAGTGGCTTTTCTGAGATCACATGCTTGCCGGCCCGTGCGGCGGCGATTGCGATGTCCGCATGCATATCGTTGGGCGTAACAATATCGATAATATCGATGGCTGGATCCTCCACCGCTTGTCTCCAATTGGAGGAGTAACCTTCAAAGCCGTACCTCGCGGCCGCCTCCCTGGCCAGCTCTTCCGTCACGTCGACGACCGTCTTGCGGTACGGTACCGCCGGCGCAGGCCAGAAGAACATCGGCATTCCCGCATATGCAAGCGAGTGAGCCTTGCCCATAAACCCTCCGCCTATCATCGCTACATTTAATTTACGCATTCACGAGCTCCTTTCTGGTGAATATCCTCGCATTGAATATATATCAGACGCTTTTTTTTGGACATGTAATAAAATTGGGTATATGGAAAAAACGGAAATTTTGATATTCTATATTTGTCAAAATAACAACAGGGGTTGATCGCATTGTTCGCTGGCGGATATGAAAATGACTGGTTTCTGTTCGAAGGCGAAATCCACGTCCATACTATAGGACGAATCGTCGCAACCAATTTGCATCCGAACCGGACACTGCCTTTCTGGGTGCTTGGCGTGGTCGTCTCGGGGCAGCGGACGATACAGGTGGGAGAACGCCAAGCCTATCTGACGGCAGGCGACTTTTTCATCCTTCCTCCCCATATCCCGCATCAGGGTATCGAGCGTGACAAGCACGACGCCTTTTTCGTTCATTTCGACGTGAAAGGCAGAGCGATCTCCCCGCCCGCCGGCTTACACGCCGATGAAATCCGCTTGCCGATGTTCGGCAACATTCCCACGGAAACCGATATTTTGCGCAGCTTTGCTTACACCCACAATCAATTCAGCACCGGACGGGTCGGCCAGCCGTTTGTACACTCGCAGTTCCTGTCCATGTTTTATCAAATCAGCCTGTATATGCAGAAAAAGAGGGCGTGGGCCAACGTCCGCACGCACCTGGGCGACGAAATTCTCGAATACATCTCGCTGCATCTGGCAGAGCCCATGAATTACCAGTCGTTCGAGCATCACTTTCAGCTCAGCTACCGGCAGCTCAATACCATCTTTAAAAAGCAAATCCAGAGCACCATCCGTCAAAAAATCATCGAGCTGCGCATAGACCACGCCTTAAATCTGCTCATGCAGGGAGAAACCATCGCTTACGCCGCGGAGCACTCGGGATTTAGCGATTATTTTTATTTTTTGAAATGCTTTAAGAAGGGTAAAGGTCTTTCTCCCAAGGAGCTTCAGAAAAAATATATCGCCGCGGGCAGGGACACTCGCGATGCCGGCCTACAGCCAGCGTTACATCCGAATGATTGAGCCTTAGATGGTGATCACCAATTTACCGTCCGGGTTGTCCTTGCCGAGCCACGTATCGGCCATCCAGTCGTTATAGGCTTCCGCGACGCCGGTTCCAAAATCCGGATCCGGAAGATGGCTGCAAAAAGGACGCGGAATCAGAATGGCGTGTTTCACGCCGTATTTCTCCATATGGTGGGTCCGGAAAAACGCCGGGTCCGAGCAGGCCGGCCCCCCCGCCCCCCCGCCCCCCGATGGCGGTCTTGCGTCGATCATGTGGGTATGAACGTCGTTTCCATATATCCCGCGGGGCTCCCCCTTATACCGGTCCGGTCCCTCCAAGGTTGCTTCATATACTCCTTAATTTGCTCCGTTCCGATGGGAGCATTGTGCACATCGTAATCAATAATAGGATACGATAGCTTCGGCCTTGTATAATCTTCCATTGCCTGGTACCTCCCCAAAGTACGTTTACATCCCCATTCTAGGGGTTTCGCTCCTCGCTGAATATACAGATACACCTCGTATGATCCAAATTCGATATTCCAAATCGCTATAATTTTGCCGTTTTGATTTATTAGTTTCCCGGCCTTCCAACTTACTAATAAATCTGATGGTATCACTATTTCGCCAGTATGTTTATTCAATGATAAACCCTGTTTGTTTATATCCACATAGTTGTCATACTGTACATAACACTCGCTACATTCGTAAAACATTTGATTTAGAGAAATATCTTTTAGTAACAGTATCCAACCTTGGTCACAAAAAGCTGCCGATAAGAGCGCCAAGGCGCTGAAAAGGTAGCGAGGTTCAAGACACGCAAAAAACCCTGCTAGCAAAGCAGGGCTTTCATAATTAGAATATATTAGCTTCCTTGACCTTGTTTGACCCACTGAGCTACCGTTACCGTACGCTTTGCTTGGTGTACTACGGCTCCTCGAACATCTTCCTTCAACTTTCCATCTTGATCAACTGATACGCTAGTTCCATATGGATTACCGCCGCCAGAAAAAATGGATGGATCAGTATAGCCTGGAGCTGCTATTATTGCTCCCCAATGATACATGCTTGTATACAGGGACAAGATCGTTGCTTCTTGACCACCATGAGAGTTTTGAGCAGATGTCATAGCGCTTACTACTTTATTTATCGTCTTGCCGTGGAACCAAATGCCGCCGGTCGTATCTAAAAATTGTTTCATTTGTGATGCGACATTTCCAAAACGAGTCGGAGTGCTAAAAATAATGGCATCCGCCCATACTATATCATCGGGTGAGACCACAGAAACGTTTTTTGTTGCTTCCACATGTGCTTTCCAAGCGGGGTTTCCGTCAATGACCGATTGCGGCGCAAGTTCAGGAACCTTCAATATTTTCACCTCGGCTCCTGCTTCTCGGCCACCGTCTGCTGCCCACTGCGCTAATTGATAATTGGTCCCTGTCGAGCTGTAATAAATTACAGCAAGATTTACATTCAACATCCCATACCTCCAGCCATCAAAGTTTTAACATAGTTCATTATTAGCTTTTGTCATGAGAGTAATACTTATTGTCTCTTTTAATAAATCCATCGAGGGATAAAGCATAACTGCCACTAATCGCAAGATAAATCGCAATAGCCAATAATGCCAGGTCTAGCTCCCATCCTGCCAATTGACCGTTCCCCAAGAAACCGACCGCTAGTTTTACCTTTATTGTAGCGCCAATCATCAAAGCGGAGATAATAACAGATATAATACGTGTTCCTAGTCCAATGATTAAACCGATCCCGCCAAGAATCTCTATCCCAGTTACGCCGTAGGCCATAAATGAGGGTAGACCAATGCTTTGGAACCAACCGGAAATTCCGTCGATCGTTTGAAACTTTACTAGCCCGTGAACAAGAAATGTAACCCCCAATACAACCCTTAAAATAAATACGCCAATTTGATTCTTCATTCTCTTTTCCTCCCTAGTTTAAGCATTTTCTATAGAACTGACGGCCAGTTTTTGATTAGCCAATGGAGTAAGCACCAGGACCGATAAGCGCTATTGAGATCGCAACAACGGCCAGAACAAAGGGAAATTCGATACCGCCTTTATCAACCCAATATCCATTTGCCAGATGGACTTTGAAAATCGCCCCAAGCATCGTTACTACAATAAGAGCAGCTCCGACTGGTGTTAAAAATCCGGCTGCAAATAAAAATCCGCCTATTATTTCAGCCAAGCCTGCAAAAACCGCCATCATCACACCCGGCTTAATCCCGATAGACTCCATCCACCCTCCAGTTCCTTTTGGACCGTAGCCTCCAAACCAACCGAACAATTTTTGTGTACCGTGCCCCATGAAGCTAATGCCTATCACCAAACGAATTAAGAGTAAACCAAGATTCAACATAAATTTTCCCCCTCGAATTTTACTTCTTTATTTAAAGTTACTAACTTTGTGTTTGAATTATATTGTGTTATACTTACTTTTGTCAAGTGACTTATTATTTATTATGTAGATGAGGTGAACACATGGAACATGAAACGAAACTGTGTCCTAGCTTTGAAGCAGCTTTCGAGTTATTGGGCAAACGTTGGACCGGGCTTATTATACGTACCCTTATGGATGGACCTAAGCGATTTAAAGATATCTCCACCATTATTGAAAACATGAGCGATCGCATGCTCTCGGAGCGTTTCAAGGAACTTGAGGCTGAAGGAATCGTCACACGCCGCGTTTATGATGAAATACCGGTCAAGATCGAATACGAATTAACGGAGAAAGGATATGCCTTAGAACCAATGATGAATGAATGTGAAAAATGGGCAGAGAATTGGATACCTTAATTGGAGAATCAACGCTTAGGGAAAATAAAAAAATATAAAGGAGTAATCCACTGTGAATAAACAAACGGCGGGAATCCACCACATTACAGCATTTGCAAAAAACGCCCAAGAGAATGTTGATTTTTACGCGGGTTTACTAGGTTTAAGGCTCGTTAAAAAAACCGTTAACTTTGATGCGCCGGAAGTATACCATTTTTATTTTGGTAACCACGGAGGACATCCGGGTACCATTTTGACGTTTTTCCCATGGGAGACCGGGCGTAAGGGACAAATCGGCGGCGGGCAGGTTGGCAGGACAACTTTCGTTGTTCCGCCGGGCACATTGGGTTATTGGGACGAACGTTTAAGAAAATCCAATGTGGTACCAACGCAAACCAAAAGATTCGGCGAAACATATCTGCAATTTAATGACCATGATGGCTTACAGCTTGAAATCGTGGAGCGTGCAGAAGGAGCAAACAGTGAATGGTCGTTTAGCGGGATTCCGCTCGACAAAGCAATTAAAGGGTTCGGGGGTGCCGTGCTCTACAGTACCTCCTCATCTGAAACTATTGCTTTATTGGAAAATGTCATGGGGCTTCAAAGGGTGGGTCAGGAAGACGACTTGATTCGACTTAGAGGAACTGCGGATATAGGGAATGTTATCGATATTAATGCCAGCTCCATGGGACGCGGACATGGCGGATACGGTACGGTTCATCATATCGCTTGGCGGGCAAAGGACTTTGAAGATCACGAAGAATGGAGAAGTCATGTAGCGCAGAATGGTTATCAGCCAACTCCTATTATCGACCGTCAATATTTCAATGCTATTTATTTCCGGGAAATCGGCGGCATACTTTTTGAAATTGCCACAGATCCTCCAGGATTCACAAGAGATGAAGCATTTGATGAATTAGGCACAAATTTAAAGCTTCCGGATCAGTACGAGCCTAACCGGGCAGAAATCGAAAAGCTATTACCACCCATCAAGGTGCGTGAAATATCGGAGGCTGAGTAACCATGCAGCACATTTTTCAAAAAGGGTCCAATCCGGCAGCACCAACGCTTGTTCTGTTGCACGGAACGGGCGGTACCGAGCAAGACTTACTTCCGGTGGCCCATTGTCACCGACTTCATCCGTGCTGAGCATCAGAGGAAAAGTACTTGAAAATGGTATGCCGCGCTTTTTTAGAAGACTAAGCGAAGGTGTTTTTGACGAGGAAGATCTAATATTTCGAACAAATGAATTAAATGAATTTCTTTCAGAAGCGGCGTCAAAATATGTGCTCGACCGCAAAAACATTATCGCTATCGGATACTCTAACGGTGCTATATTGCTGGAAGTCTATTGTTTCACCATAAAGGATCGTTAAAAGGTGCGATTTTGCACCATCCAATGGTTCCACGTCGGGGTATTGAAATACCTAGTCTCGCTGGAGTACCAATTTTTATTGGCGCAGGAACGAATGATCCAATCTGCACTTCGGAAGAGACGAAAGAGTTGGAACAACTGCTTAGTGATGCTGGCGCAAGGATCGCTGTTCACTGGGAGCATTTTGGACACCGGTTAACGAATTCGGAAGTTAACGCGGCTGCAACTTGGTTCATGAGCAATATGATTCAGGGGTGACCATTCCAGTGGAAGCATCGAAAAACCCACCAACATTATCATGAGGCCACTGAAGAACTTACGTTTTTTTCCTGGCCGGCGAGTTCAACCAAAAAGAAGACATTTATTCCCATTTTGTAGAGGAGATGTCTTCTTTTTTTGACCCTATTCGGTTGTATTCCTCAATGATCCTTAGTCGGCTATTCTCAATATCCGCTTTAGATTCACCGCAAATATGGCCATCGCACCTTGCAACTGCATGCCA
>NZ_VNJI01000088.1 GCF_007786445.1 Paenibacillus cremeus | reverse complement strand
CGAATCATGTGCTCTCACCCGCTTTTTGTGATGACTCAATTATACGACAAAAAAGGTACAGCCTCTTCAACTTTCTTGAAGGGCAGTACCTTTTTCTAAGAGCTAGACTTTTTCAGTGGCCTCAAGTTGTAATGGGAGGTGTTTTTTTGTATATATACTAATTCACATATGCGATTAAAAAGACAACGGTTAATCCTCACTTCTTCACAGGGAGACTGTTCTTATTTCTCTTCGTAATTGACAACCGCTTCTGTGTCGCCATCCCACTTTACGGTCGCTTTCAGCGCTTCACTTACAAAACGGACCGGAACAACGGTGCTTCCGTTTTCGATCGCTGCTGGAACTTCAAGCGTTACTTCTTTCCCGTCAACTAAAGCGGTCTTGCTGTCGATATAGAGCTTTAAGGTGACACCAGCCCCCACTGTTGTCACTAGTATTTACTAATAACCGTTACTATGTTTCCTTCTGTGCTCATCGACCAGCCGAGTATATCGACAGCAGATTTCAGCGGGATGTAGGTAATCCCGGCCGGACCTTCCCAGACGTTCGTTTCGAGATGAACGGGCTTACCGTCAACAAATGCATTATTCCCATGCAATTTCCATTCGATTTGCTTCTCCGTAGTTTCTAGAAGCACCCGGTTATTTTGGGTTTGTGTAACATATCCATTGATGCTGCGCGCAAAATCATCTAATGGAACCATCACATTGCCCTTCGCGTCAATAAACGGTGCCTCACCAACATGGCTGACGCCTAGAAGCGCGTTGTTCAGCCGTACATTGACCGGTGTACCATTGGAGGATGAGCCTGTCAATTCACCATCATTATACATATAAGGCAATAAGTTCGGATGCTCAAAATCGAACATATCCAGCATATTATTAGCGCCTGCGTCCTTCCCGTTTAATGCCGGCAAATGATAGTTCCACTCGAGAAATTTTAATATCGATGAATGATCATACTGAACATGGCTGACATAATTTTGCTTAGCGTAAGGAGAAATCACTAATGCAGGAATACGCGGTCCGTCCCCTTGCAGAGAATCAGCGTTTGGCGTAATGGTTGGAGGAGCAACATGATCATAGAAGCCGCCGCTCTCGTCATAGGTAACAATAATGGCTGTATCCTTCCAGTAAGGACTGTTCATAATCTGATTAATCGTGTTGACAGTAAACTCCTCGGCGGACGGCGTGCTTTGATTTCCTGTACCCGGATGCTCGTCATCCCCGTATCCTGCCTTGATAAAGCTTACGGCCGGGAGATTCCCGTTCTGGATATCCTTAGTGAAGCTGTTGTAATCTTTCAAGTTGTTGTTATTTTTCCCGTCCTCATAATTTTGAAAGTACTGGAACGGGTTGTGGTGAGGTGAATAAGCTTTAGCCTCGCCGGAAGCAGGGTCGTTCTTGGCTGCATCCCACCCGCCGGCGTACCATGCCCAAGACTGATTCGTAGCAGTGAGTCGATCCCCGATGTTCGGATAAATCAGATTGTACTTCAGACCGTTCGTGCTATCCCCTCCGAAAGGGCCGTTCTTGGGTGACGGATCTCCCGTAATTCGAGCGTTCGGGTTAGTGTTGCTGTCCGCTTGCCCCCCATTACCCGATTGCGCCGCCACCAAATAGAGTGCGCCTGGTGTAGACGGACCGTATACGGGTTGAAAATAATTGTCCGCCAGTGCATAATGCTGGGCATATTGCCAATAAGCAGGAACTTCGTTGTAGTCAAAATAGGACATCGACAGCAAGCCTTTATCATTCGTGTCCGTTGGCTTGCCGCTGTTATGATTGACCATATAGAACATATCCATTTTTCCGCCGTTTACCATGGAAATCATTGGGTTGTAGCCGTGGTTGACATCGGTTTCTTGGATCGCCGCCTTGCCGGCATCGTGCCAAGGATATACCGGGTTTCCATTAGCATCGGGGTTATAGACACGACCATATGCATCTCTGGTTACGCTGCCGGTCACATAATTGAAGTTTCTGACATCCTGTGGCGTCTGGGGCAGCGCTTGGAAGCCAAGGGCATATGGATACGTTCCAAAGTAGTTATCGAAGGAGCGATTTTCTTGAAATATCACTACCGTGTGGTGAATCGGTGAAGCTGTGTTTGCTTCTGCCGTTTCTGCTTTCTCCGCCCTGGTCAGCGACGTGCCTAGCAAGGGTGAAGCCATAATCGACAATGCGCTTAACGATAATGCCAGACTCCGAAATCGTCTTTTCATTATGCATTCTCCTCCCAAGTTAAAAAACCAACGTTTATGTCCTGCGATGAATGGCCCAACTCAGTACCTGTTTGCGCCGTGGCGGTGCGATGGCTATGCAGCCATTCATACAGCATAGGAATACCGAGCAGGCTGATCAGCGTAGAACTGACCATACCACAAACTACGACAATCCCTAATGATTGGGAAACAACGGTGTCGCCGCCGCCGAAAAAGCAAAGCGGAAGAAGTGTCAGAACGGTGGTCACCGCCGTCATCAGCACCGGCCGAACCCTGGCTGCCGTTCCCTGCAGGATGGCTTGCATCGCGCTCATGCCGCCGGCCAGATTGCGCTCGATTTTATCTACAAGAACGATGCCATTGGTTGCCACGATTCCCGACAGCATCAGCAGTCCGACGAGCGAGGCCAGATTCCACTCTCTTCCGGTGAGCAGCATTCCGATGACCGATCCGATGAAGGCTAACGGAATGCAGATGAATACGGCGAGCGGGGCTCTCCAGCCTTTGAATACAGTGCTTAGAACAAGCACCACAAGTAATACCGATACGGACAATGCAAGCGTCATTTCATAAATCATTTGATTTACTTGTGTGGAAATTCCCTGAAACGTATATTGAACTCCCGGTGGTAAAGCCAAATGCCCCACCTGATCCTTCACCTGCCCGACAACCTTCTCCACGTCTCTCGAAGTGATGTTGGCCGTTACTTGAGCGAATGGACGTCCATCACGCTCCCGAATGACAGCCGGTCCGTTGCCGGGATTTAACGAGGCTAGTGAATCAAGCCGGAAGCTTCGGCCGTCCTTGCCCTTGAACGTTTCCTTCCCGAGCAGCGTCAGGATGTCCGTTTGGGCATCCGTATGAATGAAGGCATTGCCGGCTTTCGTCAAAAGGTCCGTATGGATCGCTAACGGGATCGTTGATTGAGCAGCCGTCGGCAAGTCGATTCGGGTACCCTCCATCACATATTCCCGAACACGCTTGTACACCTCCTGCGGCTCCACTCCCGCCTGCTCCAATGCATTCCGGTCCAACGACAAATGGAACCCGGGTGCCCCTTCCTTATCATTCACAGCGCCCGCTACGCTGAGCCCCTGTACATGCTGAAGCTGAGTACGGACCAGCTTAGCCGCCGTCTCCAACGCTAGCGTGTCGGCACCGGACAGGTCAATTTTGAGCTGCGAATCGTCGCCGCTAATATTTTGATTGGTTACGGTACATACCGCAATCCCCGATAGGCTCGCAAGCTGCGTTTGCAGCTTGGACATCACCTGGTCGATCTCGGCGTTCCGGTTGAGTGAAACTGCGATATTGGCAACACTCGCGCTTTGCACCCAGCCTCCTCCGGCATCGAACACATCATCAAATTGCGGCGTGAAGGTAGAGCCCAGAACGGAAGAGAACGTCGATATCCCCGTATCGGATTTCAGCACCTGCTCCATCCGCTTCACGGTCGAGTCTATTTGCGTTAGAACTGTGCCCTCAGGGAATTCCAGCTGCACGTTAATTTGACCGGATCGGCTCGCAGGAAGAAAATTGACGGGCAAATATATCGCACCCGCTCCCGCAACAAGTAATAACACGCAGAAGCCGGCAAGTATTCTTCCTTTTCTTCGAAAAGCCCGGTCTAAGAGAGATACCGAGCTTTGCTCGATGGAGAGTGCCACTCCACTGCTCGGCCTACCTTTATAACACATATGGTACAGTGCCGGGACTACGAACATGGCGACCAGAAGCGACGTCAGAAGCGCGATAACGACAGACCATGCAAATCCGGAAAAAGCCGAACTGATCATGCCACCGACTACGGCGATCGGAATATAGACTGCTACGGTCGTAGCTGTAGAAGAGATGATTGCCGGCAGCATCTCCGTAACGGCTTCCGCCAATAACGTCGAAGTCAGCTTTCCTTGTTGCTCACTTGCCTTCCGATACATGTTATCCAGTATGACGATCGTATCGTCAATCACTCTGCCCATGGCCACAATCAGTCCGGAAACGGTAAGAATGTTCAAGCTGATTCCCATGGCGTTCAGCAATCCCGCTGTTCCAAGCAGGCAGATCGGCAGCGATAGAGCAACCAGCGCAGTGGACCTTTTATTTCTGAAAAATAAAAATACGCAAACCATAGAGAGCAGACTGCCGAGCAGCCCTTCCTTGAGCAGTCCATGCAATGCGGCTTTCACCTGCTCACCTTGATCCAGTAGCACGGATAGTTGGAGGTCCCCCGTTTGCAAACCTGGAATGTCCTGGATTCGGCTAAGAAGCTTGCCCGATATGTCGGTAATATTCGACGACGGTGTCTTCAGCACATCGAAGATGACACTGGGTGCACCATACGTCCGGGAGATCGTCTGCACATCCAGCATTGATTTCGACAAATCCGCAATGGCGGATAGAGGCGTGACACGTCCGTCCTCTCCCCGGATGGGAAGCTGCTTCAAATCCTGTTCACTCTGATTCGGATCGGCGGCTTGCAGGGGAATCGTTACTTGATCGGTTGTAATCCTTCCCTGGACCCATGTCGGATGAACCTCAGCAAGTGACCGCTTTACATCTTCGAGACTCAGGCCGTACTTATTCAAATCGGCCATCCGTATAGATACCGAGTAACCGTTCCTCGCAGCGCCGATAACGCGCACGTCGCTGACACCGGAAATACTTTTCAATTCATTCGATATCCGAGCTTGTACCTCAGTGCGCAAGGCGGCTTCATCCACTTTCCCTGACGGGCTGGTCAGGCTGAGTCTCATCATCGGAAACGAGCTTGTGCTGATGCGGGTAACTAACGGCTTGTCAACACCAGCCGGTAGAGCAATGTGCTCGAGTGTACTCGCCACTTCGCTCTCCGCTCGGCTGATATCAAAATTCACCGGAAAGTACAGGCTTATGAGAAGGCCGCCATCAAAGCTGTTAGACTCCAAGGTTTCAAGCCCGACAACTTTACGTACCGAATGTTGAATAGGCGCGAGTACCGAAGCCTTGATTTGTTCTGCTTGGAAGTCCTGTGCGTGAACGCTCACCATCAAAGTCGGATTATTGATCGGCGGCAAATATTCCTCCTGAATCTGATAGGAGGACATGCCTCCCCAGATCGCAATGATCAGAAGAGCGGTAATGATCAGGAAGGTCCTGTTCATGGTCGCTTCTATGAGTTTACTCATCTTAAGAAATTCCACTCCTTGCATTTGGCGAATCCGGAATAAGAATGCCCCATGCCCTCGGGCATGAAGCCCGAAGGACATGGGGGTGAATCCGGCTTTCCTATTCCAAATTAGTTAGTCTTCGTGGAAATAGGAGCCCCAGTTTCAGCTTGTGCCGCTACATCGCTCGGTGTAAGAACCTTCTGCTCGCCGGGATAAGGAGTATTGAATCCCTTAGTAGCATACCAGGTCACATGATTCAGCATGCTGGCATCCACGGAGTCCGGGGAAGCGTTCTTGCCGCTAAAGTGTTCCTTATTCTGGTCGGACCACTCCGTCCACAGCTTCTCCAGGGCTTGGATGTCCGTGGTTGCAGTTTGCTGTGGAGGCGTATAAGTCGGAATAGCCGGCTTATCCGATCCAGGCGTACCGTTTAAAGTGTCCAGAGCGATATGATTCGGCTCGAACGTATAAGGCGTAAAGTCCGGCTCGTCGGTGAACAGCTCACTCATCGGAACGGCTGCAGCATCGTTTTGATTCATCGCAGGCAGGCCGAGAATTTGCTCGATCGTTCTGACCATGTTAATGACGGTCCAGTAGTGGCTGTCCGTGACTCCTCTCTTAATCCACGGGCTGATCATAAGAGCGGGAGCACGATGTCCGTCGACGTGATCCAATCCGTTCTGCGCGTCATCCTCCGTAACGATAATGAGCGAATCCTTCCAATACTTGCTGTGGGAGATGAGGTCGACGATTTTACCTACAGCCAAGTCATTGTCGGCAACCTGCGCCTGAGGCGTCGGGAAGTCCGTCGATTTGCCGGCGGTATGGTCGTTCATAACCCACATCTGTGTGAGCCCCGGCAAGGTATCGTTCTTCACATATTCCTCGAACTTCTGTTTGAAAATCTCGTAGCGATACTGGTCCGGAATCGACGAGTCAAAGGTAGGGAACGGCTTATACGTAATCGGATCAAGGGAAGGGATATCCGTTTTCGCCGTGTAATCCCCGATAGGTACATGAAGAGTACCCTGCTTTTGACCGGATAGAATTAAATAATCGTTGTACCAATCCGTCCATTTGCCCGCTGGCTGTGAACCGCTGAACTCCGTCGTATCCTCGCCGAAGTTGACAACTGATACGTTATGCTTAAGTGCGTTATCCCAAATATGACCGGTGGAGGCATAAGCCAGCGAGTCGCCTGCACCACCCGGATAGCTGCGGACGTTCGCCGTGTCCGTTTCCTTATCCTCGTAGTCATTATTTGTTGCCTGCATAACCCACTGATGTCCGCTCGCCGACTGGATGCCCCCGATATAGAAGTTATCGAGCAGCGGGAACGTGTTCACCAGCTTGTGCAGGTTCGGCGTAACGTGTTCACCGAACTGGGTTAAAGATGGCTCCGAATTTCCCCTGCCGATATCGCCAAGAACCTGGTCGTACGTCCGATTCTCTTTGACAATATAGAAGATGTGCTTGATCGGGGATGGCTCGCCGATCCGCTCCGGCACAGCCGTCGGCTTCTTATTGTTGCGGGCTTCGGCGTTTCGGCCTGCAATTTGGAACCAGTTGTTATTGGCATAGACATCGTCCGTGCCTTTAGCCAGGTCCTTGGCGGAAGGGAACGGAATCACGGATAATGACCCTTGCTGCGCGTAAGAGGAGTGACCCTTCACCGTAATCCCTTGAATCGTTAAGCTGCGGTTAAGACCGAGCGAACCAACTCCGTCCGCGTTGGCAACCAACAGGCGATGGCCTGCTTCATCGGCTGCAATATCAACCGGGAACCAGGCGGTCGGTACGAGTCCTAAGAGACGCGGCTCTTTAACAGGTCCGTTCCAGTCGTATACAGCCAGGGCGTTGTTACGGCCGAGACTGACGGCCAATTGATGATCGTTGATCATTTTGACCGCATTAGGTGCGGAGCCGAGCGGTGCGTTCGGGTATGGTTCAACCTTGATCGTTTGTACAACATCGTTCGAATGAGAGTCGATAACCGATACGGAATCACTATTCGTGTTCGCCACGAAGACATACTGACCGTATACCGTCATCCGCGCCGGTTGAAGACCGACGTCCACCGTCTTCGTGACGGCATTAGCAGTCAGATCGATGACGGATACCGTTCCTGACGCTGAGCTGCCCATAGGCGTTGTGACCACCGGCGTGCCGGATGAGTCCACTGTCAGGTCTTCGGCTTGCGCCTTCCTGCCGCCTACATTCGTTACGTAAGCCGTGTTACCGTTCACGATAACGCTGGTCGGAGCGTTGCCGACCGGGATGCGCGCTGTAAGCTGATTCGTCTGCAGGTCCACTACCCCAAGGCTGTTATCACGGTTCAGTGCCACGAGCAGCGTCTTGCCATCCGGTCCCATAACAATATCTTGAGGATTGATATTTCCGCCGACAGTTGCATCAGGAAGATTAATCATATTCGTAATAGTCGGAGTTCCGTCCCCTGCTACCGACATCACCACGATCTTGCCTACATTTTTGCTATCCGAACCTGTAGCGTACAGCTTACTTCCATCGGGAGAATAGGAAAGTCCCCACATATGGTTCAGATTCAAAGCTAAGTTCGTGGTGATCAAATTACCCGTACTCAAATCCACGACGTTGATTCCCGTACCACCGTAATCCTTCCGGCCGACGATCGCAGCGGCTGTCTTCCCGTCCGGACGGACCTTAATGGAGATTGGGTTGCCACCGAACTCCACCTGCTGCCCTGCCGGTGTAACGAATTGGTCTACAGGCGTCAAGACCTTGCCGCTCTCGGCCTGGCGTCCGACAAGACTCGTCCCGAAGGGACTGCCAACCCACGCGTAAGCACTGCCTGCTCCGACAATGACAGAGCTTAATGAAATCAGCGTGAGAAGCTTCTTCTTACTGAGCTTGCTCCATTTCCTCTTCATTACTACTCCACATCCTTTTAATCTATTCTCAAATCATATTACATTCCAACTTTACCTAAGAAGTGTAAAGTCATTGTTCGGAGGATATGTAGATGCTATTAATATAAAAAATCCTACTTTTTTACCGGACTAATATCCCTAAAAACGCCTTCCAAATTCATACATTACTGCATCTTTTGATATAACTGATCAAGGATAATACGACGAGGGGTATATGGATTTCTACAAAATGCAATTCATATGTTGATCCCAATGGGTAAATAGTTTCAGAGTCTCGTCGACAATATTCCTGTCAAACTATAAAAAAAGTTCATAATTTACATGAATGAATTTTACATTCATGTGCTGCGTTGTCCACCCCAACCCGTAGGCATCCTTAGCAAATGTCGAAAGAAAATAAATAGAAACAGCGGCAGCCATGGACGAGAAAAAAAGTCCTAGACTACGGGACTGTTGACAAACGGCACTTCACCTCTTGGTGATACAATATATGGAATTAAAAACGCTGATGATCCACTATATATTGTAGTGAATCATCAGCATTTTATTTAGCTAAGGACTTTGTCAACAGTCCCACTACCGCTGTTTTTTTGAACTATCGTTCCCGTTAGCCATCCATGCCCCTCTCGGGGCACCACAGATTATGAAAATGGTTAATACCGGTTAATACTGTTACTACGGCTGGGAGAAGAAGGTCGATCAACTATGGTGCGTTTAGAGCCCATCCGTTAGTCTGACTCCAACGACCACGGTGCACCACTGAATGTTGCTCCCTTTCGGGAAGCACTCATAGATTAATCCTACTCTGGTTGTTGCACCAGTCTCCAATCATGATCGCCGTAGAGAGGTAGATTGTTGTGGACGTAATTATTGAACGGGCGTGCGGTATGGATGTTCATAAGGACAATATAACCGCATGCATCACGACACCTGAAGGAAAGGAGATTCAGACATTTTCTACTAAAACTGTATTCCTGCTTAAGTTAGTGGACTGGATTAAGCAGCACGGATGTACACATGTGGCTATGGAGAGTACGAGTGTTTACTGGAAACCCATTGTTAATTTGATCGAAGCCGAGGACATTGAGTTTCTGGTTGTAAATGCACAGCATATGAAAGCAGTTCCTGGACGCAAAACCGACGTTAAAGATTCCGAATGGATCTGCCAACTTCTGCGGCATGGACTGATTAAGGCCAGTTTCATTCCAGATCGGGCTCAGCGCGAATTAAGAGAGCTCGTTCGCTATCGTCGCAGTATTATCGAAGAACGTGCCAGGCAGCATAATCGGATTCAGAAGGTACTGGAAGGAGCTAATATTAAGCTCGGTTCTGTTGTCTCAGATATCATGGGTGTTTCAGCTAAGAACATGCTCCATGCTATTGCTGAAGGTACAGATGACCCACAGGAGTTAGCCAACTTGGCCCAACGCACACTAAAACGAAAAAAGGATGATCTCGAACTAGCCCTTCAAGGCTATGTAAGCCCCCATCAACGACTCATGCTGAAGACCATTCTAAGCCACATCGATTTCCTAACGGAACAAATTGATATGCTTGATCAAGAAGTCGCACGACGTGTAAGTTCTTATCAAGAAGATATCGAACGACTTGATTCCATTCCTGGCATATCAACACGCATGGCCGAACAAATCCTAGCTGAAATCGGTACAGATATTAAAAACCAGTTTCCAAGCGCTGCTCATATGTGCTCTTGGGCTGGACTTGTTCCTGGCCACAACGAAAGTGCGGGAAAAAGAAAATCATCTAAAACCAAAAAGGGCAATAAATACTTGAGATCAGGATTAACAGAATCGGCTCTTTCTGTAAGAGGGTCAAAGAACTACCTCGGCGCATTGTATCGACGTATATCTGCACGCAAAGGAAAGAAGCGAGCAGGAATCGTAGTCGCACATGCCATGTTACGGATCGCATATTACCTTCTAACCCGTAAAGAAATGTATGTTGACTTAGGTGAGGACTACTTTGATAAACAAAGACAACAATCTATTGTTCGACATGCTCTGCGCAGACTTGAAGGACTAGGTTACCAAGTAACAATTACACAACCAGATGCCTCTTGATCTAATCCAACCTCTGATAACCTTTAATCAGGTGCTCTCCGTTTTTTAAAACCGAACGAGCTGCATCTTCTTTAGTGCTGTCTTTTATAGATCTCTACTGCTGAAATTTTCATAGTAGTAGTTGAATGATTACATTCGCACATTAGGGCTTAATTTTGAGGTGCTTTTAGCGCGATTTGTGCCGAACACCGGACGCTTTCTCCACGAAAATCCGATAGAATACCTCCCGGAGTTTAAGATTTTTATACAAGTAGCATCTTGGTGATTTCAAATTGGGTCTGCGTATTGAATACTTCCCTTTATCCAGCCGTCAATGTATTCTTCAATCTCCCGTACAGTGTCAGTTTTCCTGAACCCATCGAGGTATGCGGTGAGATAGAAAAAGAAAAAATGATAGCAGTAATACGCCAGCCGTTCCAAACGCAGGGTGTATCGAATGCCGTTCTGATACAGAGCATTATAAAAAGCGTCTCTTGCCCAATCCCGGCAGCACATGACAAATGCGTCACGTTCCGGCGGCGCGAGGATGGGGGTGTCCCAATCCACGATGAAGTACCTGTCGCCGCTCACAATCAGATTCCCTCCGGCATCACCGTGAGTGATGAAGAAGTCCTCAGTGTCACCTCGGCACAGCTCGGCAAAGTATTTCAACCTCTTGGCTCTATGCTCCAGCTTGGCGCGATTTTTCTCAAGCAGTGAGTGAATCTGTATGTTATCAAGCGCATTCCATTGCTCATAGAACTTATCGGCGCTTTTGCCTGAAAAATCTTCACAAGGAATGGGAACGTTGCAAGACGGAACCGTATATATCTTCGCCAGCATTTGATATTCCGGGATTTTTGTAGCGTCTGTTTCTAAGTTTTCACCGTCAATCCAGTCGAAAACGCCGAGTATTGCGCCGTCAAATCGTGTGGACAGGTCGCCGTTTTTTGTCTTTACGATTCGGCTGATGAAGTCTATGCCGTGGTTACATAGGTGCTGGACTATAGAAAAGCTGCGTTCATAGACGGCTTTATGCGTGGCGGGGTAAACCAGTTTTAGAAAGTAGCTGCTATTCGTATCGTCCAGCCGCCACGTTTCACCGTAATAGCCGCGTTTTGCGGGAGCTAGTGAGGCGGCGCTTATTCCATATTTCTGCTTGATGAACTCAATCAGACGATGTTGGTATTCCTTTGAACGAGGGATGTTGCTGTACAATTATGCCTCACTCCTTTTAAATAATAGCCCGCACTCCCTGACAAAAGCCACCGTATTTACAAAATGCAGTGCAATTATTTCAGCACTGATACCAAGAACTTGTGCATCCTTTGCAACGAGTCCATATTTGGCACATTATCATAAAGCCCATTCTCTACGATAGCTGAACTCCTGCCAGTTCGTGTTATCGGCTTTGCGATCTGCGCCCGCGACTTAGCTGATTTGAAGTATTCTTTTTCACGCTTCATATAGCTCTCCTGAAGCCTTTCATGTAGGTCTCGAAATTTCTCCTCATCGTAGTAATGCTCATACACGGTTAATGTATCTGGGTCTCGCCATTTATAAAAAAGAAACCGCCGATTGGCGGTTATCCTTAAAACCTTAATTTCATAATTACAAATCAATCTCAAGCCCCTGGCCGACAGGCTGAACCGTCTCCAGAACACGCTGGGTCATTTTACTCCCCATCAAAGAATCAATCAC
>NZ_VNJI01000087.1 GCF_007786445.1 Paenibacillus cremeus | reverse complement strand
TACCCTGATGGATGGCAAGACGAACACGCCAGGCGTTTCTATGGTCTCCGTGAATGTAGTTAACAATGATCAGCATGTTACTGCTCAGAAGAACTTCAAGCTGGGTCAAACACCGTTCCTGTCCAAGCTTGAGCTGGGTGACGTACAATACTCGAACACTGCAAAAGCATTGACTGGTAAAGGCGACACAGCGAAATTTGATTTGAATCTTTATGATCAATACGGAAATAATATTGCTTATAACTCGAAAGACTTCGATGCTAGCCAAGTGAACTTTGTATGGAATAACTACATTGATTCGAAGAACGTGAAGACTGAAATCGAAGACAACGGCAATAACATTCCTGAACTGAAAGTTACGATGATTGACGATATGGACAAACCGGGCGATTACAGCTTTACGGTATCCGATCAGGCTGCAATGGCAACGGGTAAAGTAACGGTTCAATCCACAAAGGTTGCTAACAAGATTCAATTGGGCGATTACAATAACATCATTGCTTCTGGCGACCAAGACGTATATATCCCAGTTGTAGCTTTCGACGCACAAGGCAACGCGCTTAGCGTAGATGACCTGACAAGCGACACGAACCGTTCCAGAATCACTCTTAGCGTGAATGGCGCTAGCTACGATGCTCAAATCTTGAACTCGGGCGCTCACAGAGGTTCGATCCACTTGACGAACATTACTGCACCTTCCAAGAGCATGATTTCGGTAACTGCGACGATTGCTACGCCGAATGCGAACAGCACAGATAGCAAAACGTATACTGTATCTGATGTACGCGTTCCAGATAGCATTAAAGAAGTAGCAGCTCCGGCTAAAGCTTATATGGCAAACAGCTACAGCAGCTTCCAATATGCAGTTTATGACCAATACGGGCAACAAATGGATAGCAACATTGCATCCAACGGAAGCGGCAATATCGGTACCAACGTAAACTATGATGTGGCTGTGACAATGACCGGCGATAACTTCAAGATTACTAGAAACGATAGCGCTGAAAATCCTTATGCAACGTCTGGAGATCCAAATGCAGTTCTTAACAACCCGGTTTACACAGGTGCTAATGAGTGGGATGCACATTCCTTCAAACAATTTAATCAAGGCTTGAGAGTATGGGCAAATGATTCCGTTGCTGGCAAGGAAGGCAAATTGCACATTGCGATTCGCAAGTCCGTCAATGGCGGTACACCTGTAGAAATCACATCCCTTGACAAAACGTTAACAGGAACAACAACAACTGAAGATCTGACTTACTCGCTGAACAAAGTTGGAGACTTGTTCAACGTGATCGATAGCGATCTGAATCTTTCGGCTCCGGCTGATATCAAAGACAGCATCATTTCTCCTACAAGCAGCGACTTTGCTCGCCGCGTGAATTTCACAGTTAAAAATGCAAGTGGCGATGTTGTAGCGATTCCGGCTGACTTCGTGAAGTCGTTCACATCTTCCAACCCGCTTGTAGCTAAAATGGGCGCAACAGGCAGCGGCAAAGTATATGTCATCGGTAACAAAGCAGGTACAGCAACGATTTCCGCAAGCTACACGGATCAAAAAGGCAATGCGAAAGTAGCTACTACAACCGTGACTGTGAAGTCCGATATGCCAGCAGTTACCAAAGTTGAAGCTCTTAACAAGAAGGTACAAGTCACTGTCACTGCAGACAAAAACACTTATAACTTGTCCAACGACTTTGATTACAAGGCTGCTCCATCGCTCGCTTATGGTTTGATGAACCTGAATGTTACAGATCAGTATGGTATCAGCATCAGCGGCAGCGACGTAAACAGCTACAACTTCTACCTTGGTCTTGTGTTTACTGCACAGCACGTAACATTGAAGGGTGCTGCTACGGGAACCGACAACGACAAAGTTACGATTAATACTGATGGTACGGTAGTAATCGGCACTAACGTAGCAAGCTTTGACCTGACAGCTACAGCTATGAATGGTCAGCAAGCACAAACTGAAATTCACGTTCAATAAGTAAATTCAACAGAGGTGAGTGGTCCATAGCGGCCACTCGCCTTTTTTTCTTTCTCTCTCCTTAAACCGACTGCAGCAGTATTAGGCACAATCCTAACATCCACTTCTGATCTCTTCTGTTTCCTCTGTGGGCTATTTGACGCTTACGATTGTGGAGCTGATGTAGTAGTACTTAAACGAAGAGTCGAAATCAGCGAAGGATGCTTGTTTTCTATCTTTGGTATGTGAGCTAAGGAGCAGAGTTACCCCGTCGTTGGCTACGACGAACATAGCGTGAGAGTGGGTGGTTGCAATGATAAATCCGCCTGCAGATACACCCATTTTTGTGGTCTTATAGAAATAGCCCTTGGAATGGACCATGTAATCTGTGAGTCCACCAGAAATGTTTAAACCCGTGTTAACCCAAGCTGTATACCCAGGCCTCCAGGTAAAATCCTGTGGGATGCCTCCAGCATAAATCGCTTGCGAAACATAGTTGGCGCAATCGTTTTCATACCGTGCATAATTCGGATTCCAGTATCTATGGTCATAGTAGGGTCTTGATACCACTTCAGATGTATATGAATTGGCATAAGCACTCGCAGCAAGACGATTATATGTGACGCTTTGAGCTTGAACTGCAGCCGCTTGCTGTTTCTCTTTGCCCTTCCTGATAACTTTAATACCTTCCTCCACATCCGAATAGCCCATTTGAATCATGGCTGATTCGCTAGCGGGGATAAAGGCTGTAGCTGGTACCCAATCCACGAGGCCATTCAAAAATTCGAATTTGGCGTTGTTCAAATCCAGTTTTCCATCAACAACGCTAGCTGTAATTCTAAATTTGTCATTTTGATCCTGAGCCGCACCGATGTATCCGACCAGATCTTTCTTACGAAGGTTGACGTAGTCCTTTGCATCAGCTGCATTTACATCATGCACGGCTTCGAGGTCATCTGATTTGCTTTTCAGGCCCTTCGCATAAGGAATTTCATCGATGGATTTGGCTTTAAGCGTTTTGTTCATCGACACGGCAATTTCTGCTGTGATCACATT
The DNA here is from genome assembly GCF_007786445.1 of Paenibacillus cremeus. GTDB lineage: Bacteria > Bacillota > Bacilli > Paenibacillales > NBRC-103111 > Paenibacillus_G > Paenibacillus_G cremeus. The sequence goes on along the minus strand of NZ_VNJI01000087.1, from coordinate 9,650 downwards.
ATTGTTGACCGAAAGATCAGAGATCGATAAGGAAATGGCATTGATTTTGTAGAATGAATCGTACGCATTACAAACAAAATTTTCAACTTTATCTTCAATAGCGGCTTGGTAAGAATCATAGGCAAACGTGGAAGATGCCGTCTCAGCAAATGAGGGTATGGAGCTAAACGTCAATATTACTAATGTAGCAAGAAGAGCCTTAAGCATTTTCATTGTTACAAGTCCTCCAAAAAATTCTTTGGGGTGATCTTAAAATGCTTACAGTTTCTGGGGCATCTATATTTTCTGTGTTACGGATTCTCAATTTGAGTTTGGTAGTGCTGGATATTCCTAATCACAATCCTAGAAAATAGTTTCCCACCACCAGTTGGATGTATTCCAAAAAATTTTCTCGCCGCATCCAAGTTAAAATAAGGGATCATCCCCATAGAAGGATGATCCCTTTCAATTTAAGCAGCTTTGACTAGCTTCTTATTCTGACCCCTTCTCTTTACCACCCTTTTCCTTGGTCCCTTCAGGAGCTGGTTGAGGTGTTCCACCTTTTTCCTCGCCACCTGGGGCTGGGGCTGGGGCCGGTGCTGGGGCTGGGGCTGGGGCTGGAGTTTGAGCTCCGCCTGGACCTGTGCCAGGTCCTTGGATATTGCCTTTTTCTTTGCCACCACCAGGACCTTCGTTACCGCCCTTCTCTTTGCGTTCGCCAAAGCCTCTGCCTTTCTCTCGGCGTTCGCCAAAGCCTTCGCCTTTCTCCTTGCGTTCGCCAAAGCCTCCGCCTTTCTCTGGGCCCGGCCCCTGCGCAGCTGCCGCCATGCTCGTATTCGGCATGCAAGCTAACAAGGAAAATCCTAATGCCAGCACACCAATTTGCTTTGCTATAAACCGTACGGATTTCATTTTCTTCCCATTCGACTCATTGTTCTTATTCCAATCTTGCACTTACGGACACCATCCTTGAATTAAAGTAATTACCGCGTTTTTACTATGCCCCATTTCATTTTTTTTTTATGATGTTTTTTTCAGTGCTAAGTCGTGAATAAAATCTCACACGATTTAATGCAAAATTAAAGGGCATGAGCCCAGTACAACACCGGATCCACGCCCAATAGGCAGCCTAAAAATATTTTCTCTAATTTTTGTGGTCAAAACTTCAGAATTAAGTTTTTTGCTATTCTAGTTCATTCCACGAGGGGAGGATCGCCCTCCCCTCCTTTTTACGGAAGAAGATTAGCCAAATAGGCTAGATCAATAATATTAATGACGCCATCACTGTTAAAATCCATATACTTTTTGTCATTCCAGCCATCTTGACTCGAGCTAAGTCCATAAGCCGCAGCAAGCATGCCAAGGTCGCCTACATCGACTTTTTGATTGCCATTCAAATCGCCTGGTATGGCTTTAATTACGCTCGATTTAAATGAATCCAGCGTCGCATTCAGTGTGGCTGCCGCTCCATCTACCTGCTGCTGCGTCGAGGTGTTGTTCGCCAAAACCGCCTTCGCCGAATCGATCGCAGCCTGCAATGCAGCCTTGGATCCAGCAGGGTATTTGCCAACGCCCGTCCCTTCTACTGCGGAGCTTTGATACGTTTCAGCATTTGTAATGGCGGCCTGCAATGCCGTCACATTGGCTCCACTTACCAGCTGAACATTTACAGACGCAGCTGCAGCCTGTGTAATATTTCCGCTGCTGTCCGCCAGCCCTACATTTTGAGCCGTGATCGCTGTCGTTGTGCTTTGCGAAAGGGCTTTGGCTTTCCAATTCAGCTGGATCAACAGCCCATCCGACGAAACCGCAGCCGTTTGGCCCAAGCTGGCCACGATCAGACGAACTTGGCCCGGTGTATCCTGCTTCACCTGAATCATGGATATTCCAGCCTTCAAAGACTCCGCAGAGACAAACTCTATTTTGTCACGGTCGAAAAGGATCGTAATATCTTGTGCAAAAATAGCGCTCGAGACGTTGATCAAGCCATACTTCATGTTAAAGGCTGTGCCTACGGCAACAGGCTGTACACTTGGCAGCGATATACTCAGCGTGTTGCTGACAGGTGCTGCAGGTGTTGCGCTTACTTGATTCGACGGCAAACTTTCGCCGCTCGCATTCACTGCTGATACAACATAGTAGTAAGCGGTGCCATTTGTTAAGCCTGAATCGACGTAAGATGTCCCAGGTACATTAGAAGCAACCGTTATATACGTACCGTTTTGGCTAGTGCTTCGCTTCACGGTATAAGAGGCTGCGTCTGTTGAGGCGGCCCAAGAAAGCGTCACCTTGGCATCGCCCGCGGAAGCAACGACGGAACCTGGTACGGATGGTGCTGGCGTTGATGCCGGCGGCGTCGGAGCGGTTGAATTGCCTCCTACAGAAACGAGCTGAGTGGTGTAATTTAATGTTTTATTCTTCAGTGCTGTATTCACGACATACGATGCGTCATCGACTGAGTTATCAAATTGCCAAGTAAAGTCGCCATGATTTAGACGTCCGGCTTTTGCCGTTACAACTTGTGGAATATTGTTTACGTCATCGATGTTAGCTGGATTTACTGCCGTTTCGATCAAGGTATCAAAGTTATTATAAGTCGATCCGCCTTGTAATGCTTTGTATGAGCTTGGAACCGCTTCATTTCTTGACGATGCTAGATAAGCGTCAAATGATGTTGTATTCGCCGGAGCTGTTCCTGCATCAGAATTAGCATAAATAAGGCTATTAGGATTATCAATTATATTATTGTAGGCTTTAATCATACCTCCGTTTTCGCCGGAGAATGTGCCGTTCGCAACACCATCTCGAATATCCGTGCCTTGTAAAGAAATCATCATTGGATCATGAGCATTTCTCCAATAATTGGATTCAACGAAGATGGAACTTCCCGTTGTAGCGCCAACCCCATATTTTGCGACGCCATCATAGTAGTTATTATAAACGTGAATAGTCCCTACTCTTACACGCGGATGACGAGAGTCTGAATGGTCAAACCAGTTATGATGGTAGGTTACAAAATATTCAGATGGCTCACTCAAACCGGACAGAGAGGATTTTCCGGAATCCCAGTAGTGATTGTACGAGATGGTGACATACGTCGAGGTGCCTTTAATGTCAGTTGAACCATCCCCTTTCACTTGGTCAGCATCACTTCCTGCATCCCCATAGAAAAGATCATTATTATGGACCCATATATTAACATTTTTTGTGTCCATTGAGAAAGCATCGTCAGGGAATCTCATCATGGCTATGTTTCTCAATTCCACATTGCCGGCATTTCTTACCAGGAAGCCCCATCCATACGCATAAGCATCTTCTCCTATGCCTTCAAGCGTCATATTCATTTCGGTATAAGCTGAATTACCTTTTACTTCAAGGTAACCAGTGGAGTTGAGCTGTCCACTTGTTCCACCCATATCCTCTTTTGTAACTTTTCCAATAAATCTGAAATCGAGCGGTGTTTTATCATAGCCTTTTTGCCTTAGGGCTAAAATTCCGCCTATACCCGTGCCTTTTGTTGTAGTACCTTTGCTGCTGGTTATTACATCAAGCGTTACTATTTGTGCAGTCGCCGACGTTACATATATAACTTGAGCGCCGCTCTTCAGTGTTCCGTCGTTATTGTAAGCACCTGAACCCGTTTTAAATGGTGATTGAGATGAAAAAGCAAATCCGGATCTATCATACTTTTCTACGGATAGGATGTCGGAAACAGCACTTGCTTTGGAACCATCTGGCAGTACGGTTTCCACTTTCATTACATAATCTCCGGCTGCAAGCCCTACAGCGTCAGCTCTCCAGTTTGCAGGATAACGGCGGATTAATTGAGTATCCAGTTGTACATATTGAGAGTCCGATGCATTTACAGGCTTAACATATACGTTATAGCCCTGAGCATTACTTACAGGCGCCCATTCCACATAGGCGGTTTCAAACCAGCCTCCACTTTTGGATAACGTAGGACTCGAAGCATCCACCGGTGTGGGTGCAGCGGAGACAACCGCTGAGTTGACACTTTCCCCGTCGAGGTTGACAGCTGTAACAACGTAGTAATAGGTCGTACCATTAGTCAAGCCGGTATTGGAGTAGCTCGTCGCTGTCACGCCTGCGGCCACCGTCGTAAAGTTCTGGCCGTTCATACTCCGTTTCACATTGTAGCTGGTTGCTCCACTTACCGCGCTCCAAGACACGTTTACCTTTGCATCGCCTGCAGCAGCCTTTACCCCTGTAGGCGGCAGCGGCGGCGGCGATTGCACCGGTGTGGCCTGTACCTCGGCTGCGTCTCCACTCGGGCCGACATCATTCACGGCGGAAACCGTAAAGAAATACGGTGTATTGTTCGTTAAACCTGTTACGGTGTACGAGTTGGTTGCAGCGCCTGCGACAGAGGTGTAAGGACCACCGCTAACCGTTGCATATTTAACCGTGTAGCTCTGGGCTCCGGCTGCCGCAGTCCAGTTCAATTTGACCTGGCTGTTTTGCGCGGCGGCAGTCAGCCCAGTAGGCTTGGCTGGCGGTTGCGGCTGCTGCGGCGTAGCCGCAGCTTGCGAGGAGTCTGCACTCTCCAAACCGTTACTGCTTGCGGACACCACATAATAATAGGTTGTGCCATTGTTTAGCCCATTGTCCACGTAAGAGCCTGTTGTAATACCGGACTGAACGATGGTGTATGGACCTCCGTTAGTAACCGAACGCTTAACGGCATAGCTCATCCCGCTTGTTGCTGTCCAGGACAAATTAACGATTGCATTACCCGCAACAGCCGTCAATCCTGTCGGTGCGGCTGGACGTGCTACTTTGGTGTACACCTTCAAATTATCATAGTACATGCTGGAGGTCTGAGTCGTGGTGGTAAAGCCCGTAAGTTTAGAAACCTCCGCAGCGGAACTGGCCGCAGCTTCTGAGAAGTCAAATTGCCCGGCCGTCAAGAAGCTGCCCGTCGAACCGGCTCGTGCATAGGCTTGCGCTTTTTTCGCAACCGTATCGACTTCAAGTCTGACTTGATACCATACGTCCTTTTGATAGCCTGCCACTACTTTTTTATTCGAGCCCGTGCTGTACAAGTATTGAGACAAGTTCGTCCCGCTATCGCTTAGCCTTAGCTCCAGCAGCGCAGCTCCAGACTGATTTTCTACACGCATCACCTTATAGCCATGGCTGTCCAACCCTATTTTTTCCACGCGCCAATCGAATTCAACGGTCACTAGGCCGGTAAGAGACGAAGGCAGGGTCCGAACAAATTTGCTGTCGCTGCTGCCCGTATCCACAACCTGCATCACTTTACCCGTCTTATCGTTGTTCACCGTCGGATTCGCTATGCTGCTCGCATCAATAACGGTAATATCATTAGCAGACGTTCCCGGATTAGGTGTGATCGCATAGCCGCTCGCTTCCAGATCCGTACGGCCTGTCATACCTTCATAGTCATCGTTAATACTATCGGTGGTTGTGTATTCATCGGCGGCTTGTACGGCCGGAACGAACACAGGAAGCCCCGAGAATAATAAATTGAAGAAAAGTGCCGATGTGACGATCATACTTAATAAGCGTTTCCCGTTCATTGAGTCCTCCTATATGCTTTAGTTGTTTGCCTGCGTGAGTTACCGACCATCATTGCTCATGCAATGCCCCCCTTCTGAACTTACATTTAGTTTATAAGCACGTAGGGATTAAAAAAATAATCTTTGCATTGAGAACACAGCGGTTCGCTTAAGATTATTACGTGTCAGAGCCAAGATCTAACGTAATGATTATCGTTGTTACAAGGTCGTGACTACACAAAAGCCCCACCCCGGTTCAACCGAGATGAGGCTTATCGTATCCGTTTTATTTAATAACCCCCGTACCCGACATTTTGACATTTACTCGTACGTCAAATTTCAAGCTCGGATAAATCCCCTGCCAGTTCTCCCAATCCTTCTCACCACTGTAGTGATGTGCTCTATAGATCAGCCCCAAACCCAAAGGATCGACTTTGTTTTTTTGCAACGTTTGTAATACGGCTAAAAATCGTTCACGTGCAGCGCTTCCCACCAGCTTTTCGTATTCGCTCCAATCGGCTTGAAACAACGGGGCGTTGGATTGTTCGGCAATACCTCTCATTTTGATTTTGATCTGTAATTTTTTCTCATCCTTAGCATCGAACATGAAATTGGATTTGAACTGTTCAATGGATAACGAAAAATCTACTTTCTTGGATCGGGCCGAAACATTGGATTTTGCAAATTTCCTTAACAATTGCTTGAATGCTCTTGTTTCTTCCGGCGTTAAAATCGCGCGCATTTTTTGCTTATCAAAAACCCCGACCTGGTTAATGTTGTACAAGTTATTTTCGGTTTTGATAATGGGCATGTAGGGGTCTAGCCCTTTTTCGGTCATTCTCCGATAAAAATCAAACAAATACTCCGTCACAATAAAGGGCGATTCCGTTGCAACCTCCTCGAAGCTTAAAAATAAGGCATTCGCCGGCAGAATTTCCGATTTGGGATTCACCTCAAGAATATCAGCTGCGCTGGGAGATCCCACAGCCACAAAGGCGATTTCCTGGATATCTCTTCGTCGGATAAAAAAGTCGATAGGTGCTCTCACGTCCTCTTTAGCTAGGGATTCACCGATGATTAGCATTTTGGCATGGCCAAAATCCAGCTCTTTATCGACCTTGGACTTGAGCATCCGAATCGCGTCCGGAATATTGTCGGCTTCTTGGGTAATCAGCTGCGATTTGGCTTGGCCGGGCTCAATTTTTGAAGATGGGATTCCCAGCTTTAACGTCACTTTATATGGGCTGTTTTCATGTTCCGTTTTATCCACCCCAAAGCCCAGTACAAAAAAACGTTTGTCTACATCCTTGAACCCCACTTTTATGCAGCCTGTCGTAGATACCAGCATTATAAAAATAAGGAGCAGCTTTTTCATATGGGCTTCCCTTTTCTAGAAAGGTAATAGATAAACATCACCAGAAGAACCTCGCTGTACAATCGAACATTTAGCCATTTGGTTCCGATCGTCAGAAAGTCCTTTTCACTAAAATAATGAATGAGCCCAATGGTAATCATGATCATCAAGCCGAGCAGAACGTACCCTATCAAGCCGCGCTTGGCGAAGAGGCTGTTCGCTAATTGATATCCCACATGCCAGCTAACGGTAGTAAAAATCAGTGATAGGTTTAAATACAACAGTAAAAATAAATACATCACGCGTTCCACGAATCCAAACTCCGATCGCATCGAATCCGCAGTAGAAATCCAGGAGTAAACGTAGTTATCGATCCCGATCGTTCCATGAAAGCCAATGGGGATAAAAAAGGACGTCATCAGAACCCCGAAGCCCAGGATAGGAACCGCCCAGAATTGCTTTAGAGTAAATTGTCCGCCCAATTCTTTGTTGAACACGACCAGGTTTAAATAGCCGCTAAAAATATACGTCGCCGCAGACATGACATCCGTATTGGGCACCGTAAACACATAATCGCTAGCTACGTTCCAAATGGCATACCAGCTCAAGTACTCGTTACTAACGGCCTTCACCAAAATAATAACGATTAGAGGAACGCTGATCATTAAGATTACTTCAAGCAGATACAGTACCGTTCTTGTTGGCTTTAATGCACAATAACACACGGCCGCCATAAAAAATAATAACAACAGCTCCTGAGGCATATCCGGCATAATATAGCGCTTAATAACAAGGGTATAGGTTACGATTACAATGCTTCCGGCAGCAAACCACATACAGCTTAAATAGGCTAGGACAGGCACCATGACGTATTTAGGGACGAATTGCGATAATACTTCGGGAAGTCCCTTCTTTTTAAACCGGGAAAACGATTTTGTAAAAATATAACCCAACAGAGGCCCGATAATCAGGCTTAACAGCATGCCCAATAGGGCACCCTTCTCCTTGCGCGCAAGTAATATGTTCGGTACAAAAATAATCGTGTTCATCAGCATACACATGGCGATGGGATAATAAAAATATCGATTCATTCAACGATTCCCTTCGGTGGAGTCGAATTTAAGCTGGTTGACGCTTCGTCAATGAATAACTTTAAGTACGGCTGACCAAAGCTCTGCAGGTTGGCAAGGTAGCAGATAAGACAGAACAACCCGACAATGACCCCTACCAGCCCGAATAAGCTGGAGAGAACGATTAGTGGATACCTTAAGGCTCTAATGGAGAAGCTCATGGCGTTGATAGGGACGACAAAGTTTGAGATCGTAACGGCTGCGGTAATAATAATCATGATGCTGCTGACTAATCCCGCTTGTTGGGCGGCTTGACCGAGGATCAGCCCACCGACCGTTGTGGCTGTCCCGCCAATAAATTTCGGCAATCGAATGCTGGCCTCCGTCAGCGCCTCAATCATAAAGAGCATAAAGATCACTTCCAGATAAGAGGGGTACGGCACAGCAGCACGGCTCCCTGCAATGGAGAGCGTAAGCTGAACGCGGAAAAATTCCGGATTGAACGAAATCACGGATATGTATATGGCCGGAAGCGTAATGGCAATAAATAAAGCGATATAGCGTAATAAGATGAGCCCTTTGGACACCCAATACTGTAAATACAAATCATCCATGGCTGACATGTAATCGTAAAATACTGCAGGCAAAATCAAGGCAAATGGTGTGCCATCAAGGATGACAATAATTTTTCCGTGCGATAAATTTAAGGCGACCCTGTCAGGTCTTTCGGTAATCATCATCGTGGGAAAGAGACTTCTCTTTTTGTTATTAATGAGCTTCTCCAGCTGTCCGGTCGCTTGGACCATCCCTACTTTAATTTTGGACAGCTTTCGTTTTAATTCGGCTAGTACCATGGGGTTAACTAAATGTAAGTCATACAAGATCATGGCCTTGGTCCTGGATACTTTCCCTAATTCGAATTCTTCTAATCGAAAGCCCTCGGACGGGTACCGATGACGAATTAAGTTCACATTGGTTTTAATCTCTTCGCTCAAAGCAATCTGGGAGCCTAGGATCGTCGTTTCCATGGTCGTATCGCCAGGCTTGTCGTTAAGTACTTGGTTTGCGTCAAAAAAGTAATAGTCGGCAACGGAACAAACGATTAGCGCTTTACCTCTAATTAAGTATGAGTAGAGTTCATTTGTTGAAGTGACTTCGTTACTTACACAAAGGGACTGGATGTATTCTACTTGCTCGTGAATGGAGTAGAGAGGGGTTATTAGAAGCTTTTCAATTTTGGCTTGATCACAGATCGTGTTGATGTAGTAAAGCTTAAAGGTCTGGATAGGCGTATTGATTTCTAAAGCGTTCAGCTCGTTATGTATAGGCAAGTCTGCAATCCATTTTTCAATCGACATAAAGTATCACACCTCTCTGGACATTTTCCCCAGAAGGTACGATTTAGATGCATATAATGAAGAAACACAAACATCGCCCTTGATTCAAGGGCGTATTTGCGTTTCCATGTGAGAATTATACACGATTGTCAACATTTATAGCATGATAAATCGTATAGCACATAGTATACTCAATCTCGTGGCCAAGAAGAACGACGGCTGCAACAACAAAAAACTTAAACAACCTGGAGGCCATACAACATATGAAAAAACAAGTATCTTCCATTCTCTCTCTTGCATTGGCATTCTCGATGTTTTCGTCTGTAGCAATGGCTGCCACAGCTCCTAAATCCGCAGATGATTTCACTGA
>NZ_VNJI01000086.1 GCF_007786445.1 Paenibacillus cremeus | reverse complement strand
AGCCAGACCAAAACGAAACGGGAGAAGTCTACTCTTATCAGTCAAGTCCAGCAGTGGATTGCCGGTTTGCCCAGCTATATCAAGGTTTTATTGGCTGATATAAGCTGCGAAAGTTGAGTTAATTAGAAGGGTAAGCGGCAAAATTACAAGCGTAACTTGGACTGCAACAGGCAACGGCCTGTCGCACGGAGTTTGGCAATTTTTTAATGAACGGCAAAGTAGCCGACAACAAGACACAAATCTCCCGGAAGGCTTAACCTTTAAGGACGGAAGTGTTGTGGAGTGGGTAGGAGCTGAAGGCTCTGACAAAAGATCCGCTCCGGCGATATGCGGATTGGATGAGAGGAGCCCCTGCATCGGCAAGTTATATTTTCGGGCGATCGCGGCAAGTGTCTCTCCGGTATCGGCAACATGAATTTTCACTGTCAACACCGCATTATCGGACCGTTTATTCAAATTAAATTTATTCTGGTACACGGATGGTTAGACCTGATTCCCGCCACCGCAAGGCAATAGCTCAACCGGATGTAAATTTCGATGAGTTTATAGGGCTGAGATGGGAACAAATACGACATGTTTTTAACTTATGCCCGAAGGTATTACCTTAGGGACGAAACTGGATCGCGATATTGAGAACGGGATGGGTGTGTCGATCGGCCGACTGCGAGAGGATTCGGTTTACGATTTTAAATTCGTAGGGATGTCGCATAGGAAGGCTACATTCAGTCCAAATAAGCGTACAGCGTAGTCGAACAGCAAGCTTCTCGATCATTCGGGAGCTTGCTGTTTATTGCTATCCGCCTTATAGGTTCCGGAATGCTCTAAGAATAAGTGGATATTCAGCTTCAATGCCGGCTTGACTTCCGGTGAACGGTAAATTTCACGCCACTGGGGAAGATCGTACTTGTACATTTTCTCGCCCAAATTCAGCAGGTCGGTGTTCGATTGTTGTCCTAGCTGAAAGGTATCCATGATTTCTTTGCGTATCGTTTTGTCCACGGCCGCTGTCAGTTCCTCTTTGGTAAATCGACCGTTTGCCATCTCCATACTCGCTTTGATTCTTAAGTCCATATTATATTGCAGCATTCCATTCTCATAGTTCCACTTCACGCTCTGTTGAATGCTCCTCACCATAAATGCAGCTTGAAATTGCTGCTCCTTATTCACCTCCAAAAAAATTTCCTCCGAGGGCTTACCCATCCAGCGAATACCTTCGGCTTGAGAAAGCAGAAACTTCTTTTTATACTTTTTTTGATAAAAGGCATACAATCCGTCGATATAGGCCACAGGAATGGTCTTATCCTTTGTCTTCCACATGGTATGCATCGAAAGAGAGGGAATAAATGCCGTTTCCCCAGGATCTCTATAGGCTTTAAGGAATTGTCTGACAGAGACGGGCCGAGTCCGAGCTATTTTGGCGGAAGCCGGTTTAGGATTGTGGATGACAGTCAATTCAGGCGAGAGACCGATTAGTGCATCCGAACCGAACAATGGGATTAGGGGCTCTTCCGTCCCATATAACCAGACGTTATACCGAAGCTCCCGATAACGGTACAGCGCTTCTAGAATGTCCTCTACATTTTGCTCGATCGCGCGGCTGGTTAAGATAAGAGCTGTTGCCTGTCCTAAATACAGCTGCTGCTGGGATGTAATTTCATTTAGCTTTTGAAAAGCGCTAAACGGGTTGCTTCCGGAGGCCGTACCGATCCAGGTACTTTCCGCAACCTTTTCCCCCGTCCCATGCTTGGCTACATTATTGAAATCAATCAGCTGGGAGGAAACGATATATTGTCCATCTTTATAATCAACTCCAAGGGCGACGACGAACACGGTGTCTTGAAGCTCTCTTCGATCCCAACAACCCGTGAGGAGCAGGCTGCAGCTGAGAAGCAGTACGAATAATCGTCCGAAGCTCAAGAAGCATCATCTCCTTGACGGGTGGCATCTTTGGGTTGCAGCATGCGGGGTCTCTTTTTCATGGAATACAAAGGCCTTCTCACTATAGCAGGAATCATATCTTTCCAAATCGGCGGAGACAACGGGGACATGTAGGGAATGCCGAACGATTCCAAGGCAGACATATAAAAGACAATGCAGATAAAAGAAAGCATAAACCCGAATATGCCCATTAGGCAGGACATGAGAAGAACGTAAAATCGAAAGATCGTCGCCGTTCCATTCAAGTTTTGGTTAATCAGCATAAATGAGGCGACCGTAGAGATCGATACGACCACGATCATGACCGGAGAGGTAATGCCTGCCTTGACAGACATGTCTCCAATGATCAGCCCGCCGACAACGGCCACCGTTTGACCGACCGATTTGGGCAGCCGAATGCCTGCTTCCCGAAACACTTCGAATAGGAGCACGATTAGAAAGGATTCGAGTGTGGAAGGCATCGGGAGGCCGGCCCGGTTTATTTTTGCTGTAGCCAGCAGGGAGAACGGAATCTGGTCGATATTGAAAACGGATAAGGCAATCCAGAAGCCCGGCAGCAGAACGCCGGTAAAAAAACCCAATATTCGAAGGAGCCTTTCCAGGGAAACAAATTGAAAAGGTAAATATAGATCCTCCGGTGTTTTGAGAATCTCGGTGAACGTGATAGGAGCAATAATGGCATTGGGTGAGCCGTCGGCTAAACATATAAATCGCCCGACCATTAAGCTTTCGGTCACATAATCCGGACGCCCGATATAATCGATTAGTGGAAAAAGTGACATCGAAGTATCAGCAAGCAAGACTTCCAGCTGGCTGCTGTTATGCAGTACATCCACATCAATTTTACTAAGGCGCGCTTTGGCTTCTTGAATCAACTCGGCATTCGCGATATCGCTCACGTATAATAATGCGACTCGGGTTTGACTCCGCCGGCCAATCGTAAAATATTCACAGCATAAGGTGGCCGATTTAATTCTGCGACGGACCAAAGCAACGTTGGTCGCCAAATCTTCCGTAAAACCGTCGCGTGCCCCCTTGATGGAGACCTCGGACGCGGATTCCTCGGGATTGCGTTTCGGAGCATCGACGATTCCCAGGGAATAAAAGGTCCGTGAATTTTCTAAATAAACGATTAGGGTTCCAGTAAACACATCCGCTGTTAGCGTGTCGATTTCGTCATCCTTATTCAGCTTTCTCAATCGTAAAGGACCGAAGCTATCGAGCGATTGCTCGTCCGGATGAAGCTCAATCATACTCTCCAAATGAAGCAATACAAAATTATTGATTTGCTTGTGGTCGGCTAAGCCGGTGCAGTAGATTAGAATCACGCTATGCGATGATTTCTGAAAGGTCATTAACACTTTATTAATTTGAACATCGTGGCTATTTTTGAACAACTGCCGGATGGAATGCTCTTCTAAAGAGCCAATGGTGCTCTTGGAGTGAGGATCTTGCTGCAGCATAGTTAAACCACCTTTTTAGACTAGGTTGTTACGTTCTTTAGCCTCGATAAAGCGATAAGTCCGATCAGGAGGACGACCATCAATAAATGGAATAGCAATACCCCAGGAAAATACCAGTGCCGTAAAAATAAGATGAATTCGTAATCACTGATTTGTAGAAGGTTAGAGAACATGAAGCCCGCACCAATTGCTGCAGCGGCTAATGCTCGAGGGCGCCGCTTATTCAAATGGGCCAAATCAAGAATAAGACACATGCCAAGAGATATTCGCACGGATGCGCCGGTGATCCACTGATAAATGGACAAATAATCCATATGCTCGATAAAATGTCCGACATGCAGAAGCCGCCATTCCTCAAATGCGGGGTATCGCTGCTTGGCGGCCTCGATTGGACCAAATTCGCTGATGGAGCCAATGGTCGGACCAAAGGCCAAGCAGACGAGCAACAGAGCAAGTGAAATATAATAAGCAAATGATTTTTTGGTAGCATGACCGCTTAGAAAAATAATGATAATCATCTCCGTTAATCCGCCGCCAACATAAATCAGTCCTTTCAGGATGGGACTCCAGCCATTTTCAAATAGGGGAAAGATGTTGGAGTAATCCTTATTCGGAATGTTAGCAAAGGCAATGAAGAAGCCGAGCAAAGAGACTGTCGGCAAAAAAATGCCACATGCAATCATGATCATGCGTACTCCAAATACGCTGACCACAGCGCATAACCCGCATAAGAAAAAGGCGATGACAAGAATGGGGGTATGGGGCAAATAGGAAATATGGGTCCACGTGATCGTATCATTTAGAGCGACGAAGACGAAAAAGATAAAATAAACGATCCATAATCCCCGAAAGAGAATGGAAGGTAGGAAGCCATAAGTGATCCTAATCCAATCTTGAATCGTCCGACCACTCGTTTTTTTGCAGATGTAGTAAACTGGAAGCATGAATAGGCAGATGGGCGCGATCAATAAGAGGATGCTGATCCAGGCGTCCCTTTGTACCGTCTCTAATAGTAACGGAACCAGTTCAACGTGATTCATAAGACCGACGGACATCATCAAGGTCATCATGACAAGAGCAAAGGGCAAATTCTTTTGAGGCATTTGGGAATCCCCCTTGGAAGGAATAGTATGAGTTCATTATTGTAGTATCTGCCCAATGAAATGATAATATTCCAAATCCTGTAACAAAAAAAGAAGAGACCGCTTCAAAAGGTGGTCTCTTCTTAAATCGGATTATTTCTCAGTCCAACGATTCCCTTCAGGGTAACTAGAGGTTTTGTTTACTGACGGGATCAATCGTCCCAACCAGCTTAAACATGGTTTCTACAAGTAGGGGCGAACAGTTTTAGTGACGGGATTAATTTCCCACGGGTACGATCGTTCTACCCCGGCTACCGTACTAAACTCCTTAAAGAAAAAGAGTTCAACCAGGAAAAAACTGGCTGAACTCATAATACGACGGGTACGATAGTGGAGGAGCTTGCCGCGAGCAGCCTTTTTTCATTTAACGGGAATGTTACCAAAAAGGGCTTTACGACGAACTATAAACCCTAAAAATGGGAAAAATATAACAATCAAATCAAGCGCATCTTTAAAATACTGTTCAATAATAAATTAGAAGGTATATTTTTTGTGATAAATTGAAAATCATTTAATGTATATAAGTTGTATTATTGATCTTCCAGTAGATCTCCTGATTCCATTCTGATACAGAGCCGATCGACAATCTTTTGGGGAGTCTTCATGATCTGTTCCATGAATGAATGCACGTTTTTTCGGATTTCGGCGACAGTGTGGTAGAAGACATTATTCACGACATCCGCCTTCAACCATTTCCATAGTCCTTCTACGATATTAAGTTCAGGGCTGTATGGTGGCAGAAAAACTAGTTTAAGCCGTCCTTGTTGCTCTTCGAGAAACGATTCCAGCAGTTTCGCATGATGAATTCTGGCGTTATCCAGCACCATTGCTATTTTACCTGTTGGATAAGCCGTGACGACTTTCTGCAGAAACGCTAAGAACTTTTCAGCCGTATATTCTTCATCTTCTTGCCAAACGATGTTGCCCGTAACGTAGTCAACTGTTGAAAATAACTTTACGCCATGATGCTTACCCGTGGTTTTGATGATTCGCTGCTTTCCTTTTTCAAACCATGTATGCTGAAGAGCTTGATAATCACGGATCATGGCTTCATCTTCAAACAAAAGATGATCAATTTCGCTGTTTTCCTGATTTTTTTAACCCTGGAAAGGTTTTTTCGACAAACTCTTTTTGCTTCTCTTCATCAGCAGCTGCCAAGGTATACGTTGGCTTGGTGTAGCTCATACCCAAACGATGCATCAACAAGGATACTCCTTTGATGGAGTATTTCTTCCCGAACTCTCGGTTAATGAACTCCCCAATCAGTTCAAGGGTCCAGTTGAATTTTGCGGTAAATCCAACCTCGTGGGGAAGGGAGTTGATGATGGTTTTTTTAAGCTCTGCCTGCTGATCCTTTGTAAGTCGCACGCTACGACCTGGAGAGAATTTCATTGGCAGTCCATCTAAGCCGAATTTCAGATAGAGCTTTAAGTAGTTTCTTACCGTACGCTCTGTTCTTCCAATCAGGGTGGCAATTTGATTCTTGTCGTGCCCAAGTAAATACAAACGTATGGTTTGATAGCGTTCGAACTTTCGGCGATCCTTTTCCTGTTTAGTCGTTTCTCAACTTCCTGTAGATCCTTATTTACTTCCATCGCCATCACCCGTTTATAAAGTTGGTCTTTACCTTTTCGACGTATGATGGGTAGAAATCCTTTCCAAATGATAGGAAAGAGTTTAATTCAACTTATATAGAACCAATATTAAGAAATGTGGACAGATTGACAAGCGAATAGAAAAACATTATATTTAACCACATGGTTAAATGCTATAGTGAAGAAATCTTAAACGATGTCTTTTCAGTTCTTTCCGATCCGACGAGAAGAGCAATAATTTCACAGTTAGCCAAAGGCGAGATGACAGTCATGAAATTAGCCGAGCCTTTCGAGATGTCTTTACCTGCAATATCAAAACATTTAAAGGTACTAGAAAAATCTGGGTTAGTTTCAGTGCGCAAAGAAGGGAGGTTTCGTTATTACTATATAAATCCAGCATCAATTGACTGTGCAAATCAATGGTTAACGGATTTAAGGCAATTCTGGACTTCGCAATTATCAAGACTTGAGCGCTTTCTGGACCAAAATTCAACGGATGATTAAAGGAGCTAAATAATTATGATTACAATGCAAGCAAACAAATTTACACTGCAACTCAATTATTACTATAAGGCCAATAGAGAAAGAGTATTTCAAGCGTGGACGAAACGAGAGCAGTTGAAACAATGGTGGGGCCCAGAAGGATTCAATACTACTATTGATCGAATGGATGTTGTTGAAGGGGGAGTTTACCGCTTCATCATGCAAGCTCCTAATGGATCAAATCATATTATTGGTGGCAAATATTTAGCGGTTATCCCAAATGAGAAGCTGGTATTTACCTGGAAGTGGGAGCATGAAGGATCTGGCGAAGAACAAGAGGATACGGTTGTAACAATCATATTTGTTGAACAAGGTGCAGGAACTGAGCTTGTAGTTACGCACGAGAATTTCTCAACGAAGGATCAAGCTGAAAATCATAATAATGGATGGAGCAGTTCTTTAGGAGTCAACTTTAAGAAATATTTGGAGCAAGGTGTCTAATTAAAAGTGCTACTGGAAGACCAAAAAAAGATGGAGGATTACCATGACAAAACAAAATTTCGCAAATCACCGCAGATATCACGCGCCATTTCACTACTTTTTACCCGTTGTATTACTGGTTATGTTAGTAGCAAACATCTTTAATATAATAAAAGAGGGACTAACCCTCTCTGTCATACTTATGTTGCTTACTTTTGTGTATCTTATTACTATTAATTTTTTTGTTATTAGAAATTATCCATTGAAAGCTCAGGACAGAGCAATTCGAGTGGAAGAAAATTTTCGCCACTATGTGTTAACGGGACAAACGATGGATTCAAGGCTCACACTTCAACAAATTATTGCACTGCGTTTTGCTAGCGATTCCGAATTCGTTGAACTTTGCAAAAAAGCGGTCCTGGAAAATTTAAGCCCAAATGATATTAAGAAAGCGATTAAGGATTGGAAAAGCGATGACTACAGGGCATAGAGTATTCGCTTTTGCCTGAACTTTGTACTATGGACAACGCGTTGAATTCATTGTTGCAAGAAGGCTACGTGGTTCGTGGACCTCAAGAGGAAATTATTGTAATAATACTGAGGCACATGTGTATTGTATAAAAATACAAGATTGAAAAACGTCTTATTCTTCAAATCCTTATGGCTGCCTGATCAATGGGGAAAAGGAACTTATAAGCATATAGACTACCACCTAAAGCAATTTGGTGTTTTGAAGCTGTTAAAATAATGTCGGGTGACAAGAACATTATCTCATTATTGGCCGCGTAAATGGGACTGTTGACAAACGCATCAATTAATAGGTTTTTTGGAGGGCCGTGTAGAATTTATTTCTATACGGTCTTTTTTACTTTGGAGGGTAATCCTATGATGGGTGTAGATGGAGCCAAACAAAACCAATTGATGTATATAAGCCTAGATGACCTCGTGCCTCAAGACCACTTATTGCGTGCTATTCGAAAAAAAGTGGACTTTACTTTTTTTTATGAAAAAGTGCAGCATCTCTACTCTCCTTTTGGACGGAGATCAATTGACCCCGTTCTCCTCATGAAGATGTTACTCATTGGATACTTGTTCGGAATCCCTTCAGAAAGAAAGTTAGAGCAAGAAATCACTGTAAATTTAGCTTATCGTTGGTTTCTAGGTTTAGATCTGGGTGAGACTGTCCCTGACCATTCCACGTTAAGTTAGAACCGTCGCAGAAGATTTAAAGACAGTGAAATATTCCAAGAGATCTTCGATCACATTGTTTCGGAGTGTATAACGAAAGGTATCGTGACGGGAGAGTTGTAGTTGTTGACTCCACTCACATTAAGGCGAACGCTTCGACTTACAAAACAGAAAAGGTAGTTATTGAGAAGAAACCATTAGAATATTTCGAAGAACTAGAGCAAGAAGCTCGTCGAATTGAAAGTGGTCATGATGATGATCCGAATAAGAAAAAACGTGGGAGAAAACGGAAAGAGGAACTTCCAGAGAAGGAGGTAACACAGAGTAAAACCGACCGTGAGGCAGGGCTGTTAAACAGAGAGAATAAACCAAAAGGCTTTTACTACCTGGCTCATACCACTATTGACGTGAACCATGGAATTATTACAGACGTACATGTCACTCCAGCAAATATGAATGACCACGAACCATTTACAGCTCGCTTAAGAGAGCAAAAAGACAAGTTTCAATTACAAATCCAAAAGGTTGGAGCAGACAAAGGCTACGATCGCTCTGCGGTTCATCATGCTCTTGAAAAACTTGAGATTGAAGGGTACATAACACCTATAGATTCTGACGAAGCGCACATGCAAAAGATGGGATTTATTTACAGCAAAAAGCATGATACGTATAAGTGTCCGGAAGGGAGATCACTCCACTTTTCGCATATTAGTTGGCGTACGGAAAGGCAGACTTACAGTAAGGTTTACACCTCACAAAGCAAAGATTGTAAAGTATGTCCATTACGTTCGAACTGCTTCGGTAAGACAGGTACTCGGAAGACGATTCAACGCCCATTATTTCAAGAAGCAAAAGAACGAAATGTAGCACGTTCCAAAACAAGCATATACAAGAGAATTCAAGAAGCAAGGCGGGTGTGGTGTGAAGGTAGTTTTGGAACCATGAAAAGATGTCACAACCTCACGCAGACCTACAAGAAGGGCATTCGGAACGCCACCGAACATTGCCTTTTTTCCGCATTGGCTTTAAACATAAAACGTATGATAAGAGCGGTATAAGGGGGAAGTTAGCCACCACAAATCGCAACAATTCATGAGAAAATACGCCAAAAGTTGAAGCACGGCTAGGGAGTTTAATCCCTAGCAGTACTTTGTCAACAGTCCCTAAATCGCGGCTTTTTTGTTTTATGGGATCAAGTTCTTGTCAAAACCTAATGACAAGAACTTGATCCCATTCCCGATTTTGACAAGAACATTATCTCATTCCCGACAGGGATGAATTAAAGGTAAACTGAAAATTACAGAAAAAGTGACGTTTTTGGAGATGGAGAGGGGTTCTCCGAAAACTCAAGCTTTGTGAATAGTACTGTAATTACCGCAGAATCCGACTAAAGAATTACAAAAACGATTCATGCAGATACGGGATCGTATTTTGCGCTGCAATCCGTTGAGGAATTGGAGCATGGGGGTATGATGGAAATTTCGGCAAACGCAGTTGTTTATCCGAATTTCACAATGCTTGATTCTATCATTATCGAGACTAATGATGTGAGAGGATTAGGCAAACATTTAAGACGATTAGGATAACGCTCTCTTTTTCAATTATGGCATAATAAAATTATGTTCATGACGTGCCCCAACTTCACGTTATCCCAAATCCAACAACCATGAACACCATGATATATACGGCCACGGAGTGAACTACGGCTTAATAATTTTTGGATAATGATGATAGAATAATAAAATTTCTTGGAGAGGTGAATTATTATGGAAATTCGTTCATTAGGACAAACTGGATTAAAAGTAACGATTCTATGTTTGGGCACGATGACATTCGGAAATCAGGCAGACAAAAAAAACTCTTTTGAGATTCTTGATAAGGCGTTTGATGCCGGTGTGAGTTTTATCGACACAGCAGACGTGTATCCCATTGGGAGGGCTTCCTACGCTGTTGCGGGTGCAACCGAGTCGATTATCGGGGAATGGTTAGAAGGTAAACGAGACAAAGTGGTGCTGGCATCAAAGTGCTTTGGTGCGATGGGACCTGGTGCAAATGATAGAGGGTTAAGCAGGAGGCATATCATAACCGCCGTTGAAGATAGCCTTCGCCGCCTAAAAACGGACTATCTAGACCTTTATCAAGCTCACCAATTCGATCCAAGCACACCCTTGGATGAAACGTTACGTGCGTTTGATGATCTCGTTGAGCAAGGTAAGGTCCGTTACATAGGAGTATCCAATTGGCGTGCTTGGCAAGTGGCAAAAGCCAACGGAATTGGGGACAGAAAAAATTACGCCCGCATCGTGAGCGTGCAGCCGCGCTACAATTTGTTGTTTAGGATGATTGAGGACGACTTGGTTCCGATGGCGCTTGATGAAGGGCTTGGCATTATTAGTTACAACCCGCTTGCGGGAGGCATGCTGACGGGCCGTTACACGAAGAATTCAAGTGTCGAAGAGGGGACTCGTTTCGGACTTGAAAACAATGCGGGTTCACTGTATCAGGAACGTTATTGGCAAGAGGCGCAGTTCGACGCTGTTGAACGATACAAATCTTGGTGCCGAGAACACAACTTTGATCCGGTCACGACAGCCGTGCGTTGGGTCATACAGCAATCGGGAATCACATCCGCAATTATTGGTGCGAGCCGTCCGGAGCAATTGGACGCGAGCCTACGCGCTGCTGACATGGAAAAGTTAACGGTACAGCAGTTGGAGTGGCTAGATGGACTGTGGTTTTCATTGCCTCGTCGTCGCGAGTTTAGTTAGAGCAGTCTGAATTCGAAAGACAACCTTCCTTCAAATATTAATAAAGGAGAAATGGGAGTATGAAGTACGTAGAATTAAACAATGGTGTGAAAATGCCAATTTTGGGATATGGGGTGTTCCAAATTCCAGATCATGAACAATGTGAAAGGTGTGTACTGGATGCAATAGAGGTAGGTTACCGCTTAATCGACACTGCTCAGGGCTACGGAAATGAAGCGGCTGTAGGAAAAGCCATTAGAAAATCCCGGGTTCCAAGAGAGGAATTATTCATTACTACAAAGATCTGGATTTCTACTTATGGATATGAAAATGCAAAAAAATCTATCGAAGGATCATTAGAAAGACTTCAGCTTGACTATGTAGATTTATTATTAATTCATCAGCCGTTTAATGATTATTATGGAACATATCGTGCTATGGAAGAACTAAATAAGGAAGGAAAAATAAGAGCAATAGGTGTAAGTAATTTCTATCCAGACAGATTAATCGACCTGATTAAATTCAATGAAATTGTTCCAGCAGTAAATCAGGTTGAAACACATGTATTTAATCAACAAGTAAAGGCTCGAGAAATTATGAAGAAAAATGGAGTGCAAATCCAGGCCTGGGCACCTTTTGCTGAAGGAAAAAACAACTTATTTGGTAATGAAACATTAAACGTAATTGGAGATAAATACAATAAATCCAGTGCCCAAGTTGCTTTAAGATACTTGATTCAAATTGGTGTATCAGTGATTCCTAAAACGGTGAATAAGGAAAGAATGAAACAGAATATTGATGTATTTGATTTTGAATTATCAAAGGAGGATATGGATGCCATTGCTGCTTTAGATAGAAGAGAAACTTTGTTCTTTTCACATTATGATCCTGAACAAGTTGAACGTTTAACCAGCATGGTAAGAAAGTTTTAATATATAGTCCAACGCAAGATACATTCCTTCCGCACAGACATCGTCTAAAAAAGACGGTAATCGGAATTTTCTTTGTACGTAGCGTGAGCGAGTTTTATGTTAAATGAACACACTTTAGCCGCTAGTTACTGTAATCATGTTACGTATATAGTCGGGACATCCAACTACTTCATGACGAATAGCCCGGTAGGTGCGACCTCCGGGCCAGTGGGCAAAATCAACTAGACAAGCGATATGTACCACCTGTACGCGCGCGTTATATTCGTGAGCCTTCCGACCAAACACCTTTCGGCCCTCACTTTGGTTCTGGGCAGATCCGCCGCTTCATCCCGGGTTTACAATTGATTCAGCTCTTGCCCATTAGCATCCATTCGGAAAAGTCTTTCTGATCTGAATAGCTTGCGTGCGGATATGTGGATTCGAGCGTAAGCACTTATGGGGAATGGACTCAAATGAATTCATACTATATGGGGAAATGAGCGAGAACCTGAAGGGGTTGACGCAGTCTTTTTAGTTGAAGATGATGGTTTCGTGAAATTCTTATATATTAAGAATCGATAATGAATGAGATGACCATCAATTCCTTGTACCGGGAGGGTTTTAGGCTGCGGCAAGATATTGCGGACAGCTAAGCCGAATTGCAAGGGGGATGGGAGACTGTTTTCAAATTGGCGATGTCTATTCGCAGTTTTATAAGCGACCATTCAACTGATAAATTTTAAGAATGTCATTTCGGACCTGTGTGCTAATTCCACTGATTTAAATTTTTCAGGATCACCAGCAGGGGATCTTGTAGAAAGAATAAATTACTTGAATATTAAATCGTTGGCACTATCTAACACTGGATTCACTCATCAGACGAGTGGCATCGCAAGAAAGGCTTTTCAAGGAAGATGATTCGGCTATCTTAAAAATATAAATGCGCCAATATATTCGGAGTTGTAAATGTTGTAAAAAAGAACCTCTTGCCATCGACCCTTTAACCTTATTTAATCTACTGGGTAAATTTTAGGTCGGCACTTAACACATTCTGTACTTGCGCATAAGTTCAGGCGCGAGCTAAACATAAACATATTACATATCAGTATAGCCGTAGTATGTTCAATAACAGCCTGCACATTATAATGTGCGGGCTGTTGGAGTTTAATTTGGTAAGCAGTTTGTGATGAAAATTTTCGCACACGCTATTTATCGTTAAAATTCGGGGAAAGATGGAATCATGAGTCCAAGAAAGGGTGAACCAGGAATGCAGCAGCCATCCGAGGGAAAAATCCCCCCAGAGGCTTTTTTTGCGGGAATGGGATCAAGTTCTTGTCATTTATGACATCAAGTTCTTGTCAACCGATGTCCGGCGACACAAACATAGGTGTATTGAACTCCCCGTAAATTGGGGATTTTTTATACGAAAATGTGGTTTAAGGGTTGGGTTAGCTCGATTTAGGCACAAAAAGATCCCCTCCCCGAAAATTTTTTTCAGAAAAAATTTTAAAAGTTAAGCAGGATGGATATCCTGTAATTGGATGGAATAACCCATGGACTTGATTTTACTGACCCAGTAATCAAGTCCTTTTTCTTTCTTGGGCAAGTAATCCCAGCCTAGTTCTTGGTATGTGGTTTTATCTCTTAGCATGAAGTAGCAGATCTTCAAAATGAGATGTGCCGTTGCCATGGCAGCCTTCTTGGGACCTCGTCGTTTCACAACTCTGCTGTAAAATGCAGCAATGCGTGAGTTCCTGGTTTTAGAGGCCGCCCAGGCAACTTGGCACAGAACAGCTTTTAATCCCTTATTGCCTTTGTTGGTCTTGGAACTTCGCTTCTTACCAGCACTTTCGTTATTTCCCGGACAAACCGCGGCCCACGAAGCCAGATGATTTTCAGAGGGAAATACTTCCATGGTTGTACCGATCTCCGCAAGAATGCTCGCCGCTGCATCCTTTTGAATGCCTGGAATGGTAATCATCAGGTCGATTTCCTCTTCGTATGGCTTCAGCAATTGGTCAATCTCTCCATTTAGGGCCTCGATATGTTCCTCCACTTGACGTAAATGTACCAAGTGTCGTCTGATCATCCAGCGATGGTGAGCACGTACACGTCCGTTTAAGGCCTCGAGTAGTTCAGGTACTTTCTTCTTTAACTGCGTGTGTACTAGCCCTTTCACGGAGTCGGCATCCAGCACCTCTGCGTTGCCGATAGCCTCTAGCAGAGCGAGACCTGATTTCCCAAATAAATCGGACACGTAAGTGGTTAGCTTTACGTTCGCATCTTGCAATATCTTGTGTATTCGATTCTTCTCTGACGTCACTTGACCTTGAAGCTTTCGACGGTATCGCGTCAGGTCTCGAAGATCCCGAATGTCTACGGGTGGCACAAAGCTAGGTTCAATCAGTCCGCAGCGGAGCAGACTTGCGATCCAAGCAGCGTCCTTCACATCGGTTTTACGCCCCGGGACATTCTTGATTTTCTTGGCATTTCCGAGCACGAGTGTGAAATGCTCTTCAAGGACGTTCCAGACCGCTTTCCAGTAGACGCCTGTGCTCTCCATGGCAACATGGGAGCATTGTTTCTCTGTAAGCCAGTCCGACAGTGCTAGGAGTTCCCCCGTAGTCGTACCGAAATTACGAATCTCTTGTTGTGGCTTTCGGTCTAAAGGACCACTTATTACACAAGCGACAACGGTTTCTTGATGCACGTCTAACCACGCGCATCGTTCTAATACGGCATCCATACTCATCCCTCATTACTTGGACAGTGTACAGGTCATGCAACGGAGAGTGTGTATTTTTATACACGTGCTCAAGCAACAATCGGCGGTTCTCATCGTTGCAATAGGGCGGTTTTTTATACGGGTTTGGTTTCACCAAAAAAGAGTCGACCTTTGACCTGCCATTACCAGTATTGGATCGGGATTTGTTTTTGAATCAAACATTACATTTTCATATATCGCGGTGACCGTAAGGTCATGAAGGTTTTTTATGAAAATCAACGCACGTATGATCGAAAGAAGGCATAACAAAGCTGAACTACCAGTACGCCAGTTCCTGAGGGTTCGGGATTATCAGGCTTCTAGCTTCGTAACCATAAACCCTTCAGCTTCAAGGAGTTTAATGGCGGCAGACTTATTAAGTTCACGAACATTTGACTTCCCACGATTCAAATAGTCCATACCGATCTCTAGGTAGG
>NZ_VNJI01000085.1 GCF_007786445.1 Paenibacillus cremeus | reverse complement strand
TTTGTTTGGCTCCATCTACACCCATCATAGGATTACCCTCCAAAGTAAAAAAGACCGTATAGAGATAAATTCTACACGGCCCTCCAAAAAACCTATTAAATTGATACGTTTGTCAACAGTCCCGAAAACGCGGTTTTTTTGTTTTATGTTATAAAGTTCTTGTCAAAAACAAATGACAAGAACTTTATAACATTCCCGAAATTGACAAGAACTTTATATCATTGCCGACGATGCTGTGAAGTGGAGGCTATTGTAGAAAGGACGTCGCCTTGGTGATAAAATTGTAGTCTGTCTAGATAAATTATTTAATTCTTGGAGCAACATTCGTGATTTCGTTCATAGCAGGCTTAAAGGTGGAGGTGGATCTCATTAATTGCCGCATAAATTGCTGCTTTTTTGTTTTATGGGATCAAGTTCTTGTCAAATTCAATGACAAGAACTTGATCCCATTCCCGATTTTGACAAGAACATTATCTCATTCCCGACAAGTCGTATCAAAGGTATACTAAAGATATGTCAGCGATCGTGGAGAGAGCATGTAGTGATTCATCTTCGTCATTGAGGGACGGATACGTTAGTGAAAAGGGAACACCGGCTGCCGCGCAGTCGATGACCACTTAACTGACGGAGAACGGTTAATGCAACGCTTCCAAATGACCAAATAGGAATAGTAAACTAGAATACTAAACATTCCCGATTAGTATTCTTCCAGTACTGGGGACTTCGAGTTGTAACAATAAGTTCTAAATGGGAGTATTTAAAATACCTGACGAAGTTTATGTTAGGAAGCTTCTAGGTATGGATGGCAACGAAGGTCACAGGAGAAATTGTATTCTAAAGAAACTTGAACAAAATATTCGCCCCATTGTTTTACTTAATAAAAATATCATAGGAGAGAATGTCATGGGCAACGAGACGGAAGGAATCGGTCATGGATTTCACGTTGCCCGTCGCGTCGAATACGACTTGAGGATAATCGCCTCTAAGCGCTGCGAGCTGTTCCAGAGATTGATCCAAGGCGTTAACGGTATGCTGTATACCGCCCAAGAGCGGCTGAACACCAACCGTTCCTCGTTAATGTCCATCATTATTACGTTTGCTCCAGCATATTTGGTAAATGTCGTGACGCCCAGAACCAATCGGCCCGCCTCCGATTACGTCCGTGTCACCGGGACGCAAGCCGGAGCGCCTCACCTACCGCGTGAGCTCCGATGGCAAGCGGCTAGTACGGCCGTTTGAGTGAATTATGGATTTCTATGGATATTATTCAAAATGTCTTCGTATACTCTGTAAATTTTCATATATGTTGATAGATTTTCTTTATTGAATTTTTCATAAATAGCAGGATACTCACAAAAATTACGACCTAATTCCCATGCCCTTGATTCCATGTCTACATTAAGTTTTTTCATAGATGTATATAACTCGAAAAGTTCCTTTACAACTATTTCATCAAAAGACTCACTTACAGTACCGTCAGCAACATCGTTTGGCTTGTGTACAATTAATCCCAATAGTAATTCCTTCCATCTTGCTTTATGCTTTTTTAATTCGTTCCAATTTTCTTCTACCGTAACATCGCTTGCATGCCCTAATTCGTGGGCTATCAAGCTGTCAACATATGCCGTTTCTTCTTCGATACTTATGCTTGAAAGCATCTCTTTTATTTTTTAAGCGAAATATAAATCGTTTGGGTTGATGGATCATAATTTGCAGTTGATTCCAATAACAGTTGATTTGTTTCATTAACAGCGCGTTCCTTAAAAACCACTTGAAGAATATTCAGTTTGCTTTTTTCGATTTTCTCTATAATCACTTGCTTTAATGCTTCCATAATCATCACCCATTAAACAATATGCAAAGTAATAACTAATAGCCCAATTATATCGCTGTTAAGTTAATGGTAACGCGCTGGGCTCAACCACTGCCATAACGATCGACAGCAGCGACCAGAAGCATCTTTAGGCTTATATCCTTGCATAAGCATCTCAGGCGATGTTGTCTCAAGCCAATCAACAACCGCAAAGTGTGTTGCAGTTGTTAAAATAAAAATTTGCTATTTTCGTAATTATTGTTGCTATTTGATACAGAAAAGTCACCTTTTAGAATGGTTCGTTTTCGGTTTTCCTTTAAAATCAATTGGTTTAAATTTACCAGGATACGCTGCATTGATGGCAGCGTAGGGACTATCCTTAAATACGTGTTGCAACATACCACTTAGATTATTTCGAACAAATATACTTTCGCTTAACGATTTTTTAATATCCATCTCTGACCATTTTAGTTTTTCTTCAATTAACCATCGTACCGCATCGACAGAAGTCTCAAGAGACCAAAAATGTTGGGGCACTTTACGTAATTCCCAAGGTTTCAATTTATCAGGATATGCTGCATCAAGAGCCGCAAACGGACTTCCGTTAAATACCGTATGAAGCATCCCCTGTAAGCCATTTTCTGCAAAGGTATTACCTGATAATTTGTCCTTAATATCCTCATCAGACCATTTCAGTTCTTCTTGCATTAGCCAACGTGTCGCCTCTATTCCAGCAGCACGGTTCCAAAAATTGAGTGGAGTTTTATTTAATTCCCATGGTTTAAATTTCCCAGGGTAGGCGGCATTAACGGCACTATATGGGCTTTTATCAAATACGATATACAACATTCCTCCTAAGTTATTGTCGTTAAACGTATTTACACATAGTAAGTGTTTGAGGTCGATTATCGACCAACATAATTTTTCTTCGATAAGCCATCGTGTTGCAACAATTCCCATTTCTACCGTCCAAAACCCCTGTGGTGTTTGTTGTAATTCCCATGGCTTAAATTGTCCTGGGTATGCCGCATCCAATGCTGCGTATGGGCTATTGTTAAACACATATTCTAACATTCCACCCAATTTAAGCTTTTTAAACACTTTATGATTTAACCTTTTTTTTATATCTTCTACTGACCATTGCAGCTTTTCCTCTATTAAATACTTAACAAGCTTCACACCATCAGATGAAAAATTCCAAGTCCCTTTTGGGAATCTCTTACGCTTACCTTGCAATATTTCCTCATAAGTGTCAATAATGCTCACAATTTACACTCCTTTTGCATTTTCTCTATAGTTTATGCGGCGGAATAAAAAACCGACCCATTTGCTTTGGGACTCTAAAACAGAGGACTTTCTATGTTTAAAAGCAACAATATTTACAAAAACAAGTTTTAGTATGGAGGAGGGGGGCTAACAGAGATTTTGTATCTATGGTTTAAGAAAGGTGAGTATAAGCAGTACATGTGTTGTATAAGGACTGAATAGGCATCGCGATTCTGGTCATCCTGTAAGTTCCTAATATTTAAACACAACACATACTCACATTACTTGCTTTACAAGAAGGGTACTATGTTATACTCAGCAAACAGTGACCAGATGACATGCCTCGCCGTCTCATGAGGTTGTTAGATTTTATCAAGCATGCTTAATTTGTAGAGTCATAAAAATCAGTATTTGGGAGGATTTTTCGAAAATGAATCTAATGAATCGCAAACAGTACGGAACATATGTTGATCGAAACGGACGAATCGTCAGTTTGGGAAATTCAGTTGAGGTGATAGCTACAAAGGAGGTTAAAAAAGTCAAACACATATTTGCTTGCACGGAATTAAAGTTAATTTTGAGGGAAATAACCCCGATGAACTAACACCAGCTAGTAGCACTCAATTAGTTTCGGATAATGAAGCTATGCCTTAAAAATATGAGAGACGGTAATTAATGGCACTAAGAGTCAGGGATATGGATCGTACTAGGAAAGGGCAATATATAGACGTTGCTTTGTATGAATTTCATTGCTAGATTGAGATAGAATAAATACCGACTATATTGATGGAATCATTCCGGTCTTGAAAATTCTTAATGTTTACGAATACGAACAGTTTGTTACGGCATCTGATAATCTTAAACAGATTAAAAGAGTTTGAAAAACTACGATACAAACAATGCTCATACACAATGGTTGGTAGCTAAAACATCCCTAAACAATATATAAAACACTAGATTCTAGGTTGTTTGACGAGATTGGAGATATAAATGTCAGGATTATTAGCGGAAATAAATAAGCAGCCCCTCGGGGCTTTTTTTATTGTTTGATGCATATATATGCCAAATTTATCTGACTGATCAGGATCTAAAGGACTTAGTTTTTCAAAATTGAAAACAGACTTACACTTGTTATTTTAGATACGACCGCTGCGTGACGAAACCAGGGTTGCTATTTTTAGTGGCATTTTAGGTATTATCTTTCCATAGGCGCGGCGGCCGGTAGTTCCAATGCGAAATGTCTTTATTGAGTTGCTTACAGACTGCACACTTAATGTCTAGTTTAATACGATCATAACCTTCCGAGTCATTACCCGGCCTTAAATAATAGACATCTGTTTATATGGAAACAGATAATAATAAATTCGTCTATATCACTTAAGAACAATCAGTAATATAACGTATTAAGAAAAGACTGCTGGTGCTGAAATAATATACGAATTCAAATATCATCAGTTTGGGTCTATGGAAGAGTGGTCGGGAGGTAATGTCAAATGCTGGTTTCCGTCGTAATGCCGGTTTATAACGGAGAGGTGTATCTGGAAGAGGCAATTCAAAGTATCTTGAGTCAAACCATGTCTGATTTTGAGTTTATCATCGTGAATGACGGCTCGATAGATCGAACCAAAGAAATCTTGGATCATGTAATGGATTCCCGTGTCAGGGTCATTCATCTGACCCAAAACGGGGGAGCTGCTTCGGCGATGAATAAAGCGATAGAACAAGCAAAAGGGGAATGGATAGCGGTTCAAGACGCAGACGACAAAAGTATGCCAGCTCGCCTCGAGGAGCAGATCAAGCATCTTGAGGCTAAGGATTTATCCGGTGTTGCTTCGCTTGTTAAATTTTTACCCGGAAAAAGACCTTTACCGGAAGAGCGCTTGCGCGAGGAGGAGGCTGTAAACGGGATAGCAACGCAGGAGCAAATCAAAGCTTGTCGATTCCACGGAAATCCGATCTGCCATGGGACGCTCACTTTTTCAAAGCAACTTTTCCATCAAGTGGGAGGGTATAATTCGAAGTTCACTATTGCTTACGACTATGAATTATGGATGAAGTTGTTCGCAATACTTCCAATTGAAAAATTGGGTAAAGTTCTATACCAATATAGGGTAAACCTCTCCTCACTTGGCCATTCCGACATGACGGAAACCAGTATTGAGGTAATGGCTGTTTCATCAAACTCCATTCGTCGGATATGTTTTTCCGATATGGCGAAATCACCGCGTGCTGTAGTTATCTGTTCCCCGAAAGGATGTCAAGTCTACCAGCATCATGTGCTTCCTGACTGCCAGTTGGACGTAGTATACTTCCTGTACAATTGCGATATTGCACAGGCGGAGCTTGCTTATCAACTTTTCTTGGCTTACAAGGTGGACCTTATAATTGTGCTAGATGGAGTGGGTGCATGGGAAGTGACTGACTGGCTGATTCAAAATGGTTTGGAATATAACCAGCATCTGTTTACAATCTGGAACGATATTGTGTGAGAGTGTTAAATACTCACTAACGTTAACGATGTTATAAATGGAAATTTGGCATTGGTATAATTTTGTTTCATTCCATACAAGGAAAGACCGTTCATCGCGCTTCTCACCGTTTGGATCGCCATTTGGGTAAAAAACGGAAGCATCAAGACCGATGAAACCAATCCCTCCTTAACCCTTGAAGAAACATTTGGGCTGCGCACGCATATCATATCATCTTAATAAAAAGATAGCCGGCTTCGGCTCCAGCTATCTTTTTTTTTACTTCATCCGTAAGTGTGGACGAGATATTTAAAGAAGTTGCTAAGCGTGAGATTACCGAGGGGATCGCGGTCACGCACCGTTTTCGGGATGCGCTTCGCTCCTTTTATTCAGTGGATCCAATGGTACTGAAAGGAAGATTTGACCGATATTAAACCCAACCGGGATGATTGATCGTCGAACAGCGGAGGACGCAGCATCCATGATCGGGTACTGGCCATGATTGATTCCGGAGAAGTCATTCCGTATTGAGCCATGGAGAAAACAACAGATCAAGTAGAGAAGGAGGGGGTTGAAAACCGTTGCCACGACGGGGAGGCTCTTGTGATGTAATTCGAAACGCATTGAAGGCAAATTAAACCGGAGCATTCCTCTCCATTAGAAGAGAAATCATGGAAAGCACTTATAATAGGGCATAGCAATTGTCGTTATGTGTAAAAGTTCAGCCCTACTTCAATGTACTATCGAAATAGGGCTGGTTAGTTCCGTTTTTATGATTGCTTGCTTGACGGGGGCAGGATTGTTGATCCCAGTTTCCCATTAAAGTCCTGGCATGCGGATTGGCAAGATTCACTGAGTGAGCAGGCCGCACATTTGCCTTGGCGTGTTTTCCTTACATATCGGATAATCGACCAAGCGGCATACCCGAAGATTAAGACCCCGGCGATAAGATTAAACACCATTCACGGTTCCTCCTAACCAACACGTCTAAATTATTGAAACCCAAGCGCCTTACAGGTGCCGTAGACTGCCAAAGCGATCACATATGCGACGACAAGCGCATATCCGACAGAAAACCAAGTCCACAGGGAGGAGCCTGTCTCTTTGCGAATAACTCCGACTGTTGCAAGACATGGAACGTACAGCAAGATAAACACCATGAAGCTATACGCTTGCAGCGGACTAAAGAATTGTGTGATCATTCCCGATAATCCGGCATCATCAGGAGCGGCATAGATGATACCCATCGTCGAAACGACGACCTCCTTCGCCAAAAAACCGGTGAGCAGAGCAGCGCCCGCCTGCCAGTTGCCGAAGCCGATAGGCGCGAACAATGGGGCAATAACCGAGCCGATCGCTTTCAGGAAGCTCTCGTCCATCGACACATTCCAGCCGCTGGGACCCGTATAGCCGAGTAGCCAGATGACGACGGAGCCGCCGAAAATGAACGTACCGGCTTTACGGACAAACCCTTTGCCCTTCTCCCACGTGCTCCGCATCAAGGTTCGCCACTGTGGAATACGGTAAGGAGGAAGCTCGATTACGAACAGCGACGATTCACCCTTCACGATCGTGGAGGAGAACAACTTCGCGAGCACAAGAGCTGCTACAACACCCAAGACGTATAAGGATAAAACGATGAGAGCCTGATTGCTTTTGAAAAACGTCCCGACGAACAAGCTGTACACAGACAATCGGGCGGAGCATGACATGAGCGGCGTCAACAATATGGTCAACAAACGCTCTTTCGGCTGCTCGATCGTTCTTGCGGCCATAATGCCGGGTACGTTACAGCCGAACCCGATAATCATAGGAATGAACGCCTTGCCGTTCAGGCCGACGCCTTCCATCAGCCGATCCATAACCGTGGCGATCCGAGCCATATACCCGGAGTCTTCGATGAAAGAAATGATAAGGAACAGTATGAAAATTTGCGGGACAAATACAAGCACGCCGCCCACGCCGCCAATAATTCCTTCCAGAATAACCGACTTGATGAATGCCGCAGCGCCCACGGTATCAAGCAAGGATCCGATTCCGTCCTTTACCGGACCGTTCAAGAGAGCATCCAACTCATCCGAGAGCGGTGTCCCGATCCAGTCGAACGTCAGCTTGAACGTTAGAAACATAAACACCAAAAAGATTGGAATGCCGAGAAATTTATTGGTAACAATATCATCAATTCGCTCGGTCAGCGTTCTGCCGGTTTTGTGGGTTTCTCGCAGCGAGCGCTGAAGCCAGCCGTCGATGATCTCCGCCCGTTGTGAGCGGATGTATTGGCTCATATCTTTGGCGCCTGTCTGCTGTTTGAGTTGCAGCTCCGTGGCGTCATAGAACAACTGCAACCATGCCGGATCTACGAGCTGGCGAAGCTTCTGCAGGACCAATATATTTCCTTCAAGGAACTGCAGGGCAAGCCAGCGTTTCGGACCGGCATCTGCCGGAAGCTTAGTCTCCAGTTCAGAAATAGCGCGTTCCAGCAGCGAGCCGTACTCAAATCGCCGCGGCTGGAGCAGCCGGTTCGTACGGTGCTCCGGCTTCGTCAAGCGAACTAGCTCATCACAGCCGCGCCCCGTTCGGGCAATGACCGGGACAACTTCGGCGCCAAGCTGGTTTGCCAGCTCGCGCTCATCGATATGAAGCCCTCGCGACTCGGCAACGTCAATCATATTAAGTGCAACGACGACCGGTGCTCCGTATTCCAGCAATTGCACGGTCAAATGCAGATTACGCTCCAGCTGGGATGCATCTACTACGTTCATCAACATCGAAGGGGATTCATCGAGCAAGTAGCTCGTAGTTACACCTTCATCCCGGGACAGGGGACTAAGGGAATATATGCCGGGCAAATCGATAAGTTGCCCTTGTTTATTCGTTAATGTACCAACCTTCTTCTCGACGGTCACTCCCGCCCAGTTGCCTACATATTCATATGAACTGGTTAGCGTATTGAATAATGACGTTTTCCCCGTATTTGGGTTTCCAGCGAGTGCAACGGTTATCATACGGCCTCCACCTGTATGCAATTCGCTTCCTTGCGGCGGATGGCAATCCACTGACCTTTCGCCTCGATCGTACAGGGACCGCTGAATGGCAGTAACTTGCGAAGCGAGATCACAGATCCTTCCATGATGCCGAAATCGTTAAGCCGGCGTCTTACAAGGTCGTTCATCGTCGAAAGATCAGTTATTTTTACATTGGTGCCGGCCATGATGTCCGTAAGCTTCATCACCATCATCCTAACCTCGAAAAATTTACTAATTACTGATAATGATTATCAATATCTACGATTGTAGGTCATCTACGGCAGTATTGCAACAAAAATTTTCTGAAAATCATATATACCTAAAGCAATTCGTACTGGCAATTATAGGAATGCGGATGAAGTCCAAAAAAAAGTAATAAGGATACATATTATGCTCTCAAGTTTTGTTGGGCATCTTTTCGCGATGGGACAACAATTGGGGCTACATTGCTGCAGGAACCCAAGCTGTTTGTTGGTAGGCAAAAACGC
The DNA here is from genome assembly GCF_007786445.1 of Paenibacillus cremeus. Lineage (GTDB taxonomy): Bacteria > Bacillota > Bacilli > Paenibacillales > NBRC-103111 > Paenibacillus_G > Paenibacillus_G cremeus. Next base: position 7,969 of record NZ_VNJI01000085.1, on the reverse strand, counting down.
ATATGTTTGTGTCGCCGAACAACAACGGGCTCCATCGAAGTCAAAGAAAAATGAAGAACGGCTCTTTCGCAACCTTGCGAACAGAGCCGTTTTTTTTGCCATTGTTCCACGAATGAAAATCGGCGATCAGGGTGAAAAATGGGAGAATTTACGACTTGAAAATGAGGAATGGATTAAAATCAAGAATGGGTTCATTATGTATTTTTGTAACTCCCGACCAATTAATATTGTATGGTTCGGTAAGTGAGTTACATCTTTAAAGGATAGAATCGGATATTCTTGGTTTGAGTTATCAACCCAAGAGATGATTTGGGATATTGCTAAAGCGCTAGGGCTTCAGAAAAGTTGGGACGAAGCACGTTGGTGCTTTAGTGTGAAAAGGCAATAATACAGTAATTTCTTATATCGAAGCATGAGCTTAATCGTTCATGCTTTTTTATTTTTTTTCGTTGAAAAAAAACTAATTTCAAATTTGCTTCACGTAGACCAAATGTACTGATCGAGATATGATTAACGCGTTGGTGTTAGCGAATCCAATAATAAGGGCATTATCAATATTTGATAGATTGGAAAGCGAAGACTGGAAAAATTCATGATGATAATTCCATCGTCAACAAATGTCGGGTGACAGAGTTTGATCTCATTATTGGCCGTGTAAAATGGGACTGTTGACAAAGTCTCGGCTAAACAAAACGCTGATGATTCACTACAATATATAGTGGATCATCAGCGTTTTTAATTCCAGATATTGTATCACCTAGATGTGAATTGCTGTTTGTCAACAGTCCCTAAAATGCGGTTTTTTTTTATTTCATCCATTCAATATGATGCCATGAACTTCACCGTTTAGTTAAAATGAGGGCTTCGATGTCTTAACGGTCTCTGGCCATGGCAATCTATTTGACGAATAACGCACGAGGGTAGCAGCTAGCGGATATGACATTCTGTAAAGCTACAAGATGTTGACTGCATCGGATATAGGATTTTTTAGGGTTGGCTCAAGAGGAGGCCCCTATAGTCCAAGAGCATCAACTCGATCAACAATCAAAAGTAACCAAGCTATTATCTCCATTAGCACTGGCTAAAAAGCCGAGTACAGAAAAGACATCATTCAAGTGATTTTTATTTTCGATATCGCCATCATTCAACTAAAAAGTTAGTCTTTCAGTAGTCGCTTGTAAAAAGCAGACATCGCTTAATGAGATGTCTGCTTTTTACTACATGTGTATGTGATTATGTGAGACATATCACTGGAAGGCGTAATTCTTCAGCTTCCGTTGTTCATTCTTATTTATTTGCTTCGTTTAATATACTTAGAGAATTGTTAAGTGCAGCTGCGCACTTACTGACATCAGGTTTCGCTGAGCGTACTGCTGACAAAATAATATCAATTGTACCATCAATTTTAGTCCATGTTGCACCATCTATTTTTCTAAGTTTCGGTTCTGTCGTATCCCACTGATGCTCCAGATGGTCAGCTCCTGTTTTGGCTGCTGCAAAGTCGTTTGATTGTACTGCAATTAATATATCACTTTCAATTTTAACAAAGTCAGTTAATTGACCGCCTAATTTATTTTGCGGAGATGCTGATGGTGTTTCACCCGGTGTCGTTTGTGAAGGAGGAGTTTGTACCCTTGATTTATTCGCTTCACTTAGTGCACTAAGCGATTTGTTCAGCGCCATTTTGTTCAGGTTAGCATCGGGCTTTCCCGCACGCGTTGCCGCTAACACATTGTCAATGGTTTGATCAATTTTATTCCACGTTGCGCCGTCTATTTTTCTAAGTTCAGGTTCTGATTTATCCCATTGTTGCTCCAAATTATCTGCACCTTTTTTCGCTGTAACAAAGTCATTTGAATTTATAGAGGTTAGCATATCATTTTCGATTGTAATAAAATTCGTCAATAGTCCAGCTAACGTCGTTTGTGTAGTCGACGTAGGTTGTAATGCGATGTTATTGTTCAGTTTTACATAACCACTTACACCAACAATTAAAAAAATACACAATGTTGCAACTGTTTGTATCAAAACATTTTTCTTGCTCCTATTGGTTTGGTTTGCTATTGTATCACTTTTTACTGCTAAATCAATTTTGGTTACTGCAAGATAACTGATGATCCCTAAAATAGAGATAAGAAAAATAATACTCGTAACGGTTGTTCCTAGTCCTAATGCACCGTTAGCTAATGGTTGAGAAAGGTAATCTCCTAAAGATGCTCCAAGTGGACGAGTAAGAATATACGCGATCCAAAAGGCTAAGATGCCATCAAGTCTTAGGATTTTCCATGCTAAGAATATACAAATAATGATAACGGTGACTGTTATTCCAGTGCGTAAATAGCCAAGACCGAGCTGTTCGGAAAATAAATCACCCATTGCTGTACCAAGTGCAAATGTGAAAAGAATGGTAAGCCAATAGAAAACTTCTCTTTTCCGGGTAAAAATCGAATGTATAGAGAGCGTTTTTTCACTCATAAACCAAAAAAGAAAAGTTAATGCGAGCAGCACGGAGAAAACTAGGGTACTCGTTTCTAGAGGTACTCCGATATTGTCTGTTAAATTATCCGTGACAAGCGTCCCGAATACACTAATAAGCACAACCGTAAGCCAATAAATCCCTGGAACATATTTATTGGCTTTAAATTGAAAATACAATACCAAGAAAAAAGCTAACCCCATAATTATTGTAGTGTTCGTTAAACCAAATCCGAGATTGAAATTTAAGAAATCAGCAAATGTTTCCCCAACAGTTGTGCATAAAATTTTGATTATCCAGAAAAAAATAGTAATTTGTGGAACCTTGTTAAGTAACATTTTTAAGTTGTTTTGGCTCTTTTCCATACTATACTTCCTTTCTTTGCATTTGTTTATCACAACTTATTTTAAGGCATCAGCTTAGTAAGCATATCGCACTTAAATTAAAATCTTATGTGAAAAAAGCACAATCGAATAACCCCCAGCTGGGGTACGATCTCTGGAGTACTTATTATTTGACTGCTCGTCGTGTGCTCCCAAGTAGAAAACCTATTTTCGACTGCATTAGATGTGTATACGGGCTGACGGCGAGTTTATAAATAAACGCAAGAAGTATAACAGTCATCGTACCTAACCAACACTTCTGGAGCTGGCAGTAAGTCAAGAATAATCCTCTCATAATAATCTCATAAATTTCTAATAATCGTCTATTTTCCTAGTGTGCTCATGTATTGGGAGCTTTTTTAGTAAATTCTTTCAGAAAAATGTATGCTACAGTGAGCTAAGGTGGCCAAGTTGGTCTACCAAATTTACTAATAGTTTCATAAGGAGGGTGACTGTACATGTCACGTATTAAGAAAAATCGCCTTAGTCAATCGCTAGTGGGCATAGCTTTAAGCCTTTCCTTAATCGGATCGGCTAGCCTCCTAGTCTCTACTCCATCGGCACACGCCGCAACGGTTACCACCTCAAAGGTAGATCAAATCGTTAATACGGCACTATCTTATCAAGGTAAAGTGAAATACCGTTTTGGTACTAGAGATTCACAGCATTTGATTTTTGACTGTTCCGCATTTACACAATTTGTTTTTGCAAAAAGTGGAATTACGATCCCATGGGGGTCCAAGGCTCAAGCAAGCGTCGGAACGCCGGTAAAGGATAAAGCACATCTGCAAAAAGGTGATCTAGTGATGTTCAGCGTTGGCAGACCAGGCCACATCGATCATGTTGGAATTTATTTGGGTAACGGCACATTTGTAGGCAACTCGCCAAGCCGAGGAGTCGCCATCTATGATATGAACTCGGGTTACTGGAAAAACCGTTTTATTACCGGACGTCATCTTTAATATCACGAATGATTGTTGTGTCCTTCATAGTTCCGCAGGTATCCTAAAGTGCACCCCCTAGAATAGACATTGGTTAACGCCCCCTGAGGTTAATCCGATGAATTTTAGGGGGTGCTTTTCATATTAATTGGTTACCGGTGGTTGGCCTTTCTTTATTGGTAATGGGTTCGGTTCCTCTCAACGATAAATACCAGCAATGGCTCTTCGTATGAGTCATCCGCAGCGAATGCTTAACTTGAAGCAACGTCGTCTCGTCTAATCGGATATAATGGAAAACCCTCCGCTAATACTTGAAGTTATTACCCTGCTAGGGATAATTTTTCGTTAAAAGCAAATCTTAGTCATAGAGGTTAGCCGACTAAATGAAACAATCAAATAAAGGAAATTTTAAGCTACGTACGACTCTCTGCAACACAATTAGGAACAAATATGAAAAAACGAAGCAAATGAGGGGGTTACAATTTTCAAATCGTATTTGTGGTTTGTGAGGAGTAATCCGAAGTCGCTTAGGCATTTGAATATTTTATTGTTGTTTATAGATTATACCATTAATTAAGAAAGTGGGACTGCGCAATGAGCAACGAAAACTTAGATAAAAATAAGGATCTAAAATCTGATCAAGAGAATTTGGTGAGTAATTCCGATAGTGAAGTGTTTCTCACAGGTTTAAAAAATGTTTTGAATTCATCAAATGAAAAAATGAATGAATGCGAGCAAAGTAAACAAAATGATCCATTTGTCGATTTATGATTTCACATATGCCTTAGGCTTTATTGACGAATTAAAACGCGATAGCCACCCCAAATGTTTCGGAATATACAGTTTGCCAAGCTTTTGGAACACAAGAAAGACTTGTCGGTAAATAGCTTTATATCATAGCTGATAGAAGGATGATGATGATCCTTTTTTCTGTAGTTTGCTCCAACAAGTACATGGTGTAATGCCCCACTCGTCGACTTCATTTAAATTAGTCCTTTGACGTTCACGATAGATCTGGACTGGAAAGTGACACCTTCTTTCGCCCCATCTTGAACAATTCCGAAGGCTAGCAGCGCCCCGCCTTCAAAGTCAATCTTCCTTGAGTTAACTAATAATGGATTCGAATCTTGTATATGTTTTTGTCGTAATCGGAGTGAAATAACTCTTTTCACAGCGTTTTTTCATAAAATTTTAATCTTTATTTAGTATCTTCAATTATCATCTAGAACATTCGTAAAAGGAGACCCTTCGAACATCGAATTGGTAATTTCGAGCAAAGTGAAAGTTTTAATCACTGCAGTGGCCGTGAGAGTTGACGTCTACTACACAATAAGGCAAGTAGTGGCTTACAATGGGAGTTGGCAGAACTAGAAGGACATTAGTAAACAAAAATTCCCAGCTATTTCATTTGCGTAGGTATGAACAAATGCTTTTTAATGCTTAAAGCCCTCGCTCCTTTTTTCGTACAAACGAAAGAAGGAGGATAACCATGCTGGAATTCAAAAAGATAACCAGAGAGGTGAAGCAACTTTGAAGGGAAAGCAGGATGAAACATTTAATCGGACCAAAGAAATTTTAGACTTTAAAGAAAAACTATCCGAATTATTCAATATTAGAATTACGGATTTAGCGGTAGATGTATTAACTGATGACAACAGGTTAACCATGATAGAAATTGGGAAAACCTTAGCTCAAAGCAAAGGCTTGATGAACAGATTGTTGATGGAAAAAAAGTTGCCGGTTCAACAACTTCTAAATACACACAATGAAATCTTAGGAGAAATGCTCGAAGGGAATCAACAATATGTGATTGCAATGGCTCTTATTTTATATGGACCTTATCCGTGCCTCAGAAAGTATCTCAATCTCACCTTGAGTGAACAATAATGATTTGATTCAAGAAGAAAACAGTAGTATTTAATCAACAATCATCCACGTAAACGGTACTGTTGAAAAACATATTGATGTGATAGTTTTTGAGGGCCGTGAGAATTTATCTCTATACGGTCTTTTCTTACGAAGGGAAGGCAATCCTATGATGTTTTTTATTCTGATCTACATCATAGCCACGTTTAATTCGGCGGACTTCTTGCCCACGTTCTCCTCATGAAGATTTTACTCTTTGAATACTTGTGTGGAATCCCCTCAGAAAGAAAGTTAGAGCAACAAACCTTGCCTTCCCGATATTGATTTATGCAAACGATATCATCATACCATCTGTAATAGTCTCGATGAAGATTGTCATATTCTTAATGATTCGAGAAGGGAATAATCGTCGGTGATGATCGGCAGAGCAGCATACATCAATCCGATTAGTGCATTAGGTTGAGGTACAACTAAATATTGTTTGAAACGGATTGTTATGAATGCTTAATCATATTCTATTTTTGAACTTTCTGGATTTGTGTTGAATAATTGTGCAAAATAACCATATTAAGGGGGCGGCATCATGGTGAAATTAAAGCAACAGTTAAGCTTTGCTTTTATTATTTCTATATTGTTTGCCGTTGGATTCGGCTTCGTTTCGTACGCTGTATCGGAAAAAAAAGTAACAAACTTTGATCAAACGATTATCTCGGGTGTACAAGGAGCGGAGTCACCCGCACTAACCCATGTAATGAAATTTTTCACCTTTATCGGAAACGGGTACTGTGTTGTTTTCGTATCGGCGATTGTTTTATTTTTTTTATATCAGGTGCTTCACCATCGGAAAGAGTTGATCTTATTCATTGCGGTAGTAGTTGGATCGGCTGTTTTGAACGAGACGCTAAAGCTAATTTTTCATCGTGCACGTCCCACACTGCACCGAATCGTTGTGGCTAACGGCTTCAGCTTTCCAAGCGGTCATTCCATGTCTGCATTCAGTTTATACGGTATTGTTGCTTTCTTGCTCTGGCGTCACACCTCCACACCTTTGGGACGAGGAATACTTATTATGTTAAGCATGATCATGATCCTGACTATTGGCGTCAGTCGTATTTATTTAGGCGTACATTATCCAAGTGATGTTGTCGGAGGGTTTCTTGCTAGCGGCTGTTGGCTATGTGCCTCCATTTGGTTTTATCAGAGGTATCAGGAGAAGAAATACGAGGAACAACTCAAAAGAAACACTTAAAAGTGGCTTTTTTGTAAACAGTCTCATTATCGATTATATTCCATAAGTACATGGTCACTTCGGGAACTTTGCTTAGCCTCGTATTCGGTTCGTTTACTTTAAAGGTACCAATTTGTCCAACCCCTATCTCTCCTTTTGTCATATTGTACATGGTCCAAATGAAAAATTAATGAGAATTACTCAATTTAGTCTCAATTTAGTTGTTAATTATCTGTCAAGGGAGGATTTCTCTCGAATTTTTCATGGAATTCTAATAATTGCTTTTTATGCTATGACTGAATTGACTTCTTTACCCTTCAGGTAAGTATTGGGATATTTCACTTGTGATACGATTGCCGCAGGTGAAAACCTAACATCTCTTACCACGAGGAGGAAGTTCATCATGACGAAAAGGTTAAAAAAGAACAAGCTTGGCAAAACGACATTATCTTTGGGACTAGTGATGAGCCTGTTTGCAGGTTTATCAACCGCTGCCTTCGCAGCTCCGGTATCCGCTGCTGTAACGCAGTCCTCCACGGCCGGTTCATTAGGCAGCAGAATCGTCCACACAGCTGAATCATACCAAGGGAAGGTAAGATACGTGTTTGGTAAGCGGGATCCACAGCATCTTATATTTGACTGCTCTGCTTTTACTCAATACGTGTTCCAGCTTAACGGATTAAGCATTCCTTGGGGTTCAAGAGTCCAAGCGCAGGTCGGCAGCTATGTGTCCAAAAGCCAGCTTCAACCAGGAGACTTGGTTATGTTTAGTGTCAGTACGCCGGGTCAAATCAATCACGTAGGGATTTATATCGGGAATGGACAATTCATTAACAATTTACCGCACAAAGGTGTAGTCATCTCTGACATGAATAGCTCTTATTGGACAAGCCATTACATTACTGCTCGACGTGTTAAATAATTCAGAACCTTTTGTGACCCAGTACCGATGAGGTGCTGGGTTTGTTGGTGCGCCTCGCAGTCGCACAGTCTAGGTGGTTCAAATCCACTCGGTAACTTTACCCTTTAAAGTGCCGTAGCCGAAGTAGAGGTCCAATCTTCATATGGAGAGGGA
>NZ_VNJI01000084.1 GCF_007786445.1 Paenibacillus cremeus | reverse complement strand
GGGCAGTTCGTAATTTCAGGTCGAAAATATATAGTTTTTTCAGGCACAATTCGATCTTTTGGACGCATTAGAAACCCCTGTTATTAAAGTAATGGTTACCTAATTACTTCGATAAACAGGGGGTGAAAACCTTTAGTCGTATAGTTATTCCGCTGTAGTTAATGTATTAATGACCGAATTTGTCAGTGCGTTCCATTTGGTTAGATCCAGTGCTTTTTGAAGAAATTTCCGATTTTTATTATCAAAGCTTCGTTTCTCTACTTCCTCAAGCGTAAAGCTCTTAATGACCGAGATGCCATTGACCCGCTCAACCAAATATCCCTGCATATCCGCTAGAGCTTGAGATCTGGACTTGGAGAAAGCGCGTAGTTTTTTATACAACTTTTTGACCGCAATCGCATAAAAAGGGAACACCGCTATGGAAACCAGCGTCAGCTTCACATCCATAAAAAACATGAACCCGATAGCAATGGAAAGAGTGAATAAATCTAGCCACACATTCATAAGTCCGGTTTCGACGATGCTTTTCGTTTGATCGGCGTCATTGATCATCCGGGATATAATTTCGCCCGTCTTTCTATTCTGATAGTAATTTAAAGACAGCTTTTGAATATGCCCGTACAGGTGATTTCGCAGATCGTAGAGAATTTTACTTGTCGTAAGCTGGGCGAAATATTGTCTGAAATATTCAATAGGAGCTCTTACAACAACGAATAAAGCAAAGGCCCCCAGCATGACATAGATCAATTTCTCTATCTTAACTTCTATCGGTAAGGTGCCTAATAAGAGGTCGTCAACAACATATTTGATAATAAAGGGAAGCGTAAGCGGGATCCCGAATTTAAACATTCCGATGAATATAGTAATCAAAATCAGTTTCCAGTACGGCTTCACAAAAAAATAATACGCTTTAAAGCTTTTCATTCGCAAAACTCCTCATTGTAAATGCATCAACTGCACGAAGAATTATATCCCCCCAGGGGGGTATAATCAAGCTCAACTCGACTAGAAGAACTCCATCTCAACCTCAAACGGGTATTTCTGCCTTACTTCATTTCTGGTTGTAAGTCTTCTTATCTCTTCAGGAATAACTCGAGTAAAGTGGATTTTCTTAACAAACTGCTTTAAAGTTTCATTTTTTTCTTCAACTCCAAGCTTTGGCGAATTGAACTTAATTAGCAGGTTTATTATGTGTGTGATGCGGTCGATTTCGGAGGCTGCGTTAAGTGTAATTGTCTGATTCAAAATCTTTTGCTTGCTATCTTCTAATATCCCCTGGTGGTCCAATAGTGCTTGTTTTTTTGATTTTAATTCTTCATGTGAAAATATACCGGCAACTGCAAGATCAATTAAATTGTTCAGCTGCTTTTGATTCTCAATAATTTGCGCGTCAATATTTGAAAGCCGCTCCTTCAAGCTTCTCGCCACATTCGTACTGTCTGACTGCTGTAGTAATCGAAGTTCAACTTGCAGTTGTTTGCTGTGTCTTCGCAGACCTCTTACTACCTCCTGTTCTAATGCTGCAAGTTTGATTCCACAGTTATTACACTTCTCCGCACGATTAGGGAGTTGAAAATAACAAGGTCTAAGTAAAAAACGTTCCTCTTTCCCCTCACACGATTTTTCTTTACACATAGCCATTTTTCTACCGCAAACACCGCAGAAAACTAAATCTTTAAGCATTGTGATTCCTGTTGTTTTGGCCGGTTTTTCACGGATTGTTTTCGCTTTTGTCGCGCGGTCCACTCTCTCCCGGTTAGCCTGTTCCCATTCTTCAACCGGAATAATTGGGGGGTGGGAATCTGATGTTTCAATTGTATTAAGAATCTTGTAAGTGTATTTCCCGTTTTCCTTGATACGTTTTCTATCTTGAAATACCACCGTACCCTTGTACGCTGGATTTTGAATGATCCGCTTTACCGTAGGCAATTGAAACGCGTTTGAACGTTGGGGTTTGTATCCCTCGGCATTGAGCTTATCTACAATTTTGCGACTACCTAAACCTTCACTATGCAATTGAAAAATATATCGCACCACCGCGGCTTCCTCTTCGCAAATCTCGAGCTTCTTGGTTTTTTCATTTCTGCGATATCCATAGGGGATCCCACCAGAAATATGAAGACCTTGTTTGGCCATTGAAATTTTATTATTTTTAGACCGTTTACCGATAAGCGCATGCTCTTGTGAGGCGATTAAGGAACCAAAACGAAACGTCAACACATCGGTTTGATTGTTTGCCAGGTCATACGTTTTATCCGGTGTAATTATGGGCTTATCATAATCAGTGCAGCACTGAAGAACCATCTCGGAAATTAAACCGTTACGACTGATCCGAGATAATTCCATGACGAGAATAGCATCGAATCTTTCAATATTGTCTAATAAACGTTGCAGTTGGGGACGTTCTTCTAATTCTGATTTGCCACCGCTTAGAACTTCGCTGAATTCTTCGTAGGTGAAATTATTTTTTGCCGCGTATTCCATTAAAATATTTCTATGGTTCGTTAGCGTTTCCATGCCCTCGGTCTTTTGCTTTGCTCCCTTTTCCTTCTCCTGCGAGATCCTCAAGTACATGGCGACATGCTTTCTCATAGTGAAGTATCTCCTCTAATATCGATAATTCCTATATATATTCAGGATCTACTCACACATAGTATAAAAAATGCCGTGCCGACGTTCGTCGTCGACGCCCCCGGCGGTGGCGGCAAAATTGCACTGCAGCCCAACTACCTGATCTCGCAGAGTCAGGATAAGGTGATCCTGCGCAACTATGAAGGGGTCATCGTCGGCTATCCGGAGCCGAAGAACTATGTGCCTGGGCGAGCGGATGAATATTTTAACGAGATATATGGCATCGAGAAGCAGCCCGAAAGCACTGGCGTCATTGCGCTCATGAAGGATGAGCGATTCAATCTGGTGCCAGAAAATTTGCGCCGGATGGGCCGCCGCAAAATTTATCAAGAGTCGGCGGAGCACGCCTCGCTCAAGGACCGCCGCGGCAAGCGCGACGAGATGAAGCAGAAGCTGATGCAGGCGGTGGCGAAGAAGGATGGCGCCGGCGCTCCAACGGATGCGGGGAACTGAAAAAGAGGGTGCCCCTAAGCCATGAAAATGGCTGAGGGGCACCCTGGTCCTTCTATAGTACACTTTCTGCTCTCGAAATATATCCCGCATAAAATATTTCCAACCTTGCCAGAATAAGCTTATTGCATTCTTATTGAATACCTAGGAGGGCTCCGGATTGTCATTTCAGAAATGGATGTCAAAAAGTAAAAAACAACCGACAGTTCCGGACCGTTTAATGGAAGATCTCAAAGAGGACGTTCAGATCGGTCATTTTGAGGAAGCGATCCAATTTATCACTCGCTTGTTAGGTGACAACAGTGATTATAATACTCGTCGGTTTCACATATTTGGTCGTTTCGAAGCCGTGGTGATGAACTTCTCAAGCTTAATTGACAAAACTTCATTAAATTCCGATATATTAAAGCCTCTCATGCACTTACCTCCCCATTTAGAGGCTGAGGATGTTGAACTGGATCAACTCCATGAAGTTATCCAAGACACGGTTTATCACGGTCAAATCATGAAAGAGGACAAGCTTGAAAAGATCGTAGAAGCCATATTGGAGGGTCAATCCGTAATCATTATAAAAAATCTGGACGCGGCCCTTTTGTTTCAAAACCGCAGGGTAGAGAAGCGCGCTATCGATCAACCGGCTACGGAGCAGGTCATTCGAGGACCACGTGAAGGATTCATCGAACAGCTCGAGATCAACATCGGTCTGCTTCGCTATCGGCTGCAAACCACGGATCTATGTGTAAAAGACATGAAACTCGGTCGCGTGACCAAATCCAAGGTTGCCGTCTGCTATATAAAAGGCATTGTCAATCCTGCTCTTGTTGAGGAAGTTCAAAATAGACTATCCTCCATCGATATTGACGGCATAATGGACGCTGGTTACTTAGAACAATTAATTGAGGATAACCACTTTACTCCGTTCCCACAGGTACAGAATACGGAGCGTCCCGATAAAGTGGTCGCGAATCTTCTGGAAGGCCGGGTTGCCATTTTTGTCGACGGGTCTCCTTTTGCATTAATCGTGCCGACAGTGTTTAACCAGTTTTACCAGGTAACGGAGGATTACTCTGAGCGCTTCCTGCTCGTAAGCTTTATTCGCCTTGCCAGATTGGTGGCGCTGATCTTTTCTTTGATTACGCCTTCATTCTATGTAGCTGTAATTTCCTTTAATCCCGAGTTGATTCCAACGAAATTTGCCGTTGCGGTTGCTGGCGGCCGCGCCGGCGTCCCCTTCCCTGCCGTAATCGAAGTTCTAGTGATGGAAATATCCATGGAGGTGCTGCGGGAAGCGACGGTTCGGTTACCTCAGCAGGTGGGGGGAGCCTTGTCCATCGTAGGTGTTCTTGTCATTGGACAAGCGGCTGTATCGGCAGGTTTTGTCAGCCCCATCACCGTCGTGGTCATTGCTCTGACTACCATCGGTTCCTTTGCAACTCCAGCGTATAATGCGGCACTCGCTTTAAGACTTCTTCGATTTCCTTTGATCTTACTTGGCGGTATGTTCGGCCTATATGGTGTCATGGTCGGTTTGATCGTCATCGCCAATCATCTGCTCTCCCTTAAATCATTCGGGGTTCCTTACATTAGTCCTCTGGTTCCAGGGAACTTCCAAGCGATGAAGGATACAGTGATTCGAAGTCCGCTATGGTGGATGAAAAAGCGCCCGTCCATGTTTCATACTCCCAATCGTCAACGGATAGGAGAAGAAACGCTAAGCAAAATGAATCAACCGCACGTCAATACGCTTGACCCCTTAAAGGTAGGCAACGAGAAGGGAGATATAAAACATGGAGTATCCGCGCCAAATCACGACGATCCAGGCAGCAGCCGTACTCATTAGCACCATAATCGGAGTCGGTGTCCTTCCCTTACCGCTCTTTGCTGCAAGAGCTGCGAATTCTGGCGCCCCTCTTGTCACCGTGCTTGCTATTATGCTTTCCATGCTGGGCTTATGGTTTATTACCAAGCTGGGTATGCGCTTTCCAAGGAAATCGATCATTCTATATAGCGAGGATATTTTAGGCAAGTGGGCTGCCTGGTTAGGCAGCGTGATGATTATTTGTTTCTTTGCCGTCCTAACCTCACTCGCTGCTCGAGAATTTGGAGAAGTGGTCATCACTTCCGTATTAAAAAAAACCCCCTTGGAAGTAACGGTTATTGTCATGCTACTGCTGGCGGCTGTCTTCACTCGCACCGATATCGTTACGTTTGTTTACATCCATCACTTTTACTTGCCGGTCCTGGTTGGGCCTGGCTTGGTCATTGTCGCCCTCTCCTTAAAGAATGCCGACTTTATTTATCTTCAGCCCATATGGGGAAACCAACCGAGAAATATTATGGACGGAGTATTAACGATAGCGGCCTTGTTTCAAGGCTTCTTTGTTCATACGATTGTCATTCCCATTATGCGCAGGCCGGAAAGAGCGATGTTATCCAGCATCTGGGGCCTTATCATATCGGGCGGACTGTATTTAGCCATCGTAATCGCGGCTGTAGGCGTTTTCGGTCCCGAGGAGACGAAAAAACTGCTTTGGCCTACTTTAGAGCTTGCCAAAACAACGACTTTGCCAGCCAACGTCCTTGAACGATTGGATGCCGCTTTTCTAGCCGTTTGGGTTACAGCCGTCTTCACTACTTTGTTCTCAAGCTACTACTTCACCATTCACGCTCTGAGTAATCTGCTTCGGCTTAAAGACCATAAGCTTTTCTCATTGTTTCTGCTGCCGTTTGTATTTGTCATGGCTATGGTCCCTCAGAACGTGTTGCAAATGTATCAAATCATTAAGATTGTTGGAAAAATCGGATTAATCATTACGATCATTTATCCGGCTTTATTGCTGCTAATTGCCTTATTCCGAAAAATAAAAGGAGAAGCGCATGAGGAGTCGCAACCCACTTAAATATGTACTCCTTTATCTCAGCCTGGTCCTTATTGCTACCCTGTTAAACGGCTGTTGGGATCGGCGAGAAATTGAAGAACGAGCTCTTGTCCTCGGGATCGGTATTGATACGGCTAAGCCCGCGGAAACGCAATCGAATAAAGATCAATCTACCTTACTCGGTAATGCCCCCTTAACATCTACCGGCTTACTCCATGTAACGGTTCAAATTGCTGTCCCCGGACGTATTCCGCTAGGTCCTGGAGAGGGCGGTACTGGGGGAGGCGGCGGTACCAAGACGGTTTGGGTTTTAGATGCGGAGGGACACACCGTAGAAGATGCCCTCAATAATATTCAACAGAAAGTAGCCCATCCACTCTTTTTCGGTCATTTGCGCGTCATTGTCCTTTCTGAAGCCATTGCCAAGAAAGGGGTTGACAATATTAATGAATACTTCCGCCGCAATCCCGAAGTAAGACGTATGAACTGGATGTTTGTCTGCAAAAACCGAGCCGAGGATATCATGCGCGTCTCTCCGGAGCTCGAACGTGTGCCTACGATATATTTACTAAACATCATGGATGAGTCCTTGAGAATGGGCAAATTCCCTAATGATTTTATTGGGTTGTTTTGGAGCGCGTCTTCCTCCAAAGGGCAAGAAGGCATACTTCCTTATATCGAATTAAGTCCAGGGTCGACCATTAATTTAAGCGGATTGGCATACTTCAGATCGGAACATTTGGTAGGCACTACCAACTCACTAGAAATTACATTATTCATGGGAATCCGAGGAATTCATCAAGCCGGAGCTCAAGCCTACGTGAAAATCCCACAAACCTCTGAGTATATCATGTTTGGAACCAAGTACAGAAACTCGCACATCAAAGTGATCATGGTTAATGGAAAGCCCGAGATCCGAGTGAAAATTGCACTCGAAGGAAATATTCTGGAAAAATCGACGGACAAGTTTACCCTCAATGATGACCTCATTAAGAAATTCGAACAGCAGCTAAAAGAAGACGCACAAAAATCGTACGAAGAACTGATAAAGAAGACCCAGCAAAAGCAATCCGACATTTTCGGGTTTGGAGAGTATGTTCGAGCAAAGGAGCCTGCATATTGGGATCGGGAAATCAAGACAAAGGAAGCCTGGCAGAAAGAATACCAAAATCTTTCTGTTCAAATGGAAGTTAAGGTTCATATTCGACGAGTGGGTATGAAAAGTCAGTGACAATTATTCGTTCTCTTAGGGGGATCCGATGTTTTCTATTTTTTCCGTAGGTTATATAAATTCCACCATCTGTTTATTAATCATAACTGGTTTGTTTATATTGTTCATTGACGTAAGAAAATACAAGTCAATGAACATGAGGAAAGAAACAAACGCAGCAAAATTACTCGCTTGGCTCAATATCTGTGGTGGAGCAGCAGCTTGGATCGGAAATTGGATTTACCAAAATTACTACTGACGATTTTCGGATGAATACCACGGATGAACATGTGATCTCAATCACTACGTTCTTTTGGCAAAGCGGTATACTTGAATCATCAACCAAAACGGAGGGTCATTTTACCCCTAGTCGTGCGGAGGCCTGGCTGGACTGTATGAACCAGGCGCTGGAAGAAGTCATCCCTTCGGTTGAGCTGCGTTCGATCATTTTGAAACGATTAAGCGGGCCGGCGCGTTTTTTCGTTAATACGCAGGAGTAAGTGATCTACATCACATAAGAATCAGGTTTTTTGTCCGGCTTTATCAGGTAACTCCCCGATGCTAATGTTTTTCAGCTTCCAGTAAGATGGTATTACAAAGTTTACTGAGAGGGGTTGGCTGGAATGGCCAATTACGGAATGGAAAGCAAAGCAGGGAGCACTACCGAAACGAATCCGACGGAGTGGGTCCGTATGTTTTTTTCAGACGAAAATCTAGAGCTGCTGAACAGCATCATGTACCCGAAGCGCGCGGAGGCCGGATCCTATTTATACTGGGAAGGCGATCGTGCGGATAAGCTTTATTTTATCAAAAAAGGTCGTGTGAAAATTACAAAAACCTCCGGTAACGGAAGCCGGATTACGCTCTATATGTTCCATACCGGGGACTTATTCGGGCAGATTGATCCGTTCTATGATGCGGCTCAGAGCTTTGATGCGGAAGTGCTGGAGGACAGCGAGTTCGGCGTCATTCAAAGAAAGGATCTGGAGGTTCTCTTATGGCAGCATGGCGACCTGGCCATTGACTTTATGAAATGGATGGCCGCGATGCAGCGGATGACGCAAACGAAGTTCCGCGATCTGATGCTATTCGGTAAGCCGGGCGCGTTATGCTCCCTCTTAATTCGGCTCAGTAATTCATACGGCAAGCCTGGCCAGGATCAGGAAATCAAAATTTCCAAAAGAATCAATAATACGGAACTGGGCGAGATGATCGGCGCTACCAGAGAAAGCGTCAATCGGATGCTTAGCGACATGCGCAAGGAAAATGTCGTTGAAATTGATCAGGGGTACGTAGTAATTAAAGATTTGGAATATTTAAAAAACGTATGCAACTGCGAAAATTGTCCGAAGGAAATTTGTCGAGTTTAAGCTATTAGCTTTTACAAAGGGGCGAGCCCAAGGGTCGATGTCATTAAGTTAAGCTAAACCTAATGACATTGGCCCAAGGGCTCGTCTATTTGTTTTCGGTTCGCTGACGGCCCCAGCCCTAGTAAGAATTGCTCTGCCCTATGGTAATCCTCCCATGTGTCCAGGCGTTCTATAAATGGTGGGTTAGCGGGATCGTCCGCAAAAGCTGCGTCTGGGACTTCAGACCACAACAGCTCTTTCAACTTCAGCAGCTCCGATACCTGCTTCTCACCCTGCTGAATCAAAGATAGCGCCCGTGTCCCGCAGCTTTTGTCATACACTCCATGAAAAGGATATACGCAGCCGCAGATGCTCGGAATGGCGGCGTCGAAGCCCGCTTGTTTGTGAAGCCAAAGCACTTGCGCCGCATGGGCGGATATAAATGGCATATCACTGCTGACGACCCAAATATCGGGCATTTGGGACAAGCTGAAGCCCGCGTGCATTCCGCCCAAAGGTCCATGACCGGGATAATAATCCGTGATGATGCGTACCTTCGTATCCACTTCGCGCAGAAACGGCTTGGGGTCTTGTGTGGCCACGATGATCTCCTTGCAGACCTTTCGCATCTCTCGGATTTGACGACGAATCAGCGCCTCTCCCCCCATAGGCAGCAGCGCCTTCCAATGCCCTCCCATTTGTTTACTCGGCCCCCCTGCCAAGATCAGACCCGACATCATACGGCTCCACTCCTCTCATCGCTGGTTTTCCTTTATCATAAGAGGTTCGGAATAAAAAAGAAGTAACATCCGTCACAGCAAGGCTAAGAAACGAAATTTCGGTATTGAGAAGGCGTCACCCCCTCCTGCTTCTTGAACACACGGGCAAAATACGACGGATCCTCAAAGCCCAGCTTCGACGCAATTTCTTCTATCGGACTACGGTCGAGCCGAAGCAGCGTCTTAGCCTCGGGTGCACCGAGCAGTGGCGGGCCAGGCCTTCGAGCTCGAAGGGCTTTCCAAGATGCACCTCCAGATAGCCAATCGCCTTCTGAACGAGTGCAGAATACCTAGCAAGCGTATAGGCAATACCGGATTACCATTACAAAGGGAAGTAAAAAAAACGGAGTGATACAGGAACGGGGGGCAGTTCCAACAGACCGTTCCGTACTCACTCCGTTTTTTTATTTAGGAGAATAAATAATCCAGATCGGTAAGCACTTCTTCCGTCATCGGAAATACCAGCTGTTCTTCCTTCTCAAGATGCTCTTTCAGAATTCGGCATGCATGGATCAAATACGCTGCCGCATGATGAAGCTGCTCCAGCTTCGAATCCCGCCTTAGCCCGTCCGTCTCTTTTAGAAAAGACTGTAGATACTCACCCGCGAGCTCATGCTCCTTCTCCAATCTCCAGAACGAAGCAGCGATGGAAGGAGCCGTTTGCTGATGGAAATAACCGTTCAGAAAAGGAAACAGCTCCTGTTCCTCCCAACGGGAGTGCTGCTCCATTTCGTTCATAAACGCCTGCGTGCGAAACCTCAAATGTGTAAGTAAGCGGATCGCGGGATCGAAGTCGGACTCCTGCCCAGCCTGCTTCGCCTCGTTTTCCAATTCAAGCAAATCTTGCATCAATTCGCCATGCTCCTGCTTCAAGCGGTCGAGCGCAGCGGATAATTCCGTCCCATGCGCTTCACTGGATTCGAGCTGCGATAAAACTAAATGTCTCATGACCATCACTCCTATTCGGAAGAGCTGCTTTGCTTCTCTTTCTGACTTCAGAATACTCCTTTGACTTTACTATGTATGTGAAATATATCACTACTGAACAAATTATAGCGCTTGTGATAAAAATCACTTAAACCCTTCAGCAAACTTGATAACGTAGATATTGTTCTTACCAAATAAGTTCCCGGAGGGATTCACCATGTTCTGTTATCAATGCGAGCAAACCCCAACAGGCGGCTGTAAGGTCATCGGCGTCTGCGGAAAAGACGAGAATATAGCCAGTTTGCAGGACATCATGATCTTCGCGCTAAAAGGGATCGCAGCTTACGCTACGCATGCCAGACAGCTAGGCTGCAGTGATCCTGAAGTCGATCGCATCACCCATGAAGCTTTATACATGACGCTGACGAATTCCAACTTCAATCTTCAAGAGCATATAGATATGGCTATGAAAGTCGGCTCCGCCGCTGTACGCATTATGGATGTGCTGGATCATGCTCATACGACCCATTTTGGAATCCCGCAGCCTGTCACCGTCTCTCAAAATAAAATCGAAGGTCATGCCATTGTAGTCACCGGCCACAACCTCTATGCCTTGGAAGAACTGCTGAAGCAGACCGAGGGCAAAGGCATCAACATTTACACGCATTCTGAAATGCTTCCGGCCCATGGATATCCAAAGCTTAAGCAGTACGCTCACCTCAAAGGAAATATCGGGAAGGCCTGGTATGACCAGCGGCGCCTGTTCGAAAAATTCCCCGGAGCCATTCTCGCTACGACCAACTGTGTGATGCCGATCAAAGGCACTTATGCCGACCGGTTCTTCTCTTACGATATTGCAGGACTCGAAGGGGTGACCAAAATCGTAGGGGACGACTTCACCCCGCTCATTGATAAGGCTTTGTCCTTACCCGCGGCTGATCTCGAATCCGAACAGGTGCTTACGACCGGCTACCATCATGAAACGGTGATCGGGCTCGCTCCGGAGATCATTCAAGCGGTCAAAGACGGGAAAATCAAGCGGTTCTTCGTCATTGCCGGCTGCGATGCGCCTGGAACCGGCGGCGAGTATTATCGTGAGCTGGCGACCTCCCTGCCTAACGATACGGTCATTCTCACGACCTCCTGCGGTAAATTTCGCTTCAACGATGTCGATTACGGCACCGTCGGAGATACCGGCATCCCTCGTTATATCGATCTGGGACAATGCAACAATTCCGGTTCGACCGTCAAGATCGCCTTGGCTTTGGCGGATGCGTTCGGCTGCAGCGTGAATGATCTGCCGGTCAGCATCGTCCTTTCCTGGTTTGAGCAAAAGGCTGTCGCCATTCTTCTCGGTTTGTTCAGTCTCGGCATCCAAGATATTCGCATCGGCCCTAAGCCTCCAGAATTCGTTACCCCTGGCGTCATGAACGTGCTGACCGAGACCTTCGGGCTGAAATTAATCGGCGATGCTCAAGAAGATATGGCCGCCATGCTCTCGCTTTCTAACTAAAATATGGACTGAACGGGATTCGACGTATAGCCGCAATGGTTATGCGTCTTTTTTTTGTATAAGGGAGCTGCGATAAAAAAAAGAACATATTGAACTCCGAAAGGGAGGTCAAATGTTCTTTCTGCTGCTGCGTAGCATTTATTTTACGATAAGTACAAGGACTTCGGCATGCTGGGCAACAAAGTGACTGACACTGCCTAAGATGAATTCCTTCAATCCGCTTAAGCCTCTGCTTCCCATCACAATGAGATCGCAGCCCTGCTCCTTGGCAAATTTTAAAATCTCATCCTGAGGCGTTCCCAGGGCCAACGAAACAGAATGCAGATTGGCTGCACTCTTCATCAGCTTTTCAGCTTTGTCTGCGAGCTCTTGGCCATTCTGTAAATCGCCATCAAGAATGCTCTCATCCGCAGTGACGTATGGGCTTCCCAGTAGGACACGCGGCTTTACTACAATAAGAATATTCATCCTGATGCCAGGGTCTGTTTTTGCAAGCATCACGGCTTTTCCAAGCGCGATTTCGGACATCTCCGACCCGTCAAACGCCACTAAAATATTAGAGCAAAACATAGTAGGCACCTGCTTTCGTATGGGATTCATCTTTATCTTCATCTTTATTATAGAACCGCTCCAAGCTTGAAGATATGATTTGAATCACTGCGCGGGTTACGGGTCCGTCAAAATGGATTGTTTTCTTTGTGATTTTAATCACATACTTCAGGAGGAAAGCATGATAAAGTAAAGGTGTAGAGAGGAAGCACCACTCGCCACTTGAAAAAGAAAGGAAAATGAGCCATGAAAAATCCAAAACGATCCCATCGACGATCTCGATTCTAACGATACCGATAAGACGATAAGCGAACCCTATTTTTCCGAAAAGTATGTGAATTATTTCACCAACTAAAATAAATGGAGATGGTTATCATGTTAACGAACATGCTTAGAGAAAATCGATATGCGGCTGTAATCCTGCTCTTCGTTCGTGTCTACCTCGGATTCCAATGGATTGAAGCGGCATGGCATAAGCTTACAGGCGGATTTGACGCGACAGGCTTCCTGAAAAACGCGGTGAACAAACCGATTGTTGACACGGCAACCAAAGAGCTGGTGTATCCAAACTTCACCGCCTTCGTGAACCACTTCGCACTACCTAATGTGAAGCTCATCAATATTGTCATCCCGATCGGTGAGCTGCTGATTGGTCTTGGCCTGATCCTCGGCGGTTTAACCGCGGCGGCTGCCTTCTTCGGACTCCTGATGAACTTCATGTTCATGTTCGCCGGAACGGTCAACACGAATCCATGGTTTATCCTCATCGGCGGCATCGTGTTCATGGCAGGAGCGAATGCCGGAAGATATGGCTTGGACTACTACCTCCTGCCGCTGCTGCGTAAAGCGGTTAACCATATGAAGCATAAAAACATCGGTGGCGGCACGACCACAGGAACCCCGGCACATGCTTAAGCTTTAGACTAGGATAACGAAAAAGGCCTGACGGAATCGAAAATCGAGCCGTCAGGCTTTTTTTCACTTCTTAAAACAAACCAGCTTCAGCTCGGTCATGTCCTCGATCGCATACTTCACGCCTTCACGCCCGGTGCCGCTCTCCTTCACGCCGCCGTATGGCATGTGGTCGACACGGAAGGTTGGGATGTCGTTGATCATGACGCCGCCCACCTCCAACGCCTCCGCAGCGGCAAACGCCGTTCGGATATCCTCGGTGTAGATCCCCGCTTGCAGGCCGAATCGGGACGCGTTGACCTCGCGGATCGCTTCCTCCATCGTCGACACTTTGTTGATCATCACGACCGGCGCAAAAGCTTCCT
Source organism: Paenibacillus cremeus (assembly GCF_007786445.1). GTDB lineage: Bacteria > Bacillota > Bacilli > Paenibacillales > NBRC-103111 > Paenibacillus_G > Paenibacillus_G cremeus. The sequence continues at coordinate 4,870 of NZ_VNJI01000084.1, read as the reverse complement.
GGCACGAAACCTTGGCGCCGGGGTCCACGTGCAGCAGGATCGTCGGATGCACGATATGGCCGTCCCGCTTATGCCCCGCTGCCACGACGGCCCCCAGTTGCTCGGCCTCCGTGATCCACTGCAGCGCGCGCTCAGCGTCGCGGGGGCTGATGAGCGCGGACACATCCGTCGCCGGGTCGAGCGGATCGCCCAGCTTGAGCGTCTCCGTTTGCGCAACGAACTTGCGGACAAACTCATCGAACAGCCGCTCATGCACATAAATGCGCTGCAGCGAGATGCACACCTGCCCGGCGTTGGAGAACGCCCCGGTCACGGCTCTTGCGATCATCGCGTCGACATCAACGCCCTGATCGACGATCAGCGCCGAGTTCGAGCCGAGCTCCAGGGTGACCTTCTTCAGCCCGGCCTTCTGGCGGATCGCCTTGCCCACTTCGGGGCTGCCCGTGAAGGTGACCGCTTTGACCCGGTCGTCCTGTACGAGCAGATCGCCGATCACGCTTCCGCTGCCCGTCACCACGTTAAGTGCGCCCGCCGGCAAGCCGGCTTCCTGCAGCAGCTCCGCGATCAGCAGCGCGGTTAACGGCGTTTGACCGGCTGGCTTCAGCACGATGGTGTTGCCCGCGGCGATCGCCGGTCCTACCTTATGCGCCACCAGGTTCATGGGGAAGTTGAACGGGGTAATCGCGGCCACGACGCCAATCGGCTGACGGATCGTATAGGCGATCCGTCCCTCGCCCCCCGGCGCGGCATCCATCGGGATCGTCTCCCCATGAATTCGACGCGCTTCCTCGGCGGCGAATTTGTAGGTCATGATCGTCCGGTCGACCTCCTGCCGGGCCGTCTTCAGCGGCTTTGCCGCCTCCAGAGCGATCAAGCCGGCGCATTCCTCCGCGCGCTCGCGAAGCAAGGCGGACAGCCGCTCAAGAATCGCAGCCCGCTCATGCGCCGGCATGCGCGCCATCAGCGGCTTGGCGCGCTCCGCCGCCGCTATGGCGCGCTCGACCTCGGCCGCCCCGGCAAACGCCACCTCGGCAATTGTTTCACCGCTGTACGGAGAGAGCAAAGGGCGGTATTCGCCCGCCTCCACCCACTCACCGTCTATATAAAGATGCTTGCGCAATGGTAAATAATCCTGACTCATGTCATTCCCTCCTTCCCTTTTATTATGAACGATTCCACTACCCGATGCACGTTCGGAGCGACTGCTCCAGTACGTCCAAGCCTTCGTCCAGCTGCTCATCCGTAATGACCAGCGGACTCAAAATGCGAATCACATTGCCGTAGAGCCCCGCGCTCATCACGATCAAGCCCCGACGATGCGCCTCCTGCAGCACGCGAGCCGTCAGCTCCTTATCCGGCTCCTTTGTCACCGAATCCTTCACCAGCTCGATTGCGCTCATGGCCCCCAGCGTGCGCACATCTCCAATCGGCCCTTCGCCGCCGAGCTCCTGCTGCAGACGGACAAACCGCCCGCTGACCGCCGCTCCGATCGCTACCGCCCGCTCCGGCAGCCGCTCCTCCTCCATCATCTCGATCACCTTCAGCGCGGCCACACAGCCCAGCGGGCTCCCGCCGTAGGTGCCTCCGATCTCTCCCACCCCTGGGGCGTCCATGATGTCTGCTCGACCCGTTACCGCGCTCAGCGGCAGGCCTGCCGCAATCGATTTGGACATCGTCATGAGATCCGGCACCACGCCGAACTGCTCCATCGCAAACATCGTCCCGGTCCGCCCGAAGCCGGTCTGAACTTCGTCGGCGATCAGCAGAATGCCGTATTTTTCACATACCGCCTTAACTCCCTGCACAAACCTGGCCGACGGGATGACGAAGCCTCCCTCGCCTTGAATCGGCTCCATGATCACGGCAGCGACTTCTTCCCCTGGCACCTCTGACAAGAAGAAATCCGAAAATTTGCCTAAAATGTACTCGTCCAGCTCCTCCGGCGTCATGCCCATAGGTGCACGGTAATAGTAGGGATAGGGCATTTTGTACGTATCCGGCGCAAAGGGGCCAAACCCGTGCTTATATGGCTTGACCTTGCTTGTGAGCGACATCGCCATATAGGTGCGGCCATGAAAGCCCCGCTCGAAGGAAATGACCGCTCGCCTGCCCGTAAATTTCCGCGCGATCTTGACCGCGTTTTCCACAGCCTCTGCGCCGGTGCTGAGAAAAAACGTCTTTTTCGCATGCGCTCCCGGCGTGATGGCATTCAGCTTTTCAGCCAGCGCTACGTACGACTCATACATCACTACATGAAAGCTGGGGTGCAGGTAGCGCTCCAGCTGCTCCTTCAGCGCCTCCACCACCTTCGGCGGGCAGTGCCCGACATTCAGCGTCCCGATCGCCCCGGCAAAATCAATCAGCGTGTTCCCGTCCACATCGGTCAGCAGCGCCCCCTCCGCTCTTGCCGCAAAGATCGGCACCGTATTGAACGGCCCCCGGGGAACATGCTCGGCCCGTCGCTTCAGCAGCTCCTGCGACACCGGCCCCGGGATCGGGGTACGGATCTCAATGGCTTTCGCCCGGCTGTATGGCTTCGGCTTCGGCTCCATCCGCGATCTCCTCCTCACTTTCATCTATTCCGCACCACTCAATCAAGGTCAACGCGATGATCTCCGCCGCCTCAAACAGATGATCGAGCACAATATGCTCATTGGGATAATGGGCAAGCTGCGTCAATCCCGGCCCGAAAATAATGCACGGCGTCTCGCCCAGCAGCGTGAGCAGCCCGCCGTCCGTTCCCCATGGCGACGCTTCGATGACGGGCTCCTCTGACCGCACGGCGCGGTAGTGCTCCGTCACCACCCGCATCAGCTCATGCCCTGGGTCGACGCTGCCCGGCACCCATCGTGCGCCAAACCATTCGAGCACCGGCGGGTGCTCCTTGAACCACGAATCCCGCTCCTGCAGCCGCTCCAGCCACCGCGCCATTTCCTCCTTGGCCTGCACGAGCGACTCCTCCGGGGCGACCCCCATACGGCCTTCGAGCTTCACGGAGTCCGGCACGGAAGAAGGCCAGTTGCCGCCTTGAATAACGCCGAGATTGATCGGGATCGGAATCGGATTCGTCGCGTACAGCGGATCGGTAATGCGCGCATTCCGCTTGTCCTCCAGCTCCCGGATGTGCTGCACGACTAGCATGCTTTTCTCAATCGCGCTGACGCCTTCATACCGTGTCCCGCCGTGGGCGGAGCGGCCCTTGATCTCAATGCGGAACCACATCGAGCCCTGCTGCTTCGGAAAAATCCGCATATTCGTCGGCTCGGGAATGAGCGCGGCGTCAGCCTGGTAGCCTCTCAGAATCGTTGCAAGTGTGCCTGCCCCGCCGCTTTCCTCCTCCACCACACTTTGAAAAATAACGTCACCCTTCAGCCGAATCCCAAGCTCCTGTATCGCCTGAATAGCCAGCAGCAGCGCGGTATTCCCGCCCTTCATGTCCGTCGCTCCACGCCCGTAGAGCTTCCCGTCCTCCACCTTGCCGCTGTAAGGATCATGCCACCACGCCTTGCGGTCGCCTTCCGGTACGATATCGATATGCCCGTTCAAAATGATCGAGCGCCCGCCTCCCGTGCCCCGGAGCAATCCGACTACATTCGGACTGCCTTCAAACCCGCTTCGCGGCGAATAAAAAAAAGGGTGCGCCTCGAGCGTCTTCCCATCGGGCTCCCAGAGATCGACCTCGAGCTTCATGCGATGCAATCGCTTGGCAACCAGCAGCTGCGCCTCCCGCTCGTTCCCCTGCGTGCTGGGAATGCGGACCAAGTCCTGCAGCAGTAAAATGCCTTCATCCCGGTGCTGCTGCAGCCATTCGTGAATGTGCTCTTTAGTCGCGTTTGACGATGCCAAGTCGCTCCCTCCTCGATGCGTGATTGTTCTCGCCAATCATTGAATGCGTGCCACATGCATGCCCCTGAGATAGCGGAACTACGTTCCGTTAATGCTCTCCATGAGCACGATTCTGGATGATGTAAAATTGTTTGTGTACCAAGATTTGGAGCCTTTCCAGGCAGCAAAAAAGTAGGGTATTCTCGGGATTGCTGAAGTCACCAAGAAAGGAACCCTACTCATGGCAACTATACACCCAAACGAATATCGCAATCTACTAGAAGATTCTGTAACGCAACTACTTAAAGAAAAATTGGAAATGCTGATGCGCGAAGAAATCAAGAACTTTTTGCAGGTTGAACAAGAGAGTGAGCGTCACAATAGTCGCAATGGCTACTACGAACGTACGTGGGAGACGCGTCACGGCAAAATCGACGACCTGCAAGTTCCTCGAGATCGAAATGGGCACTTCCAGACGCAGCTATTTGAACCGTATCAGCGGCGTGATGGATGGCTGGAGGAAACCGTCATCCACATGTATAAAGGCGGCATGAGCACTCGAGATATCGCCAAGTTCATTGAGACCATGTTTGGTACTCACTACTCTCCCACAACCGTGAGTAACATTACGAACACGGTGCTTGAGGATATCGTCCAGTGGCAGTCGCGCCCGCTCGAGAAACGCTACTCGGTTCTCTACCTGGATGGACTGTACATTAAACTCAGAAGAAACACCGTAGATAGCGAAGTCATCTACCTCGTGATGGGCATCAACGAGCAAGGCCACCGGGAGATTCTTGGTTTTTACATCGGCGGTCAAGAAAGCTCTAACGGCTGGAGAGAAATCCTCCAAGACTTGTATCGCCGCGGTCTACACGAAGTATTGCTGGGTGTATTTGACGGGCTTCCAGGGCTAGAGGACGCTTTTCGAGATGTGTACCCCAAAGCGGATGTACAGCATTGTGTAGTGCATAAAGTCCGTAGCACCATGCCCAAAATTCGCGTACAAGATAAAACCGAGTTTTTGGATGACCTGAAAACCATC
>NZ_VNJI01000083.1 GCF_007786445.1 Paenibacillus cremeus | reverse complement strand
CGAATCATGTGCTCTCACCCGCTTTTTGTGATGACTCAATTATACGACAAAAAAGGTACAGCCTCTTCAACTTTCTTGAAGGGCAGTACCTTTTTCTAAGAGCTAGACTTTTTCAGTGGCCTCGCCTCGGCCAAAGGGCTTTTTACATGAAATCATGTTTTGAATCTCGCACAATCGACTTATTATGCGTAATCGTTGATTCAGTCAGCAATGGTTCACAACGATTCCTTCTCGACGACGGGAATTGCACGGTTCAAGACATAACAAATATCCAGTTTTCTTGTACATTTCTTCATGTACTCAGTACTAGTTTGCACATATATTTAAGAACATAAGTTACCACATTCACTCATAGGAGGCGATGTTGATAATGAAACAATCTAGTATTATTGATGCAGATGTTCACAATGCCATAGCTCATCCCAAGGATATGCTGCCATTTTTGCCGAAGGCATGGCATGATTATTGGCTTGCTGCCGGACCAGCTTATGGCGGGGGCTGGCACTCACCAATAGGCGTTATGCGTAAAGATGCTGTGCCTGAAGGTGGGGTAATCCCTGGAAGTGATCCTAGGTTTATGTTAAAGCATCATTTTGAGAAATATGGGATAGATTACGGGATTCTAACAGGTTCGGGTATTTTAGGCATCTCCTTAAATCCTAATCCGGATTATGGCAATGTAATTGCCAGTGCGTATAATGACTGGCTAGTAGAAACCTGGTTGAAGGCAAGTCCCATCTATAAAGGGTCGATTCTGATTAACCACGCCGATCCAATGGCCGCAGCGAAGGAAATAGACCGCATGGCCAAACACCCTGATATGATTCAAGTCATTATGTGCAGTGGATCAAGAATGCTATTTGGACAACGGTTTTATCACCCCATCTACGAAGCTGCTGAGCGAAATGGGCTACCGGTTGCTGTTCACCCTGGTACAGAGGGTAGGGGCATTGCAGGAGCCCCAACTCCGTCAGGTTACCCAACAAGTTATTTGGAGTGGCACAACATCCTGCCAACGAATTACATGGCTCATGTGAATAGCCTAGTCTGTGAAGGCGTATTCGAGAAGTTTCCTATGTTGAAATTTGTCGCTATTGAAGGAGGGATCGCGTGGCTTCCGCACCTCATGTGGCGAATGGACAAAAACTTCAAAGGTCTACGAGACTTAGTTCCGTGGCTAAAAAGACTACCTTCTGAGTATATCAAGGAGCATATCCGGCTCACGACACAGCCGATCGAAGAGCCAAGCAACAACCCAGAGCATTTAAATCAAATTTTTGATATGATAGGTGCCGACAATATGGTCATGTTCTCTTCCGATTATCCTCATTGGGATTTTGATAATCCCCAAATGGCGCTACAGCCGATCCGAAAAGATTTGCGGCAACGGATTCTGTGTGATAATGCACGGGAATTATATGGACAGCACACATTCCCAGCAGGTAAGCAGGAGGTATAACTGGATGGCTAAAGTGAGAACAAGATATTTGGCAGCTAGAGTAGAGGAGTTCGAAAAGAAAGATCGAATGATTGTCGAGCTCAAAGGGATTGAAATTGGCTTGTTTCTCGTTAATGGGAACTACTATGCATGGAGAAACATATGCCCTCACGCTGCGGCACCTATTTGTGAGGGGGTTGTATGTGGGACGCGTCTTCCATCACAGGTCTATCAATATGAATACGGAAGGGATAAAGAAATATTGAGGTGTCCATGGCACGGATGGGAATTCGGTCTAACTGACGGAAAGCACTTGGTTGAAAGTGGTGTACGGTTGCGTGGGTACGCGGTTGAGGTCGAGGGAAATGACATCTATGTGTTGATGTAACGAAAATTTTATCGTCTCAAGCTCAAACTGCAATAGGTTATTTCTTTATTCGGGTAAAACGCTAGAAGCTGAGATCAATAATCCAGCTTCTTTTTTTGTGAACAAGAAAAAGTTGTGAAATGGAGAAAGATTGTTGTTGAGAGTGGCAGTTTGTGTCGCGATATCAGACAGTGTTTAATATAAATCACATAAATACAATACTTGACGAATCAGAAAGATGCAAAGCGCGGTCTTACCCGCAATTCTAGTACAGATGCTGTTTTTGGAGGCATTCACTATGAAGTAAGGCAACATATTGACCAACCTTCTTCTCCCCATATTTAGCGAGGAGCCCGGCCCGGCGGTTGCTTTCTTTCCTCGTTATTCGATCAACTTGCCGCGAACTTCAGGTTTTTTTGTCCTCATCATGCGTCCAATGCCTGAGAGATGGCAAATAAAGGAGGAGACAGACATTTTATGCGGACGCACAGGACAAAATAGTTGGGCGGAGCTGCTAAGGAGTTTTTTATTTTAATTACTTAAAAGTGTAGTTTGACGAAATCATTCTAAGAAGACAGTGCCGCATGCGTTCTTCAATGGTACTCGAGCATGCTATCGCGTGGATGCCGCTCCTATGCGTTCACCTACACTCTTGCTTTCCCTAAACGAACAGTTATCATGAGCATAAACAATAGAATAGAAGCATCATCATGAGGCTGCCGATTTTCATCGGTGGCTTATTTCCTTTATTTCGACAGTATTTTTGAGTTCAATGGGGTAAGTTTAATTTGTTTGAATCGTCATCCATTAAAGGGGCGTTGGTATGGGGAAAATGAAAATTCTCGAGCGAGCACTCTCCTGGGCAAATTTAAAAAACTACAAAATCGAGCATAAATTAGTGTTGACTTATCCACCTTTGATAGCGCTTTCGATTCTAGTGGTCAGCACGTTTTGCATCATGTTAAGTATTGACCTGTTTCGCGAAAAATCGATCAGCTACTCCGAAAATATTCTCAAGCAAATCAGCTTTAATATTGATACCCAACTAAGCCGAATCGATCAGGATACGATGATTTTTTATCAGAACCATGATGTAACCGATTACTTCGCCTCCAAAATGGATTCCAGCAGCAGCGATTACTTTCAATTTCTCCGAAAGCTTCAGGAGTTTCTCACCAACTTCCTCATTTCGCATCAGAATGTCGAATCGATTTATTTAATTAATAACGAAGGGGAGGTCGTGAGCACCTCCTCCGATATTTTGAATTACGAATCACCCAAATTCTATAACGAAAAAGCGTTAGAGGGTGATGGGCGCATGGTATGGCTGGAAACGAAAACAAGCAGCATGGGCAACAATGTCATTCCGGCCGTCCGGCAAATTGTGAATACGACGACGATGAAGGGAACCGGCTCCATTCTGGTAAATTTCAAAGAGACCTCAATCAGCGACTTATTGCAGAAGGATTATATCGGCAAAAAGGTCACGATGGTCGTCATCAACCGGACCGGGGATGTCATTTCAAGCCAGGATAAGAATCAGCTAGGAGAAAAAATTAATCCTCAAATGCTCGAAAATATTAAAGCGCAGGGAAAGGACGAAGGGTACTTTTTTCAAAAGGAGGGCAGCGAGAGGGTCTATTACAATTTTTATCAGTCGTCGTTTACGCAGTGGATCTACTTATATCGCATTCCCAGCACGGATTTGTTTTCCGGCTATGAGAAGGTGCAGCATTGGATGCTTGTGGTGGCGGCTTTTTTTATCATCGTCGGCGTGCTTTGCTCCAGATACATCGCTTACCATATTTCGAAGCCGATTATTCGGATTATCCGAGAAATGCGCAGTATTGAGACCAACAACCTGCTCGTGAATTTGAATTATGACGGGAAAGATGAGCTCACCTCACTGGCCTCCTCGTTTAATTCCATGATGGACAGGCTTCGCCTTGTGATCAAGAAGGAATCGGATTTGCAGCGGATGAAGCACGAACTGGAGATCCGGGCGATGCAGGCGGAGATTAATCCTCATTTTCTATACAACACGCTGGAAGCGATCAACTGGATCGGACGGATGAATAACATTCCCAAAATCTGCGATATGACCACGATGCTCGCGGAGATTATGAGGTACAGCATAAGCAACCGGCAAGATCTGGTTCGGCTGGAAGAAGAGCTGGCTCATGTGAAACGGTATTTGAACATTCAGAAAATCCGGTTTGAAGACAAGCTGTCGATTTTAATCGATGTGGATGAAGCGCTTCATCACATTCTCATTCCGAAGCTGACGCTGCAGCCGATGGTTGAAAATGCCGTGGTTCACGGGCTAGCGGATAAGGACGGCGTAGGACGGATACGCATTTCGGGAAGATCGCAGGAGGACCGGGCCGTGCTCATGGTGGAGGATAACGGCTGCGGGATGCCGGAGGAAAAAGTAAACGCGCTGCTATCGAATCAGCAAGATGAATATCGAATCCGTCAGAGCATAGGGATCAAGAATGTGGACAGCAGACTTCGCTTGTTTTTCGGCGAGCCCTACGGACTGCAATTTAAGAGTGTGGTTGGCAGGGGCACTCGCGTTACGATTCATTTACCGATGAACCAAGGGGGAAATCAGGATGCGGGGCGTGTTGATCGCGGACGATGAAGCAATCATTCGAGAAGGGCTGAGGCAATCAGTGGATTGGGGCAGTTTAGGACTGCAGGTTGTAGGTGAGGCGTCCAATGGAGAGGAAGCAATCAAGGCGATTGTACAGTGGGAGCCGTCCATTCTCATCACGGACATCAAAATGCCGAAGAAAAACGGCCTCGAGGTCACGCAGCTGGCCAAGCAACTATTTCCGGAGATGATCGTTATTATTCTCAGCGGCTATTCGGATTTTGACTATGCAAGGCAAGCGATCCAAGGGGGCGCATTTGATTATATTCTCAAGCCGACGGTGTTTGCCGATGTCATGGAAGTGATAACGCGGGCTGTCCGGTTAATTGAGCTGGAGGAGCAGCGGAAGTCGGATTTCGAACGGTTTAAAACGGAGCTGAGGCGCAATATCACCTTTTACCGTTCTGCGTTTTTGCATAAATTGCTTAGTTCCCCACTGCTGGATGAACGGATGCAGCAGCACCTGCCGGAAACCTTATGGTTGTACGAAATGAAAGAGGACGGTCCGGTTTATTTGCTTGCCTGCAAGGTGGATGAGTTCGATTCGCTTCGGTATCATTCGGAGGAGCAGCTGCGCGTCTATTTGCTTGCACTGGAGCATTATATCGCTGGTTTTCTTGCTTCAGTACCGGGTGCTTATGCCGTCTCTATCAAGGACGATCTGTTCGTGATTGTTCTGCAGGGTGATGAGCCCCAAGGAGAACAGGATCTCCTTCGTCTGTGCGAGGAGCTTCAGGAAAGCCTGAAAAGTCATTATTTGCCCATCACGATTTCGATCGGGATCAGCAAGGAGAAGCAATCGATGCTGGACCTCCATAAAGCTTATCTGGAGGCTTGTGAGGCATTGGAGCATATTCTTTACTTGGGCAAAGACGCGATCATTTTTTACGATGGCCTCTACGACCAGCATGAGATCACGGCCCTAACGTATCCGCTCTTTGCCGAGTGCAGCCGATCGGCTGTCAAAGCCGTACTCATCGGCGACAGTGAGAACGCTCTGCGTCATATCCACCAGCTGTTCCATTGGTTCGAAGTTCACGGAGTTACCCGGGAAGCGATCCAAAGCGTGTGTATGGAGCTTGGCGCATTAATCTATGTATCGCTCGACAATGGCAAGCAAGAGCAGATCTACACCAGCCGCGACGAGTATTACAACGAAATTAAGAATGGTCAAACGTCAGAGAGGATTTTTCATGTGGTGCAGTCATTTGTGCAGAGCCTGTCCGAGCAAATTTTCCAAAAGACGCATTCTAGTCATAAAAAACTGGTTCAGCAGGTGCTAAGGCTGATACAAAGCCATTATATGAACGATCTGACCCTGAATTGGGTGGCGAAGCAGGTGCATTTGAACACCAGCTATTTAAGCAGGCTGCTCAAGAATGAATGCGGTGAAAATTTTACGCAGCTGCTGGCGAAGCAGCGAATTGATCAAGCCAAAGCGCTGCTGAAGGATCCGACGGTTAAAATATATGAGGTATCGGATAAGGTTGGGATCGCCGATCCGCACTATTTTGCCGTGCTGTTTAAGAAACAGACGGGGATGTCGCCCAGTGAATTTCGGGATCATTTTGAAGAAATTTTTTAACAGGGCTCCGTGGCAAGAAGTCATTTCATCAAACGAAAAGTAAAACTAAACCGCTTACAATCGTTTTGCGCGCCTCCTATAATTTGAAATGTAAGCGTTCTTACTAATCTTTGGAGGGGATCTTCGTGAGGATCAGATCAAAACAGGTAATGACTTCCTTCACCGTCCTGCTAAGCGCGCTGCTCGTTCTCGCAGGCTGCAGCAGCGGTACAAGCAGCTCAACCGGCACCAGCACCAGTACCGGCGGCAGTGGGACCGTTTCGCCGGCGGCCGCCAGCCCGGCACCGGCACCGGCAACCGCCGCGCCAGCCGAGAAGGTACGTCTCAAGCTCATGTTCCAAAAAGGGCAGGGGACAAAGGACTATTTTGGCGATTGGATGCAGGAGAATATTAGTCTGTTCAAAGCGAAAAATCCGAACATCGATTTCGAGGTCATTGCCAATACCTGTTGCGATAACTATTTGACCGTCATCACCACCGACATGGCTGCCAACAACCTCCCTGATATATTCCAAGGCTGGACGCTGGAGCGGATGCGCCCCTTTGCCGAAGCGGGACGCCTGCTCGATTTGACGAGCGCGATCAATGAGAACCCTGACTGGAAAACGAACATGTCCCCTGACGCCTTGAAAGGTACGACCTTCAATGGCAAGGTATACGGCCTTCCGCTGGCGCAGGATGCGGAAATCGTCTATTACAACAAAGAGGTGTTCGCTAAGAACAACCTCCAGCCGCCCAAAACGTATGACGAGCTGCTCAATATTATTGATGTGCTCAAAAAAGCAGGCATTACTCCAATCACCATGCCTAATAAAGAGCCATGGGTAGGGACGATTCCCTACATGATGCTAACAGAGCGTATTGGCGGTCTGGATACATACCAAGCGACCGTCATGGATAAAAAAGGTTCCTGGAAGGATCAGCCGTTTCTCGACGCCGGACAAAAGTTGCAGGAGCTGATCAAGCGCGGCGCGTTTGAAGAAAACGTCAACAGCATCACCACCAAGGAGTCGGAAATCAAGCTTTCCGAAGGGAAGGCCGGCATGTATGCGATGGGCACCTGGTCCATTGCTCCGCTCTATGGCGCGATGAAAGAGAATTTGGGCTTCTTTAACTTCCCGGACATTTCTGGCGGCAAAGGCAGTAAGGACCACTATCTGATCCTTCCCAACTCGGCCCTGTCCGTGAGCGGAAGCTCGAAGCATCCGAAGGAAGCGTTGGAATTCATGAAATTTGTGTTCTCACAGGAGCGACAACTGGCCTTCGCCAAGCTCGGCTACTTAACCGCGTATAACACGAAGGTGCAGGCAGGAGACCTGTCGCCGTTCAATGAACAGCTCATCAAAGCGATTAATGCCAAGACCGGCTTGATGTATCCATGGGATGTGCCGCTCGGCGTGTTCATGGGTAAGGAGCTGAACAATACGACGCAAAGCCTGTATACGGGGGCGAATCCGAGCGAAGCGTTCGACAAGCTGCAAAAAACGGCGGAAAGCCAGAAGAAATAAAGCCGGTTAAGCATCGGGCGGTAAGGGTGGCCATCGGCCATGCCAAGTGGCGCCTTTACCCCCTATGAATCGCCATTCATCGCGCGCCAAAGGAGGTGCACAAGTTGGAAAGAATGCTTCGCAGCAAAGGGGTTATCGCCTTTTTCGTTCTGCCGGCTTTCTTGATTTATGCGCTCGTCCTGCCGGTTCCCATCCTCAAATCGATTTACTATAGCTTCTTCGAATGGAATCTGGTCGGAACGAAGGAATTTATTGGACTAGACAACTACAAAACAATGTTTACGCATGATGCCATTTTTCTAAATGCATTAAAAAATACGTTCATTTTCTCATTCGGTTGTATTCTGCTGCAGCTTCCGCTGGCCTTTTTACTTGCCTACTGGCTCTCGAGCGGGATTAAGGGGACCAAATTTTTTCGAGGGACCTATTTTCTACCCGTCATCATTTCAGGGACTTCCATCGGTCTCTTGTGGCAGTTCATTTACAACGGAAACCATGGGCTGCTCAATGCGATCATTCAATGGTTGGGCTGGCCGGGCTTTCATAAAGATTGGCTGTCCGATCCCAAATTCGCCATTTATGGCGTCCTGATCTCCGTTTCCTGGCAATTTTTCGGCTACCATATGGTGATTTTTTTGGCCGGGATCTCCACTATCTCCAGCGAGGTGATCGAATCCGCCAAAATCGACGGCGCCAGCGGCTGGCAGGTGCTCTGGGGAATCGTGCTTCCACTCGTCAAGCCATTTCTGGTGATCAGCCTGGTGCTCGCTATGACCGGCTCGGTCAAAGCGTTCGACAATGTCATCTCCCTCACCGGAGGCGGTCCTGCGCATGCTTCCGATGTGCTGGCCCTCCACATGTATAACACGGCTTTTCATGAGATGCGTTATGGGTATGGAAGCGCCGTTTCGGTGGTGCTGTTCGTCTTGAATATCCTGTTTACCGTGATGTTCTCGTTTTTGCTGCGGGAGCGGAATCGGGAGGTGTCTTCGGCTTGAGCTATAAGCTAGCGCGTCAATCCTTCGCCGCCCTGCGGTTCGTTCTGCTCGCGGCGATCGCCGTCACGGTTATCTATCCGCTGCTGTGGGTGTTCCTGGGTTCGTTTAAGACCGAAAAAGAGTTCTTTCTCAACCCATGGGGCATTCCTTCCGCGCTGCATTTCGAAATCTATACCAACGTCATCAAGCAGTATAGGCTCGATATTAATATTTGGAACAGCTTTCTGATCGGACTCCTGAGCACGATCATTATTACGCTCGTGAGCGCCTTGGCAGCCTACGGGATCATCCGGATGAAGTGGAGTGGAAGCAAATGGATGCTCGGTTTCTTCCTGCTGGGCATTATGATTCCGGTGCATTCCACCCTGATTCCTTTATACATCAGCCTTCAGGGCTTAAGGGAGTGGATCGATCCCCGATTGGTCCTGTTGATTCCTTATGTAGCCTTCGGTATACCCACATCTATTCTGATTTTATCGGGTTACGTTTCCACCTTGTCCAAGGAGATCGAAGAAGCTGCGGTGATGGATGGAAGCTCGCTCATCGGCGTCTTTTTCCGGATTATTCTTCCGGTTTCGGTTCCCGCGCTCGCGACGGTCGGGATCTTGTCGTTTATTCATGCATGGAATGAGCTGCTGTATGCGTTGGTGTTTCTTCGCGATACGGCCGAGCAGACGATCCCGGTGGCGATCTTGAAGTTCGTCGGGTTTTATTCGACGGACTGGTCAAACGTCTTCGCGTGCATATCCATCACGATCATTCCGAGTGTGATCATCTATGTCTTCTTGCAGGAGAAAATCGTGCAGGGGGTTACCTCCGGTGCGGTAAAACATTAATCTTTTGCATACAAAAAAAGGAGTGGTGACCTATGATCCCGACACTTAATCCGGTTACGACCGGTCGCGGGGTGCCGTTTCTGGAGTTTATTGATGCGGCTTCCGACGCCGGATTCCCGGCTGTAGAGTATTCCATCGTGCCCTTTGCCGAGTATGCCAAGAGCACGTCCGTGAACGGACTTCAAGATCTGTTGGCTGAAAAAAGACTTCGCTTGGGCTCGTTCGGCCTGCCGGTGGAATTCCGCAAAGATGAAGCCACCTTCAAGGAGCAGTTGGCCGAATTACCCAGCTACATTGAGCTGGCCCGGGAGCTCGGCGTAACCAAATGCTGCACATGGCTATTTCCCGCGACGGACGAACCGGTGGCGGAATATACGAGCCGCTTCATCCGCAGACTTCGGGAATGCGCCAAAGCGCTGGAGGCGGGCGGCATACAGTTTGGCATTGAATGGGTGGGGCCGAAGACGCTGCGTACGCTCAAGCATGACTTTATTCATACGATCCCAGGGGCGCTGGAGCTGATCGGAGCGATTGATGTACCCGGCGTCGGGCTGCTGTTCGACAGCTTCCATTGGTTTACCTCTAGGGCGACGGTGGACGATATTTTACAGCTGCGCAAGGAGCAGGTGGTGCTTGTGCATCTCAACGATGCGCCGGACCTGCCGGCGGACGAGCAAATCGATAACCAGCGGCTGCTGCCCGGTGAAGGCATCATTAACCTCGGGGCGATGCTCACCGCTTTAAGGCAAATCGGTTACCACGAATATGTTTCCGTGGAAACGTTCAGTGATACGCTTCCGCTGCTGGGAGCGAAGGAGGCTGCGCTGAGGACGAAACAGGTGGTCGACCGAGTGCTCGCAGTGGGCTCGGAAAGAGCGTAGCTTCTTTATATCTAAACAGGAGGAATGAAAATGGCCACATTGACGAACGAAGAACTTCAATTTTATCGCCAGAATGGGTATTACCTCTACCACAAGCCCTTATTTTCTGAGGAAAAAATGAACCGGCTGCGTTCGATTTTCGATGAGCATCATGCGGAGAAGGGCGATAAATTGTCCGACGAGCTGGACACGCCGCATTTTCGCGATGAGCGGCTGCTGGAGTTTCTGCTGAGCGACGAAGCGCTCGATTTGGTGGAGCCGATTACGGGACCGAATATCATCATGTGGACCAGTCATTTCATTTGCAAGGATCCGCTCGTTGGTAGAGCTACGCCTTGGCACGAGGACTCGGCTTATTGGAAGGGGAGGTTCGACAACTACGAGAACATCGTCACCATCTGGCTGGCGCTGGATCGAAGCTCGGAGGAAAATGGCTGCATGCGCGTCATTCCCGGCACCCATGTCAATGGCTTCTCGGAATATGAGGCGGTGGACGGGAGCCGAAATTTGTTCAAAACGCAGATAAAAAATATTAACGATTCCGATGCGGTGTACTTCGAACTGGCGCCCGGTGAGTGTTCTCTGCATGATTCCCGGATCATTCACGGCGCGAAGCCGAATACCAGTAACTACCGCCGATGCGGCTACACGATGCGCTATTTATCAGCTTCGACCAAGGTTCACGACAACAAGAAGAACGAAGGCTGGAAGTTTTGGCTGGCCCGTGGCAAGGACATGGCCGGGAACCACTATGTGAACGTTTAACACTTGCAACAGATGGAGGAGTTCCCATGAAAAAAGTAGCGATTACCGGTGTGCGCCAAGCTGAGATCATTGAAGTGCCGACGCCGGTCCCAACCGGAGATCTGGCCTTGGTGAAAATTTTGGTTACCCCGATGTGCACGGAATACAAAGCGTATTTGCAGGGGACGTACCGGGATTGCCTCGGGCATGAAGCGGTGGGCGAGGTGGTAGAGCTGGCCCAGCCCGGCCATGTGAAGGTCGGAGACCGCGTCGTGGTGACGCCGCTGTTCCCGTGCGGCCAGTGCCGACTATGCAGGCAGGGGGACTACATCCACTGTCAGCACAATCATCCGCTAACGGATGCCACATATGCGCAGTATATTTTAAAGCCGTCCTGGGTGCTGTTTAAAATACGCGATGATATATCGAATGAGCACGCGGCACTGGCGATCTGCGGTCTAGGACCTTCCTTCGGGGCCTTTCAGACGCTCGGTGTCTCCGCTTTCGATACGGTTCTGATCACGGGCTTGGGGCCTGTCGGCATCGGCGCCGTCATTAATGCCAAGTACCGTGGCTCCCGCGTGATTGCTGTGGAATCAAATGCTTACCGGGTTCAACTGGCACAGGAGCTCGGCGTGGATGCCGTCATTAATCCGGCCGACCCGGACGCCGTCCGCAAGATCAAGGAGCTATGCGACGGAGAGGGACCCTCCTGTGCGGTGGATTGCTCCGGCGTGGTGGCGGCCCACAGACTTTGTATCGACTCCGTCCGGCGCAAGGGCAAGGTCGCCTTTATCGGCGAGAGCTTCACGGAGACGCCGGTTACGATCAGCAATGATTTAATTCGCAAGGGCATCCATTTGATTGGCTCCTGGCACTATAATGCCAATGATTTTCCGAGTATCTTGCAGGTCATTCGGAATTCACCTCATCTAGATAAATTTATTACCCACGTGCTGCCCATGAGCCGCATCAATGAAGCGTTTGAAATCTCTGTCTCGCAAAACAATGCCAAAATATTATTAAAAACCTGGGAATAGAATAGATCATCGGAAGGAGCACAGACCCTCATGCGAAAAATTAAAGTCGGCTTAATCGGCTTGGGAGAGGTGGCGCAGATCACCCATCTTCCGATTCTGGAGTCCTTAGCCCACCGGTATGAAATTGCAGCGATTTGTGACATTTCTCAGCAATTGCTGGCAGCGATCGGCGAGCGTTATAACGTAAGTAACCGCTATACAGACGCAGCCGAGTTAACGAAACAGGCTGATTTGGATGCGGTTTTCGTACTGAACAGCGACGAGTATCATGCGGAATGCGCCATAGCCGCCCTTGAGCAGAAGAAGCATGTGTTCCTTGAGAAACCGATTTGCCTGACGCTTAAAGATGCGGAGAGGATGATCCGGGCAAGGGACGAAGCGGGCGTGCAGGTCATGATCGGCTACATGCGGAGGTTTGCGCCTGCTTATGTTAGCGCCGTGCAAGAGGTGAAACAGCTGGGAAAGATCAACTACGCCCGGATTCGGGATATTATCGGAGCCAATCGGCTTATCATCGAGCAAAGCAGCAACGTGCTGCGTCCGAACGACCTTCCTAAAGATGCGATAGCGGATAAGCAGGAGCGAGCGCAGCGCATGGTTAGGGAGGCGATCGGCGACTCCGCTGTTGAATTCCAGACGGCTTACCGACTGCTCTGCGGGCTCGGCAGTCACGATCTGTCCGCTATGAGGGAGATTCTTGGATTTCCGAAGCGGGTCGTCTCGGCGTCCCAATGGAACGGTGGACGATTCATGAACGCGATCCTGGAGTTCGAGGGATTCAATGCTACCTTCGAAATGGGTGTGGATCAGCAAAGGCGCTTTGACGCCCACATTCAAATCTATGGCGATCAAAAAGCGATCACAATTCAGTACGATACGCCGTATATCCGCCACCTGCCGACAACGAAAATTACGGAGGAGACCGCGGGCGAGGCGTTCCATCGCACGGTAGATCGACCTAGCTTTAAAGACGCGTATACGGTTGAGCTGGAGTATTTCCACGATGTCGTTACGGAGGGGGTCGCCCCAAAGACGACCATCGAAGACTCCATGGAGGATTTGAAGCTCTTCGCCATGCTGATCGAGGCGATGAAAGCCAGCGCGCCGGCAAAATAAATTCCAGACGCTACGAGTGGTCCGCTATGGACATCATGAGCAGCGGCTAAGTCATGTTCCACTGCCCGGAATGGTGGCGGTAGCTGAAGTTGCTGGAGCAACTAGGAGTGACCCCCGTAATGGTTGTGGCACCCATCCATGCGAAGATGCATGTGAATGAGGTGGGAAAACTGCCCAGCGGCCTTACCGTCAAAACGTCACGCCTCGCCCTTGAAGCGGATAAGGTGATTGTGAATTAAATATATGGCCGAGTACATTATACAAATGGCCAAAGTGGTGCTGTCCAGGTTCCGGTCATCTTCAGGTTCCGGTCATCTTTGGTCTGGCAACGATCGATGTCACTGCTATAGAGGCATGAATCAGCTCCGATTGATTCAAATCAAGAACACGCTGGATTTAAAGCACCTATGGATCTCCGAAAGCCTACTCCACAAGCGCTTGGAATACCGAATGTCGAGATGCTTGGGCAGCCGATGGCGATGAAATTTTTTAAAGGAGAGAAGAAGCGGGATGAGCGGACTAACGCCTGAGCAACGGGATCATTTTCAAGAGCACGGGTACGTGATCTTGAAAGAACTTTTAACCGAACAGCAGGTCGAATCGATTCGTGCGACCATCGTTCGAATCGCTGAATATGAACGAGCTGAGGGGCAGGGGGCGGTTTACGGCAATGGCAAGCATCAGCGAATCTGGAATCTGATTAACAAACATGCCATGTTTCGCGAAGCCATCCAGCATCCGACCATTATCCAGGCCATGAAGGACGAGATGGGGGAGAACATGTACCTGAGCAGCTGGACGGCGAACATCATCGGGGCGGGAGGCGCTGAAGAAGGCTTGCACATCGATACGCATGTACCGGATCCGCTGCCTGTGTATCCTTTGAAAGTCAATAGCATCTGGATGCTGGACGATTTTACCGAACATAATGGCGCTACTCGAATTTTGCCGGGCAGCCACCACCTTCGCCGCCACCCTCAAGCGGAGGATCAGCAACGTGACGATCTAATCAAGCTAATTGCACCGAGAGGTTCGGTCGCCTTAATTCACGGAGGATTGTGGCATCGCAGTGGAACGAATCAAACGGACCGGGAGCGTATTGGTATGCTAGGCAGCTTCTGCCCATGGTTCATGCGGCCCCAGGAGGACCATCTACAAATTATCGACCGCGAGGTTGTAGAAGAAGCCTCACCGCTGCTTAAGCACCTGATCGGATACGGGTTCGGGATCAACAGCAGCGCGAGATTAAAGCTACCGATTTGAACTGCAAGGAGCTGAGATCCTATGATCCAGCTTCTTTTTAGTTTTTTAATTGCGTAAAACAAAAGTTTGGAGAAGATCAATATGGAATCGGGATACATCCACACTTCTCTAAGCAGCGCCTCCTTGTAAATCTTTAGTTCATATGATATGACAGATATTGAACGTTCAACCACCTGGAGGTACCCCGCTTGAAAAACTCGCTTTTTTACCGCATCTTACTATCCTACACGCCGATCTTCTTCGTCATTATATCGCTCCTGATCGTGATCTTCTATGTGAAGATCAATCACGCCTCGCAGAATCAGATCAAACACACGAACGAGCTGCTCGCACAGCACATCAGTCGGAATATCGACTCCTCACTGCAGCTGACCGAGGATGTCATTTTGAATGAGCTGCTCACGGATGAGAAGATCAAGTTGTTCTACGACGCCAAGCAAGAGATCGAACCCTTCCTGGCCTACCAAATTTCCAAAAGCTCGGCGACATGTCGAACATGTTTCCATTCTTAAACGATGTATACGTCTACAACAAGACCACGAATGAGATTATTACAAAGAACACTGTATTTCAGAAAAGCCAGTTTCTCGACCGCCCATTTATTGATAGCGTGCAGAGCCGGCCTTCGCCCTACCGCTGGAGCGCTCCCCGCGCCTACAAGGAGTTTCAGGATGTGAGTGCGACCAGTGTCGTCACGGGTGCCGCTCAGCCTGAAGGATCAAGGCATGATTGTGGCAAATGTCCGGACCAGCAATATCTACAGCATGATTGAAGAAGTGACTGACTCCCAGATGAGTAATGTGCAGCTGCTGGATGCGGATAGCCGGCCATTTTTTGATAAAAATACGACCTTCCTTTCGGCAGACTCGATGCAGAAGGAGAGATCTGGCTCAAGTGCAAGCTATGAAGCCCGGGCTTGGCTACGTGGAAATGGCTTCGCGGCTAAAAGAGTCGAGAAGTCGCGGATTTGGATGTGTAGAGGGACGACCTGCAAGGGGGTTAGTCTTTCGAAAGGGCGCTCTCTTCAGTGAAGTTGGAATCTATCCGTTTCAATGTTGTGACAATTCTAATTGAATTCTATATTTACTTTTATAGTTCAATTGGGTATAATGAACATTGTAAAACATTCCCCATATGGAGGTCATGCCGTATGAAAGCGATGTTTGAAATTAACATGAATGATCCAAAGGAAGTCAGTGGTTTGAAGGAACTACTGGAGGTCAGATTATCACAGCTCGAAGCAGATGACGAGGATAGCGTTGGAAGTCCAATTGAATCTAGAACAGAGCAAATGAACAATATCGACCGACTCCGTGATTTCGCTTCCCAGGCTTCACCGAATCAAATTGATGCACTCAAGTGGATGAAGGCGAACCCAGGTCCATTTTCAGCTCATCTTATTAAGAACGATATTCCAATTTTAGCCCCGCACGGTGCCCTAAGTGGGGTTTTTCGACCGGGACGTTGGCAGCGGATTACGGGAGGGACCAAGGAAGGGTTTCCGTTTCTCCAAATTGACTGGAATCACGAAAAAGGATGCGGGATTTACCGCGGGCTGACGCCGGAAGAAGCAGATGCTCTGCAGCTGTAATTTTCGTAAAACAAAGGTGGTTGAAATAAAAACAGCGGAGCTCTTATCAAGAGAGCCAAACCAAGGAGGAATTATCATGTTAACCATTAAAGCCAAACTTAAGCCTGCACCTCAAAGCAATCTAACAGCCAACATATTCTTAAATGATGCTACAGGCGTTTATGATTCGTCCGCAGGCATTTACGAAAGAGTTGTTCTACTACCCGGATCCATACTGGCTAAACATGATACTAAAGGATGGATTTATCGTGACCTAGAAAGCCTAGTGAGAAGCGAACATGTTGAAAAAATCGGCAATCAATACAAGGTACTAAAGCCGATTGTCGGGAGTACGAGCGGTACAGCTGCTGCTGTTTTAGGCGAGGGTGTAGTTCCAAACGGGTTTGATGAGTGGAAGCTAGCAACCGGAAAAAGCATTAACGAATCAGGTGAAAGATAATAAGTCAGACAGTTGATTTCAGATGACGGCAGATTTAAAGGTATTGTGGAGATACAAAGAGCCGAAATAAGCAAAATTCTAAAAGCGGTAGTCATGGACAGAAATAAAGTCCGGACTGCCGCTTTTTATTGAGCATAGCCCAATCTCAAGAAAAGATCCGGCAATTGCTTTTGCTTAGACTACAGGGACCACTAGATTACCGGTTGATCAATAAAATTGTTGATGTTGGACTCATTGATCTTAACAATAGATTCAACTTCACAATCGGTAACAAGCCAATCTTTTACGTTCATCGATTATTGATCATGATTTTCCCTGAATTATTTACTTCGATTTCGGATCGGGTAAAGCTGGACAAGACGAGTAAGGAGAGGGGCATCAAAAGTGAAACGTTGCTTTTGAACGTGTGCAATTCCAAATCCGGGATAAGGTCGATACCTTTATTCATGAAGCGGGGCTGGAGGGCGAGAGCGATTTCGTTAAGAGAGGTATTGCATGGTGGGTGCTTGATGCAGCCAAAGCAATAAAAAGTCCCTTTAAATAGAAATGCATGGACGGCATCGCATCAAGGTGAAAATGTTGACAAAAACGGAGAAACGTTTCGGGAAAAATCAATGCATGGAATGGGAATTTAATGCCTGAACATAATGTGATAGACTTCAATAGTAGAGTGGATATTCATGTCGGCGTTTCTGAGAAAGGACGTGGCTTCATGCGAATCCAAATCCATCAATGGATTGAGAGTCGAAACAAAAAAATTTCTTGCATGATTCACCCGGCGAAAAATGCCAATCTAAATTCAGTGGTAGTATTCTGCCATGGATTTACCGGTGAAAAATTAGGCGCAAATCGATTCTTGCTGAATATGGCAAGAGTAATTCAAGAAATTGGAGTAAGCGTTGTTCGTTTTGACTTTTTAGGCTCCGGTGAAAGTGAAGGGAGTTTTTCCGAAGAGACTACGGTTAGCGGTTGGAAAGTGGATTTAAGTACAGTCGTAGCCTGGATCGCAAATCAGCCCGAATTTCAGTCGAGCTCTATTTACCTTCTTGGACACAGTCTGGGCGGATGTGTGATATTGCTTCATGAGGAAGGTGAGATTCCCATCGCAGGTCGAATTGCATTGGCCCCTGTAATCGATCCGATATCCAATTTTCGCGACATTATTATCGGCCGACAATTATGGGAGCAGGCAGTTTCCGGACAGACAATTACGAACTTTTACGGGAAAGGTTTTTCACTTCATAAAGAATTTGTCCTTGATTTGCTTACCGAGAAGCATCAACCGCTCAAGGCGGTACAGCAGTATAATACGCCCCTTCTAGTAATACATGGGAATTCGGATGCGGCAGTTCCTCATCAAGGATCTGAAACGCTTGTCGGTTCATATCAAGGGGAGAAAGAACTGTATACCATCGATCAATGCGACCATGTGTTTACCGGATGCACTTCAATGCTAGAATCGAAAATTAAAGGCTGGTTAACTAAGCATATCGATTGAATGTTGCAACTGTTACAGCGGCACGATGTCAATTTTCAACGGAAGGGGAGGAAGAAGCTATGAAAGCCATACAAAAGCAGGGGAAGGGATTGGCGGCTTATATTGAAACGCACACACCGGATTACGGACCCAAAGATTTACTCTTAAAACCACTGTATTCCGGCATTTGAGCCACAGACCTGCATGTTCTTTACCACGATCTGGGTCAGGAAAAAAAGAAATTCCCGCTGATCATGGGGCATGAATTTTCCGCCGTTGTGGAAAAGGTCGGCAGTGAGGTTGAGTGTTACATCGGCACCAATCAAAAAATATCCGTGGGACACCGGGTGACGGTTGAACCGATACTTCCATGCGGAAAATGCGAATATTGCTTTAAAGGGAAAGTTAATTTGTGCCCGTTCATGTCCCACCTAGGCATTTTTGAGGACGGATGTTACGCCGATTATGTGCGGGTTCCGGCCCACCGTGTTCACCAGCTCCCCGACAAGTTATCGGATCTAGCGGGAGCCCTGGTTGAACCGTTGGCTTGTGCGGTCAATTTCTTCGATAAAGGCCGGATTCAACCGGGAAATTCAGTGGTGATTCTTGGAGGGGGCTCGATCGGTCAGTTAACTCTGCAGGTCGCCCTGGCTTCAGGGGCCGGTATGGTGATCGTCAGTGACCCGGTGGCGAAGAAACGGGAGCTCGCTTTGAAGACTGGGGCACATGCGGTGATAGATCCAACGCAAGAGGACATCGTTCAAAAGGTACGAACCCTTACCGGCGGTGGGGCGGATATCGTCATTGAATGTGTCGGCATTTCCGCAACCGTGTCGCAAATGGTTCATCTGGTGCGGAGGGGCGGCAGATGCGTAATGGCAGGCATCCCTTCATCCAAGATTCCGATGGATTTACTGGATCTGGTGTTTGGGGAGATCGAGCTGGTCGGAGTGATGGCCACGGCCTGGCAATTTCCGAGGGCTATGCGGATGATAGAACTGGGGCTTGTCAATGTTCAGGCTGCCTTGGAGCGGGTAATTCCTTTCACACAAGCGATTGATGGGTTGAGGAAAGCTTTTGAGTCGAATGAATTAGGTAAGCTTGTGATCGAACATGGAAAATAAGTCTGTCGGGTAACAAGAGCATTGTAAAAGTCACATACAACAAAGTCCTCGGCTAAACAAAACGCTGATGATTCACTACAATATAATCATAAATAACAACTACCCGCTCGTTAGGAGCGGATATTTGTTATTTATCAGCGTTCAACACGCCGGCCTTCTTCTGGTCGTCAAAGATATGAGTATAAATCATTGTGGGTTTGGATCGAATTATTTACTGGCTGGTCTTTTAGTTTTAATTACTCAACTTTCGCAGCTAATAAATCAGCCTAAGACCGTGTGAGTACTGGATTTGTGATCGAAAAGATACCCTACTTGAAAAATAGAAAAACACCGCTTCCTTTGGTAAAGTGAGAGTGTCGAAGTCACACTACTACCA
>NZ_VNJI01000082.1 GCF_007786445.1 Paenibacillus cremeus | reverse complement strand
CTCCAGCACCGTTTTCATCCGCTCCGAGCGGAACCTATTAATGGTGCGGAAATCCGGTCGTTGCCTGCCCGCGATCCACATAAACATGATGTTTTCGCGAACAGCTTTGGCAATCTGTCGGGATGAATAAATCTGCTGGGTGTAGGCATAGATGATGACTTTGGTTAGCATTTTGGGGTGATAGCTGTCTCGGCCATTGACGGCGGCGTTAACAACACGAACGAGGTGATTCTGAGGAATGTCTTCTTCTAAATCCATTGGCAGGCAAAGTTGATCCATGGTATATTGAATGTACAAAAGAAGCCCTCCTTGTCCTTTAATGGTTGGTCGACACTTCCATTTTACCAAGGTTCGGCTTCTTTTTGTTTTACAAAAATAAGAAGAGGGTGCCCCTCAGCCATTTGCAGCTTATGGGACTCCCTCTCATTCCTCTTACTTATTCATTAGTGTTCGATCGATCTTCCATATGGTGTTTTGAAAATTAACCTACCTTGAGTTAGAAGGCTCTGAATAATTAATTTGATTTAAGCAATTGCAATATAGCTTGAGGTTCCTGATTCGCCTGTGCCAGCATGGCTTCGGCAGCCTGTGAGAGGATATTATTCTTCGTGAGTCCCATCATCCCTTTTGCCATGTCAACATCTCTGATGCGAGATTCAGCTGAAGTCAAATTGCTTTCGTAATTCGAAAGATCATTTTGTATATGCTCTAGACGATTTTGATATGCTCCAAATCTCGAACGTTCTTGAGAGACAGTTTTTAAGGCATGATCAATGTTCACTAACGATGATTCAGCACCCTGACGTGTTGAAAGATCAATATTATTAATACCAAGAGCACCAGTTCTAGCATCTGTTAAGCTAATCTCAAAATTATCACCCGAATTAGCACCAACTTGCAAATTTAATGAAGCTCCGCTATCAACTTGCAAATTTAATGAAGCTCCGCTATTTTTATTTCCATAAATATTAATATTTGTTACTGTATAACTACTACCATTCATCTCTCGTTCGAATTTCAGCATGCCATTATCATTAACTGCTGTGATGCCTGCGCTAACAGCTTTCAATTCATTATTTAACGCATTAATAAAAGTAGTAGATGTATATGAACCAGCATTTATATTGATCGTTTTTTTCAATGAACCATCAACAGTGAACTCCCAAATATTTGAACTATTATCTATTGATAGTCCATTTGTCATATCAACATTCGTTTTAAGATAACTTTCGGTAAGTGGATTCCAAGTATCTCCAGCATTAGCAGATCGTAAAAATAATGGGTTCAACGCATTTCCAGAAACCAATTGAATAGCGTTCTTATCGGAACTAAAATTGTGTTTAAGAGTTAAAATGTAGTGATTATTTCCAAGGTCTGGACTAGCGTTCACACCGATTGAAGTAGGTGAGATTGAAGCAGTAATATTAGCTCCTGCGTTCGTTATGTTTATTTAACTCAGAAATAAGACCATCTCTGCTATAAGAACCTGCGGAAAGGACAATTGTTTTATCTAACCCCATGTCTTTTAAGTTGAGCGTATCATTTATACCCGATACAACAGTATAGCCTACAGAAAAATCTGCTTCCCTTCCCCAAACTTCATAGTTACCTCCAAATATATAGCCTTCTTCTTGTGCAAATATCTCATTAAATGCAGTTCCTTCAATTTCGATTTTATGATTTCCAGCAACTGTACTTGATAACAATGTTCTCATATGAGTATCATCCCAGGAGCTGTACACATCAGTTAATTTTAATTGTGCACCTGCTGCTGATAGTTTGGAATTTATATCATTATATAAAGCAGTAGATGACCCGTTGTAGACCCCAGCAGCAATGGTAATTGAGTATGAATTACCATCGACCTTTACAGTCAGCCCATCATTTACACCAGCAATTATTTCTACCCCTGCTGCATTATGAATATTATCGCTATTTCCAACTAAACATGAGCTGGTAAGAGAATTGGCATTTGTTCCTGTGTAAATTGTATTACTAAGCGAGGTAAGAGAATTGGTATTTGTTCCTGTGTAAATTGTATTACTAAGCGAATCAAATTGACTTCCATTAACATTCAAAAGATGTATCCCATTAAAATGAGTGTTGTTTGCGATATCATTAATTCCCTGCTTGATCCTCTCTACTTCATCTTGAATCATGCTTCTATCAGAACCAGTAAGCGTATCGTTTGCAGCCTGCACAGCAAGATCATTTAATCTTAATAGTGCAGGATCTTGAATGGTTCCTAATGCACCTTCAGCCGTTTGAATTAAAGAGATCCCATCCTGTACATTTCGACTTGCTTGACTCAATCCTCTTATTTGTGCTTTCATCTTTTCGGAAATAGCTAAACCCGCTGCATCATCCGCCGCCCTATTGATACGTAGCCCAGATGAAAGCTTCTCTAAAGAACTTCCAATCGATTTATTGTTCTTATTTAATCTATTTAATGTGTTTAGCGCGGATAAATTGTGTGCAATTCTCATGTTTCCTCCAAAGCGTATCCTCTCTAACTAGATTATCGGTTAGTTATGATGAAAAAATTAGAAGAAAAAGAAATAACCAACTTTTATAATTCTATAGACTTAGAATCCATAATACTATCTAGCTATTAGTATAAAAGTCTAGTCAATTAGTCATATAGTTATGATATAATTTGATACCTTTACCCCCAAGCAAGCCATTTTTACCCACCGCGACGCTTCAAACCTGAATACGCAACTACCATCATTTGGTTTAATTTGTTGCACTTTGTTGTGCCTCAACATTGCCTGTTTAACTATGCAACACGTGTACTTAAACACGTCATCCATAAGTTGATTAATAAGATTGAAGTATCTGCGGATGGTAGAATTAAGATTATCTACAATATCGCTCCCCCGCTTACGTAGGGGCATAATCAAGCGGGGGACATTAATCCCCCGCCCATTTAAGTAACACTGAACACTCCACATGTGTTGTATGCGGGTAGCGACCTCATTCCCGCGGCATCTGTTATAGTCTCTTAATATCGCATAGAATCAATGTTCCTGCACTTAGTTATCTTAGTATTCTTTGTCTTTATTAGACATTATCACGAATTTTCGCGGCAGTTTTACGGCAATGATTCGTCCTTACCTATAAGAGGGATGCACAGTACCTTTGGTGGCTAAAGTTTGGCCGTCCTTCGTTCACTGCGGTCATAACAATTAACACATAACACCTACAAACTATATTTAGATTTTAAAAGCGCAACATCTTTTTTCCCATTTTTTAATTCCAAGCTATTTAATACCTTATGCTCTGTTTCAGGTGTCCAATAAATCTTCAGATTCTCTTTTGCACGCGTGATTGATGTATAGAAAATGTTATGAGTGATGAGTTCTTCAATCTCATTTGTAATAACAATATTTACAGAATTATACTCTAAGCCCTGTGCCTTATGAATAGAAACAGCATACGCTACTTGAAACGGAATAACCGCTTCTGATGTCAGATCATCATCTTCATCAGTGCTCCTAAATTTATTAACGAAAAATCTAATGATAGAATTCCCATTTTGGGAAGTGCCGATAAACTGAAAATCATAGATCTCAGCATCCAGTTCGTTAATTACCTTGTCGATCTCAATTTCAAACTGAATTTTATCCCCATAGACATCAATGGCAGTAATTTTCCCTTTCAAATTATTATAAATCAGGGGTGCAAATCGTTCTGATTCATTAAATAGAATAGGGTCATTAACTTTATAAGAATTGATCCCCCACTGAATAGGAGGACTTGTGTTATTACCCTGTAGAAACCTATTTATATTATTTATGCCGTAAAGACCATCATAATTTAAACAGAGAATAATTTGATCTTCTTCAGAATTATCAAATATTGACTCATCCAAAGCTACAGAATAATTATTTTTTACTAATGGTTCTAAAATTGCCATATCTATATTCCGCACTCTATTCCAAACATTTAGCAGACCTGGATTTGTAGTACGGTATGGCTTAGTTAATTCAAAGACAGATTTTGCTGATATGAACGACCGAGCAATACTAAACCAATTTCCAAATACAATTGATTCAATTTGGTAAATATCTCCGACTAAAATCAATAATTTGTATGATGCTTTTTCAAGAATTTGCTTCATGTCTGTATTGCTGACTGTGCTACATTCATCGATGACTAACAAATCACATACAGAATCAGAATCTTTTGTTGATAAAAATCTTCTAATAGTCTTAAAGGAGCAATTTGCAGCAGTTACTTTACGTCTAAGATTATCTACAGCTGGATTTGTGTTTGCTAAATATATTTTTTTCCTGTCATTGAAGAAATTCGAAACATGGTTAATCAATGTAGATTTACCTGTCCCGGCAGAACCATAAACCAAAGCTACACGGGAGTTTACAAACATTTGCTTTAATGCGGATTTCTTCTCATCACAATCTATGTTATAAGCTGATGACTGTAACCAGAATTCCACTGAATTTAAGTAGTTATTAATACCAGATGAAGATATCTCCCTAAGCTTTCTAATAATTTCAACGCTATCGTCAGCGTAACCATTGATATAGATGTGGTCTTTATAGTTTTCCAATCTTCGATGAGCATGTTTGTAATATAGAGTGTTATTATACTTCTGCAAAAGAGCGTCTATATTATCAAATCCTTCAATATCTTTTTTAGGAGTGAACAATACTCCATTCCTTTCAGTGTTGTTTTTAATTAACCGAGCAAGAAGTTCATGTTCTCGACCTGTAGGTTTTATACACTCAAACAAATCTAAGATTTTCGGATTGTGATTTCTCAGCGATGTATTGAACGGCATTTTATCAAACGGGATACAACCATAACTCAAATTCAAATTTGATAAATCCTTACAAGCCTGATTCCATTGCTGCTGCTTTAAAACTTTATTATTTAATTTATGAAGCAAATATCTAATTACATTACTGCCAGGTCGATTACCTAGTGCCAGTTCACGACTTTTTTCTAAAGCGTCAAAAAATCGAAGATCCTTCACGTTTCCAAAAATTTGATTTTTTACGTATAAGAAGTAATCATCAGAAGAATCTATCAAGTCGACTAAACTCATGCCCGTTTCCGTTAGGAAACGCATTAATTCACGATATTCTGTCGAGCCACCATTAATACGATGCTCCCCAACTATTTGAGAGAACCAATTAAGTTCGCATGGACGTATCGACACTTCCCATCCATCAATAATCTGAATAGGCATTATCTTTCCCATTATGTCAATAGTATCATTACTTATCGAAAGCTTGACAGCGTAATTGTATGAAATTTCGAGTTTAGTAAACGCTATTACTCTATCGAATTTGCTTGCCTTATCATTAGCAACAGTGAAAGTCACCTCATAGTATATGTAATGGTTAACAAAGATCGGTTTAACTTTTTGAATATAGTACCTATCGTTATAGGAACTTCTGGTTTTACTTGATTGAGATTGATTTATTCTAGCAGCTATTTTTTCATAGTACTCCGATAGATTTGAATCGGTATCAAGAGGGAAATTATCGATATTTTCTAGTACATCTAAATTATATGTATTTTTTAAAAAGACCTTAATTTTTAGCAAGTACTCGTAGTACTTTAACATGAGTCTTTCTGACTTTCCCTCATCAAGAGTATAGTGTGAGGCTGAAATTTGTAGTAAGTCGTGGAATTTACTTAAAAATTTGTAGCTTCCTTTTGTTTTTATATGTTCTAAAGCTTTCGTTATTGAGTTATAAGTGAGATCAATATCGTTTCCGGCTCCATATATTTTTACAGCTATTGATTCAACGAAGTTTCTGAGCTGTGATAGAATATTTTGAGACAATAGTCCTCTTTCAGTGGCATCAAATCTAGCAATATTATTACATATACTCCGACTTATAACTAATATATCCGAATCAATTTTCATAAATGCATTCTCCTTCAATATTTCCTTGGTGAAAGCTTAGGACAATACAAATTTCGACATTTCAAGGAAAATTCCTCCATTTTCCATTAGATTCTCTGGATATTTGAAAGAAATTCCAAGGACAGACAAAGAAGGTCCTTAGGAATTTCTCCCTAAGGACCTTCTTGTGACCGATGCTTTCGGATTTGAAATAATCTTACCATGAGATATAAGATTTATCAGTAAATATTTTGTTGATTATTTCCTCCGTATCCAAAGGAAAACCGAAAAATGGTATATTTAACATAACGTTCATCGTCAAGTCTGACCCTTAATTCGACGCAGCGTGTGAAACGGTATCTGGAAATTCATTTATTGTTCACTGATCTTTCTTACAACCGCATCTGATTTGTAAATAATTATGAATCCCTTATAGCTGTATGGGTAGTTAAATATCTCAATTGTTCACCGATACCCAATCCTATCAAGGGTACACCAACTGCCATT
Source organism: Paenibacillus cremeus (assembly GCF_007786445.1). Classification (GTDB taxonomy): domain Bacteria; phylum Bacillota; class Bacilli; order Paenibacillales; family NBRC-103111; genus Paenibacillus_G; species Paenibacillus_G cremeus. The sequence goes on along the minus strand of NZ_VNJI01000082.1, from coordinate 13,161 downwards.
TTCTTCCCTTTTAGTATCGGAATAATATATTCTCTATATCTTCGCCCAGCGTAAAAATCTACATGATTTGCTCCAAGATCAACTATTTCTTGGGCCGTTCGTAGTGCCCAAGCTTTACGGTCTGAAACATTCATATTATTTAGTGTAACATCATAAGGCTCGATACTAGTATCTTTAAACAAAAGACCATACTTGGCCGATAAAATATACCATTCAGAATAATCCTGTTGTTCTATATATAAGGCTATTTTGGAAAACAAGGTGGACTTCATATACATCTCACGTGCACTACATGGAAACTCTTGTTTTAATTTGGTACAACTGATGAGTGCAATTTTACCCATTCTACACCCCATCCTTGTTTAGCAGGTCTTCACCGAATTGAACCGAAGCAATCGCAATCATTTCTTTCTCAATTGCAGGCAATGAACAAGGCAAGCCAGACAACCCTAATTGCCCTCCATACCAAGGAGTAATGTAGAAAACAACTTGCTCTCTAAGAATAGGTGGATCATAGGTTTCAAAAAGTGCTTCGGCCCAACGCTTGTATTTTTTCTGTGGCTTTTGATAGCCCTCAAACTCAAACAGAGCTTGACTTAAATCTCCTATATGATAGGCTAGCCCATCCCCCCACCTAGCAAACATGTGCTGATTGCATCGGATGTTACGGATATTTGCACTCACATCGTGCTTTACGCCTTTTTTGTCTGCCTTACCTATGTATAACGGAATAAAATCGTTTATATCCCCTTTCCCCATCACATAAATAATCCCTTCCCATTGAGGGTCAAGCATATTTGATTCAATGGTTTCTATCACCGCTTGTTCCATAAGCTTTGATCGTTTTAATAAACGTCGCTCCTTATCCTTCACAATCTTTATTTTCGTGTCGACTTCCAAGCCTTCTATCGTTTCGAATAAGGGGGTATAGGAATGTCCCTGATTGGAATGGAGCCATGAATTAAATGAAATCATCTGCGGTTCCCCTCGTGATTTAGTAATGTATTTGGATACGCGTCAGAGGCTAGACTAACCAATTGATATTCAATGGAACCTACCGTACAGGGGAACATCGGGATAGCCGGGATTGTTAGTTCAGTATCTAATATAACAATCAAATCAAGGTCTTCCTTGAGGTACCCGTTAGCATCTAATAAAATCTCATGCCATCTCTCATAAAGTCCCTTTCCCTTTATTAATCTATCCAGATGAGATTTCCAACGGCTAACAGGAGAGTTGCTCCGTCCTATATATATCGGTATGGCCCCATGTTGGCTTAAGAGCCGTAAGATGTAAATGGAATCCGAATAATTTTGATTAGCTACGTGCCTCTCCATTTTCTGAATAACTGATTTATTATCAAGCATTGTCCCTCTAGGAGGAAAATGTAGTGCATTATGCTCATACAGGGCTAACCAATGATCGATTAATTCTTTTTTTCTATGCATTTCCGCGCCCCCCTCGCAGTCCCTCGCACTTGCTCCTTGCATTTGGGACTGTTATTGTATTTAATTAAAACAAACAAATGATGTGCTGTTGCATAAAGGATTACATTATCTTTGGGTACCTAACAATCGAGTAAAGCGAGGAAGCATAAATATGAAAAAAGTCGACGTAGTTGGTGCTGTGATCTTTAATGAAAAGAACGAAGTGCTTTGTGCACTTCGCTCTCAGACAATGTCCCTACCAGGGCTGTGGGAATTCCCAGGTGGTAAAATTGAAGCTGGGGAAACACCGGAGCAAAGTTTAGCCCGTGAAATTCAAGAGGAGCTCAACTGTTCCATTCAAATAGGAGACTTAGTTGCCGATGCCACTCACGAGTATCCCAATGTAATCGTTAGACTAATTACTTACAGGGCCACGATAACTGAGGGAACACCAATCCCCAATGAGCATGAGAAACTTATTTGGCTCCCTGTAGGTGAAATCGATACCTTGGACTGGGCACCCGCCGATTTACCAACCATTCAGGAACTACAAACAAAAAAGTATTAACGAATAAGATCCATGTACAGAGCTTCTGGGATAGGCTGATGAAGCTGCCAAGTTATGTTCATTGGCTTGTCTCCGTGGCTGCTTACGTAGTCAATTTCACCCAAATACGTAAATGGCAGGACTACACCGTGCATCTTCTCAAATTTCCTGACAAACAGATGGATTTTTATCCCTTTGTCTTTATGGTGAATATAATTTTGACCAACTGAAGAATCGTGAGAAGTTGCATTCTGACTTTGCCAATGGAAGTGTTGCTGGTCTATGAAATAGTCATGGTACATCAGGTGCTCCGCCGTTCGTTCCCCTTTATTCAAGTTAATGAACAACAAATAGTGCTCCTCAACTCGACTAACCCCTTCACGCCATGAGCCTTCCTTTGCATCCGACTCGAACAAATATATCAGATCGTTTCGAGTGTAATTCTGATAAAGCAGTACATTTTTTGAACTATTGAAGAAAATACCTGGGCGATACATCCGTCTAAACTCTGACAAGCCGTACTCGATTCTCTCGTTCAAATATGTTCCTATCGAGGGGTCAGAGGCCAGCATTTCCATGACAATCGGAGATAAAGTAAACGTACCGTTGTCAACACTTCCAAACGACCATGAATGTTTGGATTGGATCTCCGCTAACTTCTCCATGGCTCTATAAATTTTCTTTGCTTGATTCTCCCGAGAGATCTGGACTGCAAATCTAAATTGTAAATCAATTAAAACATCATCTAGACAGATGGTCCCTCTCTTTTTTATAGCTAAATCCAGCACTGTAAGTTCGTATGGCCATTTGACAGGCAGCATCTTTTCTAGTCTCTGAACAATTTGCAGAAGTCTCGAATTTTCCAAGAGCCTTACATCAAATTCATTTAAATCCTTCATTTTCTTCTTCGTTTCTGCCCATGATCCATATTTGGCAACAAAAAAATGCAAACTAGGTGCGCCGTCAAAATACAAAAAGTCCTCAATCTCCGGCGAATGACCCAGTTCTTTGCGGAACTGATTATACAGATCCATTAACATGAGATCGCGATCCATTCGAATACTCTCAATTTTTTCGAGAATTTGTTTTCTAGACACTTCTTCCAAATCGACGAAACACCCATCTGGCAAGTCTGCAAACTCCGTCTCAATGGCGACTCGAAGAGAATCCCGATCAAATGCTTTATGATTATGTTGGCCCGATAAAGCCAATGGTACAATGAAGGACTTTTGATAATTACCGATAAAATCCAGGATGGTGACGTACTCCTTGCCTTGCACCTTTCTTAACCCACGACCCAACTGCTGGATAAATATAGTGGCAGACTCTGTCGGTCTCAGGAACAAGACCAGATTTACTTTCGGAATATCAACACCCTCATTAAAAATATTAACGGTAAAAATAATTTGCAGAGGGTCTCCATCGTCCTCCAATCTACGTATTAGTTGTTGCCTCTGCTCCGGCGTATCATGCCCAGTAAGGTATCCTGTACTAAAGCCTCGTTGATTAAGCTCTTGCGACATATACTGCGCATGCTCGATAGATGCACAGAATCCAAGCGCCCTCATATGAAGGCCATCATGACCAAACTTGTGAATCATATCGACAACGTAATCAACACGCTCATGAGTATTTAAGGCTCGTACTAATTCATTCTCGATAAATTGACCATTACTTTGTGTCCCGATTTCCTCGTAATTAATGGTAGGGTCACCAAGTCCAAAATAACGGAATGGTGTTAATAAACCTTCTTCTAATGCATCTCGCAAACGAATCTCATAAACAACATTATGTTCACAAAGAGCTAGAACGTCCCGGCCATCCATTCGTTCTGGGGTTGCTGTCAGGCCAAGTAAAAATTTAGGCTTAAAATGATCTAGCACCTTTTTGTATGTCGCAGCTTCCGCATGATGAAACTCATCTACAACAATGTAATCAAAATGGTCCGGTGAATATTGGCATAAAACTTCATCTCTAGATAAAGTTTGTACCGTACTAAATAAAAATGGCTTGTTTCCTTCCTTGACAGTCCCCGTCAATTTACCATAAAGATCATTTGCACCAAAGACACGCCTGAAAGTGTCTTTTGAGCTTTCAAGTATTTCGTCGCGGTGCGCGATGAATAGCATCGTTTTCGCTGCAAAGCTTTTGACATCAAAAGCAGATAGATACGTTTTCCCAGTCCCCGTCGCTGCTATCACAACAGCCTTATGGTGATTATTTTTTCTCGTTTCATACAAAGCCCGCAGTGCTTCATTTTGCATTTTGTTAGGGTGAATAAGAACTTCAGTCTCTTCGGATGGTGCAATTTTCTCCACAATATCAACATGCTGTGCTGCTACATAAGGATTTACTAACATGATCTTTTTATTGCTGTACTCTTTATCATAGCTGTCTATTAATTCCGGATTTAAGGGGATCGCTTTAGGATCATTCCAATATTTGTGGAAAGCCGTTATTGCACTTGCATAGATAGAATGAAGAGAATCTCCAGGCAATTTCACATTCCATTCATGGCCTGTTTTTAAGGCTGAATACGTCAGATTAGACGATCCAATAATTGCTGTATGCAAACTAGAAGCCCTCTCGAACAAATAAGCTTTAGTATGGAACGAAACATTTCCTGAATCAAACACCTTAGTTTCGATATTCGGTAATTCCTGCAAACGTCTCAGGGCTTTTGGTTCAGTAATCTTCAAATATGTGGATGTTAATATTTTAATTTTCTTGTTAGGATTCTCCCTCCGAAAGTCATCAATCGATCGAAGTAAGAGCTGAAGACCCGACCACCGAATAAAGCTGACCATAAAATAGGCCTGATCTGCTGTCATCAGTTCGTATTTCAAAGCTTTAAATAACTGAATCGCATCTGCATTTGAATTGGTGATTAGAAGTGGATTGGACAGAAAAAATTCAGGATACATCGGGATTGGCAATTCATCACTCCGATAATGAATTGCCTTTAATGGCATATCTAATTCATATTCATTGTTTACTTGTAATAATTGCTTGACCTTCTTAGTTAGTGAAAGAATCTCTTGAAACTGATTTTTATCTTCTAACTCCCGAAATGTTCTCGTTAAATCTCTTAAGATCTGTTGAACTAATGAATTCGTGTGCTGAGCTGGGTGAAGATTATAGGTCTGCTGATTCGGAGGATACGTCTTGTCTTTATGTAAAATTTCCTCAAATAGTCCATTTGCATGTTTATGCCTTTCCACGTCTGATCCCCCAACAGGTTAGTCTCTTGTTTACTGTCTTTGGTCTAATATTTACAATTTAGCCTTACGCTGTTTGTTAGCAAAGTAATCATTGAGGCGTTTTTCCGCAATTTCATAAGTCCATAAATAGACAATTTGATTTTCTTCCTCATCTTGTGTTTCAAGACCAATGTGAAATTGGCCTTTTTCGAATCGGAAATACTCTTTGCCAGTATTAGCAAGGGCATTCATCGGATTATCAGCAATAAGTTGAGCTGTTTTATATGCATTGAAATCCCACAAACCTTTACCAGTCTTATCCGAGAAGTCAATTTGTTTACGAACTTCATCATCAGTTAGATATGAATGGAAATCTACTGCAACATCAAGCGGAGAAATCATATCAAGCCATCGTCTTGGACCCCTACGCAAGATGGATAGAAGGAGCACCATCTTATAGCTTTTTTGCATGCCCGTTTTTTCTAACGTTTGGAACCATGCTTGTTTCTCACTGTACACCTTTTCTTCTTTGACAGAGAGACCGGAAGTTTTACTAAAACCCGGATAGGTATGATATTTTTCTTTCAGAGCTCCAATACTCTCGATAGCTTCATCAGGTTGGATATCAGTATTGGGGCTTATTACTTGATATTTTCGCCGGTTTGCGACAGAAAGCTCCCTTAACAGATCAATAGCGCGCAAATCAAAATCGATTTCACAATGTAATGGAAGTGCTAACGCCTGTAGCTTATCCGGATCCAGCTCAGCCCAAGTATCGAGAACCTCATCCTGATCGAAACGGAAGATGGTGAACTTTTTATTAACATTTCGATAATTTCCAATCAGGTCGATGATCGTACAATAGCTCTTTTTTTCAGAGAGACGAAGTCCGCGGCCCATTTGTTGGGTAAACACGGTTAATGATTCTGTTGGACGCGCAAACAGCAAAGTATCAACAGCCGGAATATCGACCCCTTCATTAAACAGATCGACTGTAAAGATTACTTCGAGTGATCCATCCTCTAACTGTTTGACAGCATTCTTTCGCACTTGAGGGTGAGTTTTAGCGTGAAGGTTGATGCAGGAGTGACCTTGCTGCTGAAAAAAATGGCATAAATATTGTGCTTGTTCCACAGATGAACAAAACGCAATCGTACGTGTTTGCTTGTGCTTCTCCCACGACTTGAACAGATTATTAGCCAAATTAGATTTCATCTGTGCAGTAAGTAATTCTTCCTGATCGTAGCGCGTTCCAATCCAACGTACCAGAGAATAGTCGGTATCATCATAGACACCATAATAATGAAAGGGAGCTAACCAACCCTTAGAAATTGCTTCAAAGAACTTGATTTCATAGACAACGTTCCCCCCGCATAGCTCATAAATGTCCTTCCCATCCATGCGGTCAGGGGTCGCTGTCAGGCCAAGCAAAAACTGAGGTTGAAAGTAAGATAATATTCGTTGATAAGAATCTGCCGCGGCATGGTGAAATTCATCAATAATGATCAAGTCAAACTCACTTGGATTAAACTTTTCAATATGATGAGAGAGCCCAAGCGTAGTAACGGACGCAAACACACAATCGGCATCCTTCTCTTTCAGTTTTGCATAGTAAAAACCATGACTGCGCTCTGGAAGGATCTTTTCGAAGGATTGTTTGGCTTGTCTCAAAATCTCTTCACGGTGAGCAACAAATAAGATACGACGAAAAAATCGCTTGGCAAAGAAAGCTGCTAAATACGTTTTCCCAAGCCCAGTCGCCATGATTACTAAAGCCTTGTTCATTTGCTTGTTTATTGATTCAGTTAAGCGTTCTATTGCATCAAGCTGTGCATCTCTTGGATCGATTGTGGTTGCCTTTGGTGTAGGAATAACTACATCGTCGAAAGATAACTGCCCCTCTTTATATACAGCTCTAGATTCGTTTAATACTTCTTCATTTTTGTTAATTTCATAGGTAAATGATGAAGCCAGAGCTTGTTCTTCGAGTTCGTCCCTTGAAAATACGTTTCGTATCTGCGGGTTACGCTGATGAAATTCTCCATACTTCGTCTCATAACTCTCAATTAATGCTTCGTCAAGAGGAACAGCATTATCCTCTGTAAATAAAGTCATAAATTCATCTAGTGCTTCTTCAAATATCATTTCTTCTTGCGCCCAGTGCACTGCAAGATTCCATTCTATGCCGTCCCGCAATGCTGACTTTGATAAGTTGGAAGATCCAACAATGACCATTCCACCTTTTCTCGGGTGGTGAAATAAATAAGCCTTTGGATGAAACGATTTCCCAGAACTAATCCACAACCGTGTTTCAACCGTCGGGCCCAGAGTATGTAGTTGACGAAGCGCCTCCGGCTCGGTTATGTATAGATAGTCCCCAACTAATATTTTGACTATCCCACCTTGTTGACTCTTTCGGTGTAGAGGTGCTTTTATCAATTTGACACCCGATTCCATAGCAAATGAAGCTAGGATATAAACAGAGGAAGCCTCTTGAATCGCCTGTTCTATAATGGAAAACAATTGGCTTGTAACTAGTTGCTTACTCATCATCCGTTACCTCAATCAGATAAACTTTCTGACTAAATCCGCCACGCTCAGCTCGTTTTTTCACTGCAATTCGTAATAGCTCCTCTTGGTTGGTCCCAGCCGCTTGAGCAAGTGTAAAGATAATCTCGAGAAGGTCAGCCAATTCTTCCGTTTGTTCCTTAGATGTGCTAGCGCTTAAATACTCGTCCCATTCTTCATGGAACTTGGTTTTGAGTTCAGTTATCCATTCTTCATCTGTAAGTGTCCGGATGGAAAAAGCCTTTTGGTTACGTTCTATTATTTGTGGGATTAGGTCTCTTACTAATTTATTATAAGTTGGCATTGTGAGCTCCTTTAAGTTTAGTTCTTTGACGATTGGATTTTTGCATCAGGCCTTGTAGAAGGATACCTTCCTTTAGAATAATTTATATATTTCAGATTATATCAAACTCAAACTAGTTTAAACGTTTGTATTTAATTCTAGATAAACACTCTTCATAAATGCCTTTCCCAAAACAAACCCTCAAATGCACTGATTATATAGCGCTTTTGACGGTAGATATTCTATTCTATAATCAGAAGCGCGACCGTCTCCGCATACACCGTATCGGGCTCATACCCGGTTATTACCCCATCTGTTATAGTGACATAAACCCGTATGAAACAAGGTTTCAAGAATCATCTTTACGAGTTTCCGTAGGGTGTAATTTTATAAACATTACTTACTTAATATCTTGAACAAGAAAATAATAGGCATTATGCCTCCCATTATGTCTTATGCTATAGCATCATAAACGATAGGTAAAGAACCCGCGGATTTGGGACTGTTGACAAAGGGCAATTCATCTTTGGATGATACAACATCTGGAATTAAAAACGCTGTTGATCCACTATATATTGTAGTGAATCATCAGCGTTTTAATTAGCCGAGGACTTTGTCAACGGTCCCGATTTTGCGGGTTTTAGCATATTTGAATGAAACACCCGTCTTATTAGATCAACAGCACCATTTTCCCTTGAATTGTAAAAGGCGGAATTAATGCCAGCAACTTTATTTATGATGCTGAAGATGCCATTCGAAATACGGCTTCGTTTGTGGATTCCAAAACGACATTACCCTTCCAAGGATTCCTGAAATGATTTCTTCGGTTGCAGGTGTAGTCTTCGCCGTCCTCAAACGGATCACTACGCTGTCTTTTACTCCTACCCAGCCTCCTTCAAAGAGTGCATCACAGCCCATTACGCACATCGGTACTACAATTGCGGTGTCCCGACGTTCGGCTTCGCTTGCATGACGGCGCTTCTTGATGTGAGCGGTGATAAGATGTTCCGGGGCGAAGTCCCGCCCGCAGAGGGCACATCGCAAGCTTTCGTGACCCTTCATCAGAAAATCGCGCAGGAGTCCTTGTTCACCACGGCGCTTGGTGACCGTCAGAAGATCCGTCGGACCTTGGATCGTAACCTCGTATGAACCCTCCTGGACGCTTGGCATCCCCATATAAGAGGGAGTAGCAGGAACAACCCTTTGTGGCGACTGTGGCACCTTCGGTAGGATAGAGGCCGATGCGGTAGTCATCTTGGGGAGCTGAGTGCCCTTGTACACGGCCTCTAGCCATTTTCCTCTGTCTCTTTTACCTTCAAACGTCTCACCAGTGGTACGAAGTAAAATGTCACGGGTATCGGGGCACTCCCGTGTCCAACCGTTCCCTGTATTGATTTCAGAAACTTGGAACTCTCGTTTATCAAAAACACTGTTCTTCTTTCGATCCGTGTACGTGACCCCGAACAGTAGCGTTCCCCACGGCCCCGTGGCTGAAAAGTATTTGACGTTTCCGCCACCCCTTCGCCCTTTGTAAGGTGCAATCTTCATTTGTTTCCCCTCCGGTCCTATTTCCTTATGATAACATATGGAAAATAACTTATCGGGTATAGTCGCAATAGGGTTTTTGGCTTTACTCCATGAATGAGTCGGATCCACTCATGAATTTGTACAAAGAGAAAAGTTCTAAAAAGAAAGAGAAATTGAAAAAGCGATCATGATGGGAGAAAACTGTAACAGACCATTGATATTTTAACGAAGGCGCAGGAAATGCCTAAACCAATAATCATTATGAGGAGAATATGACTACATGACTTACTCTTTTTATTTATTTAAAACTGTGTAATCAGAGCTTTTGTATAGATCTCAGCTTTCCTGTTTTGTTATAACATCTTAGGTTTGGGAACCGCATTCGTAGCACATAACTTTTCATTGACAGATCGATATCTACAGGTTATGGATAGAGATATAAAAAGGGGTTGAAACGATGACAATCATAGCGATGTTTCGCTGGGGAGACAAGGCGGTATTTGCAAGTGACTTCCGAGTTTCCTTCACTGCGGGGAATCAGGTGGATATCATGTCCAAATTCATTCAGTTCGAGAATCGGATTGGCATCTTTACGGCCGGTGACGTAGGGATGTGGAAAGGTGCAGTACCGAAGATTGAGTCGGTACTTGATGAGACAACGTTTGAAAATGTCGGGCAGCAGGAAGGTCCCTTACATCTGGCCTTACAACGGTATACTGAGTCCACTCCCGCCAACGGTAACTTATTGTACGGTGGCATTGCCTTCATGGTAGAGCCTGAACGTGAGCTCCACACTGTATTTAAATTATACGGACAAGCCGGCCGCGGCTTCTCCATAACAACGCTTGAGGACGGATGTGTTGTCATGGGTAGCGGCGATAGAATACCTGGAATCGAAGAACATCTGGGTGATATCTTGCGCAGGCATACGGAAGTACGGTCATATAACCTGCCGGAAGTGGAGTCCGTATTAAAACGAAACCTTCATGAATGGATTGCCCGCTGCGGATCATCCGCCTATCGAAAGCTAGGCATCTCCCCCGTTATGGCAACCTCTCGACTTGCGGGTGGTGCCTTCCAAATGACAGCGATTGAAACGCATGGCGACCACTACCCCTCGAATGGTCCTCGTAAGAGCTACCATTATTCGTTTACGCGGGTGAATGGCCAACTGATGCTTAAAGATCACAGGCAGGGCAAGACCTTAGTCGTCAATGAAATCGTGGATTTTTCCATTCAACAGGATGATGACGAACTGTTTGATCCCCAAGGATTAACCGAGCGGTTTGACCCGTGCTCTTATGCTGTGGGGGATACCGTATTCTTAATGAACCAGTGGGTTGAAGCGGATTTTGTGGAGCGCAGCGTATATAAAACGGGGATCTTTCGCTTCAAAGGGCAGCCGCTGTGCAATCCAAATTATGAGCGCCTGAGTCATATCACAGTGGAGGACATGGATCCATCGGAAACCACACCGTATGCTAATACGGGTTATATTGCCTTACTAATCCCTGAAGAGAAACATCGCTCATTCGAAGCAGGGATCCAAGAGCATATCCTGAATCATCAATGGTTGGCTGACCACATTAACAATTACGAAGAGATTCATCTGATGACCTAACACAACCCGCTCCCCATCCTTATGATTGGGAGCAGGATTTCGTTTAAATAAAATGATTACACACCCACTTCGCTTTTGGTATGAAGAAGGCTCAAGTCTCTTCCCTTGACGGGCTTACGCTCCTTTGAGTCTAATTTTAATGAATCAAAGCCGCCAATTCGTCATATGAATTGCTGTTGGATCAATTCCTTTGCCCATTTCTCCACTTCTTCATTGCCTTCAACGACGAACTCTTGCCCTCTACCTACTGAGTTCAAAATACAATGATCATCGTTTAGTTCCCAAACCTTTTTGCCTGACTTACTAAAAATGTTTTCGTGGTAGCTAGTCCTTGTTCCCATATCTGGATGAAAAAAACTCGGTAGTTTCCATACTGATCGCTTTTGCTGATCTTTTTGTGTTAGTACAAGGGATTCCGAATAATTGAACGCTCCACATCCTGGGATATCGCTATTAAACGATAATGTAGCGGGGCTAATGTAAGCAGTATTCATTTCCCTATCTCGATACATGTAATGAGAATGAGATAATTTCCATGTGTCATATTTCCCTGCTTTATCAATTTGTTCAATCTCCCCTACCTGCATGTAACCCCAAATAACATGCTTGTGTGTTCCATTAACGTATCTGTACCCAGCAGCTGTTCTTACGGCATCCTTGAACCATCCAAAGAATAAGAACAAATCTCCGACCTGAATATTCTTTCTTGATAAATGCGATTGGGCCGCACTAGATTGTCCAAATATCCCTCTCCATTGAGAATGATTCCTTGGTATGACTGAAGCATTGATATCAGGATCGAGATGCGCGATTGTACTCTTAGAGTATTTTTTTATTCCAAGCTGCTCCATCAGGTCAAGATATGAATTATCCTGATCGAAACTCAAGTCGGAATATCTTATACAAGTATTCACTTTCTCATCTTCGGGTATAGGAAAAGAGATCAACCTTCCTGAATCAACGAGATGCGGGCTTGGATATCCTCCAGCAGATTTATCGAATCCCTTCCTGCTCAGTATAACTTTCATTGGTTGCTCGCTCCTATAAGTTGATGACCTTGTATTCACCATTGCCAAGAGCTTCGTAGTCGTTGTATGTTACACCATGATGGTGCTTGGCGTTTTTGCAACACCTAGATGTGATATGTGTCCTGATCGTCGATTCCTTATAGCCAGTATTATTTAGCTCCATGTACTCAATTGCTTCCTTGGGAGTAAACCGATTGTCCCCTTTGGATTTAACAATCGATCTTGTTGCCGACAATAGCTCTTCTCTACAGGTCCCTTTACTCATCTTCATCGCTCCTTTCATGTTTAGCTCATCGTACCATGAATTTCCATTATCTGAATAGTAAGTGACTATTGTGATCGATAGTTGTGTATCAGGTAGAGTCTCAGAATTTCCCCATTGACGACCCGTTGTTTTCACTTCTTAAGCGGACTACAATCTGTTCAATTGGTGAGATGCACCGAGTCATGAAATGAGGTGAAACATGGCTTACAATCACTTCCCCCGGAAAAATAGCAAAAAAAGAAGCTACTTTTTAAACAATTACCACAAATGGCCGATATATATAGACAACAGATATAAAGGCGGTGTTTAAAATGTCTTTGAAGTTTTATCTTAATTGTCGTGATGCTGTTAAAGGTGATTACATTTAACATATTAATACAGGATATATATATGACGTGCATTACGCTGATGAGTGGGGCAATGTATTTATTGATAAAAGAGTTGATAAAGAAACGGGAGAGATAATAGAAGAAACATTCTTGACTCCAGGGCTATATTTGGTACTTGAAAAAGCGGATAGGGAGTAAAGACTTACTTGATGGTTCCGAACCTTTTGGACAACAAAAAAAAAACTACAGCGGAATAACCAACACACTATGTTTGTTTTCAAGTTTTTGAAGGTATGCTAAGGGATCTTTTCTAAATCTTCTTCGAAGTACACTTTCGTTCAGTCTGTTGTTCCATCTTTTCTTTTG
>NZ_VNJI01000081.1 GCF_007786445.1 Paenibacillus cremeus | reverse complement strand
TGGCATGCAGTTGCAAGGTGCGATGGCCATATTTGCGGTGAATCTAAAGCGGATATTGAGAATAGCCGACTAAGGATCATTGAGGAATACAACCGAATAGGGTCAAAAAAAGAAGACATCTCCTCTACAAAATGGGAATAAATGTCTTCTTTTTGGTTGAACTCGCCGGCCGGGAAAAAAACGTAAGTTCTTCAGTGGCCTCGTGCAGCAGTAGGGGGACTTTTTATATCAGAAATGGGTACGCAATACGTCGTATTCGTGGGATTACTATCATTGCTCTTAAGTTTGGTATCCATTCTACTAAGAAATCACATGTTGGCTCCCAAGCAACAACTTTCTAGATAAAGCAAATAAGGCTCGGCAAACCAATTACCTAGCCTTTGAACGCCATTATATAATCCGCTCTAACAAGTCCCCCACTTGTTCTGCCATCTGACGAGGTGGGTAAGGCATTCCATTTTTTAACCACCATTCCACGATTCCTACGTAAGCATTGGCAACAAATTGAACAATGACCTCTTCATTACGACCAGCATTTTTGCCTTTCGTTATGTCCACATCTTTCCTGAACTCTTCGATATTAAACTTTAGAAACCGACTACGAAAATAGGGGGCGCCTTCACTTGCTAACATCGTCGAAAAAAATAAATAATTACTCTCTAAATATTCCATGCAGTGTACAGTCGACTCTATAAAATCCATTTCAGCGGCCGACTCGCAAAAATTACCCATATTGGTTATATGCTCTTCCATGATTTGATCTAATAGATCAAATTTGTCTTGATAGTGAAGGTAAATGGTTCCCCGGTTAACATTCGCTCTGTCAGATATATCCTGAATAGTTATGGAATCAAAGCTTTTTTCAGACATCAGTTCGATAAGGGCCTTTTTTATGGCTTCTTGGCTTTTGATAATTCTTCTGTCTATCTTCGGCATCGCTAGATCACCAGACTTTCATTAAAATAATAAACAAATGATATGAATTTGTTGAATAAACAACGAATTACGTTCTTTTAACCATTGAAAGCATCTTGGTTTCACTTATAATTATAAACAGATGTTGATTAATCGTGTAGTGTTTATTGTAAAAAAATATTCATAAATTGCAGGAGGTTACATAATGATTACTGCTAATGCGCGTGCTGTATTCAGTTCGGAAGATTCGTTTAAACTAACTACGATAGAGCGCAGGGATCTTAAGCCGCACGACGTCCTCATTGAGATTAAATATGCTGGGATTTGCCACTCTGACATCCATACCGCTCGCGGCGATTGGGGACCGGTAAACTATCCTCTCGTTCCAGGGCATGAGATCGCAGGAATCGTTACCCAAGTTGGTTCGGAAGTCACCAAATATGCCGTTGGCGACCGAGTAGGGGTTGGCTGCATGGTTGACTCCTGCGGGGAGTGCGATCCTTGCCATAAGGGAGAGGAGCAGTATTGTCTTAACGGTAATACGGGCACCTATGCAGCCATCGATCGGTACGGGCAATATACGCAGGGGGGTTATTCCACTCATATCGTCGTAACCGAAGACTTTGTGGTTCGAATTCCTGATGGTATGGAGCTTGACGTTGCTGCTCCATTGCTGTGTGCCGGGATTACAACGTATTCGCCGCTGCGCCATTGGGGAGCTGCCCCTGGCAAAAAGGTAGCTGTCGTTGGACTTGGAGGGCTTGGACACATGGCAGTGAAGCTCGCTCATGCCATGGGGGCAGAGGTTACGGTTTTATCGCAAACCTTGAAGAAGAAAGAAGACGGTTTGAAGCTTGGCGCAGACCATTATTATGCTACGAGCGATTCTGAGACGTTCACAAAGCTGGCAGGCTCGTTCGACCTGATCATTAATACCGTGAGCGCGAAAATTGATATTAATGCCTACCTTTCCTTGCTGGCGCTGGACGGCACATTGGTCAATGTCGGTGCGCCAGCGGAACCGTTGCCGGTTCAAGTATTCTCACTTATCCCTCATCGACGGTCGTTCGCTGGGTCGATGATCGGTGGCATTCGCGAAACGCAGGAAATGCTAGACTATTGCGCTGAAAATCAAATCGCTCCTGAGATCGAGGTGATTTCCGCCAAGCAGATTGATGAAGCCTGGGAGCGCGTACTAGCATCCGATGTCCGTTATCGATTTGTTATCGACATCAGCACGATGGGGAACGAATAATGATTATCTAAGGCGGGCATCCCCCATTGAATATTTGCCGGTTATTCAATATAAATATACAACAAAAGAAGACAGCGGAATCGCTGTCTTTCTTTCTACAATTCTCTGCTTTGCGATCCCCAAAGGCGGTTGCCCTTGGGCTATTTGATGTATTTATAGCATGGATGAGGAGTGTATCCGTTGGTCATATTTTTCCTTTAACTGCTTAATATCGGCTCTTGGAGGAGCACCAAACATACGGGAGTACTCTCGGCTGAATTGAGATGCACTTTCATAACCTACCCGGAATGCGACATCAGCGGCATCTGTCGACTCCGATAGTAACAGGCGCCGGGCCTCCTGCAATCGAAGATGTTTCTGAAATTGAATGGGGCTCATAGCGGTTAGCTCTTTAAAATGTCTGTGGAATGTCGGAACGCTCATGTTGGCGATCGCTGCAAGCTCATCGATCCGTAAAGGCTGGTCCCAGTAATTTGTGATTTGTTCAATCGTTTCTCTGATCCGAAAGCTTGCTTCTTTCCATAGCAATTTGCGCTAAAGTTATGCCGTATGGCCCTTGCAGCAACCTATACAGTATTTCTCTTTTATAAGCTGGAGCAAGGAAAGGAATATCTTCCGGATGTTCCAACAGTTGAACTAACCTAAGTACCGCGTCCAGTATGGGGGCCTCTATCTTACCAACATACAATGCCCGTTTTGTATTTTCTTTCATTGTTGTTGCATCGCATTCTTTCAAAACTTCAAAAATTTGATCAGATGTAAATTCCAGCTTCAAACTCAAATAAGGTGTGTTCGGTGAAGCCTTGATCACTTGGCCGATTACCGGCAGATTCATTGATGAAACCAAATAGTTAGCCGGACCATACTCAAAACGCTCCTGTGCCAACAGAATCTCTTTCAAGCCCTGTGCAATGAAACAAAAAGAGGGTTTATAGACTCTGTAAACGGGTTGTGTCACTTCGGAATGATGAATGAGAAACAAAGAGGGGATCGCCGATGCATAGACGCCGTTCTTACCACTATGGCTTGCAATGAGTTTGGAGAGTTCATTCTGCTTGTGTAGGATTTCCACCGTAATAGGATCCTCCTTTGCCGAATTGTTCTGTTCTCATTATAAAGCATTTAACTCCATAACGTTAGTACAGTGATAGGATTGGGCAATCATTTAAGATTATCGAGATAACGCAGTGTTTTCCATATATCGCATAATAAGAGAAGGGGGGCCGTATTGAGTGATTTGAATGCTGCACTTTCGAAGATCGAGATATCTGGAGAGCGAGGAAAAAGAAAATGGACTATGTGAAACTTGGAAACACCGGAATGGACGTATCTCGACTTTGTCTTGGATGTATGGGCTTTGGTGAGAAAGAACGCTGGGTTCACCCTTGGGTAATCGATGAAGAAAGCAGTCGTTCTGTAATCAAAAAAGCCCTTGAACTAGGTATTAATTTCTTTGATACAGCAAATGTCTATTCCGATGGAACAAGTGAGGAGTTTGTTGGACGTGCCCTAAAGGATTATGCCCATCGAGATGAAATTGTTCTCGCAACAAAGGTATATTTTCCGATGGGTAAAGATTTAAACAGCCAAGGTCCGAACAGCAAAGGTCTCTCCCGAAAACATATTATGAGTGAAATTGATAAGAGTCTTAAACGCTTGGGAACTGATTATATAGACCTTTATATCATCCATCGCTGGGATTACAACACGCCCATCGAGGAGACAATGGAAGCATTACATGACGTTGTGAAAGCTGGTAAAGCGAGATATATTGGCGCTTCCGCCATGTATGCGTGGCAGTTCCTAAAGGCATTAAATGTGGCAGAGAAAAATGGGTGGACTCGTTTTGTATCCATGCAGAACCACCTAAACCTCATTTACCGTGAAGAAGAACGGGAGATGCTGCCTCTTTGTAAGGAGGAAAAAATCGGGGTAACTCCATATAGTCCGCTCGCGTCAGGAAGATTGACGCGTGATTGGTCGGAAACCACTCTTCGTTCCGAAACAGACAAAACTCAGAGATCGAAGTACGATGCAACTGTATCTACTGACCGATTAATTGCAGAGCGTGTTGCTGAACTAGCAGAAAAGTACGGTGTTCTTCGTTCACAAATCGCAATGGCTTGGTTATTACAAAAAGAGCCGGTAACAGCACCTATTATCGGAGCGACGAAAATATCCCATCTTGAAGATGCAGTGGGTGCTTTATCCGTTACATTAACACCTGAAGAAATTGCATTCTTAGAAGAACCTTATGTGCCACATCCGGTAGTTGGTGCACTATAGATTGATGAGGTTTTTAGCAGGAGCAGGGTTAATACGCTGCTCTGTTTCTTTGATTCAGAAAAACGGGGGGATTCCAAATGCAAAAAGTAGTTTTAAACAATGGAGCAATAGAACACGAGATTCACTGTTGCTCGTCCCGAATGTGGGATAAGCTTGCGCCGGTGACACAATCGACAAACAAGCCCAAATTCTGAAACTACCCCACCAAACGATTCCACCGTGCCGAAAGCTTTAACAACCCAAAAAACAGATATCGCAACCATCGTAACATCCAATCCTGAATGCATAAAATTTTGCCTAAGGTGGTGTTAACATGGGTTTTGGTATTTTGTTATTGGCTGTCGTATTGCTGGGTGTATGGTTCTGGATCAGAGGCAGGAATTGGAAGGTACTGCTTTCGGCAACAAGGGAAAATAGCGAGCAGGTAGAGGTCATGTACTCGCATTTTAAATCAAATAAGATTAAATGTAAGCTGGTCACGGAAGAGGGAGCCGTAGGAAGCACAAGCTTTATGAATCCTATGGATAGGATGCCAAACGATGCTGGAACAGTGATCATGCTGAAGGTACACCAACGTGACATGGAGAGAGCCAAAACCATCATGCAAAATGAACAAGAGATCCTATAAGGCATACCTGTCTCGAAGGTTTCGACGGAAAAGGAGTGATGGCATGAACGACATGAATCACTTGAATAATTCCAGAGATGATCAGCATGTGAAGCATACTTTCCAGGAAGCACCGACGAGAGTGTATCACCGCCCATGGTACAATCAAGGTTGGGTATGGATGATCGTTGTACTGATCGCGTTGGTTAGTATCGTGATGGCGATCGGAGGACTAAGCGACCAAATAGGGAATGTAAGCAGCTCAATCCAGCAGCAAACCGCAGAACTACGTCATCAAAATGAGTTGTTAGCTGCATTCGGTAACGGTTTGAATCGCATCGAAACGGCCATTACAAATGGCTTTGATCGGCTCGTAAACGCCATTGATAATCTGATCAATAAAGTCACTTAAGACAAAATACAAAATAGCGCTGTACCGCGATGGTCAAGACCCCATTCAGCGGACCAATGAAAAAGCCCTAGGCTGCAAGCTGGCGCCGGTATTCAACCGGTGTCAGCTTTTTCGCTTTTGAAGGGAGGTTGGGGTTAAAGGTTGCTTTTTGATCGATGTGTTGGTTATTGTATTATGGATAATATAGAACGAGTGCCTCTATAGGCATTTTAAACATGGGAGGATGAAATGGCCTGGAGTAAATTGAAGCAACATCTGGAGAGTTTTCTCTGTCCTGCGCTATATGGAAGGGTCGAGTACCTTTCAACCAGCTACCGTTATTTACCAGATAAAGCAGGACTTTGTTATATTGCTGTAGACAAAAAGAACGTACTCAATATGAGCGATACCTTAATCAGATGGTATCAGACGGAGTTGGAAATTAAGAATGATTCAGATATCCAGCTTCCTATCGACAACGAAGAAATTGAAGCGGTCAGAAAAGATACCAAAGGGAATGTCCCGGAGGAACGTTTAAAAGTAATCGCAAGAAATAGAAAAATATCAGAACATGCAAAGGAGCTTTTGTCAGCACAGTCATCATTAAGTAAATCAAATTTTATCGTTGTAGCTAATCGATTTTTATCCATTTCTATAGAGGAAAGCCTAGAGAGCGATGATATCTTATTGAATATTCTAGCGTTGGTTGACAGACGAGTTGGGAAAAAGCGAATTTTAAACATGACCGAAAGGATGAAGTTAAAGCATCCAATTGTACAGTATTTCTTTGAACTGCGGCTGAATACGTTATGAAAGTAAATAACTCACTTCTTTGCGAAATGAAATTTAATCTTGTGGATAGACGCTACTCCAATGGCCTGCATGAATAATCTGAATATGATAACTCAAATGAGAAGAAGAAGACAAGAGGTGATTTTCTTCATCATGCATATTCTGATTATTGCTCCAGAACAAATTCCCGTTCCTCCCCCTGTAGGAGGCTCTGTGGAACACAGTATCTATCAAATTGCCAGAAATATTTCTCCTGAGCATCAGGTAACCATTATTAGTCGGCTGCGATCCGGCTATCCAAAGAAAAAGATACTGGGAAATATCACTCTAATTAGAGTTGCTGGAAGAAACAAACATGATTATCTATCCAATGTAATTAAAACTGTCAAGGGTCAGCATTACGATATGATTCAGATAGATAATCGTCCTAGATTCGTACCCACGGTTAGAAAAGCATTCCCGCATACGAAAATTTCTGTTTTTTTGCATTCAACTACATTCATCTCCTCTCCAATGACAACCAAGAAACAAGCCGCGAGCGATCTAAGCGGTGCAAATTGTATTGTTGGCAACAGCCTATCTTTGCAAAATCATTTGAAACGAACCTTTCCAGC
The DNA here is from genome assembly GCF_007786445.1 of Paenibacillus cremeus. Taxonomy (GTDB): domain Bacteria; phylum Bacillota; class Bacilli; order Paenibacillales; family NBRC-103111; genus Paenibacillus_G; species Paenibacillus_G cremeus. The sequence goes on along the minus strand of NZ_VNJI01000081.1, from coordinate 12,724 downwards.
AATCAGTGGTAAGGTACGTTACGTTCATTTAGGCGTTGATCTTGATCAATTTCGACCCCGAAAAAAGAAAACTACAAGTGCTCATCGACCTTTTGTAATTCTTTTTGCAGGAAGACTAATCCCCCGCAAAGGGATACCAGTACTCATGAAAGCGATTAAGATCGTGCGAAAATCCATTCCTTCCGCAAGGCTTCATATAGCTGGCGGTACTGGCAAGCTTAGCTACAAGAAATACTTGAAGGAACTCGCATCATCTCTTCGAATTTCAGTTACATTTAAGGGCTATGTCCCGCGCAGTCAAATGCCAGGGTTTTATCGCTCAGGGGACTGTTTCGTCTGTCCCTCTCAGGGACATGAAGCGTTTGGCTTAGTGAATGTGGAAGCTATGGCATCCGGTATTCCTACGATTGCATCTAGGAATGGTGGGATTCCTGAGATCATAAACCATCAACAGAATGGAATTTTAGTTACAAACTACCGAAGCCCTGAAGCTTTTGCCAAAGAAATTACGAACTTAGCGCAAAATCCTTCTTTAGCAAAAAAACTGTCAAAGCAAGCCCGCATAGATGTTACTGAAAAGTTCAGTTGGCGTGCCGCAGCAAGAAAACTTGAAAAGATTTATACTTCAAATATTTCCCAATAAAGGAAAGTGCTATTATTAAACCATAGAGCACCGTGTGCGCCGCGGTGCTTTTTCCTATGCGGATTACACAAAATGGCTTCCGGCAATTTACCGGATTGAAAAATGTTCACTAGCGATGTCTTTGTCTAAACTCGTGGTATATAATTAAGAAGAGTTCTTACGCAGTCAGGAGTTGGGTTAGAGTGAAATGGGTCACGAGAGAACATGCGAATGTAGAGCGGGTGGCTTGTCCATGGCTCATATTGAAATTTATTGATCCGGAGGCCATCTTTGAGTTTGTCCCGAATGATACAAATCCGGTGCTAATTACGGATGGGATTCCATTTGATATGAAAGGTGTCGAGCTCGGTCATCACTATGGGCGGTGCAGCTTTGAATCGATGCTGATTAAATATGAGCTGAATGATAATCCTGCTTTGGCCATGATGGGCTCGATCATTCATGGGGCGGATATCCCGATCGATATCGATATTACTCCGGAATCTGCAGGGCTGCGGGCCATCGCCTTCGGATTCCATTACCTTGGGATTAGTGACCACGAGAAGATTAAGCTGCAGCTTCCCATGTATGATGCGTTATATGCTTGGTGCGAACGTAAAACCGGTGAGGGAAGCCGTCTGAAAAGGTAACATACTGACAATCCATTAAAAGCTGACGAGCTGTCTTCGTAATTGGTCCAGCTGCAGGCGTACATTCCGGCCCATGTCGGATTCGAAATAATCCCGGGATTCAATGCTTTGGAATTGTCTCGTCAGCTTGCGGAATTCCTCGCGAATTTTTTGCATCTGCTCGTCATCGAATTCCCAGCTTTCCTCTTCTTCTAATAAGCCCTCTAGCTTACGGATGGCGGGAAGAAGCTCGGTATATTCTTCTGTGCGAACAGCGTTAAATTGATGAACCATTTCTTGATCCTTATCAGGTGAAAAGGTGGTTGAAAGTAGGGTATATTCCTGGCCGCCAAACTCTTGAACCTTATCGCCAAGCACACCGACAAACAAATGTACGTCGTCCGCATCGGGAAGCAAGCAGACGCCGTCCTGTAAATAAATAGCTCCAAAGCGCTTGAGCTCACGCCACAAATAGGTGCGATATTTGGTTGGCTTCGGAGGCACTTTATAAATAAATAGGATCCATTTCATTTGCATGGTTCTCCTTCATTTCCACGTACATCGTGTAATTACCTATTATAATACCACACAACAAAAACAGCGGCACCTTCCACCGATGAACGGTAAAGGTGCCGCTGTTTTTTTGCTTACTGCCTATGCTTTCTACGATACTCCATAGATAGACTAAGAATTAGTGTTACGACGGTGAACAGGGTTAGCAACCATGAGGCCCATGAGGGGTCAAAGCCGCTTTTCAGCAGTAATCCGGTAATTATTATCGATACGATCAGCCCAATCGCCAGCCACCAATCATCAATGATGAGCCCCAATACGGTCTTTAGCGCTGCCTTCACGGAGATTCACCTTCCGATTTTGTAGATTTCGCAATATTCCAACGCAAACCATGGATAGAACAAGCAAGATAGCGATTAGAACGAGAATGGAAATGTCTTCATGCCACCATTCCACCCCTAAACCTTCACCGACCCAGAAAACGCCAAAGCCGCTAAGCATCAAGCCGACTACAAATTTCATCGTATTTTCCGGAATCATGGCTAGCGGCTTCCTTAGCAATACACCTGTAATGACGACAATAACCAAGCCAAGTACGCTGCCAAGGATCGAGGACACCAATGAATCTGCAGCTAAGCCTAGTGTAAGAACGATGAAAATAGCCTCGACGCCTTCAAGCAGCACTATATTAAATGTGGTCATAAACCCGAACCAATCCATTTTCTTGCCTGCATTCCCATCCTTACGCTGCCTCGCCAATTCCTCCTCAAAAGCCTCGTTCTCCAAGTGCAGCGCCTTTAGACCGGAATAACGAAGGATCGCTTTACGAAGCCAGCGCATACCGAACAGGGTCATTAGAATACCAATCACGAGCTGAAATGTACCTAAATGGACAAGCTTCATTAGCGGAACACCAAACAACGCTACTAAAGCGACTAAGCAGACAATGGCAAGCGCCATACCGGAGAGTGAACTTCGCCATCCCTTCACGACCCCAACAGCGAGAACGATGGTCAGAGCTTCAACGAATTCTACGGCCGTGCCAAGAAAGCTGGCCAAAATCAAATAAAAGTTCATTCCCTACCCTCCTTAATATGTAACAATGGTCACAGTGTAACTGTTGTTACATGTATCATAGAGGAGGACACGGCATTTGTAAATATATATTTTTCCAGTTGTTTTTATCCGGTAAACATTAATACGAGTGGCATTATCACGGTAGTTGTCAATCTGATTATTTTGCAATTGACATATTTCATAACGTGAGTAAAATAGATTGAGTGAATTGATAATGATTATCGATATCAATTAGACCGGAAAAATTTCAAGTTTAGGTAGGGGGATATATGCGTAAAGTTGGGATTATTTGTTGGATCGTTCTTCTTTTGATGTTATCTATTCCTGTCTACGCAAGTGCTAAAGGGGAAGATGATCTGAAAAAAGCCGATGCAGACATACAACAAGCCATTCAATTAGCACAAAGTGGCAAGGTAGAGGATGCATTCAAGCTTTATGATAAGTTTCAAACCAACTGGCTCACGATAGAGGACGGCATTAAGGTAACATCACTGGCGGCTTATCAGAAGATCGAGGGAGCGATGGGAGAAGTTTCCTTTGCTGCTTTGAAACAGCCCATTGACCAAACCAAGCTTATAGAGGCTTTGAAAGCACTGCACGAGTTCAATGCAAACTTCATCTCCGGAAAGCTGGATGCTTTCGGACAAGCGGGCCAAAGCAGTGAGAAGGTCTCGATTGCTTCCCTAGTTGCTTTGCTTGAAACCACGCAGGAGCAATTAAAACAAAGCAATTTTGAAGGAGCCAAAGCGAGCATTCAGAAGCTTCGGAGCTCCTGGCTTGACATCGAAGGGATCGTCTTAACGCAGTCATCATCGGTATATACCCTAATGGAAAGAGACATGGTCACTGCCTATGCATTGCTGAGCGCAGAACCAATTAACTCGAAAGAAGCTGCGATGACCGTTGATCGCATGCATGAAGCGCTTGGGCCGTTAGCGGGTAAAACGAGCTACACCATGCTTGATGCTACAACCATTTTGTTAAGAGAAGGACTCGAAGCCCTGCACGGTGACTACGGGTGGAGGATATTTTGCGGTTCTTCCAGGTGTAGCAAGCAAAGACTCTTACTTGGGACAGGTTTTGTTTGGATAAGCAGCTTAAGTGAAAAAGAAACACCGTCTTGGACAGTGAATAGACGGTGTTTTTTTGCATTCACATTATTAGCTAATGATTCGTTTTGCCCATTGAAATCGGCCTAACCAGTAATTATTTAGAGGTGCAATCGTAACGCCTGGCGCTCCAAACGTATGAATAAACTCATTGTTTCCAATGAACATACCAACGTGAGTAATCATACGATTGGATGAACCCTCGGAGTTAAAAAAAAGCAAGTCACCTGGCTTTAAGCTTGAAAGATCGACCGTCGTGCCCATTGTTGATTGCTCCCGGGATGAGCGTGGAAGTGAAATGCCAGAATGTCCGAAAATATATTGCATAAAAGAAGAACAATCGAATGCATGTGAATCTGGATAGGGGCCTGCACCGAATTGATAGGGTGTGCCCCAAAATTGTTTAGCAAACGAAATGATATCATCAGGGTTAACAGCATTCAGCGAAAAAGCTTTTATTTTCATGGTATTGGATGTCGGCTCTGGCTCTGGCTGTGAAAAAAGTTTATTTAGTGATGCTGTTGTTAATAGCAGATCTCCGTTTGTGCTTTCGGGGGCTTCCGGGATTGTAAACGTAGAATTACCCGAGATGACGGTTGTATCATTTGCCTTTAAACGATAAATGGGATCGGTTTCTCCCACCAAAAATGAATTGGAGCCGGAATCAAAGGTCACCTTGAGATTATGCTCTTTCGCTGCCTCCGAGAGGGAGACCAACTTTTCCGTACCTTGTCTGGACTGTTCTTTTAGCTGATTCTGGTTTGAACAACCTGCTCCAAAACAGATTTGAAGGACAAAAATAATATACAAAATTTTTATTTTCATGCATACTAACCCCTTTTTTTAAGGGTATTATTTCAATTGAGGTTAAATAGTATACATCGGAAACAATTTTACATCTGAAGAATCAATTTCTCTTTTTTTGATAACTTTTTTAGTGACACAATTGGGATATGCGGCTGGCTTTGTGCAGCGTGAATTCGCTGTCCATTTTTTGACGGTAGAAGTGTATGAAAAATTGAAACAAAAAAGAGACCCGCAAAAGGTCTCTTTATAACATTCGCACGCCGCTGATAAAGCGGTCTGCCCAGTATCCTGTTGTCATACTGAATGTGGAAACGCCAACACTTGGGCTATTGCCGATAAACTGTCCGTTGCCTGCATAAATGCCCGCGTGATTGATTTGTCCCGGTGTGCCTACGCTGAAGAACACAAGGTCACCAGGCTGTAGATCGGATTCTTTATAAATTCTTTGACCCATATTTGCTTGTGCTTTCGAACCCCACGGAAGGTCGATGCCATATAAGCCGTAAATGTATTTTGTAAACGCCGAGCAGTCGAGTACGAGGTTTGACGGGTTGTTAGTGCCAAAGCTGTATTTTACCTTACCCGAATATGTTCCAGCGGTATAAGCGATATCTCTGCCTTCGTCAGGGTAGCTTGTCGCAGCGGCACTTGCCTTTGTAGGGAAAAGCGACGCAGCGGGAGCAAGTAAAGTCGCACAAACGGCGAAAGTGACCATCATTTTTTTCATCATGAATATCACTCCTTGTCGTTTTGTGAACCCTATGTTACAGGACTTTGGACACATACAACAACCACCAAAATAAGACAATGAATGATTTTTAGCCTTCGGCGTAAAATACAAAAGTCATGAAACTGCTCTTCACACCACATGAGATATGCTTGTTTGGAAAACGTCTTTAGCCCCGTTTCTCCCGGAACAATCGCTGAGGCCGGCCCACAGTACCGTATTGCTGCAGCTCCTCCACGGAGCCGGCCTCGACTAGGTAAACGAGGTAGGTGCGCATGGTCGAACGGCTCACACCCGCCAGCTGCGCGATCTGCTCTGCGCTTAGATACTCGTTCTGCTCCTTCAGGCACATCTTGATGCGATCCAGAGTGCGCTGGTCGATCCCTTTTTGCAGCGGCTGCATAGCGTCGGAGGGAGGAGAGGTGCGAAGCTTGCGGAGATGATCTACCGTTTGCTGGTCGACTTCCTTGGAGGCCGTCAATTTGCTTTTGAATTGGGCGTATTTGCTTAAAGAACCCCGCAGCTGCTCCAGATTGAACGGCTTGATCAAGTAATCGATAATTCCAAGCCGGAAGCCTTCCTCCACCACTTCTAGCTCCTTGGCGGCCGTAATCATGATCACGTCGCATGGATGAGAGCCGTTGGCACGAATCGTGCGCAGCAGTTCGATGCCTGACCGGTCCGGCATGTAGACATCGAGAATCAACAGATCGGGCTCTAGCTCGTCCACCAGCTTGAGCGCCTCCGTATAGCTGTGCGCCGTTCCCACCCAATGGAAGCTCTCCATACTGTCTATGAACTTGCCGTGCATCTTGGCGATCATGAAATCGTCATCGACCACGACTACGCGAATCTCACGGTTAGGATTCACTCTTCTCCACTCCCTCTTTCGGTAAAATCATCTTCAGCTCCGTACCCTCGGAAGAGGAACGGACCGATATCGTCCCTCCTGCATTGGCAGCCAGCCGCTGCACCAATGCAAGCCCGGTGCCGCGCCCTTCTCCCTTGGTGCTTACCCCATCCTGCAGCACGCTCCGGCCAAGGGCAGGATCGATCCCGGGCCCCGTATCCCTCACGCTCACCGTTAGTCGCTCCGGTTCTTCATAGAGGTATACCTTAATATCCGCCTGCCGATCTGCGTCGGGATGGGTCTTCCTTGCGGCCGTCTCCGATTCCGCGTTGATCGCTTCGAATGCATTTTCGATAGTGTTGCCGAGAAACGTGATGACCAGCTCCCGGTGAGAAACCAGGTTCGGAACCGAGGAGGACGGGTCAATGTGCAGCGGGATGCTCAACTCCTTAGCTTTATGCAGCTTGCCAATCAATATGCCGACGATCGCCGGGTCCTTAATATGTGCCAGGAAAAAATCCAACGTGCTCTGATAATCGTGATTGACTTCCTCGATAATGTTTTTCGCCAGCTCGTAATCCTTCATCTCGATGAGGCCGGAGATCAAATGGAGCTTATTCATGAACTCATGCCGCTGACTTCGGATCGTATCGACATACCTGCCGATATCGGACATGCGGTGGCTGATTTGATCCAGCTGCTGCTTGTCCCGGAATGAAGCTACGGCACCAATGACCCGCCCCTCCGTGGTGACAGGAACGCGGTTCACCACGACCAGCGTATTGCCGATGATCATCGGCTGATCATAGTGAGGCGTGCCCTGCAGCAGCACCTCAGGCAGGCGCGAATGAGGCAGAATAGAGCGGATGGGCTCTCCGATGACCTCTCGCGCATCAAGTCCGATCATTTTAGACGCCTCGTGGTTGCATGTCGTAATGTCGCCGTGGCTGTTGACAGCGATAATGCCCTCGCGGATCGATTCAAGTATGGCGGACTGCTCCCGGGCGAGATAAGCGATCTCGAAGGGCTCCATGTTGAAGAGCTGCTTCTTAATCGAGCCGGACAGCAGGTATGCGCCAAGCAGACCGCATAGCAGAGCCACAAAACCGGTCGATGCGATCCACAGCAGGTTGAGTCCGATCTGCCGCCAGACGGCAGTTACCAAAAAGCCCACCGAGACGATGCCGATCTGCTGCCCCGACGCATCTCGGATCGGTGTCTTGCCGCGGATGGAGCGCCCGAGCGTCCCGGTTGCCATTGTAATGCTATCTTGTCCTTCCAGAACCAGACCGTTGTCTTCTCCAACCATATGCTTGCCGATCTCGCTGGGGCTCGGGTGAACGATGCGGATTTGGTCCATATCGGCTATAACGATAAATTGAGCTCCCGTCTTCTGACGAATCGTCTCCACAAGCGTCTGCAGCTTCAGCACGGAATCCGGTGAGGCAAACGCTTGAACCGTTTCAGGCAGAGCCGCTGTTGTCCTGGCGAGCATTAGCGCACGCTGGCCTGCTTCGTCGAATTGACGCTCGATCGTCAAATATTCGATGGAGGCAATGGTCAGCAGCACCACAACTCCGACAATCAAGAAAACAAGCAGGTTGATCTTGGTCCGAAGCTTCAGTTGGTTCATCCAGATCATGGTCGGACCCCTTTCATGTAAACGCTATATTCCTAATACTAATGCCGATCATGGTAAAAAGGAACGGGGTCTGTCCCGTGCGGTCCGTTGTTTTTATCGTCAAAATTGGCTATATCGGTATTTATTCGTAATATTGCCGAAAACTATGCAGGTAAGCGGTTGCATACTATACTTCGATATGTAAGCGCAATCATTATATACACCTTAGAAACGCAACGATAAAAGGAGGATCAACTAACTTATGGCTACTGCCGAAGTACCGATGATCGAGCTGCAGGGTGTCACCAAGCAATTCGTTAAACCGTCGGGTGAAATTCATACCGTGTTAAGAAATATCAATCTGAAGGTCGGCAAAGGGGAGTTTTGCTCCATTGTCGGGCCGACAGGCTGCGGCAAGTCGACGACGCTCAGTCTTATCGCAGGCTTTGAAGCGCCGACTGTCGGCCAGGTTCAGATACAAAACAAGCTGCTTGATGGTATTAATTCCCGGGCGGTGTGCGTCTTCCAATCGGAGAATGCGTTTCCGTGGAAGACCGTCATTGACAATGTCTCGCTGAGCCTGCGGCTCAAGGGCATCAAGAAGGACAAGGCTTACGCCGAGGCCCGCCATTGGATTGAGAAGGTGGGTCTCAAGGGCTTCGAGGGGCATTACCCACACCAGCTGTCCGGCGGGATGCGGAAGCGGGTGGCGCTCGCGCAATGCCTCATTACACAGCCGGAAATTTTGCTAATGGACGAATCGTTCTCGGCGTTGGACGTGCATACCCGGTCACTGATGGAGAATGAACTCCTGAATATTTGGGAGGAAACGCGCGCGTCAGTTATTTTTATCACCCATGACCTGGAGGAGGCTATCGCGCTGAGCGACAGAGTGATCGTGCTGACCGCCGGTCCGGGCGCGACGATCAAGGGGGATTACCCCATCCATCTCACGCGGCCGCGGAATGTGTCGGAAATTCGCTTCGAGCCGGGCTTTATGCAGCTGCACGAACAGATTTGGAACGACTTAAGAGACGAGGTGATGACGAGCTATGCACATGCAATCCGCGCTTAGCAACTCGCATGATGAAGTGGTGAGCCGCAAGAAAGAAATGAAGCTTCGGCTCATGAAGATAAGAGCCAGAAACCTGAGCATGCAGGTGCTGGTATTCATCGCGATCTTCGGCTCGTGGCAGGTGTTGACAGATAATCAAGTGATCGATCCGTTCTTCTTCTCCAGCCCGCTGGCGATTTTAAAGCAAATTATCGACTGGATCGTAAATGGCACCAGTCAGGGGCCGCTGCTCACCCATTTTGTCGTCACGTTCGAAGAAACGATCATCTCCTTCCTGCTAGGCGTCGTGCTGGGGGTCATCGGTGGCTTCGCTCTCGGACGGAGCGAGATTCTCTCTGTTATCTTCGGTCCTTACATTCAAATGCTGAATGCGCTTCCACGGGTCGTACTGGCGCCGATCTTCATTATTTGGTTCGGTCTCGGGATGCCGTCGAAGGTAGCGCTTGGGGTTACGCTGACCTTCTTCATCGTGTTCTTCAACGCTTTCCAGGGCGTCAGAGAGGTGGATCGCACACTGTTGAACAATGCGCGGCTGCTTGGAGCCAACCGAAGGCAGCTCGCCCAGCACGTCATTATCCCTTCCGCTTTGACATGGATCTTGTCCAGTCTTCACTCGAGCTTCGGCTTTGCGCTTGTCGGCGCGGTGGTTGGGGAGTTCATCGGCTCGACGAAGGGACTCGGCTTCCTAATCGCCCAGGCGCAGGGTGCGTTTAACACAACGGGTGTGTTTGCTGGCATGGTGCTGCTGTCCATTACCGCGCTCGCGACCAATTGGGCTGTAGGGAAGCTGGAGAAGCGGTTTATCGCTTGGCGGCACGTGCGTCAATAAAAAATACATGGTGAAGAGGAGAATTCCAATGAAAATGAACAAAAGACATTCGATGAAGCTAAGCGCATTTATTCTGTTGTCGCTGGTGCTGGTGACAAGCGGCTGTGCAACTTCGGGCGGAGGTACCGCCAAGCCCGCAGCCCAAGGCTCATCCGCTCCTACTAAGCTGCCTAAGGTGCAGATTATGGTCGGCGGGCTGGAAAAAATCATTTACATGCCGGCGAAGCTGACTGAGAACCTAGGATATTTTAAAGATGAAGGCCTCGATGTCGAGCTCACCAGCCAAGCCTCAGGCGTAAATGCGGAGCAGGCGCTGATCGCAGGAGAAGTGCAGGGCGTAGTCGGCTACTACGATCATACGATCGATATCCAGTCGAAGGGCAAATACCTGGAGACGGTCGTCCAATTCGGCGTCGTTCCCGGTCAACGGCTGATGGTCTCGAATAAAATGAAGGATCAGATCAAAACGCTGGCGGATCTAAAGGGCAAAAATATCGGTGTCACCAGTCTCGGCGCTTCGACGCATTTCCTTGCAAGCTACCTGGTGACCAAGGGCGGCAACACGCCTAAGGATTATGTGCCTCTCGCCGTAGGCTCGGGCAGCACGGTGGTTGCGGCCTTCGAGCAGGGCAAGATCGATCTGGTCGTTACCTCTCAGCCGACCATCGCGCTGCTGGAGTCGAAAGGTCTTGCGACCTCGCTGGCCGATATGGAGTCGTCGTCCGGCACAAAGCAGACGCTGGGCGGTACGTACCCGGCTGCAAGCCTGTACATGAATGCAGATTATGTGAAGAAAAATCCAGAGGTCGTGCAGCATTTGGCGAATGCATTTGTGAAGACGGAGAAATATATCGCATCCCACACGGCCGAACAGATTGCGGACCTGCTGCCGAAGGAATATTACGCAGGGGACAAGGACATGTATCTAAAGGCGCTCCAAGCAAGCCTCTCTATGTTCACGCCGGACGGAAAAATGCCTGCAGGCGGACCGGAAAAGGTGCTTGAGGTGCTGCAAACGTTCAATCCTCAGCTGAAGGATACGAAGACCGATCTGAGCAAGACGTTTACAAACGAATTTGTGGACAAGGTGAAATAAGTGGTACTAAGGGGCTGGATTCAATATGATTAATGAGCGTGAGGTCCGGTACTCTCACTTGCTGTCTACCGGTACCGTGCATTATAATCTGCCTTCCGACGAGCTGGCTCGGATCGCTGTAAGCAAGGGGGAGGGCGTACTCTCTTCGACGCAGGCTTTTCGGGCGACGACGGGTGCCTTTACGGGACGCTCCCCCAAGGATAAATATATCGTTCGCGAAGCGCCGGTTTTTCAGCATGTGGCTTGGGGCGAGGTGAACCAGCCCATCACGGAGATGCAGTTCGAGAGCTTCTACCAAAAAGCATTAAAATACGTTCAAGGCCGCGAGCTGTTCGTGTTCGACGGCTTTGCTGGAGCGGACCCGGCATACCGCCTTCCGATTCGCGTCGTTACCGAATACGCTTGGCATAATTTGTTCGTACGTCAGCTGTTCGTCCGCCCAAACGCGGAAGAGCTGGAGGCGCATCTGCCGGAATTTACGGTGTACGACCTGCCCGGATTGAAGGCGGATCCGGCTGTGGACGGCACACGGTCGGAAACCTTTATCATCATCTCGTTCGAGCGCAGGATGGTGCTGATCGGTGGAACGCAGTATGCCGGCGAGATGAAAAAATCGATCTTCAGCGTGCTCAATTACTTATTGCCGTTCCGCGGCGTGTTACCGATGCACTGCTCGGCGAACGTGGGGGAGCAGGGAACGACAGCACTGTTCTTCGGACTGTCCGGGACGGGAAAGACGACGCTCTCCACTGATCTGAGCCGGCGCTTAATCGGTGACGATGAGCATGGCTGGTCAGAAAAAGGGATCTTCAATTTCGAGGGTGGCTGCTACGCCAAGTGTATCGGGCTCACCGAGTCGAAGGAGCCGCAAATTTGGAACGCCATACGCTCCGGCGCGGTGCTGGAGAATGTCGTGTTGGATCCGCAGACGCAAACGGCTGACTACAACGACGGCTCCTTGACTGAAAATACGCGCGCGGCGTATCCCATCGACCATATTCCTGGAGCCGTGATTCCCGGCATAGCCGGTCACCCGGACGTCATCCTGTTCCTGACCGCTGATGCCTCTGGGGTGCTGCCGCCGATCGCCAGACTTACCAAGGAACAAGCGATGTATCACTTCTTGTCCGGCTATACATCCAAGCTGGCAGGAACAGAACGGGGCGTTACCAAGCCAGAGGCTACGTTCTCGGCGTGCTTCGGAGCGCCTTTCCTGCCACTGAAGCCAAGCGTATACGCCGAAATGCTGGGCAACCGAATCGACCGCCACAGGGTGCGCGTGTACCTTGTCAACACAGGATGGTCCGGCGGGCCGTATGGGACCGGCAAGCGGATGCAGCTGGAGTATACCCGGGCAATGGTCAGCGCGGCGATCGACGGCTCGATAGAGCAGGGCGCCTTTGAGACTGACCCGGTATTCGGCCTAAGCATACCGGAAGCGGTAACAGGCGTGCCTGACTGGGTGCTCCAGCCGCGGAGTACATGGGCGGATGCAGATGCATACGATGCGGCGGCAATAGAGCTCGCGGAGCGGTTCATCCGCAACTTCGAGAAGTTCCCGGAGGCGGCGGAGGCTATACGAAGCGCGGGACCGCGGTTGTAGGCCGATTATAGTTTAAGTACAACAAGCCCAGTACCTGACGGTACTGGGTTTGTTGGTGCGCCTCGCAGTCGCACAGTCTAGGTGGTTCAAATCCACTCGGTAACTTTACCCTTTAAAGTGCCGTAGCCGAAGTAGAGGTCCAATCTTCATATGGAGAGGGACTGGC
>NZ_VNJI01000080.1 GCF_007786445.1 Paenibacillus cremeus | reverse complement strand
TGGCATGCAGTTGCAAGGTGCGATGGCCATATTTGCGGTGAATCTAAAGCGGATATTGAGAATAGCCGACTAAGGATCATTGAGGAATACAACCGAATAGGGTCAAAAAAAGAAGACATCTCCCCTACAAAATGGGAATAAATGTCTTCTTTTTGGTTGAACTCGCCGGCCAGGAAAAAAACGTAAGTTCTTCAGTGGCCTCGCCGAGGCCAAAGGGCTTTTATGTTGTCTAGAACAGTGTAATTATTCGCAAGCTCCAGCGATAACTACATGTAATAGTGAGGTGGTACCGAGCAAATAAAAACCAATAATTCATTCACTACGCCTTACGATACTCGCGCGGAGACATCCCTGTTTCCTTCGTAAACAGCCGTGAAAAATAGAATGAATCGGCAAAACCAACCTCTTCAGCTACTTGCCGAATTGGCATTTCGCTCTGCCGCAATAGCTGTTTGGCGTGATCCAAGCGAAGTTTATTTAAATATTGAATTGGTGAACTCCCTGTATGCTTCTTAAATTTGCTAGATAAATATGCGGGTGAAAGCGCGACGTGACGAGCTACGTCTTCCCTCCCAATTTCCTTGGAATAGTGATTCTTCATATAGACGATCGCCTCTCGTACAGCCGTAGCGCTCCCACCCTTTCCTACCGAGTCACGCGCCTCACCGGCTGCTACAAGCCGAACTGCCTCCAGCATCACAACGCGCGATTCCCATTCATATCCGGCGTCCTTCTCACTCCATAAACGATAAAGTCGCTCGAATGCCTCGCGCAGCTCCGGTCCTGCTGCCTCCAAGTTCATAATCGTGTCACCGATCAACAGAGGCCCGCTCCCCTGACGCCATGTAGCTTGCACACCATCCCAGTGAAGCACCCCGTACTGAAAATGAACCGAGTAAAAGCATATAGGATCTTCCGCCGTTGTTTCTAGGACCATGCGCAGCCCTGGCCATAACTGAAACACCATTCCTGCTCGAAGTCCCACCTCCCGATGGCCGAATTGCAGCTTCCCGCTCCCCCCATAGACGTATGCCAGTATATGGAGACTGGTTCTCTCTCGCATTAGCCTATAGCTGAAATCGCGCCAGAAGCCGGGATCCCGCGTTACCACGTTAAGCAGTTTGGGACTAAAGCCATTCAGAAATTCATAATCCATCGCCTTGCCCCCTGTCACTCATGATGTTCGCGAAACTGCCCAGGCGTAAGACCCTCGTTTTTCTTGAACAGCCGGTTGAAGTATGGTGGCTGATATCCGACCTTCAAAGCAATCTCCCCAACCGGCTCATCCGTCTCGAGCAGCAAACGCTTCGCCTCATTCAGCCGGAATTGTGTCAAATAATCGCTAAACGTCTGCCCCGTTACCTGCTTGAAACCTAGGCTGAGCCGCTTCGGATACGTCCCGTGGAGATCGGAGCACGATTCAAGTGAGATATCCTTCATGTAGCTCGAATGAATTGTTGCGAGCACATTCTCGATCAGCTGTTTCAATTGTAGATCCTGAGAAGCGTGCAGCCTCCGCAAATAGGGACGAATCAGCTTTTTGCGTAGCAGTTCTAGAATACCGTTTGGATCACGATGTTCGGCCATTTCCTCCCAGAGCATGGTTCCTCCGGCCAGCTCGAACGGATTATAACCTGCCTGCAGAATCGTATTCTGAACATTCCCGCACAACTGCATGAGGCCTTGTCGGACCTCGATTTCTTTCGTTGCTTGTGCCTTCAGTTCTGTCAAAAAGCCTCCGAATAGCATATCTAGCTCCTCGGCCATCCCTAACTTGAGTGCCTGAAGCAGCGCCTTTTCAGTCTCGAATGGGTAGCGGATCTCGTCCCGGCCAGATGGCATAAGCTCCTCGACGTCGAGAATCTGCTGCGGTACCCCCAGCTTGCGGTGGTTCAAGGCTGCACGAGCATCCTCGAAAAGGAGCGGGACCTTGTGCAGCTCCGACACCGACTTGCCGATACAGACGGCAATCTCGACCTTGAGAAGTCCTCGCAAGGTGTTGGCCAGTTCTTCCGCGAGATGATACAAGCCGGACTTCATGAGCTCATGTGCAAGGCTAGACGGGAAACGAAGCAGCAATCCGATCGTCAAATCCTGAAAGTTAATAATGCTAGTCTCCAACTCTTTCCCCTTGGTCAGTTCCTCCGCAATGTTCGCGGCCGCAAATGTGACAAGCTGCTCGTCCCCTTCCGAGAACCGGCCTTCACTCTCGTAGAGTCCGTGCACCTGCACTACCATTGCTACGAACACTCGCTCTCTCACGTCCCAGCCGTATTGCCCCATTCGCTCCGCGAGCTCTTTCTCACTTAAGAAATAGAGGTGCCCTTGCACAAGTTGAAGCAGGAAACTCTCCCGCAACCTCGGAAGCTGACGATCGACCCGTTCCTGCAGGATCTGGCTCTCGCGGGAGAGATTTTTCCACTCACTCGTTATATCGTCCAGCACGTCGAGGCCTGCTCGGCCTGTTAGCTGCTGTGCCAGACGACGAAACGGACTATAGATTTGTCGGAAAGCGAGCCAAGATAGGATTAGAGCAAGCACTAGCCCGAAGATGCCGGTTGCGACAATAATGCGCGACAGCACCTGCACGGGCTTCGTCAACTGCTCGATAGGTGCTGCGGCGGCTACGGTCCACATCTTACCGATCCGCTTCATGCTACCGTAAGAGACAGAGTAGGTGCCGCCCTCCCACCGCTCGATACGCGGCTCCCCCGCTGTTCCACGCAGCTCTCGGGCGGATTCAACGAGCTTCGTATCCAGTGATGAAGGATCGGCGACCGCCCTATTGCCAAGCGAGATCGGCTTTCCTTCCTCCTGCAGCAGAATCGTCGAGCCCTTGCCCTCCGGCTCCAGCCCGCTGATCAGCTTATCGAGCTGCTTGGTGTTGACTTCAACAAACAGCGTAGCAAGCCTCCCCGGCAGTCGAACAACCAGCATGTACGGCGCGGCGTTCGCATTTTTCGAATAGAGGGGGGTCCAGCTTAAATCCCTATCACCCATTGCCAGCTTCCGGTAACTCGCGATCTCGTCTGGTGTCGTCAATCGAATAATACCGGAATTGTCACGAACGAGAACTTTTTGATTCTCCAGATACATGGTGACCTCTTCGATAAGCGGATCGGACGATTTCACCCAGGTGAGAGCCCGATAGATCGTCTGGACATCTTTATAATCGTTCTCTACATTCAGGTCGCCGAGGTTAGCTTCGAGCGGTAACCGAAACGTCCATTGTGCCATGGCGAGCTCCAAGTGATTCAAATTGCTATCAATCCGCTCGGTTGCGAAGGCAACTTGGCTCTGGCGGAATTTTTTGGCCTCAGCCTCGATCCTATCCGTGACCATCAAATAAACGAGAATCCCGATCAACGCCACAGGCAGGCAGGCGCTAATTGTGGCGACTAGAAAGCTCTTCCGCTGATGCGTTCCTTTACCTCTCCACATGTCCTCCCCACCTCAAGTCCGTGAAATACATTCATCATATAACAATAATTCTACGGCAACAATTGAAAATCGCGCTCGGAATGAAAGTGCAATAGCAGGAAATCGTCCGTAAAAAGAGTGCAAACCAGGTCAATCCCCAAGAATGAACGTCCAATTGCGGAAAATTAGAGCGGGGCGTAAGCTAAGACCACAGACCAATCTATCGAGGTGAACACATGGACCCGAATCGATCGCAACCCGCGCTGCTCCCATATCAAGATAGCGCACAGCGAATCCCTAATGTAAAGCGTGGCAGGCTATCCACCGTGTGGCGCGGACTTGTCCGTGACCGGGCGCTTTACCTCATCGCAGCTCCGATGCTGCTGTACTTTCTTCTATTTAAATACTTCCCTATGTGGGGTGTGCTCATCGCCTTCAAAAACTACACGCCCTATGCCGGGTTCTGGCAGAGCGAGTGGGTCGGGTTCGAGCACTTTGAACGGTTCTTCTCCAATGAAGCATTCTGGCAATTATTGCGTAACACGCTCGCCATCAATCTACTCAGTTTGATCCTGTTCTTTCCCCTTCCGATCCTTCTTTCCATCATGCTCAACGAGGTGAGAAAGGAATGGCTCAAGCGCATCATCCAATCGGTGGTGTATCTGCCCCATTTTCTCTCGTGGGTCGTAATCGCCGGCATTACGTTCCTGATGCTCTCCACATCGGACGGCCTCATCAATAAACTGATTGCTGGGATGGGATTAGCCAAATTCGATTTTCTGACGAATCAGAGTGTCTTTTGGCTCTTGCTGACGTTCCAGTCAATTTGGAAAGAGGCCGGCTGGGGCACCGTCATTTTTCTCGCTGCGATTGCTTCGGTCGATCCACAGCTCTATGAAGCCGCTCGGATGGACGGCGCCGGTCGAGTACGCCAGATCTGGCATGTCACGCTGCCTGCAATTCGCACGGTCATTATCATCCTGCTCATCCTGCGCATCGGCCATATGATGGACGTCGGATTTGAGCAGGTGTACCTGATGACGAACGGAGCGGTGTCCGAAGTGGCTGACGTTTTCGATACGTATGTGTACCGCAGCGGCATTCAGCAAACGCAGTTCAGCTACAGCACCGCCGTCGGCTTATTCAAGTCAATTGTCGGCGTCATCCTTGTTGTAATCACTAACCGGTTAGCTAAAAAATTCGGTGAAGGCGTCTATTGACCCCCTTCGCTTCTATAAGGAGGCCGCACCCTTATGATACGAAGTTCATCCGACCGTCTGTTCGACGGTCTCATCATCGCCCTGCTGCTGCTCGTTGCAATCGTCATGCTGTTTCCGTTCTATTATGTCTTCGTCGTATCCTTCACGACTCCTGTGGAGTATTTACGAAAGGGCCTCGTTCTATTTCCGGAGCAATGGTCTCTCATCTCTTATCGATACCTGCTCGCGAACAATGTTTTTGTGAAAGCCACCGGCGTAAGTGCCTTCCTCGCCACTGTAGGCACGTCGCTCAGCCTGATCGTAACGGCTGCTGGAGCCTATGCGCTGTCCCGCAAGCGTCTGCAAGGTCGACGAGTGCTGCTGATCCTGATTCTCATGACCACGTTATTCAACCCGGGAATCATCCCCCCTTATTTAGTCGTCCGAGGGATGCACCTGATCAACAGCATTTGGTCACTGATCATCCCCGTGCTGACGAGTGGCTGGTACGTCATCTTGATGCGAGGCTTCTTCGAGAGCATTCCCGATGAGCTTGAGGAGGCGGCAAAGATCGACGGGGCCACCGACATTGGCACCTTCTGGCGCATCATTTTGCCGCTCTCGTTGCCTTCGCTTGCCGCTTTTGGTCTATTCTATGCTGTAAGCTACTGGAACACGTTCTTCTCCGCCGTACTTTACATCAACAAAGCGGACTTGCGGCCGCTCCAAATCGTGTTGCAGATGCTGCTGATCGACAATTCCAGCTCCGCCTCTGGCGAAGTCGCCAACTCACTTGCGAGTGACATCCGCATTCCGACCGACACACTCAAAATGGCGGCGATTATTATCTCGACCGTTCCCATTCTGCTGGTTTATCCACTTCTGCAGAAGCATTTTGCTAAGGGTGTCATGATCGGTTCCGTCAAAGGATAAGGGGAAGGGCTCTATCTTTCTTTCTATCCATGTTTATAATAATTATTTAAGGGAGGTTCTTATTCAGATGGCTAACAAGATCACTATGCTGTCCGTTGCAACCGTTCTCCTGGTTTCCTCGACTCTCGCCGCTTGCAGCAAAGAGAGCTCGACTGCAGGGAATGCCGGCTCAGGTACGGGGGCAGGAACTACAGCTGCACCAGCCGGTCCGGTCGAAATCAGTATTTTTGCCAATCAACAGGGGGCACAAGCGGTGGATCCTTCCAACCCGGTGCTGCAAGAAATTATGAAGCTGACGAACTCCAAGCTGAACATTAACTGGGTTCCGTTCAATACGATCAACGAAAAGACCAAGGTTATGCTGGCTTCAGGCGACTTGGCTGAACTCACCTATGTCGGTAACCCGTACGACGCCCAAGTCGTGCAGATGTCGTTAGCCGGGGCATTTTGGGACATCACGCCTTATATCAAGGATTATAAAAACCTGAGCTCCATGCCTCAGATCATCTGGGACAACGCCAAGGTAAAGGGCAAGAACTACGGCGTGCCGCGTCCGCGTCCGCTGGATGGCGGTTGGGGAGTGCAGCTGCGCAAAGACTGGATGGATAAGCTGGGGCTCAAGGTTCCTGAAACGATGGACGATGTCTACAATGTAATCAAGGCATTCACCACAGGTGATCCGGAAGGCAACGGCAAAGCGGATACAATTGGCCTTGTCGGCGATGTCTCCCAGGAGACCATGGGCTCGCTCGCTTGGGTTGAAAATGTGTTTAATGGTACGCCTGGCAGCTATAAGCTGGTTAACGGGCAGCTGGTGCCTGTTATATTTGAACCGACGGAGCGGAAGGCGCTTGAATGGCTGAAAAAAGCCTATGACGAGAAAGTGCTCGTGCAAGACTTCGCTGTGCTCAAATCCACGCAGAGTCGTGAACAATATATGGGTAATAAAGCAGGAATGCTTGGTTCGGCGTTAAATCCGCAATGGCTGTTCACCGATGCAATGCGTAAAATTGATCCGAAGGCGGATTCTTACCCGCTGACGTATCTAATCGGTCCGGACGGCAAAAAGTTCGCCGGTAAAGATAGCGGTCTGCTCGGGATGTACGTCATACCGAAAACAGTCCCCGAGGCCAAAATGAAGCAAATTCTTGGATTTATGGACAAAGCGATGAACGAGGATGTCGCCGACTTGGCGAACTATGGTCTCAAGGATAAGCACTACACCATTGTGGATGGCGTTAAGGTTCCGACTGAGCAAGCAAAGACGGACAATATTCCGGATGTCAGCAACAACCTACTCCAAATATTCAACCGGTATGACAAGTACCTACGTGCGTTCTATAGCGGTATTCCAAAAGAGTACTATGAGCGTAATAAGAAGCTCATCGACGACCGCACTAGTTTCAGCGTGGTCGACCCGGCGTATGGCCTGATTTCGAATACCGCGCTGACAGCTGGTCCGGATCTGAACAAAAAAATCCAGGATATGAAGGTAAAGGTGATCATGGGTAAAGAGTCGCTGGCGGCTTGGGACGATTTCGTAGCCAAGATGAAGACTGATTCGAACTTTACTAAAATTACGCAAGAGTTGAATGAGGCGCAGAAGACAAAATGAGAAAGATCGCCCTTTTATGCTGGCACAGCTAGCTCACAAAGGGCGTCTTTTTCTTCATTCCACACCAAGTCTATTACTTTATTTTCAGTTTAATAGTTTATTTTCCTTTAATTATCAAGGCTTCACAGCCGGCTCATAGGCGATTGTTCACTTTTTCGCACAAAAAGCACGCATGGCCCCAGGTGGCCGCGCGCGCCTCAAACATCATCCTTCACAAATTAAAATTTTACTACAAAAATACAACGACTTTAGCACTCTCTTCAATTTTGATATAATAGGTCACATCGAATTACATTTACAATCTATCGAAGCGTCGGAAGCACCGGTCGTCATGACTTGGTGTTTTTATTTTTTTGGAGGGGTACTTTAATGAATATTAAAAAATTGATCATTATCTGCTTGTTTGTCTATATCTCTATAGGGCTATATACATTTGGTCCTAGGGTGCTCGGCAATAAATCAAAGGAAGTACAATCCAAAGCCAGCGAGATGAAAATTCAGCTTGAGTGGGATGTAGCCAACGAATTAAAGGGTAATTATAGAACGCCTTTATGGCTTAAAAACGACGAGTACAAGAAATACGTCGAAGAAGTCGATAGCAGAAAAAAAGTATTGGACGGTCCGGAGTTAACGTCAGCATATCAACTCATGTCTCTATTAGCCCAGCTGCAGCTTGGTGACCCAACCATCGCATCGAGCTTTGTGAACCCGTATCTTTCCCATTCCGACTACACCAGCAAGAAAGTTGCTGATATTACCGAGAAATCTAAATCGCTTGCAAGTCGGATTACACAGAATCAATCACTGGCTAAAGTAAAAGTCTCCGAGCCAATTCCAAAGAACGACAACGAAGTAAGTCACGATGTGAACATGCGGTTGAAGAGCGGCAAGGAAATTACAATTCGGAATATCCCTATGGTTAAGGTCCAAGAAGAACATGAAGATGCTTCAGATCATGATAAAGGCATGTGGTACATGAATATTAATTTACAAGAGCTTGCTCAGCGAGTAAAAAAAAAGGAATAAAATTTACCGGATCATCCGAAGCCCCTATACACATTTGCATCTTAACTTCTTTTAAGCCCTCCTCATTAAATATAGGAGGGTTTTCAATTAACAGACTTACTACAACAAACTCTCTGCAAGGTTCACATTGTTTATCTACATAAATCATTAGTACAACTCCTTTACCAGTTGCTCTTAATCAGATTATAAAGGGCTGTTCTTGTTTGAACTAAACAATTTTTGTGCCTTTATGGTTTGGCTTTGTTAAAATTTGTTGATGATAATTGATATATACGAACTAGTGTTCAATACTTGTTAATAGATTAGCAATCCATAAGAAACAATCCAAGTTGAATTATGTAGATATCCCCCACGAACAAAGGAGAACTAAAAATGAGAAAACTCGTTCTTTTTCTGCACGCATCGCTTGACGGTTTTGTAGAAGGTCCGAACGGTGATATGGACATTGGCTGGGTTTCCTACGATACTAACTTGGAGAAACACGCGAAAGAAATTCTGAGTACTGCCGACACTGTCATATGGGGACGTGGGACTTATCAGATGATGCACAGTTACTGGACATCCGTGCCTTCTGACCCCCCAGCTTCGCAGCATGAACGGAATCATGCCGAGTGGATCGAAAAGACAGCCAAAATCGTTTTTTCCACGACGCTGGAGAAAGTCGAATGGAACAATTCCAGACTGGTGAAAGAAGATGTCGAGGAAAAGATCAAGAACCTCAAACAGCAGCCAGGCAAGGATATGGTCATCCTCGGGAGTCCTAGGTTAGCACACTACCTTATGCAGCTTGATTTAATAGATGAGTATAAAATTACGGTTTCTCCCGTCCTGATCGGCAATGGGTTGCCGTTATTCCAAGGTCTCTAGGAGAAGATCAATCTTAAACTTATAGAAAGCGGCGTAAAACCCACTCTCTTCAGGTGTGGGATATAAGCCGCCTTCTTCGAATATTACAAACATACGTTCCCTAATCTGTGATATAATAAATCATGGTCATGGAGGTGAAGTAGAGATTGAGACTCACGTATAAATATAGATTGTATCCAACCAGAGAACAGAAGCAGCACATTCAATTCACACTCGAACGATGCCGCCTACTGTATAACCGGTTGCTCGAAGAACGCATCATTGCCTACAAAACGGAAGGTAACAGCCTGAACTACTATGATCAAGCCAATACGTTTAAAGAGCGAAAGCAACATATTCCCGCACTCAAACAGGTGTACTCCCAAGTACTGCAAGACACTGCAAAACGATTACATAAAGCTTTTCAAGCCTTCTTTCGACGAGTGAAATCGGGTGAGAAACCGGGATTTCCGCGCTTCAAGCCTCAGCAGAAGTATGACTCGTTCGCGTATCCGCAAGGTGGGTACGCACTGCAAGGAAACAAGCTGAGACTCTCCAAAATCGGAGAGGTAAAGATCAAGCTACACCGGCAGATCGAAGGCAAAATTAAAACATGCACCATTACAGTGAAAAACGGTAAGTACTATGCCTGCTTTTCATGCGATGTCCAGCGCCAGGAGTTACCGTCTACGTTGGAACAGGTTGGTGTCGATCTGGGTCTCAAACATTTGGCCACCACCTCCGAAGGAGGTACGTTTGAAGCGCCGAAGCATCTGAAGCAAAATGAACGTAAACTAAAGGAACTGCAACGGGCGGTGTCACGGAAACAACGCCGATCTAACCGGAGGGTGAAAGCCGTTCATCGGTTGGCTAGGCTCCACGAAAAAGTAGCCAATAGCCGGAAAGATCATGCACATAAAGTATCGTGGCAGCTGGTAAGCCGCTATGGACTCATCGCATTCGAAAATTTAAACGTTCGAGGCTTGATTAGAAACCATCACCTTGCCAAAAGCATTGCGGATGCAGGATGGAGCCAGCTCGTTCAATTCACGACGTACAAGGCTGAAAGCGCCGGTCGCGTGGTTGTCCAAGTCGATCCAAGAAACACATCCCAGCAATGCTCAAATTGTGGAGCCATCGTCAAAAAATCGTTAGCCGTTCGCATCCATCGATGTAATCATTGTAACTACGAAGCTGATCGGGATGAGAACGCTGCACGGAATATCTTGCAACGTGCGTTAGTATCGTAACCAAAACCATAACATTGGGCTCGGACGGAGCCTTCAGGGAGAGTTGAGGTTACGAAACTCGTTGATCTGAGAAGCCCACGCGCTTCAGCCGTGGGAGTCGTCACCGAAAACAAGACATTTGATTCTGGAGCCATAGCCCTCGTTTACCAGACGGTTAGATGACCTTGCCTCCTAAAGCAGATTACGACGGATAATATAGCTCAATAAGCCGCCTCTAACGAGGCGGTTTTCTTCTCGTAAAGATCAACATCAAGATTTAAAATAGCCTATGATTTAAAGCGGAAAACTCAAAAACACTATTTGTTTGCATAACACCGATGCTACTTGGTTCACATCTCATTGGCAAGACCAATTCTTGTTTTGAATATTAGTCATAATACTTTCATCGCCTTCGGAGGTAGACTCAAATCCATAACAAATTCAATCAGGATTTAAATTTTGAAATCAAGATGTTAAACATTTAACTGCACACATTTTTTACGTATTATTTTACAAAAAATAATCCCCGAACTAAGTAAACAGTTTCTTAGTTGAGGGATTATTTGTTTAAGTTAGGATGAATTACGACTCCCAACTCATCGATTTACTGTTATGACAATCACGGGTACCTTTAGGCTTCATTATATCGATAATACCCTCTTACTCGTCTGAGTTCCTTCCTTGTTCTTCTTTACCATAACTCTACCCCTCCTGCCGGTTTAGAAATTTTCGTTTAACGTGCTCGGGGATATGTTCTTCACACTGCGCGTTTTTCCACTGATATAGCTTCAGCAACTTCTCATCTACGAACTTGCCGCACCCGGGAAAAATACACTGGCGTCGTGTTTCCCCGTCTTTTTTATCGGAACGAACAACCGAACCGCCGGTCCGCTCGGGAACTCCCGTACCGGGGTTATTTGACCACTTCCGTCCTAAATCAATCCAGCCCATTTCAAAACAATCGCATGCATCCACGAACGCCAGGCTAGCGGCCGCTTTGCAGCGCTCATTAAAGTACTTGATTCGCTTCGTCCGTTCATCACGTTCAAATTCTACGAAGCCTTGGCCCTCATAGCTCGCGTCGACGATCTGCAGCACCCCGCGCATTTCGAGCATCCGTTCTGCTTCGTGGATGATCGGTTGCTCTGTTGTCAGTCTCCACGATGCAAAATTGCCAGCCGCTACATTGACTCGATGCTGATACGCCTGCACTGGAATGTGCGCACTCGCCGGATTTTGATTCTTGAACTCAACCGTACCAGGAGGAAAAGGCAGGATGAGCTTCTGATAGATCTCCTCAAATAACTTTTGGCGTTCCTCAATACTACTCATCGCTGATCACGGATCCTTCTTGATAGAGATTGAATTTTCTTGGGTTAATAACCCTAACGAATGAAATAAATTGATTGCCTCGGGGATGTACAGCGCGATGAAGGTCTCATGATTTGAAATTACACTCTTGACTAAACCACTCAGGGTAAAACTTCGTACCGAGTTTTGTAACGGAAAATCTCAAGACACTTGCTTGCAATTGCCCCCAAGCCATTATCTACGATGTTGATAGGTATGTTTTTCTCCAGAAGTCTTGGATAGAATCCCTTCCTTAGCCGATCCATCCATGCCTAAAAGACTAGTGGCTTTCTTGACTAATTCCTATAATATCGCCAGGAGCGGGCGACTACAAGAAGCGAAGGATGTTAGGAATCAAATAAAGCATCAATAAAATAATTGGAGACAGCAGCATCATGCCAAACCCTCTCCTTTTAGACATGGGATTATTAGCCCCAAGTCCTCGAATGAGGAGTCCTAATAACATAACAGTTACCGCCACGGGCGTCCC
Source organism: Paenibacillus cremeus (assembly GCF_007786445.1). Lineage (GTDB taxonomy): Bacteria > Bacillota > Bacilli > Paenibacillales > NBRC-103111 > Paenibacillus_G > Paenibacillus_G cremeus. Next base: position 7,938 of record NZ_VNJI01000080.1, on the reverse strand, counting down.
AATGATTAAAAGTACCTTGAACATTTGGATGATCCCGGAATGAGTAGCATCGAATACCTCTTCGATTTGTGTATTCGCGGGTGCTGGTCCCCCACCAGTGTAGTAATAATAAAGGACAGGCATATAAGCGAATACGAAGATAAAAATGCCAAACACTATGCTCATCATCAATCCGACACGCTTAACAATTGGGTTTTTACCGGAGATCAGAAATAGTAGAAGTCCAACGAGTGCAAGCAGTGTCATAAAAACGATACCGGTATCCTGCATGAAGCCCACGATCTTTTGGAAGAACATATTTACGTTATTGCTTATATGATCTAATCCATCTATTGGAATCACTCCCCGTTGCTCTTGATCGGGCCTAAGAAAATCATCGGATCGAATGCTTTTTCCGCTTCGGCCATACGGCCCAGTGGATTTTTCTTATTCGGAATTGATACTTCAAAATGAAGGTGCGGACCAGTAACATCCCCTGTTTCACCTTGCCTGCCAATCTGCTGCCCTGCTTTTACCTGGTCGCCTGCTTTTACCGTTATGGAGCTCATATGGGCGTAACGAGTCTGCAGCCCGTCCGTATGAGCTAAGATTACGAGGTTCCCGTAAGTCCCCATTGCCTGCGCCCATATGACAAGGCCATCTTTCGCTGCGAGAATAGGTGCGTTCGGCCATCCACGCCCGCCAAGGTCTACCCCGTAATGGAATACACCCCAGCGAGGTCCAAACCCACTATTAATGCCGCGGTAATCGATCGCGATCGGCCAGACCCATCCATCAACAGATTTCCCGGCAAACGAATAGTCCGCATTGGAATATACGTCGCTACCGCCACCTTGCACATAGGTTCCGTTATAAAGCTCGAGGGGAAAATACGGATCCGTGGCTTTCACATACTCGTAATACTCATCCAAGTTCCGTTCGATTACTCCGCGGGAAATGAGATAATTCTTAAAGCTGTTTGCATCATACAGAATCTCCGGTACACCGCGGTCATCAATCATGGTCTTCTCCCACTGGATATAGGTCGTATAATCACAATCCCCGCTACTATACGACCCAATGTATTCCCATTGGCCATTCGGCTCAAGAGTTCCACCTGGAAAGTATTTTTTCACCGAAGGAATGTCTGTACCGCCATACCGTGTATCCACGCGTGACATGATCTTTCTTGGTGGCATCTTGCTCGTAACAATGGTCTCCACAGGGGGGTCATATACAGTAGTGGAACTGGACTCACTGTTTCCAAACTCATCCGAGCTTCCTCCTGATGACTCTTCATGATGACAGGCCATAATCGTTTTGCTGTACTTCAGATCATTATCAATCGTTATATACGAAAACGTTGGAGCAAGATTTTCAAATACTTCCTTTGCATCCGGCAGTACAACTTTTGCGTCTGTGTGCATTAATTTGTATCGAACCAAGGAGGCTGGGATGGCCCAATTCGGCTTAACCAGGTTTTTTAGTGTTTCCTTCCACAACTGATCGGCTTCCTCATCATCGATTGGAACAACGCTCTGATCCGCCAGATTTCTGAACCCTTGCTCATACTGACGATCGCCAGCTTCCTCGGCAGCGGTTCGTTGCCCTCCCTTTAATGTCCAATCCGAAAAGGGAACGGACATTAATATCGCGGAGAAAATGAGGAGCGCGATAAAAGCCGCTATCACCTCTATACCTACGGTAACAATCACCGCTTTGACTACAGCTACAACAAACTTCTTGATAAGGTTTACCACAAGCTTTTTGATGAACTTTGCAGCCTTACCAGCCGCTTTGCGGGCGAGTTTACCGCCCGCTTTTTTGCTGAATTCACCAGCTTGCCCAGCTGCTTGCTGCCCCAATTCGTGAGCAGAAATATTCATCACCCCCTGCGTTTAGAAAAGGACTAGAGAACACCCTTAACCCTCGAATTATCGGCAGGGGCCATTTGAAAATCCTTGGCGATTTGACCTAATCTCGTTGTATACGCTGTCCGTTTTCGGTGTTCATCAACAGAAGGAGTGCCTATAACTTTGTCCAACGCTCGTCCAGCTACGCTACCGGTTTTCATTCCAGGTGCACTGTGGGTGAAATAAGAATCTACGTTAATCGAAGAAGCATCCAGTCCTCCAAAGCTATACCGCTGTCCGTTGCTGTCCTTCGTATATGCATCCCCGGTGCGCAAGAAAGATTCAGTCGAACCCTTAAGTCCGGGAGTTATAGTCATTGGACTCTGGCCTGCTTCACCTGCGTACGGATTAGGTGCAGTCATCGAATACGAGCCATTTGCACCTCGGGTGACGGTTGCACCCTCTGCAGGTGTCTTGAAAGGTACATATACCGGATTATTCTGGCCGGCGACTCCGCTCCCAAGTATGGAGATCAGTGATTCTTGACCATTTCGGTTCATGTAAAACCCTGATTTCTGTGAATCGGCCTTCCAATAAATATCCGCTTCTGGAAACTTCTCAGCATATTCTTGAGGAGTCATACCACCAAACTGTTCGGTCTGAATCCTCCTGCGCGTGGACATGGAGAGCGCATTACCGGCTGCTCGTCCAAGCGCCCCACCTGTCTGTCCACCAACCATCGTCCCAAGATCCTGTCCCAGATTACCCATAAGATGACGGCGTTGAGTGAGATCGGTGGACCAGTTGCCGTCTTTAATCAAACCCCTCAAACCATCTTGGCCAAATGCAGTTTTTCCCGCGTTAATCCCACCTGAAATGAAATTCCCACCAGCCGTAACAGCTCCTCCTCCGACTTTGGACCCGATCATACCACCAACAACCGCACCACCCGGTCCTGCTACCATACCTGCCAAAGCACCGACAGTGCCACCTACAACAGCAGCAGAACTTTTAGTCAAATTCATAGCTTTTCCAGCAACAGTAGGCCGTCTACCAACCGTCGTTAAAAATGAACCAAGGGATCCACCGGCATTGTAGTCGCTACCGGAACCGCTAACACTTTCTGCCCTCCCATCATCGCTACCCCGTGCAGACGAGCCGCCGCGCCTGAATCCACCTGACATTTGTGCAGCACCGCGGCCTAGAACCATCGCTCCTGCAACTCCCGACATGCCGGACATCGTAAGCGCGCTGCCTAGTTTCGAACCGCTATCCCCCAGCTGAAGCCAACGACTCACAATTCCTGAGGCAGGAATAAACATGATCAACATACCCAATTTGAGAAATGTTCCCGCTCCAAGTGACGATATACTGGCAAACGTGTAGATGATAAGCCCGTGAATACACGGCAAAAATATGTTACCAAGTAGCTCCTTAATCCATGTCCCAAAAAAATTACGCGTGCGCGCAAACATCAGGGAATAAGCGGCAAACGGAGCCAAAATCACCAAGAAGACGATGACAATTTTCCTCGAGATATAGATAAAGTTAAGCATTACGGTTAGTACCCACTCACCGAGATAGATAATAACATCTCCTAAGCCGAACACACCCGCGTTTGTACCTGCTGCTGCAATCACCGAAATATTATTGCTATTCAATCCTTTACTCGCCATCGTATCTGAAATGGTACCGACAATGGCATCATTCATTGCTGCGATAGTCTCAAACAGGAACCAGAACGATGTCATAAAGAGCGCGGAAGCAATCCACATTTGGAGGTCCTGCCAAAAGTCCGCCTTTGCCTGCGGACTATGTGCTCTTACCCCCATCTTCAGACTCGACAACATAATGGAGAGTGCAGTAAACGTAACATACGCGGATGCAAAAGCCCCTATTAACGGAGTGATCACTGTGTCCATTTCTTGCTGATAAAAGAGATTGTAGCGCAGCTGGCCTCCACTGGTAATTCCCCAATTCTTATAGGGATTACCAAAGACCAACTCCGGAAGCGGGGCTATCCCGGCAATCTTGAACAGACTGTTAACCATACTCATGACAGCTCTCTCAATGAAGTTGGCGTTGTCCATGGACTTTTGCATTTGAGTCTGGAAATTGCTGTCTTGAAATGATGTCGATGTCGTATCGGCAGCCAAGGCAGCCGTACTGAAACCGACCATGAGTAAAAAACATATGAGGAAAGATATCGCAACATATCTCCTCCATCGGATTTCTCGTTTGGGAAGTTGAGTCAAGATGCAACACCCTCTTTACTTCGAGCACGACCCATCTGGACGTTCTGGTTGGTGTTGAGATATACCCATTCCTCTGGTGTTGGTTCGCTCATGAAATGAACGATCTGTTTATTGGCCTTCATGAGCACTTCACCGGTTGAGAACGTCCGAATCATCTCTCCTACCCCGCCGGAAAGTCGGAACGTACGAAGAATGGCGTCGATATCTTGGTCAGCTTGACGCAAGAAACAAATGGTATCAAATTGTGATACAACGTCTCTGGCAGTTTCATCCCGATCAAACATTTCGTACCGCTGAGATACAAGCGTCAGAGATGTATTCCATTTCCGTCCACGAAGAGAAAGCACTTTGAGCCATGCCATCATCGATTTATATGCGATCTGCTGCCAGGCTTCATCAATGAGTACGCGTTTCTTTGCCTTCGGGTTCGAGGTGATAAACCGTCCCCAAACCCAGGTTGTAATAACGTGCATTGCCAGAGGTCGCTCGATTCCGTTTTGAGATAAGCGACTAATATCGAACGTGATCACTGGCGCCTCGTCCAATGTGACGTTATTACCTTCGGAGACAATATGCGTTTGTCCATCAAACATGCCAAATGCCCGACCTGCAGTAAAGAGATCAACGATCATTGTTAGTTCTTTAAGCTCTTCGTAACCTTTCGTTAGATACACCCCGAGCTGCTGAAGAATTTCAGAGATCGTCGGCATCTCCCGGTACTTTTTCTCATAGGTGATTCTTCCGTGATCGTCAATGGACTGTACCTGCTCGTAAATGGAGTCAGGATCTTCCGTAATATCCCGATCCTTATAGGCATCGGTCAAAATATCATTTAAGACACCTAACTCGACTGCACCAAGCATCGTATCCGGACCATTGACCGATTGTTTCATGATTTTAAAGAACTCAATGGCTTCCTTCACCTTCTCGTTGATGTTTACCTTTTCAACGACATATTCATCCGGTGTACCTTTATTAATAACCTCTTTTTCCGCATAGATATCGAAAGGGTTTATTCGACTCGCAGAATCCGAATTCGTCGGATAAATAGGTATCACTACGCCGCCAAGGGCTTTGGTCAATTCCACATATTCCGGCTCAACGTCAATAATGACATTCTTAGTAATACCATCAGCAAAGCCGCGTGCGATAAACTGTTTGACCAACACCGATTTTCCTGAGCCGGACGCTCCAAAAATGCCTACAGAATAGTTGTTCAAGCTTGGGTCAAAGTTGTTGTAATAGACATAATCGCGCCCGGATCTTCCAATCGGGAAACCACCCTGATGATTTAATCGTGAGGAGGCGTGGGGAAATATGGCGGTTAAGCTCCGCTGGTCGAGATTACGATCGGATTTGGACAAATAATTCTTTCCCAGCGGCAGACACGATAAAAAGCCTTCTTTCTGCCGGCCGTATGCATTCAATATCTCTATGGACTCGCCGCCCACAATATTTTCAATCTCAACGCATTTTGCATTCAGTTCATCTAAGCCGTTTGCATAGACTGTCGCTTGAATAGAGACATAGAACAAGCCGTTTGTGTTGTTCTTTATTTCCCGCTGAATAATCTTCGTATCATCGGATTTCTGAAAAACATCATCATACTTTGCCTGATCAGCACGTTTTTGTGCAGAGTACATCACCGTTGCCAATTCATCAATTTTATCCTGTAGCTTCTTAATCGCAGCATTGCGGTCAAGCGGATCGATATGTACCGAAACATCGACATCGTCGCCTGAGAACAAGTTCTCTAGCCAACCAATTCGGACTGTTCTAGGGTATCCTGAAGGTTTTATAAAAAATGATCGAGCGTACTTCACATTACCGAGACCTGTCTGAATTACGAAATGATCGCGCTGAAATGTGATTCCATCATTTAGCATGTTATCGACAAGAGATGGGTATTCCAGCTCCCGGTCTTCCTTACTCCCCTGCTGCAATAGGTCGGTCTGCTCGTTCTCGTTCTTCTTCCTCTTCAACAATGTTTTCAACAACCGAACGCACCTCCTCTACACTGTTTACCAAATCTTCGTATCCCGGAACCGTAGTAAAATCCCATGTAACGTATGAAGATAGCTTCTCATCCTCGGCTACCCTGTCGATCGGATGAGCAAGCATTCCATTGGAGTTGGTGAAAAATCGGCAGCGTGAATTCCTCCCCTTTGGTGTATGTATACTACATTTTTTTTACAAATCTTAATTCTATGTCAAGGTACTCCCCTCTTCTTTATTTAGATAAATTTTATAAACAACACTACTTTCGTGTAAACGTTGCCGACCGCTTACGCTTGCGCAAGCTTAAGAGACTTTTGTTGGAGCTATTTCCAAAAGGGGACTTTAAAGATCAAGAGCAGTAGAATTACCGAAACTAACGAAAAAATCAACGCTTTTCCAGTGCTTCTATGGTGTAGCCAGAGAGAAAAGAACATGGCGCAGTAAAATACGATTGACCAAAGAATGTTCCAGCCATGTTCATAAGTAATTACGCCACGTCGATACCAAATATACTCTAGGGTAGAAAATCCAATAATCCATGCAAAATAATAAAGGACCTTTTTTCCAATGCCGATAACTGGAAAAAAATTTAAATACAGAATAGCACTAGAGGGAAGCAGGATAAGGGTATTTACCAGGTCTGCGGTCTGGTGGCTCAACAAAAAATCGGGGTGATACGACCAAGTTAAATAATCTCGACAAAGGAAGTTGTAAAGAAGATTACAGAAGGACAAGTATACAATAGTTTTATAGTAATCACGCCATTTTTTTATTGCTCCCGAAATAATGGCGGCAAGTAAGAAAACAACGTTGCTGAACAGTACCATATTAAATTGTTTCCCTCCCCGTAGCGGCAGATTTCTGAATTATCCACCTTGCCAGAACACCTGCGAGAACATAAAACAAGAAAGAGTAACTAAATTTCCAGCTATTCAATTGATAAAAATTCAGCCATACAAAAATCGGTTCGCAAACATAAGCCATAATTACACCTAATGCAGTATTGGCGATAAAAAAAGTTTCCAATCTTGAAGTAGCTGGTACACTAGCATCATGAAAACCGGAACAAGCGTAAGGTCCGCGGGAATCAATGGCGGGATCGATTGGAACAACTTATCCGGATACCCCCACCACAAAAGGTGTGTCCCCACATCATCCAAAGAAATAGCGAAAATGGCAATAAGTGCACCGTATAACAACGTCTCCTGCCGTCTACTTTTATTGGCGACGCGCCACCAAATAATCCATGGAACAATGGTTAATGTGAGGAGCAGCCACCATCTCCAGGTTAGGAGATCGTGATGAATCCAATGTTGATAGGAGAGTTGGCGGAGTTGTTCTCTCGCCTGTTGCAGATCATCGTAAGAAGGATATGAATTTTCCAATGTCGATTTCCTCTTTCGATATAGTTTTCTTTCCTGAATAAAACTTACATAATGTCCTCACGCTTTTTTTGGAGTCCTTTATGCCGAAAAAATGGCACCAAATAATCTCTGGTTAGTCTGATTCACTCACCATAAAACATCCCTTTTTATGATGTATTCTCTCGGTGCGCCGCCCGGCGGTTTAATCTTACGAGTGATGATCCCGCTCCATTCATTTATGATGGGTGAGAGCACTATCCCTATCCCAACCTTTCGGAAGTCGGTCGCGTTCAATTGTATCTCCCCCCGTTATAAAGTATTGCCGGGTTACTAGTTTCTAATCTATTTCCGGTGTCATTCTCATAGAATCGAGTAGGAGGGGGCGGCTAGCCCCCGTCCTCTCACACCACCGTACATGCGGGTCCGCATACGGCGGTTCCAAAAGGTTAACAAAGTTCCAGATAACGAGAAAGTAAACTTTTCAGCCCT
>NZ_VNJI01000008.1:139342-184509 GCF_007786445.1 Paenibacillus cremeus | reverse complement strand
TATGGCAGGGGCAATGAGCAAACGCAGCAAACAAACGGTGTTGTGTCAATTCCAGCAATGGCTGGCCGATTTGCCCTTGTACATCAAGGGTTTGTTCGGTAATTTAAGCTGCGAAAGTTGAGTTATTTTATTTAATCACCCTTTATTTTATTTAGGCTATGTTAAACCTAAATGTTGATATTTGAAGTTTTCGAACGTTTGTTCTATAATTAGGGTAATAATATGGCTCGGAGCTGATTACCTTATGGATTTGAAAGAACTGATTAAACTTGCTAAGGGCTTGGATGAAAAAGATAAGCAACAGCTTATTCTCTTTTTGCAGTCAGAAACCAAGGGCGGTACGACACCTATTCGAGTGATTGGTGAAATTCAAGAACAAAAGCATAAAGAGGGATTGGTCTGCCCGCATTGTCATAACAGAGACGTCGTGCGCTTCAGAAAGTATGTCATTAAAACACGTGCGGGCGCGGTTAAGCGCCAGCGTTACCGTTGCAAAACATGCTCTCAAACGTTCAATGACCTTACGAACAGCCCTCTCCAACGGACACGGCGACCTCATTTGTGGGTTCGATTTATCGAACTCATGATTGAAGGATTTTCGCTACGCAAATGCGCCGAACTGATGTACGAAGAGGTCTCGTTTGTGACCTTGTTTTACTGGCGGCATAAGATTCTCGCTGCCCTGAAACAGATTCCAACCGAAGCATTCCAAGGTATTGTCGAAATGGACGAGACTTATTTCCTGTATTCCGAAAAGGGCAGACGAAATATTACCGAACGCAAGCCACGTAAACGCGGGCGGTAAAGCTAAGCACCGTGGTATCAGTAACGACCAAGTTTGTGTGCTGGTCGTTCGTGACCGTCAGAAAATGACCTTCTCGGGCGTTCTTGGGCGCGGGCGCATCCGTACAACGAAGCTGGATGAGGCAATCGGTTCTCACCTGTCGAACTCCAGCGTGCTTTGTACGGATTCCTGGCGTGCGTTCAGTTCCTATGCTAATCGAAGGGGATTGGCGCATTACCGATTCAAATCTGATGGAAAACAACGAGTCAAAGGCGTTTACCATATCCAGAACGTCAATAGCTACCATAGCCGTCTGAAAAAATGGATGGACCGCTTCAATGGAGTTGCAACCAAGTATTTGGAACATTATTTGGCTTGGTTCCGCTATCTTGACAGCAAGGACTATGAGAACACAACGTCGAATAAGAAGAACATGTTGGTGTCTTCATGCCTATTTTCTGTGAAGGAGACAAACGCCAGACTTCGACGAATGACCTACTGTTGAGAAATAGGGTATTAACGCTAAATAAAACTTTCTCGTAAATAACGCTTTATGATAATATTAGACAATTCGGAAAATGACGGGAGGTGGGTGGAAATGGAATTACCTATATCTTTAGTCCGACCATCAGTAGTCTTGAAAGACGAATACCTCTCATTTTATCAAGAATGGATTGAAAGTGGAGAAGGCATGGTTCCGTGGGTTATAAGTAAAAACCCCTCTGACTTTGAAGCGATGGTGAGGTTCCTTCAAGATAATGAAAAGGGAGAAAATTTACCCGATAACTGGGTTCCAGGTTCTACTTTTTGGTTAGTTGTTGATAATAAGGTAGTTGGTGCAGTTAACATTAGACATCGTTTAACAGAACAGTTGTTTAATTCTGGCGGACATATTGGGTACGGAATTCGTCCAAAAGAGAGAAAAAAAGGTTATGCGACTAAATTGTTAGCCTTATCTTTGCATAAAGCTAAGGAGTTAGGAATCGAAAGAGCTCTTGTTGTTTGTAACGACGGTAATATAGCTTCTGAAAAAACAATTCTAAAGAATGGTGGGATACCAGATTCAAATTTCGTTGAGGAAGACGGAAACGTTATTAGAAGATTTTGGATAGATTTAAGTGAATATTAGTTGAATAAACCGCCGTACTTAAGGCGGTTTATTCTTTTTTGCATAATAACAACATTAAGAAATAACAAAGCCTTTATTTAAAACGAGCAAAAAACGGGCAGGGGTGAACCCACAAACCACCCCTTGTCTCTATGGTTTTGGACTTGTTGTCCTTCTTTTTCCGTCCAATTGTGCGGCATGGAATTTCGGGACAACCCATGACTTAACTGCTCAGCAGCCACGCTGTGCCGTTTTCCGCTTTTGAAGTAGATTTCACCTAGGGTTTTCGGCAAGTTTTACATCATGCCGCCCATAAGGTTAGGGAATGTAACATTGTTCATAACAATTCATGAAAGCGCGTAAAATCTAGGTTTTTGTGAATTGTTTGCTGTAACATCGTTAACGAAAATTAACCGTTTTTCACTTGCTTGCGTTACCCTTTTGTTACCCCATTTTAGTTGAGCCTGCCTTTATTGGCGGGCTTTTTTGTACCCAGACAGCTTAGACATGTACCGTATGCGAGTCAAAAAGCCAAAAGACCATCCTGATTAAGGATGGTCCTCTTTAAACTCAAATGTAAATAATACTGAACTATCGTTTCTGTGCGAACTCTATGGCTGACTGTGCTTTTTTCAGTGCTTCGTCGACGGATGCGCTTGTATCAGAATTGATCTTTTGCATCATCGCCTCGATCTCGCTTCTTCCTATTGTGCTAGCTTTATACACAGGATCGCTGAAAAACTTCAGTTTACCGTCGACGAACAATTGAGCAACTGTATTTTTCTTAGCGAATTCAACATACTTTGCTGATTTCGCAGCCGATTGACGAATAGGCAGATACCCTGTCACCATCGCAAAATCGACTTGCGGATCAACGCTAGTCATATACTTGATGAACTCCCATGCACCTGCAATTTGCTCTGGCGTTGCCGTTTTGAAGACGGACAAATTCGTTCCTTGCTGAATGCCTGCTCCGCCCGGAACCGGGTAGACGGAGAATTTGAAACCGTTCGGCTTAATGAAGGCAGCACCGGCGGAAGAGCCCTGGTACATAGCAACTGCTCCGGAGTTGAACGGTCCGGATAAGAACTTGTCTTCACCCGCGATACGGAAATATCCGCCTTTTACTCCATCTTGATACGTTTGCGCAATTTTTTTCGAGACATCATTTGTTAGATTCACTTTATCGCCTGTATGATAAGGTGCATTTTGCTGATACGTTTTTGTAATAAAGTAGTTCGCCAAAGAGTCTGCACCGTAACCAGGTTTACCGGTTTTCTCTTTAATTGCTTTTGAGGCGCTGATTAGCTCGTCGTCCGTTTTAGGCGCTGTAACGCCTGCTTTCGCCAACAAATCATCGTTTACATATAGCACTTCCGTTGATTTGTTAAAAGGGACCGCATACGTTTTGCCATCAAGCTTTGTTGTATCACGGAAAGCTTGGAAAATGTCTTCGTAGTCTTTCATTCCGACTTTTGCATTCGTAATATAATCATCCAAAGCAACAACAGCATCTTTTTCGTGATGTGAATACATCCAATCTTCGTATCCGAGCGTCATCGTAGGCAGCTGCTTGGCCGTTAATGCCGTGGCTAATTTTGTGGATAGGTCGGTGTATGTACCTTGGTTGGAGGCCTCTACCTTAAACTTCCCTTTCCACTTGTCATTGAACCCGCTCACCATTTTGTTGAGCTGATCTTGGTGCGGCCCCGTCAATGCATGCCAGAAAGTAAGCGTTGTTTCAGTTTTAACATCATCAGCTGTAACGATAGCAGCTTTGGTTTGGCTGTCTTTTCCGGATGTACCTGATTTTGTTGAAGTTCCGCACCCTGTCAATCCGAGACTAAGCACCAAAGCTCCAAGCAATGATTTTTTGAACATGTGTTTCATTCTGTTTCCTCCCCTGTTATAAATAGCCTCTCGGCATTAGCCGAGGCTTGCTGCACAAGGCTTTTCTGCTTATGCCCTGTGCGGCTTCCTCCCACCATTGTGTGGGATTTTTTATTTTTACCAGCATAAAAACTGGAAATTAAGTTTTGAAAAATTTTCTATGAAAAGCCGAAAAAACACTTGACTTTTTAAAATACCCCCAACAATTACGCGAGAAAGGGATTGTACTTTCCCTTTACTTCGAATACTGGGGTGTTCTTTATGAAACCGGACTTCATCTCTCACCGCGATTACCGTTTGCTTACGCTAGCTCGCTTAAGGAAGTATTATGCTCCTCCTGCTGCCATACTCGTTCGCGCTGATTGGCCTTTAATCTACAAATGCCTCATGACCGATCTCTCCGCCACATCCACCTTGCTCGCCGATACTTACAGCGCAAGAGGACCTAAACCACGGGATCCGGCTTCCATGCTCCGTTCTTACCTGCTTTTTCTGCTGGCACGCCCCGAGATTGGCATCACGGAGTGGGTGAACGAGATGTACCGCTACCCGCTCTATGCCATTCTGAGCGGTTTTGAGCCTGAGGATATTCCCGGCGTCGGCACGTTCTATGACTTCCTTGCCCGATTCTGGGCCTCGGACCACAAGCATCTTATTCCTACGGTCAGACCCCACAAGCGCAAACCTCAGAAAGGAAAGAAGGGAGAGAAGGCCCCTACCACTTCACCGGGTAAGGTGCAACGCCTCGTCGATCGAATTTTGAAATACGGCATGGCTTCCAAGACACAACCCATGGATCGGTTGTTTGAGTTTTTTCAATCCCAGTTCCTTGCCGTATCGGCAAAGTACGGCCTGCTGGGGGACCCCAGCACTATGGACGTAGCGGGCGACGGCACTCCCGTGCAGACCGCCTCGTGGTCCCGCAGCAAACCGACCTGTGATTGTCATGCCCGCGGCCTTGCGAAATGCAACCATCCTCGCGACTATTCCCAACCCGACTGCAACTCCGGATGGGACAGCTCCCGCGAGAAATATTACACCGGCTACCATCTGTACATGCTTACTGCTGCAAACAGTAAGCACGATCTGCCGCTGTATCCCCGACTTCAGCCCGCATCTCGCCATGACGCTACCAGCTTTGTCGTCAGCTCGGTTGAATTTGCGCAACGTTTCACCTTGGGCATGGTCGATAAAATGTTGCTTGATGCTGCCCATGACGCCACAGCCATTTATGGACTGCTTAGACACCAGGGTGTCAAGCCCTTCATCGACCTCAACAAACGGGCTACCAAATACTTAGACACCGATACCGATATGAAGATCTCGCCCGAGGGGACCCCCATTTGTTCGGCGGGTAAAGAGATGAAGCCGTATGGCTACGACAACACCCGTGACCGCCAGAAGTGGATCTGCCCGATGATGCAGGGACGAACTACCAACTCCTGCCCTACCCCTTGCTCCGAGGCGAAGTTCGGGCGCACTTACCATACTTACGGCAAGGATAATCCTCGCCTGTTTTCCGGCGTCGCCCGCAGCTCCGAGCAATGGAAGCTGGTCTACAAGCGCAGGACTTCCGTGGAGCGCTCGAACAAACGCCAGAAGATCGACTACAAGCTCGAAGCCGGCCGTCATCGTTCCACGATGATGTGGTACATCCGCCTCTATGGCATTATGATGTGCCAGCACATCGATGCCTGGTTTGTGGAAAAACGGGAAGCTCTGGAAGCGATGCGCGAGGACATTCTGCCCGCTACTGTCTAATTTTTTTGACGGCCTCCTGCGGGCCTTGTTTGCTATGCGATCTTTTTAAAACGAATGAAAATCTTTGCCGTTCGCTTATAATTTCCAGTTTTTCGCTCAACTTCCGTCCGTTCCCCCCTTAAAACTCCGAGAGTCTATATAACTTCTCACTTTTTACTGCAAACTCGACTCCCTACTTATTCGCCTGGCCATCACCCCCATCAATCATATACGTGACACCGATTTCCGGTAAAATCCGCTGATTCGGCCCAACACTTTTGTAAGGTTTCAAGCTATGGACAGGCATTAAAACTTTAGGCTGAATTTGATCAATGACGTATTGGATATGTTCAGCTTTCCCGTGTCCCGACGAATGAAGTGAATGCAGCTCAATATCTCGAATGGCCAGTGCATCAATGAATGCTTGCCACCTGCTGTCGAACGGCCCGAGCGGTTCACTGTTGGAATGAATGTAGATCGATCCAGACGCAACTTTATCGATACAGGAATCAAACTGCTCGAACGGCAAGTTAATCAGCAGACGGTCGCTTTCATAATCAGCATCCGTTAAACTGTCTGTCGTACGAACATCGGCGCCTAACAACTTTTTGGCCAGAAATGCATGCTTAGGGGACAGCACGAGCTGCTTGTCCGTCTTACTGGCAGTGTCGATAATCATTCGCAGGCGTTCAATATTGCGCGCATAAAAATCGAATAATATCGGTTTCTTCAGCTCAAACAAGTCTAGAAACTGCCGGTCTAAATCTTTTTCCGCATAAAAATCCTCTCCGAATTCCTTCGAGCCAACCAGTTCATAATCATCCGGCAAAAAGCTTGCGGCCACTCCTTCGGTAATGAGCAGATCAGCGTGCTTGGCTGCCTCTATATACTCAAATGTGTAGCGGCTGTGGACGCCGTGAATACGCAAATCTCCCGTATAGGCGATTCGCTTGTCTCCCGCCTCTATGATAAATGCAGAAGCCCCGTAGCAATCGTGGTCAATTGGATATGCGGTGATTTTGATATCCCCAACAAAAAACGGTTTATAATAGGGGACTCCATTAAACGTACGCTCGTGTCCAAACGGGCGATCTCCCGCTTCGCTCAGCACGTTGTACAATTCCAATGATTTATCGCTCATATACACGTCGATGCCCGGATCGATACATAATAGTCCGCCCACATGATCTAAATGCAAATGAGAGATAATGACTGCGGTATGGATCGGGAACTCAGCTGCACCAATGAGCCCGGGGAAAGCGGTAACCTGAGCATCTGGGTATACCCCATCCACTTTAGGTAAAAGGCGCTGTTCTAAGAAAATGCGCAGCGCGTTGTCATCGTTCAGCTCGCGCAGCGCGGCCAAAGTTTCCGGGTCAGGGCGAAAATCCGTGCCAAAATCAAATACGACGCGATGATTGTTATACTCAATCGCTGCTATCGTTCCGCCAATTGTCTGTGTGCCTGCATAAAATGTAATGGTTGCCTTATGATTTGGTGCCACCTGTTCCACCACCGATGCCATTGATAATTTGCTTGCGTGCGAAAAAATAAACAATGACGATTGGAATGACAATCATTGTCGATGCGGCCATTTGCAATTGTGGGTCACTGCCCGCTTCTGTAACGAACGCGACCAAGCCATTGTTTAATAGTCGCATTTTGGGATCGTTGGTCACGAGAAATGGCCACAAAAATGCGTTCCACGAATTGATGAAGGTCAAAATCCCAACGGTGACAATACCAGGTTTGGCGTTCTGCACAAGAATTTTCCAAAGAAACTGCCAATCGCTGCAGCCGTCCACTTTCGCGGCATTGTATAACGTACCTGGGATGCCAATAAAGTAATTGCGCATGAGATAAATATAAAAAATGTTAACCGCGAAAGGAACGATCATCGCCAAATACGAATCAATCCACCCAAAATTTACGACGGTTTGAAAGTTGGTGATGACCAGCATTTCGCCGGGAATCATCATCAATGAAATCATCCCGACAAAAACATAATTTTTAAATTTAAAATCGAGCTTTGCGAACGCAAATCCGGCCAAGATCGAAGTCAATACGACGGCTAAAGTGGTGCCTCCCGCTACTAACAATGTGTTGAAAAAATAGCGCAGAAAGGGAGCCATGGACAACGCTGAAGGATAGTTGCCCCATTGAGGTGTGCTAGGTAAAACCGCTGGCGGAACAGAGGTCATCTCGTTTCGCGTTTTGAGTGAAGAGAGGACCATCCATACAAACGGCAAAAGCGTAGATATCGCTCCTGCCCCTAACCAAACATATATAAGTGATTTTGCAGGCACTTGTTGGGAAGTTTTCATCCGATTAGTTCTCCTACGCTTTTTCGATTTTTTTCATTAAATATCGCTGCAAAATTGTAAACAACAAAACAACAACAAACAATACAACAGCGGCTGCCGCTGCCAAATGCAGGTCATTGCGTCCGTACATCGACCTGAAAATGTAATAGACGAGCGTAAGCGCCGAGTTCGCAGGTCCTGCTGTTGTTGTTCCGAACAGGCCGACGACATTGTCATACACTTTAAATGCGCCGATCATGCCTAGCAGCGTGAGAAATGTGAGTGTTGGCGATAGCAGCGGCAACGTGATGCGTCTAAATTTCATCCAGCTTCCCGCCCCATCTATGTCCGCGACACGATAAAGCTGTGGATTGATCGTGCGCAAGCTGGTCAACAAGATTACGATGTCAAACGCCAGTGACTTCCAGACACTGAAAATAATGACCGACAGCAAGGCAAATTTCGGGGAATTAAGCCAAGGAATGCGGCTGCCACCAAGGGTTTTGATGATTGTATTTATTACGCCGTAGTCGCTATGAAACATGACGCTCCAAACGATCCCGATCGCAATAACACTCGTAACATAAGGCATGAAATACATCGTTTCAAATACTTGTGCGCCCTTGATCTTCGAGTGGATAGCGATCGCAATACTCAGTGAAATCGTAAGCGCTGTAGGTACGACGACAACGACAAAAATTAACGTATTTTTCAGAGCAATCCAAAACTCCGGATCTGAAAAAATGTAAGAGAAATTATCAAAAGTAGTTTTACCTTCGTATGTAAAAGCATACAGAAATGCGTTAATCAACGGCCAGATAAAGAAAATCAATAAGAGGATTAAAGCTGGCGCAAGATATAACCACGCATTATTTGCAGTAACAGAGCGAAACGAACGTGTTTTCATTACAGTACCCTCGCGCCCGTTTGTTTTTCAAACACCATCACCTGCGTCGTATCTATACTGAGGTGAATAATTGAATTCTCACGAATGTTGTTCTTCCCCGTCTCGGTGACAATCTTGCACATCTGACCGCCAAGTTTGCCGGATAAAATTGTATCTCTCCCGATCAGCTGCACAAGCTCGACCGTAAATTCCACACTTTGGGGAGACGCTTGATCTAGGATACGGAACGTTTCGGGCCGGACACCGAGGATGACGTCTTGTTGTTTGCAAGGCGTATCGATTGAAATCTTATCCAGCTTTATTTTACCCGCTTCATCGGTGCGCCCTTCGAAAAGATTAATGGGCGGATTCCCCATAAATTTCGCAACGAACAGGCTGTTCGGATTTTGGTATAAATCTTGGGGATTTCCTTTTTGCTGGATAACTCCTTGATTAAGCACAATAATCTGGTCGGAGATTGAGAGTGCTTCCTCTTGATCGTGCGTAACGAAAATAGCAGTGATGTTAAACTGCTTAACGATCCGCCGAATGTTCTCACGTGTGACCAAACGAAGGCGCGCATCAAGGTTGGAGAGAGGTTCATCGAGCAAGAGCACACCCGGTTTTTTTACAATCCCACGCGCAATAGCTACACGCTGTTGCTGACCTCCCGACAGCATCGCCGGTTTTTTGTGCAAATGCTGATCAATTTCTACCATTTTCGCTATTTTAATCGCTTCATCACGCGCTTCCGACTTGCTTCTTTTCTGAATCAGCAATGGAAACATGATGTTCTCCAGAACCGTCATATGCGGGTAGAGCGCGTAATTCTGAAACACAACCCCAATCCCGCGTTCCTTCGGATGCACATGCGTCACATCTCGACCGCCGATCATAATCGTCCCTGATGTTACATCCAACAACCCGCTGATCATGTTTAAAACTGTTGTTTTTCCACAACCAGATGGTCCTAGCAGACAAACTAGATCTCCTTGTTTTATTGTAAAGGAAATGTCCTTGACTACTTCTTTGCCATCAAAACTCTTTCGCAAGTTCCTAACTTCTAAATGCACGAGTACTCCACCTTTTCGGATATGTAAATTAAAGGGTGCGTTGTTATCGTATCTAGTATTTATGTATAAATATAAGGGATTTGAATTTTTTGTCGAATGATGACTTTGAATCTTCAGTACTAAATATACCACATAAAAGAGGTTTTAAAACTATATCTCAATTGACTATTTTATACACGTCCGATATTCACGGATATGTCTATCCAACTACATATGCAGACCGCAATCTGAGCGATAATGGGTTAAGCGGATTGCTCACTTTAAAAGAAACATTACTTCAAGTTGGCCAGCATCTGCTCTTGCTGGATGGCGGTGATTTGATTCAAGGTTCACCACTCACGTTTTACCGCATTGAAACATCAAGTGAGCAGATCAAAAGTGAAGTTGATTATGTGATTGTTTTGTATCACGGCGGTTTTGAAGCGGACTTGGAGACTGGTGTGCGAACTGAAGCGACAGTTGGTGAAAATCAAGGATACCAGCTCTTGTAGGAGTTGGATGTGGATATACTGTTGACGGCCACCAACATCGTATCATCAATCAAATTGTCGGAAAAACACTGGTCATTCAACCAGGGCTAAATGCGTATAACGCCGCTATTATTACATTAGACATCGCCGAAACGATTAAGGTGTTAGAGGCCAAAATTGAGCCACTGAAAAATCATGTTCCGCATCCTGATGTGTTACGCTTAGGATTGGCGAGACGTTGGCGCTAACTTGGAATGACATCGACTTGGATGCCGCTACGCTCACCGTAGCAAAGACATTAGTCTACCCCCTGAATAGTGAGCCCTATATAAGTACGCCTAAATCGAAGTCAAGCGGCAGAACGATTATGCTGGATGAGGAAACAGTTACAGTTATGCGGCGGCATCGTATCAATCAAAAAGAGACCATCCTCCGATATCCGAATTACTGGGCATCAGAGGACAATCTCATATTCCATCAGCATAAAGGCCGATGGCTGCGTACAAATATTGTTCGGGATTATTTCAAAGTCGTGTGCAATCGTGTAGGGCTACCTGTACTATCTCCTCATGCACTAAGGCATACACATGCCGTCCATTTGCTCGAAGCCGGCGCAAGTGTAAAATTCGTGTCCGAGCGGCTCGGGCATAAGTCCGTCAAGGTGACATCAGATACGTATTTACACATCACTAAAACGATTGAAACCGACTCGCTAGCCCTCTATTCGGCCCATCTGCGAAAACAAAACGGGCAAAAAACGGGCAAAACGCAATTGGAGAGCGGCTGAACCCTTGATGTATAAGGGTTATCCTATACTACCTTCCATCTCAAACTTGATCAAACGGTTCATTTCAACCGCATATTCCATCGGCAGCTCTTTGGTGAACGGCTCGATGAAGCCCATAACGATCATCTGGGTCGCTTCCGCTTCCGTCAAGCCGCGGCTCATCAGGTAGAAGAGCTGATCCTCGGATACCTTGGATACGGTCGCTTCGTGCTCCAGCGTGATGTTGTCGTTCATGATCTCGTTATACGGGATCGTGTCGGACGTCGATTGATTATCCATAATCAGCGTATCGCACTTGATGTTCGCCTTGGAGCCCTGAGAGTTGCGTCCGAAGGAAGCGAGACCGCGGTACGTTACTTTACCGCCGTGCTTACTGATCGATTTGGAGATGATCGTGGACGTGGTATCCGGAGCCAAATGCGTCATTTTCGCACCGGCGTCTTGATGCTGGCCTTTACCGGCTACAGCGATGGAGAGAACCATCCCTTTAGCGCCGCGGCCTTTCAGCACGACAGCTGGGTACTTCATAGTCAGCTTGGAGCCGATGTTACCATCAACCCATTCCATCGTCGCGTTCTCTTCAGCCACCGCACGCTTCGTAACGAGGTTGTAGATGTTTGGCGCCCAGTTCTGGATCGTCGTATAACGCACGCGGGAGTCCTTCAAGCAGATGATCTCAACGACCGCACTGTGTAGGGAGTTCGTGCTGTAAACTGGAGCTGTACAGCCCTCAACATAGTGCACGAAGCTGCCTTCGTCAGCGATGATCAGTGTACGCTCGAATTGGCCCATGTTCTCGGAGTTGATGCGGAAATATGCTTGCAGCGGGATTTCCACCTTCACGCCCGGCGGAACATAGATGAAGCTTCCTCCGGACCAAACCGCGCTGTTCAGAGCAGCGAATTTATTGTCGCTTGGCGGGATGATGGTACCAAAAAATTTCTTGAAAATTTCCGGATGCTCGCGAAGCGCCGTGTCCGTATCCGTAAAAATAACGCCTTGATCTTCCAGATCCTTTTGCATGCTGTGGTAAACAACCTCGGACTCATACTGCGCGGATACACCGGCCAAAAACTTTTGCTCCGCCTCAGGAATCCCCAGCTTGTCAAAGGTTTCCTTGATTTCCGTAGGAACCTCTTCCCACGTCTTCCCTTGCTTCTCGGATGGCTTGACATAGTACTGGATATCGTTGAAATCCAGATCGTCCATGTTGCCACCCCAAGTAGGCATAGGCATTTTCAAAAACTGCTCAAGCGACTTCAGACGGAATTCCAGCATCCAGTCCGGCTCGCCCTTCATCTTGGAAATTTCCGTAACGATCTCACGAGTCAAGCCCTTACCGGATTGGAATACGGCTTTATGCTCGTCGCGAAACCCATATTTATACTCTTCCATTTCTGGCATTTTCTTAGCCACGGGTCATACCTCCTATACATGTTGTTTTCAAAACACCATCTACTGATTATTTTTAACCTGCTCCACACCTTTGCGCAGTGCGTTCCAGGCGAGTGTAGCGCACTTGATGCGCGCAGGGAATTTGTTCACACCCGAGAGAGCCTCGATATCTTCGTATTCGAATTCGACCGGCTGGCCTTTCATCAGGCTGGAGAAGTTCTCCGCCATCTGAAGCGCCTCCTCCAGCGTCTTGCCTTTGATCGCATCCGTCATCATGGAAGCGGAGGACATGCTGATGGAGCAGCCTTCACCGGTATACTTGGCAGCTTTGACTTTGCCATCCTCAACCTGCATTTGGAGCTGAATCTTGTCGCCGCAGGTCGGGTTGTTCAGGTCTACGCTAACAGACTCGCCATCGAAGGTACCGCGGTTACGCGGGGTTTTGTAATGATCCATAATGACTCTACGATATAAATCATCCAATTGCATAGCCGAAGTACTCCTTTGTTTTGATTAAGGAAGCTACCAACCGATCGACGTCCGACTCATTATTATATAGATAAAAGCTAGCACGCGCCGTCGCCGTCACATTCAGCCAACGCATCAGCGGCTGGCAGCAATGATGACCCGCTCTGACCGCAACTCCATCCGCATCCAGTACGGTTGCAACATCATGCGGATGCACGTCGTCCAAATTAAAGGTGATGAGTCCTGCTCGGTTCGTTTGCGGACCGTAAATGGTCAGCCCGTCAATCTCCTGCATTCTTTCCATCGCATAGGCCGCCAGCTGCTTCTCATGCTTGTCGATCTGATCCAGCCCGATGCTCTCGAGAAAATCGATCGCCGCGCCAAGCCCTACCGCACCTGCGATGATCGGCGTACCGCCTTCGAACTTCCAAGGCAGATCCTTCCACGTCGAATCGTACAGCCCTACGTGGTCGATCATTTCTCCGCCAAACTCGATCGGATCCATCTCCTGCAGCAGCGCCTTCTTGCCGTACAAAGCACCGATGCCGGTCGGAGCGCACATCTTGTGTCCCGACAAGGCGTAGAAATCGCAATCGAGATCCTGCACATCCACCTTCAAATGCGGCGTGCTTTGGGCTCCGTCGACGACCATTTTGGCCCCATGACGGTGAGCGATGGCAGCAATCTCTTTTACAGGATTGACTACACCGAGCACATTCGATACATAAGTGACGGAAACGATTTTGGTTCGATCGGTAATCGTCTTCTCCACCGCTTCCAGACTGATGGTGCCGTCCTGCTGCAGCGGCATATATTTTAAGACCGCTCCGGTCGCTTTAGCGACTTGCTGCCAAGGGATCAGGTTGCTGTGATGCTCCATCGGGGTAATGACAATCTCATCGCCCTCCTGGCACACCGATCTGGCATAGCTCGAAGCGACCAAATTAAGTGCGGTCGTCGTTCCGCGGGTAAAAATAATTTCTTCCGTAGAACTCGCATTAATAAACTTGCGAAGCTTTTCTCTTGCGCCTTCGTAGGCATCCGTTGCCCGTGAGCCGAGCGTATGCACGCCGCGGTGAACGTTCGCATTATCCCACTCGTAGTAGCGCTTGACTGCCTCAATGACACTGACTGGCTTTTGGGATGTGGCCGCCGAATCCAAGTAAACGAGCGGATGCCCGTTTACTTCCTGGTGGAGAATCGGAAACTGTTTGCGAATGTCCTCCGTATTCATTGTCCCAGCTTCCTTTCTACAAGGTGCTGCAGTTGCGATTGAATTTGCTCAAGCGGAATTTCGGAGACGACTGGAGCAAGGAAGCCATAAATGATCAAGCGTTCGGCTTCGGCTTTGGAGATCCCGCGGGACATCAGGTAGTACACTTGCTCCGGGTTCACTTGGCCTACGCTAGCTGCGTGACCGGCCGTTACGTCGTCTTCGTCGATCAAAAGAATCGGGTTGGCGTCGCCGCGCGATTTCGGGCTGAGCATCAGTACCTTCTCCGTTTGCTCGCCGTTCGCTTTGGTTGCGCCGTGCTCGATTTTGGTCACGCCGTTGATGATCGCCGTAGCTTCATCACGCATAACCGCACGAGTGATCATGTTACTGTCGGAGCTTTTGCCGAAATGGACCGCACGGGTCGTAATGTTCAGCTTCTGATCCGCTGTGCCGACGCAAATGATTTTAGCATCCGACGTGGAGCCGTTGCCTTTGAGAATTGTAGTCGTATCGGACATCGCGTTGCCGAAGTTCATCTCACCGACGATCCACTCGATGGACGCATCATTCTCAACAACCGCTCTACGGTAAGTCAAGTCCGTTACAGAATCATTCAAGTTATGAACGGAAGCAAACGTTACATTGGCGCCCGGCTTCGCTACAACTTCCACCACGCCGTTTTGAACCAAGTGGTTCAGGTTACCCTCGGAAATGTAGTTGTCAACATAAGTAACCGAGGAATGCTGCTCAGCTACGATCAGCACGTGCGGCGAGAAGCTCGCTTCGGCATCATCCGTTAAGAACAAGGCTTGAATCGGGACGTTCACTTCCACGTTTTTCGGTACGTACAGGAATACGCCGCCGCTCCAGAGCGCTGCATGCAGCGCCGTCAGCTGATTCTCATCTTTGCTTACCACGGTCATGAAGTGCTTCTGCACCAGCTCGCTATGGCTGTTCAGCGCCTCTTCCAGGCTGCAGAACACCACGCCCTGCTGCTTCAGCTCATCGGAAATGCTGTTGTAGACGACACCGGAGTTTTTCTGTACAAGCAGGTTTTCCGGGTGTCCTTGGCCTTCGTTTTGCAGCAGGCTCTTCGCCGACTCCGGCAATTGCTCCAGCGTGGTCAAAGCCGCAGCTGCTTTATAGGTACCGTAGGAAGCCAGGTTCCAACGGTCGATTCTTGTTTTTTCGAGTTTTGGCAGTTCCAACGATCCGGCCAGCTCCAGCGCTTGCTCGCGCAGAGTGGTCATCCACTGAGGCTCCTGTCTTGTTTTGGACAGTTCTACTAACCCAGCGCGATCGATGGGAAGAACGATTTGTGTACTCATCGTGAGATCCCTCCTGAGAATGTTGCTTCGCGTAGATTAGTATTTTGGAGCAGTAGTGTTCATTGGTACTTTGAATTCCGTCTCGTCTTTGCCGACGGTTTCGTCAACAATACCGAGCTCTTCCTTCACCCAGTCATAGCCTTCGTTCTCAAGGCGTTCAGCCAGCTCTGGACCGCCGGATTTTACAATGCGGCCTTGCATCATAACGTGAACGAAGTCAGGCTTGATGTAGTTCAAGAGGCGCTGGTAGTGCGTGATGATCAAGAAGCCGCGATCTTCGGAACGCATTGCGTTAACACCAGTAGCTACGATGCGAAGCGCGTCGATGTCAAGGCCCGAGTCGATCTCGTCAAGAATGACGATGCTAGGATCGAGGTTCATCATTTGCAAAATTTCGTTACGCTTCTTCTCCCCGCCGGAGAAGCCTTCGTTCAGGTAACGGTGCATGAACTCAGGGTTCATCTCAAGCTCTTTCATCTTGCTTTCCATTTGGCGGATGAACTTGATCAAGGAGATTTCGTTGCCTTCGCCGCGGCGAGCGTTGATCGCGGAACGCAGGAAGTCTGCATTCGTTACGCCGGTGATTTCGGAAGGATATTGCATCGCCAGGAACAGACCTGCGCGCGCTCTTTCGTCTGTAGCCATCTCCAGCACGTCTTCGCCGTTGAGCGAAACGGAGCCTTCGGTCACTTCATATTTCGGATGGCCCATCAGAGTGGAGGCCAGCGTACTTTTACCTGTACCGTTCGGGCCCATGATCGCGTGCACTTCGCCGCCTTTGATCGACAAGCTGAGCCCTTTCAAAATTTCTTTGCCTTCGACAGTCGCCTTAAGCCCGTCTATAATAAATTGTGGTGAATTCGCCATTTGCTGTAATCCTCCGTTTTTTAATTTTTCTTAGTTAATAATCATTACAAAATGATTATCAGTGATTCTCAATTATATTATATCTTACCTGCAAAAATCAATAAAGACCCGGATATCACGGTGACAATTTGTTTAATTATTTAGCGCCTTATGTACTTTCTCTACCGCAAGGGCAAATGACTCATCGGACATCACTTGCTTGCGTGGCATCCGGCTCAGCTCCTCTTGCGGAAGAGCGATCCACGATTTGCACCCGATAAACTCCGGCATAATACGCACACGCACCGGCTGCTCCAGCTCATACACTCTCAGCAGCATCACGTGCAGCGGCTTCGTCTTCTTCCATTTCAGCCGCTCTTCGGCGAATTGATCCGTCCAAATGTGCAGCTCCCTCAGCTTGTCCAGCTCTTCTTGGGACGAAATGAGAATGTCCTCTTCCAGCTCGGCATAGCAGCGGATGACCGTTTCCGTCTCCTCACTGCTCCACCCTTGAATCATCTCGTCCACCATCTGTTCGAACCCAGGCTTGATCAGCTGTTTTTTCTGATGCTCGTAGGTTGGATACAGGTAAAAGCTGTCCGCCTCCACTTGGAAATCCTTCGTTTCCTCCCGGATACCTCCTTTGCGCATGATCAGCATTTGCTGACCTTTACGAAGCGCCTCGACGGCTGCGGCCCATTCTTTTAACGCGACGGCTTGTTCTTTCCCCGATTCCATTTACTCTACCCCCTTTAACCGGTACCGAACATCCGATTCAAAGCAATCCATATGATATTATAGGTTTCCAGCCAAAAGAATGCAATTCCCGATCGGCATAAAACCGTTCTTTGAAATCGATGCTAAGGTTGCGGCTGTACAGCGCAACAGCGCGATGTCAGTTGTGACCATACTCGCTGTACCTAATCTAATCGAGGACGAGGTGAAGGACCATGCGCGAAGGAATGCTTCCGACCGTGCTAGGCACTGCGGTTACCGCATCCGGTGCCGCCCTAATCAAGAAATATCCGATGGCCGCAGCAGCTGTCGTCGGCTTTGGGCTAGCCCATGTCGTGCTCGGATCGATCGACTTGGTGGAACACCGCCGTCGGCCGTTTTAGCCGTTTCAGGTGCAGGTGAAATCCAAAAAAGGGACGGCGATACGCCCTCCCTTGTCTTTTTATGTATCGGGTAACTACTTTCATTAGTTCTTTTACTTCTGGCCGAGTTGTACATAATAGCTTGTTCTCATGTCATCGTGCATGCGCTCGAACTGGGTCTGGTTCACTTTAAACGTGTTTGCGGTCATGCCTGTCGCCGTATGATCGCTTGAAGCTGAATATAAGCCGAGCAGCGCGAGCACACCCGCACATAATGCGACACCAAAGACTTTTTCGATCAGCTTCTCCATTCCAGGTACCCCTCCAACATTTTTAACGTTTTCCTTACTCTTTTTATTATAGGATTGAACATCATTTGCGTATTAACACCGAGTTAAGTTTGTGTAAAAATTCGCCGTGCTTGTACTTCTATTCCATGCGGGCAAAAATTGTTTTATACTAATGGGAATGACTGTTGCAACTATAGGGGAGGAACTATTCACTTATGACGTATCATGCACTTACCGAAGCGGAAGCGATTGCGTATGCACGGCAGCTTCCGGATTTATTCACTGAAGGCAGCGAGCTGGTCAGCCGCGAAATTGGCGACGGGAACTTGAATCTCGTCTTTCATATCTCTGAGCCATCCACAGGAAAAAGCATTATTCTCAAACAAGCACTGCCGTATGCCAAAGTCGTCGGTGAATCCTGGCCGCTCACGCTGGACCGTGCCCGCATCGAAAGCGAAGCGCTGATGATCCAGGAGTCGCTCTGCCCGGATCTGGTGCCGCATGTACATGCTTACGAGCCGGAGCTTGCGCTCACTGTGATGGAAGATTTGAGCGATCATATTATCATGCGCAGAGGTCTAATCGAGGGCAACCGGTACCCACGTTTTGCTGGGGATATCGGACGCTTTTTGGCGCATACGCTGTTCTATACTTCGGATCTGGGCATGAACCAGCAGGAGAAAAAAGAGCGCGTGAAGCGGTTCATCAATCCGGAGCTGTGCAAAATTACTGAGGATTTGATCTTTGACGATCCTTACACCAATTCGCCGAACAACAACGTGCCTCCGGCCATCCGCGATGCGGTGGAGCAGGTTTGGGCTGATACCGCACTGCATCTGGAGGTAGCGATTTTAAGGGACAAGTTCCTGACGCATGCTCAGGCGCTGCTGCATGGCGATTTGCATACGGGGAGCATTTTTATCAAGCCGGATTCCACCAAGGTGATCGACCCGGAATTCGCTTATTATGGCCCGATGGGCTTTGATATCGGTGCGGTGTTCGCCAACCTGCTGCTGAACTTTGCAGCGCAGGAAGGCTGGAGCCGGGACGAGGCTTCCCGCAGCGATTACCGTGCTTACTTGACCGGCACGATCCGGGACACCTGGACGACGTTCGAGCAGGAGTTCCGCACGCTGTGGAACGACCATGGCGTTGACCGGATGGCGGCTACTCCAGGATATCAAGACTGGTATATGCAGCAAGTGCTGCGCGATGCGTTCGGCTACACCGGCAGCAAAATGGTGCGCCGCGTGCACGGTCTTGCTCAGGTAGCGGATATCAACAAGCTGGAGGATGAAGCGGCTAAGGAGCGCGCTCAACGTATTGCGCTTCAGATCGGCACCTCGCTGATTAAATTCAATCGCCAAGCGGACTCGATTGAGCAGCTGTTGGACATTGCGGAGAAAGCAGTACAGTAATTTTTTACATCGAAGGAGATTATCGATATGAGTATTGAAACACAAGCTTCCGCCGATTGGCTGCAGTCGGTCCGGTGGAATTCGCTCGAGGATCGCTTGGACCTGCTGGATCAGCGTCTGCTTCCGGGCGAGATCGTCTACCTGGAGCTGACGACGTCCGAGCAGGTTTGGGACGCCATCAAGCAGCTGGCGGTCCGCGGGGCGCCGGCCATCGGCATCTCGGCGGCGTATGGGGTGTACCTCGGCGTGCGCGCGCTTAGCGGCAGCCGGGAGGCGCTGCTGGCGGAGGTGCTCCGCCAGTGCGATTATCTTGCGACGTCGAGACCGACGGCGGTGAATTTGTTTTGGGCGCTCGATCGCATGCGAGCGCTGGCAGAGGCGCTGCTCGGCGGCGCTTCCACGGGCGATGTGACCGTGGAAGCGGCGAAGCAAGCGCTGCTTGACGAGGCGCGGGCGATCCAAGCCGAGGACGAGGAGACGTGCCGCCTCATTGGCGAGCACGCGCTGGGGTTGTTCGAGGACGGCATGGGCGTCCTCACGCACTGCAACGCGGGCGGCCTGGCGACCGCGCGGTACGGCACGGCGACGGCGCCGATGTATCTGGCGAAGGAGAAGGGCATGAACCTCAAGGTGTTCGCGGATGAAACCCGGCCCGTTCTCCAGGGCGCGCGCTTAACCGCGTTTGAGCTGCAGCAGGCCGGCGTTGACGTGACGCTGATCTGCGACAACATGGCCGGTGCCGTCATGGCTAAAGGCTGGGTGCAGGCCGTTATCGTGGGCACCGACCGGGTTGCCGCCAATGGCGACGTGGCCAACAAAATCGGCACGTACAGCGTTGCTGTGCTGGCGAAGGCGCACGGCATTCCATTCTACGTCGCGTGCCCGATGTCCACGATCGACCTGACCACGCCGACCGGCGGGGACATTCCGATCGAGGAGCGTCACGAGGACGAGATTACACAGGGCTTTGGCAAACGTACCGCCCCTGTAGGCGTGAAGGTATTTAATCCTGCCTTCGACGTCACACCGAACGAATATGTGACGGCGATTATCACGGAAAAGGGTGTTATCCGCGCGCCGTATGAGGAAAACTTGAAGAAGCTGTTTGAGTAAATTCGCGTAATTTGGGCCGCTTTCCGGCTCAGCCTGTTGTGGGCTGGGCCCGGGAGCGGCTTTTTTATGCTGAATGGAGGAATTGGAACGACAAAAATGCACCCCTAGAATTTCCATCGGATTACCACTCGGGCTCCCATGTCCTTTTCTATGAGGTGCATTGGTTTCGTTCTGCTCTACTTCGATCGTCCGTCTGGTCGGTTCATCAGTTCCTGCAGCTTCCGGTACTGCTCTTCCATCCGCTGCAACGGCTTATGGATCTGGTGGACGTAAGGGGCACGGGCTTGCACTTGCTGGTACATCTGGGTAGCGTCTGCGAATTTGCCTACGGAACGCGCGATGTCGGCGAGCGATACGTCCGCTTTCCACTGGGCGATCTCGTGGTCCGGAGAGACAGTGCCGCGGTACCGCTTGAAGCTATCCTTGGATTGCCGCAAAAGCTTCTCGGCTTCCCGATGCAGCTCTGCGCCCCGGTGCAGCTTCGCGGTGGCTAAGTAAAATTGGGCGTCCGGGAAATCGGCATCCAGCTCGAGTGCCTTCATGCAAGCCTCTTCGACTTCATCCCACCGGCGAGCCGCCAAATGAATTTTGGCCTTGAGCATCAAGGCATCCAGCAAGCGCCCGAAGCGCGGCTGGTGCAGCGCGGTCTCTTCCGTCCTGCGAATCGCTTCAAGCGCCTGCTCCGTTTGCCCTGCCGCCAGCGACTCCCGGGCATAATACATCCACCAGCCGGGGTTGTCCGGCTCTTCCTTCACCATCATCTCAAGCAGCCTCAGATTGCGGCTGATCTTATCCTTCTGCTTCACGATATCCGGCTCGTACCCGTCGTGCAGCAGTCGAATCCGAACCGGCTTCCGATAGGTCACCTGCGAGTAGATGCTCCCTTCCCTCGGACCAACCTGTTCATGCACGCGACCGTGATAGCGGAGCCCATATCGAAGCGGGAACATACGAGTCTGCGAAAATTCATGCCGTACGGAGCCCGCGATCCGATTCACCTGCCAAATGTACAGCACCGAAGGCACATCCATATCATCGTACAATCCGGCGACTTCGCGCACGGCTGTCACATCATCCGGGTGCAGCTCTTCATCGGCATCGATCCAGAGCACCCAGTCCGTGTTCATGACAGCCAAACCGGCATTGCGCAGCGCAGAAAAATCGTTGTTCCATGATGTTCGTACAATTTTCACACCAGGAAACTCAGCAGCAATCGAGGCTGTAGCATCCTTGGATTCGCAATCCACCACGACGATATCATCGACAGCTCCTTGCAGACTGGCTAAACATCGGCGGATCGTTCGCTCTTCGTCCCGAGCAATGATGCCGACGGTCACGGTCACGCGTTTGACCTGCAGCAGCTCATCGATGTCTGCGCGTGAGGGTCCTGGTTGTGTGCGCTTCAGCGCTTGCTCCACCTGCTCCACCCAAGCCGCTTCCGGGTCCAACAGCCACGCTCGGCCAAACGTCTTGCGTGCTGCATGGCCGTAGCCTTGGTGCAGCAGCGCTTCGCCTAGCAGCGTCCACGCCTGGGGAGCCAGCGGGGCTCTCCGAATTTCTTCGATTGCCCCCCGCTCAGCTTCGGTGTAGCGTTGTTCTTTTAGGGCTGCAATTATCGACTCGTAATAGCGCTCCGCTTGGGCTGTTCTCATGGCCTCTCCTTCATATAGCTGTGTCTAATTTAGCTGTGGCTGGTAATAGAACTGATAAATCGTTGCTTCACCGGAGCCGTCATTGAATTGGGATTTGATTATAATTTGAGCTGGGGCATAGCCCTGAGACGGATTGTGGACATTCACATCCAAAGCACCGGGCTGCGTGCTTTGAGTAACATCGGCTGTTATGCCCACCCCGTAATAATCTAGCACCTCTGTCGTTAGGCTGCTCAACTCATTCGTCTCATTAAACGGATTATTTACGGTCACTGTAGACCCCGACGTTATCGGATAATCTGCTGTAATCTTTAGGATATCAATAACCCCTTGATTTCCGAGAGTATCTGATCCGACGATCACCACGTTGGAGACTCCGCTATAGTAGTACGATTCAAAGGTCAAATCTTTCCAATCCTCCGATGTAATAGCAAACACGTTAGAATCGTAGGAAGTACTAGCTGTGAATTTGGTTGAAGCATTCAGATTGCTGTAACGCTTGTACATGTCTTTTAATGTTAATTGGGTGCCGATCCCGATGCTCTTGTCTTTAGGTGTCAATGCCGCTGTATCCGAAGGGGTAAATGTAACCGTCTTCGATGCGGTCAAACCGTGGCTATCCGTTACGGTGAAATTAACGGATGCCGGCATCGATCCACTAGGCGTTCCGAAGTGCAGCAACGTCGAAACCTCACTGTCCAAACTGATCCATCCAGCTCCAGAATCCACGATGCTTGCTTGGATGTTAAACTCGTCTCCTTTGTCTGGGTCTTCACAGAGCTGATAAAGATCTAGCGTAAAATCTTGAGCATCAGCCTGCACAGCATAGCTGCTAGCGAGCACTTGCGGAGCGCGGTCGTACTGGAAAGTATAATTCGCCGACACCGTCTCGCCTCTGCCATCCTTTGCTACTACCCTAACCGAAATAACATCTGTGGCCTGTGGTACGTAACCATCGACCTTTTTCAGTTCAAGCTCATTGAATTCATTAATATTCACCTTGTAACCACTTGGTAGAATTGAGTTCGCCTCATCGATCGTGTAGGTAATCGCCTCTTCGTCTTCATCATAAAAGTTATAATCTAAAAAGACGGATTCCAGCGTGCTGGTATCATTCTTATCAATAAAGGTTACGTGCGGATTACTATCCTCCACGCCAGGTGCATGATTAGGTGCTAATAGATTAATGCTAAGCGTCGTTGTAGCGCCCTTCGAATCCTGTACATCTACGGCGACGGTATAATTCCCAAAATGACCTTGCATGTAGCCCCAAACACTTAAGAAAGAACCTGACACAATAGCTGCCTTTTGCAAAATATCCGGGCTGGTCTTCGATTGGTTTATTGTAAAGGTCAAACTGTCATTGTCAAGGTCGCTCACATAATTGTCTATATTTTCATAAAAATCCATATAACCTTCGCCAGTGCTATACTCGAATGTTAACCCTGAAGCAACAACCGGCTTATGATTTCCATCCGACGACTCCAGAACATAGGTTGCTTCGACCTTGCCCTTCAATTCATCTTCGGCAACGATCAGGAACCTCGGCGTCTCCCATGCCTCAATGCTTCCAGAATAGATCAGATTCGAGCCCGACACGAAAGCCGTGAGCCCTTCAGGAATCACCGAGCCTTCCGTAGCCAGTGTGAAGTTCAACGCATCATGATCTGCGTCGGAGAAGTTGTCGAGCAAATTAATCGATGTTTCAGGTATGGTTACGAGTCCTTCTGAAGCTGCCGGATAAGTTAAATGATACACATTTTCGGTAACCGAAGGATTTTGATTGACCTTCGGATTCAGAGTATAGGTAGCGCTGCTTGAGAGCCCCATTAAATCCGTAGCTGTCACGGTATAGGTCAATACAGGGCTGCCGGAAGGCATTCCAGCAAAAGATAATACTCCATTTCTAACTACTGTCTCCAGTGTATTCGTACTAGATGGGGTCACATTAAAGGTAAGATGATCCCATGCATCCAAATCTGCATCTTGGAAATTTCCCGATAAATCGAAGCTTGGCGTTTGGATGGCAGCGGATGTGCCTGACCCTAGTCTGTACTCGCCAACGATCTCAGCATTCGTCACCGTTGGAGCATGATTAACTGCAATAGGATAGTCCGCGGACACGACTCCACCCCGACCGTCACTCGCCTTAACAGTGAACGTGGTCCCGGAATGCAGCGTGCCTCCAAAAGAAAGTACAGAGCCGCTAATTGTAGCTGTAACATCTGCGCTAGTGTCTGGTGTAACTTTGTACTCCAGCGTATCGCCGTCCAGGTCATTAAAGTTTCCTGACACGTCGATAGATGCGTTAATGCTGCCTTCATTGAACATTAGACCGCCATAAGTCTGATGCGTTACTGTCGGCGCGTGGTTTACCTTGAAGTTATAAGTCGCCTTCATGGTCCCGCCGCGATTGTCGTCCGCCGTCACGATAAAGGTCGCATCTCGTTCCAATTGACCGCCTAACAACAGCATAGAGCCGCTGATCTGCGGGTTCAATCCTCCAGCATCCATTGTCGTGTAACTGTACTCAAGCTGATCTCCATCCGGATCGGTGAAAAAGTGCGACAAATCGACCGAATTCACTGCGCTACCTATTAGATAAGTTAAATTGTATGTCGCTTCCGTCACTGTTGGTGCGTGGTTCACCTTGAAGTTATAATTCGCCTTCATACTACCGCCCTGGCCATCTTCTGCCGTCACGATAAAGGTCGCATCACGATCCAATTGACCACCTAATAACAGCATGGAGCCGCTGATTTCAGGATACAGTCCACCAGCATCCGTTGTCGTGTAACTGTACTGAAGCTGATCTCCGTCGGAATCGGCGAAATCGTTTGCCAAATCGATGGAATTCACCCTGCTGCCTGACAGATATGTATAATTATAATTCGGCTCCATCACCGTCGGTGCGTGATTCAGCTCCGCAATGATGTGATACTCCGCCTGCGCCGTTCCGCCGTGCCCATCGCTTGCCGTAACAGTAAACGTCGCATCGGATGGCATTTTCTCGTTGAACATAAGCAGCGAGCCGCTGACGATTGGGTTGAAGCCCGAAGGCAATTGTGGTGTAACCGAATATTCCAACCTATCGTTGTCCAGATCCGTAAAGTTTCCGGATAAATCGATCGATTCCACATAGCTTCCTTGCTTGGATGTAAAGCTGAACACCTGCTGCACCGCCGTCGGAGCATGGTTTGCAGGAGCTTGCGCGTTGAAGTAATAATACGCCTCAGCAGTACCTCCCTTGCCGTCGTATGCCGTAACAGTAAAGGTCACGTCCGAGTTCAGCTTGCCGGTGAAGGATAGGTTCGATCCGTTAAGCTCTGGGCTGATATCTCCAGCGGTTGATGACGACGTGATCGTGAACTGCAGTGCATCCCCGTCCAGATCCTTAAAGTTTTCGCTCAAATCAAAGCTTAATTGTACGAAATCGCCTTGCGGATAAGTAAAACCGTAGGTCTGCTGCGTTACCGTTGGCGCGTGATTCACTGCCGCAGCATTGAAATAGAAATAGGCGCTAGCAAAACCGTACCTGCCATCGGTAGCGGATACAATGATGGAAGCATTCCGCTCCAACTGACCACCGAAGCTTAGCGTAGAGCCGATGATCGTTGGAATGAGGCCTCCGTCATCAGATGTCGTATAGCTGTACTGGAGTGGATCCCCGTCCGGATCGTTAAATAGTTGACCCAACTCAAACGTGGGCAGCTTAGTAGTACCTACAGGATAGTCAAAGCTGTACACCTGCTGCGACACCGTTGGAGAGTTATTGGGAGTCGCTGTAATTTGATAAGTTGCCGTTATTTTCCCGCCGCGGTTGTCATCTGCCTTCACTACAAAAAAGGCGTCGGATAGCAGCTTGCCGGTAAACGAAAGCATAGAACCGCTTATGGAAGGATTAAGGCCTCCGCTATTGAAAGCGCTCAAAGAATAACTCAGCGCATCGCCGTCCGGATCGCTGAAATTACTCGCCAAGTTGATCGGATGCACCATATCGCCTTGTCTGTAGACTAGACCGTACGTTTGCTGTGTCACTGTCGGCGTATGATTACCAGTCGGCGCTGTACTGTTAGGGTTCAGAATCACCAAGAACGGATTCGAGTATCCGCCCTTATTATCCCTCGCCCATACGCTAAATTCCGTAGGGTTGTTGCTCATCACACCAGAGAAAGTTAGCGTAGAGCCATACACACTCGCTGTGACCCCGCCGTTAACTGGTGGAGTGACGGAATACGTAATCGGATCCCCATCCGGATCCATAAAAAACGGGCTGAGGTTAATAGGAGCAGGCACCGTACCAAGCGGAGCGTAGACACTGTAAGTAGCGGTAGCTACCGTCTGTGGGTTGTGATTAGGCACGAGCGTCAGGAACTGAACGGCCGACAGCCCCGCACTATCCGTCGCTGTAATCCGGAAGGTGGCACCCGCCGTTCCTGCTATTAAGTCCCCCGTGAACGTGAGCTCATTCCCAGTCACGGAGGCCGTCACTCCCTCACCGCCCGGAATGACAGGCTCAGCCTGGAAGGTTAGCGAGTCTCCATCCGGATCTCGGAATATTTGCGCCAAACGCACCAAAGCCTGCGAACCAGAGTAGGGAATTTGAAATTGAAACGTGTTCGGCGTTGGCGCGTGGTTCACTTTGCTGACCGCCGGTTCTACCTTATTGAGTACGCCGGTCGCGCCGTCTCGTGAAGTGATGGCGCCTGGATTGTTGTTCATGAATCGGACGAGATCAATGACATCCAGCTTCCCATCGGCTCCCGGATCGATGACTCGGACGTTAAAGCTTTCGCTGACCGTGCCGCTGCCCAGCGTGACGGTAAACGTCGTCATCCCCGGGTGGTCCAGGTACAATTCGAGCTTGCTGCCGAACTGCGCTTTTTTGACAATCTCGGAGTTTGTAGCCACTACATTAAACGTGCTAGTTTCGTTTCCCGGACCGAAGTAATCCGCTAGATTTAGACTGAAAGTCTCACCCGGCACGCCAGTGATATCTTTGATCGGCAGCAGCGTTACCGGAGGAGCAGCCTGGGCTTCAGCAGCACCCAACGAATAGAATGCCGGTCCCACCGACAATGCAGCAGCCAGCAATGCTGTCATCGGCTTGTGAACATGGCGCTTTCCTCGCTTCTTATGGGCAGGCTCTTTGCGTTTCGACATATTTCACCTCTAGTAGACATAGATAGTTTTATTTTACCATGGAAATAAGAGAATAGGACTACATTTTACAAAAAACGAACGCGTTTCATGACTTTTTCATCTATTTTCGACTGGAGTAATTTGGATTGCTGCTCAGGGAAATAATAGCTGGGGCGGCGGTGCAAATCGGTTGCATAATTGCCGTGCATTGGATATGATAATGATGTAAATAATTTTCTTCATTCATTTAAAATTAAGTAAATAAATTTAACGCAAAATTAAGGTGATCCGTCCATGTCCAGCATTTTGCAGGCGATCCGTGAAAAACAACCCGCTCTACACCGCAAGGAACAAGAGCTGGCGCAATATCTTTTGGACCATGCTCATGAGGCCGTGCACCTCAGCATCACGGAGCTTTCTGAGAAGTCGGGTACGAGTACAGCGACGGTTTCGCGGTTTTGCCGCAGCTTTTTGTTTAAGGGGTATGCCGATTTTCGGATGAAGCTTGGTGCCGAGCTCGTACAGACACCGGGGCAGAACTCTTACCAAGACATCGTTGCGGGCAATTCGCTGGCCAGCATTGTGCAGGCGATCGAGTCGAACCATCTGCGCTCCATCTCCGATACGACACGCCAGCTGGATTTGAGCGAGCTGCGGCGCGCAGTTGATGCCCTCCGCTCCGCGCGGCGAATTGATCTGTACGGGATGGCCACCTCCGGCATCGTTGCGCTGGATTTTCAGCAGAAGCTGGTGCGAATCGGCAAAATGGCCCAGCACTGGTCCGACTCCCACATGCAGATCACGGCGGCTTCCAGCCTGTCCAAGGAGGATGTCGCGGTCGCCATCTCCTACTCCGGCGAAACGCACGAGACGATTGATGCGCTGCAATGTGCGAAAGAACGCGGGGCGCTGACCATCTCGCTGACCAAGTTCGGCATGAATCGGCTGTCGCAAACGTCGGATATCCGGCTGTTTGCCTCCTCGCTTGAGGAAGGGATGCGGCGCGGCGACATGGCCTCCAGAATCGCGCTGCTGCATGTAATCGATATTTTATTTACTGCGCTTGTAAGTGAACAGTTTGACGAATACGTCCCGCTGCTCGAGCATTCGTACCAGCAGGTGAAAAAATACCACAAAGAAAGCAGGAAATAGCTCGTATGAACATTTTGACCTTTCGCTCGAATGAAGAGCTGAACAAAGCAGGCGCCGGAATTTTGACCGGGATGCTGCAAACGAATCCGCGTGCCATTCTAGGGCTGGCTACAGGCAGCACGCCGATCGGAATCTATGAAGAGCTGGTGCAAATCTACCGCCAAGGGCTCGTCAGCTTCTCCAAAGCAACGACCTTTAACTTGGATGAGTATGTCGGCTTGGACCGCTCCCACCCGGAAAGCTACTACTATTTCATGCAAAAGCATCTGCTCGGACATGTCAACGTTACTCCGGAGCAGTGCCACATCCCTAACGGTATGGCCACGAATCTGGAAGAGGAATGCCAGCGGTACGACAGCTTGCTGGAGCAGGCGAAGCAGATCGATCTTCAGCTGCTCGGACTTGGCCATAACGGCCATATCGGCTTTAACGAGCCGGATCATTCCCTGATCCGCGGCACGCACGTCGTTAAGCTTCGCGAGCAGACGCGGGAGGCGAATGCACGCTTTTTCAACACGCCGGAGGAAGTGCCGAGCCATGCGATTACGATGGGTGTCGGAACGATTCTCAAAGCGAAAATGATCCTGCTCGTGGTCCGCGGTATCGATAAAGCAGACATTGTAAAGCAGGCCTTGCAAGGACCGATCACGACGGAGGTTCCAGCCTCGCTGCTGCAGACCCACCCGCATGTCGTCGTCCTATTAGACTCGGAAGCGGGGAGTAAATTGGCATGATGAACACAGCAGCGGAACTTATCATTGTAAATGCTAAAGTCGTAACGCTTGATAGCACCATCGAATCGGGCTTCGTCAAGGTGTCCGGAGGGCGGATTCAAAGCGTCGGCTCCATGGATTCCCTGAGTGAAGCGGATCGCAGCTCCGCCGCGGAGCTATTGGATGCCAAAGGCAGCTGGCTGCTGCCCGGTTTTATTGACGTGCACGTGCATGGCGGGTATGGTCACGATTTTATGGACGGTACGCAGAAATCGCTGGAGGGAATTACTCACTTCCACAGTCAAAACGGCACCACGACCATGCTAGCTACCACGGTGACTGCCTCCCGTGAAGCGATTGATCGGGTGCTTGAATCAGTGGATGCTTTTACACGCCGTGAAGGCGGAATGCCGCATGCCAAGCTTGCAGGGGTCCATTTGGAAGGCCCGTTCATCAGCCCGAAATGGCCCGGCGCCCAAAATCCAAGCTTTATCGTCCCTCCTCAGTCCCAGTGGATGCGCGAGTGGATCGCTCAATACCCAGACTTGGTCAAAATGATGACGCTGGCGCCGGAAACGGATGGCGCGCTGGAGCTGATCCGCTTGCTGTCCGAGCAAGGCATTGTTGCCGCGTGCGGGCATACGGACTCGACTTACGCGCAAATCGTTGAAGCGGTACAGCATGGCCTAAGTCATGCGGTGCATACGTTCAACGCCATGAAAGGCCTGCACCATCGTGAGCCGGGCGTCGTCGGCGCCGTGCTGACTCAAAAGTCAATTTCCGCGGAAATTATCGCTGATGGGCATCACGTTCACCCCGCCTGCATCGGACTGCTGCTGCAATTGAAAGCGCCGGACCAGCTGCTCCTCATCACCGATGCGATGTCTGCCGCGGGACTCGGCGACGGCGATTACTCGCTCGGCGGTCTCGATGTCGTCGTGAAGGACGGCGTCGCCCGCTTGAAGGACGGGAGCAGCCTCGCCGGCAGCACGCTGACGATGGTCGATGCGCTGCGCTACGTGGTTCGCCACACCGGTACCAGCGTCGAGCTGGCCAGCCGCTTGGCGAGCTTGAACCCGGCCCGACTGCTGGGCCTGGAGGAGACCACCGGCAGCATCACCGCAGGCAAGATGGCCGATCTGCTGCTCATTTCGCCCGAGCTGGAGCTGCAGCGCGTGTGGGTGGAAGGCCGCTTGATCCGGTAACCCTTTTTTTCCTTTCGCTTAACGCCAAAAAAACCCGGCCGCCTCCGCTTCTGCTCACGGTGCGCCGGGTTTCCTCTTTTTAAAATTGCTTGGAAGCAATATAATATCGCAGCTTATTCAAATCCTTGTTCGAGATGGCGTGAATTTCCGCCCCGTATCGAATCTTTTTCTCCAGAATATGCGCGTACCGTACAATTAGCTTCGGATGAATCGTCTCTTCGTTACAAATGATCATTGAGTCGTACACTTGGTTGAGTCGAATGGAAAAGTCGTCGATCTCAAATCCGAACCCGAGCCGGCTTACATCAGCAAACCGCACGGCGTACGTCTTGAAGTCCTTACTAATCGTCCCGAACGTATTGAGCTTGAAGCTGGTGAACACTTTGGACTCGTCCCGGTACAATTCCTCGAATGTTTTCATCGGCTGCTCGCCGATTCGGAATATTTCCGCTTCTTCCGGTGCTACAATCAACTTGGAGCCTGATCCCTGTATAACCCGCATATTCAGCCGCCTCTTGAAGTCATAGCAAACCACCGACTCCCCGTACTTAAACGAGAACGGTGAGGTCACCCGCAGCTCCATCACGTCGGCCCCTTCATACGCTACTCGTCCCTGACATACTCTTCCTTTATACAACATATGAATTTCCTTCATACGCTCACACCTCCTAGTTCCCTCTCACTATCCCTACTATACCGAGGAAATTTTTAGAAAGTTTAAGATATATATTAGGAGAGTTAGTCTTTGGACGACAAAATTCTACATGCAAAAGCAGCAGTGCTCCGAGTCAGAGTCAGTTCCCTTCGGTCGCTCTTGAAAATGGATTCCCACTAATTTATTAAGGAGGATGGAATCCATTTTCAAAGGCGACACGTAAACTCTGCGGGAACTACTCTGCTCTCCTCACTCCTTTTGCAAATAAACCTTTTTCCTCCAAAGACTGGAGGCGGACGGCAGAAAGGAAAACGCCCCTCCGATGGACGGAAGGGCGTAATATAGACAGACTTACAAGCTTGGGCCGATTCGGTTGATACTGAACTCGGTGTGGCCGAGGATTTCCGCCTTGGTCAGCTTGCCGCTGGTGACGGCTCGGATTTCTTCCCAAACGATGCTGCCGGCATCCTCCAGGCTGAGCGTACCTTCCAGCATGTCGCTGACATCGACGTCCATGTTGTCGGACATCCGCTCAAACATGCGCTTATTGCCGGTAATCTTAATGACCGGAATAACCGCCGAGCCCGTCGGCGTTCCGCGACCGGTCGTGAAGCAGACCAGATGCGCGCCGCCGGCCGCCATCCCGGAGACGCACTCGATGTCGTTCCCCGGGGAGTCCATGAAGTACAGCCCGTGCTTCGGAATGGACTCGGCGTACTCGATCACGCCCTCGATCGGGGCGTTGCCGCACTTGCTGATGCAGCCGAGCGATTTCTCCTCGATCGTGGACAGGCCGCCGGCGATGTTGCCGGGACTCGGGTTGCCGCCGCGCATGTCCGCGCCCATTCGCTCGACCTCTTTCTCGAAGCGGTCGACGATATGGTACAGCTTATCCGTCGTCTCCTGCGTCGAGCAGCGGGAAGCAAGCACGTGCTCGGCGCCGATAATTTCGGTCGTCTCCCCGATCACGACGCCGCCGCCCTGCTGAATCAGCGTGTCCGCTGCAGCGCCGAGCGCCGGGTTGGAGGCAAGACCGGACGTTGCGTCCGAGCCGCCGCACTTCACGCCGATGATCAGCTCGCTGAACGGCACCGGCTCCGGCTTCATGGCATCGAGCTCCGCGCGCATTTTTTTCGCCAGCTCTACGCCGTGCTGAATCGCTTTAACCGAGCCGCCGACCGATTGAATGTCGAACACCTCGACCAGCTTGCCGGTCGGACGAATCGCCTCAGCCAGCGCATGCGGATCCACGACCTCGCACCCGAGACTGATGATGATGACGCCGCCGACGTTCGGGTTGCGTCCTGTCCCTGCCAGCACCTCAAAGGTACGCTCCTTATCGGCGCCGATCTGGCTGCAGCCGTGCTGATGCGGGATGGCTACGGTTTCCGGCACCATTTGCATAATCCGGTTGCACACTTGGTTCGAGCAGATAACGGTAGGAATAATAAGCAGATGATTGCGGATGCCTACGTCACCGTTCGGTCTTCTATATCCCATCATGTGAGTCATGCTTCGTTCTCCTTCTGGTTGCAAAACCCTTGCAAGCCTATCCTATGCGGATCTTTATACATTTCATTATGCTTTCGCTTGATCTCCGCGTCCGCGAATGCCTTCCACATTGTGCACATGAACGTGCTGGCCGGCTTGAACAACCTCCGTCGTACGTCCGATCACTTCGCCGTACTTGCGAATGTCGGTGCCGAGCGGAATGTCGCCGATCGCCACCTTATGCCCGAAAGGCACCGGCTCGACCAGCGTCAGCTCCTTGACCTGATCCTGCAAGCGGTACGTAATCCGGTCACCCGCGTTCAAATCCTTGATCGCCGTGGCGACGTGATCGCGCGAATCCATGACCAACGCCTCGGCTCCTGATGTAATATGTCCTGCCATGTAGGGCTCCTTTTCCCGGCGTTATGCCTTTTCGTTCACCATACGGTTCGTCAGCGATCCAAGCTTCTCGATCTCGATCGTCACGACATCGCCGTCCTTCAAATAAACGCGCTTGTCTTCCGGATAGCCGAGCACAACCCCTTGAGGCGTACCCGTCAAAATAATATCGCCAGGCACCAGCGTCATGTGCTGCGAAATGTAGCTGACAACCTCATCACAGTGGAAAATCATATCCGACGTGTTCGAGTCTTGGCGAACCTCGCCGTTGACGATGCATTTGATGCTGAGATCGTTCGGGTTGCCCACTTCATCAGCGGTTACAAGGTAAGGTCCGAGCGGGCTGAAGCCATCGCATGTTTTGCCGAGCAGCCATTGCTGGGTGCGCATTTGCAGGTCACGGGCGGACAAGTCATTCACGTTGCAGTAGCCGAACACGTGGCTCAACGCGTCTTCTTTGGCTACATATTTAGCCTCTTTACCGATGACGATAACCAGCTCCGCTTCATAGTCCACTTGGCTCGTCACGCGAATCGGCAGCTCCACATCGTGTCCATGCCCTGTCAGCGTGTTGTTGAACTTGTTAAACAGAATCGGGAATTTCGGAATCGCCGCGTTCGTCTCGATCGCATGCTGACGGTAGTTCAGACCTACGCAAATGATTTTGTTCGGGTGGGTTACGCAAGGTCCAAGTGTCAGGTTCGCTTCGTCCAGCACATAAGCGTCGCTGCCGCCCGCTGCTAGTGCTTTGGAAACATACGCATCCAGAGCGCTTACCGCCGCTTGGCCGCCGTCGATCACTTCATGCACATTGCGCGCTACCGCGCCGTCCGCAGGAATGACCTCAAGCGCTTTGGAAATATGTACAATACCGCGGTCCGTTTTGACGCCGAGCTGCTGCTGTCCGTTTTCGATAAAAGTAAGCAGTTTCATATGAGTTCAGTCTCCTTAGAGTTTTATAGTTTATTGTTTAAACATTTTTGCCAAACACGACGCCGCCGTCGATATACAACGGGGAGCCCATCATAAACTTGGATTCATCGGAGGCCAGGAACAACGCCGCCTTGGCGATGTCGTCCGGACGAAGCAGATCGCCGCTGAGCTGGCGACGCTTAAGCGATTCGTAGCCCTCCTCCGGATTGGCGTACGACTTTTTCAAATAATCCTCTACAAACGGCGTCAGCACCGTCCCCGGCAGCAGCGCATTCACACGAATGTCGTATGGCGCGTAATCAACCTGCATCGACTTGGTCAGAGCCAGCACGGCGCCCTTGGTGGCGGAATACGAAGCTCTGCGAGCCAACCCGATCTCGGCTATGCACGAAGACATGTTGATGACAGAGCCTGCCTTGCGCTCCATCATATGAGGCAGCACGTATTTGCATGGCAGGTACACGCCGCGAATGTTGATGCTGATGACGCGGTCCCATGCATCCGGCTCCACCTCGTGAATCGCACCGACACCGCTAACACCTGCATTGTTAAACAGCACGTCGATGCGGCCGTACTTCTCGATGACGGTATCCACCATCGCCTTGACGGAATCCGGATTCGTCACGTCGGCTTGAATAAACATTGCGTCGCCGCCCGCTTGGCGGATCAGCTCGATCGTCTCCTGGCCTTTTTCCTCCAGCAGATCGTTGACGATTACCGTTGCGCCTTCACGGGCGAACAGCACCGCCGAGCTTTGGCCGATTCCGGAGCCGGAACCGGTAATGAGGGTAATCTTGTTCTGCAGTCTCAAGATCAGGTCACTTCCTTTGGCTTATATTAAAATGAAAAAGAATAACCGTTAGACGTGGGACAGCCGCTTGGCGAGCGCACAAATCTCACTAATTGCCAGCTCCCGCTTCTGCTCCCATTCGTGCTGGAACATCGAGCAGCTGATCGCTGCGACGACTTCACCGCTGCTTCCCCGAACCGGGGCCGCCACGCAGCAAAAGCCCATCACCGCCTCCTGCAAATCGAAGGCATACCCGTTCTCCCTCACCACTTGAAGCTGCGCCAGAAGTGCATCTCGGCTTCGCAGCGTCAGCGGGGTTAAGCAAGGCTCCAGCTCTTCGCTCTGAAACAGCGCTTTCAATTCCGCCTCATCAAGCCAGGCTAGCATCGCCTTCCCGAGTGCAGTCGAGTGCGCAGGCAGCTTCTTGCCGGGCTCCGAAGCCAATCGGACCGGCGAGGGCATCTCTTCCTTGGCTAAATAAAGCACCTCATGCTGCTCCAGCTTCGCTAGCTGAATCGTTTCCTGAATCACATGCTTGGTCACGGACGCTTCCTTCCGAAACCGGTCGATGAGACTGAACTGCTTGAAAAAAGCGTTTCCAATGTACCCCAGCTTGGAGCCCAAAGAGTAAGTGCCGTCCGACTCGCGTACGACCCAATCCAGCTCTTCCATCGTATTGAGCAGCGAGAACATCGAGCTTTTGTTAATGCCCAGCCGCTTGGAGATGTCGATCAGCTTCAGCCCGGACGGCTGCTCGGAGATCGTTAGGAGCACGTCGTTTGCTTTTTCCAGTGCCGGTACCCAATACTTCTTTTCCATGCTTCCTCCACACTGTGAGTTTAGTATACTAAACCAAGGTTTTGTATACTGACAACTTTATAGTACCATCCCCTGCCCAAATGCGCAATCCGAAAATATCGTGTGTTATAGCTGATTTTTCCCTTGTTGCCGTGCGGGTGCAGACCTTATAATGGCAAAAACCCAGCATGGAGCGTGAACCTATGATTCGTCGATTTTTTAGCTATTACCGGCCTTATACGAAGCTGTTCGTGCTAGACTTCGCTTCCGCGGTCGTTGCCGCGCTGCTGGAGCTTTCGTTTCCGCTGGCGGTCAAATCGATCGTCGACAACCTGCTTCCCGGCAAGGATTGGTCCCTGATTCTCTGGGCGTGCGTCGGCTTGCTCTTGATGTACCTGGGCAGCACCGGCCTGCAGTTTGTCGTAACCTATTGGGGGCATAAGCTCGGCATTAACATCGAGTATGACATGCGGCGGCAGCTGTTCGGGCATATTCAGAAGCTGTCGTTCCGCTTTTTTGACAACAACAAGACCGGCCACCTGATGTCGCGGCTGACCAATGATTTGTTCGAGATCGGGGAGATGGCTCACCACGGGCCGGAGGACGTGTTTATTGCGGTGATGACGCTGCTGGGCGCGTTTACGATGATGCTTTTCATTAATTGGAAGCTCGCCTGCTTGACGTTCCTCATCGTTCCGCTCTTGATCTGGCTCGTCGTGGTGTGCAACCTGAAGCTGGTGAAGGC
This sequence comes from Paenibacillus cremeus, assembly GCF_007786445.1. Taxonomy (GTDB): domain Bacteria; phylum Bacillota; class Bacilli; order Paenibacillales; family NBRC-103111; genus Paenibacillus_G; species Paenibacillus_G cremeus. The sequence continues at coordinate 148,622 of NZ_VNJI01000008.1, read as the reverse complement.
GGCCAAGCAGATGTTCACCGATATCGCCGACGTGAATGCGCAGGTGGAGGACAGTGTGACCGGCATTCGAGTGGTGCAGACGTTTACGAACGAAGCGCATGAAATGGACAAATTTACGGTCAGCAACAGCAATTATCGGCGCGCCAAGCTGCATTCGTACCGGATTATCGCGTTCAGCTCGTCGGGAATGTACTTATTGATGCGGCTGATCAGCTTGTTCGTGCTGCTGTGCGGGGCGTGGTTCGTCGTGCGGGGGCAGCTGTCCTACGGGGAGTTCGTCGGGTTCCTGCTGCTCATCAACATTTTCTTCAAGCCAATTGAAAAAATTAACGCCTTTCTCGAAAGCTATCCGAAGGGGATGGCCGGGTTCAAGCGATTTCTCGAGGTGCTCGATACGGAGCCGGATGTCGCGGATCGGCCGGATGCAATCGAGGTGCGGAGCCTGCGCGGGGATATCGCGTTTCAGGGCGTGACGTTCGGCTACGAGGATCATGCGAAGGTGCTGCAAAGCGTCGATCTGACGATTCGCGCCGGCGAGACGATCGCTTTCGTCGGGCCGTCCGGCGCCGGCAAAACGACGCTGTGCAGCCTGCTGCCTCGCTTCTACGAGATCGAAGCGGGCAGCATCACCATCGACGGGATGAACATCCGGGCGATGACGCTGGCTTCGCTGCGCGGGCACATCGGCATCGTGCAGCAGGAGGTGTTCCTGTTCTCCGGCACGCTGCGGGAGAACATTGTGTACGGCAAGCTGGGCGCGACGGAGGCGGAAATTTGGGACGCGGCCCGTCGGGCGCGTCTGGAGGAGTTTGTGCGCTCGCTGCCGCTCGGCCTTGACACGCTGGTCGGAGACCGCGGCGTGAAGCTGTCCGGCGGGCAAAAGCAGCGGCTCGCCATCGCGCGGATGTTCCTCAAAAATCCGCCGATTCTGATCCTCGACGAGGCGACCTCAGCGCTCGACACGGAGACGGAGGCGGCGATCCAGCAGTCGCTCGCGGAGCTCGCCGTCGGCCGCACGACGCTCGTGATCGCCCACCGTCTGGCGACGATCCGCAGCGCGGACCGCATCGTCGTCGTGACGGAGCAAGGCGTCACCGAGCAGGGCCGGCACGAGGAGCTCGTCGCCTCGGGCGGCGTGTACAGCCGGCTGCATCGGGCGCAGTTCGGGACGTAGAACGGAACTTGCTCCTCATTGGGGAGCAAGTTTTTTTTATGCCACTGATGCACACGGGCTTTCGCGTTGGGATTAGCGGAACGGACTTCCGTTATTCGCTTGTTTTCACCAAAATCTTTGGTGTTAGGGCTCCGATAGCGGAAGCTAGTTCCTCTAATTTAAAAAATGCTTTCTCTGGAGATCAAATAGCGGAATGTAGTTCCGGTATCGAATGCCTATCCTCGCCCCTTTCATTTCATCTCGATTTCCTGCCGCTTTCCATATATACTGAATTTACCATCATTCTATCCCTTTATTGAAAAAGGAGAAATCACTCATGTCCTTCGCGCATATCAAAGAGCTGGCGGACCGCATTCGAAGCAACGTCAATCGCGTCATCGTCGGCAAAGAGGACGTCATCGACAAGCTGCTGATCGCGCTGATCGCGTCCGGGCACGTGCTGCTCGAGGATGTCCCCGGCACAGGCAAGACACTGCTGGCCAAAGCCATGGCACAGTCCCTCGGCTGCAGCTTTAAACGCATCCAGTTCACCCCGGACCTCCTGCCTTCGGACCTCAGCGGCATTCATTTTTACAATCAGAAGCTGTCCGAATTCGAATTCCGTCCAGGCCCGCTTTTCACCAACCTGCTGCTTGCCGACGAAATCAACCGAGCCACGCCGAGGACGCAATCGAGCCTTCTCGAATGTATGGAGGAGCGCCAAATCAGCATCGATGGCGAAACGCACAGCTTAGAGCGTCCATTTCTTGTTATCGCCACGCAAAACCCAATCGAGAATCAAGGCACCTTCCCCCTGCCGGAAGCGCAGCTGGACCGGTTTCTGTTCAAGATTAAGATGGGCTACCCGACGAACGAGGAAGGGCTGCAGATCCTTAAACGGTTCAAAGCAAGCAGTCCGCTGGAGACGATTGAAAGCGTTGCCGAAGCGGCGGATATCATCCAAGCGCAGCAAAGCTACTCCAGCGTGACGGTGTCGGATGACGTCCTCGCGTACCTGCTGCAGCTTGTGGAAAAGACTCGCTCCCACAGCGATGTCGCCGTCGGCGTCAGTCCGCGGGGCAGTCAAGCGCTGCTCAAGGCGGCTCAGGTGCATGCGATTTTACGCGGGCGGGACTTTGTCACCCCCGACGATGTCAAAGCGCTGGCCGGTCCGGTGCTGGGCCACCGCCTCGTGCTGAAGGCCGGCGTACGTTCACGCCAAGATGCCGTTCAGGCCATCCTGGACAAGATCCTGACGGACATTCCTGTGCCAGCGGAGACCGGCTCATTTTTGTAGCAGCAGCACCAGCTTCGGAGAATAGGACGTGAAGCGAAAATGGGTATTCATTGGTTTTTGTTCGTCGCAGTGCTTGTGGCTGGCGTGCAGGGCTGGCTGTTTAACCGGTTCGGTCAGCGGGGGCTGCGGTATGAGCGGTATTTTAGCGTGCGTTCGTGTCTGCCCGGTGAGCAAATTGAAATGGTCGAGCGCATATCGAACCGCAAGCTGCTTCCTGTACCTTGGCTGCGGCTGGAGTCGCTCATTCACGCCAATCTGAAGTTTGAGCGGCAGTTCAATCTCGATATTAGCGACGGGGTTATGTTTCAGAACCACCGCAGCTTTTTTAGCCTAATGCCCTACATGCAAATTACGCGTCGTCACCACATCACCTGCCTGAAGCGAGGCTGCTACCGTTTGAGTACGGCTACGTTGACGTCGGGGGATATGCTGGGGCTGAACCGTTCCAGTCAGCAGCTGACGCTCGGCGGGGAGCTGCTGGTCTATCCGCAGCCTGCAACGCTGGAAGGGATCGACCTGCCCAGCCACAGCTGGCAAGGCGATGTGACCGTGCGGCGCTGGATCGTCGACGATCCGTTCATGATCTCCGGGACCCGGGAGTACCGCTGGGGCGACCCGCTGAAGGGGATCAACTGGAAGGCCACCGCCCGCAGCGGCCGGCTTCAGGTGCATCAGCACGATTACACGGCGGAGCACCGGCTCCTGATCTACTTCAACGTGGAGGACCACGAAAAAATGTGGAGCCAAGTCAACAACGTCCCCCTGATGGAAAAAGGGATCGCCTACGCCGCCGCCTTCGCCCAGCTCGGCATCGAGCGCGGGATGGAGACAGGCTTCGGCACGAACGCCTACTCGATCGATGACCCGAAGGAGCCGGTCCGGGTAGAGCCGATGAACGGAGCCGCTCAGCTGGAGTTTCTGTTCGAAACGATGGCTAAGCTGATTGTGGCGCGGGCCGTGCCATTTGATACCTTCCTGGAGCAGGAGGTGGAGCGGATGGTCAGCGGGATGGACATTCTGATCCTTTCCGCCTACGTCGGGGAGAAAATGATTGCCCCGATCGAGGAGCTGCGCCGAAACGGGAACGCGGTGGACGTGTTTATTTTGGAGGGGGACGAGGTTGAGGAGTCATCCATGTCGTCCTCGTCCATGGAAGAGGCAGGTGTCGGGGCATGAAGGCTTATGCTGCTGCACTTGGTTTGGCCGTAGCCAAAGGGCTGGTGGAGCTGCTTCTGTTTTTTCCGGCGCTGTTCCTTGTTATCCTGTATGCGCTGCCGTCGGAACCGCCTATGCTGCGGTGGCTCTGGTTTGCAGCTTTGCCGCTCTGTTACGCGGTGGGCTATGCTGTGGGCGGCATCTCCGTACTGCATCAAAAGTACCGGCTGCATGGCTGCTTGATCGCGCTGGCTTTCGGATGGACATTCCTGTTCTTCGGCAGCAGCTATGTGCTAATCTACGGCTGGCTGTTCGTGTGGCTGCTCACCTATCGCGGGTCACAGATGACTCGGATGGCTTGGCAGGACTATTTTCCGGGCAGCTTTTATTTGCTGGGCATGATCCTCTATTTCGCTACCTCTGTTGTGACGCGAATCGTACCCACGTTTACGGCGGCTGAGTATGCAGCTTTAACTTGGTGCGGGATTGCAGCGCTCGCTGTCACGCTATTGATGGTGAATCAGGGCAATCTTCGCAAAGAAACGTTGTCCAGTAAAAAAGACGTCGTGCTCGCTTCCACCGTGGTTTTGCAAAATCGCATTCTGATCTCGATCGTGTTCGCGGCGATTCTCGTGTTTGCTCTGTACCGGCAGCTGGAGGAGGCTGTGATCTGGCTGAAGGATCAGCTGATTTTGGCGCTCTTGTGGGTACTCAGCCTGTTTGATCAGCCGAGTGGTCCCACGCAGTCGGATCAGCCGGCGCCTCCCCCGCCCATGGGTCAGGAGCCTCCCGGAGAGGCGGCCTGGTGGTGGGTGCTGCTGGAAAAAGCCGCTTTAATTTTCGCCTATGTGGTGGCAGCTGTTATGATTGTGTTTTTGCTGTACCAGCTGATTCGCGTGTTGGCTCGCTGGATTCGTCGAGCGATCTCTTGGCTGCGGGCGTACTTAGAGGAAGGCGGACTGCGGGACTCCGGCACCGGCTATCAGGACGATGTGGAGAGCCTGGTCGACTGGGAGGAGCTTCGCGACGGCCTTGCCGCCCGGTTCCGGCGGTTTTTTCAAGGCGGCAGCGGCAAGGAGCCGGGCTGGCATGAGCTCAAGGATAACCGCGAGCGGGTGCGGTTTTTGTATCGGGCTATGCTGGAGACGGGCGTGAAGGCGGGGTACCGGGTGAAGCCCCACTTGACGCCGAAGGAGACAGGCCGAGAGCTGGAGCAGTGGGAGCAAAGCCAGCGGAAGGCGGAGGCGGAGCCCCGCGCGATCGTGCCGCTGTACGAGCAGGTGCGGTACGGCGATCGGGACGTCAGCGATGCGGACGTCGCGGAAGCGAAGCGCAAGCTCGAGGCGGGCGGGCGGAAGCTGACTTAGCTCAACTCGGCGTGGAGAGCTCCAACCCAAAAAAGGGTCGCTGGAATTCAGCGGCCCTCTTGGTTTTCTTCACAATTACTTCTTGTTCAGCTTATTGTACTCGGCGGTATATTCATCAATCACTTTGCTGCCGCCGGCTTTCATCCACTTGTCTACTTCCGCCTGCCAGGCTGCATCGTCGATTTTGCCCATCACATACTTGGTTTGGGAATCGATCATCATGTTGTCGAGCTCGGCCCCTTTTTCCGTATAGGTAGGGGAATTCAGTGTCAGAGCAGGGTTTGGTACGGAATACTTCAGGTTTTCGTCCACAATCTTCCACATTTTATCGGTAAGCTCCGGGTTTTGCAGTGGGGACGCCTTGCCGCCGACTTCAAAGGATGGAAGCATATCGCGGTATGGCTTCACATCTTTCTGGAATGCCGTCAGATCCTTCCACTTCACTTTGCCGCCATCCGCTTTTTCATAATGAGTACCTTCGATACCTCTTGCCAGCAGGTTAGCCATTGGCGCATCCAGCAGCTGATCAAAGAACTTCAAAATGCGCTTCAGCTCCGCTTCGGTCTTGACCGACGATTTCGGGAAGACGTACAGCCCGTTATTCCCTGGTTCGCCAGGAAGCAGAATGCCCTTCGGACCTGTCATTGGGGCCACGTCAGTTACCGCACTCGGAGTGGACTTTTTGACCAGATCGTTATATCCCTCCGCCGTTGAAGCCACCGCAATCCGCAAGCCCAGCTTTCCGTTGTTCCACTTGTTGTCATTATCAGTCGTTTGAGCGACGGAGAAATCCTGGTTGATCAGCTTCTCGGCATACAGCTTGCGGAAAAGCTTGAGCGTATCCATGTACTCCTTCGTCATGAAGTCTGGAGTCATTTTGCCGTTGATCATACCCCATTTATTCGGCGCTCCCTGGCTTACGGCCAAACGGGTCATGGTATTGGCGCTGCCTGGTCCGGTGAAGCTTTTGTCCAGAAACAGCGCGTACGTATCGTTTTGTTTGTTTCCGTCCGGATCCTTGGTTGCGATCTCTTTGGAGACGTTATACCAGTCGTCCAGCGTAACCGGAACCTTCAGTCCCAGCTTGTCCATCCAGTCCTTGCGGAACACGATCCCCGCACGGCCGATATCACGGTACAGCGGAAGGCCGTAGATTTTTCCGTCGACTTTCACGTTGTCATAATACATTTGATTCAAAGCGGACAAGTTCGGGTAGTCCTTGAGCAGCGGGCCGATCTCATGGAATAATCCGTCGCGTGTGCTGTTTAAAGTCGACGCGTTCCACTTCAGCCGCATAGCTTTAGGGAGCTCTCCGGAGGCTACCATTACGTTAATCTTGTCATCAAAGGCGGCGGAAGGAATCCATTGGAAATCCAGCTTCGTATTGGTGTATTTCTCCATCGCCTGTTGGATCGGGCTGTCTTTGCCCGGCACTTCACCCACCTGCTGCACGACCAAGCTGATGGGCAACGGAGCCGCCGATTTGTCTTCCGCTGCAGCACTCCCCGTTTTGGCTTCCTCTTTCGCGCCGCAAGCGGTCAGCAGGGCTGTGGTCAGTACCGCTGCGCATAGGGGCTTCAGTATTCGTTGGTTTCTCTTCATGATGTGAACTCCTCCATACCTTTGCAGGTTTCTATATTTCGTTTCGTTGTTCAGTATGGAGGGAAAGCAAGGAACAAGCTATGTACATTTCCAAACCAATCCCCTATTTCTTGGAGAATAGGGTGTCTAATATGCTGGAACTAACCTTGAATCGTTCTTTGACAACCTCTTTGTGTCCAAATCATGGCGATCGAAACCGGTGAATCGGCCCGTCCCAGCCGTCTTCCCGCACGACCTCATACTGACCGCCGGTGTGCTCCGCGATCACCGTTTGCCAAAATTGACGCGCAGGCAGGTTCTCCTCCACCTGCTTCACGATCCAAAGCCCCTCAAACCTCCCGAACAAATGACAGGCGACTTGCTTGCCCAGGCCGGTGCGGCGATATTTTTTCATCACAAAAAATTCCGCCATCGAGTACATCGGTACCCCCTCCGCCGTCTGGTCGAACTGCCACACCAAGGCGAAGCCGGCCAGCTTCCCATCCACGCGCACGAGAAAGGGCGACCTCCGCTCCTCCGTCCAATAGTGATCCAAGTATTTATACTCATACCGTACGTGCTCGTTCATATCCAGCGACGAATCATACTCGCTAAAATCATACTTATACAGCTCCAGCAGCTGCCTCAGCACGGACTTCTCTTCATAGGCGGCCAACTGTATGGTCACGTTCATCGGTTAGTTCACCTCTCAGACATTTTGCAGCCAAATTTGTTTAAAATCGATCCACCCGAGCGAGTTCAGCGAAACGCCGCGCACCGACGGATTGTAATACGTGTTCAGTTCCTTAAATAACAGGAACAGCACGACGTGCTCGTGATTCAGCAGCGCCTCCAGCTCCCGAAACCGGTGCTTGCGATAATCCGGCGATGGAGAAGCGAGCAGGTCGGCGGCGATTTTTTCCATGCGGGCACCGATGTCATCGTTCATATGCCTCCGTATGAAGCCGTCCTTGCGAAGAAACAGCTCCAGCAGCGACACCTCGCCCTCATCGTTCACAAACTGATGCAGCACCGCATCGGCCTGGTCGATGTTCTGGTCCAGCACAATTTCATGAATTTCGTAGCCGGTAACCTCTACCTGAACCCCGAAGGCCTCGCACTGCTCCTTCACCCAAAGCGCATCGTTCAGATGCTTCCATGACACCGCGATCCGAAACGGCTCCCCTGCATACCCCATCTCCTCCAGCAGCTTGCGCGCGGCCGCAGGGTCATACGCATGATCCTCCATCGCCAAATACTCGTGCGGCTGCAGGCCGGAGGCGGGAAAACGCCGGTTTTCCCCGAGGGTTTCGATCATGCCTCGGCGGTTCATCAGGTGGTGCAGCGCTTTGCGGAAGCGAATATCACTTTGCGGTCCGTCCTTGCGGCCGTTGAACGTCATCATCGTACAGCCGTCGTTGATCAAATGAATTTCGCCCCAGTCGGGGCCTCGGCCGCTTTGCGCATCCGCGCTGACCCCGCTGTGAAAGCAAATGACCTGCTCCCAAGCCGGCAATTGAAGCTGCGCGAACTCCTCCGGCGGGATGACGAAAATTTCAACCCGGTCCAAATGCGCCCGTCCCTCGAAATACGTCAGATTCGTATCCAGCACATAGTGATTGTCCGTCAGCTCCTTCACCTGAAACGGCCCGGTGCCGATCGGCTGCCGATCCAGCAGCGCCTCGTTCCCTTGGACCCATTCGGCAGGCAAAATGCTGGTAGCTGGAAAGCACAAATACCGCAGAAACAAATGGTTCGGCCGCAGCAGCCGCACGCGAAGCACATAATCATCCGGCACGGCAATGTCGGCTACCTCTTGAAACAGCCAGCGGTGCGGCAGCGGATCGTTCACCCGCATTAACCGCCGAAACGTAAATGCCGCATCGTGTGCCGTCAGCTCCGCACCATGATGAAACCGGATCCCGCGCCGCAGGTAAAAGGTCCATTCCAGCCGCTCCTCGTTGTATTCCCAATAATGCGCCAGCTGCGGCTCGATGCTCCGGCGTTCCTGGTGAAAGGTCACCAGCGTATTAAAAATTTGCTTCACCAAATGAGCTTCGAAGGCGTAGAACATTTTGGCCGGATCGAGGGTGATCACCGAGCGAAATACCGGGAATCGCAAAATTTCCGTTCGCGGCCGATCCGACGCCGTTTCTTTCGTGTAGCCAAAATAGTCGGAGAGCCAGGCCATAAAGCGTGCTTTCGCGTCCGTCCCTTGGCCGTACTGCTCTAGCAGCTCCAGCGCTTCCTTCATCTGTCCCTTCTGCACGTGCTCCTTGGACAGCTCCAGCAGCAGCCCGCCTCCCTCTTGGAGAAACCGCAGCTTGGACAGATGCCCCCGGCCCCGTCCTGGCGTCCATTCGATCCAGCCGGCGGACTCGAGCTTTTTGAGAATCATCTTCACATTCCGTTCGGAGCACACCCATAGCTCGGTCAGCTCCGCCACCGTGACTTCCACCGGTGCTGCCGCAGAGCTGCCGTAAGCCTGCTGCAGCTGAAAAAATTGAATTTCGAGCATACGCTGCGTCACCCCCTTGGAAAATAGTACACCCATTTTACTCCAATGGGGCCCAAGCGGTACACCGCTAATTTGGTTAAAGTAGGGTAAGACGAGGAATTACTTCCTCGGACTCCCCGTCAAACCGTGCATGCGGATTTCCCGCACACGGCTTTCCTTCGTCAGTTCCCCATCTTCAGGAGTGAGTTGTCTTCACCCGTCGCCGCTGT
>NZ_VNJI01000008.1:0-139247 GCF_007786445.1 Paenibacillus cremeus | reverse complement strand
GTAGGGTAAGACGAGGAATTACTTCCTCGGACTCCCCGTCAAACCGTGCATGCGGATTTCCCGCACACGGCTTTCCTTCGTCAGTTCCCCATCTTCAGGAGTGAGTTGTCTTCACCCGTCGCCGGGCTGCAAATTTCACGCCTGAATTAGAAACGTGTAGTGAGTAAGCTTGTTAGAAATACCATCCCTGCTGCTTCCAACAACTTGTTTGGAAGCAGGGAGTTGGAAACCGTAGACTTCTTTTTCCGTATGAAGGCTCTAACCCTCATTCGTGTCCATTCGTCCAAACGTTGAAACTTCTTCTTTACGTTCCCTATGCCGAAATAGTTACCAAAACCTCGTGCGATTTCATTCAGTTTCTTAAGCATTTCGCCAAGGTTAATCCCTTGTTGTCTTCGGGTGATATTACGGACTTTATCTTTGTACTTCTTCACTTTTGCGTCAGGTACAATGAGATAGTCCTTCCAGAAGTCGAATCCGAGAAACCGAAACCCATCATCGAAGTGCACAACCTTCGTTTTCTCAGGGTGCATTCGTAGTTGTAGTTCATCTTCTAGGATGGTCTTTGCCACTAGGTATGCTTCTTCTGCCTGTTCCTTTGACTTGCAAAGGATGACTACATCGTCTGCATACCTCACTACGGCAAATCCCTTTTCCTTCATCCCCCAGTCGAAATGATTCAAATATAGATTCGCAAGTAATGGACTAATGACCCCGCCTTGCGGTGACCCGACTTCCGTTTCATGGAACTGGCCATCTTCCATGACTCCTGCGGTAAGCCATCCGCGAATGAGCGTCCGCACTTTCCCGTCAGTAATTCGTTCTTGTACCTTTTCCATCAGCATCTCATGCGGTATTTCATCGAAAAAGGACATGATGTCGAGGTCTACCACATAGTTGTATCCGCCGCGCTTTGCTCGTCGTATCGTCTGAATCGCTTGGTGCGCGGAGTATCCGGGGCGAAAGCCAAAGCTATAGTAGTAAAAGTCTTGCTCAAAGATCGGCTCAATGACTTGGCGTACTGCCTGCTGACATACGCGGTCTCGGATTGTGGGAATTCCTAACGGTCTTAATGTCCCATTTTCCTTCTCAATGAAATGTCGCCTGACAGGGTCGGGTTTATACCGGTCTTGTTGCAGTAGCCTTTGAATTTCTTTTAGGTTTATGCTCACGTTCTTCTCGAACATAGCGATACTCACGCCATCGATTCCGCCGCTTCCTTGGTTCTTCTTTACCGATAGCCAAGCTTCATGCAGATTATCCATTTGGTATACTTTGTCGATCAAAGAGTAGTATCGTCGTTTCGGTTTCATTGGTGTTTCACCACCTTTACCGCTACTCACCAAGCTGGTCTTGTTCTCGCTACAGATGATCGATTCCTTGCTTGTTCCGTCCTGCATAGCTGCGTGTTAGACTTTCGTCAATCGCTCCTGCCATGCAGAACGTACTCAGGTCGCCAGCAGTCCTTTATCCTCCAACGTTCTTTCGTCATCGGCGGGGCGTACCCTCTCGGCTCTGCCCGTTTGTTTAAGGCGCTTACGATCTCTACTCACTTGAACTCACAGGCTTTGACGAAGCACGTTCCCTTTGCCTCTGTCTTCCCTCTTTTGGAGTGGAAGCAGGTTATGCGACTAAGATTTTTTTTTCCCGCGCGCATACTCATCCGAGTTTTACCCTCCAGACTGTTACCAGCTTTCATCGGCTCAGACTTACTCGCTACTACGGAACGATCCGCCATCTCGCAGCCCATCGATTCGGCTTTCCCCTTCGGGTTATACCTCCTCTACCTTGTCCGCGTTTGCGTCAGGGAAGCTACGAGACTTCCCTCAGTTATCTGCACATTCTGTTCCATCCATCCTGACCCTAATCACGTCGATGAGCCTTGCAGGTCATATCCCTTTGTTTGTTTTCCTACAAAGTATGCTGATTCGCATAGGTTTCCCCGTTTTTATGGCGGGTCACCCAACACCGCCGCCACCTCTGGTTCACCGCATTCCGGGCTGGACTTTGCCTGCAGGCCCTTCGGATTCCCTCTCACGAGTGACACCCTGCCAGTCCTTCTCCTTGCTGGAGCTAGGACTTCTGCTTCGGCTACGGCACTTTAAAGGGTAAAGTTACCGGGTGGATTTGAACCACCTAGATTGTGCGACTGTGAGGCGCACATGAAAAAATCCCACACGTCATGTGCGGGATTTAAAGCCATCCAGCTCTTACCCTTTTTGTGCGCCGGACAGCAAGCCTTCGATAAATTGCCGCTGAAAAATCAGATACAAAATAATGCTAGGAATCATCGAAATGACGGCGCCCGCGAAAATGATGGAATAGTTCGTATACTGCTCGCTTTGAAAGGCGGTCAGTCCGACGGCAATTGTGAACTTATCCGGCTTGATCAGCACGACCAGAGGCAGCAGGTATTCGTTCCACAGCCCGTTGAATGTAAAGATGACGAGCGCCACCAGCGCCGGCTTCGCCAAGGGCAGCATCACCCACAGAAAGGTTCGCCACTCTCCCGCTCCGTCCATATAAGCCGATTCCTTCAGCTCCTTCGGCAAGCCCTTGAAGGTGTTGCGCATCAGGAACACACCGAACGAAAGTCCCATACCAACCGAGGCCAAAATGACGCCCCACAGCGTATTGATCAATCCCATGGACTTGAGCAAGTAGAAAACCGGAATAATAACGGTCTGGCTGGGCAGCGTCAGTCCGAGCAGAAACATGTAGAACAACGGCTCCCGGCCCCAGAACCTGATTTGTCCAAACGCATAGCCCGCCAGGGTCGCAACCCCAACCCCAAGAATCAGACCGAAAAACGTCACGTACAGCGTGTTGGAAAAGAATGCATAAAATTTCCCGATCTTCAAAGCGCTAATGTAATTGGCAAGCGAGAGCGTGGAAGGCAGCGAGAACGGATGATTCATAATGTCCGTATTATCTTTGAAGCTGCTGAACAGCACCCACGTAATCGGAGTCACCAGCAGCACCAGCAGGACCATCATGGCACACCATAGCAGCAGCTGGGTGGTGTTGGCGCGAGCTGTCATCGGCTATTCCCCTCTCTCGCGGATGCGGTTGAATACAATGGTCACAAGCATAATGATGAGCGCCAGAATGACGCTGCCCGCAGCACCGGTGCTGATTTGATACTTGCTGAACGCCTGTTTGTACACGTACGTTGCCACCACCTCGCTTTTGTAAAAGGGTCCCCCTTGGGTGATGATCCAGACCATCGAGAAGCCTTTGAACGAGTTGATGATCACGAGACTGACGATAAAATTGATCGTATGCCTCAGCGAAGGCAGCGTAATATGAAGAAACTTGCTCACGGTCCCCGCACCGTCCAGATCGGCCGCTTCGTACAGATCGTAGTCGATGCTCTGCAGCCCGGCTAAATACAGCACCATGTAAAAGCCATACGCCACCCATGTACTCGCCAAAATGAGCGCCGGCAGCACCGTGAACGGCTCGCCAAGCCAATTGAGCGCCAAACCCTTGAGCCCGATCAGCTTCAAGAAGGAATTGACGGGTCCGATATACGGATCGTAAATTTTGCTCCAGATGACCGCCACCACAGGCATAGACAGCACGGCGGGCAGGTAAAAGGCAGCGCGAAAAAACAGCTTCCCCCGCTTCACCTTCGTAATCATCACGGAAAGGATCAGTACCGGAAAAACAACCAGCAGCAGCTCCATCATGACCCATTCCAGATTGTTGAGGAGTGAGCTTTGAAAGACGCTGTCCTTTAAGATCTCAACATAATTGCTCAGCCCCACAAAATGCGCTACGGTGCTCTTGGCATTGAGATCAAGCAAGCTCCAGCGAATAGCCTCCTCCATCGGATAAAGCATGAAAAAGCCGTAGAACAGCAAGGCCGGCCCCAAAAAGGATAAGACTACGATGGTCTGCTTCGCCAGTCTCGCCGCCGCAGAGCTCTTCTTGCGCACCAAGACGTTTCCCCCCGTGTAGGGGGGAGAGATTGGATTGTCCATACGATTCTCCCCCGTCGTCCATTGCGAATCGGTCTGCCGTTACTTGGCCGCTTTCCGTTCCTTGGCGTCGGCGGCTTCGATGTTATCCATCGCTTTCTGCGGAGCCACGAGCCCGCCGATAATACCGGTCAGATTCTGATAATACGCATCCTTCGCTTCAGCCCCCATAAATACGCTTGGATTATACCCGGAGCCGCCCGATATGGACTGAATCGACTGCTCCAGCAGCTTGCTCACCGGCTTAGCCTCGCTAGCCGCTTTGCTCGGGATAATGGAATCGGCGGCCGGATTGCTCGCCGTTACGGCTGCGTATTCCTTCGACAACACGAAATCCAGCCACTTAGCTGCTAAGCTGACATCCTTCACCTGGGATGGGACCACCCAGGAGTTGCCTAAGCCGCCTGTCGGATAGGGGGTCTCTCCGGGCTTGAAGCTGGGCAGCGGGAACATCCCGACTATATCCTGCATCTTTTTATCCACGATCTCCACATGAAACCAGGCGCCGATAAAAATCATCGCATGCTTCGCATCGAGAAATCTCGCTTTGGCCCCAGGATCGTCAATGGTCGCCGCTTCTTTGTCGATGTATCCCGCTTTGACCCAGTCCCCGAACAACGAGGCTGCCTTCACCGCGTCCGGATCGTTCCACGGGGCTTTATCGTTCAGGATATCAGCTGTTTTCGCCCTCCCTGCAACCGCTTGCAAAATATTGCCGAACAGCCAGCCGATGGCATACCCGTTCCGCGCGCCCAATGCAATCGGCGTCATGCCGGACGCCTTGATTTTCTTAAGGACGTCGCCAAATTCATCACTTGTTTTCGGCACCTGGAGACCGAGCCTATTAAAAATTTCCTTGTTGTAATATACCTGGATGGCGTCCACGGTATTCGGAACTTCATAGATTTTATCCGCATTGTATTTCATGAAATCGACAGCGCCGGGATTCAGCTTATCCTTCCATTTGTTCTGCTCATAGAGCTGATCCAGAGGCATGATAAGATTGGCGGAAGCCAGTGCTTGGATGCGGCCGGGGCCCGTGCTGATATTGATCACATCCGGGACTTCGACGCCGGAGTTCAGCATGGTGGACAGCTTGCCTCCCTCCACCTGATTGTCACCCTCCAGCCATTGGATTTTATAGCCGGGATTTTTGGCTTCGAACGCTTCGATCGTTTTTTTCCGGCTTTCCTTCGTCGTTTCATTCGGGGCTGCGCCTGTATACACCTTGATCACTTTGGGCTGCCCCGATGGGGCCGAGGAAGCAGATGCAGCCGGGGCGGCCGGTGTCGGTGCGGTTGCAGCCGGTTTGCTGTCTGATGGGGCAGGACCTGGGTTGATCGGCGAAGAGCATGCGCTTGTGCCAAGCAAAACCAACGTAATGAACGATGCGGCGGCAGCTCGCTTTGAATTGGCGTTCATCATTTTTTTTGACCTCCCGAAGGTTAGGTTATCCGCTTTCGGACCAACGACTGGGTAAAGCTCAAATCCTGTTCAACGATATGCTCGTAGCTAACGTCTGCCAGCTCCTTGCCATGGGATGCGTTTAAGCACAGGACCGGACTGACCTGATCTCGCACCGCCTCGGCCACCATCGCAGCTACCGGCCAGGAAGCATCCTGCAGACTCGACTTCCATACCATGCGCTCGCCTTCAGCGCCGGTACGACCGCCTTTCAGATGCAGATAACCGATCAAGGGCTTGAGCGTGCGATAAACTTCCAGTGTAGGGAAGGTGCCCATCTCCCATAAATTTTGCACATCGTAGGTGAAGTGGACTTTGCCGGGCCGGGCCAGCGCTTGAAAGAACGAGGTCACCTCCGTCGGGGTAGCTAAGATGCAATCTCTGCACTCGTTCTCGATCGTCGTCTGAAACCCGGCGGCCGCGATCCGATCGATCGCCTCCTGATACATGGGTATCAGCCAAGGCGCTTGCTGCCGAATATACGTCATGCTGTTATTGAAGCTAGCCCGCTGGGTGGAGCGCGCAGCGAGCAATCGGATCATGGCCGGCCTCATTCGACGGGCAATGGCAATCAGCCGCTCGAGCCGCTCCAGATGCTGTGACCGAAAGTGCGCCTCCCCCTTTTCGATATCGTCATAGAACAGCTCACTCGACAAGCAGTATGCCTGCAGTCCTCTTTCCTCCAACGCCTTGGCAGCCGCTTCCGTCTCCTCGTCCGTGAGGTGAATGAGCGATTTTCCGAAAATATGATCCTTCAAATCCACTACGTCCAGTCCCCACCGTACAAAGCATTCCAGTGCCTCGGTAAAATTGCGGCTTGCCATCGAATTAAGCATCGTCAGTTTAATCTCCATCCAGCAACCCCCAATCCTTATCATTTTTGATTAGTCCAGGTAAATGGTTTTCCCCTCGGAGATTAGCGCCGCTTCATACACCTTCATCAGCCCCAGCGTAAATTCAAGCGAGCCCCTCTCAACCGTCCGGTTTTCCAGCAGACAATCGCAAAAGTATCGGAGCTCCCCGTACACGCCCTGAGTAAACAGCGCTTTGTTCTCCAGCGTCGCCAAGCAGTTTTGCGGTTCCCAGACGATCGCGCCGGATTCGATGCCCTCGGGGATATAGCTCGTGGTGTAGCCATACTTGAAAGGAATACCCCGCTGCAGCGTGACCTTCAAGCTGTTGTCGATCTCCAAATGCCAATGGCCGCCGTAAAAATGATACGACTCAATCGGATGCGGACCGGAAGCGAGGTGGAAGTTGCCGGTGATCCCATTTGCAAAGTCCAGCAGTACAGTCCCGTGCCCCTTGGAGCCAACATGGGTCGTAACCGCCGACACCGCACCGCCGGCCGCCAGCATCAAAGACAGCGGATGGCAGCCGTTGCCTAGCCAGTTCTGGAATTGGCGCTGCTCGAGCACCTCGCGTCCGTTGGCCGGCATCGCCATGGGATAGATGGCCAGCATGGAATTCAGGGCGTCGAATTGGGATGAGTTCAGCACCTCCAACACTTTGTCTGTGGAGGGCATGAACATTTTTTTATAGCCGACCATCGCCTGCCGATCGCCCCGCTGTTCAAGCATTCTCTCCACTTCGGAAGTACGGACCGCTGCAGGCTTCTCCATCCACACGTGCACTCCGGCTTGAAAAGCTTCGATGGCCAGCTCCGGATGCTTAAAAGGAGAGACGGCGAGCAGCACGGCATCCAGCTGTTCCCGTTCGTACATTTCTTTGGTGCTGGTGTAATAGCTGCAGCTGCCGTATTGCTTCGCAGTCGCTCGAACCAGGTCTTCATTCACATCGCACAGCGCCGTGAGGTCAACCGGGAGATAGGTCAGCGCAGGAAGAATGTTGCGGTAGCAGTGCGAGCCGACGCCGACGACAGCGATCTTCAAGCGGGTATTCGCTTCTCTTTGGTAGGTCAATGTGGGTGAACCTCCTTAAGGGTTAGGGTGCGATTCACATGTTAAGGAGCACTTGCGTTAGCATTCGGATAGATGGCTGGTAGGTGGTTGGTAGTGGGATTTTTGGAATGATTTCGGCACTAATGGAACCGATTCCAAAATGGAGTAAAAAAACAGGTTCGGAGTTACAACTGATTTGGGAGTGTTATCGAAACGTGGGTATGGCGGGAAATGGTTTTTTTTATCGCTTTCATTACAGCTGTTTTACGCTCGACTCTCTCACGATTAACCTCGGCTCCAGCTCCACTCGGCGAAATTCCGTTTCCGGACCGGTCTCAATACGCTTCAGCAGCAGCTCCACCGCGATCCGGCCCATTTCGGTCGATAAGCTTGAAACGGAGGTGAGCTTCGGCGTGATCAGCGTGCACCAGTTAATATCGTCCACCCCGACCACGGCAATATCCTCCGGAACGCGCACGCCCAGATTCAATAGTCCTTGAATCAAACCTATGGCGGTCATGTCATTGTCCGTAAAGACGGCATCCGGCAGGTTATCCTTATCCTTGAGGCTGTAAAAATAGTGCGCCGCCTCCAGACCCGTTTGGATCGAAGCAGTCGGGCCTAGGAATACATGCGCAGGGTCCCTCTTCAAAAAGCTGCTTTCCAGCGCCTTCTGATAAACGCTGAATCTGGAACGCGGACGAAATTGCTGATAGTGTCTGCCGACATATGCGATGCGCTGCCGACCGATGCGGATGAGATGCTCCATAGCGAGCACCCCTTCCGAGCGCGTCAACGCGACGCTGTCGGCAGGGATATCTTCCTCGTATACTCCGATGAGACAGACGGGTACGGATGCTTTTTTCACTTCCGCCATAAGCGTCTTGGGCTTACTGAGAGGAAGCATGATGATGCCGTCCACATGCATATCGTTGGCCTCCCGAACGACCGCCAGCTCGTCAGACGGATTGCCGTAATGATTGATCAGCACCAGCCGATAGCCGTGCTGCTTAGCAACTTGCTCCGCAGCCCAGGCCAGCTCAGGATAGTACGGGTTGCGAATGTCGTTGATCGCCAGCGCAATTTGCTTGCGCAGATTGGTCTTCAAGCTGCGAGCCATCAAATTCGGCGTAAAGCCCATTTCTTCAATGATTTTGCTGACCCTCATCTTCGTGGCCGGCTTCACCCCCGGAGCGTTGTTAATAATTCTGGACACGGTCGATTTCGCAACGCCCGCCGCTTTGGCGACCTGATCGATTGTCACTTTGCTCTTGAATTGATCCATGGTTGGTCACCCAGTCTTATTAGAGATATATGCTTCGCTATTCGAAAATAAAACCGGTTCCAGCAAATTGGCTTCATAACCTGAAATGTGCCTCTCAAGCCAATGTTTTGCAGCTGCTGCAGTAAGCTTCCAAGCCGGAACCGTTTCCAATATTTTCATTATTTCACCCGGACTATTGGTTGTCAATACAGTTGGATACAAACAAAACCGCCCGCATCCGAATGATTTTTGGACACACGCGGCTCAATAAATCTAATCAAACATGGTTATCAGGTTATCAGATAAGTTATCTTTTAAAGGAGGCTGCTGCATAAAATTGCACTGCCGCATCCCGCGGCAAGCCCGGCCATGCCGTGCGCAGCAGCTACTTTTTCATAAATTTAACCAGCACCTGCTCCACATGGAACAAATGGCGGCGCATCTCTTCCTGCGCTAACTCCGGCTGCTGCGTCCGGATCGCCTCGTAAATCGCTTGATGCTCCCGCCACAGCTGGTGCGATACGCTGCGGCTTGCGTACATCTGCAGCCTGCGCGTTTCACGGATTGCCGTCTGCATCTGCGACGAGATCGAATCGATCATCCGCATCATAATTGAGTTATGCGTGGCCTGCGCCAGAATCAAATGAAACTCGATGTCCGACCGCTCGCCCTCCACCTCATCGCCGACATGCTCCTCCATCCGCTTCAGCACCGCTTCGAATCGGCGCAGATCGTCCTCGGTCCGCTTCTCTGCCGCCAGCGCGGCATTGGAAATTTCCAGCGCCTTGCGCGCTTCGATCAGCTCGAGCACCGTCTCCCGGCTCATGAGGAGCGCATCGAATTCCGGCAGCCCCACGTCCTGCGCCTCAATGCTGCGCACGTAGCTGCCTTCCCCCTGATGGCTTTCGACCAGCCCCATCGCCTTCAGGCCGCTGAGCGCCTCGCGAATCGTCGAACGCCCCACTTGAAATCGCTCGGACAGCTCTTTGGTCGATGGCAGCTTGTCCCCGGGCTTCAGCTCGCCGGATACGATGCGCTCTTTGAGCTGCTCGGCGATCACCTCGTGAATTTTGCGCGGCGTGGCGATTTTTTTAAATTCCACCGGCCTCGTCCTCCTCCCTACGGCTTATTCCTGTCTCCCATTATACCTGCTTTTGCGACTTTCTCAATGTCCCTGCCGCTTACACGTACCCGATCGCTGAATGCCGGAACACACCTGGGCTCATCCCCACCGTCTGACGGAAGCTGCGGATAAAATAATTGTAGTCGCCGTACCCCACCCGCGCCGCGATCTCCCGCACAGGGAGCGCCGTTTGCAGCAGCAGCCGCTTGGCCTCGCCCATCCGTACCACATGATGGTACTGCAGCGGGCTTAAACCCGTATGCTTGCGCAAGCAGCGGGCGGCATAATCCACGTCAAAATGCAGCTCCTCCACCATCTGCCCAGCGATATACGGCTCCGCCAGCCGCGCCTCCAGGTACGCCTTCACCTGTTCCGACACCGCGTGCGAGCGGCTGCCCTTCCGGCTGCCTCGGAGCCCCGCTTGCAGCTGCGAAAGCAGTCGCCCCAGCACCAGCTGCAAATCGATGGCATGCTCCATCGTCAGCACGCTTCGCAATCGCAGCATCTCCTCTAGCAGCGGCAGCATTTGCTTGAGCTCGACGCTCCCGTGCTTCGGTAAATACAAATATTGATCGACCGGATTCTGATCCGCGTCCGTTCCCTGACGAACGACGGCAGACCAGGCGACCTCCTTCTCCGGCAGATGCTGCACCTCCCCCGCATGGGAAAAATGCACCCAGTAAATCTCGGTCGGTTCCTCGCAGGGGTGCGACCCAACATGGGCCCGCCCGGGCTCGAGCAGCAGCATCTGCCCCTGCCCGATCTCGTAAGCCGTGCCTTCCTCTGCCATGTACAGCGTCCCCCGGCACACGAGCAGCAGATCAAAGACGCCGAACGTCCGCGGAAAATGCTGCATTCCCGCCTGCCACACCGAATGGCCGGCCGTGAGAAATTGGGGCAGCGGGGGGATCGTTAGCTGCAGACAGTCCATCTTTTTCTCCTCCGTTCCGTGTGATGCACTCCATTTCATTTTAGCCGCGGCCGCCTATATAAGTAAATCCCATTTGGTCGAAAATGTGCTATTCCAAGTCGTCCTATTCCCTATGGCTGGGCGGGAAAGCGCTTTATAGTTAAAGTAATTTCGTCTCCAAAGGAGTGTTGTTGAAGCATGAGCATGCGTTTTCGCCAAGTCCATCTCGATTTCCATACGTCCGAGGCTATTGCCGGCATTGGCTCGCGGTTCGATCAAAGCCAATTTCAGGCGATGCTGCGCAAGGGCCACGTTGATTCGATCACGATTTTTAGCAAATGCCATCACGGCTGGGCGTATCATCCAAGCGCTGCGAATGAGCAGCATCCTGGACTTGCTTTCGATCTGCTGGGGGCGATGATAGAAGCGGCGCACGAAATCGGGGTCCGTACCCCCGTCTACATCTCCGCAGGGCTCGACGAAAAGCTGGCACGCCGCCATCCCGAATGGCTGATTCGCGACGCGAACGACAACACCAACTGGGTGGACGGATTTATGAAGCCGGGCTACCATCAATTTTGCTTGAACTCTCCTTATTTGGAGCTGCTCCTCCGTCAAGTCGAAGAAGTCGTTTCCACGTACGATGTGGACGGGATTTTCCTCGACATTGTGGGTGTGCGCAAATGCTATTGCCATACATGCGTCGCCACGCTGCGCGCTGAAGGTCACGACCCACGCGATACGGCAGCGGTCATTGCGCTTGGTGAGCGGGTGTACGCGAACTATACCAGCCGTGTGCGCGAAGCGATCGACGCGATCAAGCCTGGCCTGCCGGTGTTTCACAACGGCGGGCATATCCGTCGCGGGCGGCGCGATCTGGCGACGATGAACACGCACCTGGAGCTCGAATCGCTGCCGACGGGCGGCTGGGGGTATGATCATTTTCCGCTGTCGGCGCGGTATGCTCAGGGCCTTGGGATGCCGTTCCTCGGCATGACCGGCAAGTTCCACACGACGTGGGGGGAATTCGGCGGCTACAAGCATCCGAACGCGCTACGCTACGAGACGTCGCTCAGCATCGCGAATGGCGCGTGCTGCTCGATCGGCGACCAGCTGCACCCCGAGGGCGCGATGGATGAGGCGACGTACGAGCTGATCGGCGCCGCTTACCGCGAGGTGGAGCAGAAGGAGCCGTGGTGCGCGGGCGCTCAGAGTATCGCCGACGTGGCGCTGCTCAGCGTCGAAGCGGTGCTGTCCGCGACCGAGGAGAAGCGCGAGGACCGCGCGGGGGGTTCGGACGCCGGGGCGGTGCGCATGCTGCTTGAGGGCAAAATCTTGTTCGACGTCGTCGATGGTCAGAGCGATATTAGCCCCTACAAGGTCGTGATCCTCCCCGATCAGATTACGCTGAACGCGGAGCTGGCGGCCAAGCTGAACGCGTATTTGGCCCAAGGCGGCAAAGTGCTGGCGACCGGACGCTCCGGCTTGGATGAGGCTGGAGAGAATTTTGCCATCGATCTCGGTGTCCGCTACAAGGGCTTGTCCCCGTATAAGCCGGACTATTTCCGCCCGCAGTTTGAACTGAAAAGCTGGAGCAGCCCCGCTTCGTTCATCTTCTATTCGCAGGGGCAAGAGGTGGAGCTCGCCGGCGGTCAGGTGCTTGGCGTGCGCGAGTATCCGTATTTCAACCGCGATGTGTTCACCTTCTGCTCACACCAGCATACGCCTAGCGCAGGGGGAGACAACGGTCCGGGCATGGTGGAGAGCGGCCATGGGATTTATTTTGCGTGGAGCGTGTTCGAGGACTATGCTACGAAGGGCAGCCTGGCGCTCAAGGAAACGGTGCTGTATGCGCTGAACCGGCTGCTGGCTGGACGCAAAACGCTGGAGACGAGCCTGCCGGCCCAAGGCATCGCCACGCTGATGAAGCAGTCCGCGGAATCGAGGTATGTGAATCATTTGCTCTACGCTTCGCCGGTCAAACGGGGCAATGGTGTCGAGGTGATCGAGGACCTGCTGCCGGTGCTGGACACGCAGGTGAGCTTGGCGATTCCGGAGAAGGTGCGGCGCGTTTATTTGGCTCCACAGCTGGAGGAGCTGCCGTTTGACCAAGACGGCGGGACGGTGCGCTTTACGCTTCCGCGGCTGGAGTGCCATCAGATGGTGGTTTTGGATGTGTAATGGGATGGCAGATTCGCATGCCGACTAGCGTGTGGACATAGCTTAGCGGAACTCCATACCGCTATTCCATCGCTGACGGAGGTGCTGCAAAACAATAACGGAACTGTGGTATGTTATTCATGTCGAATGCGGGGAAAACCCCATCTTTACCGACGAATAGCGTACTCCAGTTCCGTTAATTTTGTAAATAGCCCGTAATAGCTGATTTAGCGGAAATCAGTTCCTGTATTAGCGGCAATCAGCCGCTTAAAACATCAGCGCTACCGCATCCCGGCCCTTCATCCCCGGCACGACGCCGATCGCTTCCGCCCCATAGGTAACTGATTCGAGCGGCGCCTCCAGCAGCTCCTCGATCGTCCGAACCCCCGTTGCGCGCGCCGCAATAATGCCCCGCTCCCGCAGCCGCTCATTCAGCAGGCCCACGTCCAGCGCGCCGCACATAATATATCCTTTATCCGTGGTTACAGCCAGCAGTGTGGTCTTCGGCAGCTTCACCTCGATCGCGAGTGCTGTCCGCCCTCCCAGATCAATCGGTTCCATTCGCATCATGGCGAGCATCCTCCAATGGCAATATCAAGATAATAACCGTTACCATCCAGTATATGCCGGTGCGCCTACATGCGTGCGTCTCCATTCCAAAACCGGGCCGCTGCCGCCGGAGGGTTGACCATGAACGGTTACCGGTTCTGTTGATAAGCTTCTCCTTCTTCCAGCTTTCCTAGCGAAATGCTGTGGATAATGTGTATAACTATTGTGAATAGTGTGAACAACTTGAATTTTTCGACTAGTTTGAGGATTTAGGCGTCTTCCAATTTCATTTTTTATGCAGGTTCTATCCTTAGCGTCCTTAATACAATGCGTTCCACTAAATGAGCAGCCGCGAGCAGAATCGCAATCATGAAATGACACCGATCCAACCAAAGGAGCTCCAAAATAGTCCTCCAACCGTGCCGGCCACACTGGATCCCATATAATAAAACAATAAATAAAGAGATGATGCCTGGGCTCTATACGCGGGAGCCAGCTGTCCAACCCAGCCGCTTGCGGTAGAGTGAGCGCCGAAGAAACCGAACGTGAAGATCGCCAGGCCAATAACTTTCAAAGCCAAGGGTTCAAGCAGCGTAGCCATACAGCCCACAAACGCGATTGTAACGGCCATCTGCATAGTTTTTGACCGCCCGATGGAGTCCCCTAATTTGCCCATCCACGTCGAGCTTACAGTTCCCATCAAATAGACCAAGAAAATAAATCCTACGAGCGTCTGGCTGAGCCGATACGGAGGCCCCATCAGCTCATAGCTAATGTAATTGTACATCGTGACAAACCCGCCCATTAACAAAAATCCGAGCATGTAAACCCCTATTAGCGCTTTGTTTGTAAACGCTTTGCCAAGTCTCGCCACAATCTGAGCTGCGCCAATCTGCTTGGGCTTAAAGTTCCTCGGTCGAGGTAAGGCAAACCAGAACCACAACGCTATACCCAAGCTCAACAAGCCGACGATAAGGATGGCCATATGCCACGAGAACGCTTCGGATAACGCACCGATAACCATACGTCCCATCATACCGCCTACGGATGTACCACTCACATAAAGCCCCATCACACGGCCCATTTCACGCGGATGAAACTCCTCATTCACATAGGCCATTGCAATGGAAGGAAAGCCGGCAATAAAAACGCCCTGGATAATTCGCAACGTAAGCAGCATTGCAAAGCTTGGAGAAAAAGCAACAAAAATGGATATTAACGCAGAAGCTACTAGCGATACGCTCATTAAGCGCTTGCGCCCCCAATGGTCGGAGACGCTGAAACCCATAGCATCGAGATGGCTAAAGTAATCGTCGCAAAGGAAAGCGATAAGCTGGATACCGCCGGCGTCACATGAAAATAATTCGAGAGTTCAGGCATTAGGGGCTGCGTTGCATAGAGCTCGGCAAAGGTTACGAAAGCTCCCCCGAACAGCGCTATCGCTGCCCGAGCATACTCGGGTTGTCCTCGTTGGATGTACGTCATGCTGTATAACTCCTTTTAAAACGAAGCGCTGCAGCCCAATCGGACTGTAGCGCTTCATTGATCCTTATTCCTTACCAATGACTTCCATTATAGCCATACCGCCCGGAATGATTCGCCTCTGGAAAAGATGAAAGCACCGACCAGAGGCCAGTGCTTTTTTGGATATTCAAACGAAAGTGCTCCGAATCGCTACTCCACCGTAAAAGTCGCCTTCCACGGCTTAGACTCAACTGAAATCTCGTACGTCCCCGGCTGCGGCTTGTTGAGCACAAACATATTTTCCCCCGGCTTCAGATCCGCGTTGAACTTCAAATCTTTAGAGATCAGCTTTAGATGCTCGCCTGCGCTGGCCTTCACATTCACGATCGCTTTAATCATCGAGCCGGCTTTAAATTGGGTGTGCTCTGGCGTTAGACCATTCGCAGTCAGGTCGATCCTCGCGACCTGCATATCATTCTCCTCGTCCATCGCGGCTTTCTGCGTATGCGCCTGACCGATCTGGGCGGCGCCAATGAGATGCCTTTGCCCTGCAAACGTGCCCGCAGCAACTATCACACAAACAAAGAGGATGCCCGTGCTGAAATACGGAGAACGGCTCGGTGATGCGGTCTGTTTGCTCTTTTTGCCGTTCGCAAAGGTCTGATGCAGTTGTCGATCCAAGCGCTTCTGCAGCCCAAACATAGCAGCGATAAACACGAGGTCAGCGGACAGCAGGACCAGATTGGATTGGATGAATAGCCCGGCCCCTGTAACACCAACGATGGCGCCGAGCGCTCCGGCCAACGCTCCGTTGAGAAGCGAGACCCGCCCAAAAGGCAGTCCAACGAGCCATCCGATCAGGACGGCGACCACCACGGCAACCGTAGCGATCCTGCTTAAATCGAATTCGAGCACCTGCACCGCAGCAGCGCCCAACACGAAGCAGGATAACGCAGCCACAACCGTTGTGGCCGTCCGGCCGACGGAGCTCGTCAGTATAGCCTTATTTTGCCTGAAATAGAAGGAAAAATAGCTTGCGAACAAAACGATTAGAATAAAACTTCCGATGGGAAGCAGCATGACGATATCACTCCATTTCTCTAAAGCTTCTTAGCAAAATCCCAATCCGGGTATATATACGGAATCGTTGGGGCCGTAGCCGGCTCGATCCCTTGAACCATAAGCTTGATTACCGGCTGATTATGATAGGTGGTTTGGCTGAGCGTCCCGGTCAAGGTGACCCAGCTGTCATTCCCCAAGCTCGCTGCATCCGGGTACTCGGCAATGATGCCGTAAGGAGCAATATCCGCAATGCAATGCGTCATCGCGAGGCGTCCGATCATGAACTGATTGCCCTTCAGCTCGGGATCCCGGTAAATATAGCCTTTAATCTTTATAGACTTTCCTTCAAAATGGCTAGGAAACGTATTGAGAGCCTGCAATTTTTCAATAAACCACTGATCCTTCATCTCAATCTGGTCCTGCTGATACAGCAGCATGCCGAGCGTGGCATAGTCCCGATTGTACTTGTCGGTCTTAAACAGCTGCTTCAGTGCCGGGTCTTCGGTGCCTTTTTTCAGCTGGACGAGCTCTGCTGGAGCTTCCGTGCTGGCGCCCGCAGTCAAGCTCTTGCCAAGCGAACCTGCGAACGCCTGGTTGGGCAGCCAAACGGAGAGCAGCAGCGGCGCCAGAAATAACCCGTAGACGAGCGTATTTTTCCAAAGGGATCGCGAAGGCAGGTGACTGTGACCATGCCCATCGTGATCATGCCCGCATGCACAGCCAAGGGCAGGCTGCTTGAGCGAGCGAATAAAGAGCACGATTTGGAACCCGCTAAAGACGAGCAGCCCTGACGCAGCCAGCCCTATATAAAGAACCAGCTGAGGAACAATGTACATGAGAATTTCTCCGGTGAGCAGCAAATAACCGAGTAACGCCGTAAA
Organism: Paenibacillus cremeus; assembly: GCF_007786445.1. Lineage (GTDB taxonomy): Bacteria > Bacillota > Bacilli > Paenibacillales > NBRC-103111 > Paenibacillus_G > Paenibacillus_G cremeus. Next base: position 122,486 of record NZ_VNJI01000008.1, on the reverse strand, counting down.
TCCGAGCAGAACCACCAATCGCAACAGCTGATGAGCAGCTGCTCCTGTTAGTTTTTTCATAACCGATCCCCCTTCTCTAGCGCTAAATCAGTCCGTCCAAAATCCATGCTCCCGTGAGTACAAATGTAAATACGAGTACGCTATACAAAACGACAAATCGCGTCCGAAATACGGCGGTCATCATCAGCACGCCTTTCAAATTGAGCATCGGCCCAAATACCATGAAAGCGATAATGGACCCCTTGGAAAAGGTTGTCAAAAACGATTGAGCTACAAAGGCGTCCGACGTGGAGCACAAGGAGAGAATAAACCCGAGGCCCATCATGAGCAAGTGGGCGCTGCCTGCCCCATGTCCCAGCTCTGATAAGCTGGTTTTCGGCACAAAAGCTTGCAGCAGGGCAACGAGCAGGGAGCCGAACATCAAGAACTTGCCCATTTCGAAAAACTCGCTGATCGCATGCTCCATCACTTCCATCAGCTTGGACTTGCTTTTATGATCATCACCGTGTTCATGCGCATGCTCATGATGACTATGCTGCTTATGCGGCGTACGCTTGACTTCGGGCTGGATTGTTCGCGATTGACTAGCTTTGAGTTGATCCGTAGTGACAAACTTATAAACGATGAGCCCGATCACAAGAGCAACCAGAAACGCAAGGCCCATGCGCGAAAAGGCGATTTCCGGGCGATTGCGAAATGCGGTAAACGTGGACCAGAACACGATCGGATTCAGAATCGGCCCGACGGCGATAAACGTGGTAGCTACATACAGCGGCATCCCTTTCTCAAGCAGCCGGCGAATGGCCGGAACCATGCCGCACTCGCAGATGGGGAAGATAATGCCCAGCACACTGGCTGTGATGATCCCTAGAACGGAATGGCTTGGGATGACTTTTTGGATGGTTTGTTCGGATACAAACACCTGCAGCAAGGCAGAGATGACGACCCCGATCAGAATAAACGGCATCGCTTCGATCATGATGCTGATGAACATCGCTTTAAACAGCAGCAGCTTCGGGCTGTTTACGAGCATTCCCGGTGCGCCGGTGGAAAACAGGTAGACGGTCAAAATAAAGAGCAGACTGACGGCGGCGAGTACGTTGCTGTTCCACTGGATGGTCTTTTTTTCAATTGCCAAATTGTGCAATAGTATCCCCTCTTCATACAGCCTTAGAATGATAACAGGGATGCCGTTCATGCGAACAGCATCCTTGTCATCTGTTGGTGCGTTAAAATGTTATTTCAGCAAATTGTAGATCACTTGCGCCGCTTCCGCCCGTGTCGTAATCCCGTTGGGTTCGAATTGCTCTGCCGAGCGGCCTTGAATCAATTTCAGCGCTGCAGCTTCTTTCACAAAGGCGGCTGCCCAAGGGGAAATTTGCGCTTCATCCTTGAACGTCGAACCGACTGCTGCGTTTGCTTTTCCATTCCTGTATTCATACGCTCGCATCAGCATGGTAACCATTTCTTCGCGTGTAATTTGCGCGTTCGAGTCGAATGTGGTCGCGCTCTTGCCTTGCACGAGGCCTGCCTTCACTGCGGCAGCCACTGCACCGGCATACCAATCGCTTGCGGACACGTCGCTAAAGCTTACGTCGCCTTTGGCCGATGCCGTCAATTTCAGCGCGTTCACCAGCAGCGTTGTAAACTCGGCGCGCGTCACACTGCGCTCCGGAGCAAAGGCTGTGTCGCTAATGCCATTTACGATTTGCTTAGCGGCCAGCTCTTTGATGACGTCTGTCGCCCAATGGCCGGCTGGAACGTCTGCAAACGTTTTGTTCACTTCCAGAACCGCATACTTACTAAAGTGTTTGATTTCTGCACTGACCGTGCCGTCGCTATTGAATTTGCCTCCGACGTACTCCAGCTTGCCCTCATCCGAGATGTAGTAAATGCCCGTGAGCTTCGGATTCACCGTGCTGGAAGCCTTCAGCGTAAGCACCATCGGCTTGTCGAATTTGGACAACGTGGTCGTTTTGCCATCCGCCGTCGTAATCGACAGCTTGAACTCGTATACTTCACCAGCAAGCTTAACTGCTTCATTCCCAGCGTGCTTGCTGGAGCTCAGGGCTGCGCTGGTCTCGGCATCGCTTAACGCATGGAACTGGACTGAAATGCTGCTGCCTTGCAGCGCGTCAGCCGAGAGTCCGCTGGTCAGCTGCTTCATCAGCTCGGATGGAATGCTCATTGTGAGCTTATCCGACTTGATTTCCAGATTGCCTTGCTTGATCAGATCCGCCGTATTCGAAGGCAGCTTCACTTCGCTCGCCTCGGCCGGTACCGATACTGTAGCTTTACCGCTACCGCTGCTGGTGAGACTATCTGCCGATACGGTAACTGTCTTGCTGTCGGTGCTACCTGCTGGAGCCGAGCCGCTGCTGCTGCTGGAGCTGCTTGAGCCTCCGTTAGATGGAGTCGTTACGGTTACCGTTGCAGACGCCGTGAAATGTCCATCGTCTGTAATTACTGTAATCGTACTAGTACCCGCAGCAAGCGCCGTCACATGACCGGCATCTACCGTCGCAACCGACGGATTGCTGGATGTCCATGTAACAGCTTGATTCGTTGCATCCGTAGGTTGAATCGTTGCCGTCAAGCTATATACGGACGAACCAACCGTCATTACGAATGCGTTCGTGTTCAATGTTACTCCCGTTACCGGTACCGAGGAGCCATCAAGCTTTACCAGCTCTCTAGTATCGCGGACACGGATTCGGTCGCCTTGCGAATATTTACCGCTCATCCCGGTCGCTTGAAGCGTATCCCCGATGTGCAGCTGAGGAATCGGCACTCCGCTTTCATTGACAATGTAGCCGTCAATAAAGACCAGCACATCGCCGGAGCCGTCATTGACCACGATGGAATTGGCATCCGGCAGCGAAACGACCTTCCCTTTCACTTGGACCAGCTGTCCCTGATACGTATCGGAAGTCACCGCGCCCGTTGGAAGCAGCTTCGGTTCGACCGCTGTGCCCGAGCTGAGCTTCACAACGCTGTTAACGAACTTGTCAAACATCAATTCTTTATCATTCTCGAATGTGCCGATATGGCCGTACACTCGAATGGTGTCTCCAAGCTTCAGTGAACCTTCCGGTACTTCACTAAAGGCCATGATACCGCCAGTTTCGTCTTGCAGGTAAGCCGCGTCATAGAATATGCCTGCTGCAGTCGTAACTTTACCCTGCACAACGACATTCGTACCTTCCGGCAATTTCCGCGCGTCCGCGATGCTAACGACCTTCGGCTCCAGATGAGCCAGCCAGTTCACGGCATTGAGCGCGAATGGCACATTCCCTTTGGCATTGTAGGTCTGATCCATCTCTTTATCATGGAAGATGTTCATGCCGGTCACGATCACTCGTCCGCCGTTCGTATTCAGCGTCTCGGACGCCACCATCGGGATGACCGAGCCCCCGGTGACATTATCCAATGTCGGTTTCCCAGGCGCATTGGACGTCTGAACGTTATAGCTCACGGAATCCGACTTGATGTTCGGACTATTCTGGAACGTGGTCTCGTTGCCTCGCACCAGGATCGAGACTTTATCAGTGTCCGTCAGTGGAACTTTGTTGCCCGCTCCGTCATTTTTGGCCAAGCTGGCCGGTCCGAAGGACTCGATCGTCGGCACAAAATCCGTCAAGCCGTTGCTTACCGGCGTCGGATGCGCTTTTACCGCATAGTTGTACGTCGTCCGGTCTCCGAAGAAGTTGCCGTTTACCGACTCATCGTAGAGTCCGTCATTATTGACAAGGATACTGGATCCAATACCCGATAGGACCGCATTCAAGGATTGATTACTGCCGTCCTTGTTGCTGCGCTCGGCAAGCAATAAGGATCCGCCCTTGGCCACAAAGTTATTGATCGCTGTAATTTCGGCAGCGCTGTAAGCGACAGCCGGATGGGTAATATACAGCACGGAAGCCTGGTTTAACACGGTGTCCGTGATCGTGTACGTATTTTCCGTGACAGTATAGCCCTGCTGTTTCATCATGACCGTAAAGGTCTTCAGATTGTTTGGATAGCCTCCGCTGTCGGTCGACGTATTTTCATTCTGCTTGGATGTATCAATCAGAATGGTTTTGCCGAGCGGGGCTTTGACGGACAAGGCTTGCTCGTAATTGTTATCTCCCAAATCTTTATCCGTTGAGGACAAAATCACAATAATTTTGTGCTCACCTGCCACCGGATTCGGCCAGCTGACACGCACTATCGCAGATTTGCTGGATAGGAGCGACGGAATCGCGGCGTCTCCAATCATGTGTCCGGCATCGACAGTATCGATGTAGAATTTCGCTGTGATATCCGTTACATCCGTTGTTCCAAGGTTGGTTACGCCCGCTTCCAGCGTAGCGGCAACCCCGCTTACAACCGCACCCTCTACCACAGTTACATTGTTCACATTCACCGCTACCGGGTCTTCAGGAGACCAGATCGGGGAGGAGTAAATGCGGTCGCCGTCTTTTTGCGTCACACGAACCACGAACCATTGCTGACCACCTATGACGTTGACGGTTGGGGACCAGTTAAAGGAAGTGGTGTCTGTCGTCGGCACATACGATTGGATCACGCGGCCGCCGTTGGTGATCAGCTCGATTTTGGCGATATTGTCGTTCGAAACGGTTTTCAAATAGCTGTATTTCGGATCGGACTTGCTTTCCAGAACGGAGTCGCTGCCCGTAATGCTGAACTGCAGATTTTTCGTGTCCGTCGTCGAACCCATATACCAGCCGCTGGCTAGTACATCCAGCTTCGCATTCGGATCTTCGGTCATGTAAACGTGCATTTTGCGCATCGCATCAATCAGCGAATCTTGCGACAAATTATCAGCTACAATAACGGTCCGCTGCTTCGTTTGTCCCCAAGTCGCATCATGGTTGTCTTCACCGTAGGTCGGCGCTACGTGCCAGCCCAAGTCCAGTGCACTAAAGAACTTGCTCTCTGCGTTCGCATAAGAGTATTTCCCTGAGCCGTTACCTACTTCAAGCATGGTGAAGAGCTTGTCTACGTTCTTGTCGTACGGAATAAAGTTGTCAAACGCATTGGCCGACATCGCCGGATGGTTGAATTGAGCCACCACATTATCGTAAGTCAGCACCCAGCCGTAATAGTTTTGCAGGTTCTGGTACTTGCCCCCGCTTTGTACACGATCGATAAAGTTCGTTGTTCCAAATACGTTGGAGTGTCCCCAAGTCGTCGAAGTCATTTCGAAGGCAGGGAAAACAACAAAGCTTCCATTTTTCGTGTATTGTGCCGCCAGGTTTTTCGTCAGCTGCCAGTCCGAACCGCCGGTCCGCTCAGGCATGCCGTTATGATCCACCGTGTCCGTGCCGGCAAGGCTTGCGTCAATATCGTGCGAATGGTCAGAGAACGCGAACCAATCGTAATCATGGTACTCCGCTGCCTTCAGTGCGTCTTCCGGCGAACCGTCGGCATCATGGGAGATGTTCGTATGGTTATGCGTCGTCCCGTAGTAGTGATTACCACCGGAAAATCTCGGCAGTACTTTGAAGGACCAGGTATGCGTCGAAAGATTATTCAGCTTATCCTTAGCGGAAACTTCTACCGTATAGATTCCTACAGCCAGACTATCCGGATCCGCAATGGTCAGATTCATTCCGGTTTCCGAAATGACCGCCTTGGAGGTATAGTCGATGCTGTTAATCTTGATGCTGACCGATGAGGTATTAACCCCGTTCGGATCTTCCCAGTTGGCCGTAATGACCGGGTGGGCCGATTCAATCTCATCGTGATCCGCCGGCTGCATGTTGAACAAATCCGGACCGTCCGTATCCGGCACTACATCGATGGTGATCGGCTGTGCTGCTTCACCGACCGTTTTGGTCGTGCTGCCTTGCATGGCTTCGATGTAATACAGCAGCTTGCCGGTCGGCATGCTCGCTTGCGGAATGGCGCCGTTGTAATTCAAGCCGTCCGCCGAAGCCATCGTAACCGACGAATAGTTGGCATCCGATTGACCTTTGTACCAAATCTTCACGCTGTCCGCAAATTTGGCCGTTGCTTTAAAGCTGACATCGATGCCGGTGTATGCTTTGAGCAATGGTGTATGGCTGAGCTGCAATTCCCCTTTGACATCCGAAGCGCTTCTAGGGAGCAGCAAGTATCCCGCGTTGAAGGGCGAGCTTTTCTTGGATTGCGCAACCACGCCTGTAAAGGTGTAGGTTTCGCCTTGAGTGATCGCGCCTCCGGCTACGTCGATGCCTGTGGATCCCAAGATCCGCACGACCGCCGTATGGTTCGCATCATCGATCACTGTCACATCATAGTCCGGGCCGGACGCAGGGACAGTCGATACTTTAGCTTTTACCGTAACTAATTTCCCTTCCAGCGGCTCCGCTGTTGCATAGGCGCCCAGGGCATCCAGCGTGATTGGAGCTGCAGCCGGAACTGTATCTGCACCTTCGTCTAAAATCGTAGAGGTGGCTACCAGCTGCGCTGTACCGGCCGTGAAGATCAGCTTGCCTGTTACCTTCACTTTATGTCCGACCAAGATGGAGATTGAAGGGTCTTGTCCGCTGATAACATCCAGTCCGCCTGTAGCATCTTGCACGTAGAAGTTGGTTTTCTCGGTGCCAAGCGCTTTGTTAGCGGATGTTACTACACCCTCGATCGTTGCCGTGTATCCGATGTTCAAAAGCAGTCCGTTCGCATCATTCGTACGAAGCTGACCGATCGACACCGGCGTCGAGGAGCTCGGAGCAGCATCCACGCGGGTGTAGACACTTTCTTTCGATGCGGAAGTGTAGGTCACATAAACCGATTGGTTGTTATTCGTATTCGTAAAGCTAAGTGTAAACGAGCCGTTTGCAGCTGCCGCAGTTGCTTGCCCAACCGGCGTAACGGTTCTGCTGGTTTCCACATAAGCTTTTACCGTAGACGAACCAGGGACAGCACCGGCCGTGCCCACTACGTTCCCGCCTGCACTCGTGAAGCTGAGCTTGGCTGAATCAGGGGAAATCATCGATTTCGAAGTGCGAATTTGAATCTCCACCGGGCTGCTTGTGCTTGCCGGAGCGTTCAATACGAAATCATTCGATGGATTTTTCGTGAAAAAGCCGTTGCCGATGCCGTACGCCGCTCTTGGATCGGAGCCCGCATCCGTCTTCCGCAGGATTGTCCCGCCTCCAACGCTGGAATTGTAGAATGGAGCACCCCAATGATCGGTTTTCAAAGTAAAATTGGTGTTCGTTCCGTTGCCGTAAGCAACCATATCGATGGCTTTCGGGTCGTCCTGGCCGGTTAAGCCTGTTGGAGTGCTCGCGAGAGCCAGCACGCCTCCGGTAGAGCCGCTCGGATTGATCGAGGTCGATGCATCTTCCGTTACCGGCAGATCCGCACCGTTGGTGCTTGTAGAACCCTTCACCAGAAAATATCCGTGCGCCTTAATGACGCCAGAAAGCGGTACTTGCCCCGCATTAAAGCTACCGGTGGCCGAAGCGTAGAAGATGTTCCATTGACCGCCGAAATCGATATCCTGATTCGTTGTATTGTACAGCTCGAAAAACTTCGTTTTATAAAATGCGCCGGAGTTCCCGCCATTGATATACAGCTGGCTGAAAACGACATCTCCTGGCTTATACGTTGCTGCATTTGTAACATTGACCGTGGCGGAAGCCGTGTAGCTTCCATCGGCCGTTGTGACGGTAATCGTTGCTGTACCTGTGCCAACCGCGGTCACTTTGCCGCTTGTATTGACGGTCGCCACATCCGTGTGGTCCGAGCTCCAGGTGACGGTTTTATTCGTTGCCGTTGTCGGCTGTACGGTGGCCGTCAGCTGACCTGTTCCACCCACCGTTAACGGCAAGGTGGACTTATCCAGCGTTACACCGGTTGCACTTACTGGATTGTTAGTTACATTGACCGTTGCTGCAGCCTGCTTATTTCCATCTTCTGTCGTTGCGGTAATCGTCGCCGTACCAACACCTACTGCGGTTACAGTACCATAGGTTACTGTCGCCACGGTCGTGTCATTAGATGCCCAGGTCACGGTTTTATTCGTTGCAATGGCTGGAGCAACTGTTGCCGTCAGCCCATATGAAGCGCCAAGCACGGTCAGGTTGACGGTGTTTGTGTTCAGACTTACACCCGTTACTGGCACAGGGGTTACGGAGCCGGAAGTTGGAGTACCTGAAACCAAGATATCGGCGATTCGACTGTTCCCGCTCGATTGGGTAATTGTCCCTGTCCCGTTAGTCCCAGCATTAGTTGAGCTAATCGATGCATTGGATGTATTCAGCCAACGGATATAAAGTGTAGGCTGGTTCTCCGCTTGGGCCGGCAAAGCAATATCTTTTTGTACAATACTGGTTGTAAGCTGATACTCAGTGGAAAAATCAACAAAATTAGTGCCATCAATACTGTACTGCAACTTAAAATCTCTTGGACCGCCGTTCGTTCCGTATTGCTTGGAAGAAAGCGTCAACCCGGTATATCCCTCTGTACTAAGCTTTGCCTGCCAGTACCCTCCTGTAGGCGAAGCCCATCCATCTTTGTAAATGGTGTTCCCTGTTGTCGAGTAAGTAGGCGTTCTACCGTTACTTAGAGTTAGCTCGGCATTGCCTGAGTTCGCAGCATTCCCGCCAGAGGCCTTTGTGACTAAAGCCGTATTCGCCGCTGTAAAGCTCCAATTGGCTACAGTCTCTGCAGCCGCATTCGCTGTCTGCAGAAGTACATTCGGCAGTACCACCGACGTTAGCAACATGACCGCCATCGCCAAGTTAGCCCACTTCTTGTACCTTCTCAAATACTTTCGCATCAAACCGTACATACCTGCGAAATCGCCTCCTAAAATAAAAATAAAATAATTACAACACCCGCTCGATAAGCCACAGTCCGCCTAAAATGAGCGCTGCAGCAGAGCCGGCAAAAGCCACCTGTTTGGAGTGCTTCCAGCGATACAGAAGTGCCAGCGCGGGCAGCACTAGGGCAACGAGGATCACCTGAACGGTTTCAATGCCGACATTGAAGCTGATCAGATCCACCGCCAATTCACTCTTCGGAATATTCATTTCCATCAGAATGTCCGCAAAGCCCATCCCATGGATCAGCCCGAAGATGAAGGTCAACACCCACCGGTGGCTGACTTTCTTGCGAATCAAATTGTCCAAAGCCACATAACAAATGCTCAAAGCAATGGCCGGCTCTACAATACGGGAGGAGACATGGATCACACCGGTGACCGTCAAGGCCAAGGTAATGCTATGCGCGATCGTAAATGCAGTGATTGTCCCTGCATACTGCTTGAACGTCTGCCTTGCGATGAGCAAGGAAAATAAGAACAATAGGTGGTCGTAGCCCGATAAAATATGGTTCATCCCAAGCACGAAAAAAGACAGCCAGCCTCCCGTCGCCTCCGATGAATCGGCCTCTGCAGGCTGCGGATGCTGCTGGGGCTCGTCCGCCTCCGGTTCTGCCGTTTGCTTAGGCACGTCATCACTCGACTGCAATCCGGCATAATCCTTCTCCGTCAATTGAAGCGCCCAGGTTCGGTTGCCGCCGGAGAGGGCCGCTGTGCTTTTCTGAGCTCCGTAATGAATCGTCAGCAGGTTCACGTAATTGGTCGCTGCGTCCTTCACATACAATTGATCGGACAGCAGGATCGGCTGGGACGCCGATACCGCAGTGAAGGAGGCTTTCAGAATTGCCTTCGTCGCATCTCCTTTGCGGTCCATAATGAGACTCTCAATTGGGGGCCACGCCGCGCTTTCTCCGTTGATTTTCAAAGCGAGGCTGCTCTGCAGAACCGCCAGCAGCTTCTGATCCACCGCAGCAAATTCCCCTGAATCGAGCATGCCGTCATGATTCGTGTCACCCCCCACGAGTTCAATGACCGATAACTCATCAAGCGCGTACGTCAACTCGGTTTTGGATTTGTACAAATCCAACGTTGTATAGCTTGCGCTGTAGGCATGAGCATCCGCTCGATGCTCAAATGACAGATGCACTAGCAGCGCCATGAAAATTGAAAGAAAGAAACGCCATCGCCAAACCGCCATGTAAGTCCTCCTTTTCTGTTTCTGCTTCTGGTTCTGGTTCCTCAGAATCAATCGTTGATGTATGGTGCCTACCAAATCTATCATCTAACTATTAAATCTGGGTCAACTACTTGTAATGAAATTGTTAAGTTCTCTTTAGGAAACCACCCACCTAAAGCCATTTCTTTATCATTTCTTAACAAATTGATGACTAAATTCACAGGCCTAGGGGAAATATGTAAAAAACGATGGTACTAAGTCATTCCTAGAGGTGAAACGCCCATGTTAAACGAAACCGAAAAACCCGTCGAAACCGTAAAAATCCGCTGCGGAGCCATATATGGGTTAGTTCGAGATTGCTATAGCCTACTCAAGAAATATTCCAAATGATCTATTCCAACCGGGATTTAAGCTGGCTTAAATTTAACCACCGGGTGCTGGAGGAAGCTATGGATGAAAACACCCCCTTGCTCGAGCGAGTTAAATTTTTATCCATCGTTGCCACCAATCTCGATGAGTTTATGAGTATCCGGGTGCCCAGAGTCATTGACCAGATCAACAGCAAGGTGTTTCAAAAGGATTTTGCTGGGTATACACCTGAAGGGTTGCTGAAACGAATCACCCGACGGGCGAAAACATTAGTCGAGCTTCAATACCGTACCTTCCATACCGTATTTCATGAGCTCAAACAGCACGGGATCCAATGTAAAGCTATGGATGAGCTGGATCACATGCAAAAAAAGGAATTGCAGAGCTATTACACCAATAAGGTGTTTCCCGTCCTTACCCCGATGGCCATCGATCAAAGCAGACCGTTTCCGCTGTTCCGCAGCAAAGGTCTGTATTTATCCGTCGTGCTCCGGCAGGAGGGAATTGCGACCGAGGAAGACGACGAACCAGACCTGGCCTTTCTTCAGGTTCCGGCCAATCTTCCCCGGATCATTCCGGTACCTTCGAATAGCAAGAACAGCCAAGAATTTATTTTGCTGGAGGATTTGATTAAGGATCAGATCGACACGTTATTTTTCGGGTATACCCTCATAGGGGTTCACTGCTTTCGTATCACCAGAAATGCCGATTTTATTTTAGAGGAAGAAGAAGCGGAAGATCTGGTGGAGGAAATGCAGAAGGAAATTCGAAGACGTCAATGGGGGAATCCGGTGAGATTGGAGATCGAGAAGGACTTTCATCCATTCGCCCTAAAGGCGCTTCGCGAGGAGCTGGAGCTGTGCGATATCGTGTATGAGATCGGCGGCCCGCTTGATTTAAGCTACTTAATGAAGCTGCCAGAAATGATCCCAGGGATGTATCAGCTGCGATATCCCCGTGTGGAGCCGATTTATCCAATGGATATGGACAGGTCGGATATTTTTGCTATGCTGAAACAAAGAGATATGTTAGCTTTTCACCCCTATGAATCATTTGAAGTCGTTCCTGATTTCTTACAGCAAGCGGCCATCGACCCGAGCGTTCTAGCGATTAAAATGACCCTCTACCGAGTCAGCGGCGACTCTCCTCTCGTTCATGCACTTGAACGTGCAGCCGAGCTCGGCAAGCAAGTGACGGTTCTGGTTGAAATCAAGGCGCGATTTGATGAAGAACGAAACATCGCTTGGGCTCGAAAGCTGGAGAGAGCAGGCTGTCATATCGTCTATGGCTTAGTCGGGCTGAAAACGCACGCCAAACTAATTATGGTTGTTCGTGAAGAGTCCGGGACGCTGCAAAGATATGTGCATATTTCCACCGGCAATTACAACGAGCATACGGCCCGTTTATTTACGGACATCGGCTTGTTTACATCCAACGCAAAAATCGGTGAAGATATTGCTGTGCTTTTTAATGAAATGACGGGATTCTCTACGGCTCGGGACTGGAACTATATTTCGGCAGCACCCACCGATTTGAAACAAACGCTCATCACCAAAATTCAGCGTGAAATGAAGCACTGCCAGGAGGGCAAGCCTGCTAGGATTATTGCCAAGATGAACTCGCTCTCCAATCGTGAGATGGTCGATCAGCTCTATGCGGCATCTCAGGCCGGAATAAAAATCGATCTTATAGTAAGGGGAATCTGTGTGCTGCGGCCAGGCATTCCGGGCATAAGCGAGAATATTACCGTCCGCAGTATTATTGATCGGTACTTGGAGCATTCACGTATTTTTTATTTTGAAAATGCGGGTGACCCGGAGGTATGGTTATCGAGTGCGGACTGGATGAGTCGAAACTTGGAAAGACGAATTGAATTAATCTGTCCGGTTCTGGATCAAAGCTTAAAGGACCTGGTTATCCAAAGCCTCCAACTGGTGCTAAGCGATCGTGTCAAATCAAGAATCATGCTTCCCAGCGGACGATACGTCCGTGAAAACGGCGGGGCGTCACCCATCCGCAGTCAGTTTGAAACCCAAGAGTTCATTGCGGCCTGGAAGAAGCACCGTTATCAAACCATTCCCTCACACTGACTAACAATTGCGGAGTCAGCTCGATGATCCGACTGAGCGAATCCTTCGGCATATCAAGCGGCAGAAGCTGCGCCCCAGACGGACCGATAACAAGAAAGGCGGTAGGTGTGATCGTTGCGCCGCCGCCTATTCCGCCTCCAAAAGGCATATGCGTACTCGATGAGCTGCCAAACTCACTTCCTCCGGTAAAATAGCCATAGGATACTTTGCTAATCGGAATGATGGTGGTCCCATCCGATGTTTCAATGGGCTTGCCGACGATAGAGTTCACATCCATCATGCCATTTAGACCGCTTAGTGCGGTTTGAAGAAGCCCTTGTACCGGATTATCTGACATCGATCACATCTCACCCTGTCTAAAAAAAGTCGTGCTAGCTAGTTTAGACAAAAATCGCAGGGTTCAATCCCGTTTCAAAAAGAAAAGGTGGGGGCACGCCCCTGGCGCGCCCCCACCTTTTTGTTAACTGATCACATCGGTTACGGGATCCACTACCGCCGGCTTTAGTAGCTTATTCCCCAGCTGGCTGTGGAAGACGGTAGACCCTACCTGATGGCCGACCGTACGTCCGAGCTTATCTCCAAGTATACCGCCGGCGACAGCTCCGATGACCGTACCTACACCCGGCATGAAGGTTGTCCCGAGCACGGCTCCATATTCCACGCCGGCCATGACTCCGATTGCCCCCGTCACATTCCCTGTCGTTTCTACAGCATAATCGGTTTTATTCATCTGCCCTTTTTGCAAGTTCTTGGTGTCCTCCGCTTGTAACATGGAACCTCGGATAAGCCCCGCCCAAAGTGATCCGCCTTGAAACATATTATTTCCTCCTCGAAATGATGATTGTGGGATCCTTCCGGATCTTATGAACATTGTGCCCGATAAAACCTTACATAACGTCAAACCATTCTGTTACCTTTTTCCATTTCCATCTCATTAGTATTCGCAGATGAACGGATGCTGTCACCGAATCCTTTGACCTGATCCGTCACATCCAGGGCAGCCCCTACACCTTTCACAGCCCAGCTGCGAACGGCTTTTCTAACGGTCGGCGAGAGCAGCAGCATGAGGGCCGCTGCACCTAACAAATAACCTGCTCGTGATTTCAACATAAGCTTCCTCTCCTCAGCAGCAACGATTTATATTTACAATTCATTTACATTTTGGTTATCATTTCACAAAAGTTTTCCTGCTATACATAAAAAATTCCAACGCCTTTGAGCGCATAAAATTTGGCAAACTAACCACAATATCAGGATATCACCATTTGAAGACATTATTGGGTTGAGGAGATTTTTACTATGACAGATTTACAGTATAGGGATAGGTACATCCGGATGCTCCCCGGAAGAATCCGCATTGAATTTATCGGGTTGCTTCATAGCAAGCAGACGGCGCAGGTGCTGATCCAAGCTTTCTCAAGCATGAAGGGGGTTACCAAAGCCGAGCCCTGCTCCACAACCGGCCGAATCCTAATTGTCTTCGACGAGACCATCGTCTCGAGCCGTGCCATTTTGCTGCAGCTAGAGCAGCTGGAGCAGCAGCAAACGTCAACAAGTCCGGTGGGAACGGACGAACTGAGGACAAGCTCGAATGATTTACCTCCAGCAATCGTTCACGCTCTGGAGGGGGACAGCGCGATTATGGAAGCCGCGGTCGCTGTAGAGGAGGCTGCCGAGGATCGCGGCAAGCTCAGGCAGACCGAGCCAGTGACCAGTGCTCCTCTAACGGATTTGCCCGTGTCTTTGCGCGAAATTCCGAAGGGTGTCACGCCGCGTTCGGCCTCGCCGCCACGAGTCCCTCTTCCGCTGGCCGTCGCCATGGGAGGACTCGTCGTACTCGGCGTAAAGCAGCTGATTTTCGGCCGATCGGCGCTAGCGCGAAGCCCGGCTCCCTTCTACTTGTCCGGACTGGTCTCCGTCGTTACCGGCTACCCGTTTTTTCGCCGCGGCTTTGGGCGGATGACAACCGAAAACAAGCTGAATCCCGATTTGTTCCTAGGCGCAGCCGCTCTAGGTCTGGCGTTTGTTCGCGAAAATCTAGTGGTCTTAGGTGCAATCAGCATCTTGCAATATGTCAACTGGAAACGAAGTCAGGCGCACTTAACCGATTCCGCTGCCGAAGCACTGCCAGCAGAAATCGTGAATTACAGTGAAAAAGCCGCCAAATGGGGGCTTTTTGCCGCTGGTGCCACCAGCTTAATCACGCGTGATCCGCTGCGGGGTATTGCGGTGCTGCTGGCAGCGAATCCACGCCCAGCGACGTTGCCAGGCCGAACGGCTTGGCAGCAGGCCGAGTTAACGACCCGAGCGGCGCAAGCAGACCTGCCAAGCCAAGGCTCGCTTTCACAGCTGGTGCGAACCAAGACCATTTTATTGCACGATACGTCAGCCTTCGTTCGTTCCGACTTGCAGGAATTGGAATGTGTGTCTCATGAGGACGATCCGGATAAAGTCATTTGCATCGCCGCCTCCCTTGTGGAAAAAAGCTCTCATCCTTGGAAGGATGCCATCGTGGCCAAGGCGAAGCAATCGTGCCGGACCATGCGAAGGGCCTTTCATATGGAAGAGCAGCCTGGCGGGATCCAAGGCACGATCCATACGACCACCTACCATATCGGCAATCTGGCCTATAGCCGAAGCCATACGGTTCCGTTTGAAAGCTACTATCTGGAAGCCAAGCGAATGGAAAGCAAAGGCTACGATGTTCTCTTCGTGGCCAAAGAAACAAGCCAAGGCATGCAATGCTTAGGCATCCTTTGTCATGCTCAGCAAGAGGACAAAGAACGGACGGAGCTGCTTACCCGATTGCGAAACCAGCAGTTTAAGCTGGCTGTGCTTCATAATAGCGGCTCCGCAAGTCACCACCAGCTCGAGCAGCTGGGGATGGACACAACGTGGCTTGATTTACATGAAAGTGAAGCGATCGAGCGCATTGCGGTATGGCACCAACAAGGCGAGGATGTTCTTCTGGTGACGGACGCAGACGCAGACTCTGATTCATCCATCCGCTACATGCTCGATGCTGGTGTCCCCAGCGTTACCTTTAATCGACTAGAGACGGTGCTGAAGACGCGAAGCTCGGCCAAGAAGATCGAGGCGACCGTGCAGGAGCATTTTCAGCTGACTAAACGATGGAATATGGTAGGCTCGGTGCTTGCCGCGTTCGGTACGCTAAGCGCCCCGATCGTCAACCTGATCGCCGACGCCATGTCGCTTCTATTCCTGTCCCGTTCGCAACGAATCGCTCAAGCCGCTTTTCCGCGTTCCACTCTGCCTAAGACCGCAGCTCATCTGGAAGTAGCGAGCGCCGCAGAGGCTGCTGCCTGGCATGGGATGCCTTGGGAACGGGCTTCACAGGATTTGGGGGTAGACCATCTCAAGGGGCTTACCTCAGCTCAAGCGACGGAGATTCGCTCCAGGTTCGGGCTCAATGAGCTCGAAAAAAAGAAGAGCGAACCGTGGCTTGTCGCTTACTTGGGCCAGTTTAAAGAATTCACTACGCTAGTGCTGCTTGGAACCTCCGTCTTGGCTTTATTTACCGGCGGAATATTCGACGGACTGGCCATGGGAGCCGTGCTGCTGGCCAACGCAGCGATCGGTACCATGCAGGAGCGGAAAGCGGAGAAGGTCGTCGACAGCCTGACTCAATTTCAACCGCCCCAAAACCTTGTCATTCGCGATGGCAAGGAGAGCATTCTTTCGGCTGAGGAGCTCGTACCGGGAGACGTCGTCATCCTGGAGCCGGGCGACCGGGTCCCTGCCGATATTAGGCTCATTCGCTCGTGGAATCTGGAGACCAACGAATCAGCGCTGACCGGTGAATCGGTACCGGTACCCAAGCAGGAAGCGCCGGTCTTATCCGACTGCCCGTTGTCCGAACGGAGCAATATGCTGTATATGGGAACGGATGTAACACGAGGCAAGGCGCTAGGGCTAGTCGTACAAACAGGCATGAATACGGAAATCGGCCACTTGACGGCCTTGTTAAAGACCAAAGGAAAAACGACTACGCCGCTTCAGGATAAGGTCACCTCCATCAGCAAAACGTTTGTGAAATTTGCCTTGATTGCTGGCATTATTGTATTTGCAGCCGGGCTAATCCGCGGCGTACCCCTCACTCAGATGATCACGACATCGATCACCTTAGCGGCTTCCGCGATTCCTGAGGGGCTCCCGGTCACCATTACGATTGCGCTTAGTGCAGGCATTTTTCGGATGGCCAAGAAAAACGCGCTGATCCGCAAGCTGTCCGCTCTTGAGACCTTGGGTCGAACGACGATCATCTGCTCGGACAAAACGGGCACGCTCACCAAAAATGAGATGACGGTGAAGGAAATTCGAGCGAATACCCACGCCTGGCATGTTACCGGTAACGGGTATGACCCGGACGGAGCAATTGTGGGCGCCTCCGGAGCTGCCGCCGGGTTCCAGCCGGAGCTCGAGCGAATTTTGCTGATTAGCTCGTTATGCAACAACAGCAAAGTAGAACAGAAAGATAATCAATGGACGATTCAAGGCGACCCGACGGAGGGAGCGCTGCAAGTGATGGCTTACAAGGGGGGCATCTATCCGGATCGAATGACCGGGTGGCATCGGGGGGCGGAAGTGCCTTTCGATTCGGGGAAAGGGAAAATGAGCGTAGTGTGCCGAGACACAGCGTCCGGCAATGCATGCTATGTGTTCTCCAAAGGCTCCGTCGAAGCGATTTTACGCCACAGCAGCCGGTACCAGAAAGAGGGACAAGTTTATCCTCTTACCGATGACCTCCGGGCTCATATCGCCAAGCAAACCGATGCGCTTGCGGCGGACGCGCTGCGGGTGCTTGGCTTTGCTTATCGACCGCTTTCTTCGGAGGAGAATGTTGAACAAATGGGCCTGGATGAACGGGACATGATCTTCGTAGGCATGGCCGGGATGATTGATCCGCCAAAGACCGGCGTGGAGCAAAGCATCTTAGAAGCCAAGGCACTGGGCGTCAAGCCGGTCATGATTACGGGAGATCACCCGATTACGGCCATTGCGATCGCCCGTCAGCTGCGCATTTGCGATGACACCAGCGCGGTGCTGTCCGGCCATGAGCTGGAGCGGATGACGGACGAAGAGCTCGATCAGATCGTGGAGCGGATCACGGTATTCGCAAGAATGACTCCGGATCATAAGCTTCGCATCGTGAAGGTGCTTCAGCGCAAAGGACATATTGTGACCATGACGGGCGACGGTGTGAACGATACCCCAGCTATTAAGCAGGCGAATGTCGGCATCGCGATGGGTCGAACAGGAACAGAGGTTAGCAAAGGAATTGCGGACATGGTTCTGAAGGAGGATCATTTCGGCTCCATTGTGGACGGAGTCAAAGAAGGCCGGACGATCATCAGCAATATCCGCAAGGCGCTGGGCTGTCTATTGACAGGGAATCTAGCCGAAATCCTGGTGACTAGCGCAGCTGTGATTGCCGGTATGCCGATTCCGCTCGTGCCGATTCAAATTCTGCTGATGAATCTGCTCACCGATGCGCTGCCGGCGATGATTCTTGCCGTGAATCCGGGGAACAAGACGAAGCAAACCGAACGCATCGACATCGTGGACAAGGAGCTGTACCAAAAGGTCATCACCAAAGGCCTGCTGCTTGGGGTCGGCTCGCTAGGTTTATTCGCGTTTTCGCTGGCAGCGGGACAGCCGGTGCAAGTGGCGCAAAGCATTGCTTTTGCCACCTTGGTAGCGGGCCAGCTGATTCAAACGTTCTCGTGGAGACAAGAAGGAACGGACGAAACCGTTCGCGACTGGGGGAAGGACCGATTCCTGCTAGGTGCCCTGGGCATCTCATGGGTTGCACTAATGGCGGTGCTGTATGTTCCTCCGCTTGCCCGGATTTTCCACACGGCGCCGATTGCCCTCCATCACTGGGGGCCGATTCTGGCCGTAGCTGCATCGATTTCATGGGTATCCAAGCCGATCCTCAGGGCTTTGGCTCCCAGTGGGCGAGCGGTTCCATCCGCAGCGCCTGCCTATGCCGCCGCTTAGCAGCGGTATAGGCTTTGCTTTTTTTATTTTCCACATGAGAGTGAAATTAGGAGGAATGAGTTCATGCTGGATAGACAAGCCGAAAAATGGATCGTCGGCGCTGCCTTGGCCGTCGCAGCCTCTACCCTTGTGCCCATACTCAAGAGCACATGGAAGCCTCTGGTCGAGGATGGCGTTCAAACCGGTTCAGGCTTGACGGATAAAATCAAATACGCCGTTCAGGTGGCCCGAGACGAAATCGAGGATATTGTTGCCGAAGCGCAATTTGAACGAATGAAACGAAGGCTGGACCAAGAAATTGCTTCAGAGTAGGAGGGACGGTGTGCAGGACCAAGCGATCGATCATCATTTGAAGGAAGCGTTGAAGCATCTGGAGCAGGCTGTGAACCAGAGCATACATACCGTCTTGGAAAATGACAACGCGCGAAAAGACATCGGGAAGAAGTGGGAGCAATTTCTCGGTGAATTTTATGGGCTGGTCAAAGAGAAAGGCAAAAAATCGCGGATTAATTTACTGAGCTGGATTTCGTTTGCCAAGATACGCTAGTGCTTCGGGAGAGCCGAAAACCCACGCTCACATTGGGTTTTCGGACTTCTGCCGATCACGTTTGAACACCTAAGAAACGCCATACCGCTGCAGCATCGCCGTCATGGCCTCCCTCATGCCGGATGCCGGCAAATGAATCCGATCCCCATGCCCCGGCAGCACCCATTCGAACGTCTCCTGCCGCAGCCGCTCGAGCGACTTTACTTGCTCCTTCCATGAGTACCAGCAGTAATCTTGGAAGCCTTCCAGCCCTTGCTCCTCCCGATTCCACGCCAAATGATTGCCACGGGCTGGCAGCTCACAGCCGAATATCCGCCGATTTCCGCGAACGTGTCCGGCGCTAACTGACGGCAGGTATCGCAGTTGATACAGGCGTCGTTAACATATAAATCGCCAGCCACATTCGTATTCAGTCTCCTAGCCATGCTTTGTTCATCTCCCTTCAAGGACAAAAAAAGCAGTGCTTCCTCACGAACCAGGAGCGGCACTGCTTTTTCCTCATTATACCATACATTACGTTCACATCGGCCTTTTTCCCTCATGCTCAATCATAGGATTGTCGTCCCGATCGTCCTCCACAATGCTGCGGGTAGAGTTGCGAAATTCACGCAGCGTGTCTCCGAACGCGCGTCCCAGCTGCGGCAGCTTGGATGGCCCGAACACAATTAACGCGATTGCCAAAATTAAAATCAACCCGGATACGCCGATATTGTTGAACATTCCGTTCACCTCTTTTCACATTTCCTTAGCTGTTGGCCAGTCTTTGCTGCATCGCTCTCCACTGCCAGCCGGCCACCATGGCGCTGATCTCGAACAACAAAATGAGCGGCACCGTCACCGAAAGGTGGGAGATCATATCGGGTGGCGAAATGCAGGAGCCTGCGATCGTCAGCCCGAGATAGGCGTATTTACGCGATCCTTTCAGCCGCTCCGGCGTCAGCAGTCCGATTTTGGTCAAAAACAGCAGCACCACGGGCAGCTCAAACGCCATGGCCATCGGAAACACCAGCTGGAACAAGAAAGCGAAGTAGCGGTCGATGCCGTACGTCTCTACCGCCCCGATCGTCTGATTCATGCGCATCATAAACCGGATCATCATCGGAAACACCACCCAGTAGCTGAACGCTGCGCCGATGAGGAACAGCGCAAAAGCCACAGGGATATACGGAAGCGCGCTCCGCGACTCGGCCTCGGTCAAGCCGGGCCGAACGAAGGCCCACACCTGGTAAAGCAGCACCGGCAGCGTGACCAGCAGCGCAAACAGGAACGCGCACTTCATGTAGATCATCAGCCCATCCGTAAACGAAAACACGTTCCACTGGATGTCCCCAATAAGCGGCTGCGTTTTCATATACAGCAGCAGATGCGGCGAGATGTACAGCCCCGCGCCCAGCGTGACCACGAACCAAGCCCCAACGATGAGCAGCCGCTTGCGGATTTCGGTCAAATGAACGATCCAATCCTCTTGGTCCATGCCATCCCCCTCGCTCTAAACGACCATACCGCCCTGCTTCAAATATTTGGCGATCCCCTCGACAGCCCTGTAGGCCAGCGCGCCGACTGTAGCCGTAGGATTGTAGCCGCTGTTATGGGCAAACGCCGACGCCCCGATCACAAACACATTCTCCGCATCCCACATCTGCAAATACGAATTGACGGCAGACGTCGACGGATCCGCTCCCATAATGACGCCGCCCGTGTTATGGGTGGACTGGTACGGAACGATATTATACGGTCCCAGCTGGTCGGAGGACCCTATGGTCGTCGGGCCCATCTCCTTCATAATTTCGGCCGCTTTGCCGCTGACGAATTTGATCATTTGCCGATCCTGCTCTTCAAAATCAAAGGTGACGCGGATCAGCGGCAGTCCGTAAGCATCCTTATAGGTCGGATCGAGGTCCAAATAATGATGTCTCCACGGCATGCTGCTGCCCTGAGGCGAGACGGCCAAAACGCTGTTCGCATATTTCAGCGACTGCTTCTTGAAGTCTTTGCCCCAGGCAGGCATCCCTTTCGGAACGGAGTTGGTCGCGATCGGCCGCTGCCCCGTCTGAGAGATTCGGATCCCCGCGCCATGGATGAAGTTAAGGTTGCTGTGGTCAAAGTTGTCACCGTTAAAATCTGGAATCTCCATCCCGAGTGACCCCGCCCCGGCATACAGGTTGAATTCTTTATTGTCAAAAAAGCCGGTTGCCGAGCCTCCATTTGTTTGGTAGCAGTAGTTTTTGCCGATAACACCCTTGCCCGTCGCCGGATCGTACGGCTTGCCCAGCTTGGACGTCAGCAGCAGCCGGACGTTATTGAACACGTAGCTGGCCATGATGACCACATCGGCCGGCTGCTCGAACTGCTCGCCGGTCACGGTATTCACGTACAGCACGCCGGTGGCTTTTTTACCGTCATTGAGCACCTGAACTACATTCGAGTAGGAGCGGAGCTCGAAGTTCCCCGACTTCTGGGCGATCGGCAGAACGGTGACGACCATATCCGCCTTTGCCCCATACTCACAGCCGAAGCGTTCACAGTAGCCGCAATATTGACAGGGCGCGCGCGTAATCCCATCCGGGTTCGTATACTGCTCCGACAGGTTGGCGGACGGCATCATGTACGGGTGGTAGCCCAGCTTCTTCGTCGCGTCTTCGAACAGCTTCAGCATGGGCGTTTTGGTCATCGGCTTGGTGGGAAACGGACTAGAACGCTTGCCGACCAGCGGATTCTGCTCTTGATCGCCCGAGATGCCCGCCATCTTCTCGAATTTATCGAAATAGGGCTCCAGCTGATCGTAAGTGACCCCCCAGTCTTGGATCGTCATGCCATCGGGAATTTTTTGCTTGCCGTATCGCTCCACCGTTTTACTGTAAATTTCAAAATCATAGGGCAAAAACCTGTACGTCTGCCCGTTCCAATGGATGCTCGCTCCGCCCAAGCCCTCGCCCAGCAAGAATGAGCCGTATTCGCGCATCGGGACCGCCGCCAGTTTATCCGTGTTCCGGAAGGTGACCGTCTCCTTGGACAAATCCTGCATCAGATCATATCTGGAAGCATAGCGAAGCTCGTCATGCACCATATAATAATCCTCCGTGGAGCGCGGCTTGCCCCGCTCCAACCCGACCACTTTGGTGCCCTGCTTGGTCAGCTCGGCGGCGATAATCCCGCCTACCCATCCCATCCCTACGATGACGACGGGGACCTTCGGCAATTTATTAGCCATATGTATGTTCCTTTCCTAAGTTTCCTAAGCATCGGCTAGGTGCATTAATGCGCCGCATAATGATCGTGCAGGCTGCGCGGCTCCATCGCGACGAACTGGTCCTTGTCCATAATCTCGGCGTAGCTCATCTGGTTGCCCGGGTATTTGCGCATTTTCCAGCCCAGCATATTTTTGTTGCCGCCGTACAGCGGATCCGAATAGACGCCTTCCATCACGAGAACCCGGAATTGGTTGAAAAAGGTTTTGCCCGTCACGCCATTGACGACGTTGATTTCGCCTTTTTCCATCGAGGTGAGAATCGCATCCTGCTCCTCCGGCGCCAGCTCCACGAACGACTTGGAATACTTTGATTTGCTCGTGTCCTCCAAGCTCTGCAGCCCCATCGTAATCAGCTCGTGCCGCTGAATGCTTAAATAATCACCCTGCGTCACTTCTCCTTTCACAAACGGCCCCATGCGATACGTGCGGGCATTCACGCCCCAGGGACTGGCCAGCTGATGGTCAATGTAAAATGCGACCCCCAGCTCCGCCGCGCCCGGACCGCTTTCGTCCTTGGGGAAAATCCGCTCAGCCGCCGCTTCGGCGATGGCCATCTGCGCCTGGTTGAAAAACATCGGTGCAACGTTAAAATCAACCGATGCCTGAGCCTGAGGCGCCGGAGATGGGGAAGGGGCGGGAGCCGCATTTTTTTTCTTAAAGCCTCCGGTGATCGCACTGCCAATCACGCCCCCCACCACCGCGCCGCCAATGGCGGTACCGGTATACTTCAGGAAACGGCGCCGTGAATCGTCAGGGGTCTGGTCAACGCGTTTATCTGCCACGAAGAATGCCTCCTTGGATTTTTATGTAGAACTGGTTACTTATGGATATCATGAGTCAGAGACGGTATTCTTATGCATAAGGATCAGCGATTCCATCGTACTATTCGGCAATAAAGCGCATGGACTGCACCATCTGCTCGGTTCCTCCCGCCATCAGCTGAACGGCGGCGGATGCCTCTTGAATTTGGGTCATCACATCTCTCACGGCTGATTGAATGGGCTCGAATGAAAACCCAAACAACACCTTCAGACGCAAGCTTTTCCAGTTCATCATTCATCTCTCTATGAGCTCTTACTCTCGCTCCGTCCAACAAAAAAAGCCATTCAATAGGGAAATTGAATAGCTCTTGCATCCTGCGCTATTCGGCAACCCGTAAACCTTAGCTCTAATGCCTTAGTCATGGCTTTGCGTCCTGGACTTTTGTACGGGCTTGCCTTTATCAATTCCCCCAATATCACAACCTATTTCCTATTTTGTATAGAATCTATATTTTTTAAAATTTTAGGAATATTTTCTCGCCCTGCCGCATATACATTTAGTACAAGTCTAGTTTTATAGCATTCGTGGCTATACTAGTGATAGGATCACAGCCGAGGAACGGGAGAGCGCAAGCGCCCGGGGTACTCTGAAGAGTGAAGAGGAACGAGACCTGAAGCTATTAGGCACAAGGCACAAGCATAAAAGCCGGACAAGCCCGCTTGACATCTATGCCGAGAAGGCTATACGCCGCCGCACCAAGCGCATCCTTATACCCAGCCTTATAATGCACCTGCATTGCATCTTTTTGTTCCCAAATTACTTATAATGAAGTCAACTCAAGTAGTTCAAATGTCCTGATCGGAGTGATTCGAATGAACCGACTGTTAATCGGCTTTGTGTTAATCGCCAGCGTCCTGGATGCCGGGCTTACGGATATAGGCCTTCGGCTTCACCTTATCGGAGAAGCGAATCCTATCATGGAGTTCCTTTATGAGCATATGTATCTAGGCTTTTATGCCCTAAAAATAGCATTGCCGCTGTCCCTATTCTTCCTCGCGGCGAGAATAGGAAAGCGGCTATTGATTAGAGGCTTGCTTAACTTGTCCGTGGTTGTCTATGTAGGCATTCTGCTGATGCACTACTACTGGATTACGAGCTCGCTGTCGGTCACAGTTTAAAAATTTGGATTGTCCGCTGCAGCTGTGTCACCATCCGGAGCATTTGCTCGGACTGGGAAACGACGGCGCGGACCGAGCTGGTCTGCTCGATCATCGAGGAGGACACTTGCTCCGTAGCGGCAGCCGACTCCTGCGTAATCGCCGAGATGTTCTCCATCGTGCCGGCAATCACCTTAGCGGCCTCCTGCATCTTCTGGCTCTCGCCGGTAAACACGTTCATCCGGTTCGTAATGAACTCGACGCTTTCGACCATTTGCCCGAACACCTTCTCGGTTTCGTCAATGGACAGGCTTTGGCGGTTTGCGATGTCTTCGTTGATCTGAATGTTTTGCCGGGCTTGCCGGATGCTGTGCTCGATGTTCCGCACCAGATGGAACACTTCCTTCGCGGAACGGGACGATTCCTCCGCCAGCTTGCGCACCTCGTGGGCAACGACTGAGAAGCCTTTGCCGTGCTCGCCGGCCCGTGCCGCTTCAATGGATGCGTTCAGCGACAGCAGGTTCGTCTGCTCAGCGATCTCGGAGATCGTGCGGGTGATTTTGCTGATGCCCATCGCTTCCTTCACCAGCTCATCGATCGTGCCCGCCACATTCGTCGTCGCGATCACGTTATGCTTCACGCTCTCCGCCTGGCTCTCGACTGCGCGCATCCCGCGCTGCACCAGCTCCAGCGTCTGCTCGCAGCGCCGGTTCATCTCCTTCGTCGACTCCGCATAGTCCGATACTTTGGACTCGATGTCCTTGACCACCGAAAAGCTGGTAAACACCGCGCCCGAAATTTCATTGGCACCGGAAGCCAGATTCGTGACGGAGCTGGTGGCCTCGACCAGCATCGAGTTGATGCCCTCATTTTTGGAATAAATGTCCCGGCTCGAATCCGCTACATGCTTGGAAATCGCCGTTGTTTCGTTAAGCAACTCCTTCAATTTCACGATCATCCCGTTGAACGAACGTCCCATTTCGCCCAAAGCGTCATTGGAGGTGGCATCGACCGTCTGGGTAAAATCTCCCTTGGCGATGTTCATCGCAATACGGGATACGTCCTCAATGGGCTCCGTCAGCGCTTTTTCCATAAAGTTGATGAACGGGAAGCTGATCAGCATCAGCACCAGGGACGACACCAACCCGATCACGACGGAAATGTTGGCTATCAGCATCAGGAACAAAATCACCAGGGTGTAAAACACAACGATTGTATAGTACCCAAGCTGCAGCTTCGCTCGGAACGATTGAGAACGAAACCAATCCATGAATCATCGACCTCTCTTTATGGTTTAAAATTCAGCAAGCCTTTGCCTTACAAGGTGATCAGATCCAAATACCACGATACGAGCGGATCGCCATAGCAATAGGAGACGAGACTGCCGACGGCAATGAAGGGACCGTACGGAATCGGTGTGCTGCGGCTCAGCTTGCCCGATCCGATCAGCGCCAGGCCAATCACACTGCCGAGGAGCGCAGACAGGAACACGCAGAGCAGAACGAGCTTAACGCCAATCACAAGGCCAATCAACGCCATCAGCCGGATGTCGCCGAAGCCCATCGCCGGCTTGCCCATCCACGTAGCGATCAGGGAGACGCTGATCAGAATGCCGCCGCCGAGCACGAAGCCCAAGGCGTAATGCCACAGCGGAAGCGGATGGTTCAGGAGACGCAGCAGCGTGAACAGCAGCATAGCCGGGTAGATGATTTTGTTCGGCAGCAGCATGTATTTCAGATCGCTCACAGTCAAAATCAGCAGCACGGACACGAGCGGATATGCAATCCACAGCTCCTCGAGATGATCAGGGAAGAGGAGGGGGAGGGCGGCGAAGAGCACGCCTCCGGCCAGCTCCCCCAGCATATAGACGCCGGATATGGGGGTCCCGCAGTAATGGCACTTGCCCTTTCGAAGCAGCCAGCCGAAGATCGGGATCAGGTCGACCGGCCCGAGCGTCTGATGGCAGCTGCCGCAGCTGGATCGGGGATGCACCACCGATTGCCCCCGGGGAACCCGAATCCCGACCACGTTAAAGAACGAACCGAACAAAGCACCGATGAAAAATAGCGGAACTAGTAAGACCCATAGCTGCCCATCCATAGCTGATTTCCCCTTTCAAAATAGAGCCGATGCCGGCGATGTCAATGACTCCCTTAATCCGCGCGCTTGGAAAACTCTCTCACACTGGAGCCGGAGTGATTCAATTGCGTATGCAGCCAGCTTGCCAGCTGGTTGAAGCCGTCGATCGTGAAGTTGATCGTCTGCTTCTGATTGCCGCTGCCGGTCATTTCGATGGCGACGCGGTTTTCGCTTTCCGTGCAGATGACGAGAAAATTAGTCATGTCCCCGCTCACTTCTTCATTCCAATTGCACATATAGCTGCTGGTGAAGCTGGTGAAGTTTTTCATCGGTTCATTCCCCCTGAATAAATTAATAATTTTCCCGCCATCTATTACGGACATGCTTGATTTCGAATTCGCTTGCTGCGCAGGCTCCGGCTCTACAGCTGCCGGGGGCTCTGGTGCCGCAGGAGGAGCAGCAGGCGGCTCCGGTGCGGTCTCGACTGATGGCGCTAGGACTGCGCTTTCTTCCTCCGCCATATTCAGCGTCAGGTCGTTCAGCTCCTCCAGGCTCAGCTCCGCTTCGTCCAGCTCGGACGGCAGCTCGACGGACGCCGCAAGCTCAGGCAGCGCTTCCGGCACCGCCTCGCTGAGCGGCGGCTCCGGCTCAGGCAGCTCCGCCGCCGGCTCTTCCGCCTCAGCGGCGAAGGACTCGCTTGCGAGCGGCTCGCTCTCGGACAGCTGCAGGCTGTCTTCCGCTGCCGGAGCAAGCCCCGCTTCCTCGGCCGCTTCCTCGACCACTGCCGAAGGCAGGTAAGCGGTGTCGCCCTCCTCCTGCAGCAGCTGCGCCAGCTCGAGGTATTCCTGCTCCGAGCGCGCTTCGGCCTCTTCGTCGGCGGCCAGCAGGCCCACGTCCGCCGACGCCTCCTGCGGCGCCTCCGCGGGCGCCGGCTCGGCAGAGGCTTCGAGCGCTGCGGCCGCTGCCGCTTCCTCCGCTGCGGCGGCCACCTCGGCCTCGGCAGCCGCTTCGGCTGCGACGGCCTCCGCCTCTGCCGGCACCGGCGCCGGGGCTTCTGCCGCTGCCGCAGCCTCGACCGCCGCCTCCGGCATCACGAGCGCCTGATCGGCCTCGGCCTCCAGCGCTTCTGGAGCCTCCGGAGCCTCAGCTGCCGCTTCCTCCAGCTTCGCCTCGCCGCCTGAACGGGGGACGCCGTACTTCCGGATAATTTCATTGACCCGGATCGGCTTGAACGGCTTCATCACATACCCGTTCGCCCCTGCCTTCAGCGCCTCGGAGATAAGGTCCTGCTGGCTCATCGCCGAGCAGATCAGGACGATCGCCTGCGGATCAAAACGGCGAATTTCCTTCATCGCCTCAATCCCGTCCATCTCAGGCATCGTGATATCCAGAATGACGACATCCGGCCGCAGCTCCTCGTAGCGCTGCACTGCTTGTCTGCCATTTTCCGCTTCACCAACCACCTCGTATCCGAACTGCTTCAAAATATCAGTCAGCATCTTGCGCATAAACTTAGTGTCGTCTACAACCAAAATTTTGAGTGACATAGGGGGTGCCTCCTTTCAAAATTTTCATTTCAAATACTGAATATCCTTCACAAAAACATTGAATTGGCTCGTGATCGGGATGCCGTAAGGGGGCTTGTCGTACAGGTTGTTATCGTAAAAAATTTGCAGCCTCGACGTATCCGCCGCCATACTCTGCTGACCCGGCTGAACGGTTTGCCCGCTCCACGCCGGTCCCGCATACACGGTCGGCGTGAGACCGGCCGAGGACAGCTCGCCGCGTACCGCGTTCAGCTCCACCCCGGATTCCCCGTGAATGCCGCCGAGCAGATTCAGCTTGGAGATGACGCCGTAGAGCGTCATATTTTTCTTCGAATACAGGAACGCCCTGACTTCCTCGTTGTTCTCGTTCGTGTTGTTCCCTAAAACAATCTCCCCGGAAGCGACAATAATGAGCGGGATCGGCTCGTCGGCCGCGTTCAGCTTCTTATTGATCGACTTCATCTCTTTCAGCTCTACATTGCCGTCCACATACACCGTGCCTTGGAGGCGAATGTTGCCGATAATCTTTAAATCGCCTTTGATATACATGCTGCCCCGTGGAAAATCAAACCCCTGGTTCAGCGTCACGTTTCCATCTACCGCTACAAACCGGTCCTCATCGACGTTCAGCTTCCCCCGCAAATCCGCCGCGACCAGGTTGCTGTCCGGCGACTTGATGTAGATGCTGCCGCGCTTCACCGTCAGGCTGCCATTCTCGTCATCCATCATCAGCACGCCGCTATTGACGAACAGGTCGGCATCAGCCGAGCCATTGCCATTCGTTACATTGCCTTGAACGGTGACCCATTCGCCGTCGTAAAGCACGCTGGAGGCATTCGCCGAGTTATAGAGCGTGTAATCCAGCAATCCGGTAACCGTCGAGCCGAAGCCCGTGCTCAGCCGGCTGTTCAGCTTCGTTTCCGCTTTGTCCTTCACATAGGCGGCGGCATCGACAGCGACATCATTATCCAGCGACGCATCCTCCAGCGGGAAATACTGGTCCGTAAAATAAGCCGGGTCGAGCAGGTCGCTGGAGGCATCGGTGCCGTCGCTGAGCTTGGAGTAGTACTTCTGAATGCCCCCGGCTACGCCGTCGCCATCCACCCGCAAAAATCCGCGAAGCGCCGGCAGCCCCGTCGGAAGCCCGTATTTGCTGCCCCGAACTCCGGTGAAAAACGCCTCGTCGCCGACAAGGAAGCTGTCTCCGCGAACGAGAACGTCGCCCGTCACATACGGCGTGCCGTTCATCGTTAAATCTTTGCCGCTCGACACCGGATAGCGGAACACCGGATTGATCGTGCTGACATAAACCGTCATCTGCTTCGTAACCCGCTTCTCGGGCTTGCTTTCGATGACGCCGGTGGACTTAATCACGAACTTGCGCACATACGGGAAATCCGGGCTAGTCACCGGCTTCACCGGGCTTAGCTCAGGATTCATCTTGGTCTCATCGGATAACAGCTCGATGTGGTAGGTACCCTTCTTGGCCTCCACATCCGGCTTGTCGTGCAGAAAAACGACGGCTTCGGCCAGCTTCGCGTCGACCAGATTGATTCGCCCGCGATAGTCGGTACCCTTCTCGCCTTGGGCGACGGCCCCGCGCAGCAGCGCCAGCGTATCGTCCAGCCCCTTCTGGGCGATGGCCTCCGCCTGGATGCCGCCCTCCGTCGTCACCGCCTGCACCATGCCGCCTCGCAGCACATCCATCAGCACAAGGCCGAGGACCGTCATCACGACGACGGCCAGGAGGGCGATGACGAGCGCAGAGCCTTCTTCTTTGCCTTGCCCGGAAGGGCCTTTGGCAGGGTCTTGATGCTCGGTGCGCATCGGTTCGATTTCCTCCTTTGTCGCAACCGTTACAGCCGGTGAACCCGATGTCGGTTGTCGACAGTGCTTTGTCATGCCGCTAGAATGTTAGTCGCTGCGAAACAGCGGGATTTGCGAATCGATCTCGAGCCTGGGGTTGTCCAGCACCTTCAGCGCTTCCGAGTGGCTTCGGATGTACGTCAGCCTCACCTGCACTAGGTCGTGACTGACTTCCGTCAGGCTGCCACCGTCGATCGTAAATTTGCTCCCGAGCTGAAATACTTGATCCGGCGGACCTGCGCTTGCGCCAGCCCTCCGCACCTCGATCCGGCCGCCCGAGACCGCATCCGGAATCAGCTTCATCACATACAATTCGATGTAGGCTTTCGGGTCAGCCGATTTTTTCGCATAACGGATTTCCGAGTCGGGCTGGGACTGCTGAACATAGATCGCATCCTTCAGCTCCGAAATAATTTGGCTGTACAACGTGTCCCCTTGACTTCGCATCTGGCTTTCCACGGTGACCCGCTTGTAAATGGAGATACCCATGACCAGAAAGGAGTACAGGAGGGTGGTCACCATGGAAAAGATGAGCAGCGCCGCCAGCACTTCGATCAAGGTCATGCCTTTTTCATTTTGCTGCACGGCTCAGCTACCACCTTTTCACGAGATAAGTATCCAGCGTTGTCGAGGCGTTCGGTGAAGGCGTGAACGTTTCGTCCCCCGACCAATATACCGTCACCAGCATCCGGGTTAAGTAACCATCCGAGGCGTCCAGCTTCGTGTCCAGCTCGCTTTTTCTCACCGATTGGTTGTCCAGCTCCACCAGATACCGATAGGTCGTCCCGTTGACGATGGTGCGATCGAGCCGCCCGAGCATCAGCCTCGTGGTGTGATCCTTCTCACTGTTGCCGGTGAAGGCATAGTACGAATCGCTCCCTAACGCCGTCTCCACGGACGCATATTGATCTTTGAAGTAGTCGCGAAGCTCCGCCGCCTTCAGCCGGGATAAATTCGAAGCGATAATGCGGCGGCTTTCTTCGGCCGATTTGTCCAACGCCTTCAAAAAATGGCCCATCAACGTGACACTGATAATCGCCATAATCGTGACGCCGACCAGGATTTCCACCAGTGATATGCCGTCTTCGTTAAGAATTGGCTTGCTTCTGCGAACATTACGGTACACGGCACGGCACCCTTTCTACTTGCGCTAATTGCGGTTTTGCGTCGTATCCATGCTGATCGGCATCGACTCGATGATCGTTTCAATGTTCTCGCTGTCCACCAGCTTCAGATGCACGTAGTAGGTGCCTTCCGTGGAATCCGTCTTGGTCGTTACAGTCAGACGCGATGCCGCCATCTTCTTCCACTCCGATGCCGCCGGTGTTCCCGAGGTTGTATTGATCACGTAGTACATGCCCTTCAGAGTAAATCCTTCTTTGAACACGTCGCCGAACGTCTTGTCCGACACCGGCAGCTTGAGGTTCTTGACGTTGACCGTAACCGGCTTGTCCGCGTACATATCTTGCGTATAGCCATCTGGGACGAGATCTGCGGAAGGACCCGGATTGACGACAAAATAGTCCGGCGCCGACTTCGACGCACCGCCCACCGAGGTCGCTTCGTACACGATTTGGTGCCAGCCGGCCCGATCATCCTTGTTGGTGTAGACATCACTCAGCTTAAACTTGTAGGAATAGGTGCTGCCATTCTTGGTGAATTGCCCTGCGCTCACGGTAATGGACGGGTTCTTGCTGCCGTCCAGCCACACTTTAATGCTGGAGAGCGGGCTCAGATCCTCCGTTGCTTCGATCGTGATCGTGGCATCGTCGGACGGATAGTCGATCGTCTTCTTCCAGCCGATCAGTGGAGGCGTGCTGTCCAGCGATACGGTCCTGGACGCCTGGGCGCCGCCCACTGGAAGGGAGGCACTGCCGCTAATCGCGTTAGTGAAGGCTCTAGCGTTCAGCGCGGTGTTGCCGCCATCCGGAAGCGTTACCGTGTCGCCGCTGGCGTACGCTCGCCATTCGCCACCGGCAATGTCGAATTCGTAGCCGGCAATGAACTTGGCGGAGAAATCGTCATTGGCGTACACCGTCGAAGCCGGAAGCTGCGAGGCGGAGCCGGAAATCGAAGTGAGCTTGCCTGGCCCCTTACGCCAGCTTGCATCCGGAATGACCGTTCCGCTGGCGTCCTTCAGCGTAAAGTCGGACGGTGCGGTCGGCTTGAGATCCCAACGGGAGCTGCCATTCTTGTAGCCCACCACAACTACCGTGTCGTTTTCTTCGAATTTGATGCTGGTTACGGACGAATTCACTTCATGAATGGTCCATTGCTTTGCTTTGTCGCCGGTACGGAAGCGGATGACATCACCGGAGGTTTTGCCTAAATATTCGTTGCCGTACTTGTCCACCGCCCGAACGTTGACCGAGATCGTCGAGCCGAAGGGGATCGTGAACTGCTTGCTGGCGCTGCAAGCGTCCTTGTAGGCAACCTGCGCGTCCTGCAGCTGGTAATCACCTGCCGCCGTGGTAGGAATCAAATGCAGCTCCAGCGGAATGCTGGTTTGCTGGAACGGATAAGCGACGTCCGGCACCGGAATGAGCGCTTCCTGCTTAGCGCTGTCAAAGGTGATGCCTGCCGCGTTGCGCCCCGGGGCGAGAATAAAGCCTGCCGGAAGCGGCTGATGCAGCACGATGTTCGACAGCTTCGCCGGTGCATCAAGTGTATGGATAATATTATCGAAAATATCGGAGAGCTGCTGCGTCGAGCTGGCCTGATAACTCGCTGCGCCTGTTTTCGTTGCGATGTATTGCAGCAAATTCAGGTCGATTTCAGTAGAGCCGGGCTCTGCCAGGGCGATAGTATACACCTTGACCCCCGTCGGGGCGATCAGATCCGCTGATTTCTTCGCTTCGTCCGCGGACTGTTGGTCCCCGCTCTGCACTTTCCCTTTGTCGTCCGTCCATCGTGTAGCCGCACCGTCCGTCAGCAGGATGACATACTTGGTCTGATTGACTCCGGATGAGGCCATCGTGGATTTCGCCAGTGTCAGCGCCTCATCGATATTCGTATAACTATACGGCTGCAAGGCGTTGATGGCCGTCTGCACACTCGCATAATTTGTAGTGAAACTTTTCTCGAGCGAAGCGTTTGTACTGAATTTAATCAAGCCGAGGCGATCCTGCGCTGCGGCCGTCGTCAATTTGTTCGTCAATGTCTGCGAGGACGTCTTCAGCATATCCATCCGAATCGGCGAGCTGCTGCTGGAGTTAATATGATTCGCCATACTTCCCGAGTAGTCCGCCACAAAAATAACGTCCACCGGATCCCGGTGGGTCGTCACCGTATGCGTGCCGCTCGGATTCAAGGTGTACCTCAGAATCAGCTCGTCGTTTTGTACAATTTCAGTTGCCGATAAGGTCCCTGTGCCTGTCATGCCAAGGCATCCGTCGTCCACCGCTAAGGCCACGCCTCCCGGCACGACCGCCGGCGCCGTCAGCGCCAAGGTCAGCACCCCCGCCAGCATTCCAGCCCGATGCTTCTTCCATCTGTTTATCCACTTCATCATTATCCCTCCCCGTAAAGGTGATGCCCCGCTGGGCTCGCTGTCTCCTCTAAAGCTGGAACAATCTCGAAATGACCTTGAACGCTTCCGCGCGGGTCAGCTTGCCATCCGGCCGGAACGTGCCGTCAGGATATCCTCCGACGATCCCGGCTCCAACCACCGCTTGAAGCGCCGCCTTGCTCGCCTCCGTTAAGCTGCCGGTGTCGCTGAAGCCCGGTGCTTCCGACGCCCCGCTACCAGCGGCACCATACTTCTGTAAAACGCGTCCGAGCAGCCCGATCATCTCGATCCGCGACATCGGCGCGTCCGGCTCGAACTTGAACGAGGCCGGCTTCTTATCAAGCAGCCCGAACTGCTGCGCTTCCTCGATCGCCGGCAAGGCCCAGTGCGTGTTCAGATCAATGTAGCCGAGCTCCTCGCCGGTGATCGTGCCCTTTCCAGCTGCGCTCAGACCGAGCGTCTTCACCAGCAGCGTGAGGAATTCCGCCCTCGACAAGGTGCGATCCGGGCGAATCGTATGATCGTCGTAGCCTTCGATGATCGATTTTTTCATCAAATCTAGAATCTCGTCCTTCGCCCAATGCGTAGTTGCATCGACCGGCAGCTTCGGCACCGCGATTTCCCCAAATCGCTTCAGCGCCGGTACGGTATCAGGGATCGCCGCTTCCTTCTTGATCGGGCCCAGATTCGTCGAGACCACTTCGCTCTTATCCATGGATATGTTGCCGTATACATGCAGCGCGATGTTGGATGTGACCTTGTCGCTGCCTGCTTTCTCCGCCTCAGGGTCGGTAGGAATATCCGCCCAAGGGTAGGCTCCCAAATACGCCTTCGACTTGAACATGTCCTTCGATGGCGAGGCAAAATACCCCGGGATCGTCGCGTCCAAATCCGTCACATGAAGCAGTACCTTGCCAGCGGTGCTCACGCGAAGCTCATCCCAATTCGTTTCCAAATCGCTGCCCTCGCGCACCAATACGCCCGTCCAAACGCGAACGATCGGACCCTTTTCATCAAAAGCAGTCACGACGGCATACGGCTCTTTGGATACGATCGTACCGATCTGCCACCCGGCCGTATTGAAGGTGATTCCTTCATACAGCTTGTTCCGCTCCAGGGAATTCAGCCCCTGCACTTGGCTGAGTGGGCTGCTCGAGACACTTACGCTTGCAACGGCTGGAGCCGCTGCGGCAGCTAAGGCTTCGCCTGCAAGCATCGAAGATTGCGAGACGATCGTCATAGTTACTAAGGCAGCAATTTTGAACCATTGAAGTTCAAAATGGCTGCGAGAAGCGAGCATCAGTCGCTTACGTCGGCTGTTCATTTAATCCTCTCCTAGGGTCATTTCGTATTCTCGGACGGCATCCCGATGGATTAAGCCCTCCTCGACGAGCGACTTCAAGCTCGAGACCATCGTCTGCATCCCGAGGTGGCGGCTCGTCTGAATGACCGATTTGATTTGGTAAATTTTTTCCTGTCGAATCAGGTTGGCAACCGCCGGCGTGTTGACCAGCACCTCCAGCGCCATGACGCGCCCCTGGCCGTCGATCCGGGGAACGAGCCGCTGGGACAAGACGCTGATCAGCACCGAGGCCAGCTGCACGCGGATTTGCCGCTGCTGCTCGGTCGGGAACACGTCGATAATCCGGTCGACCGTCTGAGGCGCATCCGGCGTATGGAGCGTCGCCAACACCAGGTGGCCGGTCTCGGCTGCCGTGATCGCCGTCTGAATCGTTTCCAGGTCGCGCATCTCTCCGACCAGAATCACATCGGGGTCCTGCCGGAGCGCCGCCCGCAGGCCGTTCGAGAATGACAGCGTATCGATGCCGATTTCCCGCTGCGCTACGAGGCAGTGCTTGCTCGAGTGAATATATTCGATCGGATCCTCCAGCGTGATAATGTGCTTGCGCTGAGTTTCGTTGATGAAGTCGATGATGGAGGCGAGCGTCGTCGATTTCCCGCTGCCCGTCGGCCCTGTACACAGTATGAGCCCCTGCTGCTTCAGCGCGAACTCGCGGACCAGATCCGGCAAATTCAGGCTGAACAAGGAGGGGACGCTCGATGACAGCACGCGGAACACCATGTTGATCGACCGCTTTTGCTTGAACACATTCCCCCTGTACCGGCACAAGCCGGGCAAAGCGAAGGAGAAATCGACCTCGCCCTTCTTGGTCAGCTGGTCATGCTGTTCGTTGGTCAAAATTTCTTTGGCCATGCGCTGTGTATCCTCAGGCCGCAGTACGGTGTCGATTACCTTGATCAGCTTCCCGTGCAGCCGCATGAGCGGCTCCGTCCCGGAGTTAATATGCAGGTCGGACGCTTTCGAGTCGTAGGAGATGCGAAGCAGTTCTTTCAGCGATAACGCTTGCGAAGCAGAAGCAGGTTGTTCGGCGATGGAACTCATCATGTCATCCCCTCTCTTAAAAAATGTTAGTACAGTGGGTTCGTCCGGCCCTCAGGCTTCGTGAACGGAACCGGCAACGGCGTTTTATAAAACTTTTGCAAGCCCGGAGCATAGTAGGAGACGAGCGACAGGCTAACCGCAATCTCGCGCCTTGGCGATTCCAGCTTGACCGGTGTGGAGGTCTTCATGGCAAACGACAGCTTATCAACCTGCATGAGCCGGTTTGACGATTGAAGCTCCTCCAGGAAGCGGTGCACCTGCTGGTAATCGCCTTTCGCAGTCGTGTTCAGCTTGATCGGGACGGCGAGCGACAGACTCGCCGCCGCAGGTGCCGCCTCCCCACCGCTGCCGGCTGCCGGAGCTGGCGCTTGCGGTTTGCCCGGCGCCTCAGGCTTGCCAATTTCAAAGTTGTAGCTTGCCAGCTGCATTTTGCTGACCGTTTCCAGCATTCGCATGCTACGAATCAATCCTTCCACATCAGGCACCTCGGGAACTCTGGTGCGCGCCTTCACCAGATTGACCTGCTCCGCCGCTCCTAACGCTGAAGCGCCCTCCGATTGCTTGTGTAAGGCATCCAGCTCCTTTTGCTTCTGCGCCAGCTGCCTTTCCAGGGACAGTCGTTCCGCGCGAATCGGTGAAACCAAGTTGACATAGACCATGACAAGCACAAGTGCCGCGACCACTGCGGCGAATATCTGGTTTCTTCTGCTGCTAAATACCCCCATGCGTCACTCAGCCTTTCTTGTTAGCATCCGCCGTAAATTTCAAGTCAAAGGTCGCCTGAATGACCGGCAGCGGTGGTGCTTCGGCATTGGCCGACGCGTTTTTGTCATCCGGAACGGCCGGCGTTTTCGTCATGCCGGTGGTGGAGATTAGGCTGAAGCTCCCCGAGGACTTCACCGCCTGCATAAATGCAATCACTTCTTCGGAGGAAGCGAAGTTGCCGGTCAGCTTGATCTTGCCGCCATCTTCAAACGAGAGTGAGGTCATGTTCGCCGCCGCAGGCAGCAACGGAGCCAGCTTATCTAATACCTCCGTTGCATTCGGACGGCTCTGGCTTAAGGCTTGCGGCAGCGCGATGAAATCCGCGATGCCCCCGATGCTCGGTGTCGTTGCCAGCTTGGACTGGCTTTCTTTAATTTGCGCGTTCACCCTCTTGAGCGATTCATTCGTCTGCGTGATGGCGGATTTCGAGCTGAACCAGATCCAGCCCATCGCGAGTGTCGCCGTTGCGAACATGACAACTAGAAGCACCGGAATGACGCGACTGTTGCTCCTGTCGTCCTCCATCCGGATCTGCAGCAAATTGATTTCGATGGACTGCGTCCGCTGCACCGCTGTATTCATGTGCCCCTTAAGCCCCTTTCATCGCCAAGCCTAGCGGCACGGCATACGAGTGATCGGAGGAGTCGTCGCTCTGCAGCACGCCCGCTAAAGGGAAGGCTGCGATTTCCCCGCTGAACGCTCCCTCCAGGTGCGCCGGCATGGCCTGAATCCAGTCGTGATCGCCCACCAGATAAATGAGCTGCACGTCCTCTTGATCCGTAGAGACCGAGTAGCGGAAGTAATTCAGCACGCGCCCGAGCTCCATCGACAGATTGCGGCCGTAGGCCGCGATCGGATCGGTGCCCGTATCCATAAAGTAGCTCGTATTGATCTGGATCGAACGCAGGAACACCGGGATGCCGTCGACAAAAATGCTAACGTCAGCGCAGTCCGGCTCAACATGCAGCAGCATGAACCGGTCCTTCATCGCGGAGCCGGTCTGTTTGGCATGGCGCACAAGAATGCGGTGCAGCGCCAGCGGTGCAAGATCGACACTAATGGGGATCAGCCCGGTCTGTTTGACGACACTGGCGTAGTTTTCTACGACCTCGGACGGCGTGGCGAAGATCAGGACCTCTTCCTGAGCTGACGGCTTCGCCTTCTTGCCTTTGCCATCCTCCTCCACAGCAGCTGCTGCGGCATCCTTTGGCGGGCCTAGGCGGACAAAGTCGAAGATCGGGTTTTTAAAAGGCAGCTGCTGGCCGCCATGCAGCTCCACGTCGATAAGATTGCGAAGCTCTTTATCTTTTAAAGACGAAAAGACCGATTTACGAAGAACGACGTTCGACATCGGGACGGTCACGTTCACCCGTGCCCCCTGCAGCCCTAGCTGCTTCACGATCGTCTCCATTCTTCGGACGACCGACTCCTCGTCCATGAATTTTCCATGTTTAATACTGCCTTTATCCAGCGCAATCGAATGCCGTTGGGTCACGGTAACCTGTCCCGATTGATTCATGATTTCTACCAGCTTGACTGCCGAATCCGAAATTTGCATGCCATAGGTGTATTTGCTCACTTTTTTTCCGAACATTGCGCGGACTCCTTTCAGTGATGCTTAATGGGTGGCGCGCCGCTTGAGGCGGCGCGCCTGGGGAATGCGATTATGGAGTAGGAGCAGTTGCCGTTCCGGTTTCAACGATATAGCCATCTGTACCGATGTTGGCTTCAAGCGTATGGTCTGCATACTTTTGAGCTGTAGTACCTTGGCCTACAAGGGTGACGGAATAAATGAAGTTATTGGTTGTAGCATCTTTTGCAATGTGGACGTAAGATCCAGCACCGGAATAAGTTGTAGCAGGTGTGGTTGCCGTTGCAGAAGCCGTACCTGGATCATAAGTTTGCGCTTTGTTCGACGGATCCTTCGGAATCACTTCCATGTAGCCCTTCGCATTCAGGTCAGTCAACGTAATATCCAAAGTAGTACCGGTTCCAGCCAGCGTTACTCCTTCATTCGATACGTACAATCTCGCTGCATCAATCGCCATGTGAGCATTCGAACGGTGCGCGTTGACTCGGGTCTTCTCAAGGATCGAGCCGATCGACGGAATTGCAATTGCCGCGATGATAGCGATGATAACGATTACTGCGAGTAACTCGATCAGCGTCAAACCTTTTTCATTCTTCATCATTTCACGAAGCGACATCTTTGGTGCGCGGAACCCTACAAACCGTTTTTTAGCTGTCATTTCCATCTCAATTCCACCTTTTCGCATAGTTTGGTTTTCAAGCGGATTATGTATAGCTTCAAAGCCATAGCCTTGCTGAACTGCCAACCGTTGTGACATGTCTCTATTCACCCCCTTTCAAGCTGAATGCGATAGCTTTTTTATTTAAGAAAGTTATCGTACATTTTGAACATCGGGCTCATGATGGCCGCGACGATAATCCCAACTAAGCTGGAGACGATGAGCAGCATGAGAGGCTCGATGACAGCCTTGAGCCGGTCGACGCTTTGATCCACATCGGATTCGTAAAATTCCGCAATCTTCATCAGCATCTTGTCCACCTGCCCCGTCTCTTCCCCGACGATCAGCATCTGAACGACCATTCGCGGAAACAGCTCGCTTTTCGAGAACGGATCGGACAGCAGCTTGCCCATCTGCAGGCTATCCTTCGCTTCCCGCAGCACCTTGGCCATCACCCGGTTGCCGACGACCTTCTCCGTCACATCCAGTGCTTGCAGCACCGGTACGGCGCTCATGAAGAGCGAAGACATCGTGCGTGTCAGCCGGGCAATCGCCGCCTTCTTCAAAATGATGCCGAAGATCGGGATGCGAAACTTCACGGCATCGACGACAAATTTGCCTTCATCGCTCGCCGTAAACGCGCGGTAAGCGAAGATCAGCGCCGCTATACCGGCAAGGAACATCCACCAATACTCCACAATGGCATCGCTGGAGCTCATCACAAACTTGGTGATCCATGGGAGCTCCGCCCCTTGATCCATGAACATATCCGCAAAGGTGGGTACGATCTTGATGAGCAGGAAGATGACGACGAACACGGCGATAATCATAACGATGATCGGATATGTCATGGCCGATTTGACCTTCTGAACCGTCTTGTGCTCCTTCTCGTAATGGTCTGCCATCCGGTCGAGCACGTCGTCGAGGTTCCCGCCTGTCTCACCGGAAGCGATCATGTTGACGAACATCTCGGGAAAAATTCTTCGGTGCTCGCTCATCGCCTTGGATAAAGAGTGCCCGGTTCGCACCTGCTCAGCGACATCGCCCAGCGCCGCCTTCAAGTTTTTCGTGGCGGTCTGGTCCTCCAGGATCGTCAGCGCCTGGTCGATCTGGATGCCGGAGCGAATCAAGGTCGCGAACTGCCGGCAGAAGATGACGAAGTCTTCCAGCTTCACCGCCCGCCCGATGGAAATCTCCTTGTCCATCGCCGTCGCTTTTTTCTCCTGCATGCTGCGGATGATGTAGCCTTTGCCGCGAAGTTCGCTGATCGCCGCATTCTTGTTCGGGGCGCGAAGCACGCCCTTCAGCTTCTTGCCGCTGTCGCTTACGGCCTCGTATGTGAAATTCGCCACGCTGTGTTCACCTCAACCTTCAACCCTTGATGACAACGGCAGGGTACGATTACTCGTCCGACACCGCTTTCAAAACTTCCTCTACCGTGGTATGTCCTTGCCGCACCTTCAGCAGTCCATCGTACATCATGTTCTGATAGCCGCTGATGGCCAGCTGCTGCTCCAGCTCGTTGATCGGGCGGTTCTGCACGATCAACCTGCGCAGTGACTCGTCTACGACGAGAATCTCGTGCACGGCAACCCGTCCGCGATAGCCGGTCTTGTTGCAGGTGCCGCAGCCCTTACCGCGAGTCACCATCACGCTGCCGCCGGACATCGTCGTTCGCACGACGCCGCCCGTGCCGGTGCTCGCCAGCTTCTGCTCCTCCTGGGCGTGCAGCCCGTACGCCTCCAGCAGCTTCATCTCATCGTCTCGGGCCGGCACCTGCTGCGCGCATTCCTTGCAGACCCGGCGGACAAGCCGCTGAGCTACCACGCAGGAGAGCGAGGAGGCGATCAGGTACGAATCGATGCCCATATCGACGAGTCGGCTGATCGTGCTGACCGCGCTGTTCGTATGGATCGTGCTGAACACCAAGTGACCGGTGAGGGAGGCGCGGACCGCGATCTCCGCTGTTTCCGCGTCCCGGATCTCCCCGACCATGACGATGTTCGGGTCCTGCCGGAGGATGGAGCGGAGACCGGAGGCGAAGGTGAGCCCGATCTGCGAATTGACCTGCACCTGGGTGACGCCGGACATCCGGTACTCGACCGGGTCCTCGACCGTGATAATCTTCACGTCGTCGCCGTTGAGCTGTCCAAGTGCCGAGTACAAGGTCGACGTCTTCCCGCTTCCCGTCGGACCGCTGATCAGAACAATGCCGTTCGGCCGCTGAATCATCTTGTCGAACTTCAGCAGATTCGCATCGCTTAAGCCTAGCTCGGCAATCTTCTTCATCCCCGCGGATTGATCGAGAATCCGCATGACAATGCTCTCGCCGTGCACGGTCGGCAGCGTCGAAACCCGGATGTCGATCCGTCTCGAGTCGACCTGCATCTGAATGCGTCCGTCCTGCGGCAGCCGCCGCTCAGCGATGTTCAGCTTGGAGATGATCTTGAGTCTGGCCGTCAGTACGCCCTGCATATGCTTGGGCAGCGCCTTCTCGGTCCGCAGCACGCCGTCGATGCGGTATTTCACGAGCAGCTGCTTTTCCTGCGGATCGATATGGATGTCGGACGCCCGCTGCTGCACGGCGGACTGGATGATCTGATTGACCAGCTTGACGATGGGCGAGCCTTGGTCCTTCGCTTCCTGCTCCTCATCCTTG
This sequence comes from Paenibacillus cremeus, assembly GCF_007786445.1. Classification (GTDB taxonomy): domain Bacteria; phylum Bacillota; class Bacilli; order Paenibacillales; family NBRC-103111; genus Paenibacillus_G; species Paenibacillus_G cremeus. The sequence continues at coordinate 81,221 of NZ_VNJI01000008.1, read as the reverse complement.
AATTCCATCTTGTCCAGGTCAACCATCAGTTCCTCGACCGATTCCTTCAAGCCGTAATTCCGCGTAATCGCCTGCTCCACTTCCGTGCGTATGGCGATTACCGGCTGCACGTTCATGTTCGTCGCCATCCGGATTTCTTCAATCGCGTCGTAATTCAGCGGGTCGACCATCGCCACCTTAATTTTCCCGTTCTTGCGTTCAATCGGGATGACGCAGTGCTTGCGGGCCAGCGACTCGGGAATCAGCTGCACCGTGCTCATATCCAGCGGGGTCTCGAACATATTGACGACCGGAAACCCCAGCTGGAATTCCAGCACTTCCACGAGCTGCCGCTCCGTAATCAGTCCCTTGTCGATCAGAATTTCACCCAGCTTTTTTCTCGTATGCACCTGCTGCTTGAGTGCCTGCTCCAGCTGCTCCTCACTTATGAGGCCGTTCATGACGAAAAGTTCACCTATGCGCATCAGGGTCCTCCTTCCTGGTAGTTAACTGCACGTACCTATGGATGTCGTTACTTAAATTCCGTGGCCTTGATGTCGTCCGGTGACGGCATCCGGGCGATGACGACAGGATGCGGCGCGTAAAAATCTTTGTACAGCAGCTCGTCCTTCCCATCGTTCTTCCAATCCGCGTACACCTTGACCAACAGGCCAACCAAACCGTCACTGCGTTTGACCTCGCCCTTGCCGGCTAATGTGTAATCGGTAAGCACCACCTTATCCGGCGAGAAGGACTCTTTGTTCACCGTTACCTTCGGTGCCTTCCAATTTGCGGACGGCGTACCGTTCATCGTGAGGATCGGAGTATCGCCGTTATAGGTGACCCCAACCGTGATCGGAAAATCAAACGGATTATAGAAGGTCAAATCCTTCTGATCCTGCACATACTCCACATCGAAGCCGGAGGCCGCGTAAGCCGGGATATCGGAGTGGGCGTAGCGATCGCCGACCTTCATCCCCGTGCGCAGCGCCGTTTCATAGAGCAGGCCGGCCAGATGGGACAGCTCCGCTTCTTTCTTCTCCAGCGTCTTGCCCTTCTGCGTGTCTTTAAACCATGTATTGTACGAGAACAGCTTGCCCGGCTCCAGCTTGATGGCGCCCGCTTGGTCCAGCCAGGCCCGCTCGCTCGCGCTAACCGCGATCAGGCTCTGCGCTTGGGCCAGCAGCTGTCCGCTTGCATTAGCTGCTGGCTTCGCAGCAGGTGCAGGTGCAGGTGCAGCTGCCGTTGCGGCTGGGGCTTGCGCCTTGTCCTTGCCCGCCTCACTGCCCGCCGCTTGCGCGGTGCCCTTCGCGTTCGGCTGCGGCGCCGCCGCTGCTTGAACCACGGCCCCCGTCGCCGTCTGATCCGGCGTTTTCCAGAACATGAACCGATCCAGCGTTTTGTCCGGATTCCATTGAACAAGGCCTGCGGCCGATAATCCTGCTACACTGGCCCCGCCGACAACCACCAGCAAAGCGATCCATTTGAACGGCCGCAGGATCGAGCTCTTACGTCTCTCTCTCATAATCCTACCGTCTCCTAAAGCTCGACATATTCCCGCTTTCTCATTGGGTGCCTCCAATATAACTCCAATTTTTTACACCGCAAATCATACACGCACATTATACCGATGCGCCTAATGCACCTGATGTAATCGATAAGCGTACATCCACCCGAATATCCCATCAGCTATGCAAAAAGACCGACGATCCGCAGCCTGTGGCCCGGTTCATCGGTCTATGAAAGCTAAGGAGCGGAGGACGAATAGGTCATCCGCCCGACCTCCTCCTATATGGCTCCAAGCACCCTCAGGATCAAGGAAGCCTTGGAGTTGACTTTGAGCTTGCTGTTGATTTTCGTCACGTAAACGCGAACGGTGTTTTCGCTGATGCCAAGCACCTTGCCGATCTGCTTATAATCGTAGTCCAAAAGCCAGTACATGGCGATTTCCTTCTCGCGAAACGTCAGTTTAAACGCTTTCAGCCGTTCCTCGAGAATCTCCTCGACAAACCACGACTTGCTCTGCAGCTCCGTTTTTCGCAGCTCATATTCCATGCTCATGGCAATGGATTCGATGCACGGGTAAACGAGCGGAGCCGACACCTGCTGGAACGCCGAGAACACCAGATAGCCGACGGAATGATTCTCCGTATTATGGATAGGTACGCACATGGATACCCAATCCTGCATCGTGTCCAGGTAGTGATCTTCCCCGTGGATGCACACCGGACGCTGCAGCTCAATGGACGCCGAAATCGCATTCGTGCCCGCGCTCGACAGCGACATGGCGGAGCCGATGCCGATATTGTTCATCCGTTCGGCGTTCGAGAGGGACTGCTCGTCTCCATTAATATGCAGCACGACACCGTTACTGTCCGTCACCATCAGCAGATTCGGAAAGTAAAAACTATTCATTCGAAGCAGCCCTTGCTTGCTGATGACATCCATTAAGAGCTCGTTCTTGGCGATCAATCGCTCCAGCATATTCCCCTGCACCCGGAATCGGATTCGCATTGAATCCCGCTGGACGCCATTTTGAAACGATTTTTCATGCAGCTTCTCTATTTCCCCCCTCGGAATGCCGATCTTCCCGGCAAAGTCATCGGTCCGTACGTCTGCTGCGAACACCTTCATCAATTCCACTCACTCACTTTGCCTAAAAGTTTTTGGAGTGCTGCCCGAGGGCTGGACCGTGTCGTATGGCGACGAATCACAGTTTCCATTTTGTCACATTTCCCGGATGAGTTAACTATAAAGCCTCCCCTCCTTCGCTTGGTATAGTGCATAGGGATTATTTCTCCTCGCGTAGTATCCTTGCACTATGCCCGAAATTTGCTCCTATTCCGCCGCAGGATCGTTTCCCCGACAGAAAGATATTTTCCCTGTCGAAATGTGCAGCATTTGCCTGCCCTTCGGTCAAACAGACCTACTTCCTTTGGCCTGCCAAACGCCACGTTTCGCTATAAATTCTCGCTTAAGTACGTGTCGTTCGAATCAAATTCAACAAAATAGCCCTGAGCCAGCCGCGTTTTCCACCCTTTTTCCCTTGCAGCTAAGCATTCCAGCCTACCATAATCACCCAAAAGTTGGCCCATGCTTTCCTTAAAGGGCTCTAGCCCCTGGGGCGGCATGAAAAAGGACCGAAGGCTTGTGCCGGAAGTCCAGGCCTCCTGGAAGCGTGAAAAGCTGACTCCATTGTGACGATTCGTTCATAATACCTACACGAATGGACGTCATACTTAGGAAAAAACGTTTCGATTTCCATAACATGGTTTATGCGTCAATTTCTTTCGCATCGAAAAAAATGGTATAGTGTTAGTAAATGTTACATACGTGTGGATTGGAGGACCGACATGGAACAGGCAAATCCGCAGAAACGCAAATATTTATTCACGGTCGACATTCTGATCGAAGAGGAGTCCAATGGACGCGCTCTGGAAAAACTGCTGCATTTGCTCAACTCGAAGACCATCGAGGATTATAATATTAAGCAAGGGGTTGAATTAGGTAAGAAGATCGAGTCGGCGCTGAAGGATTCGATTATAAACAAAATCAAGGACAACGAGCTGAAGAAAAAGAGCGCAGCCTCCGCTCCCCCGTCCGATCCTTACCGCCATATTTGGGACAAGCTGACGAGCTACAAGGAATGCAATTCCTTGGTCCGGCTGACGGTCGTCAAGGGGAAGGGCATCAAGCTGAGCATGCCGTGCCGCATCATTAGCACCGACCCGCCGAGCGGTAACTTCACCGCTTATCATGTTGACGAGAAAAAAGTCTATCTCTTAAATATTAACGAAATCGACGATATTCAGGCTTAAGAGGGACCGTGAGCCCCCTGACGAAAAAAAAGCAGCAAGGCGGCATGCTTAGGCATCCATCTTCCTGCTTTTTTTATGGCTCGAGCTATTTCCTCGCCGCCAGCGCGAGCGACAGCCAGCCGAACAAGAAGGCCAGCCCGCCCAGCGGTGTGATAGCGCCGAGCACCTTGATACCGGTCACGCTGAGCACATACAAGCTTCCTGAAAATAAGAGGATGCCGATCAACATCGACCAGCCCGCCCGGCGCAGATGCCCGCTGCTGCGAGGCAGTACGCTGGAAGCCAGACCGATCGCAACCAGCGCAAGCGCGTGAATCATATGATAATGAACGCCGGTTTGGTACACCTCCAGCATGTCCGGTGCCAGCATGCCCTTGAGTGCATGCGCGCCGAAAGCGCCGAGCGCCACCGCCAGAAAGCCGCAGATGCTGCCAATGGCTATGAATTGATTTTTCATCGTACCTGTTCCCTCCGCCTACTCTCGTTTTACGTCCCCTACTATCATAATGGATTTTGCCAGCGAGAACAAAAAAAGACTCTGCCACCGCAGAGCCTTGAGCTTTCTATACTAGATTTGGCCGATATCGTGCTGGCCGATAATGAGGGTGACCGGCTCCAAAAACACCCGGTTCGTCGTCGGCTTGGTAATCAGATCGATCTCCACATCGATAATCTTGGAGCGCTGGCGCTTGCCTTCACGCGTGTCATATACCACGTCAAACTCTCTCAGGCCCAGCTGATACGATACGACGGACGAGCCGACCGTGAGCGCTGGAGCTTCAAACTCCCCGTGCTGGAACAGCACCTCAGACATAATTTCATCGTTCATATCGACAATTCGGACCCATTGGCAAATCGTATAATTCATCATGATTCCCCCGATCGGATACAAAGTCTTGAAGCGAATGCGGCTTCCCCTCGCTCACCTGCTAATACTTTTCGACACGCTGCGCTAAAACTCCTGCTTTTTTCCTAAAAATTAGGACGTTTACCCTAGATCTGTTCTTCAAACCTTGGTACAGATGGAAAAAATGCCCCAGGGTGTCCAAGCCGGGCAGTTGCAAAAGGGCATCGCCCCTCATACTATGCATCATCCAGGTTTGTTGTAGGAGATGAGCTCAGATGGTTACCCCAAACAAAGGCGGTTCCAAGCCACCAGCCGGCAAGTCGGGGGCGAAAGGCAAGGCTGCGAAGAAAAAGACCCCCACCTTCTTTGATAAAAATCGATTTAACATGAAGGTCGTCACCTCGGATGTGTGCGCCAAGTGCATGAAGTGCGAGCGCGGGCGCAGCTATCTGGAGCGCATGTCCCAGCCGGGTGCCATCGGCCACGGGGTACCTTGCATCCTGACCAGGGGCCGGGCGTACGTTTGATCTGCTTTTCATGATTTAAAAGAGTAAGAGGCCGCAAGCGTCACTCTCTTTGACGCTTGCGGCCTCTTTTATGTTACAGGCTGGTTATGGTCAGCACGTAGGCACGTCCGGCCTCCGCCTCAAACTCCAGCACGCCATCGGCGAGGCGGCTGGCCACGGGCTGCCCCTCCAGCGTGACGCTGGCTGGAGCCCCAGCCCGGACCCTGCACGTGCCGCTGTGTCCGGCACGAATGACCGCCTGAGCCAGCGCGCCGCCGGCCCAGCGCAGATCCACGCCGTAGCCGCCTCGGGCGCGCAGGCCGGTGATTTCGCCGGCTGGCCAGGCCGCCGGCAGGGCGGGCAGCAGCGCGAGCTCGCCGCCGTGCGATTGCAGCAGCATCTCGGTGATGCCGGCGGTGCCGCCGAAGTTGCCGTCGATCTGGAACGGCGGGTGCGCGTCGAACAGGTTCGGGTACGTGGACTTGGCGAGCAGCGCCTTCACGTGGTCGTACGCCGTATCCCCTTCGCCGAGCCGCGCCCAGAAGTTGATGATCCACGCCCGGCTCCAGCCGGTATGTCCGCCGCCGTTCGCGAGCCGCCGCTCGAGCGTCCGTTTGGCGGCCTGCGCCAGCTCCGGCGTGCGCTGCGGGTGGATCCTCTCGCCCGGATGCAGCGCGAACAGCTGCGAAATATGGCGGTGCCCCGGATCGGCTTCGTCGTAATCCTCGAGCCACTCCATGATTTGCCCGTGCTTGCCGATGGCTAGCGGGGGAAGCTTAGCGATGGCCCCCTCCAGCTGCGCCCGGAACGCCTCGTCCGTCTCCAGCACCGAAGCCGCCTGCAAGCAGGCGTCGAACAGCGTATGGACGATCTGCGTATCCATCGCTGGGGCCATGCACAGGTTACCGCGCGTGCCGTCCGGCAGGATGAACTTGTTCTCCGGCGAGATGGACGGGCCGGTCAAGAGCCGCCCCTGCTCGTCCTGAATCATATAGTCCAGCAAAAATTCTGCGGCCTCCTTCATCACCGGATAGGCTCGATGGCGAAGGAAAGACGCGTCGAGGCCGTAGCGGTAGTGCTCCCACAGGTGAAGCGACAGCCAAGCCGCGCCGAGCGGCCAGATAGAGGCGCTCACCGGGATACCCTCGATGTGGGTGTCACCCCACAGGTTCGTATTATGGTGCGCCACGAAGCCCCCGCAGCCATACACCTCACGGGCCGTCACACGGCCGCTCTCCCGCATCCGCTCGATCAAATCAAACAGCGGCTCATGGCACTCCTCGAGATTACATACCTCCGCTGGCCAATAGTTCATCTCCGTATTGATATTAATCGTATATTTGGATTCCCACGACGGCGTATAGCTGTCGTTCCAGATGCCCTGCAGCGTGGCGGCCAGCGTCCCGGGGCGGGAGCAGGCGAGCAGCAGGTAGCGGCCGAACTGGTAGTACAGCTCCACTAGCCCCGGATCGTCCGCCCCTTGCTGCACGCGCGTGAGGCGCTCGTCCGTCGGCAGCGATTCCGCCTCGCTGCCAAAGCCTTCGGTGTCCGGCGCAGACAGCTGCAGCCGGACCCGCTCGTAATATCGCGTATAGTCCGCGATATGGTCCCGCTTCAGCTGCGCGTACGGCTTGCCGGCTGCCGCCTGCACCTGGCCGAGGCTGACCGCCTCAGGCTGCTCGTGCCGGAAGGTCGTCTGCGCCGCCAGCAGCAGCGTAACCGCATTCGCCTTCTCGACCGAGACGAAGTCGCCGATGATCTGCACGCTTCCGCCTTCGGCGACGGCCTGGAGCACGGCGGCGAAACGGACACCGTCCGTGCCGCATTCCCCGTGCATCACGATCGTGTCGTCGCCGATGCGCTGGCTGCCGGAGTCGAACGGCCGCCGCATCAGGTGCGCGCCGAACGTCAACCCGCCCGGCTGATCGCAGGTCAGCCGCACGGCCAACACCTGGTCAGCGGCGCTGCTGAAATATTCGCGCTCATAGCGCGCGCCGTTCAGCACATAGCTGACCCTGGCGACCGCTTGCTCGAGGTCGAGCTCGCGGACATACTGCTCCGGGTGCTGATCGTGGCCGGGCAAGTAGAAAAGCAGGTCGCCGAGCGGCTGGTACGGCGACAAATACTTCGGGGCGCTCATCAGCGCCATCCGGGCGAGATGCTCTGCCTCCTGCTGCCGGCCTGCCTGGAGCAGGCGCCGGATTTCCGGCAGATGCTTGTACGCATCCGGGTTGTTCGCCTTCTTCGGTCCCCCGTACCAAATGGAGTCTTCGTTCAATTGGATTTTTTCTTGGCTGACGGTTCCAAAGATCATCCCTCCAAGTCTGCCATTGCCTATGGGCAGCGCCTCAGGCCATTTTTGTGCGGGTGAACGGTACCATAGCTTATGCTGCTTCATTATCTGGGATCAGCCCTTTCGCATCGACTAGATTCTACTTATTGTAATCGAAGCCGGCAGCAGAAGGGATGGATTTTCTTAAGATCGATTTGGATAAAACTAAGACACATTGCAGTTTCCCCTCCTCTCATGGTATTTTTAAGCGGACAACAATAAGGAGGGAACCGTTTCATGCGCTTTGGCATACTGGCACACAATTTAGGAAAAACGACTACAGAGGAACTGGCCCGCCGCGTCGGTTCATACGGATTGGGATTCGTTCAGCTGGCGCTGGCGAAAGCACTTACAGATATCGATAGCAGTCTGGGCCGTTTAAGCCCAGGGCTGGCCAATCATGTGGCAGACATCTTTGCACGGGAGAACGTACGGATCTCGGTGCTCGGGTGCTACATTAATCCGATCGATCCCGATCCGGAGCAGCGTCGACTCGGTATCGCGCGCTTCAAAGAGCACCTGCGTTATGCCAGAGACTTTGGCGCTAGTGTCGTTGCAACGGAAACCGGTACGCTAAGGAATTACCGGGAGGTTTTCCCGAATCATTCCGAGGAAGCGATCTGGGCTTTGCTGCGCTCCGCTGTGGAAGAAATGGCGGAAGAGGCGGAGCGTTGGGGTGTTACTTTAGGGCTCGAAGCGTCCGGCACCGAGGTCATTCATACGCCGGAGCAGATGCATCGCATGCTCTCCGAAGTACGCTCGGCGAACATCGGGATTGTGATGGACCCTGTCAATTTGCTGAATCCAGGCAACATCGACAACCAGCATGACGTGATACGCCGTTCCTTCGAGCTGTGGGGCGACCGAATCGTTCTGACACACGTGAAAGACATGGATGTTACGCCGGACGGCAAAAAACAGTACGTCAGCTTGGGCAAAGGACGCATTGATTATCCGTTCTTCCTGCGCCTGCTTCAGGAGTATAAGCCTTTCATGAACCTTTCCTTTGAAGGTGGCGTTGAACCGGCCGAAATTCCCGATGCGATCGAATTTTTGAAAAAAGCTTCCCGCAGCGAATAGCTGCAAGAAGCTTTTTTTTCTAGCTTTATCGGCGTGCGTTGCCATCATTGATCTGTTTAATGACCTCAACCGGCACCTTCGGCTGACGATCGTAGGTCAGCAGTCCGTTAATTTCTTGCTCGACATCGGTCAGCTGAGTGTAGCAATAGCCCTGTACAACCGGCGATTGCTGCATCGGCTCGATCACTGCTTTGAGTCGCGCGACAAAATCGGCTTCATCCACAGCCCCGGAGTAGCCCCAGCCCTCCCACTCGCTCTTTTTGAAGGAGATGCCGCCGAACTCGGAAACCAGAATCGGTTCTCCTTGGTATTTGTAACCCGGAACGTAAATCCAGCGGTTGGCTGGTCTGGCGCTCACGGCGCTCTCAGCCGTGCTGTAGCGTTCGTCCAGCACCTCTTGCCGCCATTCATAATCGTGGATGGTGCAAATGTCGGATTGGACATGCTCCCAACCATCATTGGAGATGACAAGACGGGTTTGATCCATCGCCCGGGTCAAATGGTACATGGCGAGCGCATGCGCCTGTTGGAACCGGTCGACCAGAATGTTCGGCACGCCCCAGCTCTCATTGAGCGGCACCCAGGCCACGATGCACGGATGGCTGTAATCCCGCTCCACCGCCTCGATCCATTCCTGCGTAAATCTCTGCTGGTAGGCCTGCGAATAAACATAGGCGTTCGCCATCTCGCTCCAAAGCAGCAGCCCCAGCTTATCGCACCAGTACAAATAGCGGGGATCCTCCAGCTTCTGGTGCTTCCGTGCCCCGTTAAAGCCCATCGCCTTAGTCAATTCTACATCGTTTCGAATCGCGTCATCGCTTGGAGGCGTTAGAATGCCGTCAGGGAAATACCCTTGGTCAAGCACGAGCTTCATGCAATAAGGTCGGTTATTGAGGCAGATTTGACCGTCGACGATGGAGATTTTACGCATCCCAAAATAGCTGGTGACACGATCCGCCTCTTCCCCATCTACTAACAGCTTAAGCTCCACATCGTATAAGTTCGGCTTCTCCGGACTCCACCAACGCCCAAGGCCGTGGTCGTTGAAGTCCTTCAGCCTGATTCGCCGGCTCTCTTCCGCTCCTTGAATGCTGAAGCGATCCTTACTTACCGGCTCCCCTTGGAACGTAATGGCCACCTGCAGCTCCAGTTCCTGCTTTCCAGTCCATCCGGCAATCGAAGCATCCAACTGAATCTCGTTCGTATCGATATCCGGAGTCCACCGCAGGCGGCTTAAATGCGTCTCCGACACTTCCTCGATCCATACCGTTTGCCAAATCCCCGTCGTATTGGTATACCAGATGCTAGCGGACTTTTCTTTCCAGTATTGCTTCCCCCGAGGGAGTGACACGTCTTCACTGTAATCCTGCGCCATGACGGTAATCGTATTTTCACCGGACACCAGCTCTAACGTAACATCGGCCCAAAAGGGCGTATGACCGCCTTCATGAACCTTCACCAGCCGTCCGTTAACCCACACCTTCGCCAAATAATCAACCGCGCCAAAATGCAGCAGGGTCCGTTTACCTTGCTTAGGATCCAACGTCACCTTGGTTTCATACCAAACCGTATCCCGAAAGCCCGTCTCGCCAATCCCGCTCAGCTTGCTCTGGAAACAAAACGGAACCTGGATTTCATGACCATACTCATGCCCGTTATACCAAGCCTCCCGTTCCCCCTGCCCCGCATCGTCAAAATCAAAAGACCAAGTACCATTCAAATTCATCCAAGACGATCGCTCGAACTGCGGACGCGGATATTCCTGTCTGTAAGGCTGTTGAAAAGCCATAATCACCTTCGCCACCTTATTTATATTATAATTTTATAATTTACATTATAATTTTACAATATTAAATAAAGCTTGTAAATTACATTATACTTAAACCCCATCTCTATCCCTCACCTAGCTGTGTTATCGCTTACAAACGCAAAAAGGACACCTGTCTGTGCCCCCCCTTGCCAAGGTTTGCCCGTTAGGTACAGACCCCTAAACAAAGAAATTTCAAACCATAAATGTATTTTGTCCGACCTCCTAAGCGACAAAAAGTACATATCACATACAAGCATTGCGGTTGTCATAAACGCAGTGCTTTTATTCATATTTTGGAAGAGTATAGCAACAATCGATAAAAATCCGCGCTTGTACCTATCACATATCCCCCCGTAACTTGAATATATTTAGTAACAAGCACTTTTTTTCCGAGTTGTCTTGTGAATTCATTACCGTCCGTTTCGTTTTTTGTTTTGTCATCTGCACCGATTTAAGCAAATCCTCAGGAGGTGTCCCGCATGACAGAGCCTTTATTTACCGTATCAAGAGAGGATTGGTCCCTGCACCGCAAGGGGTACCAGGACCAGACCCGCCACCAGCAAAAAGTGCGCGAAGCGATCAAACAAAACCTGCCTGACCTGGTGACGGATGAAAGCATCGTAATGTCGGACGGCAAACAGATCGTAAAGGTGCCCATCCGCAGCCTGGATGAGTACCGTTTCCGCTACAACTACAACAAGAGCAAGCATGTCGGTCAAGGAGACGGGGACAGTCAGGTTGGCGACGTGTTAGGCGTCGACCCAACGCCGCAGCCCGGCGCAGGTAAAGGAGAAGGGGCCGGCGATCAGCCGGGAGACGATTACTACGATGCCGAGGTACAAATGGAAGAGCTGCAGTCCATGCTGTTCGAGGAGCTCGAGCTGCCTAATTTGCAGCAAAAGGAAAAGCACAACGTCACAACAAAGGAAACGATTTTTAACGATATCCGCAAAAAGGGCATCATGTCCAACATTGACAAGAAGCGTACGATCTTGGAGAACCTCCGACGCAATTCACGCGAGGGCGACCCGGGTATCCATCATATCAGCCCGGATGATTTGCGCTTTAAAACATGGGAGGAAATCGTAACCCCCCATTCCAACGCATTAATTATGGCCATGATGGATACCTCAGGCAGCATGGGCTCCTTTGAAAAATATATCGCGCGAAGCTTTTTCTTTTGGATGACACGCTTTTTACGCACTAAATATGAGCATGTGGAAATTATTTTTATCGCCCATCATACAGAGGCTAAGCAAGTTAGTGAAGAGGAATTTTTCACCAAAGGCGAAAGCGGCGGTACCATCTGCTCGTCGGCCTATCAATTGGCGGTTGATTTGATCGATCGGCGCTATCCGCCATCAAGGTACAATATATATCCGTTCCATTTCTCTGACGGCGATAATTTGACCTCCGACAATGAACGCTGCGTCAAGCTGATTCAAGAGCTTGTCAAGCGGGCGAACCTGTTTGGGTATGGTGAGGTCAACCAATACAACCGCAGCAGCACCTTGATGTCCGCTTACCGGAACATTCACGATCCGAAGTTTGTTCACTATGTGATTCGTGAGAAGGGCGAGGTCTATAAGGCGCTGAAGACCTTCTTCCCGAAAGGTGCCGAAGGGAGAGCCGCTCGATGAACCATGCCGACTACATTAAACAGCTCGAATATGCTATCGCGGAAATAACCGAAGTCGCCAATGGCTTCGGCCTGGATTACTACCCGATGCGCTATGAGATTTGCCCAGCCGATATTATTTATACGTTCGGAGCTTACGGAATGCCCACCCGCTTCAGCCACTGGAGCTTCGGTAAAACGTTTCACAAAATGAAGATGCAGTATGATTTTGGGCTCAGTAAAATTTATGAGCTTGTCATCAACTCCGATCCTTGTTATGCCTTCCTGCTCGATGGCAACTCCCTAATTCAAAACAAGCTGATCGTCGCGCACGTGCTTGCGCACTGTGATTTTTTCAAAAACAATGTACGCTTCTCCAAAACGAACCGCAACATGGTCGAGAGTATGTCCGCTACCGCCGAACGTATCCGTCAATACGAAATAGAGTACGGCAACGAAGCGGTGGAACGGTTCATCGATGCCGTTCTGGCCATTCAAGAGCATGTAGACCCGCTCATTTCGAAGCCCTATCATCGTCAGCGCGAGGAACGCGGGGACGCCCGCAGCACCCCGTTCAAAGAAATCAAAGAACGCAAATTCGGTTACGAGGATCTCTGGGATCTAGATGATCGGGGCAAACAGCAGTCAGCGGCCAAGCCGGATGCACCAGCCAAATTCCCTCCAGTTCGCCAAAAAGATGTGCTTCTATTTATCGAGGAGCACTCCCATTATCTGAAAGACTGGCAGCGCGATATTATGACCATGCTGCGCGACGAGATGCTCTACTTCTGGCCGCAGCTGGAAACGAAAATTATGAATGAAGGCTGGGCTTCGTACTGGCATCAGCGCATTCTGCGCGAGCTCGATCTCACGGACGAAGAAACCGTCGAGTATGCCAAGCTCAACTCCTCCGTCGTAGTCCCATCTCGACACAGTCTGAACCCGTATTACCTCGGGCTGAAAATTTTCGAGGATATCGAAAAACGCTGGGATAACCCTACGAAAGAAGAACGGGAGCGATTCGGGCGCCGCGGCGGCGAAGGACGGCAAAAAATATTTGAGGTACGCGAGGTTGACTCTGATTTATCATTTATCCGCAATTATTTAACGAAAAAGCTGTGCGATGAGCTTGACCTCTACGTGTTTGAGAAGAAAGGTCCGGAATGGAAAATTACCGATAAATCCTGGGAAAATATCCGCGATCAACTGGTTTATTCCCGCGTCAACGGCGGCTTCCCTTACATTGTAGTGGATAACGGGGACTATGAACGCAATGGCGAGCTGTACTTAAAGCACATGTATGAAGGAATGGAGCTGGATCTTAAATACGTAGAGCGGACCATTCCTTACATCTATCAGCTATGGGGAAAAACAGTGCATCTAGAGTCCGTCATTGAGTCGAAGCCCGTCTTGTTCACCTATGATGGCAAAAAGCATAACCGGAAGTTTTTATAAAAGGAAACAAAAACAGGCTGTTCCCGAGTATTCATTCGAGAACAGCCTGTTTCCTTAGTTTTAGAGCAGCCCACCGCCATGTCCGATTGGATGCTTTCGACCGCCTGTTGACTTTAATTTATTTATAAACTATAATTTAGTTAGTGATTATAGCATTGACCTTCCACTCGAAAGGAGAATCATATAATGATCAACATTTACCCAGCAGCATCCCGATACAGCGCCGATCATGGTTGGCTGCAGAGCAACTTCAGCTTTTCCTTCGCGGATTATTACGACCCTAGCAACATGTCCTTTGGGGTGATGCGCGTTCTGAACGACGATATTATCCAAGGCAAGCGTGGCTTTGGAGCCCATCCGCATCGCGAGATGGAAATTGTCACGATCGTGCTGAAAGGTCATCTGAAGCATGAAGACAGTACTGGCCACTCCGCAATTACAACCTTTGGGGAAGTGCAGCGGATGTCTGCCGGTACAGGCATCATCCATTCGGAGATGAATCCGGGCGATGAGGAAGTGCATTTGCTTCAGCTTTGGTTTATGCCTGGCCAGAACGGACTTCAGCCATCCTATGAAACGACGAAGTATGATCTGAACCAAATGAAAAATAATCTGCTGCCTGTCGTCTCTAATCACTCGGGAGACAACATCGCGCATATCCATCAAGATATGACGATCTACATGTCAGAGCTGGAAGCAGGGCAAAGCGTACGCTTTGAGCAGCCGGAAGGCCGCCGCATTTTCGTATTTACCATCGAAGGAGAGCTCGCGCTGAATGGTGAATCGAAGCTCGGCCGCCGCGATTCCGCTCGCATCGAGCAATTGTCCTCGTTGGAGCTGTCTTCCGCAACAGGCGCCACCTTCATGCTGATCGATCTTCCTTAAATGCTCGAAAGGAGAGAACGGAATGTCCGCTCCCGTCAAAACTAAGCTGCTGATCAAACACGTCATTGGGCGCCTCCTGCTGGATACGGAGAAATCAGGCTGTGAATTCAGCCTAACTTCAACCGAAGATGGCCGATGGCTTATGGACGTGCACGGCGTCGAATCCGCAATCATCGAGGAAATTCGAACGCTTCAAAACGAATTGAATTGCTTCTACTTTGAAGGTGAGGGAGCTTCCCTTCGCAAATGGTGGCTCTATGACATCGGGGTCCCTACCCTCGAGACGGATGTATCCAAAGCCCGGCTGCAGCTAACGGTGAATACTCGCATCGGATACTCCAACGAAAATACCCAAACCTCAAACTGACAAAAGGACCTGCTCCTTCTACCTCATCATGGATAGAATGAACAGGTCCTTCTTATTCTATGTATTGAATACATAGGACTTAGCAAATTTATAGCCGACCCCGTGCACATTGATAATGTATTGCGGGTTCGATGGATCCGGCTCGATTTTTTTCCGTAAATTACTTACGTGGACGATGATGGTTCGAGTGTCGTTAAAGCAATCCTGCCCCCAGATTTCGCGGAACAGCTGCTCATGGCTGAACGTCTGATCCGGGTGGGACACGAGAAAGCTAAGCAGGTCAAACTCCTTGCGCGACAATGTAATCCTCGCGCCATTCACCTGGACTACGCGGCTTAAGCGGTCGATCTCAATCGTACCCACCTTCAGCTTAGACGTATTCGCATCCGGCTCTCCTCCGGTTAAATACGGTCTTCGCAAGTTCGCCCGCACACGAGCAAGCAGCTCATTGGGGCTGAAGGGCTTCGTAATGTAGTCGTCTCCGCCGATGCTAAGGCCCTCGATTTTATCCGTTTCGTCCTTTTTGCAGCTAAGAAATAGGATGGGAGCAGAGGAGTACGAACGAATTTCACGGCAAACCTCAAAGCCGTTCTTGCCCGGCAAAAGCACATCCAAAATCGCCAGATCCGGCTGCTCTTTGGCAGCAATCTGAATCGCTTCATCTCCGCTGATCGCAGTCACGACACGATATCCGTTCTTCTCCAGATACAGCCGAATGATCTCACGAATTTCATGATCATCTTCGACGAGTAGTATAGTTTGCCTTGTCATTCGATGTCACCGTCCGTCCATTATGATTCACTAGTTCTTTAGCCCTAAAACCAAGCATAGGTGAAAGTGTTTACATGGTCAAGAGCTTTTTACTGGAAGTGTGAAGCAAAATATGGTCCCTTCCTGCTGAACGGAATGCTCTACATAAATATGTCCACCGTGGTATTCCACAATCTCTTTGGAGATGGATAATCCCAGTCCCTTGCCTTCTATATTTCGCTCTTTATTGTTGGTATAGAATCGGTCAAAAATATAAGGAAGCTCCTCGGCACGAATGCCTACCCCGTTATCTCTGAACCGCACCTTCATTTCCCGTCCGTCATCGATCATCTCTACTTCAATCGCGCCGCCCTCGGGAGTAAACTTAATGGCATTGAAAAACAAATTCGAATACACCTGATGCATCCGCTCCAGATCGACTTCTACGGTGGAAATAAAACCCTGTTCCGCTTCAAAGCGATGGGGTGTCATCGTATATTGAAGCCCGGCGCTTCTCGCATCGAGCACATATCTTGTGAACAGCAGCTCCATTAAACGGTCCGTTGAAAAAACCTGCATCTTAAACGTCACTTGCCTGGCCTCCAGCTGCGAAAGCTGAAACAAATCTTCGATCAGCCGGTCCATACTGATGACTTTACTATGGATGAGATTCATGTAGCTGTTCTTCTGCTCCTCCGAGTCCACCAGACCGTCCATGATCGCCTCCAGATAGCACTGGATGGTCGTGAGCGGTGTGCCCAGATCGTGAGAAATGTTGCTGAGCAAGTGGCTCCGCGAGGTCTCCAGCCGGTGCAATTCGTCATTGGTTCGCTTCAGCGTCTCGTTAGCCTGCTCCAAATCATACGTCCGCTTCTCCACCTTTTCGCTCAGCCCGCTGTTCACTAAGGTAAGCTCCGCAGATAGCTTTTCCTCATTCACAATCGCTCGGGACAACTTGGTCGATAACAGCACTGACTGCGCGAAAATAAAGAGCAGCAACCCGAAAGCTGACATTTTTTCCGTTGTCCGCACCAGATCTTGCTCATACAGCATGTCATTGACAATCGTCACCGCGAAAATCAAACAAGAGAAAAGCATAATGCCCGAGCCCTCTCGTTGTCGAACGAAAGCCCGTAAAATAATGGCCACGACATAGACAATGCACGACGCAATGATGAGCTGCAGCACAATCATAGCTTTCGTGAACACAAGAGGCGGCAGCAAAATGATGACACACGTGTAGACCACGGCAACCATGCATATGATAATGTTTATGCTGCGCCTGCTCTCCGAAGGATAGCAGCTGGAGAAGAACAGAATAAACAGCGGCAAACAAACCATAGCCGAAATATATTCCAAGCTGAGCTCTAGTGACCATTGAAAATTCGGAATGACCTTGATGAGCATAACTTCACCTAAAAGCGAGATGCGCAAACAAAATAAAAGGCAAAACAATCCGAAGAACAGCATGGACTTCTCTTTCGGCCTAGCGGCGTAAAGACCCAGATGATACAGTCCCATAATGAATAGGCTGCCAATCAGCAGGGAATCGAAGCTAAACGCTAACCCTTGCGAACGCGCAATGTTCTGAAACGCCCCGAATTCGATCGGCTGCCGGATACCGCCTTTTTCATGATCGAAGTTGGCTACTTCAATCACGAGGTCAATCCTCGCCCGCTCCGGGTGAGCTACGGCAATCTGCGGCGCATACTGTGGGATCGTGCGCTCTTGTGACGTGCCGACTTCTCCTGCCGAGGCGATTTTGTGACCGTTAGCCCAGCACGTAAACGCCGTATTAATCGGCGGAATGCGAAGTGCAAGCTCCCGCTGATTCTCCGGCAGCAGCAAGGTCAAATGATACGTCGCATAGCCATCGCCCGGCAGCGGTTGCCCATCCAACATCAAACCGTTCCATGAGCCTGGTACCTTTATATAATTCTCTGAATTGGGGGGCTGTTCCGTGTCCTCGAGTGACAGCTCATGAGGGAGCCTCTGCCAATCGAAGCCCCATTCTCCGTTTAGAAAGACGGTGCCATCCTGCTCCCAATTCCATGATCTTAGATCCAATACCCCTTGCTCTGCTCGCGGGACTGTAACACTCCGGGACATCGAATACCGTTCTTCCATGAACATGAACGATGCGATCAGAATCAGCAAGAGCACGGTAATGGCCGAACGCTTGTATATCGTCTCACTCAGCATACGCTCTCCTTAGTCTCCTCATGCTTTAATTGAAACGATTCGATTATTTAATTTTAATCGACAAAAAACGTCTAATTTCGATAAAAGCCATATTTACTCATTCGCTGAGAGAACCCGAAATTCCTGCTGTACTCGTTGATTTTTGCAACAAAAATTATATAAAAACCGGCCTCTCCTGAGACCGGTTTATGATTATTTAGATTGAAAGGATAAGGCCGTATCCAAAAACCCGTCAGCCCGGTTAAAGAGGCCCAGGTCGCTCTTTCCATTCCCGTCAAAATCAGCAATTGCCAGATCTGCAACAGAATCCGTCTTCCCCCACGGGCCGAAGAACGATAGCAGCTTCCACTCTCCGTCGGTCCGCTTGAGATACACCGTCGATTTCATCGTCACAGGATCGAAGCGAAGCGCATCCTCCAAGCCGTCTCCGTTGAAATCTCCGAATTTGAGCACCCCCTCTTCACTTGGCAAGCCGGTTTCATATTTGCCGACAATCCACTGCAGCGTGGCTACGTCCGCTTGCAGCGTGAGCCCTGCCGAGGCAGCGTTCTTCGTCAGGAACAGGGTCCCGTTTTGCCGCGGCTGCAGGTCACTCCTCAGCTCATTCTTGAACCGATAGGGCTTGAGCGGTTTCAGCTCGCCCTGGTGCTGCAGCCAGCCGCTTAGCTGCATGCGGTCTTGGGACAGAGCCGCAATGACCGTATCCCCATTGGGCTGGCGAAGCGCAAACAAGTTGCTCCAGCGGCGGGGCTCGATCTTCCAGCTGCCCTTCGGCAGGAAGCGATGACCGTCCGAAACGTAGCGCTCCAACTTACCGCTAGAATTCACGATCCAAAAACCGCACGGTCTTTCCTGATCGGGAGGGCTGAGCGCCGCGGCCGAGCCGAAGGCGTAGTCCGCATGCCCCCATTGTGTCGGCGTACCTTGCGCTTCGTTGCGCAGTCCGCGAAAATGCCCTTCGGTCACAAACACCGAACCGCTCTTCGGATCCCAGGTGACCAGATCCGTCTGTCCATCGCCGGTCGCATCGCCTAGCAGCAGTTTCTGCTTTTCATTTCCGGGCGATAGGAGTTTTATACTTTGAGCGGGAGTAAACGGCACATAATCTTGGATAGAATAGAACGTATAACCTTTATCCCGCAAGCCCGTGACCAGCTTTTGCAGTAGGCTCTTGCCCGACTCGTCATACCGGTACTCCGGAATGCCGTCCCTTTGAACCGCTTCACCATTCTCGTCCTTCACAGGAACTAAATTTTTAAATTCCAAAAACGCATGAAAATAAAAAGAGGGCACATTAATGGATTTTCCTACCCGATCGATAATGACCTTCTCATCTTTATTGAACGGAATGTAATCGAACGGAGTTGGAACATACGCTGCTCCAAGTGAGGAAGCGCCAGAAGCATTATTCCGTCCACTGGTGTAAAGCGCAACCGGCGCATACCGGTTGTTCTGCACTTCCGCTTGATAATTTAAACCGAAATAAGCTCGGAACACATTGTCCTGCTCAGCTGTGGTATGATAATGCGGAGCTTCCCAAAATTGCGGCTTCAGCCCGGCATGCTCCATAATAGTCAGCCCTTGCTTCAGCCGGTCTTCGGCGAATCGTGCGGTCAACGTCTCCGCCTGTCCCTGGACATTAAACTCGTTGCCGATCCCAGACTCTTGATGCCCATCTTCCCTGCGAACATCACCCACTTGATGCGTGTAGCCATGCATCCCTAGTGTCGCTCCAGAATCAACGGCTTGATGCAGCACCTTTCGATATGCTTCCGTATACGGATCGTCAGGTTTATCTAAGGGTACATCATACCTGGGCCCATCACTTGGTATATTGATCCATCGCGGAACAACGGCCAAATGATACGCCACATGCTGATCGCGCAAATATTCCAGCACAGCTCTCAGCTTGCCCAGCTGCTCCAGCGAACCGTACTGCCCTCCCGGTCCGATATCCTCCAGCCGCATCAAAACAAGCTTAGGCGTTCGGCCTTCTCCTTCTACCGTTATGATGCGATAAGCTGTCAGCAGCAGACATACCGCAATAGCAGAAGACACGTACCGCAGCCATGCATGTCTTCGTAAGAACGCCACTTCATCAGGCTCCCTTCTAAGTTGAAAAACAGGCGGAGCTAGTTGACAACGGCTCCATCCATATTTTGTTAAGCGCTTACATGTGTGAAGTCTACACTGATTGTATCAAATTTTCTTAACGCCGAATATGATTATTTTTCATGTAGGGTAAGACGAGGAATTACTTCCTCGGACTCCCCGTCAAACCGTGCATGCGGATTTCCCGCACACGGCTTTCCTTCGTCAGTTCCCCATCTTCAGGAGTGAGTTGTCTTCACCCGTCGCCGGGCTGCAAATTTCACGCCTGAATTAGAAACGTGTAGTGAGTAAGCTTGTTAGAAATACCATCCCTGCTGCTTCCAACAACTTGTTTGGAAGCAGGGAGTTGGAAACCGTAGACTTCTTTTTCCGTATGAAGGCTCTAACCCTCATTCGTGTCCATTCGTCCAAACGTTGAAACTTCTTCTTTACGTTCCCTATGCCGAAATAGTTACCAAAACCTCGTGCGATTTCATTCAGTTTCTTAAGCATTTCGCCAAGGTTAATCCCTTGTTGTCTTCGGGTGATATTACGGACTTTATCTTTGTACTTCTTCACTTTTGCGTCAGGTACAATGAGATAGTCCTTCCAGAAGTCGAATCCGAGAAACCGAAACCCATCATCGAAGTGCACAACCTTCGTTTTCTCAGGGTGCATTCGTAGTTGTAGTTCATCTTCTAGGATGGTCTTTGCCACTAGGTATGCTTCTTCTGCCTGTTCCTTTGACTTGCAAAGGATGACTACATCGTCTGCATACCTCACTACGGCAAATCCCTTTTCCTTCATCCCCCAGTCGAAATGATTCAAATATAGATTCGCAAGTAATGGACTAATGACCCCGCCTTGCGGTGACCCGACTTCCGTTTCATGGAACTGGCCATCTTCCATGACTCCTGCGGTAAGCCATCCGCGAATGAGCGTCCGCACTTTCCCGTCAGTAATTCGTTCTTGTACCTTTTCCATCAGCATCTCATGCGGTATTTCATCGAAAAAGGACATGATGTCGAGGTCTACCACATAGTTGTATCCGCCGCGCTTTGCTCGTCGTATCGTCTGAATCGCTTGGTGCGCGGAGTATCCGGGGCGAAAGCCAAAGCTATAGTAGTAAAAGTCTTGCTCAAAGATCGGCTCAATGACTTGGCGTACTGCCTGCTGACATACGCGGTCTCGGATTGTGGGAATTCCTAACGGTCTTAATGTCCCATTTTCCTTCTCAATGAAATGTCGCCTGACAGGGTCGGGTTTATACCGGTCTTGTTGCAGTAGCCTTTGAATTTCTTTTAGGTTTATGCTCACGTTCTTCTCGAACATAGCGATACTCACGCCATCGATTCCGCCGCTTCCTTGGTTCTTCTTTACCGATAGCCAAGCTTCATGCAGATTATCCATTTGGTATACTTTGTCGATCAAAGAGTAGTATCGTCGTTTCGGTTTCATTGGTGTTTCACCACCTTTACCGCTACTCACCAAGCTGGTCTTGTTCTCGCTACAGATGATCGATTCCTTGCTTGTTCCGTCCTGCATAGCTGCGTGTTAGACTTTCGTCAATCGCTCCTGCCATGCAGAACGTACTCAGGTCGCCAGCAGTCCTTTATCCTCCAACGTTCTTTCGTCATCGGCGGGGCGTACCCTCTCGGCTCTGCCCGTTTGTTTAAGGCGCTTACGATCTCTACTCACTTGAACTCACAGGCTTTGACGAAGCACGTTCCCTTTGCCTCTGTCTTCCCTCTTTTGGAGTGGAAGCAGGTTATGCGACTAAGATTTTTTTTTCCCGCGCGCATACTCATCCGAGTTTTACCCTCCAGACTGTTACCAGCTTTCATCGGCTCAGACTTACTCGCTACTACGGAACGATCCGCCATCTCGCAGCCCATCGATTCGGCTTTCCCCTTCGGGTTATACCTCCTCTACCTTGTCCGCGTTTGCGTCAGGGAAGCTACGAGACTTCCCTCAGTTATCTGCACATTCTGTTCCATCCATCCTGACCCTAATCACGTCGATGAGCCTTGCAGGTCATATCCCTTTGTTTGTTTTCCTACAAAGTATGCTGATTCGCATAGGTTTCCCCGTTTTTATGGCGGGTCACCCAACACCGCCGCCACCTCTGGTTCACCGCATTCCGGGCTGGACTTTGCCTGCAGGCCCTTCGGATTCCCTCTCACGAGTGACACCCTGCCAGTCCTTCTCCTTGCTGGAGCTAGGACTTCTGCTTCGGCTACGGCACTTTAAAGGGTAAAGTTACCGGGTGGATTTGAACCACCTAGATTGTGCGACTGTGAGGCGCACATAAAAAACGGGCTCCACTAAGGGAACCCGTTCATAAAGCTTTATGATTTAATTCCCGCTGCCGATTCGTAAGATCAAGTCCGACATAGCTTGTGCTTGGATCTGATCGTAATGATCGCGGTAACCTTGAATGACGCTGCTAGGCAGTTTTCCATCAATGCTGGACATAATGGACTCAAATTGATTGTGGCAATCATTTAGGATTTGCTTCCCCTGGGCGATCAATTGTTTTTGCTTGACGGGGTCTTTTTCACGCACATACTGATCGCCAAGCGGGGTCAACCGATTTCGGCAACTGTTTTCCAACGCAGTCAGTTTAGCTTCCGCTTCCGATTGAATCTGGCTCGTGCTGGCCCCTCCGCTGCTCGCTGAGCCACCTCCACTGCCTCCTACACTTGCAGAGGAACCGCCGCTTCCCATGCTAGTTGAAGAACCGCCACCACTGCCACCGACACCAGAGGTAGATGGGATGTCCGTTTGCGGCTGCTCGGCAACCGGTGCTTCCTTACTCTTGGCGGAGATCGTATAGCTGACCGCATCCCATTCGATTTGACGTCCTACCGACTCCGAGAAAAACCGCAGAGGCACATACAAGCGGTTATCAATGAACAACCCCGATGTCCCCGAGGCCATTTCTTTCGATTGCCCTTGGAATACATACTGTACCTTTTCCTTATAAGCCGTTAACGTTGTAGGGGTCAATTGCGATGCGTCGAACTTGTCCCGTTTCACCGCATCCCGAACCTTCGTATTGAGATTGTATTCGTTAATCTCCTGCTTTTCAATTTTTGATGGTTCGCCCACACTCACTGTGTATGTATCGCCATCCCACTTCACGCCTTGGTTCAAAGAATACGAGATGAACCGAAGTGGAACATACGTGCTGCCTTCATAAATAAACCCCCGCTGATCCTCCGCCGGGGTATACTGCTCCCCATCAAATTCAAATTGCAGCGGCACATAGTACACATCAATATCTGACGCCTTCTGCTCAGCAAAAGCGGTTCCCGTCATTCCAACCAGCAAAATCGCGCTTGCACACAACACTTTAAACTTAGTAAACATGAGCAATCACCAGCCTTCATAAATTTAAATTTAGTAATTGATGTATTTACAATCTACTTTTTTCCAAATAAAATAGAACTAAAGTACTATACTTGGAGGAAGAATGAACTATGCCTTTGATTACGCTCAAGCGAATTTGGACTCCACTGGAACTGGTCGGTATCCAATTGCTGTATGACCCTACGGAAAAGCGCTGGTACATGAAAAAGCCGCGTAAAGCATTAAAAAGAATCTTTTAGTGAGAAATTACTTCTCCTTTAAGGAATCTTGGTAGCTTTTCCCTTGACTAAGCCCATACTTGGCTGCAATCGCAATCAATTGATTATACTCATCCTCCGTCAGCTTCTGGAGGATGATTTTTTTTGCTTCTTTTTTCTCTTCAACAGACAGTCCGTTACTGGCCATCTTCACAAACAGCTGCAGCTCGCTGGGGTTTAGCTTCTTGAGCAGGATCGTCGTGATCTGCGCCTTCTCGGAGAGTGTGGCCGAATCCTGCACTTGCTTCGCCTTATCCGTCGATATATTGGGTTCATATTTGGGCGGCTCCGAATTCGCTCCTGCCCCCTTTTGCTGCTCGACCGGCTTGCTTGGCTCCATGGCGACCGGCAATTTAGGCGCTGCTTTAGCAGGCGATTGGCTTGACGCGGTCACGTCTTGCTTGGGCTGGCTGTCCGACCTTTCCGCCGTCTCGCCATCTTCCTTCGCCTGGCCATGCTGCGGGGGTGGCACCGCAACTGCAGCGCCTGGCTGCGCCTTCGTTTGATCAGCCCCCGCCCCCTGCTGGCCTGCGCTAGCTGGAGCTTGAGCCTCAATGGCAAAAGAAGAGGCCTTCTCCGCCCCCGCTCCTGTCATCAATTTCAAAACATAGGTCGTGGACTCGTACCATGCCAGATAAGCTCCACCGATAAAAAGCACCAGCACAGTCGCTGCGATCAGGACCCCTTTGCGACGCCGTTTCCTCGTTGATATCTGCTTCATGTGATCACCGTATGTATTCAAATCAAGAAATTTTCGTTTTTATGTAGGTAGGAACGACGTTGGCAAGCACATCCCGAACAACGAATGGCTCTTCGAACAGCACGTTCTCAAGCTTTTTCAGCTCGAACTCGACTTGCGCTCTGCTGATTATCGACGGTCGGCCGACAAAAATCCGATCGTGCTTAGTCGAGGTGAGCCCTTCTTCCTTCGTCAGCAGCTCCTCGTACAGCTTCTCTCCAGGACGAATCCCGGAAAATTCGATTGGGATATCCATATGTGGCTCGAAGCCGGACAATCGGATCAAATCCTCCGCGAGCTGAAGAATACGTACCGGAGCGCCCATGTCCAAGATGAAAATTTCTCCGCCCTGAGCGAAGGAGCCGGCTTGGATGACTAGCTGCACCGCCTCCGGTATCGTCATGAAGTAACGGATCATCTCGGGATGCGTGACCGTCACCGGACCCCCAAGCGCAATCTGCTGCTTGAAAAACGGGATCACACTGCCCCGGCTTCCGAGCACATTCCCGAATCTCACAGCGACAAACTTGGTTTTACTGGTCTTGTCCAGCGATTGAATGATCATCTCCGCAATCCGCTTCGTCGTTCCCATAATGCTCGTCGGGTTTACGGCCTTGTCGGAAGAGATCAGTACAAAACGCTCACTGCCATACTGGTCCGCCGCTTCTGCTACATTTTTGGTGCCGAATACGTTATTTTTGATCGCCTCGGCCGGGTTCCGCTCCATCAATGGAACGTGCTTGTGCGCAGCCGCATGAAACACAACCTGAGGCTTATGGATTCGAAAAATATCATGAATGCGTTCCCGGTCTTGAACATCGGCAATAATCGTTTCCAATTGGAGTGCCGGATAAGTCCGTCTCAGCTCCATTTCAATCGTATAGATGCTGTTTTCGCCATGTCCCAGCAGCATCAGGCATTTAGGCTTAAACAAGCTGATTTGTCTGCAAAGCTCCGAGCCGATCGAGCCTCCTGCACCGGTCACCAGCACGGTTTTATTCTCGACATAGTTGGCTATGCCCTCGAGATCGACGCTGACCGGCTCTCGGCCCAGCAAGTCTTCGACCTCGACATCTCGGATTTCTTTGATCGAAACGTTTCCTTCGATCAGGTCACTCAGGCCTGGGATGATCTTCAGCTTCGCTTTAGTCGGCTTGCAAATCTCGATAATGTCCGCCGTTTCCCTTTTAGAAAGGGATGGAATGGCAATAATAATCTCATCAATATTATGTAATTTGACAATATTCGAAATGTCTTTGCGGCTGCCGACTACAGGAATCCCGTGTATGTGCTGCTTGAGTTTATTTTTATCATCATCTATAAAAGCTACAGGATAAAGCGAGGCTTCTTCCTGAGACAGCATTTCTTTCGCAATCATGGCGCCACCATCGCCCGCCCCTATAATCAAAGCATTCATATGTGCTTGCTTGGGTTTATAAATGCGATCTCGGACTAATCTCCAAGCAAATCGGGAACCACCAATCAAAATTAGCAGCGTCTCTAGATTCCGCAACAGGACGGACACAGGAACACGTTCAAAGGTAACCGCAAACACCGCTCCGTACGAGATCAACACACCAATCGTAATCGCTTTGAATAAAGCTACCAACTCACCGACGCTTGCGTATTGCCATACTCGCGTGTACAGCTTAAAGTAGTTCAAGGTGATCAAGCAAACCACGGCCGAAATGAGGCCATATAAGATAGACTGGTTGATAAAGTGCGGAGGGATATGTCCGTCGAAACGAAGCAAATAACACGTATATACGCTAAACCATATGATTACTAAATCCACAAATATTAACATTGATCTTCTTCGTTCGTGGCTCATGGTTTATCCCCCGCAAATTTGACTTTACTTCTTGTTATCCTGCGCACCGTAGTAATAATAGTAATACGATTCCGCATTTTTTCGATCCATATTATTCAGTACAACGCCTAAAATTTTCGCCTTCACATAATCCAGGTTTGCTTTAGCCTTAATCGCCATATCACGCTTTACCTTGCCCGAGTCAATCACGAGGACAACGCCGTCGCATTTGGTAGCGACCAACTGAGCATCGGTAACAGCGAGTGCAGGAGGGGTGTCGATCAAAATCACATCATACTTCCCTCTCAGCTCATCTAGGAAGGCAGTCATCCGTTTGGACGCAAGCATCTCAGATGGGTTGGGCGGAATCGGACCGGAGGTTATGACATCCAAATGGACGATCTCCGTCTCTCGGACGACTTCCTGCAAAGTCGCCTGCCCGGATAACACATTCGTCAGACCCCAACGGTTGGACATTTGGAAGGTGTGATGCATCGTCGGCTTGCGCAGATCGGCATCAATCAGCACTACCCGCTTGTCCGCTTGCGCGTAAGCGACCGCCAGATTCGTTATCGTCGTCGATTTGCCTTCACCCGGACCGGCAGACGTTACCATAATGACCTTGATTTCCTCATCTATCGCCGAAAATTCAATATTCGTCCTTAATGTCCGATACGCTTCCGAAATGGGTGACTTGGGATTTTCATGCGTGATAATCGGTCTTTTATTGGTTGATGGTAACATGCTTGGTTTCACCTACCTGTCTTGATGCCGTTACAGACGGCTTGTGGCTGATCAAATCCTCTTCGTTGATCTTAGCAATCATAGAAAGTGTGGCCAGTCCTAAAACTTCTTTGACATCCTCTTCTGTCTTAATCGTATCGTCGAGATAATCAAGCAAGAAGGCCAAACCGACGGCCAGCATGAGCGATACAACAAAGCTGATAGCAATATTCAACTTCGGATTTGGCTTCACCGGTATTGGCTTATCCATCATCTTCGCTTCATTGAGCAGGGACACGTTATCAACCTTCATAATCGAAGGAATTTCGGATTGAAACACCTTGGAAACGGCATTCACAATGTCGACGGCTTTAGCGTAAGAGTTGTCTTGAACGATCAGGGTCATGACCTGCGTGTTGTTCACCGAGCTCACCGTGATCTTGTTGATTAGCTGTTCTGCCGTCAAATCGAACTGTGGATATTCTCGCACGACTTTATCCATAATCCGAGGTGTTTTGATCACTTCTTTGTAGGTGTCGATGAGTCTTAAGTTCAAGTTGATGGAATTGATATCGACCTGATCCAAGCCCTGACGTTCATTGGACTTATTCACAATCAGCTTGGTCGATGCTTCATATACCGGTCGCAAAAAAAAGTAACTAACAATCCCCGTCGTTAGTGTACAGACGAGAGTAAAGATAAGGATTAACCAGATCCGTTTTCTTATGATCTTAATGTAATCCCTTAGATCCAGTTCCATTATTGGCCTCCATCCTTAGATGTTCCTATACGAAATTTTGGATTTTGATGGTGTTAAAATGGATCCCCCCGCCCTCATCCAGACGACGGAGGGAATCCGATAAATTACTTATTAAGCAGTCGGTAAATCACTACCGCCGCTTGGGCGCGTGTGGAGTTGCTGTCTGGATTAAACTGGCCGCCCTCTTCACCCACGACTATGCCTTGAGCCGCAGACAATGCTACGCCGGACTTCAGGGTGTCGTTAATTGCAGCAACGTCTTTGAAATCCTTCAGCGAGCCGTTCACATCCGCCACCGGCTTCGCATCTTTGAACGCGGACAGCGCTCTAGCCGCCATGGTAGCCATCTCGGCACGCGTGATCTTACCGTTCGGATCAAATACGCCTTCGGAGCGTCCGTTCACCAGGCCGTATTTCACAGCCGTCGCGACATAAGGCTTGAACCAGTCGGCGTCAGACACGTCACCAAAGTTCTCGACTGCTTGAGCGTCCAGGATGCCGAAGGTGTTGACCAGCATCTTAGCAAACTCGGCACGAGTGACCGACTCATTTGGCACAAACAGCTTGGCTTCGCGGCCTTCAAGAATGCCTTTGGCTGCAGCAACTTGAATTTGGCGCCCAGCCCATGCTTTTACCGATGCTGTATCGTCAAACTCCACCTTGTTCTCAACTACGGTGTAGGAGGAGAACCCTGTACGATTGCCTTCAACTTGACCTGTTGCAGCGTTGTACTCACCGCCGTAGAAAATAAGTCCGCCATTTTCGATCTTCGCCAAGGTCAAAAGCTCTTTATCGAACTGAGCTGGGTTGGAAACTGGAAGGCTCAGCTGAACAGGTGTGCTGAACGAAGATACTTGCTGACCGTTTACCGTCATGTTGAATTCGTATACTTCAGAAGCGATCGGCAGCTGGGTTGCGCTGGTTGCCACTGTGCTCTCTTGCTTGCTAACCGAAAGCTTCGTATCGCCGTTAAATGCTGATGGCGAAATCGCTATGCCCACACCGCCCACGTTAAGAGCGATCTGCGACAGCCCGCTGTCTGCAGCTGCTTTCAAGATACTTGCCGAAAGAGGAATATCTACCGCCTTGACCGATATGTCGCCAAGGTTCAGCTTAAGCACTGGCTTCACTACCGGGACATCCTTGCCAGCTACGGCCTTCAAGCCATCGATCAAGCTTTGCGCCTTCGCCGCCAAATCTTTTATTTGGTTAATCATTGCGGTTGTATCCAGCTTCAGCTCGGCCTTGCCGTTCGCTACTACAACATTCGATTTCACATCAATCACGGACGCTTTGGCAAGCGCATCGGCCACTTTTGCTGCAGCCTGCTCGATCAGCTTCGCTTTGTCTACATTGGAAGCTTTCTCGATTTGGCCTTTAATATCGCTAAGATCTTTTTGCGCCGTATCAAGCGGGCTCGACGTTACAGCCCCACCGCCACCGCCACCGCCACCACCGCTTGGCGGGGTTGGATCACTGGAGCCACCATTGGACGGGATATAAAGTGTTACCGCCTGCGGCGATTTGTACAGCTTCTTGCCATTCATGCTGGTAGTAATAGTTGGAACGTTAATTGCACCTTCGAACGTTGTGACCGCAGTATTTCCGCTGATCAAAGAAGCAACGACATAACCACTATTGCTGTTATAAGCCACAGATACATTGGGATTTGAAGATGTCCAAGAGAAAAATCCGGCAGGCATAACCTTGTCGAACGTTTTCAGCTGGTAGTTCTTCGTATTGGTAGTGCTTCCGGTTGTCTCGACCAAAACCGTTTCGGAACGCAGCATCGCAAGGCCAATGCTTTTCACTGCTTCATGCTTCGGATCAGCATAGTCTAAGAGCTTTTGGGCAACGGCTGTAAGCGCATCTTTGGAAATATTCAGGTTACGGAACACAAGTCCCAGCTTGTTATCATTATCAATCGTATTCTTAATAGCGTTTTTAACCATGGTTTTGAGCTGTTCGTTGTCAGTTGTAAACGACAGCATACCTGTCAAGTCAATATCCTTCAGCTGTGTTTTCAATTGACTTTCGAGCGCTTTGGAGAAATCAACTGCCGTTTGTACTTCGAACTGAGTCGTATCCCCGCCGCCCAAAGCAACCAATTCCCGCAGCGTTTCACGGTTTGTCGGGTCATTCAACGAATCCGTCAATTTCTGAGGGTTTGTAGTTAAGAACAGTCCAAGATCGCTGAGCAGTTTGACCAGATTGCTCTCGGTCAGGCTGGCAAAGTTCGTTTTGTCCGGAGTGTTGTCGAGTTTCGCTTGAATTACTTGCCACACCTCGGAAATTCTCGGATAATGTCCGGAACCATCTGTTTCACTAGCATCTTGATACAACCCAGACAGCTTCGTCCGGGCATTGATGACCGATTGCTTCTCCGCATCATCCCACAGGTAGTTCTCAATTACCTGTACTTGCCCCGGAATCGTATCCGCGCTCGCATAGGCAACGCTAATCCCTGCCTTCTCCAGCAATCCATTGCTGCTCAGTGGCAATCCGGCAAACGAACCAAGCACTAGGCTTGCTGCTACCGTCGTTGCAAACACTTTCTTTTTCATTATTTTCATTCCTCTCCCTACTCTTAAAAATATCAAAATTATGTATAAAGCCATAAGTGAAGTAGAGTCTTCACTACTAGCTTTATTGGCAAAGTTCGTTAAAACACTTAATTTTTCGAGCGAATTCCCTACGTCTAAAGCACCAATTTCGTAGTAAATACTACCATGGGGTCGATTTGTGGTCAATGTACTAGAAGATATCTAAATGTTATTTTAGATAGAGACGAATTACCAGATTCGCCACCATGGCTTCGTCTGACCGACTCTGGGAGGTGCCGGAATCGGCTCGCCCCTGACCAGACGATGGGCATTTTCTTGAAAATAATTTACCATTGAATCGCCTACCTTTTCTGACAGGAGCGTATAGGCACCCTGCAGCCCGAAAGCACGCTTCGTCAGATTGTGCGCATCAGAGGAAATAAAATGAACGAGTCCCTCCTTACACCACTGCACACATTTCTTTTGCATCTTGCTTCCGAATACCCCGTTCACCGAATGGCTGGTGAGCTGGGACAAGGCACCGAGCTCAATAAGCCGCATCAGCTTGGCCGGCTGAGCCGCTAGCTCCATGTTGCGTTCGGGGTGTGCAATAATAGGGATTTTGCGAAGCACGCGCAGCTCATGAATGAGATCCTCCGTGTTGGAAGGCACTTCACCTGAAGGAAGCTCTAGCAATAGATAAGGTGAATTATGTAAGGCTATTGCCTGATTCGACTGTAGATCATCGATTAAGCGATCATAGATGCGAATTTCTTGTCCTTGAAGAATACTGAGCGGAATGCGCTCCTGCACGAGCCTGTCATTCAGCTCCTGCACCTGGCTTGCAACCCGCGTACCGGGATTATCGTATTTTCCATTAGCATGATGCGGTGTGGCGATCACGACCGAAATGCCTTCCACTACGGCCGCCTTGGCCATACGAATCGCTTCGTCCATGTCCTCAGCACCATCATCGATCCCGGGTAAAATGTGCGTATGAATATCAATCATCATGTCTTAACTCCTACTTCCGCCGTAGTCTGATGCCAATGTCTATTCATCTATTCTATTTAATGATCGGTCCGAAATCCGTGTGTTTAGATACAATATACCCAGAAAATGTTACAAACCTATGAAATGATTATATCGATTTTCATCGAAACTTGTCTTCCATTAAATCTATTGATCCTTTGCAAATTTAATTATTGTAATCTCATTTACTAGCCTTTCCGGTGGCGATATAATGAAAGAACTGTCAAACTTTACGGAGGCTTCTATGACCGCAGTCATATCATTCTTGTTATTCGCAGCTACGATGACGCTTATCATTTGGCAGCCTCGCGGTCTCAGTATCGCCTGGCCCGCCCTCGGGGGGGCCGTTGCAGCACTGCTCTTCGGTGTCGTCACCTGGACGGACGTGCTGGCCGTTACACACATCGTCTGGAATGCGACCTTAACTTTCGTAGCACTAATTGTAATCTCTCTGATTTTAGACGAGCTTGGCTTTTTTGAATGGTCTGCCCTGCACATGGTTCGCTTTGCCGGTGGCAACGGGGTGAAGCTTTACATTTTTACGATTTTGCTGGGTTCAGTTGTGTCCTGCTTTTTCGCCAATGACGGTGCGGCTCTCATTTTGACGCCTATCGTGCTGGCCCAGGTCAGAGCGCTGAAGCTTCCGGCTCCCATCGTGCTTCCCTTTGTCATGGCGAGCGGCTTTATTGCCGATACGACGTCGATCCCGCTGATCATCAGCAATTTGGTCAACATTGTGTCCGCGGACTTTTTTAATATCTCGTTCACGGATTATGCGTCCATTTTGCTGTTTCCAAACCTGATCTCGCTGCTCGCCAGCTCAGGCGTACTCTATTTGTATTACCGCAAACAGATCCCGACCCATTACGATTTGTCCCTTGCGAAGCAGCCGATGGAGGTCGTCAAAAATCGCACCTTATTCAAGCTGGCGTGGTTCGTCCTGCTGATCCTGTTTCTCGGCTACTTGTTCAGCGAAGCCTATGGGATACCGGTTTGCGCGGTTGCGGGATTCACCGCCTTATTGCTGACCTGGTTTGCCCACCGCAGCGGATTAATGAAAGCCGGCCGGATGCTGAAGCAAGCCCCCTGGTCGATCGTCATTTTTTCCATCGGGATGTATGTGGTGGTCTACGGGCTTAAAAATGCCGGATTCACCAATTGGCTTAGCGCCGGAATCGAGCACCTATCCAGCTATGGTCCACTGGCGGCCACCTTGGGCATGGGTATGCTCGCCGCCGTCCTTTCGTCCATCATGAATAACCTGCCCTCGGTTATGATCGGAGCCTTAGCTGTGGATGCCTCGGTCATCGAGGGTCCGGTACGCGAAGCGCTGATCTACGCCAATGTCATCGGCTGCGATTTGGGCCCCAAAATAACGCCGATCGGCTCTTTAGCTACGCTGCTCTGGCTTCATATTTTGGCACGAAAGCAGGTATATATCGGCTGGTCGGCCTATTTTAAGACCGGTCTGGCGCTGACGCTTCCTACCTTGCTCATCACCTTGCTAGGCCTTTATTTCAGGCTCTTGCTTTGATCTGTTATCCCATGAATTTCCATGTTATAATGAAGCGAATGCGGACAGGCGGGTGATCACATTTAATGCAAAAAATCCCAGTGATTCGTGACAAAAAAAGCTCCGACATCCTCATCATTCCATCCGATGATGTAGTAAAAATCGAATGCATTCGGGACAAAGAGTACATCATCCATACGCTGACGGACAAGTATTATTGGGCGGCCTCCATCGATGCGTTTGAAGAATGGCTGTTCGAGGAAGGCTTTCGGCTCATTGATCAAATGAATGTCGTCAATATGAATCATGTAACCGATTACGACGCCCGCAAAGGCATTGTGACGCTGAAATCCGACACTTCCTCCCGGTATAAGACGGCTTCTGCCGCCTGGATTCACGGCGATCATATCGTCAACGTGATGAACCTGCTGGCCAAGATGAAGAATCTGGGGCACGGCGTACCGGAAAACGAAGAGGATGATGCGATCTTCGAGACGATTTTGGCCCAGGAAGAGGATTACCGGTTTGCCCGCTCCTACGCCATGATTAAAGCGCTCTACGAGAAGAAGAAGGCCGAGCTGCGGCTGGAGGAAAGCGAGCTGCGATACAAGTCGCTGTTCGAGCACAATCCCGATCCGATTCTCTCCTTGAACTTGAATGGACTCATCACAAGCGTCAATCCGGCCATGTTCGAGGTGATGGGCTACACAGAGGACGATTTGCTTCAAAAAACACTCGACCTGCTCGTAACGCCGGAGCATCACGAGCTGATGGCTACGTGGTTTGAAGAAACGGTCAAGGGGGCGACCCCACAATTTGAAATCACGTTCATCAGCAAGGACGAGCGTCCCGTAGAACTGAGCGTCGAAAGCTTTCCAATCTTCGTGAACAAACAAATCGCAGGCGTCTATATGATTTGCCAAGATATCAGCGAACGCAAGCGGGCGGAAGAAATGATTTTGCGCTCCGAGAAGCTGTCGATCGTCGGTCAAATGGCCGCCGGTGTCGCACACGAAATTCGCAACCCGCTAACCTCGCTCAAAGGTTTTGTACAGCTCATGCAGTCCAAGGTCGAGGGCTTCGACAGCTACTTCTCCATCATGCAGGAGGAGCTGGACCGCATTAATTTTATCGTCAGCGAATTTCTGGTCATTGCCAAGCCGCAGTCCGTGCGCTTTCAGACGAAGGACGTGCCGACGATCTTGCACAACACCATCATGCTGACCGGCTCCCAGGCACTCATTCATAATGTGAATATTACGACCGAAGCCAAGCCGGACGTGCCGACAATCAAATGCGACGAGAATCAAATCAAGCAAGTGTTTATCAATATATTGAATAATGCCATCGAATCCATGCCGGAAGGCGGGGAAATTCATATCTCAATCGTCACGGCGGAGGACGGACAGCTGCTGATGCGCTTTAGCGATAACGGGTGTGGGATTCCGGAGGATCGCATTCCAAGACTCGGAGAGCCGTTCTATACGACCAAGGAAAAAGGCACCGGACTGGGACTGATGGTGACGTTTAAAATCATCGAAAATCACGGGGGCCAGATGCGGATTTTCAGCGAGCTGGGCAAGGGAACGACCGTAGAAATTAAGATGCCCGCCGCCAAAAGGCAAGCCAGAGGTTAATCCAGCTCTTAATGAAATAACGGGGGATAGAGGGACTTACCGTTCCTTTATCTCCCGTTTTTGCTTCTATAATAAAGCGTGCGAAAATATTCATACGCTAGCCGATCATAATATTCCCTCAGGATGGATCGCGTAAGCGATGGTGAGCGGGCTGAGCCGACCGGCGAACATTAGAAAAATCAGCAGCACCGTGCAGGGCACCGATAAGTCGGTGGTGAGGCCTAGTATGTAGCCGACCGTACCGAAGGCAGACACCGTCTCGAACAAAATTTTCAAAAAGTCCTCCTGCTGGGACTGTTGACAAACGGCATTTCACTTCTGAGTGATACAACATTTAGAAGTGAAAACGCTGATGATCCACTATATATTGTAGTGAATCATCAGCGTTTTATTTAGCCGAGGACTTTGTCAACAGTCCCTGCTCGGTGCACTTCAAAATCATGGCGGAGCCCGTCACCAGCTCCACCCGCATGAGCGTCACGCAAAAGTCAATAAGTGCTAACGACAAAGAAAAAGACAACTTCCTTCTCTCCACAGGAAGTTGTCTTTATGATCATAGGCTTATCGGTTCAGCAGACTGCCGACATAGCGCAGCAGCTCATTGGCCGAAGCCGTCGTGTATCCGTGCTCTTCCACCAGCCGCTTGATGACTTCGTTGATGCGCTTCAGCTGGTTTTCATCCGGCGTTTTGGTCGACGTGGTGATCTTCACGATATCCTTCAGATCGGTGAACAGCTTCTTCTCGATCGCTTCCCGCAGCCGCTCGTGGCTGCTGTAGTCGAACCGCTTGCCCTTACGGGAATACGAGGACATGCGGATGAGAATTTCTTCGCGGAACGCCTTCTTCGCATTTTCCGAGATGCCGATCTGCTCCTCGATGGAGCGCATCAGCCTTTCGTCCGGATCCATCTCCTCGCCGGTTAACGGATCCTTGATTTTTTGCCAGTTGCAGTAGGCCTCGATGTTATCCAGGTAATTGTTAAACAGCGTTTTGGCGGACTCGTCGAAGGAGTAAACGAACGCTTTTTGCACTTCTTTTTTGGCGAGCTCATCGTATTCCTTGCGCGCAATCGAGATGAAGTTGAGGTAGCGCTCCCGCTCCTCCTTGGTGATTGACGGGTGCTGGTCAAGCCCATCCTTGAGCGCCCGCAGCACATCCAGCGCATTGATGAATTCAAGGTCGTGGCGGATCAGAGCACTGGAAATCCGGTTGATGACATAGCGCGGGTCGATCCCGGTCATGCCTTCCTCGCTGTACTCGTTTTGCATTTCTTTTAGATCGGCTTCTTTGTAGCCCTCGACTTCTTCGCCATCGTACATGCGCATTTTTTTCACGAGATCCATGCCCTGCTTCTTCGACTCCTTGAGCCGGGTCAGGATGGAGAATATCGCAGCGGCCCGCAAGCTGTGCGGAGCAATATGCACGTGCTTCATGTCGCTTTGCTTGATCAGCTTGCCGTAGATTTTTTCCTCCTCGGATACCTTGAGGTTGTAAGGAATCGGCATGACGATCATCCGCGACTGCAGCGCCTCGTTCTTCTTATTGGAGATGAACGATTTGTACTCGGATTCGTTCGTATGCGCGATGATGAGCTCGTCGGCGGAGATGAGCGCGAAGCGGCCGGCCTTGAAATTGCCTTCCTGTGTCAGCGACAACAGGTTCCAAAGGAACTTCTCGTCGCACTTGAGCATCTCCTGGAATTCCATCAGACCGCGGTTCGCTTTGTTCAGCTCGCCGTCAAACCGGTACGCCCGCGGATCGGATTCCGAGCCGTACTGGGTGATCGTCGAAAAGTCGATGCTGCCCGTCAAGTCGGCGATGTCCTGCGATTTCGGGTCGGAGGGACTGAAGGTACCGATACCGATCCGATTATCCTCGGAGATCAGCACGCGCTCCACTAGCACATCCTCGATGCGGCCATTATACTCTTCTCGGAGCCGAATCTGGCAGGAAGGACACAGGTTGCCTTCGATTTTGACCCCTAGCTCCTGCTCCACATCTGGGCGCAGCTCAATCGGAATCAGGTGCAGCGGCTCCTCGTGCATCGGGCAGCCCTTGATCGCGAAGACGGCGCCGTCATCGGTGCGCGAGAACTGCTCCAGTCCACGCTTGAGAACCGTCACGATGGTGGACTTACCACCGCTGACCGGCCCCATCAGCAGCAAAATCCGCTTGCGTACGTCGAGCCGGCGCGCCGCAGAGTGGAAATATTCCTCCACGAGCTTCTCCATGGCCGAATCGAGCCCGAAAATTTCTTTCTCAAAGAAATTGTATTTACGGCGCCCGTTCTCCTCCACGATCCCATGGGAGGCTATCATCTCGTACACCCGCGAATGTGCCGTCATGGCCAGGCGAGGATTTTCTCGGAGCTTCTGAATGTATTCGGCGAAGGTTCCAGTCCAAGCCAGCCTTTCGGTTTCCGTGCGGTAATCGGCGATCTTCTTAAATAAGTTCATGATTCAAACCTCCTCCGGGTTTTGCGGGGCAAAACCAGCTTCGTAAGGACACGTCTTAGATGATGCGAAAACGCAGCCGAACGGCTTTGCAGCATCCGCTTCTAAAGTTGTCATGCAAGCATTCTTCAATCCAGCCTACACTAGAGCCTCAGCCTCACCAGGATGGGCTCCCCGAACATGCAGTGCTGCTTGCAGCCTCCTGCACACCCGTGCGTTTCTCGCGGTACAACCCATTTCTTCAACGTCGAAAGCCTAAGGAGCGCTCATGTCATCATCCTTAACCTCTTTTATTAATTGCGAAGTGTATTAAATACCTATGCAAGAGTGGAGAGTAAGTTGACCGAAATTTTAAGACAAATTCAATAAAATCATCCCCCGCACCCTCTCTGTCCTTTCTCGTCAACTGACTCGCAAAAGGCGTCTTCAAACAACACTTTATGCTTGGACCCACCAGTTCTAGACCGCCGCCAGGCAAAAATATGAGTCTCGCGCGGCCAGCGCATGTCAAAAAGACCGTCGGGACATGGTCCGGACGGATCTGGGGCATTTACGTGGGCGCGGGGCCAGGAGGCGTTGTAACGCGGATTATCCGCGTTTCAGGTATGGCGAGGCGGCGTGGGGGCGCTCTAGCGCGGCTTTTCCGCTTTGCTGCAACGCGGGGCCACGCGGATGCGCTCTAGCGCAGCTTTTCCGCTTTCTGGTCACGCGGGGCCACGCGGATGCGCTTTAGCGCGGCTTTTCCGCTTTGCTGGCAACGCGGGGCGGCGCGGATGCGCTCTAACGCGGCTTTTCCGCTTTGCTGGTAACGCGGGGCGGCGCGGATGCGCTCTAACGCGGCTTTTCCGCTTTGCTGGCAGCGCGGGGAGCGCGAACGCGCTCTTGGTCAGTCGGGGCTGATGGATTGCCCCGCATATGGCGTATATAGTTACCTACTTCCGCCAACGCTTGCCCAACCGCACCTCATGCGACTTACGTTTCCCCTTCTCCCGCCAATGCTACAACCACTCGCGCAAACGCAAAATCGTGTAGCGGTTGCGCACGTACTTGGCGTAGCGCAGGCTGCCCTCGACCAGCTCCGGCTCGATGCCGAGCTGCTCGGGCGCCGTCGCCCCGCCGACGCGCTGGAGCCACGCCGCGAGCTGCTCCGGCGCCGGCATGCGGCGGCACACCGCCGCGACGTCGCCCCAGCGCTGGCTCAGCCGCTCGGCGAGCTGGCGCAGCTGCGCAGCCCGGCTCGCGGGGGCCAGCGCGTCGGCGTTCTCCGCAAGCACCTGGCTCGCGATGGCGCCGTAGCCGGCGCGGATCGCCGCCGCTTCGCCGTCCGGCGCGAGCCAAGCTGGCGACGCGAGCCGCTGCTGCACCGCCGCCTGCACAGCGGGGGCGTCCAGCGCGGCAGCTTCGCGGTACAGCGCCGCCATGTGCACTGCGGCGACGCCGACTTTGGCGCCGTGCAGCAGCGCTTGGCGGCCAGCCTGCAGGAACTGCATCTCCCAGTAGTGGGACAAGTGATGCTCGGCGCCGGAGGCCGGGCGGGAATGGCCCACGAGCAGCATGGAGATGCCGGAGAGCAGCAGGCCTTCCATCAGCTTGCTTACTCCCCCTTCGGTGCCGGAGGCGATGTCGTCGATGTGCCGGATGCACAGCTCGAGGCCCTGCCGGGTGATCTCGGCCGCGAGCTCGCAGACCGGCTCATCCAGCAAGAGCTGTCCGAGCTGCCAGTCGGCCAGCGACGTGTACTTGCCCAGCATGTCGCCGAAGCCGGCGGCGATCATCGGGCGCGGCGCCAGAGCCAGCACCTCGAGGTCGCCGAAGATGGCGTCCGGCGCGCAAGCCGGGATGGTCTGCTTGAAGCCGCCGAGGATGAGCGGCGCGCCGGTGGAAGCGAAGCCGTCGACGGAGGGTGCCGTCGGCACGCTAAGGAACACGCGGCCGGTCCGATGGGCCGCGAAACGCACGATATCGTGAAGCGTCCCCGCGCCCACGGCCACCAGCGCCTGCGTCGCCGGCGACACGTGCAGCAGCAGCTGCACGATCGCCCGCTCGCTCGCGGCGAGCTCCCCGTGCTCGTCATCGTCGAGCACGCACAACTGCGCCGGGAGCTGCGCCTCAGCGCACAGCTTGAGCAACGCCTGGCCGGCGGCCTCCACGGTCCGCCGGTCGCACACCAGCAGCAGGTCGCGGAGCCCCCGCTCCTGCGCATACATCGGCAGCGCGGCCAGCGCCCCGCGCTCCAGCACCACCCGGCGCAGCGGCACGCGATGCTCCCGCCCGCACGAATCACACACAAAGCTCCGCCCGAGCCACGGCTCCAGCTGGTCGGCTTGTTCCCATTGATGCTCCATCCGTTTCACACGCTCCCTATGAACTAGTCGAACTAGTCGTTTCATCTATCCTACCAAATTTATGCTATAATGACACTACATAAGCCTGTTCCCCTAGACCCGAACGAAGGAGACCGCCATCCCGTGCCGATCAAAAGTGAAACGGAGCTCTACGCTCCCGTGAAAACCTACCTAGAGCAGCTCGGCTACGACGTGCGGGGCGAGGTGCGCCACTGCGATTTGGTGGCGATCCGCGGCGAGGAGCCGCCGGTCATCGTCGAGCTGAAGCGCAGCTTCTCCATCCCGCTGCTGCTGCAAGCCATAGACCGGCTGAAGCTCAGCCGTACCGTCTATGTCGCCTTCGAGCGGCCGGCTAAAGGCCGCGCTCCGCACTCCGCCAGCTGGCCGGAGCTGCGCAAGCTGTGCGGTATGCTCGGCATTGGAATGATAACCGTCCAATTTTATAAAACCAGGAAGCCGCGAGTCGAAGTGGAATGCCATCCGCCCTCCGATCCGGCTCTGCTCACGGCGCCCCCCCGCCATAACAAATATGCCGCAGGCCGCGTCGTGAAGGAGTTCCAAGAGCGCAAGGCCGACTACAATGTCGGCGGCAGCACCAGGCGCAAGCTGGTGACGGCCTACCGCGAGAAGTCGCTGCATATGGCCAGCGTACTGCAGCAGCAAGGCCCGCTAAGCCCAAAGAAGCTGCGTGATCTAACCGGCTACCCGACAGCGGCAGACATGCTGCAAAAAAATTATTACCTCTGGTTCCAGCGCGTCGAACGCGGCATTTATAAGATTACGCCGCTAGGGGAAGAAGCACTGGAGAGCTTCGCCCATGTGGTCGCTGCTTTTCCTTCGCTGGAGCCGGCAGCTACATAAACGAGTCCTCTCCACTCGGTCTGTCGAATCATCCTAAACTTTCATGCATAATCGTATGGGACACCGGATAAGAATAGAGTAATAGAGTTCCCATAGAAAGGAGCTGTCGCTCGCTTGTACAAACCGGTGTCCTTGTTCATCCGCTGGCGTTTCCTGCTTATGCCCTTGCTGCTGCTTTGCTCGATCTCGCTGCCGACCGACTACACAGACGTCGAGGCCGCTGCGACAGACGAGCGCAAAAAGCTCCGCATCCCCGTCCTCAACTACCACAGCATCACAGTCGATCCCGGAAACATTGCTACGATCACGCCCGAAAAATTTGAAGCTCAGATGGACGCGCTGGCCGAGGAAGGCTATACGACGCTGACGCTGCAGCAATTTTTCAATATATTGGAGGGCAAGGAGCCAAGCCCGGACAAGCCGGTGCTGCTGACCTTCGACGACGGCTATGCCGATAATTATCAGTATGCGCTGCCCGTCCTGCAAAAGCACCAGTTTCATGCCACGCTCTTCGTATCGCCAGGCATGGTGGATGATGGCTACTACTTGAGTTGGGAGCAAATCAAAGAAATGCACGAGGCAGGGTGGGATATTCAGCCCCATGGCATGACGCACCCGCATCTGCCGAAGCTGTCGGCGGAGGAGCAGGCCTACGAGATTGTCGAGGCGAGGCGTCTCATTGAGAGGCATCTGGGGACGAAAGCGGATGTGTATTGCTATCCTTACGGAGAATACAATCAAAGCACGCTGACCATTTTGAAGGAATACGGCTTCCGCTATGCCTTTACGATCGATCAGGGAAAAACTACGCCGGATCAGCATCCTTACAAGCTCAAGCGAATTTTCGTGAACGGCGAAGAATCGATGAGCAAATGGAAGTCGAAGCTGGAAAAAGGGTAGGCCATTCAGCCATTCCGCTTTGTTACGCTCATTTCTGCTAAGTCTTCACAAGCGCTTTTGCAGCTTCATCACGCTTCACCAGCTCCTTATGGATCCAAATCGCCGCTTGCGAGCCTTCGCCCATGGCAATCGTGACCTGCTCCGAATGCACGCCGATATCGCCGGCCGCCCAAACGCCCGGCACCGACGTCATTTTGCTTCGGGGATCGGTGACGATATGTTTATTTTCCAGCCGCTCCACGCCGAGCGGGGCCA
Source organism: Paenibacillus cremeus (assembly GCF_007786445.1). Taxonomy (GTDB): domain Bacteria; phylum Bacillota; class Bacilli; order Paenibacillales; family NBRC-103111; genus Paenibacillus_G; species Paenibacillus_G cremeus. Next base: position 40,280 of record NZ_VNJI01000008.1, on the reverse strand, counting down.
GCCAATCCGAGTGCACTCGATTCCCGCCGAAAGCGATAAACCCGCGCTCGCCCTCGATGATGCGGCCATCGGCCAGTCGAACCCCGCCAAACCACCCGTCCGCGCTGCCCAGCACCTCAGCGATTTCCGCTTCTTCACAGACAATGCCCCGCCCCAGCAATTGATCAAGCAACGTGCTTCCGATCACCTTACGCTCATGATTTACATACACGATCCGATCCGTCCAATACCGCAGCGTAAGCGCCATCGAAGCACCCACATCTCCCGCGCCCAGCACGATCGTCCGCTTTCCTTTGATCTCATAGCCATCGCAGTCCGGACATACGTACACGCTGAGGCCAAGACAAGGCGTAAGTCCGGGGAGGTCCGGAAAACGATCCATGATCCCGGTTGCCGCAAGCAGGGTCCGCGCAGACAAGGTCCCGCCGCCTTCTGCTACCGCGACGTCAAAGTGCTCGCCATGCTTCGCCGCTGCAATCACTTCATCGACCCGAAACTGCACACCCAGCCGCTCCGCCTGCAACCGACCGAGCCGCCGCAGCTCCTGACCCGAGACACCGTCCGGCCAGCCCAGCACATTGTGATAGCTGCGGCACAGCGTGGAGCGCCCCAGCCCCTTATCGATAACCAGCACCCGATGGCCGTAGCGGCCTAGCTGGATCGACGCCTGCATCCCTGCAATGCCCCCGCCGACGATGATGCAATCCAACATGAAATCGTCACCTCTGGTAGTGGAAATACACACATTGCCCCTAGCATCCCCCTCTCCAATCAAACCATTCACCAAGCGCCAGCAAACAACAAAAAAAACGGCCTGGCAGAAGCTTTGCTCAAGCTCCCGCCAAACCGTTTCATATAAAACTTTATTTCTTCGCCTTCAGATTATCCCAAGTCTTTTGGAAGCTCGCGTACATTTGATCCTTCGTCTGCTTGCCGGCGATGTATGCCTGCATGGTAGCACCGAATTCTTGCGTTGCGCCGTCCGGATATTTAGGCCAGTTCCAGCCCAACACTTTGTTGTCTTTGCTGTACTTTAGAATATCGCCCGCGATTGGCCCCAAATCCTTTACATCCGCATTGATGCTGGCGAACGCCGGAATGAACTTGAACTCTTTGGTCATGTAGTTTTTCCCGGTATCGGAGGTCACCATCCAGTTCAGGAATTCCTTCGCTTCCGCCTTCACCGTAGAGTTCTTGTTAATAACCCAGTTGTTCGGCACCCCTACGAATACTTTATCGTTCGCCGCCGCATCTTCGTTAATCGGCATCGGCAGCACGCCAATATTCAGATTCGGCGTAATTTTATCGATCTGTACTTGCGTCCAGTTCCCTTGCTGCATCATGGCCGCTTTGCCGGTAGCGAAGTTCGTGACCTGCGTGTTGTAGTCCGTCGTAAGTGGGTTCGGCTGACCGTATTTCACCGTCAGATCCAGCAGCTTCGTCCAGTCGTCAAATACCGGACCTCCGAACTTTTGGGAGCCGTCGAACAGTCCAGTAATGTATTTATCCGGATCCGCTTGGCGAGCCATAGCTACGTTCAGGTTGTGGATCCCGAGAATCCACCACTCCTGAAAGCCGTTAGCGAACGGCGTAATGCCTGCAGCTTGCAGCTTCTTTGCGGCTTCTTCCAGCTGGCTGAGCGTTTTCGGCAGCTCCGTAATGCCGGCTTTCGTAAACAAATCTTTGTTATAGATGAAGCCGTAGCCTTCAATGTTCATTGGCATGCCGTACAGCTTGCCGTCTTTCGTCATCGGCGCTTTGGCTACCGGCAGCACATCTTTTACCCAAGGCTGATCGGACAGATCCTCGAGATGCTCCATCCAGGTATCCGCTTCACGGAACCCGCCGTTATTGAAAATATCCGGCTGATCGTTCGACGCGAACTTCGTCTTCAACGCCGCGCCATAGTCCGCCCCGCCGCCAACCGTTTCGATCTGCAGCTTCACGTTCGGATGCGTCTTTTCATACTCATCCTTCATGCGGTTCAGCGCTTCATTAATTTCCACCTTGAATTGAAAAATTTTCAGCGTAACCTGTTTACCACCAGCCGCACCTGGAGCCGCTGTATTATTTTGACCTGTCTTCGCCCCGCAGCCTGCTGCAACGCCGGCGAGCAGCAGCGCGCTCATGGAAATAGCCGTCATTTTTCTGAACGATTGTTTCATTCGAGAGCCTCCCTTTTAATATGACCTTACCTTGAACTTACAGAAGCTTTTCTTATATTGTGCCTACATTGGTCATTATAAATTCTGGCACGATGAGCCAACACAGAGAATATTGAACAAAAAGGTGGAACAAATTGACCGCGCTTTCATTTCCACCAAAATGCAAAAAAGGGACAGCCGGCTGCCCCTTTACCAGTTTCTATTCAACACCTGCATGCTCTCGATGTGGTCCTTGGTCTCCTTGGTTCCAAGGTCATGAAGCGTTTCGTAAATGGTTTGCAAGGAAGCGTCATACCCGTCATTAGGCGCATCGTGATGGTACGGAATTCCTGGCGCATGCGCTCTAATAAAGGAATCCTGCTCGTAGTCCTCTTTTTCATCGAACAAGTCTCGAAGCCGATCAATTTGCTCGGGGGTCGCATCAATCTCCAGCTCATAAGCAGCATCGCCCTGATTCTCCATAATGGTTCTGGATTGGACGGATACGTAGTAGCGTCGTTTGGTCTCCATGTCAGTTCCTCCGAAGGGTTAAAAGTAATACATCCAAATCATCGCACCCAGCACGACCGCAACCGGAAACAGCACATAAGCGATCAGCATCGGATTGGCGAGGATGTTATGCTTTACGGACGTATGATTCATGCCCTTGTCCATCTCCCGGTCCTTCTGCTTCCGAATCGCCGCAATGGAAAAGACAAAGGCAAACACAACGATAAGAAACGCCAGCATGAGTAAATATTTTAACATCGCAGACTCTCCTTGCGTTTTTGGTTAGTATGCGATAGCGGAGCCTGAATTATGTTACGGAATTTAACCTTTAACCGAACCAGCGGTAATCCCTTCAATGATATGCCGCTGCATCGCAAGGAAAAATACGACGATCGGCGCCACGCCCAGCACGAGGGCCGCCAGCGCGAGATCCCACTGCTTCGTGTACTGACCGAAGAAGGAGTTGGTGGCGAGCGGAATCGTCTTGAGATCCGGGCTTTGCAAGATTAGAAACGGCAGCAGAAAGTCGTTCCAAATCCACAGGCTGTTCAGCAAAATAACCGTAACCGCAATCGGCTTCAGCAGCGGAAGAACGATTCGGAAGAACGTGCCGTAAGCACTCGTCCCATCCACCACCGCGGACTCTTCAATCTCGAGCGGAATGGACTTAATAAACCCGTGAAACAAGAAGATCGACATCGGCGCGCCAAAGCCCAGATAGCAGACGACGAGGCCCGGTAAACTGTCGAACAAGCCGGCTGTTTTTGCTACCTTGACCAGCGGAATCATGATCGATTGAAACGGGATCACCATGGCCGCAACGAACAAGGTAAACAGCACATTATTTAAGCGGTTCGGACGTCGCACCATTTTATACGCCGCCATTGAGCTGATTAGTGCAATGCCAAGGTTCGCAACCACCGTTACAATCAGCGAATTCGTAAATACCGTCGGAAACTTTACAATGCTCCACGCCCGGGAGTAGTTGTTCCACTGCATGGTATGCGGCAGACTGGTCGGATCCGTCAGCAGCTCTCCGAACGTTTTCAGCGAGTTCACGATGACGAAGTAGAACGGCACGAGAAACAGAAGGGCGATGACGATGGCAATGAGCTCCAATCCAAAAATTCGTGCCGAATAACGCGGCTGAGCATCCATTACACTTCAACCTCCTTGCTCTTCGTGATGCGTACCTGAATGGTCGTAATAATTGCAACCGTGACGAAGAAGATGAACGCCTTCGCCGTCCCGAGTCCAAACCGGTTATTCTGAAACGCTTCGGTATAAATATTGAGCGCAACGGATTCCGTAGACTTGAACGGACCTCCTTTGGTCAAAGACAAGTTCAGATCGAACATTTTAAACGAATTGGAAATCGCCAAGAACAAGCAGATCGTCACCGCCGGCATCACCAGCGGAAGAATGATTTGCTGCAGCATTTGCCATGGCGAAGCTCCGTCAATCTGGGCTGCTTCCATGACATCCTTAGGCAGGTTCATTAGCGCTGCAATGTAAATGACCATGAAATAGCCGGCTGTCTGCCAAGCGAAAACGATCACGATACCCCAGAAGGCGGTATTTTCGTCGCCCAGCCACGGCAAATTAAAGAACGGCAAATGCGTCAATTGTCCGATCGCCGGGAAGCCTTTGACGAAGATGAACTGCCAGATAAAGCCGAGCAGCAAGCCGCCAATGACGTTAGGCAAAAAGAAAATCGTCCGCAGCGTATTGCGCAGCTTCAGCGGCTTTGTGAGCAGCAGGGCGATCGCAAACGCCAGCACATTGGTGATAATGACCGCAGCAATCGAGAACCGGGTCGTAAACCAGAACGCCTTCAGAAAATCCGGGTCGTTCGACAGGATTTGCTTGAAATTCTCGATGCCCGTCCATGTCACCTGACCGGAAACGCCGTTCCAATCGGTGAATGAATAATACATGCCAAGGAAAAAAGGCACGATGATGATAAGCGCAAAGCAGATAAATGCAGGGCCGACGAACACGAGCTGCTCGAGCCATTCGGCTGATTTTCTTCGATTCATCGCTCATTCCCCCTTCTTTTTTTTCTTCCCCAAATTGTCTATAGTACAAAGTGTACTGAAATTTGTCGCCGACCAACACCGAAGATCATGAACCGTTTGGTGTAAAATATTGATCTAACGAGAACGGTCATAGGAGGAACACCATGGGCCGCAACAGCCTGCGTTTTAAACTGATCGTGCTGCTGCTGATCGCCACCATCGCGCCGATTGTCACGACGATGCTGGTCACGAACCTATACACAAAGCAATCCGTCAAGCAAAACGCCATACGGGAAAGCACCAACCTGCTGTCGCAAAGCAAGCTGAATCTGATCAACTATATGAATCAATTGAACGACCTGACGTTCTCTATGTATAAAAACCCGTCCTTCATTAAGCTGATGGACCTGGGCTTTACAGGGTATGAAGCGGAGCCCGAAATTTACAACTTGATGCAGTCGATTGCACTGAACAAGGACGTGTATCAGGTGTATATGAGCTTCGATCACCGCGCGGAGGGCGACCCGCTGTCGTATTTGCTGTTTAATATGAAGAAGACGCAGCAGTATACCGTCACCGCACCTCCCTACCCTGGGCTTAAGCCCGGATCGTATGACTCCGCCCTCGAAACGACGCACTGGAGCCACGATTACGGCATGTCTTCCTTTTCTTACTATGCCCCCCGGCAAGTCTTGACTATACACCGCGCGCTGTACCGCGTTCCCTCGATGGAGGCGCTGGGCAACCTGTCGGTCGATATCCGTCTCGACACGCTCGAGGAGATGATGAAGCAGCTGCTGAGCGAGAAGGAGGACGTCTATCTTCTTGATGCCAACGGTAATGTCGTCTATTCCAGCGCGCCAGGAGCTCCGGATGGCCGCAAGCTGAACGCCCCATGGGCCGATCGGCTGCTAAATCTGGCGGACGATGAAGGGAGCTTGGAGGACAAAAGCAGCATCCATATGTATGAGCGGATTGAGACCCCTTTTTTCCAGTGGTATTTGGTCAAAACGATTCCGTACGAGCAGCTGTACCGCGGAGCCCGGGAGTTGACGCAAATTCAGTTCGCGATTCTGGCCGTGCTGCTGGTGGTCGTCGTGGCGCTGACGCTGTGGATTACGGTGCGCTTTACCCGTCCGGTGAAGCAGCTGATCGGCTACATTAACAAAATTCAGACCGGGCAGCTCGACGTGGACATTCAAGTGGATTCGAAGGACGAGATTGGCATCTTGGCCCGCCGCTTCCGTACGATGATGGAAACAATCAACCATTTGATCATGCAGGAGTACAAGCTCCATCTGGCCAACAAGACGAACCAGCTGCGAGCGCTGCAGGCGCAGATCAATCCGCACTTTTTGTACAACTCCCTGCAATCGATCGGGACGCTGGCGCTGCAGCATTCGGCACCGAAAATTTATCAGCTGCTCAATGCCCTGGCCAAAATGATGCGCTACAGCATGAACACCCAAGAATCCGTCGTGCCCCTGCGTAAGGAGCTTGACCATATCCGCGCTTATATGGAATTGCAAATACAGCGCTTTGAAGATGAGCTCACAGTGAGGTATCATATAGAAGAAGAGACGCTCGACATTTTTATCCCAAAAATGACATTACAGCCGCTGGTTGAGAACTATTTCAAGCACGGCTTCGATCCGCGGGAGCATCCCGGCGAGCTGACGATCATCAGCCGCTCAAGCTTATCGAGTGAAGAACCCTACTTCGAAATCATTGTCGAGAATAACGGGCGCAGCATGTCCGAAGAGGAATGGCTGCGGCTTAGCAAGCAGCTTGCAGGAGCAGCGGTGGACGACGCCACCGAACATGGAAACGCAGGCAGCGAGACGGAGGGCAGCATCGGGCTGCTGAATGTGAAGACCCGGCTTTCGCTCTACTATAATGAGAAGGCGCATCTGTTCGTGGAATCCAAGGAGCCGTGCGGCTTCCAAGTCACGCTGCTGATACCGAAGGGAGAACACGCAAGTTGAAAGCCATCATCGTCGATGACGAAAAGCATGTCCGAGAAGCCATCAAGCTGCTCGTGCCTTGGGAGCGGTTTGAGATCACCGAGATTTACGAAGCGCAGGACGGGCTGGATGCGGCGAGGCTCATTGAAGTCCATAAGCCGCAGATCATCTTCACCGATATGGTTATGCCGCTGCGCGGCGGCAGGGAGCTGCTCGACTGGCTCCAGCAGCATTACCCGGCCGGCAAAACGATCGTCATCAGCGGTCATGACGACTTCGAGCTGGTGCGCCATACCGTGAAATCCGGCGGGATCGACTACATTCTGAAGCCGATCGACGCCGAGCAGCTGATTAGCGCCGTCATGAAGGCGTCGGAGGGCTGGCATAAGGAAGAAGCCGAGCGGCAGCAGCAGATGGAGCGTAACATCGAGCGCAACCAGTTCAAGCCAGTCTACTGGGAGAAGATGCTCTCCAGCTTGATCGACGAGCCGTCCGGCTATGAGGCCTGCGCTGAGTCTTTGAATGCGGAGTTCGGGCTGGGCCCAGAGGTGAAAGAGTGCATCGTTGCCGTCTTGAGCCTGGATACGATTCCGTTGCCGCTCAAGGCGAAGTTCGCTTCGAACCTTGACCTGCTCTTCTTCTCGCTGACCAACATCGCCGGCGAGCTGCTCAAGTCGGGCGCCGAGGTTCAAGGCATCGCCTACCGGTACTGGAGCCGTGAGAACGAGGTGCTTCTGCTGCTGTTCCGCGAGCTGGAGCATGCTGAGGCCAAGCTGGCCAAGATTCAAGCGGCGATCCTCGCTGCTCTCCGAGGCACGCTGGACATCGGAGCCAGCTCCCGCTGCGCCTTCCCGTCTGGCCTCGGCACCGCGTACAAGGAAGCGCGCCAAGCGCTCCGCGCCCGCAATCTGCTCGAGCCGCGTAAGCTGATCCATCGCTTCGAGCCGGACAAGGCCGCAGCGACGCAGAAGCTGCTGCCCTTCACGGAGCATGTCGAAGCGATGCGGCTTGCGGTACGCAGCGGCAGCGAGGAGCAGATCCGCAAGGTCATCGGCGAATGGATGGAGGCCGTCCGCGGCCTCGACAGCATCACGCAGGAGCAGCTGGAGCACTGGTGGCACGAGTACACCGTCGTGCGCAGCCGCTGGCTGGTCGAGCTGTTCCGCGAGCCGCCGCCCCAGCTTGCCCGGCCGGAGGACAACTCTGCGCTAAGCATGCCGCTGAAGCCGGACGGGACGCTGTCGCTGTCGCTGTGGGAGGAACAGCTGACCCGCAGCCTGACGGGCTTGTCCCGGGAGCTGCTGACGTATCAGCATCAGGACAGCAATGTTATTTTTGATATTGCAAGATACATTCAAAATCATTACCATCAGGATATCACCTTGCAGGAGATCGCCAGTCACTTCTACTTGAGCCGAGAATACATTTCCCGCAAATTTAAACAGGAATTTGGGGTTAATTTATCCGATTACATAAGCGGTATTCGCATGGATAAAGCAAAGCTGCTGTTACTCAATCCCCATCTACGCATTTCGCAGGTCGCGGAGATGGTTGGATACGATGATGAGAAATATTTCAGCAAAGTGTTCAAGAAGATGGTTGGCGTGTCTCCGAACGAGTACAGGAAGGAGCACCAGCCTTGAATACCCCGATTGAACCGGCGGCACAACCGCCGGCCGTACGCACGACCCGACCAAAGACGAAGAAAAGCGCTCGTATTTATGTGCTGTTATTTTTCTTATGGGCGCTGCTGATTGCAGGAGGCGTCTTTGGCGCCAAATGGTATACCGATCTCCTGAAGCAGCAGATTGCCAGCGAAATTTCCAAGCAGACGGAAGCTCAGCTGGCGGAGATCGCCGATGATTACCAGAAGCAGGTGGCTCAGCTGAAAGATAGCCTCACCTCCGACATGGCCAGAATGCAGACCAAGATCGATTCGGTTAACGAGCTGCTCGCCTTCACAAAGGACAGTGCCAACAGCAAGACCGACAACAGCAATCAGCTGTACACGCAGCTGGCCGATATGAAGAAGAAGCTTGATGACCTGAAGAAAAGCTTGGATGCGTTGCAATGACGGAGGCCGTGACCTAATGGAAACGAGAACGAATCCGATTAAATTAATTAATCGAACGATGCTGCTTGCTTGTGCACCTTTTATCGGACTGATGATTTATCTTCTTTCGACCCAAATTTCCGTGGAGCTCCCGAAGCAAGGCATGTCCATGCCAGCCATGTTCTCGATGCAGGATGATCTGCAGAAGGCATTGACGAAGCTGGACAAGATGAAGGACGACGCCGGGCAAACCCGCACCACGATTGAAAAATATTTCGAGCTGTACGCCAAAAGCGCGACCGAGGTCGCGGGCATGTCTCAGACGGTCGATGCGGCCACGAAGCGGCCGACGGCCATCTTCGACTCCAGGGTGGGCGCCAAGCTCGGCGGGAACTTGACCCGTACCGCCTCGAGCGGCAATATCGACCTCAAGCTGTACACGTTCAATGATTCCCGATACAAGGGCTTTGCGTTGAAGATCGATCTGAAATCCGATAAAGGGATGAAGATGGTTCTGGGGAAAGATAAGCTGGGGAGCAGCGAAACGACGCTGGAAGCGGTCCGACGCTACGGCGCCGTGGCCGGCGTCAATGCCGGCGGCTTCGCGGACGATACGAAGACCGGCAAACGATACCCGCTCAGCACCACGATGATCGGGGGCAAATATGTATACGGGTTCGAGCCGAGCTTCGAAGACTTGGCGTTCATCGGCATCAGCACAGACCTGAAGCTGATTGGCGGCAAGTTCGCGCGGCAGGAGGATCTGGATAAGCTGAAGCCATCGTTTGGCTCCTCGTTCGTGCCGATCCTGCTGCAGAATGGGAAGAAGCAGTCCATCCCTTCCGTTTGGCTCAACTCCCCTGCCAGGGCGCCGAGAACGGTCGTAGGCAATTTCAAGAACGATCAGCTGCTGTTCTTAGTTACGGACGGCTACGACGAGAACGGCAATTCCGGTGCTTCGCTGCCCGAGCTTCAGGACAAGTTGACGGCACTGGGCGTCCGGGATGCTTACAATTTGGACGGCGGCGGCTCGACTACCTTGGTTTTTGACGGCCAGGTCATTAACCACCCGTCCGATGGACACATGCGCCCGCTGGCCACGCATTTCTTGTTTTTTAAATAGGCAGCGATACGAATAATCTCAAAATGTTCACATTTCCTCCCGTTTTCTTTTCGCGCCCAGTTGGTTATAATATACTCTTAGATGGAGGTGGAGCGACATGTCAGCCACGTTTTGGATTATGATCACGGTGTTGTTGCTGTTTATTACCGCGATGCTAACAGCTTCCTACAATGATGACAAGACCAAAGGTCTGTAATAGCCTCGAAGAAGGTATCAGCTTGAGTTCACAAGCTGGTACTTTTTTATTTCCTGAAAAGTACACTGAATTGAGCAATAACGACATGGTTTCACTGAAATTTGTTGAAAAATGAGCGCTTTTTTTCATATTCATGCGATCGACGGTTTGGTATAATACTATAAACAAGCAGTACTTAAGAACTAGGAGCATATCCGACCACTGGAAAACGCGGCGGACAATTCCTTGACCAAAATTTTGTTCGGAGAGAGTCACATAATGAATTATTTCCAAACCGATGATCAAGTCCAGCTCTATTATGAATACCACCACGCAGCTGTTCCAAATGCCAAAACCATCGTGTTCATCCATGGGGCGGGCTTGAACAGCTCGTTTTTTCACCCCTTGGTACCTGGACTCAGTATAAATTATAACTTGCTAATCTACGATCTCAGAGACCATGGGCAAAGCGGCGACAGCTCCAGCAGTATTTCTTGGGAGCTGCTGTGCCACGATCTGCTTGAGCTTCTCGAGCACTTGCAGCTCACTTCGGTGATCCTTGCCGGACATGGCGTCGGGGCTAACATTGCTGCCAAATTTGTTCTCGAATATGAAGCGTATGTTGACTGCCTTATCTTCTTCGCGCCACCGATTTATTTGCCCAGCAAGACGCACCAGAAGGATCTGGAGGTTCGCAAATCGTTGCTGGAAGCCCCCACCCTTAAGCCGCTTGGCGAATACTTGCTTCAGTGGGTTACGGCTAGAAATGCCGAGGCCGAAATTGCAGAACAGATCGTACACGCCTACGAGCGTTTATCCAAGGAAAAGTATCTTGAATTTATTCAATTGAGCATTCAGACGAGGCCCGTTGAAGAATTGCAGCTGATCCATCGACCTGCCTTGGTCCTATCCGGTGAGCTTGACCCGTTCTACACCCCGGCGATTAACGCCTTATCCTGTTCACTCTTGAAGCAAGCTTCACTATTTATTCTGCCGGACGCATCCAATATGATGTTTCTGGACCAACCGTCCTCTACCAGCGAACGGATCCACGCCTTTATCCTAAGAACCGAGCAGTCCACCGGCTGGAGCGATAGCCCGTACACTGCGGAGATCAATGAATCGATCCGAAAAGTATTACAAGCAGGGTATAAAATGCTCTTCAGAGGCCCTAATCTGACTATTCGATGCTTGGACGGGTTCGAGGTAGCCGTTAACGGGCGGGTCCTTAATGAGGGGTGGAATAAGCGCTACGCGAAAAATATTTTGCTCTACTTATCCTTCCATCCGGTAACATTAAGAGAAGACTTGTGTGACGCGCTCTTCCCTGAAGTGGAAACCAAGGTTGCCTTGACCAATCTGAGAGTGTACTTGAGCCATTTCCTGAAGCTGCTAGAGGGTGCCGGGTCGGACAGCCCCTGTGTAATTCTCGATCGGGATGTCATCCGTTTAAATTTATTTGTGGATTCGGATGTTCATGATTTTCTGAAGGAGCTGCGGCAGGCGGAAGCGGAAGCTTATGAGCCTATCCGATATAATTTATGTAAATATATGTTACATAAAGTCTCTTCTAGCATGCTATCGGGATTCTTCGATCCCTTTGCCTTAAGTGTGCATGACGAAATTGCGTCCTTATGGGAGCATTTGGCCATATGGTGCGCCAATTATTGCTGTCGGTTGGGCAAAATGGACGAAGCGGTCACGTTCCTAAGCAGCTGCTTGGTGTATTTCCCTCAGGATGAGGGATTAATGGACCGAATCATTGCCATTTATGAGCAGACGGACAACAAGAAAGAGCTCGCCAAATGGAAGCGGAAGAAAAAAAATATCACGACGCCCGTCTGAAGCACTCGGGGCTCGTGATTTTTTTTATTCTAAATCTTATCTATGATTCCTTAATCTCAGCCATTTCAATTAAGCACTGATTGCAAATGTGACGCTCTCGGAATTCCTTGACCTCTTCCATCGAGCTGCAAAATACGCAGCGCGGACGGTATCTCTCTAAAATGATATGATCACCGCTGACCAAAATTTCAACCGGATCCCCTTCATTCATCTGGTACCGTTTGCGGAGCGATTTCGGCAATACAATTCTCCCTAGCTGATCCACTTTTCTCACGACGCCTGCCGGCTTCATCTCAACTCACCTCGCTTTTCACACAATTGCCTCCTGCACTCTATATAATTCGGCACGTATGTGAAAATTCCTTCCCAAAGCCGTTAGTTTAGTTGTCAAATTATCTTAGGCCTTGGAACCCGGTTTGCCGCAAAGCTTCAAACAGCACAATCGCGGCTGAATTGGATAAATTCAAGGAGCGGACCGCATCGGTCATCGGCATGCGCATCAGCGAATCCGGGTGCTCCGCCAAGATTTCCGGCGCCAAGCCCTTGGTTTCTTTGCCGAAGACGAGGAAATCTCCATCCTGGAACGTATAGTCGGTGTACAGCTTGTCCGCTTTCGTCGTGGCGAAAAAGAAGCGGCCTTCCTTATATTTATCCTTCACCTCTTGGAAGGAATCGTGGTACTCCAGCTTGACGGCATGCCAATAGTCTAGCCCTGCCCGCTTCAGCGTCCTGTCGTCAGTATCGAAGCCAAGCGGCCGAACGAGATGCAGCCAAGTGCCGGTCGCCGCGCAGGTTCTTGAGATATTGCCCGTATTGGCCGGGATTTCCGGCTCTACTAATACGATATGAAATGCCATGATGAGATGCTTCCCTTCTGTTCTGCTATATTTTGGTTCCCATGTTAGCGAAATGGATAAGAAATTTAACATTCCGTTAACCTTTTCTTTATCTACGGATGATAGTCTCTCGCTATAATCAAACCATGATGAAGCGAAGGAGACTGATCGCATGATGAAGAAGAAGATTCTCGTCGTTGATGACGAGCCTTCCATTTCGATGCTCATTGAATTCAACCTGAAGCTGGTTGGCTTCGAGGTGCATTGCGTCTATGACGGTGAAGCGGTATTTCAGGCGATCCAGCATTTCCGCCCCGATGTCATAGTGCTGGACCTGATGCTTCCGAAAATGGACGGCCTTCAAGTATGCCGCAAGCTGAGAGGACAGAACAATCTGGTTCCGATCATTATGCTAACAGCGATGCAGGATTTATCCGATAAAATTGCCGGACTCGATAACGGCGCCGACGACTACATGACCAAGCCGTTCAGCCCTCAGGAGCTGATATCCCGGATTCAAGCGATTCTCCGCCGCATCCAGACGCTGCCTTCGGCCGAGGAGTCCGCACCGATTACGATCGGTCAAATCGTCGTGAAGCCCGATCAGCGCGAAGTCACCGTTCGAGGCGAATTGATTGAGCTCACCCCGAAGGAGTACGAGCTTCTACTGTTCCTGTGCAAGCATCGTGGCAAAGTCCTCAGCCGCCAGCAGCTGCTGCATGGGGTATGGGACTATCATTTCTTAGGCGATACCCGGATCGTCGATGTTCACATCAGTCATCTGCGGGACAAAATCGAGGTGATCGCGCGCAGCCCCGAATATATTGTAACGATTCGCAACGTCGGTTACAAGCTGACGGAAGCTGCGGCGAAGGAATCGGTAGCTTACTAGGTTTAGATTTAGGCTTTCGCTGATTCCCATCGAACAAAAAGCCCTAATGCTCAGTTCAGCTGAGATTAGGGCTTTTCGCTATGCTCATTTTAGCTGTTGCGCTTCTGGAAGTCAGCCATGAAATCAGCCAGCGCCTTGCAGGCTTCGTAAGGAACGGCATTGTACGTGGAGGCGCGAAGTCCGCCTACACTGCGGTGTCCTTTCAGTCCGACGAATCCAGCTTGCTCGGATTCCTTCACGAACTTCTTCTCCAGCTCTTCATCCTGAAGGCGGAATGTGATGTTCATGATGGAGCGGCTGCCTGGATCGACTACGCCGCGGTAGAAGCCGTTGCTGTTATCGATCGCTTGGTAGATCAGATCAGTCTTCTCGCGGTTGCGCTTCTCCATAGCGGCCAATCCGCCGTTCTCCTTGATCCACTTCAGCACCAGGTTGACCATGTACACGGAATACACCGGCGGTGTGTTATATAGCGAGTTGTTCTTGGCTTGAATCTCATAGCGAAGCATGGTTGAGATGTTCTTCGGAAGATCGTTCAGCAGATCCTCACGCATAATGACGACGGTCACGCCGGACGGTCCCAGGTTCTTCTGTGCGCCCGCATAAATCATGGCGAACTTGGAAACATCTACAGGGCGGGACAAAATGTCGCTGGACATATCGCCGATGAGCGGAATGCTGCCCGTGTCCGGATACTGTTGATACTGCGAGCCTTCGATCGTTTCGTTCGATGTGACGTGCAGGTAAGCGGTGTTGGCATCCAGCTGCAGATTGCTGACATCCGGAATGCGATTGAATTTGTCTGCCTCGGAGCTAGCTGCGACTGCCGTTTCGCCGAACAGCTGCGCTTCTTTGATCGCCTTCTCAGCCCACGAGCCGGTATGCACGAAACGCGCTACCTTCCCTGGCTTCAGCAAATTCATTGGAATCATGGCAAATTGAGTGCTTGCTCCGCCTTGGAGGAACATGATCTTGTAGCCATCCGGGATCGCAAAGAGTTCCTTGAGCAAGCTTTGCGTTTCGTCATTCAACTGCTCGTACTGGGAACTGCGGTGGGAAATTTCCATAATGGACATCCCGATGCCCTGGTATTCTACGAATTCCTTCTGTGCCTTCTCCAGCACTTCCAGCGGCAGGGCAGCCGGCCCCGCGTTGAAATTGTATGCGCGCTTTGACATTTACCGATTCACACCTTTGCTTTTCATATGATATGGCTATGATAGCAAAGGTTGGCTAACCGTAGCAAGTATTTATCGACAAGATTCATGGGATTGATACAAATTTCACGAGGTGACTTCCAATGTCCGATCTGCGGCTGTTTATTGCCGTACCGCTGCCGGGAACCGTGCGCGACCCGATGGCCGATTTCATGAGGGAGCTGAAGCAGGAGCTCCCGTTCCAGAAGTGGGTGCATCCGGACGATTTGCACATCACCATTAAATTTCTGGGGGCTGCAAGTGAGCAGACGATGGAGCAGGTAAAAGTGGCGTTGAAGCAGGTGGCGGAGGCAGAAGAGCGGCCGTCTTTCGAGCTGTCTCTGCGGGGGCTGGGCACCTTCGGCAAGCCATCCGAACCGAGCGTGCTTTGGGCGGGCATTCACGGGGAGATGCGGGTGCTGAGCGAGCTGCAAGCCCGCGTGGAAGCGGCGATGGCGCCGCTAGGCTTCGAGCCGGAAGCGCGGGCTTATCGTCCGCACCTGACGCTGGCTCGACGATATTCGGCGGCGAACACCGCCAGCGATGGCAACGGCAACGGCGACGATTTTCCGCGGGAGAAGCTGCGGCAGCTCGAGCTGCCGCAGCCGCTGACGTGGAGCGCGGACCAAGTCGTGCTGTACCGAAGCCATCTGGGCCGGACGCCGATGTATGAGGCGGTGGCTGCTTACGCTTTGGATTCTTAGGTAAGCAGAAGCTCATAGGAACGCAGCCGCTGCGCATAATTCGGAACATGAGTGACGATCAGAAACTCGTCCACTCCGAACCTGGCTTGCAACGCTTCTAAGCGCGACTTGACCTGCTGCGCCGTCCCTACGATCAGTCGCTCCGGCGCAGCAGACTTCTCTCGCTCCGCCTCCGACTGGCTCTGGCTGGCGGCTCTTCCCCGCTGGCCGAACAGTGCCGCGCCTTCCGCAGCCAAGCGCTGCGCCTCCTCTTCTGTGTCGGCGCAGACGACGCCGATCGCCACCATCACCCTCGGCTCCGGCGTCAACTGCGAGGGCCTGAACTGCTCGCGGTACAGCTGCATCACCTCGGCCGCATCCCGGTCGCTCATGAACTGGCCGAATACGTAGCCGCATCCAAGCTCGGCTGCATACGCGGCACTCTTCTGGTTCGTGCCGAGCATCCATACCTCCGGCGGCTGCGGAGGCACGGGTCGGGCGGTCACGGGCTCGCCCTCCACCCGGTATTGGCCCGTCAGCAGCGCCATAAGCGCCTGCAGCGCCTCCGGCAGCCGGCGGATATTGTCGAGGAAATTATCACTCAGCGCCATCGTCACATGCGCCGAGCCGCCTGGTGCTCGACCGATTCCCAGATCGATCCGTCCCGGCATCAGCGAGGAGAGCAGGTGGAAAGATTCGGCCACCTTGAGCGGCTTGTAATGCGGCAGCAGCACCGCACCCGAGCCCAGCCGAATCCGGCTCGTCCGCGCGCCGATGTACGCCAGCAGCACCTCCGGCGACGTGCAGGCCAGCCCCGGCATGTCGTGATGCTCGGCAACCCAATAGCGGCCATAGCCGCAGCGCTCTGCGGTCTGGGCCAGCAGCAGCGCCTGCTCCAGCGCTTGCGCAGGCTCCGTCCCCGGGAACACCGGGACCAGGTCCATCACGCTTAGCTTCATTTTATCTCCTCCAAACACGTATCCATAATGTACCATTATAAACTTACCTTAAGGTTTACGCACGGTAATAGGGCCAAGTGCTAAAATATGAATATACATACTTCATACATAATTGACTAGGAGACAAATCTTCCAATGCCTTACTTCCAAGATATATGGACACCGTTGAGATACTTCGGCATTCGTTTTTATCGTGATGATGAAAAACGGGTTTGGATCAAATTGTGGTCACAACCAAGACGGCTGCTTAAGCGAAAATTCGTTAGTTAAAGGGACGATTCCACCGTGAAACTAAACCAGTTGCACTACCATGTACAAATGAGAAGGATCATGCGGTATTTCTTAAGGGTAGCCACCATGGAGCAGCTTGAATTCCTTTCGAAGCTCCTCGATAGATGTATTAGAAAAAGAAAACTACAAGAAGCCGTTCAAAAAGACCACATCGCCTAGCCTAGTGTGGTCTTTTTCGTTTAAAGTTTATTTTAGAAACCAGCCAACAAATATCGACGAACTTCATCGCGCGAAATTGCTAAAATATAGCTAATAATGAAAATGGAGGTCAATTCATATATGCCATTGTATCATTTTAGAGAAATATGGACTCCTCTTAAACTCGTCGGTGTTAGGCTTTATCTGGATGACGAAGGCGCGAAATGGATTAAATATTGGAACTCCAAACGGCGGCGACTATAGGATCGTCGTTTTTTTCTTTCGACCATCAAGCATTTTTGCCAAACAAATAACCTGCGAATTTGATGTATTCGTTGATAGTGATCATAATGCTTTTATTGTTGGACCACCATTTGGAGGGGGCAAAATATTCATCTGTGGCTGCCACATACGTGAGAGTGATTCCTGAATTTTTAAATTCCCGTTCAAAAAGAAATTTCACACGCTTCATATGATAATTCGAAGAAACGACAATAGCCGATGTAAGTCCTTTCTTCTTCATGATATCCAAAGTAAAAGTGGCGTTCTCATACGTACTATCTGCTTTGTCTTCTAGTAAAATAGCGTCTTTAGGAATACCCAGACCCTCGGCGTGCTTCCCCATTAATTCAGCCATAGTAACGTGATTATATACGATTCCCCCAGAAAACAAGAGGTAGGGAGCAAAATGCTTTTGAAATAGCTCTACTCCCTTTACAGTCCTTTCTCCTTTATCGCCGGACAGCACGACAATCACATCCGATTGCCTAGGCGGCTCATCAACCACCAGAAATCTCCCGGCACCGGCAGCAATGATAATTACCACAATAAGTAGTACGGCTATACTAAGTACAGATTTCTTCAACTTCAATTCCCGCCTCACAGCTACTCCCCAAATTTGATCTGATACATTTTTTGATCCGCTTCATGAATCAGCGCTTCCAACGTATCGGCTTCATCCGGATAAATCGCGGACCCGATCGAGACGCTAAGCGTCCAATCGTTAGCCCGCCGAAGCGCTTCCAGCTTTTCCTTCATCCTGGTAATGACTTTGTCCGCGCCATCCACGCCGATGTCCGGTGACACGATGACGAATTCATCACCGCCCCACCGGGCTACAAAATCCGTATTCCTCACATTGGCCAGCAGCAGATTCGAAAGCTCCGTTAATACCTTGTCCCCTATAACATGTCCATACATGTCGTTGATTTTCTTAAACTGATCCACATCGACCACAAACAAGCCCAGTTTTTTTTGCCGGCGGTCCATGAGCGACTTCAGCTTCGGAAACACCCTGGCGATAAATCTGCGATTGTACAGCTTGGTTAGGGCATCTTTCTCGGAATAATATTTCACCTTATCGTATTGTTGGCCCAGAACCCACCCTAACACCATAAATAAACACGCCGCTATAACCACCCTCACACTCAAATATCCCAGAACGAGTACGATCCATACGACCGATTGGACCAGACCAAACGCGGTGCCGACGAGTCTTCCTCTATAACGTTGTGCAATAGACCAGTTGTTCAACAGGATCATCCTATTCTTGAAGTCATAATGGAAGTGGTGTTGCGACTGCGTCGCAAGACCTAGTTTATTACATCATACAACATCATCACGTATGAATGCTGTCAGATTCCCAAAAAAAGCCTAAATAATTCTTAATATAGCAAGAACGACCTTTCGACAGCACTTTCAACCAATTTCATTATAATAAGTTCTACTAACATTATTACCCGGATAGATAGGAGTATTTCGTCATGAATCTATCTTCGAATGCACTTTCTAACCCCAAGCCTTTAGATATTCTAACCATCGGACGGGAGCTCGGGATCCACCCCAACCGGCTGCTTGAGGTTGTATTTGCGACAACGGAATCCCTACGCCCAGATCCGCCGCGGGACTGCAAGCTAGGCTAGATGACAAAAGCACCCTTCATAGGGTGCTTTGTAAGTTTAAGCTATTCAGTTTCATATGATGATACTTAATCTTATTCGTAATCTTCTCTCGTTCGCTCTTGCAGATGCAATCCGCCAAGATCAATTCGTTAAATCTCATCCAAAATCCGTGCCACAACTTTTCCATTAACTCTCCTCCTAATTGCACATAAATCTACGGGAGGTACGATGCTTCGGTAGCTGGCTGGCATATCGGTCACCCGATGAAGCCCCTTAAGCTTTGCGTCACCGCTTTTCAGCGATTTTGCCTTTGTCGTATGATTTATGTGAGGTTTTATATACATTAAAATTTTACCATCCTATATCAAGAAATTCAACACAACTTAAGTCGTACAAGCCCAATAAACCCTAGGTCTAAATAACTATTTTTACCATACTGGAGCTACGCCGCGTCGATATATCGAATGCTGTCCTCATGGTACTCCACCTTTTTCAGCAGCTGCTGCCTCATTTGGCGGTCCAAGCAGCTGTCGTAAAGGAGACGATGATAGCAGGACCAAAATGCATGCCAGAGAACCTTTAGCTTTCTCACCATAACCATGCGCATTCCCTCCATTTCATCCTCAACCGAGATTAGGCTGGTACCTATACCATTCGCAGGACTGACTTGCATTCGTTCCGTGGCTCACCCTACATTATTATGTAAGCGTTTTGAAAAATAGGCTATGTTAAAATGGACTATGTTAAAAAAAGGAAAATGGGTGGGCTCAGTCGAAATTATTCTCAAGATGAATAACGTTTATTCCATTTAGGAGGGTGAGCTTTTGGAAGCTAAGTTTTATTATAAAAATGCTAAAGCGCCGGTACCGAATAAGCCGACTAGTATTGGAGTAGTGGCATTAATTCGAAGTGGAGACTCCGTATTATTAGAAAAACGAATGGACAGCGATCGATGGGCTATTATTGGCGGTGCCATTCATCTGGACGAAAGCTTGGTAGAGGGGCTTATACGTGAAGTGAAAGAGGAAACCGGCTTGAAGGTTCAAAGCGTAAACCTTTTTGGAACCTTTTCTGATCCCTCAAGAATCATCGCATTTCCAGATGGCAATGTGAAGAGGATTATTACCATCGCGTATGAGGTTGAAGTCGAAGCCTATACCGAATTAGTTTGTAGTGAAGAATCCAGAGAGCTTCGATTTATTCCAAGGGAACAGCTGGATAAAATTAATATTGCAGAGACACATATCCCCATCATACAAGCTTATTTAGAGAACATGTCTATTACATTAGAATGAGACAGCAGAGCAAAAAAGGACGAAATCACTCATAGAGAATGACTCCGCCTTTTCATGAACCAATAGTATGCCATCAACAGTAGGATCCCGAAAGCTGCCCCACTCGAATCCAGTAGAACATCCGTCGCCATCGGCGTTCGGTTCGGGGTAAAGATTTGATGCACCTCATCCGACGTCGAATAGATCGCGCAAAAAAGGAGGCTGCAGAGCAAAGTCAGGCCGATACGCCCTCTCAGCAGTCTCCACAGGAGCCGAGCCGAGAGCAGCCCCAGCAACGCATATTCGAATACGTGCGCCCCTTTGCGAATGAAAAATTCAACGAAGCCGGGAACGCCTTTCTTCCGGATGCTTACTTCACTGCCATGATAATTGACTTTTACCGAGGAAAAATGCTCCTTGATAACCTGCTCCGGCACCCGATCCTTAAGCCATGGCCGCAGGTCCTGCTGATCATACGATTGAGAGGAAAAAGAGAAGATCACAAGCATCCAAACTAGCAGCGGAAGCACATGGGTTAGCCCCAGCCTCCAGTATTTCGTTAGTCTCACCTGCAGCACGTCCTTCAGAAGGGTTACAGCTTGAAATCGATTTTGGCTTTATCCATGAAGCTGGCTTTCGCTTTATCCAGCTCCGCATAGTAGGAGGTGCGCAGCTCGTCGACACTGTCCAAAGGCAGGTTATGGCTCGTCAGCTCTTCTTTCATCTTGAAGAGCGCCTCGTTCACCTTCGCCTGCGAATCCTCCTCCAAAGCCACCACCTTTTGCGAAAAGGCCGTGAGAATGTCGCGGTTCGACTGCCCGCTCTTCTGTGCTGCGACAGCCTGCCCGTAGAGGTCCTGCAGCTGACCCGAGTAGTAGGCCTTGAGCTGCGTCAGCTCGGCTCTATACTTCGCCGTCACTTGTTCGACCGTGACCTCTGGAGCAGGCTCAGGCTTTTGCTGAGGCGCTTGCGGTGCAGGGCTTTCCGCCGCAGCTGGAGTCGGAGTCGGCTTAGGCGCCGGCGCTGCTTCCTCTTTTACAGGAGGTGCAGAAGATGCGGCAGGAGCTGTCTGCGCCAGCTCTTCGGGAATGGGCTTGGCAGGAGCATCCTCCTTGGACGGAGTCGTGCTGGCCGACACTGCTGCTTCAGACTTGGGAGGCTCTGTGGCCTTCGGAGCTGGTGTGGCTGCCGTCACCGCTGGCGTGGACACCGGCGCTTCCGCCTGCGACTTCACCCAGGGCGAGGGGGCCGAGAAGCACCCGGTCAGCAGCACTACCCCCCCCATTGTAACCATCGCTGCGCCACAGCTGCTTTTTCTCATGCTGATCCCTCCATGTTTCTTCTTACTCATAGCGCAGCGCATCGATTGGCTTCACCCGCAAGGCCTTCAGCGCCGGCGTAATTCCGAACACCAAACCCAGGCAGATAGAGAACAGCAAGCATCCGCCCACCAGCGCCATCGGGAACTCCGTCGACAGCACCGGGAAAAACCGATGCAGCAGCTGAAGCGATCCGTACGCTCCCACTAACCCCAGCACACATCCGATCGCGCTGATATAGGCCGCTTCCAGCAGAAACTGCAGCAAAATGTCCCACCACTGCGCTCCAACCGCTTTTCGAACTCCGATCTCCCGGGTCCGTTCCTTCACCGTAAGGAGCATCACATTCATGATCCCAAGCCCGCCGACCAAGAACGATACACCCGTAATCCCTGCAGCAATCGCCGTGACCAGATCGGCAATCGTATCAATGACATGCAGCGCCCCCTCAGGTGCCACCAAGCCAAAGTCCTGAACGCCATGGTTGGTAGCGATGACCTTGGCAATCTTTTGCCGCACAGCCTCCAGCCCTTCCGGGGACTGCGCTTTGAAAAAGAGCATCGACGCATTCTGCAAATTCGTCGTATGAGATACCAACGGATACCCGCTATAAGCCCGCTCATTGAAGTTGAAGCCGATCAGCTGCTTGTCCTGCAGAACGCCAACGACGGTAAAATCAATCCCCTTCACCTTCACCTTGCTGCCGACCGCAGGCTCATCACCGAACAGCAGCTGCTTCACCGTCTGCCCCAGCACGATAACCGGCGTCTCCTTCACCGCTTCCTCCTCCGTGAAAAAACGCCCCTCCGCCAGCTCCAGCGTGTACATATCGGCATAATCCGGCAGCGTTCCGGTGTACATGATCTCGGCGCTTTTGCCGTTGCCCTGCATCGCTGTGATCGTCTCCAGCTGTGGAGCCGCTTTAACGACGTCCGGCACCTGGGCCTTCACGTCCATCGCATCTTTATACGTCAGTGTACTTGTGACGGATGTATAGGACATCAAGCTGGATAAGCTGGTTTGGCTTATATTTTTCCCGCTGTTAAGCAGCTTGCCGGGCACGACCACAATCTGCTGAACTCCCACGCTCTGTACCTGGCCGACCAGACTGTTCTTGAAGTTATAGAGCACTGACAGTAAAAAGACCACCAGCAGCGTACTGATCGTAATCCCTAGCACCGCAAGCCAAGTACGGGTCGGGTAGCTCCATAATCCGCGGAAGGCGACGAGAAACGTACGCAGCAGCCTCATAGCGCCACCCCCATAGGAGCAGGATCAGAGGTTTCAGTCCACTCGCCATTTCGCAAAGTCAGAATCCGCTTCCCGATCTCCGCCACTTCCCGGTCATGCGAGACCAGTACGATCGTTTTGCCCATCCGGTTCAAAGAAGTAAAGATGCGCAAAATGTCCTCCTTGGACTCCGCATCCAAATTCCCGCTCGGCTCGTCCGCCAGCAGCAAATCCGGATCATTGATGATCGAACGGGCGATGGCTACCTTCTGCTTCTGCCCACCAGAGAGATGAACCACCGGTTCGTTCAGCTTATGCAGCAGCCCCACTTGCTCCAGCGCCGTCTCGATGCGCCTTTTGCGCTCCTTGCGAGGGCAATACGTATATAGGAGGGGCACCTCCACATTGTCCTTTACCGATAACCGGGGGATGAGCATGAACGCTTGAAACACGAAGCCGATGCGCTCATTACGAAATGCCGCCTGCTTACTCCCGCTCAGCTTACGGACGTTCGTTCCCTCGAACCAATACTCGCCGGAGGTCGGTTCATCCAGGAGTCCCAAAATGTTCATTAAAGTCGACTTGCCCGACCCCGACGGGCCCATAATGGAGACAAAATCCCCCGCCTGAATCGATAAATCGACACTGCGCAGCACTGGGAGCTCCCGGCCGGCCTCTTGCACTACTTTCGATAGATTCCGCAATTCGATCACTAGACTCAACCTTCCGTCTGTCTCATGTGTTAAATGTATACTTGATTATATCGCCAATCTTGGAAAATACCAACGTCTGTGCCCTACTAGAGTTCTAGCAAAAAAATCCCGGCCGCCGACATACGGCACACCGGAATTGAACGAGGATAGCTTTATTGTACGAATTGCACTGACCCAAAACCAAACTGGACATCACCGGAAATATTATTAATGGAAACGTTATGATTTCATTGCGTACAAGTGCTGAAAACTGGACTAATACTTTCTATTCAATGTCAAAATGGTTTTAAATGCATTAAAATTAGAACACTGAACGTAAGTATCGGTACCGTCACATCTAATAATAGCGTCTTACGTTTTGTTGTTTCAAATATTGTCACCAGTTCATCATCATTTACAGTGGCATCGGTAGCATATCGGTTGACCTTACTACTTTTGGCAACACATATATTAGATAATGTTTTCATCAGAATGAAAAGAATAATGGCAATATTAATCCAATTTAGATGCCACGATGCCCATCCACCAGCTATATATAAAAACATGCCGCTGAAAAACATTAAAATATCTGCCCATTTGAACATCCAACAAATATTTCTGAGGATTCGGATATTATGCCGGATATCATCTACACCTTTTGCCCGATAAAAAATAAATGGATATGTAAAGGTCGGACCCATGAGTACAACGGCTATTAAACTGTGAAATAGTAATACTACCGCGTACAGACCACTCACTCCTTCACGGGTGAATCTTATGAAATTTTACAAATTCTTCATTCCCTCTGAAGGAAGGTTCAATTATGCCCAGCGGACCTACTTTGATCTGACTCTTCAGAATAAGCATTTAATTGCTTGTTTTTGAATCAATTTTATATCATATCGAAAATGCGATAATAGTTAAATCCAGTGAGAAAGTCTGCGTTTGACTTCAGTTCTAAATTAATAAAAGTTATCGATTTGTATCTGGTCGGTAAACCACATAACTTGTTGGTGTTTCCCGAACAATGACTTGTAAACAAGTTGGATTATTTGCTAGAGATTGTAAATATGCTTGAAGTTTTTCGTAAATTGTTTTTGCAACAATTTCGGTCGTAGGAAATAAATCTGGATCTCCATCAAATTCTCCATTAAATTCGTTTTGATCATTTAGCAATGTATGGTCATATGTACCATGGACAAGTTCTTTTATTGTTTTAAAGTCAACCAAGAATCCAGATCTATCTAATTCATTTCCCGCAATAGTGATATTCACAATGTAAGTATGACCATGTGTATTTACACATTTTCCCGCTAAGGAAGAAGGTATAAAGTGAGCTGCCGAAAAATTGAGGTCCTTGTTTAGTTCGTAACAATAATTATGAAAACACTGCGGATAATACTGAAATAGCATGTGTACATCCAGCCCCTTCTACTATATTGTAATATAGGTTATTTAGCCCAACTTCTGTCTACGTTGTGTATTATTCAATAGGTAAATGGTAACAATTTTTACCATTTTATTCAAATAAAGTTTTGTTTATTTTGGCTCTGTTATCGTTTGTTTTGGATGGCCTGTACGCACCAAACAGCCCCGACCTGACGATGGAGGCTGTTTGTGCTTATGATTTACCCATCATTGGGACGCAAACCATGCTGACATCTAAATGTGGAGCATGCACTCGACCATTGAGTTCAACGTTTCCTTTTCCGCCTCTTTCAAATCATTGACCTGGAATACACCTTTACGCAAATCCGCCTCAATTAAGAGCAGCATCCAAGCCGAATAAATCGATGAATATAAGTGATATTGTGCTATAAATTCAGCTTTCGAGCTTTTCCACCCGAACTCTGCTCTTTTTGAAAAGTAAGCTTGCAGCGCCGCGGCTCTGCTCATCTGCGTTGTATTCCTTCGAATCACCGGATGAGTAATATCAATCAAGTTATAAAGGTCCCAGTAAGGCGAATTTTGGTGTACATGCTCCCAGTCCAGAACAATTAGACTACCATCTTTAATGGCGATGTTCCCTCTATGGAAATCTCCATGAGACACGACCATCTCCTGAAAAAAGCTTGACGGTACATGATTCAAAGCCAAGTGAAATTTGGCAATCACAGCTTCATTAATCCCGTAAGTCTGCAAGATACTTTCCACATTATTCCACTTATATCGTACCGTTTGTAAAGCAATCTCAACTTTGGGCTTGTTGCCAGTAAAGCTCTCAGAAACGAGATGCAATGAAAGCTCATGCCAGTAGGGAACAACGCCAGCAGCACGCACCAGGTCCGCTTCGCTTAAATCATGTGATAGTGTACCAAAATCCTCCAGAATCGCCCAATATCGATCCGGATTGCAATGATCCGCCCGAGCGAGGATTTGGGGTGACCGGATTTGTGGTACTAAGGGTAGTATCTCCGTATGTGCCCACGGTTCTCTCCCCATCGTTTCCACATTGGTAAGCGGCTTAAAGATATAACTTTGTGGTCCATGATCAGTCTGAATAACAAATCGTTCGATAAACTTCCCATTTGTGCCTTTGTAAATAACTTCTTTTTGTAAGATGAAGCTGTCGTCAAGAATGCCATCGGGTAACACATAACGAAATAACTCCATATGCCGCCCCATTCATTTGATTAGATTTCTTCGGCAATCCCATGAAAAAAATCGGAGGAATATACTGTAGTACCGTCTACAATCGTTCGCTTTATCCATGGGTATCCATTGATGGATTTGACAAGCAAGAGATCGGCTGCTTTTCCCTGTTCAATCGATCCGAATCGTTTGTCAATCCCCATCACCTGAGCAGGATGCAGGCTCGCCATGTTTACTGCCTCAGAGAGAGTGATGTTCTCATTTGGAATCACAAATACGGCTGCAAGCAAGGACGAGGGCAAATAATCGGAGCATAAAATATGAGCTGTCCCCGCGTGAATTGCGTCGATCGCACGCATATTTTTATCATGCGACCCACCTCTAACTACATTAGGGGCTCCGACACACACAAACAATTGCTTCTCTTTAGCGTAAGCTGCCGTCTCCAAATTCAAAGGAAATTCGCTAACGGTTACACCAAACTCTAGCGCCTTCGAGATGGCTTCCTTTGAGTCATCATCATGTGACGCAATGGGAATTTGGTGCTTATGGGCCAACTGACTTAACGCCAGGATATCATCCCAGTTAATAGCCTCTTGCTTTTTTATCGCATTGTCAGCAATTTTCTTTACTTCTTCCTTATCCACGCCTTGATTTTTCATCACATAAGCTTCAAAAGAGCCTGGTCGTTTGTATTGTCCTTGACCGGGCCCATGATTCATAAATGACAGGTAATCCACTGCGCCGGTTTGAATAAGCTCTTCAGCCAACTGCAATCCCGCCAAATGAATTAACTCATAACGAAGGTGTACACGATGCCGGATCATCGAGCGCTCGTCGCGGTATTTAATAATTTGATTAATCAGTTGAACTAAGAGATCGTCACCGCGAAGGCTTAATCCTACACCAAGGGAGACGGACTGATACATTGTGGTTATTCCGTTGCTGGCCAACTTTTTTTCCAATTCGTACAAAGCCAAATCCATGGGAAACAGCGTATTCGGCCGAGGTTGAACCTCTTTTTCGATTGCGTCACAATGAATATCGATTAACCCAGGTAGAACGTATGCGCCTTGTGCATCGATTACTTCATGTTTGTCAGAGTCTATGAATGAATGAGGGGCTTCGCCCTCAACGATGTTTGTAATGGTGCCCCCTGTTATGAATAAGTTTCCCATAGAAACCTTATTGGGCAGTACGAGGTAGGCATTGATTATCCAAGTCCCCAGTGCAGCCATCTGATCCCTCCTTCATGTTGTATGAATTACCGTCGGTCCAATCCAATTTAAGATTCTATTGAATGTAAGCGTCAAATAGCCCCCATCTAACGATGTGAGCAATCTTACCAATCTCATTCTACTGCGTGTCACCCATAAACTCTCCTTACCGGTATAATGCACTATCTAACTGCAATATTTTTTTCCTTATAAAATCAAAACCTCAGAGATTGCTCGAATTCTTTAAAGTGGTTATAAAAGTCAATAGGCTTCTAGTACTTTTTTTATATCATATATTGCTAATGCTAGCACGCTTTCCAAAGGAAAATTTATAGTGTGTACGAATTAGGTTGCCATATAACGGCACGGTCACGTCACTTGCAGTTTAATTGACTATAAATGCTCTGGGATAAAGAAAAGTATGGAAGGGTAAATGTATATGACTGGGCATCATCAAAATGGTTCTGGGAAGTTCCCCTCAAAACGTACTACGATAAAAAATCCCGATATCCTGCAGAAGATAGAATGGATAAACTAAACGAAGATTAATACGGATACTGATTTACTCTCCGTCTCTCTATCGCTAATTCATATGTGCATTGAGCTGCAGGAATAAGGATATGAAATCGGTGTATTTAAAGAAAAGGGGATTTTTGGGAGAGCCGGAGTATTGAATGATCTCCCTGAATCTAATTTATGTGACACGCTCAGGTGCAGTAGGAGCTACTAATTATCCATGAAAATAGCCACTTTCAGTAAGTGGCTATCAGTGAACGTTTTCGTTTTTGAATGTTTTATCATTTAAACTCTTGTCAATTGTTTACGTTCAACTGCTGCTTGCGGTGGCTGTTCCAACCAACCATTTTCAATCAATATATTTGCCCTATCTTCTGCTAAGGAAATACTCTTGGCAATCACGCCTGTATATCGCGCCAGATCACTTCTCATAGAAGCAACCAAGGCTACGCCATATTAATAAGCTATTGATTATTAAGTAACTGAACAGCATTCAGTTTTTCAGGTCGCTGATACTATTCTTGAAATTATCCACATTTTGGGTAACATTGATACAGAACTCTACAAAATCCAATTTTTTGTCGGCTGCCGTTTTGAAAGTTTCATCCATCGAAACCTCCGATGATGCCCAGAAAAGCACCTCTCTTGTTCTTTATAGCATTATAATGCAATGGCAGATTCAGATGATGATTTAAAGCTCCCACCGCGCGTTTATCGCCACTCCACACCTGCTTCTGCGAGCAGTTGTTTCAACGATTGAGATGCAACCTTAAACAGCTCCGGCCCACTGAATCCTTGGTACTTGCCGTCGGTACGAAGATGGGGCTCCAGAGAAAGGAAACCGGAATAATTCTTGTCCTTCAGCACGCCGATGAGTTCCTCTAGCTGTCCGTCACCTTCTCCGATGGGAACGACTTTACCAGTTTCCATGAGTGCATCATTTACATTAGTATAGGCGATATACGGTTCCACTAGCGGATAAGCGTCCGACATCAGCTTCACCTTGCATTGCACGAAATTGGCCGGATCAAATGCACTTCGAAGATGTGCGGAAGACAATGCGATAAGCAGCTTTTGGTAGCGAACCCCTGTATCTCCGTAGATCTCCTTCTCATTCTCATGAATGAGAGTTACATTTGCTTCCTCTGCCAGACGGACGAGCTCCCGCATGCGCCGAAGCACTTCCTCTTCGTACCGTTCCGGCTCATCCCCTTCCGGTATGAAGAAAAAAAAGATACGCCACCTTTGTTTTCTCAATCTACTGCATCCTTAACACTATCAAACTCTCGTACCTCTACCTACGCGAGTTAAGAACATCTACCAGAATAACAGCGTCCAACCAGAGACAACCGTTACTGCCGTTACCACGAAAACAAAGCTTCAACGTACGCAAAAAGACTCCGCGACAGATTGAGTTGACTCATGAAATCGAGGGTCGTAATCGAAATGGCAAGTGTGGGGGGATAAGAAGAATTCACCTCAAATGGTGAAGTCCAAAGTGGGAGGCTTTCACATTGAATATTCCTACTGCTCTAGGTCACGGATGGGTATGTAGGAATCCTACCATTAAAAATTTATATACATGAAAATTATTTAATTTTAGGGTGCAAAGTATGATGAAAAGCAGGGTTGAAGACTATCGTGTAGATATTCAAAGTGCTGTACACGAACGAGTCAGAAATGCGCTAATTAATCCCAATGTTTCAGTTGAACAGAAAAAAGATATGCTCAAGGCTATACGTCCTGATCAATTACCTTTCTTTATGAAAACATTAACGAAAGAAATTCTGAAAGTATTAAAATAAAATGGGGAGCGTCTTATTCGTCGCTTTCCGCTTTTATTTTAACATCTATGACATCTAGCCAGCCGTCCGTACTAATGGCGAAAACAGGTTCATAACCGTCGCCCCATTCCTGCAATACCTTGTAATAGATAATTCTCTTGATTTCATTAAAATGCTCACGAGTAGACGGATCTGTCATATTACTGCCGTGAACCAAAACATTATATAAAGGTCGGTCGATGGACACGAAATTACTGATTGCGATTAGCCTCAAAAGCAAATAGCGATCTTCAGCATTACGGCCACCTGACGGATCATCATTCAAAAAGCCGCGCAATTCGTTTGACGGTAGCTGTTCGGTAAAACCTCGGAGTTGGTGTGGGGCCATAAAACAAGAAATCGAGTTTATTGAAAAAAGACGGATTCTTCTCGTCTCTAAGGAAAATAAGTTCTCCGTTGCTTTCTTCCTTCCAATAACGGGCATTCCCGCAAATAAGCGAAGTAGTTACTGGCTAGTATTCCATCTCGTCTAATAATAGCTCGAGTGTTTCAGGTTCCACCCAGTCATCGGAATCGAGAGTCATAAAATACGGTGTATCCAAGAGAATAAGATCCTTCTGTATGGTCTTACCCAAGCCTTCGTTTTGTTTGGAGACATAGAAGGAGATTCGCTCATCTTTCAAAAAAGGCTCGATGGTATCCGGCTGGCCGGCGAGAAGATCACCTGCCCGAGATGTAAAGGAAAAGTGAAAGAAACTGGTTGATAAAGCTAATACTCCACCGAGCTCAACTCCACCGCAAGTACGTTCTCAAACTCGATTAATTCCCAGTCGCCCGAGGTCTCCACTTTGACCAGGCGGTGCTTCGGGTCTAAGCCTGCGACGCCCCCGGTTACCTGCCGGTTGCCTAATTCACCGAAAACGGTGATCGTCACCTCGACCGAGTTCCTCAAGGATGCCTTTAGCCTACCGAATAGCTCCTGCTGCTCTTCCTCTGTCAGCTCCGGTCGCGGTTTCTTACCAACCCGTTACGCTACTCAATTGCCCTTTCGTGATGATCCGGTAGCATAAAGCGGGACGACTCAAACATGACGTTCGCTCAGAGGCTAATTTGTTTGGCTTCATGGTGTGATTGTTCCCCTCTTCCTAAATATTCCTTTAATAAATACAAACCCACATTAGAATTTGCGATAATACAACTTGGAATATACTCGAAAGGACGAATGGAAATTGGTGGACGATGTATTCACTCTAAAGAAAAAGATAGACCAGTTAGTAAAGCAAATAGTCTTACTCTCTGCAGAATATGATATGGATTTTCAACACCCATATTTACAGTCTCTAAGTGAAAAACTGGATTCGTTAATTATTGATTATTTACTGAAGTCAGTCAGACAGGACTTACTCCCTAAATAAGCCAATTCATAAACGGCGACGTGTTCGTTTTAAATGGCGGAGACAATTTCGCATCGTACAGAGGCTTCCGCTCCCATACCTCCAGCAACTGGATGTAATCTGGATCCTTCTCGGACCATTCGATATACTGCTCCCGGGCCAACACGGCCAACACCTTCATAACGACCTGACGATCCCGGCCAGTCTTGAACTCCAGTGCTTCGATGTTAGGCGTATACTTGCGCAGCGCGGACAAATTGGCGATTATGCGGAGTATTTTGTGTCCGATATCTGACAGCACGGAGCTTCACCTGAACGATTTTTTCTATTTTCATGGGATACACCCTTTATTATGCGAACTAGCGTTCTTATAATATACATAATAAAGTATCGTGTGCAAGAGGCTACACATTCCGGCAGTTCGGATTGAACATCTACGTGAATGCTGGGCTTTTTTCGTCGCCAAAGTTGGCGAATCTGAGTCATCCTCTTCGAATTCATCTGTACCAATTATTTGTATATCGTATGTATCTTCTGAGCCTTCATATAAGTTAAAATTAAATGCTTCTATTCCTTTGGGGATGTCTCGCTCTGAAATTAGATTAGCCAATTTGAAAACAACTTATAGATCTCCATAATACATTCCCCACTTTTAATAAGATAGCGTTATGGGGTCAAAAGATGACACATCAATTGCGGGCCAATTTCATTTGTGATTATGTGTTTATGTTTGTTTCGTGGCTTCGCGACACAAACATAGGTGCTTTTAAATAAAGGACTGTATTTGATACTCCACCTACTATATATTGTATTGAATCATCAGCCTTTTACTTAGACGTAGACTTTATCAACAGTCCAATTTACGGAACATTTACTCCCATTGCCTTTCACCGAAAGTTGAACCTCACGCTTGACCATAATTCAAAACAATTGACCACAATTTTACAGTTTCGACCATAATTTAACACTATTACATGAGTTATGCAGTTGAAGTTAGATTTTGGTAAAAGGTTAAAATGGTTATGAAAAAAAAGCACATAGAGTCTAAGAATTACTTGACATTTAGAAAACGACACAATAATTGCGAAGGATACCTTTTTACAGGTGTTACTTCAATATAACAGGTGATTTTCCAATGAATGCGCTACAAAAACCAAGGTTTCGCAAGCTATCTCTGAGTGAATGTGCGGGTGCTCCGATTTTGCGTAACCTGTGGGATCGGTTTGACTTCTCCCTGCTCTTAACCCAGTCTGGCATGATGAAACGTAGCGGCACACCGTTCTGGTTGATTTGCTTTCTCTATGTCGTCGGTTTGATTTCCAATTGCTCATCCGTCGTCCAAATGGCCGACTTGGCTGAGAAGGATGCCATGCTAAGAGTGATATTCCATCCTTGGAAACTCGCTCAGTACACCAAGAGCCGCTTTTTTACGACTTCGTTTGCCTGGAAAACCTTCGGGAAAAAGCGCGTAGAACGTTTGCAGCAAGATGAGCAGACTCGCCTTCAAGAAGGGGATGTGGTCAATCTCGATGATACCCATTGTACGCATCCCCATGCTAAACAACTCCCTTTCCTTGGCTGGCTTATCGATCATTCTACAAAAACGTATGCGTGGGCCATGAATCTGGTGGTGCTTCAAGCTGTTTTGAACAACGGGCTGGAGTATCCTTTGTTTTACTCGGTGTGGCATAAACCTGAAACCAAAGGTGAAGGGCTTACGAAGCTGGAACTCGCCATGCAAATGCTCTTAATGCTGCGTGAATCCGTGACTTGCCGCCTATGGGTGGCGATGGATCGTTGGTATTTGTGTAAGGATTTTTTTACATTCTTGGAGTCTCAACAATTGGATTGGGTTACGAAGGCCAAGCGTAATACGGCTTTATTTCGTAAAGTGATTGAACCTTGTACAGGGAGAGAACGTTACGTGCCACTTACTCCTGTCATGCTGATCCGTGAAGTGTTTAAAACCTTAACACGTCAAGGGGCATCAGGCCTGGTGTCCATTTCGATTCCAAATATCTACATGAAACAGCCGTTTACAGTAACAAATCGTAAAGGAAAGCAAGTCACCAAACAGCGATTTGTCCAGATTGCCGCTGTCGTCGCCATGCGTTTAAAAGAAGATGAGCAACTGGTAGATTCCGATACTGCCGAGACGGAAAAAGACGAGTCCCCAGCGACTTACAGAGGGGCTTATCTTCTCATTAGTAACCGCTACGATGCTCCCAAGGAAGCGCTGCAGACTTATGTGAAAAGATGGAGGATTGAGGTGTTTTTTCGTACAGCCAAACAGGAACTGGCTTTTGAAAAATGCCACTCCGACTCGGAAGCGCATCACCATGCTCACTTCGAGTTATTGTTTGCAGCCGAGACGTTGTTAGCTGTTGCTCTCTATGAATTGAACAAAGAAAAAACGAGTGATGATGAAGGCTACACCCACGGCAAAATGGTTCGCGGCCTCTTCCACACTCGTTGCCAGCTCCGCAAGAGAAACCACCAAGGCTCTCAGCGAATCTACGTTGATTTTGACACAGATGTGTAGCAATTTGCAAGGCTTATTCAATTATTTTGGCCAGAGCATTATTTAATGCTTCTTTGGGTTACGCCTAAACCAGAGATTTACCAAGTGTTACCACGAAGTGCATAGGTCATGTAATAAACTCTTTAAGTTTGGTTATCCCCTCGTCATGGGCATATATAGGCAAATAAATAAAGGAAGGTTCGAACGAGCCTGGCTTTACAAAAATGAGATCGATATCCAACAGAACTCCCTTATTGACTAACTGATATTCGTCTACTTCTTTAAAAGCATGAACACAACCCAGAATCAGATTAATAAACTGATCCTTGGACATTTTTTGCCGATTTACGGCTTGAGAAAGTGAAATTTTGGATTTCACATTGTAATAAATTTGAATATCCATATTTCATTGATGCTGATTGGCCGGTAAAAGATTACCGATTTCATTTGCGCTAAGCATCTTCATCTAATAATCAATGGGTAAAAAGCCTGCTTTGAATGTGGCTACTAAATAACTGGAATTCCCTAAAGCCTCGCAGGAAAATATAGACTAGTGAGTTAACATTTGGTAGTATTAATTATCGTAAGCGCTAACATTTCGTGTCTAATAAGGTTGATGGTTTCTACCAACTTACAGGAGGTCTTCAATCATGGGAAGGCGTTTAAATTTTTTTGTTCCTATTTTGGCATCGACTGCTTTGTTTGCTGGGCTGGCTGGGTGCGGAGCGCCTGCAAATGTCTCGACAAAAGAAGATCCGAATGCAAAAATCACCTTGAAAGTGGCTTGGTGGGGGTCGCAGGACCGGAATGACCGTACTCAAAAGGTCATCCAAATGTTCGAAACGAAATACCCGAATATCCATATTGAAACGGAATACGCCGGCTTCAAAGACTATTGGACTAAAATGGCAACGGAGGCGGCCGGACAAAGTCTCCCGGATGTCATGCAAATGGACTATGCCTATCTTGGGGAATACACATCCCGGAAATTAGTATCTCCTCTCGATTCTTACGTTCAATCCGGTGCGTTGAATTTAAAGGATGCCGACGATCCTTATATCGTTGGCGGTAAAGTCAACAATCAGTTATTTGCGGTAAACCTGGGAGCCAACGCTCCTGCCGTAGCGATTGATCCGGGAGCATTCGAGAAAGCGGGTATCGCGATTCCGAAGGAAGGCTACACCTATGACGATATGATGAACCTGACCCGTCAGCTGAAATCGAAGTCCGGAAATAGCAATTTTTTCCCAATCGACTGCAACGCAACCTCGGATTCGGGACTGGACTTCGGTTATTATTTAAGACAAAGAGGGACGAGCTTATACAATAAAGATGGAAACGGATTGGGCTACACCGATGATAAGCTACTGGTTGATTTCTTTACTCTTGATCAAGCCCTTGTTAAAGAAGGTCTGATGGCTCCTCCACAGGTTTTAAAAGGAATTTCAAGTGAACCGGATACGCTCCTGGTCAAAGGAAACGCAGCCTTTCATCCTTTCACCAGCAATTTGATTACCGCATATTCGACCTATGCTAAGCGGCCTTTGCAGTTAATTCCGTTCCCCGGCTATTCTGGAGGACAAGAGGGGAATTACTTAAAACCATCCCAATTCTTCTCGGTAGCCTCGAGCTCGAAGTATAAGGATGCGGCAGTGAAATTCATCGATTTCTTTACGAATGATCTAAATGCAAATGATATTCTGCTGGCGGAACGGGGAGTACCTATTTCATCCAAAGTACGTGAACATATCATGCCGAAACTGGATCAAGCTACTCAACAGCAATTTACGTATATTGAGTATGTACAAAAGCATTCTCGCCCGATTGATCCTCCATCTCCTAAAGGGGCAAGCAACGTATCAGACTTATTTACCAGAGTCCAAGACTCGGTACTATACGGTCAGGTCTCTCCCGCTGATGCGGCTAAGCAGTTCCGAACGGAAGCAACCTCAATCTTAAGCAGCAATAAGTAAATTCATCAGTTAAACTATCAGAGCCATCTAAATATTTTTAGATGGCTTCTTTTCTAAGGAGGAGTCTTTGTGAGCAATCGTGTTATTTCGAGACCTTCGTTGTTAGGTGCGTTTCACAAGTCATCCGTTTTAAAGAAGTTGATAGTTCGGGAGCTGGTGGGCTTATCATTTATTTCTCCCTGGCTGCTGGGTTTTCTCGTTTTTATTATTGGCCCGATGATTGCCTCGCTGTACCTTTCCTTCACTAACTATGACATGCTCTCGAGTCCCGAGTGGGTCGGAACTAAAAACTATATTCATATGTTTACCCAAGATCCGAGATACTGGACGTCTTTGAAGATCACATTTCTGTTCGTCTTGATCGCGGTTCCGTTAAAGCTGGCTTTTGCCCTGTTTATTGCCATGCTGTTTAATGCAAATCGACGCGGGGTCGGCATCTACCGTACGGTCTATTACATTCCTTCCATTATTGGAGGCAGTGTAGCCGTGTCCGTGATGTGGAAGCAGTTGTTCGGGCTCCACGGAGCATTGAATAGCGGCCTGGCCCTTCTTGGAATTGCGGGACAAGATTGGGTTACAAACCCCAATACGGCTTTGTGGACGCTGATAACAATGGTTGTTTGGCAATTTGGCTCCCCTATGCTTATTTTTATGGCCGGACTGAAGCAAATCCCGCTGGAACTGTACGAAGCGGCCGCCGTAGACGGCGCCAGACCACTGTCCAATTTTTTCAGGATCACCCTTCCCATGCTCACGCCGGTTATTTTCTTCAACCTGGTCATGCAGATGATCGGCGGTTTCATGAGTTTTACTCAAAGCTTCCTCGTAACGGGCGGAGGTCCTCTCGACCGCACATTGTTTTATGCGGTTTATTTGTATCAGAAAGCATTTACGAATTTTCAAATGGGTTATGCATCTGCCATGGCATGGATTTTGCTTCTGATTATCGCTTTCTTGACGGCTTTAGTATTTAAATCCTCTTCGTTATGGGTCTACTATGAATCGGAGGGAGGGAAGTAATCATGATCTTAGCGGGCCGCCGGTTCATCTATCATGCTTTCGTTATTGCTTTTGGTCTTGTGATGATTTATCCAATCCTATGGACTTTAGCGAGCTCCTTCAAACCGGAGTCAGAAATTTTTGCCCATTCGGGATCATTAATTCCATCGAGCCTGGAATGGAAAAACTATGTAAACGGTTGGGCCGGCTTCGGCGGTACGACCTTCGGAACCTTCTTCAGTAATTCCTTGATCATCACGGTTGTAGTACTTCTAGGCACTATAGTATCCTCAAGTGTCGTAGCATACGGATTTGCCCGATTGCGATTTTGGCTGAGGTCCTTCTTGTTCGCTTGCTTGATGATTACATTAATGCTTCCTAGCCAGGTGACCATGATCCCCCAATATATTCTTTTTCATGACCTTGGATGGGTCAATACGTTCTTGCCGCTGACCATACCGCATTTTATCGGGGGCAGTCCCTTCTTTATTTTTTTGCTGGTCCAATTTTTCCGAGGAATTCCGCGTGAATTGGATGAAGCAGCAGTAATTGACGGCTGTAACTCCTACAGTATATTTTATCGCGTGGTTCTTCCGCTGACCAAGCCTGCTTTGGTTACGGTGGCCATCTTTTCCTTCATGTGGACCTGGGATGACTTCTTGGGGCCGTTAATTTATTTGAACAATCCTAAGCTATATACCGTTTCTCTTGGTCTTCGTATGTTCTCCGACCCTTCATCGCTCTCCCACTGGGGTTATATGTTTGCGATGTCCGTCTTGTCGCTCCTTCCACAATTCATTGTTTTCCTATTTTTTCAAAAAAATATTGTGGAAGGGATTGCTACAACCGGATTGAAGGGGTAATAACAGAAAACCCGCCAACAACGCGCAGCACGCGTTGGTCAAGACCCCAAAAAGCGGACATTGAAAAAAGCCCTAGGCTGCAAGCGAGGCCACTGAAAAAGTCCTTCTTCTTAGAAAAGGTACAGTTCTTCAAGAAAATTGAAGAGGCTGTACCTTTTTTGCTGTATTATTAACTCAACTTTCGCAGCTTGAAATTGGCAGATAAGCCTTGATGTAGTTGGGCAAAGCAGCAATCCATTGCTGGAGTTGACGCTGAATTAAAGTGGTGATCTTCTTTCCGGCTTTTGTGGCGATTTCGTTGATCAAATCGAACAGTTGTTGCAAGGCAACAACCCAGTCAAGCGTACCGACTTCATCGCAAAGCAAATAAAACAGTCCTCCAAAAGACCGCTGGTCCGTACTCTGCCGATGCTGCCAAGCGAGCAGAATGTAGGGGGAGAAGACAATCGTCGTGTGACTGACAAGCAGGTCGTAGGATCGCCCCTGAAACTCTTTTTGCAAACGTAGGAGTGACTTTGGCACACTTGAAAAATACTTCAATCTCCCAGCACATCCCGTAAATCCGGATGATCTCCTGGGCGGTCAAGGTTAGATCGGTCGAAAGGATCGCGAGCCACTCGTTTTTCTTGGAACGATGACGGACAAACACAACCGTCAGTTAGGCATATGTGCACCACACTGTCCCAAGACTCTTAAACTTGATAGTAATTTCTTCTCACGAATTGTTGATAATAAAGGTGTGGTGCGGGGATATGAATAAATTCCGATCGCACCATGACGCAACATTTTAATAAAATGGCGACCTCACCAAGTATGAAAAAATAAGCCTGATGCACTCTAGGGTGAATAAGACTTAACATTTGGCGAGAGCACTTCGATAGGTTGTTCTCACTGATTACTCAACACAAGCTGAGTGCATTAAAGAGGAACTGCTACTAATCCCCTTAAACAACAATAAAAGTCACGAGAGCGACCTCCGATTCTTCATTAAGCACACTGAACCAAGGTTCAGTAGCAATGGACCTCTAGGGTCTTAGAATGCGGAATTTGTCTCGTAACTTTCCGTTGTTAATTAATAAAATAAATAAGGAATGTCTAAATTATAATCTGCTTAGTGAGGGTGTACAATGAAAAACAAGACCACGCCATTTCAAAAAATACCATCTCTACTTTATGAGCAAACCATAAAAAGTGGCAGTAAAGAAGAGTTTTGTCGTATTATTAAATATGTTAAGTATTCTGAGAATAGAGAGTGATTATTATGAAAAAGAAAGTATTAATAGCTATGATTGCCTTAGTGCTTTCAATGAGTCAGATTACTGTTTTCGCAGCAACAACATCAGGCAGAAGTAGTTCAAGTACACAGTCTTCTCCATCATCAAAGTCTTCTACAAGTGCACCTTCTACTTCAGCAAGATCAGGTTCATTTTCAACTAGCCCATCAAATAGTCAAAGTCCAAAACCGTCAAACTCAAATCAACCTTCGTCACAATCTTCTAGTGGATTCAGTGGCGGTGCGAGCAGCAATTCGACACCTAATGGTACTACGACTCAGACAAATCCGAGTACAAGCACAAGTCAAAGTACAAGTCCTGGAATCACCCCATCACAGAGTAGTTCATCTAACTCTGGATTCAGTGGTGGAGCATCAAATAAAACAGATGTACCAAGTTTACCGAGTTCAAATAGCAGCACCATTACGAAAGATGGCACTACTTATAGTACGGGCAATCAAAGAGCATCATCTAGTGTCTCTGGGAATACCAACGATAAGACAACGATAAATAGTAGCTCCAACATCAACCCAAACACTGGCAGACAGTACTATGGTGGAGGATCATATTCCGATACACTACCTGCAGGCCAGAAACCACGTAGCACCATTTGGCCTATGGTTGGAGCATTTGCGGCAGGAACATTTTTGGGATCAATGCTGCATCCTTCAGGAGGTTATTACCCTGCTTCACATGGAGGTTATGTTCATCAACCGTTCTCATTTATGGCATTAATCTTAGATTTAGCAATTGCAGCTTTGGTTATATGGCTTATAGTGGTTATTTTTAGATCCCTGAGAGGACGAAGAATATGAAAATTCAATTTGACGAGCAAGACATCATTGATTCTGTTTGCGTAGCGATTGCAGCAAAAGTAAACAGCGGTAGAGTTGAAGGCAGTGATCCGCAACATGTCAATGAAATCAAACTATTTTTCGATGAGCACAAAGGATTCTCTGCTCGTGGTAGACTCCATTATCAAGAATATTTCCTGAATCAGCAGGAGCTAATTGATGCCGTAGCTCTCTACCTGTCGGCCTATTATTCATTTAACGCAGCAAGACTGCTTATTAATTTGTCATGGAATGAAATTACGAGGAATTTTAGTGGAGAAATTACAGTTG
Organism: Paenibacillus cremeus; assembly: GCF_007786445.1. Lineage (GTDB taxonomy): Bacteria > Bacillota > Bacilli > Paenibacillales > NBRC-103111 > Paenibacillus_G > Paenibacillus_G cremeus. The sequence goes on along the minus strand of NZ_VNJI01000008.1, from coordinate 780 downwards.
AAAGGTAATGTAAGGGGTGTCCATTAAGAGATGAAAAGCAACCTATTCAAAAATGTCAAGACTCATTTTAGTGGACACTGTAATAAAGCCCTAAGCAGCGAACATAAATGTCTCCCCAACCTCGAAACGAGCCTTAAAATCGATTCTAGAGGCTCGTTTTCTTTGGGTCATGAAGTTGGTTTTTCAAAGTAGCACTTTTGCAGCAGTCTCATTATTGGCCGGCATTTTGTTCAGATATTCAATAAGAGTTTTTTTGCTTCTTTAACACTTACAACTGTTTCAGTCATTTCATTCATATCTTTTAATCGTAGGGTACCATCTGCAGCTTCATTTTCACCAATGAATATCACATATGGAACTCCTTTGGACGAGGCGCTTGCAAGTGATTTTTTCAGTTTCCGCTTACTTGTATCAATTCGTTTCCGTATGCCGTTATTTCTTAGTTCGGCCGATACCTGTAGAGCTTCACCGATTGTGTCCCCAATCTCGACAACAACAACTTCCATCTGAGCTAACAAATTCCTTTTTATTTTCTTTAAAATCCCCGAATTTTTCAGGGGGAACTAACTAGTTGCTCCTGAAAAAGTCGAATTTGACAAAGTCACTTTTTTGACTACGACTTTTTATATCGAGAAATTACCATGTAATCCCAGTTAATTGCTCTATTTGATCATTTGAGCCGCTCTTTTGAGGTTGTGAACCCAGATTCCTAAACCGACCCAGGTTTTTGAGCCAGCAAAGCCCCGATACCGGCTGCGATTCAAGCCGTACTTTCGTTTC
>NZ_VNJI01000079.1 GCF_007786445.1 Paenibacillus cremeus | reverse complement strand
AGACACCCTGCCAGTCCCTCTCCATATGAAGATTGGACCTCTACTTCGGCTACGGCACTTTAAAGGGTAAAGTTACCGAGTGGATTTGAACCACCTAGACTGTGCGACTGCGAGGCGCACCAAAAAAACAGCGCGGTTTCCCACGCTGTTTCGCCCCACTGGAGCCAGCTTGCTTATTTCTCGGAAATGGCTACCGAATTGATTGTCACTTTCTCGGTCGGGAGGCTTGGCGTTGGCTCATTGCCTTGTTTCACCGGTGTAGCAGCGATCTTAGAAACCACATCCATACCTTCCGTTACTTTACCGAAAATCGTGTAGTTCGGCATTTTGTTCAAGTTTTTGCTATCCTCGCCGGTGCAGATGAAAAACTGGCTGCCGTTCGTATTCGGGCCCGAGTTTGCCATCGCTACGATGCCCGGCTCGTATTTGTAAGACGTTTTCTCGTCCTCGAACTTATAGCCCGGTCCACCTGTGCCGTTGCCTTGCGGATCGCCGGTTTGAATCATAAACGACTGAATGATCCGGTGGAACGTCACGTTATTGTAAAAGCCTTCCTTGGACAGGAACACAAAATTGTTGACCGTTTTTGGTGCATCCTTAGCATACAGCTCAATCGTGAACGTCCCTTTGGAGGTCGTTACCGTCGCTTTGTACGACTTGTTCGGATCGATGGTCATTTGCGGTGGCGAAGACCATGTTTTTTTCGTTGCTTGCCCTGTTCCTGCATTGGTTTGGCCTGTGGTTTGGCCTGCCGGCTGGCTAGTGTTCTGTGGTGCCGCCTGCTGTCCTGATGGGGCTGGCGTTTGCTTCGTTCCACAGCCTGTCAGCAAAGAAGCGAACAGCGCCGCTGCAGCCAGCCATCCTGCTGATTTCGTCAAAACTGATGCGTTCATTAGTTCCTCTTCAACTCCGTCTAGTTCTAGGATTCGGGGACCGTCCCCTGTGAGCCTATTATACTACGGCTTTCCAATAAAATGAAAATCATCGGTTCCCGGTCGCCGGTAGAGTCGCCCCCGCATTCGGCGTTGGTGTCGGCGTGCTGGCCGCGCCACCGGCGCCTGGCGTAGCTGCACCGCCGGACGTCACCGGCTTGGTGACGGGCGTTGATGCGCCGCCAGCCCCTGCGCCTTGCCCCGGCGCGCTCGTACCGGCACCGGTGCCCGCAGCGCCGCCGGCACCGGCGCCATTGCCGGCGCCTGGTGCACCCGGCGTACCGGTGCCGGGGCTCACGCCGCCCGTGCCGCCTTGGCCGGGCTGGCTCGTGCCGCCGGTGCCTGCGCCCGGCTTACCGCCGCCTCCCGGCTGCTGCGTGCCGGTGCCCGGCTGGCCTTGCCCCGGCTGCGTGCCTACGCCGCCCGTGCCGCCTTGGCCGGGCTGCTGGCCTGGCAGCATCCCTGAGCCCGGCTGCTGACCTGCCCCCGTGCCCGGTGTCGGCGACACATTCGTATCCGCCGGTACCGTGACGGAGACGACATTGGAACGCGCACCGGTCATGTTGCTGTCGGTATTGACCGGCACGACGACATAAGAATACGTATCCGGCTGAATTGCGGAAATATCGTTTACTTCCGTCATCGCGGTCGTCAGCAGCGGCTCCGTAGGGAAGTCCTGCGACTTGCTGTCCTTGCGGAACAGCTGATACGTGATGTTATCGCCCAGCTTCGTCCAAGTCAGCTTCACGGCTTTTCGGTCCTTGATGTACTCCGCCTTCAAGTCGTCTACGCTCTTCGGTGGAGCGCCGAGCTCTGGCACATCCTGAGGCTTCACGAAGGCCGTCATCGGACGCTTCGCCAGCGATTTTTGCATGACCTCTTTGAAAATGACCGCCGCACTGCCGCTGCTCATGGAAACATAATGCTTGCTGTCCGTTTTATCAAAGCCCATCCAAACCGCAGCGGTCCATTCCGGCGTATAGCCGACGAACCAGAGGTCGCGGTTGTACTTTTCCAGCCCCTTGATGTCCAGCTGGGTCGATCCTGTCTTACCCGCTACCGGACGCTCGAATTTGGCGGCCGTCCCCGTGCCCCCAGGCTCAATGACGCCCTGAAGGAGCTGGGTCATATACCAGGCGGTCTTCGTACTCATGACCTGCTTGCTGCTGCCTTTGAAGGTAGCTTTCACGGCGCCGTCTGTATCTTCGATTTTGACGATCGCATGGGCTTGATTCAAGCTCCCGTTATTGGCAAACGCACTGTAGGCCTGCGCCATCTGCAGTGTCGTCACCCCGTTCGTCAGACCGCCCAGCGCTATCGCCAGGTTGTTGTCCTTCTTATCCAGCTGAATGCCGAGGTTGTTCACGAACTGCGTGCCTTTGCTGACACCGATCTCCTTCAAAAGAGCGACGGCCGGCGCATTGATCGACTTTTTCACCGCTTCGAACATGCTCACTTGCCCTCGGTACACTCCGTCATAGTTTCGAGGCGAATAGCCGCCCTCGTAAGTGACCTGCTCATCCTGCAGCATGCTGTACGGGTTGTACTTGCCCGTCTCGATCGCCGGCGCATAAGCTACAATCGGCTTAAACGAGGAGCCCGGCTGCCTAGGCTGCTGTACGGCCCGGTTCAACCCGCGGATGACATAGTCTCGGCCGCCGATCATCGCCACGATACCGCCGTCTTTGTTGTTCAGGATGACCATGCTGCTCTGCATTTTCTGCTCCGGCCCATCCTTCTGGAACAGCTTGTCGTTCTTATACGTCGTCTCCATATTCTTTTGCGCATCCGGGTCGAGCGAGGTGTAGATTTTGTACCCGCTGCGCAGCACATCGTCTTCTTCAAGATTGTACTTCTCCTGTGCTTCGCGAAGCACATAGTCGATATACGTCTGATACTGATCGTTACCGGTCGCCTTGGAAGGCTGATAATCCACGTCGGCGGCCGCTGCGCGTTCCGCTTCGGTAATGTAGCCCTGATCGGACATCAGCTTAAGCACCACTGCCCGTCGTTCCTTCGACTTCTCCGGATTCGAGATCGGATTGTATACGCTCGGCGCCTTCGGAATCGCTGCCAAGGTAGCCATTTGCCACAGCTCCAGCTTTTTCAGGTCGGAGACGCCAAAATACTTTTTCGACGCTGCTTTAATCCCATAAGCCCGATTCCCGAAAAAGATCCGGTTCAAATACATCTCGATAATCTTATCTTTGCTGTAATTTTGCTCCAGCGCCACAGCGATGGACATCTCCGTCGCTTTACGGAAGAACGTCTTATCCGCAGACAAGAAGACGTTTTTGGCCAACTGCTGCGTGATCGTACTGCCGCCTTCCACCATGCTTCGGGCCACGACATCCTTCACCAGTGCCCGGCCGATGCCGAGGAAATCGACGCCGCCATGCTCGTTAAAGCGTTTGTCCTCTGTCGCGATGAAGGCCTGGCGCAGCCGGTCCGGAATTTCCGACGCATCGACGATTTCGCGGTTTTCCGCTGCCAGTGTGGCTACTTCCTTCCCATTCACATCATAAATGAGTGAAGCTTCATCCAAATTGAGCTTATCGATATTTTGCGTTAGAATGCGGCTGCCGTTAATAATGATGAAAATATAAACGCCCATTGCACAGATTGCCGCAATCGCCGCCGCAACCAGCGTCCATGCCAACACTCGGCCTGCAGTGATTTTCTTCTTCTTGCCTTTTCCTGATGCCGGTTTCTTCCCCTTCGGTGACGACTTTCCCGGCGTTGTCTTATTTGAATCCGCCATTGTCCCCACTCCCTCTCTAAACAAAGAACAACCCTGTAAAACGGGTTGCCCTTTTGGTATGGTATTCATTTAGACGAAGCGATGGTATGAAAAGTTTCTCAATACCTGCTAAGAACCGCAGCCCAAAAAGGGAACGCCGCGATTACTCTGCGTTTTCCTGCGGTTGCATCAGCGAAACCGCACGCTGTGGCGTGAAGGTCGAGATGGCATGCTTGTACACCATCTGCTGACGGCCCTCGCTGTCAATGATGATCGTAAAGTTATCGAATGCGCGAATGATTCCGCGGATTTGAAACCCATTGGTCAGATAAACGGTGACCGGTATACTGTCCTTGCGAAGCTGGTTCAAAAATGTGTCCTGAATATTGATCGATTTGTTCATCAATGGGCCCCCTCAAAAATAGTTAACGGTCGAGATGAAGCTTTCGTGCTATTATATCACGAATTTCCGAAAGTTGGGTAGAAATATTTGGCAGTTCAGTTACATCGATCCACTCGATGTCTTTCATATGACGGAACCAAGAGAGCTGGCGCTTGGCGTAATGGCGGGTATCCTTCTTCAGCAGTTCGACCGCTTCCTCGAGCGAATATTTGCCCTCCAGATAGTCCACGATCTCCTTATACCCTAACCCTTGCATCGAGATCATATCGCGGGTACAGCCGGCGGCGAGCAGTCGCTCCACTTCCTCCACCAAGCCTTCTTCCAGCATTTGATCAATTCGCTCTTCAATACGTTTATATAGTAAAGCGCGGTCCATTGTCAACCCGACTATACATAATTCGTAAGGGGTTTGTTTTTTTTGTACCTTGAGCTGATCGGACATCCGTTCGCCGGTCACATGAAAAATTTCTAGCGCACGAATGACCCTACGCACGTCGTTGGGATGCAGCCGATCCGCCGATTCCGGATCCACTTCACGAAGCCGCGCATGCAGCGCTTCCGCTCCCTGCGTATCCGCATACTGCTGCTGGGCCGCACGAAACGCTTCGTCCGAGCCGTTCTCGCTGAATTGAAACTGATAGCAAACGGATTCCACATACAACCCCGTTCCGCCCACGATAAACGGGAGCTTCCCCCGGGATGCGATCTCTTCAATATGCGCCGTACAGCGCTCCTGAAATTCAGCCACGGAGAAGGGGTACTCGGGATCGTGGATATCAATCATATGATGCGGCACTCTGCTGCGTTCCTCCGGCGTCGCCTTAGCGGTGCCGATGTCCATCCCTCGGTACACCTGCATCGAGTCACCGGAAATAATCTCCGCATTCCACTCCTCAGCAAGCGCGAGGCTCAGGTTCGTCTTGCCGACGGCGGTCGGTCCGACCAGCACCAGCAGCCGAGTCCGGCCGCTTCCCGTCTCTGTCAGCATCGTATCACTCCGTAAGCAATTTTTGTCGATGAACGACGGACTACTTCAAAGCCCAATCGCTCGAATTCTTGGCTGTCGCGATGCTCCTTGAGCACTACCGCCCTGCGGGCTGCGCGGCGCGCTTCCACGATGGCTTCCGCGGTTAACGGCCGGTCATCGGCAATACCGCGGATCGCTTTAATCGAGGCGGATTCCGTGATCGGCTTGCGGAACATCGGGTCGAAATAAACGACATCGACGCTGTGATCCGGCAAGCTCCGCAGGTAATCCAGATGGTCCTCGCTGCGCACTTCAATCCGGCGCATCGCCGCATTCAAGCCAGGCACGTCCGAATCGTAGGCCTGCAGCCCTTGCTGCAGCAAAAAGCATGGGATTCGCGCGGTCTCTAACGCCGTTACGCCGCCGCTCTCACCCACCGCAAACGAAAACACAATGGCATCCGAGCCCAGTCCCGCCGTGCAGTCGACGATGCGATCGCCAGGACGCACATCGGCCAACGATAATAGCGTATCAGGCTCCCCGTTTAGCAGCCGCTTGATGCGGACCGCCGCCGTGCTGGGATGGAAAAAAAGCGGCTGCCGCAGCGCATGATGATACTCAATCCGCTCCTTGGATACGAGCAGGATGTCCTCATCCCCGAAGCGCTCACGCAGCTGCGCAAGCGTCATCCGCCGGCGCTGCAAGAGGCGTCCTCCGAGCCGCTCAGCGAGCTGCCGGGCCTCCTCCAGTTGAATGCTCCCCGGGTCATAGGAGGTCGTTACGAACAAACTGCATCACCTGTGTCCTCATTGGATTTGTAAGAATAGCTTCATGGTATGAAAAATGGTCTGAAGAATGGTCATGCAGTCCCATCATATTTTATCAAATGTTTGCCATCCATCGCAAATGCGCTCCGTTAGGTGTATTCGACAATCACATTATATTGTATGGTTGCGTCGGTCCGCTTGTCGAAATTGCGCGAGCGAAAGCCGAAGGTTACGTCAATTCGGAACGAAGTAGGCGAAAGGATCACATGCTTCACTTGAATCTGTGAACGGAAAAACATCCCCTCCACATCGGTAAAGCCGTAGTCGATCCCGGAGAGCGAAGCGGAAATTTGTTTGATTTGATGCGGATATAAATTGTAGGTTTTCGACAGCGTTTTACCGGCGTATTGATTGGAAAATTGGATTTGATCCGTAAACATGCTCAGCATCTGTATCACCCCCTACAATCTATGTGACATTTGCCTAATAGTTCCAATGATTGTGGGAGGGGCTGCCAGCTGATTCCCAACCCTTTATTTGCTGGTTGAAGCCAAGCTGAACACCCGCTTTAATAGAATTATGTCATGCTGTAGTTAAAACGAGAGGTGATCGCAGCGATGCCGTTAAAAGCCGAGTTTTCACCTCCTCCGATACCGGCAAGAAAGCTGTTTCCCAAACGATATCTTCGCGTGGTCTGGAAATTTTGGATCGGACATGCCATCGCTTTGGGCTGGCTCATCTTTTCGATTTTTCTGTCGATCCATTGGGTTCAAGATTTGAGCCGAATTACAGGCATGCCCCTAGCACTGCTGATTATTGTGGGCTTGGCCTATATTCCGGGGTATTTGAATGCATTTTTGGTCGCCAGCCTGGTGCTGGATCGCCAGCCTCGACTAGCAATGGACGACCCGACCGAGCCAATAACGATTCTCATTGCGGCACGGAATGAAGAAGCGAATATTCAGGAAACACTAAACTATATAACTAATCAAAATTACAGCGGACCGATCCGCGTCATCGTAATCGATAATGGATCAACAGATCGGACGTCCGAGATTGCCGCCTCGATTGGAGCGGAGCTGGGGCTGGATATGGAAGTATTAAGCGAGCCCCGGCCAGGGAAGCACTTTGCGCTCAATACCGGGCTGGCGCATGTCGACACCCCTAGCACTATCACCTTGGACGCGGATACGCTGCTCCATCCATCCGCCATCCGCTTTCTGGTTGCACGCCTGATGAATTCTCCAGCCAATGTCTGCGCTGTAGCAGGGTCTGTGCTTGTGAGAAACAGCCGGGTCTCGTTTTGGACGCGCCTGCAGGAATGGGATTACTTCCTCGGGATTGCCTCCATCAAGCGGCTGCAAGGCTTATATCAGGGGACGCTAGTCGCGCAAGGCGCTTTCAGTTTGTATCGAACCCGTTCGTTAAAAGCGATCGGCGGCTGGCCGGACGTCATTGGCGAGGATATCGTGCTCACGTGGCTGTTCTTGCAGAGGGGCTGGCGCGTCTACTATGAGCCGCTGGCCGTCTCGTTCACGAGTGTTCCTGATCAGTTACGGCACTTTGTTCGTCAACGCAACCGGTGGGCCCGGGGCATGATCGAGGGGCTAAAAAATGTGAAGCCGTGGCAGCAGCCGCGCATTTTTACGATGTTTTTGACCGGGGTCAATCTGGTCATGCCTTTTTTGGATTTGGTTTACACGTTCTTTTGGCTCCCGGGTCTAGTGCTGGCGCTGTTCGGTATTTACTGGATTGTAGGGCCGCTAACGCTGCTCGTCATTCCATTGACGTTGGTAAGCAACGCGTTGTTGTATCTTTTCCAACGGCGCTATGTGTTCCGCACATTGGATTTGCGAGTGCGGCGCAATTGGCGCGGATTTTTCTCTTACGTGCTGCTCAATCAAATGGTCATGTCGCCGGTATCCGTTTGGGGGTATTTGCAGGAGATTTTGAATTTGAGGCGGGTATGGAAATAAAATGACAAAGGGAAGGCTTGCTGATCTGATCATCAGCTCGCCTTCCCTTTGTCGCGTTGCGTTACATCACGCGTTTAAACATTTTTTCCAGCTCGTAGGTGGAGAAGCTTACGACGATTGGCCGTCCATGTGGACAGGTGTACGGATTGCGGCAGGCTGCCAGCCGATCCAGCAGCACTTCGATCTCCAAGGTGCCGATGCTTTGGTTCGCTTTAATCGACGCTTTGCAGGAGCACATAATCGCTGCTTTCTCCCGCAGCTTGGCGATATCCACCTGCTTCTTCTCGCTTAGCAGCCACTCGATCATCTCCTCGACCAAGGCCTGCTCCTCGCCCTTGGGCAGCCAGTGCGGGTACGCACGGACCAAGTAGGAGCTTCCGCCGAACGCCTCCAAATAGACGCCCGCCTGCTCCAGCTGCGGCAGCTTGTCGGCCAGCTTGGCCGCGTCTATAGCCGTGAACTCTAGCGTAATCGGGACCAGCAGTTCTTGACTCGCTTCGGCTGGCTTGCCGAACTGGTCGTAGTAATGCTCATAATTGATCCGCTCATGCGCCGCGTGCTGATCGATCAGGAACAAGCCCTCTTCGTTCTGCGCGACGATGTAGGTGCCATGCATCTGCCCGATCGGGTGCAGCTTCGGGAAAGCGGGCAGCGCGGGGGCCGCCTCGGCCGCCGGCGGCGTCAGCGAGCGCAGCAGCGCCTCGGAGGCGGCTGCTGCGTCGCGCGGCGAAGGTGCGGTCGGCGCAGGCTCGCGGCGCGGGCTGGCCGACGCCGAGCTGCCGCTGCCGGCGTAGGCGTCACGGCGCGCCGAGCCGCTGGCCGCGTAGCCGCCGCTCGCGGCGGCGTCGGCCGGGCGTGCGGGCGGCGGCGCAGCCTCGGCGCTGGCGCGCTCCGACGGCGCCGCCTGCGGCCGGTACAGCGCGAGCTGCTCTTGCACGACGGCTTCGCGCGGCCGCTTCTCCTGCGGCAAGCCCGCCGCAGGAATGAGCCGCTGAGCGCCCAGTAAGGCACGTACCTCGTGCTCGATAAACTGGATCAGCTCCGGCTCCTTGCTGAAGCGAACCTCCAGCTTGGCGGGGTGTACGTTCACGTCGATCAGCGTAGGATCCATCTGAATGTGCAGCGCTGCCAGCGGGAACCGATTAATCGGCAGCAGGGTATGGAAGCCCTGCAGCAGGGCATGGACGACGGCAAAATTACGCACATACCGACCGTTAATGACCGTAGTGATGCCGTTTCGGTTCGCCCGCGTCAGCTCCGGCTTTGCGATATAGCCTTCCAGCTTATAGTCGAGCGTTTCTCCGCGGATCGGCAGCATGCTTTTGGCCGCCGCAGTCCCGTAGATTCCCGCTACCACTTGAAGCAGGTCGCCGTTCCCAAGCGTTTGGATGAGCGTCTGCCCGTTATGCTTGAGTGTAAATGCTATCCCCGGGTGTGAGAGCGCGAGCCGGTAAATATAATCGGTCACGTGCCCGAGCTCGGTTTGGATCGTCTTCATATACTTCAGCCGTGCCGGCGTGTTGTAGAACAGCTCGCGGACTGCAAGGTCCGTACCTCTAGGCGAAGCGGCCTCGAGCTTGGCCTTCACGTTTCCGCCCTCGATGACCAGCTTCGTGCCGAGTCCACTCGCATCCGGCGACGTTAAGCACTCCACTTTGGCCACCGCCCCGATACTGGGCAGCGCCTCTCCGCGGAAGCCTAGTGTGCGGATGGAGAACAGATCCTGCGTGCTGGCGATCTTACTGGTCGCATGCCGGAAAAACGCCTTCTCGACATCGTCTGCATCCATGCCAGAGCCGTTGTCCGACACGCGAATCAGCTGCAGCCCGCCCTCTTCAATCGCAATGTCGATCCTGGAGCTGCCGGCGTCGACGGCGTTTTCCACAAGCTCCTTGACCACGGAGGAAGGCCGCTCCACCACCTCGCCCGCAGCGATCTGGTTGGCGATATGCTCATCTAAAATATTGATTTTCCCCATCGTCCAGGCTCCTTAGCTTACAGCTTATTGCTTCTGGCTATGCAGCACCAGCTTCTTGCCGTCATCCGACCAGCTCAGCTGCGGTGCGGTTGGGGTGAACTTGGTCATATCCACATAGCTGGTTCCGTCTTTCAAAATAAAATCGCTGGTCGAAGGCGTATATGCTACCGATCCGCTGTTCGTAGTGAATTGAATCGAATGCGTCGGCTCGTTCCAGGTGACGGTCTCATCGGTCATAGCAGCGAGCACGCGGGAAGGCACATAGCTTTTGCCTTCTTGGCGCACGATGTCGAACGTATTCTGCACAGGCACGTTCGCGATGGACACATTTTTCTTCTCGAGCGTCACGTCCATATCCTGCATACCGGCTGTGCGGAGCGCCGTAATCATTTGGGGTACTTCGCCTTCCACCTTGATGTCCGGCTCAATGCCGACATGATTCACTTTGCGAAGCTTCGGAGTCAAGTACTCCTCAATCGTCACCTTCAAGGCGCCGCCCGCTTGCAATGGAACAACCGTTTGTACGCTGCCTTTACCGAAGGTTTTCGTTCCGATGACCTTCGTAATTACGCCGTAATCCTGCAGGGCCCCGGTCGTTACCTCGGAGGCGCTGGCGCTGTTCTCGTTGACGAGGAAATAAACCTGGAACGGCTGCGTGGTCCCGCCTGTGAATTTCACTGGATCATCGACGTTGTCCCGATCGCGAGTATGGATCAGCACACCCTCTTTAACGAACAGCTTCACCAGCTGCAGCGCAGTGTCCAAGTAGCCGCCGCCATTGTCGCGGAGGTCAACGATCAGGCTTTTCATGTCATTCTTCTTCAGCTCAGCCAGCTGCTTGGTTGCCAGCTCGTCCGCATCACTGGAGAAGCTGGTGATTTGCAGATAGCCGATGCCAGGGCTAAAATATTTGCTGATGACGGTTGGAATCTGCACCTTTTGACGCTTGAGGGTTACCGGTTTAACTGTCCCTTCATGCGACACATCGAGCGTTACGGAAGTTCCTTCCGGGCCCATCACTTTGGCGATAATGTCGGCCAGCTTCAGCCCTGCGACGCTCTCGCCTTGCACAGCCACAACCACATCGCCGGCCTGAATTCCAGCGCCCTTGGCCGAAGAGCCATCAAATACTTCCTTCACGAGCATGCCGCTTGGGTCCTCTTCGGCACGTACGCCGATCCCCACATACGTATTTTCCACGGCATTCGTAAACGAGTTTAAATCCTCCGGGGTAAAGTAGTTCGTGTATGGATCATTCAGCGAATCCAGCATTTCTTTAATCGATTTGCCTGCCAGCTTGTCAGCCGAAGGCGCGCTTACATGGTTTTCCAGCAGCAGCTCCATCACTTCCTTCGTGCGAGCCGCATCTTTATCGGCCGTGCTTGCTGCGTCCGCTGCCCAAACGGGTGCAGCCGCAGGAATAATTAGAGACAGGCTGAGTGCAAATGTTGCTGTTTGTTTCCAAAAACGGCGGGGACGTAATTTTTTCATAAATGAGTGCCTCTTCTCTAATGGTTTCTATGTTTCTATGTTTCTATGATTTAGAAGCAATATGCTGCTTTAACTCGTGTAAAAAGTTCATCGCAGCCATCGGCGTCATATTCATCAGATCGGCCGAACGCAGCTGCTCGATGACCTTCTCAGCTTTTGCGTCCTTCTTAGGTGCCGACGGCTTCTCCGCAGCTTGCTCGGCCACGGTGAATAGACTTAGCTGTTCGATCTGATAGGAAGCGCTAGGGGCTGGGTCCGGCTGGGGTGCAGGTACTGGTGCCGTATCCTCCTGCTCCGTTGCTGTCGTCGCTGCGGCCTCTTGACCGCTTTTCAGCAGCTCTGTCCGCGCTTCAAACCCGTGAAGCAACGCATAGGAGCGCTCGATGATTCCGGAAGGCAGTCCCGCAATTTGCGCGCAGTAGATGCCGTAGCTGGTGCTCGCCGCTCCGCGAATCAGCCGCCTCAGGAAGGTGACCTGCTGGCCGCTCTCCTTGACCGCCATGCAGTAGTTGCGCAAATCCCGCAAGCTCTCCTCCAAGTGCGCCAGCTCGTGAAAATGCGTGGACACCAGCGTTTTGCAGCCTATCGTGTCATGCAAATACTCGATGACCGCTTGGGCGATCGCCATGCCTTCACCGGTCGAGGTGCCGCGGCCCAGCTCGTCAATGATGACCAAGCTCTGGGCGGTCGCTTTTTCCGTCATGATCTGGATGTCCATCATCTCGACCATGAACGTGCTCTGCCCGCCGATCAAGTCGTCCGCCGCCCCGATCCGGGTGAAAATCCGGTCGATAATCGGCATCTTCGCCTGCCGAGCCGGGACAAAGCAGCCGATCTGCGCCATCAGGCAAATGATGGCGACCTGCCGCATGTACGTGCTCTTCCCTGCCATGTTCGGTCCGGTGATCAGCAGCATGCTGCCGGTCTCCTTCGAGAGCGACGTCTCGTTGGCGATGAAGACGCCGTCCTCGAGCACCGCCTCCACGACCGGATGACGTCCTTCCTCAATCTGCAGCTCGAAAAATTCGCCGACCTCCGGCTTCGTGAACCGATTCGACGCACTGACATGCGCCAGAGATTGGTACACATCCGCCGTGGCGATCAGCTCCGCCAGCTGCTGCAATCGGGAGATATGCCCGGCCAGCCTGTCTCGCAGCTCCACGAACAGCTCATGCTCCAAGCCGACCATGCTCTCCTCCGCATCGAGGATGAGCGCCTCCTTCTCCTTCAGCTGCGGCGTCACGAACCGCTCCGCATTCGCCAGCGTCTGCTTGCGCTCATAGCGCCCTTCCTCCAGCTGATTCAAGTTCGACTTCGTGACTTCGATGTAATAGCCGAACACTTTGTTGAAGCCGATCTTGAGCGACTTGATGCCGGTGCGCTCGCGCTCCTGCCGCTCCAGCTCGGCGAGCCACATCTTGCCGTTCGTGCTCGCCTCGCGCAGCTGGTCCAGGCGGGCGCTGAGGCCCGCCCGGATCATGCCCCCGTCCCGGATCGAGACGGGGGGTTCATCCACGATGGCGTCCGCGATCGCCATCATCAGATCCTGGCACGGATCGATCCGTGCCGCAAGCTTGGCCAGCGTGGCGGAGCCGCTGGTCTGGCAAAGCTGCTGCAGCAGGGGAACCTGCTGCAGCGAGGCCTTCAGCGCGACCAAGTCGCGCGCGTTGGCGCTGCCGTAGGCGATGCGCGCCGTGAGGCGCTCGAGGTCGTAGACCTCCTTGAGCGACGTGCGCAGGTCGTCGCGGACGATCAGCTGGTGGTACAGCCGCTCCACCGCTTCCAGCCTATCGCTGATGTGCGAGGCGCTCATCAGCGGCTTCTCGATCCAACGGCGCAAAAGCCGCCCGCCCATCGCAGTGACGGTCTTATCCAGCAGCCAGAGCAGCGTGCCTTTCTTCGACCGGTCCCGCACCGTTTCGACCAGCTCCAGGTTGCGGCGGGTGAACGGGTCCATAACCATGTACTGGCTCGGCTCGTAGACCCGGATATGCTTGATGTGCGATAAAGATCGCTTCTGGGTGTCCATCAGATAGCCCATCAGTAAGGATAGCGTTTCGCGTCCGCCCTCCGGCAGCGCGGCCAGCTGGGCGTCTGAGAACTGCCCTTCCGGGGCGAGAACTGAGCCCGGCGCGATGGTTCGGCTCTCCCGCTCGGTCATCACCGCTGAGCGCAGCCATGCGGCCGACCCACCGCGAATTTGCTCGAGCAGCGCCGGGCTGCCCAGCAGCTCCGACGGGCTGTAGACGTTGAGCTCGTCCAGCAGGAGCTCGAACGAGCCGTCCAACCGGGTGACGTACAGCTCGCCCGTGGAAATATCGCAAGCGGCGAAGCCATAGCCACCGCCGGACAACACCACCGCAGCAATGTAGTTATTGCTGGTCTCGCTGAGCGAGCGGGCATCCATGACCGTTCCCGGGGTGACGATCCGAACGACTTCTCGCCGGACGACGCCCTTGGCTTCGGACGGATCCTCCACCTGCTCGCAAATCGCCACTTTATAGCCCTTCTCTACCAAACGGGCGACATAGTTTTCGGCTGAATGATGAGGAACGCCGCACATGGGAATGCGCTCGTCCATGCCGCCTTCTCTGCCGGTGAGCGTAATTTCCAATTCCCTAGCAGCCAGCACCGCATCGTCAAAAAACATTTCGTAAAAATCGCCTAACCGGAAAAACAAAAACGCGTCCTGCACCTCCGCCTTGATGGCAAGGTACTGCTCGATCATCGGCGTATATTTGGCCATGCTTTCAATCCTCCAACTGCATTCATTTCCTCAGCCCGATCCTATCATTCTATCGAATGGAACCGTTACAAGTTTACTAGTTTCGTGAGCGCAAAAAGCCGAGGGCACTTCCTCCCCCCGCGTGCTATGTACTCAACCGGATGCCTGCTGTACCGCTGGTCCTACCGCTACAGCAGGCGTAGTGCAATTATATCACGATTTCATAGAGAACACCCAATGTTTATATTGTCAGCAAACCGCAGGTGCCGTCGAATCCCCCATCAGATTAGGAGAAAGGGGGAATTTTCCACTTGGGCCGAATATCCTCCAGCTCTTTCCAGGTTTGCATCTGCAGCATCAGTCGCCGCAGCGGCAGCAAGTAGGCTTCCTGCTGGGCAAAGCCGGGCAGACGCTCTACGTCGCGCCATAGCTGAAGCATCAGAGGCCGAATGCGCAGCTTGTCGCCCTGGTAATACGCACGGGCCACCTCAACATCCGCCAGCGGCCGGAGATTGAGCTGCCGATAATGCTCGGCCGCCAGCTTGGCAAGCGCGAGGACGCCCTTGGCAACCGTCGGCGACACCATCCAGCTTGGCAGCACGCGGTACTCGAAGCCGCCATGGCGCTGCCGGCGAAAATCGCCGAGAAAGCCGTATCGCGGCTTGCGCAGGCCGGTCGACTCATCCTCGAGCAGCGTCAGCGGCAGCGCGAGGTAGTTGTCAAACACGCGCAGCAGCCGGCTGTTCAGCTCCACTCCGCTGAAATGGATGTGACCGCCAAGCGGAAACCCCCGCACCGGCATCCCTCCGGCCACCCAGCGCAGCTCCGGGTCCCCGATCTGCTTGGCTGCAATTTGCATCGTTCGATGCAGGTTGACGACGAGCTCGCGGACATCGGTGCTGGGCTTCGGTCGAAGCTCGGCCAGCGGATAAATTTTGCGCCGGCTCTCGAGGACGATCGCATCGCAGCCGAACGGCCCTTCCTTTTCCGCATAATTGGAAGCAAACTTCACCTTGCCTTGGCTTGTCAGGAGCAGAAACTCCGGGTCTGCGCCCAGCATGACCGGCCCGCCGGCTGAATCCCTTTCCGACGATACCGTGTCATCGAGACGGTTCATCGCCTCCGCGAACAGCTCCGCGAGCCGCTCTGTCAGCTGAGGCACCGGCTCGACACTGCGAACAATCACGCTGCCGCCGGCGCGAATTCCAATCCGGACGACGCCGTAGTCAAGCCCCAGCGCATAGATCGCCTTGATCGCTTCCCGAATCGCGCGGCCGGCGTAGTAGTTCGGGTCGTCCGTCCCGACCTCCTCGAACCCTTCCGTAAGGTCCCCCGGAACTCGTACTCCGCTAGGGGAACGCCTGCCGTAAAACACCCCGTTCGCCGCCCGGTGAAACAGCGTCAGCGCCTGCAAGTGGAAGACGGGAACCACATATTCCTGGGCCCACCGCCGATCCATTTCCCTCCCGGCGCCGGATACATACGCTCCTCGCTCGGGTACCGGGGGTTCCCCACTCTGCTTTCTTCGCACCGATACCTCTGCACTTAGGGCTGCACCCACACCCACTGAAACGGAAGCCACTTCGTTCTCCAGCTCGCACTCCAGCCCATGCAGCCTCAGCACTTCCGCCGCACGCTCCCGGTGCTGCGCGAGCAGAATACTGCGGATCGGCTGCAGCACCTCGGCATGCCCCCGATCGGGATGGTACGCACCCCAATGGATGATCGTACAGTTCTTCTCCCTGCTTTCGGGCACCGAGGTGCCATGAGGGAACAGTAACAGCGAGAGCAGCGGCTCCATCGCCGGCTCGCCTGAATGAAGCAGGAACGCGCGCATACTAAACTCCTCCTCTCGCCCATTTTTGACAGGACAACTTCATAAAACAAAAAAGAGGGCTGACGCCCTCTATCTAAATCTACCCGCCCGACATATACTGAAAGCAAGAAATCAGTTCAATTCCTCGTCAAGCAGATCCGGATCGAGATCTTCGTAGTCGCCGTCGTCGGCGCTATCGAAGTCTACATGTTTGTCGTCGTAATCATCGCAGCCGTTAGGGCATACCACCACGCATACCTTCGTTTCTGCGATCATTTCCACCTTGAACTCGCGTTCTACACGGATGACTACGCTATCTCCGCGCGAGGAGATGCTGGCTTCCACGCAGTTCGGTTCTTGAGTGGCGACACCCGAGACTTCGGCCGTAGCCGGCTTATGTTTCTTATCGAGGAAATGCAGTGGCACTACCTCCACATAAGAAATGGTTTCTTTCGCGACATCGGTTTTGGTATTTCGGTCGTAGGAATACCAGATGTTGATGTCGTAAGTACCCACTACTTCCACGTTATCTCCCGACTTCACCGCTTCATATTGGTTGTTGATAATCCAAGCACCCAAAATACTCGTCGGAGAGTGAGGCGGAGTTACCGTGTTGGTTACTTGCGAAAATTTGCGACCTTTACCGCAAACAGCTTTCGTATAGATCTCTCTGCACTGCAAATCTTTATCTAACGACATCCTTTTAACCTCCTCCATACAATCATTCATTACATTTGTATGCAGGACATTCGTCTAGTGTGATAACTTTTTTATTATATTTTAGGCTGCAAAACAAGATTGCCAGAATCAAGCCCGCAAGCCCGATTAAGAGCGCTCCGCCAAGGGGCGTTTTTCTCGTTCGGCTATCGTTAAGTATGTTTTCAGCTCTACCATCAGCTGCAGCAGTGCCGCACGCACTTCAAATTCCTCGCGGCTGGCTGGCAGCGCCATCGCCCTAAAGCCCTGCTCCAGCTCCGTCAGCAGGCTTGCACTGCGGCCCGTGTAATGCTCGATTTTCACATCGACGCTCATTTCGTCAAAAACCGTCGCCAGTCGCTCCCCATGCGGCAAGGTTTGATACACCTGGGCGACCAGCTGCACCATGCGCTCGATCCGCTCAAGCTGCTGCCTGCGCATAAAGAAGTACAAGCCCCATAGCGCCTCTTGGCTTCTCAGCGTGTTCTCGCTCAGACGCTTTGCCGAAGCCTCCGCCTGGTCCAGCAGATCCTCGACATCCAGCAGCTCCTGCCCGCTCCAAACGTGATCGGTATACCGCAAATGCTGGGCGATCTCCTTAAAAATACGCGAGTACAGCTCCTCCAGCCGATGGCGGAAATTCAGCAGCTGCTTATCCTCTTTGGGCATATACAGCACATTAATCAGCGTGGCCGTACCAAGACCGGTCAAGAGCAGCGCCAGCTCATTGAGGAGCAGCAGTGCATCGGGCTTCCCCGCGGCGTACACGTGGAACATCACGACGGAGCTGGTAACAATGCCTTCCTTTAATTGCAGCCGATTCAGCACCGGATATAAGATCAGGATGTACAGGCCGATTACCCACAGCTGGTAGCCCAGTGCCCAAAACAGCGCAACCGCGACCAGCAGGCCTACCAGTGAAGCGACGATGCGTTGAAAAGACGTTTGCAGCCCCCTTTTCTTCGTCACATCGATGCCCAGAATGGCCAGCAGCCCGGCGGACAGCGGCGAAGCGAGCCCGAAGGCTTGAGCTAAGCTTATTGACGTCGTAACCGCGAGTGCGGTCTTTAGGATACGAATCCCCATAGTACTACCCTCTCCAATGCCCATTCTCATGTTCCTGTACCCTCATCTTACTCATTTCTCCCTCTTTCGACAAATTCCCCCTCGTTAGACAAAAAAACACCCGAACCTTTCGGCCCGAGCTCTCCCATGTCTTCTTCATTCTATTTTCGTTTTACTCCTGCTTGCCGACCAGCTTCTGCTCCAAAAACGCCACCGCTTGATACATCATCGTCGCAGCGATTGCAATAATAAACAAGCTGCCGAGCACGAGTGTGAAGTTAAATACCTGAAAGCCATAAATAATTAAGTATCCCAGCCCCTGCTTGGAAACGAGAAATTCACCGACAATTACGCCGACCCAAGCCAGCCCTACGTTGACCTTTAATGTAGAAACGATCGTCGGATAGGACGCGGGGAGGATCGCCTTCATGAACATCGTTCGATGCGTTCCCCCAAATACGCGAATGACCTTGAGCAGGTTCGGATCTACTTCTTTGAAACTCGTATACACTACGAGAATGGTTATGATTACGGTGATCGAAAGGGTCGTTGCGATAATGGACAATTGACCGGGACCGAAGGCGACAATAAACAGCGGTCCAAGCGCTACCTTCGGCAAACTGTTCAAGACAACAATGTAAGGATCCAGCACGCGGGACAAAAACTCCGAGAACCAAATCAGCGCGGCCACCGCTGTACCTAGCAGGGTTCCGAGCAGGAAGCCGACGACCGTTTCCCACACCGTCACTTCAATATGAATCAATAAGCTTCCGTCCAGCATTTTGGTATAGAGCAGCTGAAAAATCCGTGTCGGCGAGCTGAACAGCAGCCCGTCAATCCATTTCAGCCGACTGCCTAGCTCCCATAAGGCTAAAAAAATGACCAATAGGCTGAGCTGCGTCAACCGGACGTAGAACGTCATTTTCCGCTCCCGACTCCGGTAGGCGTTAAGCGATGCGGCTGCTAGCTGCTCCCGCGAAGGGCTTGCCTGTGGTGATGAAGTTGAATTCTGCTTCTTCATTTATGGCTTCTCCTTTCCGCCCGCCGCTTCCAAATAGCCCCAGAGCTGATGGAACAGCTCATGAAAGCCCTGCTGCTCTCTGGCTCTCAGCGGCAGTGTTTCCCGGATCGGCTCGGGGACCGATACCTCGGTCAAGATGCGGCCGGGATTCGGCTGCATCATAATGACGCGGTCGCTCATGGCGATCGCCTCTGAAATGTCGTGCGTGACGAGCACGGCGGTTTTCCCGCGGGCACGCAGCGTCTCCACGACCAAATCCTCCAGCTGCAGCTTCGTCTGGTAATCAAGCGCCGAGAACGGCTCGTCAAGCAGCAGCAGCTCCGGCTCCGTCGCGAGCGTCCGCACCAGCGCCACCCGCTGACGCATGCCGCCCGACAGCTGGCTAGGGTAGCGATCGGCATGTGCTGCGAGTCCCATCTCATCCAGCAGCTCCAAGACGAGCTGTTTGCTGTCGTCATTCCGACGCCCCATCAGCTCCAGTCCGATGGAGGCATTCTCCAAAATGGTGCGCCATGGAAACAAATAATCCTGCTGCAGCATATAGCCTACGCTCGGCGTCGGCTTCGCGATCGTTTCACCCAGCACCGTTACCGTCCCCGCCGAAGGCGTCAGCAGTCCGCTGATCAGCGACAGCAGTGTCGTTTTGCCGCAGCCGCTGGGGCCGATCAAGGATACAAACTCTCCTTTTTCCACACTCAGCTGAATGTTGTGCAGCGCCACATCCGCGCCTTTTCGATTGACGTAAACGTGCGAAACATGGTCCAGTTGTAACACGTTCATCTTTCTTCACCTCTTCCATGCAAAAAAGCCAGACGCAGGGCTCCGTTTGCAACGGTCACATCCGAAAATCCCGATGTCCGTTGTCAACCATTCCAGCCGACAGCGCCCAGCTTTATGTTTATTTCACGTTTTGCTTCGCTTTCTCCGCAAAGGTGTTGTTGACCAGCTTCTTGTAATCCGCCCGCTGCTTAAGCTCGCCGGCTGCCTGCATGACATCCTGCAGGTTGTTCCATTCCTGTTCGTCAACGATTCCATCCGTTGCGAAGGAGCCTTGATCCTTATAGCGCTTCACCACGCTGCGAATAATGTCTTTATCTGTATCTTGGAAGAACGATGATATGGCATCCGTAATTTCGTCTACACTGCTCTTTTGCACCCAGTTCTGGGCTTTTTGTACCGCATTGGCGAATTTCTGAACCGTATCGGGGTTCTTCGTAATGAAGCTCTGCTTCGTCATGAATACGGTGTAAGGAAGCTTGCCGCTCTCTACGCCGAAGGAGGCGATGACATAGCCTTTGCCCTGCTTTTCGATAATGGCCGCTTGCGGCTCAAACAGCTGTACATATTCGCCTGTGCCGGAGGCAAACGCAGAAGGAATATTGGCAAAATCGATGTTTTGGATCAGATTCAAATCCTTTTGCGGATCGATGCCGTGCTTCTTCAGCGTAAACTCGCCGGCCATCTGCGGCATGCCGCCTTTTCGTTGGCCTAAGTGTTTGTTGGTGATACCTATATAAGCGATAAAAAAATGCAGTCCCTTATGTGTGGGAGCTGCATTTTTATTTGGTATTAAATATATGTATCTTTAAGTGTTCATTTAGCCAT
>NZ_VNJI01000078.1 GCF_007786445.1 Paenibacillus cremeus | reverse complement strand
TGTTTGTGAAGCGATACGGAACTTCTGAGCCGGCTTGACATGGAGCCTCTGTGGGCATGATGACTGGCGAAGGGGCGATACCTCGTAAACTCGTATCGCCAGGCCATTGAGCCTATCATGCCCTCCCCTCCATGTAAAGCCTTTGGAGGACCTCTGAGAGAAGTCACCATCTCATGTTTGAATATTCTAAAACTAGACTTTGAACACTCTACTTTGTATTTACCAAAGACTGCTTACACAAACTTCTTGACGCTACCCGATTCTGTCCAACTAGCGGAACTACGTTCCGTTATATGCCACTTTTCCACTCGGATTTTCAACTAACGTACCTAATAACGGCTCTCAGTTCCGCTACGGCGTATGAGGCGCATGACAACACCCTTTTAGCGGAATACAGCTCCGCTATGCTGCTCTCGCTACGGAATATACCCCACCGTCTCCGGGACCGTTAACGCCGCCTCCGTGCTGCGCACCACATCCTCCACCGTATAAGGCGACATCACCTCGCGTAAAATCAGCCCCGCACCCGGCATCACCTCAATGACCGCCATCTCCGTAATAATCATATCGACGCATGCCGTCGCCGTGAGCGGCAGCACGCACTGCTTGCGAATCTTCGACTCGCCTTTATGATTCAGGTGATTCATCAGCACGATCACCTTCTTCGCCTTTTGCGCGAGCTCCATCGCTCCGCCGATGCCGGCCACCCGTTTGCCCGGCACGATCCAGTTGGCCAGGTCCCCGCTCTCGCTTACCTCCAGCGCACCGAGGATCGTGACGTCGATCCCGCCACGGCGGATCATCGCAAACGCAATCGCGCTGTCGCAATACGAGGCACCGTCAATGACGGTGACAGGGAAGCCGCCCGCGTTGCATAGGAACGGGTCCTCCTCCCCCGCAGCCGGGCTCGGACCGGCGCCCAAAATCCCGTTCTCCGCATGAAACACGATGCGAACGCCGTCCGGGATGAAATCGGCTACCCGGGTCGGAATGCCGATCCCCAGATTGACGACCATCCCGTCCTTCAGCTCCCGGGCGGCGCGCTGCGCGATCCGGTCCCGGCTTTCTTCTCCCATGCCCATTCCCAATTCACCCCTTTGCTCGGTATGACCATATGGACAAAAATGCCCGGAGTCACAACATGCTCCGGATCGAGCGCACCGAACGGCACAATTTCGTCCGCTTCGGCAATCGTAAACCGTCCGGCCATGGCCACGAGCGGGTTGAAATTGCGGCCGCTCTTATCAAACACGAGATTGCCGAACGGATCGGCCTGCCTCGCATGCACAATCGCGACGTCCGCCGTCAGCGCCGGCTCGACCAAATAGGGGCGGCCGCCAACCGTCACCCGCTCCCGCCCCTGCTCCATGATCGTCCCGATGCCGACGTCGACGAGAATACCGCCCAGCCCGACGCCGCCGGCGCGAATTTTTTCCGCCAACGTCCCTTGGGGATAAAACTCCACCTCCAGGCTCCCGTCCTCCATCTGCCGTCCGGCATTCGGATTGGAGCCGATATGGGAGGCGATCACCTTTTTCGCCCGCCCCGCCGTCACCAAGCGTCCGATGCCGATGTGCGGAAAGCCGGTGTCATTGCCG
The DNA here is from genome assembly GCF_007786445.1 of Paenibacillus cremeus. GTDB lineage: Bacteria > Bacillota > Bacilli > Paenibacillales > NBRC-103111 > Paenibacillus_G > Paenibacillus_G cremeus. The sequence continues at coordinate 18,712 of NZ_VNJI01000078.1, read as the reverse complement.
ATCAGCACCAGCTCGCGCACGCCTTTGGCCAGCAGGCCCTCGATCAGTGTCGGAGGCGTGCCTACCCCGCCGAAGCCGCCAAACATCAGCGTGCAGCCGTCGGAGATGACCTCCAGCGCCTCTTCCAAGGTGCCAACCTTGCTGGGCAGCGGTGGTAAGGCAGCCCTATCACCGACTAGGTCGCGGCTTCGCTCCTTCACGATCTCGCCTGTCTCCCGCGCCCCGCTCCCGCTCTGCATTCGCTCATCTTCCATCCTCGATCCCTCCGATCAGGAGCCTTGGCCTTGGATCTCCCGCATCACTTCCTGCAGCGTGTCTTCAAGTAAACGCATGAGCAGCTCCAGCTCCTCATCCGAGATCGTAAGCGGAGGAGCGATGATAACCGCATCGCCCGCGCCATCCACACCGCCTGCCGCCGGGTAGATCAGCAGCCCTTTTTCAAACGCCTTGTCAATGACAAGCGAAGTCACGCCCTTCGCCGCTGGAAATGGGAGCTTGCTCTCCCGGTCCGCCACCAGCTCCAGCGCCAGCAGCAGCCCTTTTCCCCGGACGTCGCCGATGATTTCGCACTTGTCCGCGAGTCGATTTAACCGCTCCAGCAGCTTGCGCCCTTGCACCTCCGCCGCCTGCACCAGCTGATGCCGCTCGATATAGTCCAGCACCGCAAGCGAGACTGCCGCCGACTGTGGATTCGCGCTGTACGTATGGCCGGACATGACGACGCGCGAGCCCTGAAGAATCGGCTCCATCACGCGGTCCTTGACCATCGTAGCCGCCACGGGCGTATACCCCGCGCTCATCCCCTTGCCCAAGGCGATCACGTCCGGCTCTACGCCCCAATGCTCCATGCCGAACATCGCGCCCGTCCGCGCAATGCCCGTCATCACCTCGTCGGCGATGAACAGGATCTCGTGCCGCTCGCAAATCTCCTTGATCCGGCGGTAGTAATCATTCGGAGGCGTTACCGCTCCACCCGCCGCCCCGACGATCGGCTCCGCGATGAAGGCGGCGATATGCTCCGCCCCGATCCGCCGGATGGCCGTCTCCAGGTCGTCCGCACACGCGAGCCCGCACTCCGGGTACGTCCGGCCAAAAGGGCACCGGTAGCAGTAAGCGGGCGCTACGACAGGGTAATCCGCCAGCAGCGGCACAAAGCGTCTGCGCCGAAGCACGTGGCCCGACATCGAGAGCGCTCCCATCGTGATGCCGTGGTAGCTCATGCGGCGGGAGATCACCCGATTTTTCCCGTGACGTCCTTGCTCCTGCCAGTGCTGGATCGCCACCTTCATCGCCGTCTCCGTCGCCTCCGACCCGCTGTTCACGAAGAACGTCCAGTAATCGCGGCCGGGGGCCAGCTCGCTTAGCTTTTGGGCCAGCTGCTCCGCCGGCTCGCTGGTGAATTGGGAGCGGTAGACGAATGATACCTTCCTCGCCTGCTCCGCCATCGCGTCGATAATGTCCTGCACCCCATGCCCAATGCTCGCGGTAACCGCTCCGGAAGAGGCGTCCAGATAGGCTTTGCCCTGCTCATCGTACAAAAACACGCCCTGACCATAGCTGGCGGTGGGATACTGCCGATGCAGCACCGGCTTGATCAAATGCTCCCGCTTTTTCCCCGCACCCGTGCCCATGCCCATACCCCTTCCTGCAACTTCATCTTTTGAAGTATGATTTGGTGATTCTCGGCGCACGCGTTAACGCTTCATAGGTGAACTCTTTACCTAAAGAGGATACGTCGTTTAGGTACAGCGCCTCCTCCACCTTTTGCGCCATGCTTTCCGTCACGTAGGTTCCGCAGCTCGGACAATCGATCGCCGGCACCTCCAGCAGCCTGACCGTCGATCTTCCATCGGGCATGACCCAATAGCAATCCTTCGTGCCCTCCCGAATGTCCTCCGACTCGCACCATGTGCAGTTCAATTCGGTCACCCTCCTCCTCGCCTAACCTGTTTTGAATTCCCACTAGGATAACCAGCAATTTAGATGCCAACATGTCGCCCTACTTTAAGAGCGGGAAAGCCGCACAACTTAGGCCCACATGCAAAAGCTTTTGCGGTGCTCCCGTCTTTTTGCTGCAAAAACTTCCGTCATGCCTCCGCGAATCTCACGCAGCACTCCGGACATCGGCCGTGTTTTGGAGCTGGCACCTTTTTTGCAGTAAAGTATAGGTTGATAAGTACCAAAGGAGGACGCGGGCCATGCCGGATGAACATACTTACTATACGAACCTGGTCGAGCAAGGACCGGATTATGAAATGCACTACTGCTTGGATCGCTTCAACAAACGCTTGCGGGTCGACGATTACCGGGGCAACGTCCACGCCCTGTTCGAACGCATTCTCGAGATCGCAGGGGTCCATTCCCTGACCAAGCTGTTCTTGAAATCAAGGGAAGACGAATGGCAAACCTTCCTCTCCCTGGGCTGTATGCTGGAAGGAATCTATACCGGCTATTTCAACGGCGACGACGCCTACTGCATGGCTTACTATTTGGAGCTAGAGCGCCGGACAAGTGACTTTTGGATGGAGGAGGACCGCATCCTGAGGCAGGTGCTGGCCCTTCCGCAAAAAACAACGCTGGCCTTAGCCCCCGAGCATTGCACCTTACGCCAAGCCGTGGCCGCCGATGCCGAGGAGCTTGCGCGACTGTACAGCAGTGTGTTTCAAACCTACCCGACACCGATGAACGACCCGGCTTATATTGTGAAAGCGATGGGCGAAGGGACGGTTTTTTATGTGGTGGAATCGTCCGGCCAGCTGATCAGCGCCGCATCCGCGGAAATCAACAGCGTGTACGGCAACGCGGAGATGACCGATTGTGCCACCCTGCCCACCTACCGTAATCAGGGACTGATGCGCGTGCTCATTCAGGCGCTGGAGCAGGAGCTGCTTCAGCGAAACATCCGCTGCGCGTATTCACTGTCGAGAGCATTGTCGCTCGGGATGAACGCGGTATTTTTCCAGATGGGGTACCGCTATACCGGGCGTTTGACCAAAAACTGCGAAATCTACGATAAATTCGAGGACATGAACTTATGGGTTAAGGCGCTATAGCCGTTTCCTGCGGACAGAGGAGGCGAGACCCAGCTCTTCCCGGTATTTGGCCACCGTGCGGCGGGAAATCTGGATGCCCTCCTCGGTCAGCAGGTCGGCCAGCTTTTGGTCGGAATGCGGCTTGCTGCGGTCCTCCTGCTCGATCCAGGCCCTCAGCCTAGTCTTGACGGATTCCGAGGAGGCCGCCTCCCCCAGCTCCCGGCTCACCCCGGAAGGAAAAAAAAACGAAAGCTCAAACACGCCCCAAGGCGTTTGCGCATATTTTCCGGCGGTCGCCCGGCTGACCGTGGATTCGTGGAGGTGGACTTTGTCCGCGATCTGCCGCAAATTCATCGGTCTTAAGTGGGCCGCTCCTTTTTGCAAAAACTCGATCTGCTCCTCCGCTATAGCCTGGGTCACCCGGTACACGGTCCATCTTCGCTGCTCAATACACCTGACAAAAAACGCCGCCGCATTCAGCCGTTCCCGTAAAAACTGCCGTACCTCTTGATTCCCCCCGCCTTCCTGAACCATGCGTTCATACTGTCCATTCAGGGACAGCCTCGGCGCCGCCATTTCATTCATGCGCACGACGAATTGCTCCCCTACCTTGTCGATCATCACATCGGGAATCATATATTTCACATCGCCTGCATGAAACGCAGCACCGGGCCGCGGGTTTAAGCTTTTGATTACGTTCATCGCCAGCTTGATCTCTTGGGTCGACGCTTTGAGCTGCACCGCCAGTTTATGCACGTGGTACCCGGCCACCGCTTCCAAATGATGCTTGATTAAGAGCGGTACCAATGGGGACGAGTCCGGCAGCGCTCGAACCTGTAGGAGCAGACATTCCCTTAAGCCTCTTGCCCCCACGCCCGCCGGCTCCATACTTTGCAAAATGGCCAGCGCCTGCTCCACCTGATCCGCTTGGACGTGCAGGGTAAGCGCGATTTCGTCCAACGTGGGCTCGAGGTATCCGTTTGTATCGAGATTGCCGATCATGTAGAGCACAATTCGCCGAAGGGTACGCGACATCGGCTGTATAAAGCTGAGCTGCTCCCTTAAGTGTCCTTCCAGGGATGGCTGATGGTCTGCCGCATGCTGCAGCAGCTCCAGTCCTGCTCCCCGCCTGCCTACGCCTTGCTCCCAGCCTCCCGCGCTCGCTCCGTCCAGCTCCAGCACCGGATTGTCTTGAAGCTCCTGCTGCACCCAATCTAGCAGCTCCGGCGTCGATAGCTGGAGAATTTTGATCGCCTGTCGTAATTGCGGGGTCATTTGCAGCTTGGCGCTTTGCTGCTGGTACATTCCGTATCCAGGGCTCATGCGGTTCACCCTTCCCGGTTGTAATGCTTTACTGCTTTTATGTTTATTCACGTTAAGCATCATTTTTGACATGTTTCCCTATGCGCGGGTGCTGGGACAGGGGGTTTTATTTTGTTGGTGGGAGACCCATCCCTACTTCTTGCCGGCCTTTAGCTCCGTCCATAATCCGGTCGTACACCGACAGCGAACTTATTTAGTATAAAAAACAGCCCGTTCCTCTAATTTGAGGGCGGGCTGTTTGGTGTTGTTTGCCAACTAGGCCAACAAACAATTACGACTTATTCCCCGAATCCATCAGATTAAGTGCCACCGTCACAACCCCAAGAACGATGCTGGTCCACAACTCACCGCTCGATACCGGGAAGAGAAACGGAAACACGATAAACCATATCCCTGTAACCGCTGACACTAGATTTTGCCATCCGAGCTTCCCGCCGGCCCATAGCGACGCGATCAATTGAATAACCCCGAATACGACACTCGTCCACAAGGCACCATTCTGATCGGCGAATCCAAAGATCCACGGCGCAGCAGCGAACCAGATCCCGATCAATGCAGATAAGACATTTCTTACCTTCATGTCAGCACCTCCGTCTATTTTTGCAGCTAATATTAAGCTACATTAAATACTATGCGGGCCGAAGTCGGAATATGGCTGATTTCCCATTATTTAAGACTTAAAATTGCCAGTACAATCCTCTATCATAATGTTAAACCCAATCCCGACAAAAAATAGAGGAGCTGATAGATTTGAAATTCATGACACCGCTTACAACCATCGCAGCCAGTTTTCTTTTATTTGCAGGGACAGCCAATGCCGCTACATATACCGTTCAATCCGGAGATTCCCTCTGGAAAATCGCTTCTAAATATAATATAACGACCGCGGACCTCATGACTTCGAACCAGTTGACCACCGACATGATCTTACCTGGTCAAAGCTTGAAGGTCCCAGGACCAACCCCCTACACCGTGCAAAATAGCGACACGATGTGGCTGATCAGCCAAAAATTCGGCCTCACACTGGATACGCTGCTGAAAGCGAATCCCCAGCTCACGAATCCGAGCAACATTTGGAGCGGACTAACGATCAATATCCCGGATGGTTCTGCGCCATCAGTGAACTCCACTGCATCTACTCCTGCTCCAGCTGCCCCGGCAGCCGTTAGGAAGCCTACACAATTAACCAATGGTCAGTTCCCTCTCGGGAAAGGTACCTACCAGGGACCGCTGGAGGACAACTATGCTGACGGCCGCTCCTGGACCCCAACCGGCGGGGCCGAGCGTACGCATGAAGGCGTGGACATCATGGCCGCCAAAGGCACCCCGATTTACAGCGTACTCGACGGCACCATAATTAATTTCGGCTGGAACGAGTACGGCGGCTGGCGTGTGACCGTGCGTGTTGATGATTCGACGGTCTTCTATTATGCACATCTCAGCAAATATGCGGATGGCATTGGCATGGGCAGCAAAGTGAAGAAAGGCCAGCTGCTCGGCTACGTCGGCAATACCGGCTACGGTCCCGAAGGTACGGAAGGGCAGTTCGATCCGCATCTGCACTTCGGAATCTACAAGACCGATGCCGCCGCCTGGTATACGATTGACCCGTTCTCCTACCTGCAGTGGTGGGAAGCGAACAACAGTAAATAACTTTTGGCATTACAATTAATGACCGCCCTCAGCAGGGACGAACGCAGCGCTACCCTGGCGACTGCCCACTCCTTCGATTAGCTGAGCGGCGTTTTTTTATGTTCCACCCAATATCTGGTCCAGCCCAAAAAGTAAAAATAACCGTGATAATGATCAAAATAGCGTCATAAGCGAGCACGGAATGTTCTCTATAATAAAGGTACTTCAATAAATTTCGAGGTGAATCGACATGTCAACTAATTCCGCATCGCTGCCGCGCGCAGCTGCATCACGGAAACGCGGCGGAGCTTTGCAGCGCGGCGAGACGCTCGCGGGCTTCCTCTTCGTCAGCCCGATGCTAATCGGCGTGTTTATCCTGGTCCTGCTGCCGATTATTGCGACACTTATACTCAGCTTTGCTGATTGGAACTTCGTTGCCGGCTGGAATGGCCTCAAGTGGGTCGGGCTGTCTAACTTCCAGAAGCTTGCGCACGATACAACGTTCTTGAAATCGATCACGAATAACCTGCTTTTCTTAGTGTCGGTACCGGTGTACTTGATCATCAGTATGGTGCTGGCGGTCATCATCGACAAGTTCGTGTATTTCAAAAGTTACTTTAAAGTCGCATATTTTATGCCTTACATTTCGACGATCGTAGCCGTTGCCGTGGTATGGCAGGTCCTGTTCCAGCCTTCTTACGGACCGATCAATGAATTTTTGAAATCGATCGGATTTGCGAACCCGCCGAAGTGGATTGCCGACCCGAACTTTGCACTGATTTCTCTCATGATGATTAGCATATGGATTTCGATCGGCTTCAACATGATCATCTACCTTGCCGGATTGCAGTCTATTCCGAAGGACTTGTACGAAGCCGCAGATATCGACGGTGCGAATACTTGGGTGAAATTTACGAAAATTACACTGCCGATGCTGTCGCCGACGACCTTCTTCCTGCTCGTGACCGGGATTATCTCTTCGTTTAAAGTATTTGATATCATCGCTGTGCTGACGCAAGGCGGACCGATGGGCTCCACGACCATGATGGTGTGGGATATGTATGAGACGGCCTTCGTCAACCTGAAAATCGGTTACGCTTCTTCGATGGCTGCCGTGCTGTTCGTGTTTGTACTTATCATTACGTTCGCTCAATGGGCAGCTCAGAAAAAATGGGTTAACTACTAAAAGGAGGAATCCGTATGGAAAGGACACGGTCCTTCGATATTCGCAAAGCCATTGTCACCGTAATTATGTTCGCTATCAGCTTGTTGTTCTTAACGCCCTTCTTCTGGATGCTCGTCACTTCGTTCAAAATTGAGACCGAAGTGTTCGCCTTCCCGATTCAGTGGCTTCCTAAGCATTGGCATGCGATTGAAAATTATAAAGAAGTTTGGGTTGGAAAATACCCTTTTTACAAATACTATTGGAACTCGATTAAGATTAGCGTGTTGACGACCGTGATTTCGTGCGTGGTTTCCGCGATGGCGGCGTACGGGTTCTCCAAGGTGCAGTTTTCCGCCAGCAAGTGGCTGTTCCCCATCGTACTCACGACCTACATGCTACCAGGACAAGCCGCGCTGATTCCGCAGTTTATCCTGTATCGTCAAATCGGTCTGTTCGACAGCCATCTAGGGATCATCATTATCGGAAGCTTCAGCGTTCTCGGTACATTCATGCTGCGTCAGTTTTTCATGGGTGTGCATCAAGAGTATATTGAATCGGCCAAAATCGACGGGGCCGGGCATTTCCGGATTTTCTGGTCCATTGGTTTGCCGTTGGTAAAACCGGCTATTGCTACTTATGCCATCCTTCGATTCATCTGGACCTGGAATGATTATCAAAACCCGTTAATTTTCCTTCGTTCGGACAAACTATTTACAATCCCGCTGGCCTTGCAAAAGTTTACGTCGCTTAGCGGTGAATTCTACTCACTTATTATGGCTGGTGCAGTTTCCGCGATTTTGCCGCTTCTGATCGTCTTTGTTATCGGCCAAAAGAGCGTTATCGAAGGGATTGCGCTCGGAGGAGTTAAGGGGTAACCGGCAGCAGCCGGGCCCCTTCGTTCTTTCACAAAAGTAAAAATAGTGTCGAAAGAAGTAAAGATCGTGTCATAAGCAGCATGGTAGCGCTATCTATAATGAATTAGTAGAAAAAAAATTGTTATTCAAGCTTGGACAATTTCGAGGAGGGTTTTTATGCAAAAAAAGGTATGGACTGGTGTAGCAGCATCCACATTGGCACTTAGCTTGCTGGCAGGCTGCGGCGGTACAAGCGGCGGCACGACGGGCGGCAATCAAGCAGCTGGCGGTACCGACGCAAGTAAAGGTCCGGTAACGATCCGTTTGTACACGCACGGTACGGAATCGGCCTACAACTGGAAGAATACGTTAAGCGCTTTCGAGGCGAAAAATCCCGGTATTAAGGTTGAACTCGTTCAACTGAGTGAAAAGGGCGATTCCCAAGAAGCGATGAAGAAGCTTGACCTCGCAGCCGCTTCTGGCGAAGCGATGGACGTGCTGATGTTCTCCGACACAGCTGGTTACGCTCAGCGCGTTGCGCTTGGCATGGCAGCTCCACTCGATGAATACATCGCTAAAGAAGGCTACAAAGAGCAAGAGGAATACAAAATCGATACGTCTTTGAACGGTAAAGTTTACGCGCTTCCTGGTAAGTTCAATCCTTGGTACGTTCTGCTCAACAAGAACCAATTGGATGAAGCTGGCCTGAAAGTGCCAACGGACTGGACTTGGGATCAATTCGCAGAGTACGCGAAGAAGCTGACCAAAGGCGAAGGCTCCACTAAGCGTTACGGTACATACTTCCACGGTCCGCAAGGCGGCGGCTGGACTGAATATCTGAAGCTGATGATGGAGAACCAACCGGTCAACGCCGACTTCTTGAAGCCTGATGGCACGTCCAACCTGGACAACCCGAACTACAAGAAGACGCTTGAGCTTCGCGTAAAGATGGAGAAAGAAGACAAATCCGCTGTGCCTTATGCTGATTTGATCTCTCAGAAGCTGGCTTACCGTACGCAATTCTATGGCCAATCCGCGAGCATGATCGTTATCGGCAGCTGGATGAACTCCGAGCTGGGCGGTACAGATCAAATGCCACTCAACTTTAACCTGGCTGTAGCTCCATTCCCTAAGAACAACCCAGGCGATCCGAACGGTCTGACTCCGGTAGGAACGGACTTCGTATCCGTTGCCGCGGCGTCCAAGCATAAAGAAGAAGCTTACAAATTCGTACGTTGGTACACAACCGACGGTCAAATCGCTCAAGGTAAGAACATTCCATCCTGGAGCAAAGTAAAAGCCGAAGACATGAGCAAAATGATCGACACGATCTTGAGCACTACGAAGAATCCGGATAAAGTGGACAAAGCGTCCCTCATCACGACGATGCAAATCTCGAAGTCTTCGCAAGTGGCTCCACCGCAATCCTACCAAGCAGAAGTGTATAAAGCGCTCAACGAAGAGTTTGAGAAGCTGATCTTCGGCAAGCAGGATGTTGACGCTACGGTGAAGAGCTCGCAAGATCGCGTGAATCAAATTATTGCAGCAAACAAAAAATAAGAGTACGCTATACAAAAGCGGGGGCCGCTCATGGCTCCCTGCTTTTTTAGCGTTTTTTTCGCATTTCGGGAGGCTGTAGCCATGTTCGAGCGTGTCCGTGATTTTTTTGTATTTCGCTCCGTGCGGTCCAGGCTGATGGCGGCGTCGATCGCCTGCATTTTGCTGCCGGCCTTTTTTACCTTGCTTATTTACAACAATCTGACCCAGGATGCCGTCAAAAAGCAGGCGGTATCGAATTCGCAGGAGTCGCTGCTGCTCGTTAACGGCTCCGTCACCAGCTTGCTGAAAGGCATGCTGAATATCGCGAACTATGTGCAGACGAACTCGGACATGACCTCTTACTTTAAAGTGCTCGCTTCCGGCGCCTACCCGAAGGAAACCGACGAATATACCCGATTCATGGATGCCAAGCGAATTACGGATCAGCTGCGAAGCCTTGCCGCCATTGGGGAGAACAGCTATGTTACCGTGCTGCTCACCGATGGGACTTACTTCACCACCTACCAGAGCAGTGAATACGACCCATTACTGTTCATGAAGGAGCCGTGGTTTCATCAACTCTCCCAGCTGAGCGGCTTTCAGTCGTACTGGACTGGGCCTACGCCAACGGTATTCAGCAGTGATCGGCAGCGCAATCCGTACCAGCTTTCTGTCGTTCGCACGCTCCGCCGCGATGACACCAACATTTACGGATATGTTATCGTTACCTTCTTGGAAAATCAGCTGAACCGGATCTTCAGCCAGCTGTCCGGCGGCGAAGAAGTCATGATTTTGGATGAACAGCGTCGCATTATCTCCTACCCTGACCCCAGCCGCATTGAAGAGCTAGCCCCGTTCGGGCCCTTAGCGGTTGGGGATCAAGCAGCCTCCGATGTGATCCCGATTAACGGGGTAAACCATCTGGTAACGGAGCAGACGCTTCCTTTTACCGGGTGGCACCTGGTGTCGATGCAGCCCTACCGGCAGGCGATTGTCAATACGAATACGATTTTCAGCAAGGTGTTTGTGTTTCAGCTGGCTTCCTTCATTGTCTTCCTGCTGCTGCTGCTCTATTTGCTCCGCAAGTTTACCATGCCGCTGGTGCGTCTGGGGAAAACGGCGGGAACCGTGCAGCGCGGCAATCTGACCGTGCGCTCCGGTGTACGGGGCGTGGATGAAATCGGCCGCCTCGGCAATTCCTTCGACCTGATGCTCGATAAAGTGAACGAGATGATCGATGAAGTATCGGATACGCAGGCCCGCAAGCGCCGAGCGGAGCTGGCCATGCTGCAGGCTCAGATCAACCCCCATTTTCTGTTCAATGTGCTGAACTCGATCCGGATGAAGGTCATGAAGCGCGGCGATGCGGACAGCGCGAAGATGATCGCGGCCCTCTCCAAGCTACTTCGGATGACCGTCAGTCAAGAGCAGGATGAAATTACGCTGCATGAAGAGCTGGATTTGCTCACGAACTACGTCGACCTGATGAACATGAGGCAAAAAGAAGCCGTAGAGCTGCAGTACGACGTCTCCGCCGAAGCGCTGCTGGTGAAGGTTCCCCGCTTCTTCCTTCAGCCGGTCGTGGAAAACGCGATCATTCACGGACTGAACCGCAAGGCGGGGACGATCGTGGTACAAGGTACGATGGAGCCCGGTGCGCTGCTGCTGAAGGTGAAGGATAATGGAACCGGCATGGATGCATCCAAGCTGGAAACCCTCCGAGGCAAAATAGACGCGGAATCTGGCAAGCATCCGGAGCAAGATGGCACGGGCGGCGGCTTTTCCGGCATCGGCTTGCCCAACGTCTCAGAGCGGATGCGAATGACCTTCGGGGAAGCGTTCCGGATGGAGGTGCAGAGCATCGAGGGTGAAGGCACGACGATTCAAATGGATATTCCTTGGGAGAGTTTGACCCGTTACGAGGAGGTGGAATGATGTATAACGTGATTTTAGTCGACGACGACTATCCGGTGCTGGAGCTGTTGTCTGAGGCGATCGGCTGGGAGGAGCTCGGGCTTCAGCTGACCGGCATGCACGAGAATGGACAAGCCGCTTGGGAGCAGGCGCAGGAGGCGCTGCCCGACATCGTCATTACCGACATCGGCATGCCGAAGATGAACGGATTGGAGCTCATCGAGCGGTTAAAGGAGAGAAAAGCGAATATCCGCTTCGTTATCTTGTCCTGCCACAGTGAATTCCAATTTGCCCAACAGGCGATGCGCCTCAACGTGCAGGATTATTTGCTCAAGGACGCACTGGATCCGGCCGAGCTGGAGATGCTGCTGCGCCGCGTCAAGGAAAGCCTCGATGCTGAAGCGCAGATGAACTGGCAGCAATCGCGACTGAAGCATATGGTCGATGAAACGAAGGAGCTGCGGAAGGAGCAGTGGCTCAAAAACTTCATCGAGCAGCCCCTGCTCTCGCCGCAGGATTGGCTGAAGGAAGCGCAGAACAACTACGGACTGCTCGCCGAGGAGATGGCCTGTCTGCCTGTAATCGGCTTTTTGGAGGGCTATTCGCAGGCGAAGCGACGGTTTTTATCCGATCAGACGCTTCGTTTTGCTGTCAACAATGTCATGGACGAAGTGCTTCAAGCCGCCGAGCTGCCTTGCTTTCACACCAGCTATGGCAATCGGGAGTCGTTCCTCTTGTTCTCTTTCCGTCCGGGCATTAAGACGAACGTCTACGATCAGATCGGAGGTTCGCTAAAGGCGGCTCAAGATGCGCTGCAATGGACGCTCAAGCTGCGGATCTCGTTTATTTTGGGCGAGCCTTGCAGTACACCGGAGACGCTGCGGCCCATGCTAGGAGAGCTGGTGGGCAGCCGCGCTCAGCGCTTTTATCTGGAGGAAGGCGACATCGCCAAGCGGCGTCCCGTGACGAAGCAGGCTTACGAGGAAGTGTTCACCGACTACGACCTGGCCAGCACGGAGCTGCGCGAATCGGTCATCGGCAAGCGCCCGGAAGCGGTGAAAACGGTCGTCGAGCGCTGGACCTCGCAGCTGAAGGCCCGCGAATACGCGCCGGAGACGGTCAAGGATTGGATGCTGAAGCTGCTGCTCGACCTGAAGCTGAAGCTGCAGTCGCTGCAGTTCATGCACCCCGGCTACTCGGCCGATACGCTGCATAAGGAGATCGCCGAGATCGATTCGCTAAGCGAAATGAAGCATTGGCTGATCGAGCATCTGGAGGCCGTTTCCCTGCTGGTTGGCACCGCCCGCACCAGCATGCGAGCAGAAGTGGTGGAGGCGTGCAAATACGTCTCGCTGCATTTGGACCGGCGCATCAGTCTCGAGGAGGTTTCCGAGCATTTGCACCTCAACGCCAGCTATTTCAGCCGGATGTTCAAGAAGGAGACCGGCGAAAGCTTCATTGAATATGTCACGCGGATGAAGATGGAACGCGCCAAGGAGCTGCTGGACCGCACCAGCCATTCCGTCGGCAAAATCTGCGAGCTTCTCGGGTATGACAATCAGAGCTATTTTATCAAAATTTTCAAGTCGCATACGGGAGTCACGCCGGTGGAGTACCGGGGGTAACCTCCCTTTGCACCTTCTTCTACAGCCCCGGCTGCACCAATAGGAAAAAGCCTGCAAGAGCTTTTCATAAAGCTCCTACAGGCTTTTTGCCATACGTCTAGTTATAAGTTCGGCTATCTTACCATACAAGGCCGTTTATTATCGAATTTCCAGCCTGGAATCAAATACTGCATCGCTTTCGCGTCATCCCGCGCACCCAGCGCCATCTCGTTGTAGAGCCGGTTCGCCGCTTCAACCTGCTCCATGTCGATCTCTATGCCTAAGCCCGGCTTCTCGGGCACAGCCACCATGCCGCCGACGATTTTCAACGGCTCCTTGGTGAGGCGCTGGCCATCCTGCCAGATCCAATGCGTATCGAGTGCCGTAATGTTCCCTGGAGCCGCCGCCCCTACATGCGTAAACATCGCCAGCGAGATGTCAAAATGGTTGTTCGAATGCGAGCCCCAGGTGAGGCCCCATTCATGGCACATCTGCGCCACGCGGATGGAGCCCTGCATCGTCCAGAAGTGCGGATCGGCGAGCGGAATATCGACCGATTGCAGCTGAATCGTATGGCCCATCTCGCGCCAGTCGGTGGCGATCATGTTCGTCGCCGTCGGCAGGCCGGTCGCGCGCCGGAACTCGGCCATCACCTCGCGGCCGGAGTAGCCTTTTTCCGCGCCGCACGGATCTTCCGCATAAGCCAAAATGCCGTGCTTGCCGCGGCAGAGGCGGATCGCCTCCTCGAGCGACCAGGCGCCGTTCGGATCCAGCGTAATCCGCGCCTGAGGGAACCGCTTGGCCAGCGCTTCGATGGCGACCATCTCTTCCTCGCCGCTCAGCACGCCGCCCTTGAGCTTGAAGTCGTTGAAGCCGTAGCGCTCATACGCCGCTTCGGCCAGCCGCACGATCGCCTCCGGCGTCATCGCTTCATCATGGCGCAGGCGCAGCCAATCGTCCGCCGCCTCCGGCTCGCTCCGGTACGGCAGATCGGTCTTGCGGCGGTCGCCGACGTAGAACAAGTACCCCAGCATCTCGACCGCCGAACGCTGCTGGCCTTCTCCGAGCAGAGCCGCTACCGGCACCTCCAAGTACTGCCCGAGCAAATCCAGCAATGCCGCCTCAAGCGCCGTCACGGCATGGATTGTGATGCGCAGATCAAAGGTCTGCAAGCCGCGTCCCCCGGCATCGCGATCGGCGAACCGCTTCCGCACCGCTCCCAGCACCTGATTGTATTTGCCGATGGATTGGCCGATGACGAGCTCTTTGGCATCCTCCAGCGTTTGGCGAATGCGCTCCCCGCCTGGCACCTCGCCTAAGCCCGTGCGGCCTGCGTTGTCTTTTAGAATGACAATATTGCGGGTGAAAAACGGGCTGTGCGCCCCGCTCAAGTTCAGCAGCATGCCATCGTGGCCTGCCACCGGGATAACCAGCATCTCCGTAATGATCGGTGTTCCTGCAGCCATTTCTTGATTCATCGCGCCAGCCACTCCTTTTCTTATCCCTTCACGAATACCGTCTTAACCGACGTGAAAAACTCCATTGCCGCCCGCCCCTGCTCCCGCGAATGCGAGCTAGACTGCTTCATGCCGCCGAACGGTGCCTGCAGCTCGACGCCTGCGCTTTCCGCGTTGATGCGCACGAGACCTGCGTCCATTTCATTGATGAAAGACAGCATGCTGCCGATATTGGTGGTAAAAATGGATGCGCTAAGCCCAAACTCCACGTCGTTGGCCAGCTCCAGCGCCTCTTCGATGGTGTTCACCTTCATGAGTGCGAGCACTGGACCGAAAATTTCCTCCTGCGCGATCGCCATCTTCGTCGTCACATTCTCGAACACCGTTGGTTCGACGAACAAGCCGTTTTCAAACCCCTCACCTTGGAGACGGTTCCCGCCACAAAGCAGGCTAGCGCCTTCTTCCGTTCCTTTTTGCAGGTAGGAAAGTACAGTTTGCAGCTGGCCCTCATTCGCGCAAGGACCCATCCAGATGCCGGCCTTCATGCCGTCTCCGACGGTCAGCTGCTGAACCTTTTGCACCAGCTTCTCTTTGAACGCGTCGTACACTTCGCTTTGGACAATGACTCGGCTCGTCGCTGTACATTTTTGTCCGGTCGAACGCAGTCCGCCACTGATCGTAGCCTCTACCGCCAGATCAAGGTTCGCGTCATTAGCTACGATCACCGGATTTTTGCCGCCCATCTCGAGCTGGTATTTCGCGCCGCGCGCCAGTGCCGCCTGCCCGATCCGCTTACCTACGCCATTGGAGCCGGTAAACGTAATCCCGTTCACATCCGGGTGCGTTGCCAGCCCTTGGCCGATGATGGAGCCGGAGCCCGTGACCATGTTGATCACGCCTGCCGGCAATCCAGCTTTCGCGAAGCACTCGACGATCTTGGCGCAGGTTACCGCCGTTTCCGAGGCTGGCTTCACAACAACCGTGTTGCCGTAGATCAAGGCCGGAGCGATTTTCCAGATTGGAATCGCCACCGGGAAATTCCACGGCGTAATGACACCCACCACGCCCAGCGGCGTGCGAGTCGTAAACATCAGCGCTTCGCTGTCGGTCGACGGGATCACATCGCCCACTGAGCGCAGCCCCTCACCTGCGTAATAGCGCAGGATCGCCACGCCTCTTGCCGTCTCGCCTTTCGCCTCTGGGAACGTCTTACCCATCTCGCGCGTCATCGTCTCCGCTATTTCGTCCAATCGGCGCTCCAGAATCGACGCCACTTTGTACAACAGATCCCCGCGCGCGCTGCCGGACAGCTTTTTCCATGGCTTCGACGCTTGCTTGGCTGAGGCTACCGCTTGATTCAAATCGTCCATCGACGATTTTTGAAAGAGACCAACGACCTCCTTCTGATTCGCCGGATTCCGGCTTTCCTCCACTTCCCCCGTCACCGATGGCGTCCACTGCCCATTGATAAAGTTCAAATACGTTGCGCTCATTGTCGTATAGCCTCCTTGTTGGTCGCTTTTTATTGGTTCGCTTGCTTAGGGAATCGTTCGAATGCCGTCTTCAAAATGCTCTCCAGCTGCGCGTAATGCTCCTTCTCCACCGGAATGAGCGGCGGACGCACCGTCGTCCCAACCGGCAAGCCGACAATCTCCATGCCCGCTTTGATCAATGCGACGGCGTAGCCCTTGCGCTGTCTTCGAATCCGGCTGATTGGCAAAATCACATGCTGATACAGCTCGTTCAGCAGCTCCTTGTTGTTGTTGAGCAGCGCATCATAGAACAGCCGCGAAATATGCGGAATGTAGTTTGAAATCGCCGAGGAGTACGCATTGAAGCCCAAATTCACGTAGGCTGGCATCGTCACCTCTGCCATCGGCATGCCGTTGAGCCAGGTCAAACGGTCGCCTATGACTTGTGTGAACTCAATGTTGTTCTCCATGTTGCCGTGGCCGTCTTTGAAGCCGACCAGCTGTGGATGCTCCAACAGCCGCTGCAGCGTTGCTAGCGTCAGGATGCAGTTGTCCCGCTGATACACGATCGCATTCAAATCAGTGCTCCCGATGATCGCGCTGAGGTACTGATACAGCCCCTCCTGCTCCGGCTCGATCAAGTACGGCGGCAAAATCAAATACCCGTCCGCCCCCAGCTCCTCCGATAGCTTGGCCAATTCCAGCGCGTGGGCAATATTGCCTCCTACGCCGGTGTAGACCGGCACTTGGCCCTTCGCTGCCGCCAGCGTTACCTCGACCATCGTCCGGTAGTCCGCCGTGCTTAGCGCGTGAAACTCCCCTGAACCGCATCCCACAAAAATCGAAGACAAGCCCTCATCGATCAAAAATCGAACATTTGCCTCCAGCGCTTTCGTATCCAATCTCCCCTGTTGATCCTGAGGTGCTACTGGAAATCCCAAAATCCCCGTCGGCGCCTTTCTCTCGTTTGCTGCCATATCCATTCCGCCTCTCTCATCACTATGTAATTTTATTGAAAGCGTGTTCACAATAGTTCTTTTAGTGACTCAGCCTTCCTGTATCGCCTTCATCACCTTAGCTCTTACATGCCCCAAGTGGAGGTACATGCTGGAGTACGCGGCTATTGGATCCCGCCTCTTCAACGCCTCAAAAATCGCCTGATGCTGCTGCATCGTCGCCGTATGATCTCTTTCATCGAGCGGAATTTGGCTGAGCGTCTCGTCAAACATATTCAGCAGCGGATCAATGCTGCCTTCTAGAATCGGATTATTCGCGCTGTACGCGATCGTCCGATGAAACGCCTTATCAATCTCGCTGTACTCGGTCTTATTGAGCGACATCTGCTGCAGATTTTGCTCCAACAGGTGCAGCTGCTCTGCGGTAATTTTCTCCGCGGCCATCGTCACCAGCCCCAGCTCCAAAGCCATTCGGGCTTCCACGATCGAAGGAATATCCCCGGCCGACAACGCCAGCATGATCGAAAACGGCTTACTGCCAATCCGGTTGGAAAAATACGTGCCCTCCCGCGTTTTCCGATGAATCATACCCATCGTTTCGAGCGAGCTTAGCGCCTCTCGCAGCACGGGCCGGCTCACAAACAGCCGGTCGCTGAGCTCTGCCTCCGTCGGCAGCTTATCCCCTGGCTTCAGCTGGCCGCTCATCAGCAGCTCAATAATTTGGTCGACCACCTGCTTGGACATCGTCTCCCGCTTGATGGACTTGATTTTGATTTCATCTTGCTTTTCATTCATGGTCCTCACCATTCCATCCACTTCTTGCCTATTTGTTTCATTTGTCTAATTGTATGACAAATCATTGTAAGCGTCAACAAGAATAGGCCTTGAAAATAAAAAAACCACTCTATTTAGAGTGGTTTGACCCATCGCTGGGTTTAATGTTTTGTAAAATGGTCGGGACGACACGATTTGAACATGCGACCCCCTGGTCCCAAACCAGGTGCTCTACCAAGCTGAGCTACGTCCCGAACTTTAAAAATCATGCCGGAGCTGACGGGATACTCTTCGTTACACTCCGAGACTGCGAAGTATTCCTAACGAAGCTTATGCTCCGACGAACCCTTAGGGTTCTCACCCTTGCACTGAAGTAAATCATGGCGGAGCCGACGGGATTCGAACCCGCGGTCTCCTGCGTGACAGGCAGGCATGTTAGGCCTCTACACCACGGCTCCACACAATATGGTGAACGCTGACGGGATCGAACCGCCGACCCTTACCCTGTCAAGGTAATGCTCTCCCAGCTGAGCTAAGCGTTCATAAGTAATGGTGACCCGTAGGGGATTCGAACCCCTGTTACCTCCGTGAAAGGGAGGTGTCTTAACCCCTTGACCAACGGGCCTTGATACTGACGCATAAAGCTATGCATCGTTAGAGAAATCATTTGAAAAGCCCACCCCAGGTGGGCTCCTCAGTTGCTTGGCGACGTTCTACTCTCCCAGGACCCTGCGGTCCAAGTACCATCGACGCTGGAAGGCTTAACGGTCGTGTTCGGGATGGGTACGCGTGGTTCCCTTCCGCCATCATCACCAAACGGATTGTTCAGGATTTGCACCCTGAAAACTGGATTCGAAACAAAGCTTGCTGAATCGTTTTGGATAAGCCCTCGACCGATTAGTATTCGTCAGCTCCACACGTTGCCGCGCTTCCACCCCGAACCTATCTACCTCGTCGTCTACAAGGGGTCTTATATACTGGGAAATCTCA
>NZ_VNJI01000077.1 GCF_007786445.1 Paenibacillus cremeus | reverse complement strand
CCCTCAAGATGAGATTTCCCAGTATGTAAGACCCCTTGTAGACGACGAGGTAGATAGGTTCGGGGTGGAAGCGCGGCAACGTGTGGAGCTGACGAATACTAATCGGTCGAGGGCTTATCCAAACGATTCAGCGAGCTTTGTTTCGAATCCAGTTTTCAGGGTGCAAGCCACCTTGAACAACCAATTGATGTTTCTTGGCAGAAACATCGCAATCCGTTTGGTGATGATGGCGGAAGGGAACCACGCGTACCCATCCCGAACACGACCGTTAAGCCTTCCAGCGTCGATGGTACTTGGACCGCAGGGTCCTGGGAGAGTAGAACGTCGCCAAGCAACGAAAGAACTCCAGAGATGGGGTTCTTTTTCTTTACATAAAGCGGATTCTCTGAGGGAAAAATAATTCCAAAGGAGGCGTTCATATGGCGAGAAGAAGACGGCCGATGGTGCCGGGAGCAGGACACGCTTTAGATCAGTTCAAGGCCGAAGTGATGCGCAAAGAAGGCTATGCGGTTAACCCGAATCAGCCGGACAGTGTGAAATACGAGGTAGCACGCACGCTGGGGGTGCCGCTTCAGGCGCCGGGCAATAACGGGCAGCTAACGACCGAGCAGGCTGGTAAAGTAGGCGGTCAAATCGGCGGCAGCATGGTGCGGGAAATGATTAGAATGGCACAGGAGAAGCTCGCGCAAAAATGACGATTATGCAGACCCCACTGGCAAGTGCAGCAGTGGGGTCTTTTTCACATTATTAAATGGAGCGCTGTGCGTCGTACTCGTCGGCATATTCGGAAAGCGACTTGATTTTCCCGTGCGGCTTATGCGTTTGCTTACGTATTTTCCACGCGTTCTCTTCACGGCGCTTTTGTCGGCTCATTAACGATGCACTCCCTTTTCTAATGTGATGGTCTTGCTCTTTTATGATGTCGCGTTGTATTGTGTCTCATTCATCTGTATTATTAACAGGGGACTCAACGTTGGGATAATGGAGAGGGAAAAATGAGAGCGTTCTTATGGACGGGGTATGGCTCGTATTTTCTGATTGGATTGGCTTATGTTATTGTAGGTGCACTGCTGCCCGAAATGCTGGCCTATTACGGCAAGGATTACGACTCCGGCGGGCAGTTGGTGGCTTTGCAGTTTTTCGGGTTTTTGATTGGGGTGCTAACGGCTCCATGGTGGTCCAAAAAGCTAGGCAAACGTGGGGCGCTGCAGCTATGTATAGGCTGTTTAAGCGCGGCGGAGCTGGCGTTTTTTACACTGCCTCCCTGGGGAGTCGTGCTCGCCATTGGGCCGATCGCCGGATTTGGCTTCGGGATGGTAGAAACGATCCTCGGAGCGCTCGTCATTCAATATTTGGATGAGGGGCAGAAAACGGTGACGATGACGCGGCTGGAGGTGTTTTTTGGAATCGGGGCGCTGGCGATGCCGCTGCTAGCTTCCTTCTTCATCTCGACCGGCTGGTGGAGGGGCTCGTTTCTAATCCTAGGACTTATCTCAGCTGGCATGCTGTTGCTGTGGCTCCAGCTGCCGATGGGGAAGATGAGCACATTGATCGGGAAGCCATCGTCGGATGAACCAGGTACGGACGAGACCAGCATCGAAAGTTCAGCTGCTTCTGGAAAAGCATCTCTGGGCGTACTAATGCTGCTATTTATCCTCATGTTTGCTTTGTATGTGGGAACGGAGATGAGTGTGGCGAACTTTTTACCATCCATCCTGGTCGAGAATGTGAAGCTGAAGCCAGAGCTAGCCGCGTTGGGTGCGACCTGCTTTTGGGGCGCAATGTCGGTTGGCCGGCTGTTTGCCGCGAAGCTGGCGGGAAAAACGGGCTTTAAAGCGTACCTGCTGTTCAGCTGTGCCGGCGGCTGCATTGTCCTCGGCGGCTTTGCAATGGCATCAAGCGCCGCGGCGAGCTTTATCCTAATCACCCTGCTGGGGTTGGTCATGTCGGGCATGTTTGCGATTTTGCTGGTGTATGCGAACAGCTTTTTCCCGGGGCTGGAGGAACGGGTGACTAGCGTGCTCATCGCCTCGGGCGGCATTGGGGGAGCGAGCATTCCTCTTTTGACCGGATGGTGCATGGACCAGTTTACGCTGCAGCAGACACTCGGGCTATTGGTGGTGTTCTATGCGCTGATGCTCGTGCTCATGCTGCTTGCTGCCCGTGCCGTAAAGGCGAGGAAGACGGTGGCTATTTCAATGTCGGATTCTCGCAGTTGAACCTTTCGGGATGGATAAGGTATCATGTAATAGGCTAGATTGAAAGCATTTTCACAATTACAAACGGGCGTTTACCATGGGATGGAGGAGAAGCAGTTGAGTTATTTAGCGTCAAATGAACGTTACAGCACGATGAAGTACAATCGGGTGGGCAAAAGCGGGCTGGTGCTGCCGGCCATCTCACTTGGATTATGGCACAATTTCGGGGGAACCGACACGTACGAGAACGGACGCGCGATGGTGCGCTACGCTTTCGATCACGGCATTACGCATTTTGACCTGGCGAACAACTATGGACCTCCGCCGGGATCGGCCGAGGAAAATTTCGGACAAATGCTGAAGCAGGATTTGCATCCATACCGCGATGAGCTGATTATTTCCTCCAAGGCGGGCTATCGCATGTGGCCTGGTCCTTACGGAGAATGGGGCTCCCGCAAATATTTGATCGCGAGTCTGGATCAGAGCTTAACGCGGATGGGGCTTGATTATGTAGATATTTTTTATTCACATCGGTTTGATCCGAACACGCCGCTTGAGGAAACGATGCAGGCGCTCGATCATATCGTCCGCTCGGGCAAAGCGCTGTACGTCGGGATCTCGTCTTATAATGCGGAGCAAACGAAGCAGGCTTCGGCGATTCTGAAGCAGCTTGGCACACCGTGCTTGATTCATCAGCCTTCCTATTCCATGCTGAATCGCTGGATCGAAAACGGACTCCAGGATGTGCTGGATGAAGAAGGAATGGGCAGCATCGCCTTCTGCCCACTGCAGCAAGGGCTGCTGACGAATAAGTATTTGGTCGGCGTTCCGGAAGGCTCGCGCGCAAGCCGCAGCGAGAATTTGAAGAACCAGGCGATCTCCGACAAGACGCTGGATCAGGTCCGCCGGTTGAACGATGTGGCAGCGGCGCGCGGCCAAAGCTTGGCCCAAATGTCGCTCTCCTGGGTCCTCCGCGGAGGTCGGGTTACATCGGCACTCATCGGTGCAAGCAAGGTAAGCCAGATTGAAGAGAACCTGCAAATTCTCGGCCAAGCCGACTTCAGCAGCGAAGAGCTGGCTAGCATTGATGCGATTTTAAAAGATTAAAATGTATCTAGAAACCGTCCGAGTGCTCAGCGCTCTGGCGGTTTTTTGCGTTTGTGCGGGAGGGCTAGAGCGGAACGGCCGCGCTAAAGCTAGAGCCTGCGTACAAAAAAATCGCCCCCGACAGCACAGACGCTGCAGAGGCGATTCTAGTTTACTATTTTGAATCCAGATGCAGCTCCTCGTGGGTGTACTTGAAGTCCCACAGAAACTCCATATCGTACGACGTTGAATCTCGCATAATCACCTCTAGCAAAACGGTGCAAAAAGAGACGGTAATGGAAGCGAAAAGGATTAGCCACATGAAAAACTCCACGAGTAAAGCTGCCATAACATGCTCGCTCCTTTCGTTCTTCTTTACTATCATTCTATGAATGCGATCTCAGAATGATGATCGGAATGAACGGAAGGACAAAAACAAATTTGAGCGAGGCGGAAGTAGTTACGTCATTGAGTGTTTTTCAAGATTTGTCTATAGATTCGGATCAGGTGCTGCACATCCTCTTCCGGCAGCTGGCCAAAGAAGCTCTCGAGGATCTGCATGCGATGCTCATGGAGCGAGGCCAGAACTTCCTTCCCCTTCTCCGTCAGCTCCAAATAGACGACGCGGCGATCCTCTTCAGAACGGATCCGGTTGGCGAAGCCTCCGGTGATCAGTTTATCGGACAGCGAGGTGACGGCGCCCGAAGTGATCCACAGCGCATCGGCAATCTGCGATACCTTCAGCGGCCCCTCGGCTTCCAGCTTCTCGAGAATAATCGCATGTGAAGCGGATAAGCCCTGCTCTTCAAAATTCGTCCAGCGGGTCTTGGCTTTGCGTACCAACTGCCGAAACGTTTCTTCCAGTTCGAATAAATCCTTACGGTCAGACATCAGACATGGAGCCCCCTGTAATCTTACTTGTTCCGAGCGTGTCCTGCTCCGTTTATTTTAACATGAAGCTGGGGTTTAACCTAGCCTTGCGTTTGCTTAAATGGGAATTGTAAAAAGTTACCTACACATTCACAGATTGCCCAAAAATAAGCGTTGACGAATCATTTTCCTCCATTATAATTTAGTGGTAAACAATTTTACAATAAAATAGTTTTATTGTGAAACAGTGGGAGGAGTGACAATTCTGAGCGGAATCGAAAGCGTACTTGCGGAAGTGGATACACTCACAGCGAAGGTGATGCGTCATGCCCGCCTGTGGGCTGCCGAGGTGGATTTATCCAAGCAGCAGGTGCATTTGCTAAAGACGCTCTACTGCAAGAAAAGAGCTACGGTAAGCGAGTTGGCCGACGATTTGTTCTTATCTGCGAGCGCAACAACCATCGCCGTAAACCGGCTGACCCGCGAGGGCTTTATTGTCAGGGCCCGCGATGAGGCCGATCGACGATTGGTATGGCTTGAGCTGTCTGAAGAAGCTTGTGCCAAAGTAAAGCAGCTGCAGCAGCAACGCGAGAAGCTGATGATGCAGCTATTAAGCTGCTTAAGTGAAGAAGAAGGGGAACAGCTGTTAGCCTTGCTGCGCAAAATGACGTCCGCACTAGATGAGGAAAACAAGGAAGGCAAGGAAGGAAAGACAGGGGAAGCAGAGAAGAGAGGAGAAACCATATGAAGAAAAAAATCATTGGGATTACCGTGCTGGTTTTGCTGCTGGGTGGCGGAGGGACGGCCGGCGCTTTTTACTACAACGATCTGAGCAAATACATAACCACGGAGGATGCCAAAATCCAAGGCGATTTGCGTGCGATCGGGTCACTGTCGGCTGGGAAGCTGATCGAGTGGCGGTATAAAGAAGGGGATTCCTTTAACAAAGGCGATGTGCTGGGCATTGTGGAAACCGTACCGGCTAGAGGAACGACGCCGGCGACAACCGTGGAAATTACCGCGCCGGATGCGGGCACAGTGATCCAGTCGAATGCTGTGGAAGACCAGACGGTCTCTCCAGGTGCCGCGCTGGCGCTTAGTGCAGATCTTTCGCAGCTGTATATCACGGCGAATTTGCAGGAAACGGAAATTACCGATGTCCATGTCGGCAGTAAAGTGACGATCAAGGTGGACGCGTTTAAAAATACCACATTTACCGGTCATGTCGATCGGATCGGACTGGGCACGAACTCCTCGTTCTCGCTCATTGCCTCCTCGAACACCACGGGTAACTTCACAAAGGTCATTCAGCGTGTACCGGTTCGAATCACGTTGGATGACTACCAGAACAAGCGCCTCATTCCTGGCCTCAACGCCACCATTAAGATTGAGAAGAAGTAAACGCAGGTGGCGATATGCATCGAAGAAGGAGGAATGAGCAATGAGCGATCAGGAGCAACCCGCGGCTGCCACGGATAAGGAATCACAGCCCGCAAGCCCGCCTGCCGCATCGACCGCGCAGAAGGCTTCGGGTCTAGCGATGCTGGCGATTATCCTCGGCGTGTTTATGGCGATTCTGGATACCAGTATCGTCAACGTGGCGATTCCCAAGATGATGTCTGTCTTCGGGGTGAACCAGCAGCAGATCGAGTGGGTGGTTACCGCATACTCGCTGGTTAGCGGCGCCTTAGTACCTGTTACGGGGTTTTTGGGCGACCGCTTCGGCTACAAACGCATTTATATTATTTCGCTTGTCATTTTTACGATTGGTTCAGCGCTTTGCGGAGCGGCCTGGAGCAATGACAGCATGATCTTTTTCCGCATTATTCAAGCGATTGGCGGCGGTGCGATGATGCCGATCTCCATGTCGATGATTTTTCGTATGTTTCCGGCGGAGAAGCGCGGTCTTGCGATGGGCCTGTTCGGGATTTCCATCATGTTCGCGCCGGCCATCGGACCGACTTTGAGCGGATATATCGTAGAATATTTGGACTGGCGCTTGATTTTTACCATTAATGTACCTATTGGAATTCTGGACTTTTTTCTATCCATGGCGACTTTAAAGGAATTTAAATCGAGTGTCGCGCGCAAGTTCGACGTCGGAGGCTTCCTCACTTCCAGTACGGGTCTAGCCACGCTGCTCTATGGGATCGGTAAGGTGTCCGAGAAAGGCTGGTCGGATACGGAGGTCATTATCTTTTTGGCCATTGGTATCTTTTGCTTGGTCAGCTTCGTGATCATCGAGCTAAGCGTGAAGGAGCCGATGCTCGACCTAGGCTTATTGAAGAACGGCACATATACGCTGGCTCTGGTCATTTCCAGTCTCGCGATGGTCATCATGATGGGGATGCTGTTTTTGCTGCCGATTTTTTTGCAAAATATTGCCGGTCTTTCCGCGGTGCAAACCGGTTTGATTCTGCTCCCGCAGGCACTCGCTTCCGGGATTATGATGCCGATCGCCGGTGCGCTGTTCGATAAAATAGGGGCTAAGAAGCTCGCTATCGTCGGGCTGATCATTACGACCTTTGCGCTGTATTTGACTTCGAAGCTGGCTTTGGAAACGACGTTCGCGACGATTATTTTCTGGCTGTCGCTGCGCGCTGTAGGCATGGGGCTGATGATGATGCCGCTGCAGACGGCGGGGATGAATACCGTTCCGATGGATAAGGTCGGTCAAGGCACGGCGCTCTCCAATACGATTCGTCAGGTGAGCGGAGCGTTCGGGATTGCTTGGCTGTCGCTGCTGTTTTCAAATCGCAGTGCCATGCACACGGCCGAGCTGTCGGATCGCATCAGTATGTTCTCGACCCAGGTCATTAGCAATGTGAACAAGCTGATTGCAGGGTACACCTCGATGGGGCAGTCCGCCGCGGATGCGCAGAAGAGCGCCATGACCTATGTGTATGGCCAAGTACAGATTCATGCGATCATTTTGGCGCTCGATGATATTTTTTACGTGACGGCGGTCGTATCCGTAATTGCGGCGGTCTTGTGCCTGTTCCTGAAGGATAAGAAGCGTGAGAAGAGCGCAGGCGCAGTGCAGCAAGTGCATGTAATGGGGGAATAAAAGCATGAACAAAAGGAGCGGGAAACTCATGACGGAACAACATCAATTGGACCGGAGCTGGAAAAAAAGCATGCTGGCGGGGCTCGTCCTCGTGATGGCCACTGCGGCGGCAGCGGGCTGCTCGGCGGTTTCGGCAGGTGAAGCGGGGCCTAAGCAGGTGAAGGTCAGCAAAGTACAAACGATGAAAATGGACGATAAAACCGAGCAGGAAGCCGACATCATCGCTTATTCCCAGGTCAATGTAGTTACTAAAGCCGGCGGAGACGTCGCAGAGGTGCTGAAAAAGCGCGGAGATAACGTAGAAGCAGGCGACGTGCTGTTCCGACTGGATTCGACGGATGCGATGCGAAACAAAGAGAAGAACCGGCTGGCGAAGCAAAACCTGCAGTCGCAGCTGGACAAAACGAGCCAGGACATCGTAACGAATAAAGGCGTGCTGAAAAATACGATCGAGAAGCTGCAGCTGCAAATTGTTGATCTGGAAAAAACGTACAGCAGCGTGCATAATGATTATGACAGCGGTCTGGTCACGAAAGCACAGTTCGACAAGGCGGAAACCCAGCTCAAGACGGCGAAGCTCGATCTGGACACTGCCCAGAAGCAGCTGGCCAACCTGGAGTCCACCGATTCGCTGGCGTCGCTTCGAATCCAGATTGAATCGACGGATTTGTCGATGCAGGACATTGACAAGTCGCTAGCTGACTTTGAAGTGAAGGCACCGACCAGCGGCGTGCTGACGGATCTGTACCCTGAGAAGGGTGTGACGGTCACTGCCGGATATGTAGCCGGCGTGATTCAGCAGCTGAATCCGATCAAGATTCATGCGGATGTGACCGAGAGTGCAGCCAAGCTGGTACGCGGCAAGAAGGATATTGCGTTCACGGTTCCCGGCTCGGAAGAGAAGCTGACGGCTTCGGTCGAGTATTTGGCGGATGTCATGAGCCAGCCGAGCAAGTCGTTCGTGCTGGAGCTTAGTGCGGCGAATCCGGACCGCAAGCTGAAGCCCGGGATGCGCGTGAAGCTGCAGCTTGGCGGCGATGGCAAGCAGGATGTGCTGACGGTTCCGCAAGCCGCGCTGGTGAAGGAAGGCAACGACAATTACGTGTTCGTGCTTTCTGGCGATGTCGTGGAGAAGCGCAAGGTGATGCTGGGACGCACTAGCGGAACGGCTCGCGAGGTGACCAGCGGCGTGAAGGATGGAGAGGCCATCGTCGTATCCGGACAGCAGGAGCTGAAGGATAAAGACAAGGCCGTAGTTTCGAACTAATCTAACTTACTTAACTTATCTAATGGACTGAAGGGAGCAAGAATGCCAATGAAAACCTTTGTTGTATTTCTGCCGATGCTGGACGAAGAGAAAAGCCGCATCCACCGACCGGAGCACCTGGACTATCTGGAAAGCCAGCGCGCTTTGGGGCGAATTTTTGCCAATGGGCGGTTCGTAGACGGCTGGGGCGGCATGGTCATTTACCGGGCAGCTTCGATTGAAGAGGCACAGCAGTGGGCGGAGGATGATCCGTTCGTTCGCCACGGTGCGCGCCGCTGCGAAGTTCACGAGTGGGATATGGTGCAATAGAACGATAGACAGTAACCGTTTCAGGCCGGAGGGCAGGGAACGGTTATTTTTTTATCCGTTTGACTTAGAATTTAAGTGTGCGAAATAGTGATTGAAAAAATCGAAAATTTGATTTAAAATTTCATTAATTTGAAAGTTGGAGGACACAAGGATGGAGCGAAATCCGAGCAAAGGGGAGGAACGTCGGGAGCGGCTTCTTCAGATGCTGAAACGGCAGGGGAAAATCACGATACAGGAAATTACCGAGAAGCTGAATTGCTCGGAAGCGACGGCCCGCCGCGATCTCGACCTGCTGGAGAAGCAAGGCGGGATCATCCGCAGCCTGGGCGGAGCCCAGCTGGACAACTCGCTCTCCTCGGGCGGCAAAGAGCTGCATTTCCACGAGAAAGAGCAGCTGCTCTTGCTGGAGAAAGAGGCGATCGCTGTCCGTGCGGCAGCGATGATCCAGGAAGGCGATGTCGTCGGGCTGTCCGGCGGAACGACCACGTTCTTGATTGCCCGGGAGCTGAAGCTGAAGAGGGGCATCACGGTCGTCACCAATGCCGTCAACATCGCCATGGAGCTATCGGATAGCGAGGATATCCAGGTGGTGCTGACCGGCGGCGTACTGCGCCGAAACAGCTATGAGCTGTGCGGCCCGCTGGCGGAAAAAATCGTCGAGAACATTAACATCGGCATCATGTTTCTTGGGGTGGACGGGATCACGGAGGAGCAGGGACTGACAACCTTCTCCGAGCAGGAGGCGCAGATCGGCCGATTGATGCTGAAGCGATCGCGTGCATCGTACGCGGTGTTCGATCACACGAAGGCCGGGCGTGTGTCGCTGTTCAGCATTGCGCCGCTCGACGAGCTGAAGGGCTGCATCACCAATGCAATGGTCGATGAGGGGCTTCGTACGGTTTTGAATCAGCAGGGCATCGAACTAATATTAGCTGAGTCGGACCGTGACCGTGATCGTGATCGCGTGTAAAGGAAGCAGATAAACGTAACCGAAATGGAGAGAGCAGGATGAATTACTTTGTGGGTGTAGATATTGGCGGAACGAATATGGTGTGCGGTTTGACGGACGCGCAGGGGAATACACTCAAGCTGGCCAAAATCCCGACGGAAGCGGCCCAAGGAAGCGCGCATGTGATCGGCAGGCTGGGGCAGGCGATTCGTGAGCTGGTTGCCGAAGCGGGCGTAACGATTGAGGCGGTCGGGACCGGAGTTCCTGGCTTTGTCGATCCGGAGCGGGGCCTATCCGTCCTCGCAGCCAATCTTGGGTGGAGAAACCTGCCCTTGGCGGACGAGCTTAGCAAAGAGCTGCACGGCATCCCGGTTTTTGTAAACAACGATGTGCGGATGTATGTGTATGGCGAGACTGTGGCTGGGGCGGGGCGAGGATTTAAGCATGTGCTCGGGATTACGATCGGAACCGGGCTGGCGGCCGCGATGATCAATGATGGGCAGCTGTATTATGGCGCTGGAGGGCGTGCAGGAGAGCTGGGGCATATTACGCTGGAGGAGGAGATTCCATACCGCTGCAACTGCGGCTTAACCGGCTGCTTGGAGACGGTCGTTTCGGCCAGCGGGATCGCGCGTCAAGCGAAGGAAGCCATCGGGCGCGGCGAGCCTACGGTGCTGGCGGAGCGGTTCCCAGGGGATGAGGTGGCTAAGCTGACGGCTGCGGACGTATCTAAAGCCTACGATCAAGGCGATCCTGTAGCGCAACGCATTATGGAGCATACCGGGCGCCTGCTGGGAAAAGGTTTGGCTTCTGCGATTACGCTGTTCAGTCCAGAGGTTATCATTATTGGCGGCGGAGGCGCACAAGCAGGGGAGCGACTGTTCAAACCGATGCGTGCGGAGATGGAGCGGACGTCGCTCGACTTCTACTGGAAGTCGCTGAAGATCAAAGCGGCCGAGCGGCTGGAAGATGCCGGTGTAGTTGGCAGCGCCTTGTACGCAATGGCTCGATTACAGAGCTAAGGAAACGAAAAATGGAACCGCAGCGGTCAGGTTGCAACGGATTTGTAAGCGTCCGAGGGCAGCCCTTCCATACGGTTCCATTTCTTTTTGTGCTTTTGCTCCATTCTTCGTGCTTTCTCTTGCAGCGTGGGGGTGGTACGCTCCACCGGGATAACGCCGTTCCAGTCGCCGCGGAGCAGCTCCGGGTTCAGCTGGCCTTGCCGCTCCAGCTTCATGCGCTGTTTTTTTGCTTGACTTCGTGCCATACGAGGCACCTCCTTTTCAGATAGGGAATGTTCAAAACATCCTCCATTGTATTGTACGCGATGCTTGCGCAAATTGCACACATCAGGATATGACAGTTTTGAGACATCGGGCTCCATAGCGTTGTACAGGGCTCCGCTTCATGGTAATCTAGTTCTTGTGCTGAAAACAAGCAAATGGAGTGAATAGCCTTGACATATGATACAATTTATTGGCTCATTCTGGGCGCCGCATTCGTGCTCACGGGCGTTGTCGGAGTGTGGGTCATGCTGCGAACAGGAAAGCTGCTGCCGTCGTTTATCGCCGGGACGCTGGTGAATTTGCTGATCATAGGCGCTGGCTGGTGGTGGTGGGCGCATGTTTTTGCAGGGAGCGAGCAGGATTTTAGCCGCCGGTTCGGCTTGTTCGGCTTCGGCGTTTGCTTCGTCAACGATGAAGTGCTGCTGTTCTTCGCTCAGCTGATCATGAAGCGCAAGGTGAGCGGGTTTAAATATAAGCCGGATAATCCGGACGACTTGTAACAGAACTGTAATCTGTTCTTCATCGCCCATTAATGTTGGGGGGATATAATAATTCTCGACCCCCTTTTTAATAATATATATCTCTTGACGGCCTGCGATCTGCGTGATTGCAGGCCCTTTTCTTTTTTCCGGTGGTGGTGGGAAGGAAAAAAGACTGCGCGACCGCCTTGTGGAGGCAGGTGCAGTCTTTTTCGTATGGATGCGGGGAGTGGGATTAGAAGCTAGCTGCCACTTGCGCGGTTTTCTTGAGCCCGGCTTCTACGATTTCTTGCGCGCGGTCGCGGAATTGGTTGTGGCCTTCGATAACGACAACTTCCGGCTGTTTGATACCGATGAAGCCCATCATCGTCTTTAGGTAGTTCAGCGACATTTCGATCGATGCTGCAGGGCCTTCGGAATAAATACCGCCGCGGGCGTTCAGCAGAACCACTTTTTTGTCACCAGCCAGACCTACAGGGCCTTCAGCGGAGTAGCTGAACGTTTTGCCGGATTGGGTGATGTAGAACAAGTAAGTGAGCAGCTGCGCAGGAATCGTGAAGTTCCACAGCGGGAAGGCGAACACGACTTTGTCAGCCGCGAGGAACTGCTCCAGGTAGCGGTTAGCAAGGTCAGCAGCCTGCTTCTCTTGAGCCGTCGGCTCATAGCCGTTGGATTGCTTGTATAGGCCGGTCATCATATCGACATCGTAATAAGGGAGCTCCGCTTCGAACAAGTTCAGCTCCGTGATCTGATCGTCCGGATGCGCTTCTTTATAGGAATTGAAAAACGTTTCATACATTTGAACACTGACGGATTGCTCGGATGGGCGATTGTTCGCTTTGACAAATAACACGTTGGACATGATAGAAACATCCTCTCTCGTTGGGGTATGATTTACTAATTAATAACGACTTACTTTACGTAAGTATAATAAAACAATTTACTTACTAAAGTCAAGCGAATTATTTTCGGTAATGGAGAGATGCTAAGAAGAAGCAAAGTACTGGTGCAAAAGGAGGCAGCAAGTATGAAAGCTGTGAAGGTGAAGCAGGCGGAGTGCAAGCGGGTGCTCGAGCGCGGCGGTCAGCTGTGCGCGGATGTGGAGGTCGTGCTGGAGGGCGAGCCGAAAGCGTTAGTGGCGTTGTTCGCAGAGTCGAAGGATAACGACTACGATATGGTGATGCTGCTGCAAAAGGATGCGGATACCGAGATCGATTGGTACGATAACGATCTTCACGCGGCGTATGTGGATGTTTCGGAAACGATGTTTGATAACTCATCAGGGGAAACGTACTGGGAGCCGAGGGAGTCGTTCAAGGAGCAGGTGCTCAGCTATGGTAGGGTAAAGGAAGAGATTCGCTCCAAGCTGGAGGCGGCGAAGCGGGAGCACGTGCAGGTATAGCGAGGCGAAAAGAAAAGAAGCAGTCAGTTTCCCATCAAGGCAGGGAGACTGGCTGCTTTTGTGCGTTCAGCGTTTCTTTTTCGATGGAGATGGACGTGATGCTTCCTTGAGCTTGTCAAACTCTGTAAGCTTAATCTCCTTCGCATCCCAACCGAAATTAGCGATAAAAAAACCGATAATCCCAAACACCGCGAGCCGGATATACAGCCAGGTCATCGAAAAGGTTTGCTGTGAGAGCAGCTCAACTACTGTAAAAAGCAATGTGAGTAATAGGCCCCACATCAGCATGCCGTAATAAACGACGTACTTTCCTTTGCCCATCGTTCGTTTTGCCCGCCATTTGGCGGCTTGCGCTTCATTCATGGTACTCATTGTGGAACGATCCTCCCGAATAACAATAACGTCGATCTAATGGACAAACCATTCGCGAGCCGACCCGGTTTTTCCTGCCCGTTCAGAGAACGTTCACAACTTCACTGTTGCCTAAATTTGTCGCCGTTATTCGGGGTATGGCAAATTATGGTACAATAAAGGAAGATGAAGGGAAAGGCTGGATGACGCCATATGAGTAAATTTTTATTGTTTTCCTTGCTGTGGTGGGTAACGGGCAATCCGTTTGTCGCACTGATTGTACTCTTAATTATTTTGTATGTGCTGGAACGACGCTATATTGGCATGACGCCGAGTGTTATGAAGCCGCTGCAGCGCGGTCGGCGATTGACCCGGCTTAAGCAGGAGCTGCGGCTGAATCCGCATCATACATCCACTAAGCTCGAAATTGCAAGAATATATATGGAGCAAAAAAAGTTCGCAGACGCGCGCGAGCTGCTGCTGCAGGTCGCCGAGGTGATGGAGGACTCCGCGGAGGTGCGGGCCGAGCTGGGGATTTGTGAGCTGCGGCTGGGCCGGCTGGAGGAAGGCGAGCAGGATCTGCTGGCGGCGCTGGAGCGGAACCCCAGGGTTAAATATGGAGAGCCCTACCTTCGATTGGGCGAAGCTTTTGCAGAGCGGGATCCGCAGAAGGCGATCCGCTACTTGCAGCAGTTCCGCGAGGTGCAATCGTCCTCCTGCGAGGCCTACTTCAAGCTAGGGCTCTTGTATCGTGCCTTAGGAAACAACGAAGAAGCCCGCCGGGCGTTCCAGGAAACGGTGGAACTGTACCGGGGGCTTCCAAAGTACAAACGTCGGCATGAGCGCCGCTGGGCGCTGCTTGCTCGGTTTAAAGCGTAGCGTTAGCCGTTTGCTTGAGGGCGCGGCTTGGGGCATAAGCGTTAAGGTTCAGTAGCGGCTGTTCGCCCAGTGCGAGCTGCTTCACGAGCGCGCCTGTGACTGGGGCCAGCAGTATGCCATTGCGGTAATGCCCCGTGGCCCAGATGAGGCCTAGAGCGGTATCCAACGTACCGAGGAACGGAAGCCCGTCTTGGGTTCCCGGACGCAGCCCGGCCCATGTGTGTACGAACTCGGCTTCGGCCATTCGCGGCAGCAGCGCTGCCGCTTTTTCATGCAGGTCGGCGATGGTCTGCACATGAACATGCTTGTCAAAGCCCACCTCGACCTGCGTCGCGCCAACGATATAGCTGCCGTCCTGCTTGGGCACGATGTAGCAGCCCTTCGTGAAGACGGTGGAGCGGATGAGCGGCGCAGCGGTCTTCACGGAGATGCACTGCCCTTTCACCGGAAACATCGGCAGCGTCAGGCCAAGCGGCTCTGTCAATGCCGGGCTCCAAGCGCCGGCAGCAAGCACCGTCAGGTCCGCGTACAGCGGGCCTTCTGACGTTTGGACGCCAATGATTCGTCGTCCGGCAGTCCCTGCGCCAGGTCCCGTCAGCAGGCGGAACGCCGGGGTCCACTCGCGGATGCGGCAGCCTTGTTTGACCAGTGCCGCCTGCAGCGCTTTGGCGAGCCATACGGGATGAACCTGATGATCCGCAGGCAGGTATAACCCGCCGCGGATATCCGGCGACAGCTCCGGTTCCATGCGCCGCATAGCGGCTGCGTCGAGCCACTCGGCGTCCTGAATCCACGGCAGCCGGCTGCGCAGCTCTTGCTCGTCCTCGTCCGTCAGCGCGGCGCGCAGGATACCTTCACTTATGTATTGCGCCGAGATGCCGCTGATCTGCTCCAGCTCGTCCGTCCAAGCTCGGTACAGCTGCTGGCTATGGCGGCAGAGCTCATAGAATGGGCCGGAATGATGCGTCTCGACCTGAGCTCCCAGCATGCCTGCTGCTGCTGTGGAGGCTTCTTGGCCGAAGGCGCCTTTGTCCAGCACGGTGACGTCGAATCCGGCTTTGCTGAGATCATAGGCTGCTGCGCCGCCGATCACACCTCCGCCGATAACAATGGCTGTAGGACGTGTAGTTTGGGATGATGATGTTATCGTCATGAGTCCAGTTCACTCCTTGATGTATGGCGATTGAGCGCTTCGCGGAACGCGGCGAGCTGTCCGGCCGGGTCCTCGTGCAGCAGCACCGAGGACAGCACGGCGATGCCGCCGGCGCCGGCGGCGAGCACATCGCTGACGCGATCCGGCGTCATGCCGCCGATCGCGATGACCGGGACGGGCGAAGCCGCCGCCGCGGCCTCGGCTAGCGCGGGGAGGCCGCGCGGGGCGAGGCCGGGCTTCGAGCCCGTCGCAAACACGTGGCCGAAGATCACGAAATCGGCGCCCTCCCGGGCCGCCGACTTCGCTTCTTCGGCCGAGTGGACCGAGCAGCCGATGGCGAGGCCAGGCGGCGCGATCCGCCGCGCCTGAGCCGCCGACAGGCTGCTGCCGGTCAGCTGCACGCCGTCGGCCCCCGCCGCCAGCGCCGCATCCAGGCGGTCGTTGAGCACGACCGCCGTATGCGGCAGCAGCGGCTTCAGCCTCGCGTGCCAGGCCACAAGCTCCCGTGCGCTGCGATGCTTCTCACGCACGTGCAGCACATCGATGAGCGCGGTGGGGCAGCGCTCCAGAATCGCCGCCACCTCGCCCAGCTCTTGCTGCCCGGTGGTAATAACATGAAGCTGAGGCTTCATGGACGCTGAAAGCATGAAATCGAGTCCTTTCCCCGAAGGGGCAGTAGTTTACCCTCATCATACCCCTCGATCCCAACAATCGTCAAAGCGTTTGCCAAACTTGTCACGAAATGGTCATGAACGCTGGAAGGCTAAACGGCGGCGCGCCTTGACGCTGAAGGGCCGGAAGACTAAACTTAGATGAAGACAAGCCGTAAGGACGGGCTGACGGAGTGATCCGTGGGGACGGGGAAAGCGGCAGGAGCGGGAGGAAGGAACGATGGTGTTTAAAGCATTAACGATTGCAGGCTCGGACAGCGGCGGCGGTGCGGGCATTCAAGCGGATCTGAAGACGTTTCAGATGCTGGAGGTGTTCGGCATGTCGGCCATCACGGCCGTCACAGCGCAGAACACGCTCGGCGTGCATGGGATTTACGACATCCCCCTCGAAGGGATCGAGCGGCAGATCGACGCGGTCTTTACGGACCTTGGGGTCGATGCCGCCAAAACCGGCATGCTCTCGCAGCCGCAGGTCATTGAGCTGGTCGCGGAGCGAATCCGGGCGCATGGACTGAAGAAGCTGGTCATCGACCCGGTAATGGTCGCCAAGGGAGGCGCCAGCCTGCTGGCCGCAAGCGCGCAGGACGCCTTGCGTACCAAGCTGCTGCCGCTTGCGGCGGTCGTCACGCCGAACATCCCGGAAGCCGAGGTCATCACCGGCAGAGCAATTACGTCGCTGGAGGAGATGAAGCTGGCGGCGAGAACGATCGTGAAGGAGTTCGGCGCGGCGGCTGCGGTCGTCAAAGGCGGGCACAGCAGCGGCGAGCCGACGGATGTGCTGTACGATGGCGAGCAGTTTCACCTGCTGAGCGCCCAGCGTTACGAGACGCGCCACACGCACGGGACAGGGTGCACCTTCTCAGCTGCGATCACAGCGGAGCTGGCCAAGGGGAAGCCGCTGCTGGAAGCGGTGCATACGGCGAAGCGGTTTATCACGCTGGCCATCCAGCATGAATTAGGAATTGGCGGCGGCCACGGACCGACGAACCATTGGGCGTACTGGCGGGAGAGCCGGACGAAGTCATAAGGAGCGGCAAAACAAATGAGCTACGAATATTTAATGCAGGCAGTCCTGCTGATTTTTTTACTCTTCGTCTCGTTCCCGGCGATCGTGCTGTGGTCCAGATGGAAAAAGAAGAAACGGAGATAACTGAATGTACTATGTTAATCACGAACAAATTGGGCTGCGGCTGTCTCAAATTCCGATGATTATCGAGGCCTGTCAGGAGCTGGAGCAGCAATGGACGATCGACGCGAGTCTGCTGATGCATTTGGCGCAGGAGCGGGCGCTGCATTTGGCGATTGAAACAGTCACCGACATCGGCAGTCTGCTGATCGACGCGTTCATGATGCGCGATGCTAGCAGCTACGAGGATATTATCGACATTTTGCAGGACGAAAAGGTGCTGAGCGCAGAGACAACCGCGCTGTTCAAGGAGCTGGTGTCGAACCGTCGGCTGTTGGTTCAGGATTATCCGCTGATTCGCCGGGAAGGCTTGCACCCACTCATCAGCCGGCTGCCGGAAGCGCTGCAGGTATTTGCTGAGACCGTCCCTGCTTTTATCAGCAAAGAGCAGCTGTAGACGCCCTTAATTGAAAAGCAACCATTTCCTTGATTAGGCTTTTACATACATTTTAGTATACTAATTTACTTATGCCTCCATTTCGTATACAATGATTTCATTCACATCGTTAAGCACCCTCGAGATGTGCATATACGAATTAGTAGGGCGGTGAGACCGGATGAATCAAGAGCAGGATGTGTCGACGCGCAAAGTTATTTTGACGATGCTGAAAACCAAAGGCTTGCTTAGTGTGAACGAAATGGCCAAACAGCTCGGCATCACGGAAATGGCGGTTCGCAGGCATTTGAACACCCTGGAAAGAGACGGTCTGATCGATTCCAAGCTAGTCCGGCAAGCGATGGGAAGACCGACGAATCTGTATTTTTTGACGGAAAATGCCGAAGAATTATTTCCCAAGAAATATCACCATCTGACCCTCGACTTATTGGAAGAGCTGGTAACGCTCGCGGGCGAGAATAAGGTGGAGCAGCTGTTCGAAGGCCGAAAGGAACGCTTGATCAGCCGCTATGAAGACCGAATGGCCGGCAAATCGTTGGATGAGCGAGTCAAAGAGCTGGCAGACATTCAGAATGCGAACGGCTATATGGTCGAGCTCGAAGAGACCGACAACGGGGATTACGTGATCAACGAGTACAACTGTCCGATTTCCCAGGTCGCCAATCAATATAATCACGCATGCAGCTGCGAGCTGTCCATGTTCAAGAGCCTGCTCGGGGCCGAAGTGGAACGCACCGAGTGTTTAGCCAAGGGCGGCAGCAAATGCGCCTATCATATCCAAAAGCAATAAAACCATCTTCCCAGGGCAGCCGCCTATCGAAAGATGGTTTTTCCTTTTTTACCGCTCCGACGGAGCTTCCTCCGGCTTACTCACACCTTCACCTGGAACCTTCCATTTTCCATTCACATAGGCGATGACAAACGTGATGACACCGAGCACGAACAAGACGATCACTTTATACACCGTTTCACTTCCGGAGAGGTCGAGGAGCAGCGTTTTGGCCGCTACCCCAAGCAGCACTACCGAGCCGAAGGTACGATACAGGTTTTGCCGGCTGTACGCTCCCCATACAAAAAGCAGCAGCGCATAAATGCCCCAAGCGACCGAGAGCGACAAATCCAAATCGATGAACCGCTCCAGCTGGTAATAGGTGATCATATTGTCCACTTGAATGGTCAGCAGCCCGCCGACTACGAGATGACTCAGCACGGAGAGGACGCTAGCCAGCAGCGCATTGTCACGATCGCTCAGCTTCGCAAACCGCCCGTTCAGCGATACATAAAAGCCCATGGCAGCCAGCAGCTCCCAAGCAAGCGCGGCCCAGTTGAGGAATGGCAGATACACCCCGAACCAAATGCCCCAAGGGGTATCCCAAGTTGTATAGAACCAGTAGCACCCAACAGCGAGCCAGATCGCCAGAGCGCCGCCGCGGAGCCCATCCCAATGCTTCCATTGCCCGATTCCGAGCATCCCCGCCGCCACCACCAGCCAAAAATAAACGCTAAGCAGCGGTTTAACATCCAAGCCTTGACCGAACTGCGTGAAGGCGAGCAGCAGGAGCAAGATTCCGCCGATGAGCCGCACGATCACAGAAGTGGAGAACGCTCCGGTCAGCCTATACACGACAACAGCCAGCAGCACATACAGCAGTCCCATGACGAGCAGCGGGTACCCGAAGGATGCGATTCCATCCAGCGTAATCATCGCCCACAGGCCGAAGATCAAGGCATTCACGAAGCTTATATAGAGATTCAGACCGTCGAATTTCAGGTTGCTTTTCCAGGAGGAGAAGAAGAAGGCTAAGGTAAAAAATAGATAGGCTGCGAAAGCATATCTGAACGGCAGGCTCCAGAAGTGGTCGAGCACCGGATGCATCTGGATAAAATAGATCAAGTACAGCAGCCATGTTCCGGCAAAGCCGATCAGCTTCAGCTCCGTCCATGCGAGACGAATGCTGACGGTAAAAAACGCGCTGTTCAATACGAGTAAATACAGAAACAGAGTGAATACCTGGTCGGTTTCCGGTCGCAGCAGCATGGGCGATAGCAGTCCGCCGACGAGCGCCATGATCATCAAGAGCCGGAGTTTCATTTTGAAGGAAAGAATGCTGATCGTAAGCGTCAGCGCAAGCATGCAGATGAATATGGTCATCGAATCCCATAATGCATAATAGATGCCGGCAAACGCGAACGTGGCGTACAGCACGGCGGCTCCAAGGCCTGTAGCGACCTCTCCGGCCAGCTTGAGCCTACCCAGCAGCTTCAGTCCTACCAACGCGGCCCCTGCCCCTAGGGCGAGCCCGAGGCCGATTTTGAGTGAATCCGTCAGCCAGCCGAGCGATAAGGACAGCTTGAACAGATACACGATACTGCTTAGGATAAAAATGGCACCCAGCACGCTAATCCAAGATTTTCGCCAAAAGTCATTCATTCGTCTCACGCTCTCTCTTCCAGATCATTGTTATTTGTTTCCAATGTAATCCGAATAGCGGTCGGGAGTAAGTACTAACTTTTTCTAGTACCGCCTTCCACCGCATAACATGGGACCAGCAGGAAACACTATTAGCAAAACGATCAGGAGGGCAAGTCGCATGGAACAAGAGGAAATCCGCAGGCTGGAGCTAAAATTCGGCCGCAAGCTGAGCGAGGGGGAGGCGGCGGAAATCGCCAATGTGGACATCATTGCAGACGAAGACGACCAGCTGTACGCTGAGGCGGATAAGGTGTGGTCTACGCTGGCCATCGGTGACTTGATGAGGAAAAACCAATGAGCAGACTGAACGAGTTGCTTGAAAACCATGAGCAGCTGGACAAGCTAGTGAATGTACTGAAGCATTACAGTGTGAACGCGGAATTCGTCACGGCCTCGTTAATTGAAAAATTCGGGAACTCCGAGGAGGATGACGAGCAGGGGAGTAATGAGGAGCTGATTTCGGATTTGAAACAGCTGTATGCCACCTATTGAGCTGAGTAGCTATTTTAAGAGCGGATTTTTTCCGCTCTTTTTTTGTTGGGCGTGCCCAGCTAAGCACGCATCTTCTAACCGGTGAAAGATTTCCTAACTGTTTGCAAGTATTTCAGAATGAATTTTTATACACAAGTATATCGTGAAATAATTCACATATGTTTATATTCATAATAAAATTCCACTTACCATGTTTTTTAAAATATAGATCGTGTTACAATAAATTAGAATCCCGATTGAGTGAGGAGCATTGCTGCCTCTTGAGAGTCAATCAGGGATTCATTTTTTCTTTCTAAGGCGTTTTCGGACGGTATCGGGAACCATCCAATTTTCAACTATTGTTTGTCGTGCTTCCTGACGTGTTAAAACAGTTCCGTCTACATCACGTATTTCATATGGAACATCCTCTTTAAGCACACGTAAGACTCGAGAAGCCATCTTAGTGGCAATTGCACAAGTAGCTTTAACATGTTGGTTACCTTTTAGCACCATCTGCTCGTAATAGTGCTTTGCAATCTGCGGATCCCACTGACGAGCGACATCAGCGGCGAGGTATAAGGCACGGCGTATGCTTGGTGGTCCTGCCTTTGTCATTTTGCCTCCTTTACCTTCCATAAGTCCAGATTCACTTCTACCAGGAATCATACCGGTGAAGCTGCGAAATCCTTCTGTAGAAGAAAAACGTCCGGGGTTGGAGATAATGGCAAACATGACTGGTGCTAAGGTTTTTCCGATACCTGGGATTGTTTCTAAGTTTCGTGAGGGATGTAAATGTTCGTACAGAGCATAAATCTTCTCGTTTAACATTTGGAGAAGCTTCTCCTCCTGTTCAAGCATCTCGATTTCGTGGGTCATTTCATCACTCAACGCATCAAAGTCCAAGAATTCTTGCTCCCCATAGAGCTCATAGGCATCCATGAGAGCAGCATAGACTTGCTCGTCCAGTCCAGCGTGCATGGGCTTGTCGCTCCCTTTTAAGAGAGCACTTGCTAAGCGACGTACTCCTAATTGTTTAACGCGAGCAGGATGAAAATATTTTTTGAATACGAGTCGTGCACGTAGAGTAAACGGATCTTCAAAACAATCTAGCAGTAAAGGGACCGCGAATGTTACCAAGTCTTGAATGCGCCTCTTTCGATTGCTAATGGACATCGTCAATTTTTCATGTTGACGGATCATTCGGCTAAGAGCTGTATGTTTAGCGGTAGGAAGCTCAACTTCATATAGCTAATGTGTCAGCGTCAATTCGGTCTGTTTTGGTATGCTTCTTGTAATATTTCCTTAGGTCGCTTACTTTCTCACTTTTCACGCGATAAACAGCATGTCCTCTTTTCTTGGCAGCCACCGCTAACGGGAACCACATCATTGAAGTGGGTTCACAAATGATCCGTATGTTAGGATGTCCTCCCGCCTCAATCATCGTAAAGAAGTATTCAAATCCCTTGCTATTAAGCCTGAACTGAAATCGATTAACGATGCGTCCTCCGCTATCCATCACCGTCACTTTCGTTGGAGATTTAATTGCTAGATCACATCCTACATTAAGTACTGACATAACTGTTCCCGTCTCCCCAGTTGACTTTTTTGCAGATTGTACGGATTCCATCATACTTGTGATTGATAAGGGACTCTTCTAAAGAAGATCACCAATTTCCTTAATCGAGGCAGTTCCCGTACAGTCGAGCGAACTCTTGCACAAGAGGCAGTTTTCACTCCTCAGTCCCGTATGCTATCGACCTCTGCACGGGATGGATTATACAACATTCTGCATAATCATGACTTCTGCATCGACATCTTCATCATACAAGTCCGGTCACGGGAGGGGCCAAGCCCCCGTGTAGCTAGGATACCTGCACACGGCGAAATCTGTGAGTAGAAGCGTATCGACGAAAGTACCTGCCAGAGACAGGGCGAGCAACATACCAGGCCGTAACATGAAGTGAATCCTGCCGCGTCGTCAAAAAGGCCTCGCAAGAGGGAAAAGGGGAAGCCGAATCTCGCTAACTTGGATGAAGGCCACGGAAGCTACTAAGAACTTGGAACAGTAGCGAAGAATCCTCCGGCGTAAGGGGATCGGCATGGTATGAAAGAGGATGCAGTGAACTGGGGAGACCCTCCCCTGCACGGAAGAAAATTTTTTTTTGAAACCGTAAAGAGATGCTCTATAAGCCCAGAAGGCGAAGTGAGAGGTCTGCAGGAAGGGAGTCCGAGGGGTTCATACTACCGAGGAACGCAGGACAACACAACCTGCGGGAGGGAAGGAACCCTGCTTTGTTTATGTTTCTTAAGGAGGTACGAGTCAGTGAATGCCAAACGGCTAACGACACCAAAGGAAAAAGTTCAACAACTCCAAGAGAAGCTAGGTCATGCGGCCAAGGAAAGCAAGAAGCGTAGATTCCACGCGTTGTATGACAAGGTCTACCGGATGGACATTCTGTGGGAAGCTTGGAGAAAAGTAAGGGCGAATAAAGGCTCGTCAGGAGTCGACGGGGAAACGCTCGCGGACATCGAAAAGCAAGGGGAATATCTTTTCCTGTACGAATGTCATCGAATCATAAAAGAGGGCAAGTATCGCCCCCAGCCTGTAAAACGGCACTACATTCCGAAGAAAGATGGAAAGCAAAGGCCGTTAGGCATTCCCACCATCCGAGACCGGGTCATACAGATGGCAGTGAAACTGGTTATGGAGCCAATCTTTGAAGCGGACTTTCAGGAAGCCTCGTATGGGTTTCGACCGAGACGAAGTGCCAAGCAAGCGCTTGATCGTATCCGAAAAGCATGTAACCGCAAAGGGAATTGGGTGGTCGACGTCGACATCCAAGGTTACTTCGACAACATCAATCAAGAGAAACTGATGAAACTGGTGGGAATGCGGATTAGTGACAGACGTATCTTGAAGCTGGTTCGACAGTGGCTGA
The DNA here is from genome assembly GCF_007786445.1 of Paenibacillus cremeus. GTDB lineage: Bacteria > Bacillota > Bacilli > Paenibacillales > NBRC-103111 > Paenibacillus_G > Paenibacillus_G cremeus. The sequence continues at coordinate 180 of NZ_VNJI01000077.1, read as the reverse complement.
ATGCAGGAGTCATGGAAGAAGGAACGGTTCGACGCTCAGATTTGGGAACGCCGCAAGGGAGACCTCCGAAAAAGTCAGTGCCCTCATCAGAACAAAGTCCAAATATATCTATTTTAGGAATATAATAGATATAGGTTCATTAGGAGGGATTAGCGATGCTTCGTAATCACAAAGAGAAAC
>NZ_VNJI01000076.1 GCF_007786445.1 Paenibacillus cremeus | reverse complement strand
ACCAACGGACGATTGGAGGTCTGTTTTATTTGTTGTGCGACGAAGTTGGAACAATGGACTGGGTCGTCGCTCTTCAACAACTGGTCGAACTGATGAATGAAGTTGCCGCAAAGGCAGGAAAGCAAATCTCGACGCTAATTCATCGTCAACTCCAGAATTGGACCGCGGGTTTGCCTAGTTACATCAAGGTCTATTTGCCAATTTCAAGCTGCGAAAGTTGAGTTATTAAGCTTTGAGATTTTAGCAAACATTAAATCATTGGGAGAGACAGGTAAAGAAATCGTTGTTTCGGGTTCGGGTAAAATTTCCCACCAAGGATAATAAACCGCTTTACCATTTACGTAATCTTGTTCCGTTCCAGTCTGAATTAACGAAGCGTTGTTGAATCCATCAATTCCGATCCATACCGAAGAATATTTATTTTGTTTGCTAGGCTTTACCCGCGGGACAATCCAATAACCGGATATGCTGTAAAACGAATTTTTTTTCGCTTTCTTGAGCGCATAGCCTGACCAATTTCCAGATTTCCATCCAGGGTGAACAGCAGGGATAGCGAATAATCCGGAAGCTACTGGTTTATAAGGGGCAAATATTTTTTTTGTCAATGTCTCCACCACCTTTATCTACCTGGTTATATAAGTATTCAAGTGAAAAGAAAGGGAATGGGTTGTTTACAGCAAAGTCGCACAATAAATTTACTGGGTTAGATGTCATACTTGATTAGATTCGATTAGTAAGAAGGGCTGCTCCAAATGTAAGAACCTTCCAATTCACTATCGAAGTGAGTTGAAAGGCTCTTATTACAATCTATTGGAAATACTCTACTGCAGCTTTCTCGATAGCCAGTCCATGTTTGTATCTTTTCATGAACGCTTCGAATCCTTCCACGTCCTTGGGCTGGGGCGACATCGTCTTGCCCATTTTTTCTGAGAAAACCTTCCGGCTCAAATAATTCTCTAACGTCTCGTTCTCTTCCTTGTTGATCATATAGGAGGCCAGGAGAGCAATTCCCCATGCTCCACCTTCCCCTGCGGTTTCCATAACGGATACAGGAACATTTAAAGCAGCCGCCATAACGCTCTGCCCTACACCCTCGGTTTTGAAAAAGCCCCCATGGCCCAAGATTTCCTCCAGCTTCACGGCTTCTTGTTTGAGTAGTATGTCCATTCCGATTTTTAGCGCTCCCAATGCCGTAAACAAATGGACTCGGATGAAATTGGCCAAATTGAATTTGCTGCCGGGCGAACGTAAAAACAGTGGACGGCCTTCTTCAAAATGAGTGATGTGTTCACCCGAAAGATAGCCGTAAGCCAACAGGCCGCCACAGTCCGGGTCCCCTTGTAGAGCCAAGTTATATAAAGTGCTATATAACTGATTCAGATCTGAATCCAAACCCATGACCTTAGCAAATTCGTCAAACAAACCTACCCATGCATTAAGGTCGGAAGAGCAATTATTGGCATGTGCCATAGCGACCAGATTACCGGTAGGTGTGGTGACTAGGTCGATCTCGGAATATACTTGGGACAATTCTTTTTCGAGTACAACCATGGCAAAGACGGAGGTTCCAGCAGACACGTTACCTGTACGTTGGGCGACGCTGTTCGTTGCAACCATGCCTGTTCCAGCATCCCCTTCCGGTGGACAGAGAGGAATACCGGGTTTGAGCTCTCCGCTAACATCCAGAAGCTTAGCTCCTTCCTCTGTGAGAGCACAAGCACTTTCACCTGCCACCAAAACTTGGGGCAAAACATCCTCCAGTTTCCACGGAAGATTTTGAACTGCAATCAATTCATTGAATTGCTGGATCATTTTTGCGTTATAGGTTTTCGTAGTCAGATCGATCGGGAATACACCGGATGCTTCTCCAACGCCCAACACCTTTTGTCCGGTTAGCTTCCAATGGACATATCCGGCTAAAGTGGTCTGGAAATCAATCTGTGCGATATGCGCTTCCTGGTTTAGAACAGCTTGATAGAGATGAGCAATGCTCCAACGTTGGGGAATGGGATAGTGGAACAATTCAGTCAGTACTTTGGAAGCTTGCTCGGTAATATTGTTCCGCCAGGTGCGGAAGGGAACCAACTGCTCTCCATCCTTATTAAAGACCATATAACCATGCATCATGCCGCTGAGGCCGATGGCTCCAATGGTTTGTAACGGAACACCGTACCGCTGCTTCACCTCCGCGGCCATCTTTTGGTAGCTATCCTGTAAGCCCTTCCATATATCCTCCAAGCTGTAGGTCCAGATCTGGTTCGTATAGCTGTTTTCCCAGACATGGCTGCCGGATGCAATAGGCGATTGGTCTTCACCAATGAGAACCGCTTTGATCCGGGTCGAACCAAGCTCAATCCCAAGGGTGGTTTTGCCATTTAAAATAGCATGATTAACTTCAAAGCTCATAGAATATCCCTCCATCCTGTTGATAAACATCAGACAGCATTAAAGCGAAGCAGCCCTACCCCCATCTAAAACAAGGGAAGGGCTATATTTTCAACTACCGCTTATCTAAGCTTCCAGACCATGTCGCTCCACTGCAGCTCGCGCCGCAGCTGCTGCACTTTTGTATCGCGATCAATGAGCACGTATTCAACACCGGTCATATCCGCCCAATCGATTAGCTGTTCAACCGTTACTTTATTGGAGAACACCGTATGATGAGCGCCCCCTGCCAGGATCCAAGCTTCGGCCGATTCCTGAAGGGAAGGATGCGCCTGCCATAGTACGCGGGCAACCGGCAGCTTCGGCATCGGTTGCGGCGCTGGAACGGCATCGACCGTGTTGATAAGCAGACGGAAACGGTTGCCCAGATCGATGAGGGTCGCATTGAGAGCTGGACCGGCCTGACCGTCGAACACTAGACGGGCAGGATCTGCTTTTCCGCCGATCCCGAGCGGATGCACTTCGATGCGTGGCTTGTTCGCCGCAATCGTCGGGCAGATTTCCAGCATGTGCGATCCGAGTACCAGCTCGTTCCCCGGCTCAAAATGATACGTATAATCCTCCATGAACGAAGTGCCTTTGTTGCCTGCAATCAGCTTCATGACGCGGGTAAACGCCGACGTCTTCCAGTCGCCTTCTCCGCCGAAGCCGTAACCCGCTCCCATGAGACGCTGTACGGCAAGACCCGGCAGCTGCTGCAAGCCGTGAAGATCTTCGAACGAAGTGGTGAATGCCCCAAAGCCGCCTTCTACCAAGAACGCCTTGAGTCCAAGCTCGATACGAGCCTGATAACGGATGGCGTCGCGCACAGCTCCGGCCTGGCGACCTTCCGATGTAATATCGTAAAGAGACTCGTATTCATCCATCAGTGCATTGATTTCAGCTTCCGTCACGTCATTGACGCGCGCTACCAAATCGCCGACGCCATAGCCGTTAATCGACCATCCGAACTTGATTTGGGCTTCCACTTTATCTCCTTCGGTTACGGCCACTTGGCGCATATTGTCACCAAAGCGGGCAACCTTCAGCCGGCGTCCTTCCTGCAAAGCGACGGCGGTATGCATCCAAGAGCCGATACGATGCTGAACGTCAGCATGTGCCCAGTAACCGACAACGATTTTACGGGACAGTCCCATGCGGGCGCCAATAAAGCCATACTCTCGATCGCCGTGAGCCGCCTGATTCGTGTTCATAAAGTCCATATCGATACTGCTCCATGGTATGTCGCGATTGTACTGTGTATGCAGGTGCAGCAGTGGCTTGCGCAGCTCGCTCAGGCCCGCGATCCACATTTTAGCAGGGGAGAAGGTGTGCATCCAGGTGATCAGGCCGGCACAAGATTCGTCCGAGTTGGCTTCGATGCACAGTCGGCGAATATCGTCAGGTGTCGTGAGCACTCCCTTGAAAACAACGGAGCAGGGCAAATTATCACTTGCGTTCAGGCCAATGACAATTTCCTGCGAATGTGAAGCGACTTCTTCGATCGTCTCCGGACCATACAAATGCTGGCTACCGGTCACGAACCAGAATTGGTGTTTTGTCAAATCGAGCATCGAAATCCCTCCTAAGAATCATGAATAAAATTTATAGTAAGTTAATTATGGCTCTCACGCATTGCCGGTCTGGCCGTAATATGCGTTCTTGCCGTGCTTGCGCAAAAAATGCTTGTCAAGCAGTACTTGATCCATGGAACCGATCCCCGGCTGCAGCTGAAGTGTATGAAAAGCAATTTTTGCCACTTCCTCGAGTACGACCGCGTTATGGACGGCATCATGCGGGTCCTTGCCCCAATTGAACGGAGCGTGGCCCTTGACAAGCACGCCGGGTACCATCGCCGGATCGTAATTGCGGAATGTCTCTGTGATCACGTTGCCGGTCTCCAGCTCATAAGCGCCTTTAATTTCGTCCTCGGTCATGTCCCGTGTGCACGGAATCGTACCGTAATAATAGTCGGCGTGCGTCGTGCCGAGTGCCGGTATGGCGCGCCCTGCTTGCGCCCAGCTAGTTGCCCACGGCGAATGGGTGTGGACGATTCCGCCGATTGTCCCGAACGCCTTGTACAGCACCAAATGGGTTGGCGTGTCGGACGAAGGCTTCAGCTTGCCTTCCAAGACGTTGCCTTCCAAGTCAACGACGACCATGTCGTCCCGTTTCAGCGATTCGTAAGGCACTCCGCTTGGCTTAATGACGACTAGCCCGGAGGCGCGATCAATACCACTTACATTTCCCCAGGTGAACGTAACGAGACCGTACTTCGGCAGCTCCAAGTTCGCTTCCAGTACGGCTTGTTTCAAATCTTCCAACAAGGACTACACACTCCTTATGCGAAAATAGTTTGCACCTAACTTCACTTCAGGGCAACCTTGCTGAGCTGCCTGGCAGAAGTTAATGGTTCGTACAATAATGATAAAGTTATTATAATATGTACATACATTTTGGGCTACTATTTTTTTCTAAGATCCTCTTGCAGGAGTGGAGGTTGATTCGCGGGCGATCAGCTCTGGCTTGAAGACCACAGGCTCAACAGGAGCATTTTTGTAATCGAGCGAAGCATAGTACGAGAAGTTCGGGTTGCCCAGCGCAGCACTGCTAGTCGGTTCAATGATTAGTCCGCTGAGCGGCTCGCGAAGCAGCATCTCCAGACTTTCGCGTTCGTGCTCTTTTTCGTTATCCGTGCTGGACAGAGCTAGCCGGTATCCGTGGCGCCGCAGCTCCGATTCGATGCCGCGAACGATGTGAGGAAAGATGTAGTCGGAGATGTAGGTCGTGAGTACACCGATGGTCTTAATTTCCGAAGGCTCGGCTTCTGCAGCCTGTGTTTGGCCAGAAGGCTCGGAAACATACGTCCCTTTTCCTTGCATGCGGCTAATCAAGCCTTCCTGTTCAAGCGCTCCGAGCGCTTGCCGTACCGTTTGGCGGCTCATCTGAAAGCGCTGGGCGATATCGTGTTCGGTCGGCAGCAGGTCGACCGCCAAACTTGTATGTACATATTTTAAAAATTGATCCCTGACGGACATTCCTGAAAAAATATGACAATACAAACAGGCGCCTCATCGAGTGTAGGCGCCTGTTTAAACGAGGACTGTCAGACCATCGAAGAGCTAAGACAGAGAGTGCATCAATATCTTGATGTAAAACACCTCACGCTACCAGTGGGGATTAAAAAAGATGACTCCTGATGAATTCAGAAGCCATCTTCTTACAGCTTAGCACCTTTTTATTAAGTGTCCACAGTTTAATGAGTTCTAGTTAAATTTTAAATTTCAGCAATTACATCGATCTCCACCAGAATGTTATCCAACTGGCTTCCTACGGTCGTCCGAACTGGATACGGCCTGCTGAAAAACTGCTCGTATACAGAGTTGTACGCATCAAAATATTTCAAATCGGACAAATGAGCCGTGACTTTAACGACGTGATCCATGGTAGCACCGGCTGCGGTCAATATATTTTGAATATTGGTCAGCACTTGCCGCGTTTGCTCCTCGATCGTTTCCGGAACGGTGCCGGTTTCCGGATTCAGTGGCCCTTGGCCTGCGACATATACTCGATTACCGACTTGAATGCCTTGGGAGTAAGGGCCTACCGGTCCTGGAGCGAGCAAGGTTTGGATTTCTTTTTTCATAGTCATGACCTCCAGTGTTGGGATGGATTATGATGTTGCCAAGCAAACTAGGTTATGATAGATCGCACGGATGCTAGCGATCGAATCGTTATCGCGTGAAGGGTGGACGCGATTCGTCAGTAGAATGGCAAATCGATCGTGCGCAGGATCCATAAATATACTTGTTCCTGTAAACCCCGTATGACCGTAAGCTTCGTCGGAAAACAGATCTCCTGCCGGAGAATGCCGCGCGTCCTTTCCCTGCCAGCCGAGGCATCGGGAAAGAAGATTCGGCGGGGTGTGTCTCTTGGACATCAGCTCAACTGTAGCCGCATGCAGCCACTTTCCTTGGTGCGTTTCCCCTTTACACAGCATGGTTTGAGCCAGCCGGCTCAAATCCGAGACAGTGCCAAACAGTCCAGCATGACCAGCAATTCCACCAAGAATGACCGCATTTTCGTCATGAACTTCGCCTTGAACAATCCGGTTCCTCCACGAGCAGTATTCGGTTGCAGCAATGCGGTCTCGAAGCTCGGCGGATGGATTAAATATCGTTTGGCTCATGCCGACTGGCTCTAATACCAATTCCTTCATCGTACAATCCAAACGCTGTTGCAAAACCGCTTCAATAATATCCCCTAAAATCATAAATCCTTGGGAGGTATATTCCACATTCGTTCCGGCCTTAAACCTTAACGGAAGCTGCCTCACCGCCCTCATGAGCTTATCGCGCGTATCCGCGAAATGAAACAAAGGCTGCTGCCCTGGAATCCCGCTCGTATGAGTCAGGAGCTGAAACAAGGTAATGTCCGCTTTATCTGAAGTGCCATAGTCCGGCAGAAAGCGTGAGACAGTATCGTCCAGGCGCAGCTCTCCAGCCTCGAACAGCTTCATGATCGCTAGAGCGACAATGGGCTTGGTAACGGAAGCCAAATCGAACAAGCTTTCCGTATCAGCCGCCGGACCTTCCCAAGATAGCGTTCCGACCACTCCGGAGTCCAGAATACCTGTGGAATTCCCATAAGCGTATACGGCACACGAGAACGCTTTCTGATCACGTTTTTTTTGTAAAAAATGATGAATCTTATCCATAAGCTCACTCTCCCAAGAAACGGCGCGCAATTTGTTCATATATACCGACCGCTTGTTCAAGCTGTGATATTTCCACGAACTCGTCGGGAGCATGGGCCTGAGCCAAGCTTCCCGGACCTAAAATAACGGTTGGAATACCGGCAATCGTCACCAGCTTGCTCATATCGCAGCCTGCGCTAAAGCCCTTCGCTTCCTTTTTTACGCCGGTAATTTCCCCAGCCGCTTCTAAAGCCGCGGTTACAATACGTTCCTCCGCCTTTGTTTCTGACGGAATGGTCGCGACGACGATTTCGACCGATTCCACATGAAAGCCGGGCCGCTGCTCCTGCAGCCGTTCAATGATTTGCTTCAGCTCACGGTCAGCCTTTTCATGCGTCTCTCCCGGGATCAGCCGACGGTCAATGATGATTTCCGCACTGCCGGGAATCGTATTCTGACGCGTGCCGCCTTGAAAAATCGTCACGGCCGCATTGGCCGGTCCCAGCTGGGGATGGGGGAATTTTGCCAGTTCATGGCCCAACTGCTCATATTCCGTACAAAACGCCGCTGCGTGATGAATCGCATTGTTGCCCAAATGAGGACTGCCGGAATGAGCCGATTTGCCTTGAAAGCGCAGGCGTCTCATGTAAGTTCCCTTGTGGGCAATCGCTACCTCCAATTGCGTAGGCTCTCCTACAACGGCCCCATCAGCCCGAATGCCTTGATTGACAAGAAATAAACTGCCGATCCCGCCCGCTTCTTCGCCCATGACCGCCGTCAGCGTCAGCTTCCCTCTTAGGCCATCCCGCTTAGCGGAAATACGCTCCATGGCGCAGAGCATAGATACCAGGCTTCCTTTGGCATCGCATGCACCAAGTCCGAAGATTTTTCCGTCCTCAAGGAAAGGCTCGTATGGCGATTGCCTCCAGGTTTGCCCTTGCGGATTGTTCACATCCATATGCGTGTTAAACACCAGATGTGGTCCAGGGCCAAAGTCTAGAGTTACCAGGACGTTATCTTTACCGGGCTCAACCTCCTGACGGACGACCTCGGCATCAAACGATTTAGCCCATGCTTCAAGCCAATCGGCTACGAGCGCAACCTCACCCGGCGGTGTGGGCGTGGGAAGCGAGATACATTCCAGCAGTGCCTCAACAACAGTTCGAGATGCTGTCATTACATTACCCCCATAACGATGTCAAAAGCCGCTGCAGGTCTTCAAACGAAGCCTCTACCTGCAAATTAGATTCAGGGATACGTTCTTGAATAAGATAAGCTTGCTTCAGGCCGCTGCCAGTAATGACGCATACCACTCTGTCATCCTTGCGGATCGTTCCTTCACGAACGGCCTGCCTAACGGCTGCAAGACCCGCTGCTGAGGCTGGCTCGGCACAAATCCCGTCTTTTCCAAGCAGCCTCATCGCTTCGATAATTTCCTCGTCGCTCACAGCTGCGGCAAAGCCGCCGGAATCGTAAACCGCTTTGAGCACACGCTCACCGCCTTGAATTTGTGAATCTGCGGCAATGCTCTGAGCAATTGTCTTGGTCGGATCACCATGCCGATCCGCTCTTGGCTTCCCCTCTTGAAACGCTTTGGGGATCGGAGCTGTAGCCTCGGGTTGAACGGCAACCATTCTTGGCTTTGCTTTTATCCAGCCCAGCTCGTACAGCTCCCTGTAGCCCTTCCAGGCGCCCCAAATTCCTCCGCCGGTTCCTACCGGGTGCACCATCACATCGGGAGCGCACCAGCCGAGCTCTTCCGCAATTTCGTACGCGTAGCTTTTCATCGCCTCATGCCGGACCGGATTAATAAAATTGACGAATTGGTACAGCCCAAGCTCTTTGACCGCTTTTTCCAGCATGAGCGTAATTTCATCCATACTCTTGAAATACAGTGTAGCCGTATGTGCCCCATAAAAAGCTATCAAAGCCTTCTTAAGCGGATTGGCCAGGTACTCGACAAGCACCGTAGCGTCTATGCCTGCACGTGAAGCGTACGCCGCAAACGAGGAGCCCGCATTACCGGAGCTGTAAGTCAGCCCCCGGGTAAGTCCAAGCTGCTTGGCGAAGCTGACAGCCAGACTAAAGCCGCGGTCTTTGAAGCTTCCGGTCGGCATCAGCGTATCATTCTTGAAATACAGCTCCGAAAGTCCCAGCTCCTTGGCCGCATGAACCGACTTGATGAGCGGTGTTCCTCCTTCGCCAAGCGTTACAACACATCCGGGTTCGCTGATCGGATAGAACTCGTGCCAACGCCAAAGGGAGCGTTCCCGGCCCGCGAAGAGTGAAGGACTCAGGTCACGCTTCATTGCCGGCATATCATACTCGATTTCCAGCAGACCTCCGCAATCCGGACATGTATTTAATGGCTGCAGCAGCTCGTAATGGCGCTGACAGCGGTCACATTCATACTTTATTGCATAAGACCACAGCATGGCCTTCCTCCCTATTCCTTGCGCGTTTTCGGATCCAAATAATCACGTACGGTATCTCCAAGCAAATTGATGGCCAACACGACGAGCATCAGCGAAAATCCGGGAAAAACCGTAATCCACCAGGCGGTGTTAATATACAGTTGCCCTTGACTTAACATACTGCCCCAGCTCGGAATGTTGGCCGGTATTCCAAGTCCCAGAAAGCTGAGCGACGATTCGGAGATAATCGCTGAAGCGATCTGGAAGGTGCCGATCGTAATGATGGGAGCATAAATATTAGGCAAAATATGGCGGAATAAAATGCGGGAATCATTGGCCCCGATCGTTTGGGCGGCTACGACAAAATCGCTGTTGCGAATGCTGAGCACCTCGGAACGGATCACCCTGGCGTAAGGCACCCATCCGGTAATGCCAAGCACCAGGATTAAATTTTTCATCCCACCGCCGATGACCGCAACGATGACTAGTGCGAGCAGGATGGTCGGAAAAGCGAGCTGAATGTCGGCAAACCGCATCGCGATCTGATCAAGAAACCGGTAATACCCCGACAATAGCCCAATCATCGTTCCGATTAGGCCCGAGAGCACTACGGCACACAGCCCTACCAAGATGGATACCCGGCTTCCGTATATTAGGCGGCTTAACACGTCCCGTCCCAAATTATCCGTTCCCAGCCAATAGCCATCAGCATGATTGGCAAGCCATATGGGAGCTTTCAGCCGGACCATCAGATCTTGTGCGTTTGGATCATGAGGCGCAAGCAGCGGAGCAAATATGGCGACGAGCAGGAATAGGGCCAAAAGCAAGCCAGCGATTTGGGTGACCACATGTCCTGATCGTACTAGACGTAACCGCTTCAATGTGAACGCCTCCTACTTGTATTGAATCCGAGGATCAATAAATACATAACAAAGATCCACTAGAAGATTAATTAAAACGAATAAGCCCGCGAGCAAAATGACCGCTCCCTGCACAAGGGGGAAATCCCGGTTGTAGATGGATTGAACGAGCAGCTGTCCTACCCCCGGCCAGGCAAAAATCGTTTCCGTTACAACAGAACCGCCGAGCAGCGCACCGATTTCCAGCCCGACCACCGTGACCACTGGAAGCAGCGAATTGCGCAGTGCATGCTTGCCGATGACCGTCCGCGGGAGCAAGCCCTTGGCCCGGGCCGTACGAATATAATCGGAGTTCACCGATTGAATCAGCGAAGATCGAAGCAGTCTGGTGACCAGAGCCATAAGATGCAGCCCCAGCGCAACGGCCGGAAGCACCAGATGCTTCACGCCCCCAATCCCCCCGGTTGGGAACCAATGCAGCTCTACTGAGAACAGCAAGATGAGCAAAATGCCTACCCAGAACACGGGCATCGATTGCCCAATGAGCACCAGGGTCATAATGCCGTACTCTGCGGACGAATTCCGCTTGATGGCAGATATGATCCCGGCTGGGATGGCCACTATCAATGAGAAAAGCAGCGAGGCGGTCGCGAGCTCGATCGTGGCGGGAAGCCGTTCGGCAATCAGCCTAACCGTAGGCTCCCCATACTTCAGCGACTGACCCAAGTTAAATTGCAGCAGATGGTATAAATAAATGCCGAACTGTTCAATTACCGGTTTATCGAAGCCAAGCTGCTTTCGCAGGCTTTCGATTTGTGCAACCGATGCATCGGGAGGCAGCATGATCGTTACCGGATCCCCAGTTAATCTTGTGATGAAAAAAACGACCGTCGCCACACCGAATAGCACAAAGATTGCGTAAAAGCATCGTCTTAAAATATAGGACAGCACAGCTCATGTCGCCCCCTTTGCAGCGATATCGTTATTTCGTTGATGCCCCGTACATATTCAGTACGCCGGTCGGAGATGGTGTCCATTGAATGTTTTTACGCATCCCGTAAATACCATCCAATTGATACAAGTAAATAAACGGTGCTTCTTCTTTCAAAAGGGCTTGAAGCTTGTTGAACGCTTCTTGGCGTACTTTCGGATCAACGGATTGCTCTTCGGTGTCGATCAGCTTATCGGCTTCGGCATTTTTCCAGCGGTTATAACGTCGGTCACTTCTAATGTACGACTGAAAGTTACTTAGAGCGTCCATCGTCCAGCCGGTATTACCGATATAATAAAGCGGCGATGACTTCTTAGCGGTAATGTTACCTACCAGGGTTGCGCTATCCATTAAATTGATTTTCACATTAACACCGACTTTGGCAAGCTGTCCGGCAATCGCCTGAACGTTGTTCGAATCAGCATTCGTCGCGTCAAGCGAAATGGAGAAGCCTTGCGGATAGCCAGCCTGTGCCAGCAGCTGCTTTGCTTTGTCCGGATTATACTCATAAGGCTTGAGCGAAGTATCGATACCGAAATTTTGCTTTGGAATTAAGGTCGATACACGGGCAGCGTGACCGCCAAGTACGGTTTTGATCATCGTATCCACGTCGATGGCGTAGTTGAGCGCCTGACGCACTTCTTTTTTGGCCAAAGGTCCGTCTTGCGTCGTGTCCAGCGAGATGTAGAATGTACGGATCCATGGGTTGGAGGCTACTTGCACAGAGGATTCATTTTTTAATTGATCCGCTACGTCCGCAGACAGCGAGGCTGCGATATCAATTTCTCCCGTTTTCAGAGCAGCTACCATATCTGCTGGGTTGGGAATGATGCGGAACGTAAGCTTTTTAAATTTCGGAGCACCGCGCCAGTAGTCGGGATTCGCTTCCATCTCCACCCGATTGTCCTTTTGCCAGGAAACGAATTTATACGGACCTGTGCCTATCGGATTCTTGGCAAAGTTGTCATCGCCTTTTTCTTGAATATATTTAGGGGGAACCATCACACCGCCGAACAGCGTCGTTTTATTCGGTAGGATTGGGTCCGGTGCGGTAGTAATGAAATTGACCGTGTAGGGATCGACGATTTCTACCGACTTCACGGTGTTTAATTCAACAATCGGAGACTTCGTTGCCGGATTCAGCAGCCGTTCGATGCTGAACTTCACGGCATTCGCGTCAAAGGGCTCCCCGTCCTGGAATTTAACGCCCTGCCGCAGCTTAAATTGCCACGTCGTATCGTTGATCGTCTTCCATTCGGTCGCCAGTCCCGGTGCCAGCTTATTGTCTGCGTCTCTGGTAACCAGCGTATCGAAAATATTGCTCAGAATGCTCATATCGGGAATTTTGCCTTGCTTTTGCGGGTCCATGGTGCCGGCGTCGGTATCTTGCGCTACAATTAATGTGTCCTTGGCCGGGGCAGCGCTTTTCGTGTCGGTTGCGGTAGGAGTCGTGCTTGAGCTTGGCTGATTACCCGATGGACTGCTGGAGCAGCCTGTTACGACAAGAAACGTGCTTAATGCGATGAGAAGACATTTTGCTTTCATTGAAAATACTTTCATTGAAAATCAACCCTCTCTTCATAATAAATTGAACCTGTTAATGGCTTTCAAGATACGTCAAGATCCCCTTGGAAATGAACGCCGTTGGAGCTATCGTCTGTTCAGGCTTTCGTATTGCCCCCGTCGCATCTTTATAGATACGCGTACCGTTCGTACCATCATTCAAGCGGAATAAGGTTGCCCGTTCCACCGTGTCCCCCAAGCTGCACCAATTTTCCAGCCTTAATACCTCCGCCGGTGAGGCGGTGACAGCAGCGATGACGTCCGTGAGCGGCATGCCGCAATCCATCAGCTTCGTCATCGTGGTCGGCAAATCGTACACTGGGCCGTTTACGTTGCGAATATGCGCATCCGTACTGATGGTATATGGATGCACACCTGCAGCGATCGCTTTCTGCCCAATGTCGAAGCTAAAGCTGGCTGCTCCGTGCCCAACATCCAGTTTCACCCCCCTATCCAATGCTTTTTGCAGCGCTTTACGCGGGGTACCGTCTTGATGCCATGGGTGTCCGATTTTTCCGTGATAGCAGTGCGTGACGACATCCCCCTCCCCCAATAAGTCAAGCACATCGTCAATGATCGGCGGTGCTTCACCGATATGTACCATGACGGGCAGTGAAACCTCTCTTGCGGCCAGAAGCGCCAATTGAAGCGGCTGCAGGCCCATTTCGCCGATGATCGCACCGCTGGAGCGAACCTTGATACCGCATATAAAATTACGGTTCTCCATCACGGTTTTGACCGTTCGGTCTACATTGATCAAGCTTAAATCTGCGACCTCCCGAAGATGCACTAGGCCAATCGAGCTAATATTCAGCCAAGCCCGCGTTTCCGTGCGAAACCGAGGCGCAACGTAATCCCGAAAGCCTGGCAGTGTGGCCTCGCCCGCACTCCCTGCGTCTGCCACCAAATGAACTCCCGTTTGCAAACCGATCGAATCCGCCGGCACACTTAATGAGGTAACACCGTCATACACATGCGCATGGAGGTCAATCCATCCGGGACTTAAAAACATTTTCGAATCTAGTAGGGGGTCCATTCTTTCTATGGGCTCCAGCTTAAAGCCTGCTGAGGTATGCTTCATCACCGCGGGATACAAGCTGCGCTTCACCGGGTCAACGACATGAAGATAGATCTGTTCATTCATTGGACTGCTCCTCTATTTTTTAAAATACTTAATAAAGATGACAGGCAACCGAATGGCCTTCATACAGCTCCGCCAAAGCCGGGCGCTCTGAGCGGCAGCGGTCCATTGCTTTCGGACATCGCGAGTGGAATGGGCATCCGAGAGGGGGATTGGATGGACTTGGCAGCTCCCCTTGAAGAATAATTTTTTCACGGACGGCTCCTCGTTCTATACTTGGGGCCGAGGATAAAAGCGCTTTTGTATACGGATGCAGCGGATTGCTGAATAATTGACTTTTATCCGCAAGCTCAACCATCTGCCCCAAATACATAACTCCAACGCGCTTGCTGATATGACGGACAACCGCCAGGTTATGGGATATAAATAAATAGGCCAGTCCGAATTCCTGCTGCAGCTCCCAAAGCAGGTTCAAAATTTGCGCCTGAATCGATACATCGAGCGCAGAGACCGCCTCGTCGGCCACGATCAGCTTGGGACTTAGCGCCAGTGACCTCGCGATACCGACCCGCTGCCGCTGTCCCCCGGAAAACTCATGCGGATAACGCGCTGCATCCTCCATCCGAAGACCCACACGCTCCAGCAGCTGACGAGCCATGTCCTGTGCAGCTTGGCGTGACATCATTTTGTTTACAGTTAAGGGTTCCGCAATGATGTCTCCGACCCTCATTTTCGTATTTAATGATGCATACGGGTCCTGGAATACCATCTGAAAGTTTTTCCTAATGCTGCGCAAGCGGCTTCCCTCATACTGAGTGATCTCTTCGTTATCAAACATAATTTTGCCTTCCGTCGGGTCGAGCACACGCATCACCGTGCGGCCCAGCGTCGATTTACCGCATCCCGATTCTCCGACAATGCCAAGCGTTTCACCCTTCATAATGTCAAACGATACGTCATCAACCGCTTTCACGTGGCCGACTGTTTTCCTAAATAACCCGGCTGTTATCGGATAATATTTTTTTAGGCGGCTCACTTCGAGAAGAGGTTCACTCAAGCTTTTTCACTCCCTTCTAGATTAGACCGCAGCGCACAAAATGCCCTTCTTGCAGTTCCCGTAGATCGGGCATGGCTTCACGGCACGATGCTTGCGCATATTCGCAGCGGTCTGCGAATCTGCAGCCCTCGGGGAAGCGGGCTGCATTGGGAACCGTACCCGGGATGGAATAGAGCGTTTTCTTTTCCTCGTCCACGGAAGGGACAGAAGCCAGCAACGCTCTGGTGTACGGATGAAGCGGCGTGCTGAACACTTGATCTCCGCTCCCGTTTTCTACCACTTGTCCGGCATACATAACTACTACCCGATCGGCCATTTCGGCAACGACTCCGAGATCATGGGTTATCATCATAATGCTGGTTCCGAATTCATCGCGCATCCGTCTCATCAATTCCAGTACCTGTGCTTGAATCGTAACGTCCAGTGCCGTAGTCGGCTCATCCGCGATGAGAAGCTTGGGCTCGCATATCATGGCCATTGCGATCATAACACGCTGCCTCATCCCTCCCGAAAGCTGATGCGGGTAGCTGCGAATGATTTCGGAAGCGCGGGCGACGCCGACGAACTGCAGCATCTCCGTCGCCTTTTCGAGGGCTTCCTTTTTGGGCGTTTTCCGATGACGCCGCAGCACCTCCACCAGCTGATCTCCGATGGTAAGCACCGGATTCAGTGAGGTCATCGGCTCTTGAAAGATCATTGAGATGTCCTGTCCGCGGATGTCACTAATCTGACGTTCGCTTAACGTAAGCAGATCGAGCCCATCAAACCACACTTGTCCGTCGACGATCTTGCCTTTGGGCCTCGGAACAAGCCCCATGACCGACAATGAAGTCATGCTTTTGCCACTGCCGGACTCACCGACGATACATACGATTTGGCCGGCATCAATGTCGATGTCAACTCCATCAACGGCGCGAACATCCGCATCGCGTCCGCTAAAGTACGTTTTCAAATTCCGAATGGAAAGCACTGGCTGCTGCATAACGTCCCCCCTTTTACCCGATCATCTCGTGCGCTCCCCACGCACTTCATCTAAGTAGTTATAAAGCGTAAATTTGGAAATGTCTAAGAATTGGCATACCTTGTCGCCTGCCTTTTTTATAAGAAAGGCGCCTCGTTTATCAAGAAATTGAATGGCTTTGATCTTTTCTTCCTTGCTCATATGGGAAACCGGCTTTCCAATTTCGTTCTGGCACTGCTGCAGCAAATAATCGAGCAGATCACTTACGTCGTTAACAAATACTTCTTCAGTCACTTGATCTAAACTGTGCATCGTAATGGATTTCAGCGCATTTTCGGCCATGATCAAATCGGAAATATCCAAGTTCATACAGATGGCGCCAATGATTTTATCCTCTTTGTTTTTGAGGTAAATGGAGGATGACCGCAGTATTTTCCCGTCTTTAGTCTGCGTAACGTAGTTATACCGGTCCCCGTCCTTCACAGAGCCTCGTAATACCTCCAGCCCGAGATTGCTCCCGCAATCTCCGATCCTTCTGCCGGTGATATGGGCATTTTCGATCGCTACAATCGTATGCTCGTAGTCCCCTGTTAAGTCGTGCAAAACAACCTCGCATTTTTCCCCGAATTGCGCTGCAATCCCTTTGATAATTTGAGTTAGTAGACCCATTTCTTCCCTAATATGTTCCAATAGCGTCACTCACCTAATAAATATTTTTGAATTCATTCAATCTAAATAAAAATTATATCATCTAAAAATTTTTTATTTGAATTCATTGTAAATGTTTCCCTCTATCTTGACAATATGTTTAATGAATTTTTTAGAATCTCTTGTTGAAAAGGGGAATAGTTGAAAAACCAAGGGACTAAGCGAGAACTTGCTTTCGCTTAGTTCCTTGGTTTTTTGCGTCCACCGCCGCTTTCTTGAGCTAATGTGATCAAGTGAAGCCATCTAGTAAAAATTAGCTGTGCAAACCTCCCTCCAGCCGGGGACGGGGAAGGCAACGACCGATCGGGATTTGGACGAGGCTGATTCGTCCATGACTGGACATCCGATAAAGCTCATCGCACGATCTGGCCTGAAAGCCAAGCAGCGGACGCCCGCCCATACCGAGAGCGGACGCCGCCAGCAGTAATCGCTGCAGGAGCATACCGGCCTCCATCTGCTGGATGCGGTAGCCTCTATACCCCAATTTGGGAATCAGGTGATCGTCGTCACCGGCGATGTGCAGACAGATCGGTACTTGAAACAAATTGACGTTGTGCAGGGTCATCCCCTGCTGCAGCCGGAGCCGTTGATCACCGGCAAGCTTTCGCCGAAGCGAGTGGGTGGCTGCGTCATAGCGATAAGCGCCATCCGGTATGCCTTCGACGTTATAGAAACACCCGTATAACGCAACACGAAGCGGAGGCACATCTCCCCCGCCGTCCAAATCGTTACTATACGCGAAGGAAGCCGCAGCTTCCTGCAGCAGAGAGGCTAGCTGCTGCGCCGTTACACGGCTCAAGACGAATTCACTTTCGGGCGAATGTCGTGCGCGACTGGCCGCCGCCAGATCGAAGCTCAGCCGCTTCACCGGTGGTAAATAGACCGTCTGAAGTCCGCTTTCCGCTCGATTGGCGGCCTCGAAGCGGCGAAACGGCGACAGCGTATCAAGTGCCGCCGCTTCGTTTATCTGAGTCAGCTGCGGAATCTCCTTAACGGATCTCGAGCGCATGTAATAATCATGCTGAACCGCCGGAAGCTTACGGCACAGCTCATCCGCTGCGACTTGCATCGGCGTACGGCCGGCATCATCGATCCAAGCGATGGCGCGCTGCACCGATAGAGGTATGACCGCATAAACGTTCTCCTCTGAGCCGGATAGCCCGAGCAGATGGCCCACGGCTCGGTCCAGAAACCGGAAATGCACTCTGGATGCATAACCGAACCGTTTCGCAGCTTCCAGCAGCTGTCCTAGCAGCACGCCTGTGTCAAGCCCTTGCAGACGATAGGCAAAGGTGTTGTATTTGAAAGCATTTTTCCAACCCACCGTCGATGCAAAGACAACTCCGAAGCATGAGGATAGATCACAGCGGTTGCCGAGAGCCTGCGCCAAGTACGAATCGTATTCGCCTTCACGCAGCAGGACCAGGCGGTGATGCGCTGCATCGTAATGGTAAAGTCCGCGAACGCCGGCTTCCATACGGAGATATACGTACAATTCGTTCGGGTACAGCCCACCGCCGGAAGGAACGAATCTGCGGTACGTCCGCATCGGAATTGCAGGAGAATAGCTTACTTGCGTCAGCCCATAGACGTACCAGAGAAAATGGCCGATGTCTTTCAGGCTCGGTTCATCAGACGCTGCCCGCGCTTCCAGCGTCATCGGGATATCCGAGGACAGCGGAAGCGTCGGCAGGCCGCGATACAGTTTATAGGCAAGCGGCGCATCGGCCCAATCGACCTCCCAGCCGGGCAGCCCGCTCCCGATGCCGTCGGCATGAAGCTGGCGAATAAACGCATCCAGACTCATTCTGCTTCCCCCGATCGCCCTAAAGTGATACCGCGGTTTGGCATTAGCAGACATCGGCCCGGCTCCTTTATGGGAACGGATGTGGATGAGCATTGAGCTCCTCCAGGCGCAAAGGCCGCTCCGTATACCCAAGCTTGGTCGGCACTTGAAGCGCCCTTTCCAGTCCCGCCAACCGAGTAAAATGGTAGCCGAACGTCATCGGCAGCATGCCGGGAATCAGAACCTTCACGCAGTGCAGCCCGTTACGCCTCAATTCCGGTGTCGATTGGTCAACCACGATCACATCCAATTGCAGCCGGAGGAACTTACCGATCATCGCCTTCAGGTCTTCGGTTAAATCCAGGTGCTTCGGGGTAGGCCCAAATTCTTGAGCGAACGTGCGCATCGGCCGGTTTTCCTCGAGCAAAAAGCGCAGCCGAGGCTCCGCCTCCGGCAGACTGTACAGCATGGAATGGTCCTCCATGCCCCGAACCAGCGAAGGATCGTGGAGCATCCGCACATATTCCTCCCGGTTCGCCTCTAATTTGTGGTCTAGTGTAAGCATCATCCCCGACAGCTCGTGAACCGCCCCTTTCGCTGCCCGTACCGGATCCGGGTGCGCTCCGGCCGCACAAATAAGATTCACTCCATGGGGCTTTCTATTTTTCGCCACCGCCCAAATGCTGGGAATGCCATTTTCCATCGTCGCGTTAAACAAGAGCACATCAAAGCCGGCAACGGCCCGCAGCCGGTCTACCATGAGTTTCAGGTCCCGGTCTCCGGCGGATTGTGGGTCTACGCGGGGAAGAGGCAGCTGCGCGTACCATGTCAGCAAGAACGAATCGCGTTCCACGACCTCCAGCATTCCGTACATGATCGCTTCCTCCAAGCTTCCGCCCAGGGCGCAGCCGTTGGATGTCTCGTACACGAAGCCTTGCCGACATGGAGAGCTGTAATACGCAAGCCACTGTGGCACCAAAATCGGGAGTCCCTGCGCAAACGAGTAACCCCAGACCCAATCGGTCTCGGCGTCAGGATCGAACGGCCTAAAAGGGAATCCAGGCAGCTCATACTGCTCCTTCGCATACAGCCCAACCGTGACGGGATCGAGCGCTTCCGCCGCCAGTTGCCGGTAGCTGCCGCGAACAACCGGCCGCTTTCCGCGCGGCGCCGTGCCACAATAACGCTCCAAGCCCTCCAGAATAGCCGACAGCTCGCTATCCGCATAGCAGTTCGTCCGGCCCGCCGTCACCTCGTCCTGCTCTAACATCGGAAGATTCACCGTCGCATCGGCCAAGGGCGAAACCAGATCCAGCATTTTCCCGTTCAGAAATCCAATCTTGTAATCGAGATAGTCCCGGGCCAGAAAAGCTTTCAGCTCTTGGAGCGATCGGCTGCGGTAGATGTTTTCTCCGACTTTCGGGGACGGCTTAAGCGAGATCCGGGCCGCATCCCGCGAATCTTCGGGCAGACGTCCGCATATGGGACACAACGGATCAGGTAGGAAGAAATGGCTGGAGCAATTCAACGTCTTCAGGTTGACCAAAACCATACGCTCTTCCGTGCGGGGGCGGATGCTCCGCAGCACGTTCCGCGATTCCGCCGTAAGCAGATGCGCCATCTGCAGCAGTCCCGTGCGCGATGCCCATGTGTCAGACAGGATTCCCCCGGTCTCCGTCAAACGCTGCTGCAGCCCCCACATTTCCCTGCGGTCGCGCCCCGCTATAAGCTGCCGGGTATCGGCGCACCTGGAGCATCCAGGCTGGCCTGGCCTGACGAGCGGCCCGACCACGCCTTCACCGAAGGCGACGAAACCGCGAAGCCATGGAATGCCGGCAGCCTGCAGCTCCGCTTCCGCTTCACGGTGAACGGCTGGATGCCAGGCATCGCACAGCACCAGGGCAAATTCCACATCTTCCGGCACCCCCTCCCTGATATCGGTCAAACGAACGATTCGGCACTCGGAGATCAGCTCCGCACACACCAGCTCCGCCAGCACACCTTCTCCGACAACGGCTACGACCGCGCTCATCCAGCTTCCCCCTCTCCCAGCAGCACGCCGAAGACAGCAGCAGGACCATCACGCAAAAACGGCTCCACCGCCAAATCGATGACGAAAACCTTCCGGCCGCTTATTTTCAGCTTCCGTATCGCATCCCTGACCCCATCCAGCTTCAACTCCGACTCCTCGGCTGGGACGGACAGCTCCAGCGGGGCGCCCGAACCAAGCAGCGTGGTCCTCACCTCCACGGCCTGCGGCACGCGGCATGCGGATCCGTTTTGCGCCTTCATCAGCGACGCCTGCAGCGCCCTGCGCAGCGCCGTTGTCACGCTCAAGCCGGTGGCTCCGAACCATCCATCCTCCGTGCCTGCCCATACGACGGGAAACCCGCACAGTTCCTCTCCAAGCCCGATCGTAGGTGTGCCCCGCATCGTGGTCAGCGCCTGTAAATAAAATAAGCATGGCTCGTCGTGAATCTGACCGAGCCGAACCCGAACGACAGACGGCTTCCGGTCTGTCAGCCGCGCCTCCAAATGCTTCGTCAAACAAGCCTGCAGTCCGCGAGCCGTACCTTCTACGGCCGTCTCTCCGATACCGACGCCGATTAGCTCGGTGTTCACGAGAACCCCCGCAAGCCGCGACACATACGCCTCCAGCCCGGACAGCCCCGCTTCACGCCGCGCCTCCCCGTGCGTCAATCCCGAACAAACGATGTCCGGCAGCAGACCGACTGGCCCTTCCGACAGCGGATCGGCTGCTTGAACACGGCACTGTGACAAAGGCAGCTGGCCAAGGTCCCCTTCCTCCCAGCTGTGGAAAATTCCGGTTCGGTCCGAAGTCAACTTGCTGAAGTACGGAAACAGCCCGTTCACTGTACCGCTTTCCGGCCCTTCTTCGAGCCGAAGCTCTGCGTCATTCACCCAATTAGCTTCGGCATTGACTTTTCCGGCAGCAAGCGGATGCGGCAGTAATGGGTGCCAGCTTCCATCCAATGTCTCCAAATCAAGCATATACAGTGAGTTTCTCAGCTCTGGCTCGGCGGAGTCCGTCACAGTCTTGAACAGCTCGAAAACGATCACATTTGCGAGCAGCGCCCCCGCCGTTGAGGAGAAGGCAAACCTCTCCGGATCTTTGAACACTTCGGACTCGTGGATGCGCCGCCATGCCGATTCCCAGCAGACCGCTCTCTCCGGCTGCACGAGCGGGCCCGCGATCCCGGCCTGATGCAGTCGCAGGGCGGGAAGCAGCGTTTTTCGTTCCGCTTGGCATGCCTTATGAAGAAGTCGCAGCTCCTCGCAATCGCCCTGCTCAGACACATAGAGGACCGCTTGGAACGGCCGTACGGCTTCCCGCCAACCGTCGGCACTCTTGTTCGGCAGTACAACTTCCCCGATCGCCACCTCGGGGTCCGTCAAGCGAGCATGCTCCACCAAAGTCGTAAGCCGACGCCGATCCGTCGGCAGCGAATCCGTAATTAGCATGCGGAACCGGGGCAGGCCCGACTCAAGCAGTGACGATACAAGCGCGGAAAAGATCTGGCCGGAGCCGACCGCGAGCACCTCAGCCTGCCGGTAACACTGAAACCGGTAAGCGCCGGAATCGCCGAAGCTGTCGAGAAAAGCGATTTGCCCTGCATACCTGCGGACCGTTTGCTCAGAGAGAACGTGCGGGCGATCCTGGCTCACATCGCGCGCAAAGCCTTTTTCCATCAGCACTTCCGCGATTTCGTACACCCGGTCCCGGTACGGGCCGGATAGCCCGTCCGTCAATTCCGCCAGTGTGTGCCCCCCGTTGAACATGGGGACGAGCTTCTCCAGCCATCGGTCAATCATCTCGCCTTTCATGTGGAACGTGCCAACGTTGTTTCGGAAATAGACGTGGTCCTTCTGAACCGGCAAAAAAAATGTATCCGCCTTTACCTGAAGGCGCGCGGACGGGGTCAGCTTTGACATCTCAGCCCTCCTAGCCGTAAACGCTGTTCTCCAATTTGCAATCTTCGTTCTACATCATATGTACCTCTATTTGTCCCTCATGTCAGACATCTCCTTAAATCGAGTAGGAGGGGGCGCCTAGCCCCCGACCTCTCACACCACCGTACATGCGGGTCCGCATACGGTGGTTCCAAAAGGTTAACAAAGTTCCAAATAACGAGTTAGCAAACTTTTCAGCCCTTTCGCTTCCCAGTAGGAAGTCGGAAGGGCGTTGTTTGTGTTTCGAGACATTTCCCATGCACCTCGTCTGGAATTAGCCATGACCAAGCAAGCCCATTCTGGTACACGTAGCGCACGAAGTTCGCGAATTCGGGTGCGCACCCGTTTCCACTGCTTCCACAAGCACATACGCAGTCTCCGGCGAATCCACTGATCGAGTTTTTCGCAGTGGCCTTTAGCAGAGGCCAGTCGGAAATAGCCGATCCAGCCGATGAGGTATTGGTTGAGCTTCGTAATTCGGCTCTCCATCGATATCGATCGCGTTCGATTGGTCAGCTCTCTTACCTTCTCTTTGACTCGCGAGAGGGTTTGCGGGGCTAGACGAATCGTCGCCTTCTTATCTCGCAGAAAGCTAAAACCCAGGAACTTGCGGTTCCACGGCCGATCTACTGCGCTTTTCTCTCGATTCACTTTCAGTTTCAGCTTCCCTTCTACGAAGCGTGTCACCGATTCCATTACACGCTGCCCCGCACGTTTGCTGGCCACGAAGATGTTACAGTCGTCCGCGTAGCGGACGAATCGCAGTCCCCGCTTGGTTAGTTCCTTGTCCAAGTCATCCAGTAAGATGTTCGCTAACAGCGGACTTAATGGGCCACCTTGCGGTGTGCCTTCCTCCGTTTTCTCTAGCGCTCCATCCGCCATGACCCCGGCGTTTAGGTAGGCTCGAATCAACTTCAGGACGCGCTTGTCCGTCACTTTCTTTGCCACCCGTGCCATGAGCATGTCGTGGTTTACTCGGTGGTTGGTAGAAGACGGCCTCGGATTTTTTTTCCTTGTGCCGTCAGCCCCAATCAGAACCCGACGTGCGGATTTCCCGCATCGGGCTCCCCAGAGTCATTCGCGGATTTATCTCGTTTAGATTGTTGGATGGAGTAACTTTGGCTCTG
>NZ_VNJI01000075.1 GCF_007786445.1 Paenibacillus cremeus | reverse complement strand
GGCAGGTTGCCTACGTGTTACTCACCCGTCCGCCGCTAGGGTCCGAAGACCCTCGCTCGACTTGCATGTATTAGGCACGCCGCCAGCGTTCGTCCTGAGCCAGGATCAAACTCTCCATTAAAGAAAAGCTGATTGAGCTCAAAATTTACTGCTAGCGAGAATTTGCATTCTCTTATTTATTGCACTCACTCGATGTTCAGTTTTCAAAGGGCAATTACTTGATTGTTTCTCAGCCGTTTCATGGCCGAGTCACAATGTACCACATCCAGTAGCATCATTGCAAGTCCTTCTTTTTTCCAGCCCAGAGAACGAATCTGCTTGGTACAGATGAAGAAACGACGCTTTGGTTTACTTGAATGTTCCAGCCGATCAGCGGCAGGAGTTACAATATATCACGATAGCAACAAGTATGCAACCGGTTTTTTTTTACAATTGAAAACCTCCCTCCTATATTGACGCAAACAAAAAAACGGTTGCCATCAGGCAGCCGTTTCGGGAAATCATGAATTTTCACTATGCTTTCAAATTCGTTAGTGACTGAATATATGCCAACGCCTTTTTCGCATATTCTATTGGGTTGGCTGCCACGGAGTCTTGTTCCGCTTCAATAACCAGCCAGCCTTGGTAATTCGCCTCCTCAAGCGCTTGAAAGACAGGAGCGAAATCAATCGCCCCGTCACCTGGAACAGTAAAAATCCCTCTTCTTACCGAGTCGTTAAAATTAATGGAGTGCTGCTGAACCTGATCTAAACTGGGTTGCCGTACATCTTTTAAATGAATATATTTCACGCGATCTCGGTACTTGCGAATTACTTCTGCCGCATCGACACCGCAGTAATACAGATGTCCCGTATCCACAAGCAGTGAGACCACTTCAGGATCCGTCCCCGCACACAAACGGTCAGTTTCCTCCATTGTCTCTACCCCAGTGCCGGTGTGAATATGGTAAACAAGCGTCATTCGATGAGCACGACAAAATTGTCCGGCGGCGTTCAAATTTTTACATAGCGACGCCCATTCTTCATCCGTGTACTTGCGGACTCCCAGAGCCGAACGGTCTTCTCTAGGATCCCAATGCACGGAGCCCCCACCGTCGGCCGTAACCACATATCGACAGCCCATTTGTTTCAGAAATAGCACATGCGCATAAAACTTCGATAGAGATTCTTCACTTGCCCTAGGATCCGAAAACAGAATGTCACACCACCCGGAGGTAAGCGTAAGATCTCGGCTCCCAAGCTCTTGACGAAGCCTGGAAACGTCCTTAGGATACTTGCGTCCGAGTTCCGTGCCCTTAAAGCCTAGCTCTCTCATTTCGTCCAATATTTGTTGAAAGGAGTAGTGATCACCAAGATCCAACATGTCGTCATTCGTCCAATTGATAGGCGAGATGGCCAGCTGGCAGTTATAAAATGTATTCATGCAGGGGATCCTCCTTATAGTCTTATTGATTTACCACCCTGAGCGGCGCTGTTATAACATAATTCTGCAATGAGAACAGATTTATAAGCATCTTCTGGAGTTATGCTAAATGAACGATTTGCTGCAACAGCGCCCAAGAAATCTTCATGCATCTGTACGTAGCCCCACTTCATATTACGCTCCAGGTTCTTCACATCGGTTATTTGAAGTGTAGTTTGATGTGAGCCGCAGTGCATGACACTGTCCAATTCCTCTGTAACAATCGTCGCATGATCACCCCAAAGCTGAACCCGCTCTGAAGGAAACGCCCATGATGCATGACCGTTCGAGCTCATGACGATGGACTGGCCCGTCGTAGTAGTAAAAATAAATGAGAAGTTGTCCTGCAGCGGATAATGGCATTGCTGCGCGACGCAGCGGATTTCAGCGATCTCTCCAACGAGGAATCGAACCATGTCGAACATGTGAATTGTCGTATCATACAAAAATCCACCCGTAAGCGCCGTGTTGGTGACCCATGGAGGTGAGGTCATATCTCCATCGTTCATAATAATGTTAGCAGAGCGCACTAGGAAGCCTTGCTGCAGCAGCTCCTTAGCTTTTGCATACACCGGCGCAAAACGGCGGTTGAAGCCGAGATACAGACGGTTTTGTTTACCGCCAAGCTCCGTCATAATTTCGTCAGCGTCTGCAAGGCTGGTGACGAATGGCTTCTCTCCAAAGACGATAGCCCCTTCCTTCAATCCGTCCAATATAACCTGTTTATGCTTCGTATTCGGGACCGTGACAAATACAATTTCGGCGCCGCCGGACTGAATCATTTCCTGAACATTCTTAAAAGCTTTGCCACCGTGCGCTTCGCAAAACTTGTTGCATCGATCTTGATCAATATCCGTCACGCCTACAAACTCGACGTCAGCACGTTTTTTTACCAAAGAAGCATGCAGCCCTCCCATATTCCCTGCGCCAACAACACCAATTTTCATTTTCTCATCACGCTCCAACTAAGTTTTATAAAATAAATGTTTAGTATTGCTTCAATTTAGGTTTACAGGAGGGATTAGCCTTTTTACAGTTCCCCCCATTTGGAGTGTCGGTTTCAGCACAATTTTTTTGGGTGTGGACGATGGATTCAGGTCCGTAATTAAAGAAATCGCTGTAGTCCCCATTTCGAACATGGGCTGGACAACACTTGTCATAGAAGGGGTAACGATGGATGATGCCCATGTACCATCAAAGCCCGCAATAGAAATATCATCAGGTACGCTGATTTCGGCGGTTCTCAATGCTTTCATTAATCCAATGGCTAGCATGTCATTAGAAACTAGGACAGCCGTAAAGTTCATCCCTTGTTTAGTCCATGAGCTGCCGATTCTTTCTCCGTCTTCAATACCCGGACCATCCGCATACATGATAAGGCGGTTGTCGGACAGCCCTGCTTCATCCATGCAAAATTGATAGGCTCGGATGCGCTCTCTAATGTCGTTATAGACAGAAGGCTCCGAGAGCATGGCAATACGCTTGTGCCCGGCTTGGAACAAGTGCTGCATCACAAGCTGTACGCCCAAAAAATTATCAATCACAACACAGTTGGTTTTGCCATCGAAATAATCGTTCCCAATTAACACGATATCTTCTACCTTATCAGCGATGGCATCAATCATTTCTTTGGATATATCCATGGCCAGTAAGGTATCTATTGAATATTGGTCGAGCAGCCGAAGCACGGCATCGATATCATGAGCGAGTAAGCTCAACGTAATAACGATCAGACCTTTATTTAAAACCATGGAATAAATCCCCTCAGCCACCTCGGAATAAAAGGGATTTTTAATATTGGGAACCAAAAGACCGATGACTTTGCTTTTCTTTGACACAGTGGGTGCCGTAATTGCAGATTGATAATCAAGCTGCTTCATCACCTGCCATACCTTCTCTTTGGTCTCCTGCTTAACGCCGGGCAATTCATTCAGGACTCTAGAAACGGTGGCAATTGATACACCTGCTGCTTTTGCAATATCAATTATGGTTGTTTTCATATTTCAACTAATCCCTCAGCTCATCATTTCCTTCATATTACCATTAGAAAAATTGCAAGTAAACATTTTACAGTAAATTTTCATGTAAAAAATACTGTAAATTTACATTTCAGTTGAAGCCAAAATTCAAAAAAAAATAGCCATACAAGCCATTCCGTTTAAACGAATGGCTTGTATGGCTATAAGCTCGATTCAATCTCCAGCTTGGATAATACGTACCGCCTTCTCACGAAGTGCAGCCAGCTCCCGTTCATCAGCTACACGATCCGTGATGACGGTATGGATCTGTTCCCACTCCCCAACGTGTGCGAACGACTTCTGGCCGAATTTGCTGGAATCCGCCAGCACATAGACTTGATCTGCGATTTCGATCATCTTTTGCTTGATCAGCGCCTGCATTTCGTTCGATTCGCTGAGGCCGCGCTCGGAGTGCAGCCCCTTGCAGGAGATGAACGCTTTGTCGACGTGATATGTCCGAAGCGAGCGCTCGGCAAGCGGCCCCACATAAGACAACGAGCGCGGGGAAAGCAGTCCGCCGGTGGAGATGACCTGCACCTTCTCCTTGCTGCTGAGCTCCATCGCCACTTTCAAGGAGTTGGTTAACACGGTCAACGGAACGTCGGGCAATATTTGCGCCATGTACCAAGCAGTCGAGCTGGCATCCAGGATGATCCGATCGTTCTCGTTGATGTGGCGGATCGCTTCAGCGGCGATTTTCCGCTTCTGATCCATGTTGGTTGTCTCGCGCTCCGGATAGGGCGTCTCCTGTACCTGCTCCGTCTTCAGACTGATCGCTCCGCCATGGCTGCGCATCAGCTTGCCCTCGCCCTCGAGCTTATCGAGATCCCGACGGATCGTCTCCTCAGTGACTTGACAAATGTCACTGAGCTCTGTCACCCGGATACTGCCCCGCTCGTTGACCAACTGCACAATTTTTTGCCATCTCTCTGCTACTAGCATGCCTTTCGCCCCGCTTCACCACTCGATATCTTCTATATATAATGAATGATTTAAGACTTTATTATGAAATCGGATAACCGATGACGGACATCAGCGCATTGGCGGGCTGTGTGGCGTCTAAGCGGCTGTACTGAACAATGACCGGAAGCGTGCTTTCAACCTCCATCGCATAAGGAACACCCTTAGGGATGTGCTCGCCATCCTTCTCCAGTCCGGAGGTGCGAATATGCTTCGTACGCCGGCCTTCAAGCTTCACCTCGATCCGTTCGATCGGCGGTCGGTCCTCAAAGAATACGGTAACATAAATTTGCGTTTCTTCCGCATTGCAATTCAGCACGCAGATCGACTCGTGGCTTTCGAGCTGTCCTGAGCTTTCCGGTGGAATATACCCGTCGGGGATGTACCACAGCAAATGGCCTTTAGCTAAGTTCGTTGCACTCATTGTTTCAGCTTCCTCTCTATAGGTTTTTCTTGAGGTTATCATACCATTCATTTTTGTTTTTGTATATTTTCTTTTGTTTGTTTTTGATTACAAAAAAAGCACACACCCCAAGAATGGCGATGTGTGCGTCCATGTCAAACCGCTTATGCAGATTTCCCTGTTTGCTTCCGAAGCAGCATCAAAAAGTAAGGTGCGCCGATGACCGCACATAAGATGCCGGCGGGGATCTCCCGGGGGATCAGGATAATTCGGCCGAATCGTCTCCCAAGCTCAAGATGTCCAGCTTGCGGTGAACGGCAGCAGCAGCACAATCCACGGCGTCAGCGCAGCAACGTGCTCCTACCCTCGCTCCCAGAGACTGCCTGCCAGCCACAGGAGTGCGGTATTGGCATCCGAGGCATGCTTGACCGTCAAGTACTGGATGCCCGCCGTGAAAATCGCGCTGATTCCGATCCCCGAAAGCGCCACCGCGGAAGGGCTCAAACGCTTGCCTGCGCTCAAAGCGGCAAGCAGCAGCCCGGCGAGTGCGCGCCTGCAAAAGCGGCGAAGGGCAGGACTCCCGGCGGCGACTTCGGAAACAGCAGAATAAAAATGACCGCTGCCAAGCCAGCTCCTTTGGTCAGTCCGATTACGTCAGGGGAAGCGAGCCGGTTGCGGATCATCCCTTGCAGCAGGGCGCCCGAAACCGCAAGCCCCGCTCCGACCATCATTGAAAGTAAAATCCTTGGGATTCGAAACTGTATTAAAATTAAAGATTGCGGCGAGTCAAGTATAAGAAGAAAGGTGCACCGATCATGGCGGTTACGATGCCCCGTACCCTGCTGACAGCGGAAGGGAATCGAACGCATATTTCCAAGTTTTTCACATACCTTGGTTGGCAATGGGGTACGCTACCGTTATTATAGATCATGTGCTGGGAATGGAGTATTTCATGTGAGCCATGGCGCCTACTGGTATCTAGGGATAGCCGTTTTAAGCCTCATTCTTCTGATTTACCTCTGCGTAAAAAAGCCTGCGGCTACCTGCTTGCTGATGTTTCTCATTATGGTTCAGCTTGCATACCTCATCGAATCGGTCATTTATATTTTTCTGGAAGGCTACGAGTACCATCCGAACCTCCTAAAGCACAGCGCATACTACGACAGCAATCTAGGGGCGATGGCCTCGAATATGCTCATAGTCCCTGCCCTGGCTACCTTATTGGCTGTTTTCAGGCTAAGAGTCTGGTGGTGGCTGCTTTTTATCGGGTTCCTTGCAGGGGTCGAATGGCTGTTTCTGAGGCTGAACATCTACACGCATCATTGGTGGCGAACTGCATACACGGCAATCGGGCTTGTGTTTTATTTTTGGACTGCTAAGGTGGTTTACTCCCATTTGCTCCGGCCTATGGGGAAGGGGCTTCACTTCGTGGTTTTGTTCCTCGCGACCGCACCGCTGCTAGGGACGTTCCATATTATTCCGATCATGTTTTTCCTTAACCGTTACTACCATCCGGGCTGGTTCGCCGATCCGGAGCATGACACGACAGCCTTCGCTTCGATTTATTATGTCAGCATCACGCTGCTCATCGCTGCACTGGTGATGTTGGGATGGCGGAGCAAGGGATGGAATATGGCGTGGATCATCGGCCTGGTTAGCGTCTTGACATGGATTTTGAACAAGACAGCCCTTCTCGAGAGCCGTACTTGGTGGGATCCTTGGTACTATATTTTGTTCCCCGGCGTGGCGTACTTATTTTCCGAGACCATCAGCAAACGACTGGGATTTCGATAGCTTGTCTACAAGGGAGCGTAGATGCAATGACTTCATCCGGATTAACGTTTGGGATTTATCCGTTAGGTGTGGCTGGAACACCAACAGGTCTAGCCGTAGGGCCGGAGGACAACAATGACCTGATTCAGCAAAGGCTTCAGGAGCTTCGTGGGGGAAATAAGACGGTCCATCCGAGAACATATGTGATTTTCTATGGACGTGAATCCGAGTCACGCATGCTGGCGGCGGCGGACCGATATTTTCATGCGGGCTTGCTGGGCGATTTGACGCTGGGGTGTCTTCAGGACCCGGATATTGATATGGATGGCTGGCGGGAGTTTATCCGCAAAATCCTTCGACAGTACGGCCCCCATCTGGCCTCGCTGCAAATTACGAATGAGCCAAACCTGACCTTCATGGATGGCGCCAAGCCCTACGTTCAGCAGGCGTTGGTGGAAGGCGTCGTCGCTGCTAAAAGCGAAGTACGTCAGCTGCAGCTCGATGTCAAAATCGGCTTCGGTTCCGTGCCCACCAGCCCTGTGACGATTCCGCGGTTTTGGGAAGGCCTGGCCCAGCTTGGCGGGGAGCGGCTGCTTGATGCGATTGATTTTGTCGGGCATAATTTTTATGTGGATGTGTTTGAGGAGCCGATGGACGTCAGCGATGTCCCGGCTTCTGTGGAACGGACGCTGCGGTCTTTTCGCGAGACTGATCTTCCGCTCTGCGGCATTCCTGCCTCTATCCCGATTCGCGTGACCGAGAATGGCTGGCCGACCGGGATGAACCCTTTTATCCAAAAGGAACGGACGTATGAGCAGCAATGTCAGGTGCTGGAGACGGTCATTCGAACGGTATACCGGCTGCGAAATGAGCTGAACATCACCCATTACGAGCTGTTCGGACTGCGGGATGCGGATAGCTCCAAAGATGATTTGTTCCATCAGTTCGGGATCGTGCGTGATGATTATTCGCCGAAGCCGGCCTTCCAGGTGTACCAGCGGCTCATTCAAGAGCTGGGCAACTAGGGCTCCGACGTCCAAAAAACGCTTCTCCCTCCTTGGGGAAAAGCGTTTTTTCGTGTTGCTGGATATTAAACTTCTATGATCTGCACGGTGCCGTCTGGAAACGCCACTTCTATCTGAGCTCG
This sequence comes from Paenibacillus cremeus, assembly GCF_007786445.1. Lineage (GTDB taxonomy): Bacteria > Bacillota > Bacilli > Paenibacillales > NBRC-103111 > Paenibacillus_G > Paenibacillus_G cremeus. Next base: position 18,063 of record NZ_VNJI01000075.1, on the reverse strand, counting down.
AACGGATGGGGCGGCTTCCGCTTCGTTGTTCCGCAGTCGGATTTGGAGAGGCGCATCGGTATCGGAACAAGCTCGGAAAACGGTGATAAATCGGGTTTCTTTCACGCCGCTGCGTCTGCGAATGAGCGTGCTGCGCTTGCCGATGGACGGCATGGCCGGCGATTCCGCTACGATTACGGCTTCGCCTGTATTGTCCGGCTGCTGATGAAGAGCGTAAACCTCAAAGTGGTCTCCGCGGTGCTCCCCGTCGTCCCATCTCCAGGCCTGCATCCAGACTTCGCCTTGTCCTGCCTTCCACTCGCTTACCGGCTTCAAGTACTCGTATCCGTCTTGTGTGCCGATTTGTAGTTCGGATGCAGCCTCGACGGACTCCTCCGGATGGATGTGGACACCCTGCGTATGTACGAACCAATCGACCTCTTGCTCCTGCTCGCATCGTACGTCAAAGACATCAAGCAGCACCCGATCCGTCAGCACGCACTGCCTGCGCAGGTATGCGCCCGGGTACGCTTCCTCCGTCTCTGTTGCGAGCAGCAGCCAGCCATTGTTCAGCCGCTCCGCCTTCACCATGCGCCCTTGCGCTTCCGCTTGGGATCGGCCGCCGATCGTCACGGTATTATGCGCCGCCGTCTGCTTGAAGTAAGCCTCGTGCATCGCATTACCGTACGGCAGCATACCCGCGTCGGTAAGCCACGGATGGCCTCCTGCGTAATAGAGCAGATTTAGCTTGTCGCGATGCCCGTGATAGCCCCCATGCTCGCCGTAGTCGATCATCGCTGCCTGCGAAGAAGACGGCTGCTTCATATAGATCATGCCGGCTTTGGTCAGCTCGGTGAATTCAGGCTCGGAGGCCGTTGCTGTGCTTCGAGAACGGTTGCATACGTCATCTTCGCCAAACAGTAGTGCATTGATCGAATCCCTTCGGGAAGCGGCAACGATCTCCCGGCCTACATTGAAAAAACAGCTGGAAAACTCGAATAATGCCGCGTAGTCGTACACATTCACCGTGCTCGAATCATGGACAGGCGGCAGCGTGCCGTCCGGGAACATGCTTTGCAGCGGTGCCCGGAACATCGATTGAAACCGCTCGTGCTCATGCAGCGGCATCCCCATCGTCTGGGCGGCCAGAACGAGCTGCACCTGAGCCTCCAGCGTGTAAAAATGGTAGCCCCATGCCCCTTCGTACCAGAAGCCGTCATCCGACAAGCTGAACTCCATTTGAAACTCAAACCCGTTCTCAGAATCCCGTACCGCCTGCTCCAGCTGCTCTCTCCGGCTTGTGGCCGCTGCGATCCAAGCTCTTGCCGCGTTGTGATACGACTGCCAGTTGGACTTGCGCATCGGATTGCCGTCGAGCAGCGGAAGCACCTGAAGCAGCAGATCCCGCTCGATCATTTGCTGCTCCGTTTCGGTCAAGGCATCAAGCTGCTTCAACATGCAGTAGGCCTGCGCCATCGGAATGAGCCAGCTCGACTCCGAAAGCGTCTGGCACATGACCTTGCCCGACAGCTTGGACGCGCCGCCATGGCGGTCGTGCAGCTGAAACTGCGCATAGTGCGCCGCGTAAAACAGCAGCACCTGTTTGGCCCACGCCGCCGCCCGGGCTTCGCCCGTGATGCCGTACAGCAGCGCCATGAGCCTCGAGCCGGTGCTGTAGGACACATGCTCGTGCGTGACCGCCACCTCGTCCCACGGGCTCCCGCTCCAGACACTGCCGCAGGTCGGGCACCGATGATGATGCCGATCAAGCCGCTCCAGCCGGTCGCCGTCCTTAGGGCAATTGTAGTTATGGCTCCAGCCGCCCTCCAACAGCGGAATATCGAAGGGACGCGCCCAGCGCTGCTCGGCTTGCTCTTGGAGCTTTGCCAGCGCCTGCTGCGCCCATGCCTGCGAGCCGCACTTGTCCCGCAGCGCTTGGAAAAATGCCGGACTAAAGAGCGGGCTGCCCGCTGTCGTCTTCACTCTGCGGTTCCTCCCGTTAAGCGATAGAACGTCATCGCATTGCCGCCATACACGGCAGCTTTCTCTTTGACGCTCAAGGTCTCAGGGAGCGCCTGCTCCAGCACATCGATCACCTGATCGTAGCTGGCTGCCAAAAGACATACCGGCCAATCGCTGCCGAACATGACGCGGTCCTTCCCGAACACCTCTACAATATGCCGGACGTACCGGACAAAATCTTCTGGCTTCCAACGCTGATGGTCCGCTTCCGTCACCATGCCGGATAGCTTGCAGTAGATGCCCGGATGGGAAGCCGCCTGCGCCATCTGCGTGCTCCAAGGCTCCCACTCGCCTTCGGCGATCTGAGGCTTGGCAATATGATCGATCACGCCGCGCAGGTTCGGTACCAGCTCCAATAGCTTGAGTGTAGCCAAAAGCTGATTCGACTTAAGCAGCAAGTCGACCGGGACCCCCTCAGCTGCGAAGAAGCGAAGCGCCTCGATGATGTTCGGCTCCAGCACTTCCTCTGCATTTTCCATCGCTTGAATCATGATGCGGAAGCCGACGAACTTCGGATTTCGCTTAAATTGCTCATACTGCGAGCGATAATCTGGGCTAGCCAAATCGATCCAGCCCACGACACCAACAATACGGTCATGGCGGTCAGCGAGCTCCAGCATAAACTCCGTATCGCTTAGCGTTGGCGCAGCTTGGACGACAATCGTCCGGTCGATCCCCTTCGCATCCAGATGCGCCTCCAGATCCTCCGGCACAAAATCCCGATAAATCGCTTTCATATCGGGTGAAATCCAATCATAGTCGCCGCGTTCCAGCTTCCAGTAATGCTGATGTGAATCGATTCTCATCTATTGCCCCTCACTTTTCATCAAAATGGATCGCCTGATCCTATGCATCAGCCGCACAGCGGAAGCCGATGTTTCCGGTCGAGCTGTCTGGCGTGTTCTTGCTGCGGGCTGCGACTCTATAGCGGTTGCAGTACGATTTGTGGCACAGATACGAACCTCCGCGCAGCACCCGGTTTTCCCCCTTCGGCGGACCGACCGGATTCTCACGTGTTGCTTGGATGTGATACGTCGGGCTGAACCAATCGGAGCACCATTCCCACACATTGCCCGACACGTTATAAAGTCCATAGCCGTTCGGATAGAAGGAGCGCACCGGCGCAGTCCCTGCGTAGCCGTCACTGGCGTTGTTTTTCTCCGGGAATTTCCCCTGCCAAATGTTGCAGTAATGCTCACCGTTCGGCTTCAGCTCATCGCCCCAAGGGTATCTTCGCTGCACCAGTCCGCCTCGGGCCGCGAATTCCCATTCCGCTTCCGTCGGAAGCCGCTTGCCGGACCATTTGCAGTAAGCCATCGCATCGTTAAAGGAAATATGAATAACGGGATGATCCATGCGGTCGTCTATATTGGAATCCGGCCCTTCGGGACATTTCCAGTAGGCGCCGTCCACCCCGAGCCACCATGGGGTTTGCTGCACGGAGCCCCTCACCTTCTCGGCCGTCTCAGGCGATACGAACAGGTGAAACACGAACGACCAACCAAACGTCTCCGCTTCCGTGACATAGCCGGTAGCTTCCACGAAGCGGCTGAACTCCTCGTTGGTGACCGTGCATGGATCGATATAAAACGGTTTCAAGGTTACGGATCGAACAGGGCCTTCTCCGTCTGCCGGAAAGCCTTCCCCATCATCCGTTCCCATCAGAAACTCGCCGCCGGACAAATAAATCATGCCTTCTTTCGAAGCCTGGCCTGCAGCGATCTCAGGGACCGCCGGGCTGGCTGCCGCCGGTTCGCCGACTTGGGCATTTCCGCCCTCTCTGCGCGCAGAGCAGCACGTCGGAATTACATTAAACTCGTTCACGGGAATCCCTCTCTTTGGGTGCCAAATTTAAGTTGCGTTTGTCCCATTATACAACACTTGTCCCGTTTTGGGACCGGATTCTAAATACAAATAACCCGTAGGACAGCACTTTTGTCAAAGTGTTCATCCTACGGGTCACAGTTCGCTCTAGCCTACGGAAGAAGGTTGGCTACCGCCGCGAGATCGATGATATTGATGACGCCATCGTTATTCAAATCCAGGTTCTTATTCCACTGCGGGCTGCTCGATGTGAGGCCATAAGCTGCAGCCATCATTCCAAGGTCGCCGATGTTCACTACGCCATCGCCATTCACATCGCCCGGTACAAATGGAATGTTGACCGAAGCGGCGCTCGCTGTTGTAACATCTCCCGTTCCATTAGCAAGCTGGGCTTGTGTGATGGAGACCGTAGTGCTGGAGACGGCACCGCTCCCCTTGACCTTCCAGTTCAGCTTGATCAGCTGATCGTCCGCAGTTATTGCCCCGCTTGCTCCCAGACCTGCAGCCATAATCCGTACTTTTCCAGGGATGCTGGTGTCGGTTTTGATGATCGAAAGCCCGGTCTTCAAGGCGTCTGCCGACACGAACTCCAATATGCCCGGATCATACTGGAAGGTAATGTCTTGGGCAAAGATGGCCGAGGCCGGATCGGAAGACAAATGGCTCAAGCCATAATTGATGCTGAATGACTGATGATCGGCAGCCATTTGAGCACTGCTAAGGGTTGCGGCAATCGCTTGGCCGGAGCTAGAGCCTGCTCCTGACCCCGAGCCTTGCCCTGGCTCTTGGCCACCTGCTTGGGATGGAGCGTAAATTTTCACATTATCAATGTAATGTCCACCTGCAGAGCCGTTAGGCGTATACGCTTCGAGCAGCGAAATCGAGCTGTTGGTTGCGTAGAAGGCCGCTTGTTGAATTTTCAGCACACCATTAATATACACATCCACTTTCTTTGCCGCGATATCCACTACGACTTGAACGGTATACCAGGTTCCCGCAGTATAGGAGGACAACACGGTGTAAGAGTCCCCGGCATTGCGGTAGCTAATATTTCCTCCATTCGTCTCAATGGATACGGCTGGAGTCGTACCACCCAGTGCAGGCTGTAATCGCAGGATTTTCGTGGAGTTCACTTTAGTCGGCTGCATAAAATCCACTTGCGCAATTACCTTTTGCGTTTGGGCGGTGAAATTTTTGGAAATCTGTGAGAAGCCCGAGGTAGACGTGTCGTTGATAAAAATGCTCTTGTTCGTCGCATTAGGCGTATTGCTGATTTGAACCGTCCCGCCTGCTTCGGAAACGACATATCCCGCAGGACTTACTCCCGATGCTTGATCATCGAAATTGTCATTCACAATCAAGCTCATGCCTAAAGTGACATCTGCCGGAGCCACAGGCTTGGCAGCCGCTTGACTGGAGTTTGGGCTCTCGCCTCCCTCGTTCACCGTTGAAACGACATAGTAATAATCCGTTCCGTTAGTGACCGTTGTATCCTTGTAGCTCGTTCCCGTAACGCCGCTTGTAATCTCGGTATAGGGTCCTCCACTGGTTGTACTGCGCTTGATCTTATAGGAGGCTGCTCCAGCTACGCTCCTCCAAGTAATCGTCACCTGTGCATTGCCTGCTGACGCGCTCAAATTCGTTGGTGCTGCTGGAGCAACGACCACGACGATCGCCGGCGTCACGCTGGCTTGGGAAGAGTCGTCTCCCACGCCAATATCATTTGTAGCACTAACCACGTAATAGTATGGCGTTCCAACGGTAACGGAAGCATCCGTATAGCTGGTGCCCGGAGCTTGAACCGTCGTCAGTGTCTGGTAGCCGCTTCCATTCACTGTACTGCGTTTTACGGTGTAGCTTGCTGCTCCGCTGACTGCATTCCACTTTAGGCTAACTTGGCCGTTATTGGTTGGTGTCGCCACAAGTCCACTGACTTTGGCTGGAGCTGTCGGCACCATGCCCTCCGTACTGTAGCCGGTGGTCAGCAGCCAGTTGGACTTGTTCCAAGTCAGCTTACCAGATCCGGAGCCATCCGAGGCCGTCAGTCTTGCGATCAATGTAGAAGGGTCGTCCGGTGTGTAGGTGTATGGCAACTCCGTCATCCCGCTCCAGGAGAAGGCGATGGGCGGCGCAGGCACCGGTGCAAGCGGACTGCCTTCTGTATCGCTATTGCCTCTGAACGTCGTCCCATCCATAGAGTAGATCGTATCCCGTGCCAAAATTTTACCCGTGTAATTCGCTTGTGCAGGATCCACCTGATTGTTGCGGATCGGATACACGACATCAATAATATGCGAGTTCTCCACCAGAACCGCTCCGCCTTCTGTAGAAATCGCGCCGTTGCTCGTTACGCCAAAATGATACCCTTTGGCCGTAATCGCTGCAGCTTGTTCTGCGGATATGCGTCTGCTCGCTTCTCGATTCCCCGCGCTGTCCATGACGATGTTGTAAGCGTGGGCATTACCGCCTCTTAACCGAGGCATACGGTCGTTCACATTTTGATAGTAGTTATGGTGAAGCGTAACCTGGAGATTCGGATTCTTCGCATCAAACTCGGTAGCACCGACCAGATGCTGCTTCTTTTGACCCGCCGAAACGGCGATAATATCCGCTGGTGTGAAGCCCATGTCTCTCAAGCCATTGTACATAGGGTAAGCGGATCGATTGGCTTCCATCGCATTGATCTGCTGCGTAACCCAGCTGTTCGCGCTTCGGTCGTCGCCTTTAAAGTTGGACCAAGAAATCGTCACTCCGGAGGCACCTTGCTTAATATCGATCCCGCCGTCATACGATTTGTAGAAGGTACAATGATCGATCCAGACCTTCGTGTCATCCTCAACCGTCATGTAGTCCCAGTCTTGCTTGTCATAGTTCCCTTTCGTCGCTTCGTCCCACTCCCACAGCTCATCGAACTCCAAATTGCGGATGATGATGTTGGAGCTGTGCTTAATATCCAATCCGGCATGCTTGATCTTGGAGCCGTTCGCAGAGAAAATCGTCATGTTCGTAACCGTGTCCAAATAAACTTTGCTGACCCCGGTTACTTTGAGCACGGGATGTGTAAGCGGTGCTGCATTAGTCACGATCAAAGATCCCGCAGTGCTCTTGGCTTCTGCGGAAAGCTCGTTCCAGCCCAAGTTCAGATCGTTCATGATCTCAACCACTTTATAGCCGTTCTTCCGGTTAATCGCCTTGGCAAAATCGGTGTCGTTATACACTTTAATGTACTTAGGATCCGTATCTGGAATATTGCCTCCGCCCGTCGTTCCGGAAGCAAAACCGGTCAAATTATATGCGTCTACGGAACCTGCCGGTACTGAAACCACAGCATTCGGTGTCGCATTCGCCAAGCTTGCTGTGCCTTCGCCAGCTCCGTTGACTGCAGCTACTTTATAATAGTACTTCGTGCCATTCGTTACTTGCGTATGCAAGTAGCTGGTTGCAGTAAGTCCGCTTGCCAAATTCGTGTACGTTAATCCGTCCGTGCTCCATTGCACATGATACGAAGCAGCCCCGCTGACGGCATCCCAGCTGAGGGTTACCTGGCCATTTCCCGCTGTCGCTCTTACATTCGCAGGAGCAGCCGGTGCTTGAGGCGCCGGTGTAGTAGCTGTCGCTTCGTTCGAATTCCCACTGTTGCCAAACGAATTCCCTGCCACTACCACATAATAATAAGTCGTAGCCGGGGAAACGTTACTATCTGTGAAGCCGGTGCTGGAGACGGTGCCGATCGATTGGTAGCCGCTTCCCTGGGTTGTGCTGCGGCTCACGTTATAGCTGGATGCGCCTAATACGGAAGGCCATGTCAGCGTCACTTGACCGTTCGTTGCTGCCGCCGCTAAGCCGCTTACGGCCGTCGGCGGTGTGCTAGGCAGAGGAGCGCTGGCAAGCGAAGAGCCTAAGTTTACGCCGCCTATGCCGGCTCCAAGCAGATCGCTTCCTGCAGCCAGCTTTAAGAAGCTGCCGATATTCGGGGATCCATCCGGATTACGAAACACGGCTGGATTCAAGCTTACGAAATCGTCATCGCTCGCCACTAAGCTTTTGGCGCTCGTGCTTTTATTATTTTTCCACCAAACGTTAGAGCTCTGAACATCCGTTCCGCTGGTCTTGTCGCTGGAGGTTCCCTTGTAGGACAAGTTATTGGTAAAGACGTGCGTTCCTTCGTCAAAGGCAAAGTTGCTTTGGCCGTTGCTCCAGGATGTATTGTTCGTTAACGTAATCGAGCCTGGATTGCTGTTATAAGTAAAGCCATGCTTCTTATTCTGGAAGGCGATGGAATTTTCTACAATGTGATTGACCGCAATTTTGTCCCCGCCGAGTTTAAAGCCATTGCCGTCACTGCTGGTCGTTGTATTGCCATCTGAGGTTTGCCCGTTATGATAAGCGATGCTGTTACGAATCGTAACGACTCCAATCGGTCCTGTGGCCGACTTACTAAACAAGTCCCATCCATCATCGGTATTCCAAGCCGAAATACATCCGTCAAATACGTTGCCTGGTCCAATCGTCAGCTTGGCGGCAAAGCCGTCAGCGTCCTCTCCGTTATCCGGATCGAAGTTATCGTGCGAATAGGAATTGATAATTTCGTTATAGCTAGGCCAATCGCTCATGGTCTCCGCTGTGGAATCGTATCGGCTGATCTGGAGGCCGGAGTCTTTGTTGTGGTGCGTTTCGACATTTTCGATCCGGTTATAGTTGCCCCCGATGAAAATCCCGTTATCTCCCGCTCCTTTCACTTCGATTCCCTTCACATACCAGTAATGTCCATTGATTTGTAATCCACGGTTCGCCGGATCAAAAGCCATAGCGGAAAAATCGAGAACCGGCTTCTCCCCATCGTAAGCAAAAATTTTCTTGCGGGCGCTCACCGAATCCCCACTGTTGTCCCGAGCAATCAAGACTGTGGTGGAGTAAGCGTAGGTACCGCCGCGCATGTAAATTGTCTTTCCCGCCGCTATTCTTGTAATCGCGGAAGTAAGCGTCGTCGGGCTGTCGATCGTCCCTGTATTGCTATCCAATCCGGCCGGTGCAACGAACAAATCTCCCGCCTCAGGCACAACGGCCGCTGCCACCGGTGATGCATTGATCCATAAGATGCTTGCCGTCATAAGGTTCCAAACAAGTGCCAGGCATAGTACAAAGCTTAAAGAACGCCGTTTACTCATGACTTCCCCCATCTGTGCCGAAATTTTTTGAAGCCTTAGGAGAGAGCAGCCCGAATGGACGGATAGCTCTCTCTCCCCATGATGACTGAATACTATAACTGAGATTAAGGAATCAAATTGGCAACAAAGGCCAAGTCTATGACATCTACTTTGCCGTCCTTGTTCACATCGGCTTGCTTATGCGAATCCCAATCTGAGCTGCTGGACGTTAGCCCATAAGCCGCTGCAACTACCCCCAGGTCACCAATGTTCACAGCCCCGTTGCCGTTTACATCACCTGGAATCGGGTTGACGTCTACCGAAGCGGAGGCTGCCACTGCTTCTGTAACTACCCCTTGGGCATCTGCTAATTGAGCGGATAGGATCGAAACAAGGGCGGATTTGGTGAGCGAGAGGTTTTTAGCCTGCCAGTCCAGCTGAAGCAAATCCCCATCTCCGTTCACCGCGTTCGCTGCTCCTTCGCTGATGGCGACTACACGCACCTGTCCTGGAACCGTCGTATCCGTTCGTATGATCGTTAATCCAGATTTAAGCGACTTAGCGGAAGTAAACGTCAATGCGCTTGCATCAAACTGGAATACGATCTCTTGTGCAGTGATGGAAGGGGACGTACTCTCGGCCACATGGCTTAAACCATACTTCAGGCTTAACGTTTGACCGGAGGTCACCTGCTGTGCACCGCTTAAGGTCACACTTGGAACCACAATGACCGTTTGGCCGGAAAGAGCAATGGTGGCCGTACCTTTCACCCCGGAGCCGTCTTGGGCTGCTGCCACTACCTTTACCGAACCATCCTTCACGGCGGTAAGGAGACTGCTGCCGGAAATCGTCGCTTTATCGGTCGCCGTTACACCGTCAGCTTCAAATACGGACCATGTGACTGCCGAGTTGGTTGCATTCGCCGGGGTTATGGCCGCGTTCAGCTGCAAGGTGCCGCTCTTCGTCGTAATGGCACTGCCACCGCTGACCGTGATGGAGCTAACGTTAATGACAACTACCTGGCCGGAGATTACAATGGTGGCCGTGCCCTTCACGCCTGATCCGTCTTTAGCCGCAGCTACTGCCGTTACTGTGCCATCCTTCAACGCCGTAAGAAGGCCTCCGCTTGTGATAGTTGCTTTATCCGTCGCTGTCACTCCATCGGCTTCGTATACGGACCATGCAACGGACGCGTTGGTTGCATTTGCCGGAGCTACGGCCGCGTTCAGCTGCAAGTTACCGCTCTTTGTCGTAATTGCGCTGCCGCCGCTTACCGTGATGGAGCTAACCAGCGTCGCCGTCGTTTGGCCGGAGATCGCAATCGTTGCCGTGCCCTTCACTCCGGAGCCGTCTTTAGCCTCAGCTACCGCTGTTACTGTGCCATCCTTCAACGCCGTAAGGAGGCCTCCGCTTGTGATGGTTGCTTTATCCGTTGCTGTCACTCCGTCGGCTTCGTACACGGACCAGGTGACCGAAGCGTTCGTAGCATTCGCCGGAGCTACGGCCGCGTTCAGCTGCAACGTGCCGCTCTTCGTCGTAATCGTGCTGCCGCCGCTCACCGTGATAGAGCTAACCAGCGTCGCCGTCGTTTGGCCGGAGATCGCGATCGTTGCCGTTCCCTTCACACCGGAGCCGTCTTTAGCCGCAGCTACCGCGGTAACGGTGCCATCCTTCAACGCTGTAAGGAGACCGCCGCTTGTGACGGTTGCTTTATCCGTCGCTGTCACTCCGTCTGCTTCGTACACGGACCATGTGACCGAAGAGCTCGTAGCATTCGCCGGGGCTACTGCCGCGTTCAGCTGCAAGGTGCCGCTCTTCGTCGTAATGGCGTTTCCACCGTTTACCGTGATGGAGCTGACAGGAATGGTGCTTGGAGTACCTGTACCTGCCGTGGAATCGAACAATACGGTCGTTGCATTGCCTTGGCTATCAATGTTAGCAATCTTGATGTTATCGAATTCAATGGTCGCCGCCGTAACGGCTAAACCGACATAGGTAGAGCTGGTTACCGTATTCGAAGTATCAGTAACATTCGCAGTGAATGCGGTATACGTAAAGCCGTCCGTTGAATAGGAGTTCTTGAATACGTTACCCTGTCTGACCATCTTCAAGTAAATAGGGCCACTTTGCGCAGACGCTGTGCCAGCAACACTTCCCACTGAAGAGCCAAACCGCTTATACCCCGATAAAGTAGCACTTGTAAGCGAATTCGCGTTTGCCGTGTTGTAAATGGCGAGTACCGAATTATCTACATTCGTTAATCCATTTTTCACCATTAAAATTGCTTTGCCTTGTGAGATATTGATGGCGGGCGGAGAAGACCCGGGCTCGACACCCACATTGCTTATTCTAGCTGAAATCATAAAATCGCCAGTTACAGGAACGTTCAGGAAGTAAACCGAATCCCCTTTATCCGTTGCCGGAGCCGTCGGACTGGATTGAACCTTCCCTCCTCTTGCTTGCATGGTGAGCTTGCCGTTGGAGTAAGTATAGCTCTGCTGGGTTACTGCTGAAGTGCTTGTATTCCCTCCGTTCATTGCCGCCTGATTAGCCTCAGATAATGGCGAGATAGAATCTGCGAATGCCACAGACATGAAAGCACTTGTCCACGTACTCAGCACTATGGTCGAAGCCAGCACTAGTCGAGCCAGCTTCTTGTTCATTGACGATCTCATGGGATCGCGTCCCCTCCTAATTCGGAATTCATTTGGAGTTCAAGCTTGCATTTGAATTTGATTTAAGAAGCGCCCGTGTCATCACCTCCAGCAAAAATACACGCACCTGTTAATTTATAAACTTGGCATACTGCAGCATCCGTTTTAATACCACCGCAGCTTCAGCACGTGTTGCGTTCGAGGAGGAATCAAACACGGACGCACTCTTACCGTTCATAATCCCGGCTTCGACGGCTTGTGCTACGGCATCCTTAGCCCAGCTGCTGATCGCCTCCCGATCTGTGAATGCCTCCAGCTGCTTCGCATCGGCTTTCTTCAGCTTTCCGGCCATACTTAAGGCCCGGCTGATCATCGCTGCCATTTGCTCCCGGGTAATATTCGCGTTCGGTGCGAAGCTTCCATCCCCAAGCCCGTCAACGAGGCCTGCTTTGGCTGCTGCCCCGACAACACCTGCATACCAGTCCGTGGAGGTAACATCCTTGAACCTGGCGGTCTTGTCCTCTGTAAGCCCTAAGCCCTTCGCCAGCAAAGTAGCAAATTCCGCCCGCGTGATTTGGCCTTCCGGAACAAACGTCTGCTCTGTCCGGCCGTTGATCAGGAGCTTGGAAGCCAGCAGCTGGACGTCGTCCTTCGCCCAATGCCCCTGCAGATCGGCAAACGTCTTGGAGCTCTGAGCAACAGTGTAAATACTGTTCCCTGTACGCATAATCGTGGCTACCAGCTTGCCGTCGATCGTCTGAAACAAAGTTGGAACAAACGTCAGCTCACCTGTGGTCGGATTGTAAATCACCCCAGTGGCTTTCATTATGTCAATACCTGCTGGAAGCTCCACACTTCGAGATATATAGGTCGTTCCAAAATCGGTTACATTGACGGTCTTCCCATTGCCTTCAGCCACAAGACCGAAATCGATAGCATCGCTCAGCAGCTTGAGACCGGACTTCTCCGCGCTGGAATTAACCTGCTGTGCGGAAGAACCGCTTACTTTTTCAATCACCACGCTGATCTTGACATCCTTGATATCCGACCCTAATTGCTGTGCCAGCTTGGGGACATCCAGAGCTTGAACTGGGAGACTGTAGGTGAATGTATCGTATTTTACAGAAACGACGGCATTGGGAGCCGCTTTACCGGCGTCGGATAAGGAAGTACCGGGCATTTCCACCTTCCCTGCCCCGCCTTGTCCCGTAATGACGATGCTAATGTTTTTAACCTCGCTTCCGCTCGATTGCAGCATTTGAATGGCACTGGAGAAGCTGCTCAGATCGATGGAAACCACGGCGACCTCTTTGCCGTCCGCTGTTCGGGAGTTTGTCGGCGCGGGAGTGTTGATTTGCACCCCTTCTTTAGTAGCAGAAACACCCGGAGACTGCGGAGAAGCATTCGTATTGCTTGGGGTATCGCTCGAACCAGGAGGGCCTGACGGAGTTGGTGGAGGCGTACCCCCCGTGCCGCTCGATTGATTCACAGTAACGGAAACGGTATTTCCTCCAACGATCTCCTGAGACGGTGCCGTCTGGGAACCTACCTTAATAACAGGCAACAGTCTACTCAGCTTCACCGATGCCGTTCCAGAAGCGATCGCCTCAAAAGTGTAGCTCGCTAACGCAAAGCTCCCGCTCTGACCAGGTGTGTTCATTCCTGTTTTGGTGTAAGCATATGTCACTACATTCCCCGCAACACTAGGACTCATCGGAAATCCATCGCCTTGCAAAGCGCGTGCTCCCTTAAACCGCAGCTTAGAAGTATCAAACTCTAACTCACTATGAAAGCCGTATAAATTGACTACATTCACCCCCGTGAGCGTAACCGTCCATTCTTGATTCAATTCATTCAATTCTAGCGTGCTGACGGTGGAGGACAGTGTATAGGTGGGTTCTGCTGCTGCTTGAATGCCGCCAGGGAGTACGGGCAGGATGAATATAAATAAAGCCAGTAAGGTTGCAAAAAGCTTATGTTTCATTGACCTTGTCCTTCCTTTCGTTCTGATGTGCCGTTAGATACTCGAGTATGCTTTGATCCAAACCTCCTTAGGTGATTGTTCTTGCACACCTTTACTATAAGGGCGCCGTCAGATGACATATATAATCATTCACTCGAAAAAACAGATAATTCCGCGCCATCCCACGCTTCCAGACAGGATCTAAGCAAATGATTATTGTGTAATCCTTAAAATTCGTATGCGTATTTCCAGAAATACAAAAAAACCGCCAACCCAAAGGTTAACGGTTTTCGTATAGTGCCTATGGCCGCGGCTTAGTTAAGACTTGCTTCTGGTATTCATCCGTATATTCCTGTATGATCCGGCTGCCGCCTTTTTTCTCCCAAGCCTCAATTTCCGCTCGAAAGCCTGCCGCATCCATCCGGCCTAAAATATAGTTATAGGTTGCATTCGTTATGATTTGCTGCAGCTCGTCCCCCAAATCGTCAAACGTTGGGGAGAGTAAATTTTGCGTGGGATCGCGGATCAATATTTTCTCATTATCCTCAATCAGCTTATTGACCTTCGTGGTCAAAGAATCCACGGATTCCGGCTTCGCACTCAGCAAATTCGTATTGTGCAAGCTGCCAATCATCAAAGTATATAAAGGGAGCACTTCTGTGTCGTGAAGCCGGAGGCGATTCATTTCTGGGGTTCGGATGACCTTCCCGTCTTCGAGTACATAATGCTCGCCCTGAATCCCGTACTTCAATAAATTACTGACATCCGCGTCCATCGACCGATCGAAAAAAGCAAGAATGCTTTTCAGCTCATCCACCGTTTTAATGGAGCTTTTGGAAAAAAGAAATACCCCGCTATAGCTCGGAATCGACCATATGCCATCCCCTTTGGGACCAGAAATTCGGTTTACAGCACTCAGCTTGGCATTCGGATTTAATTTACGAAGCTCATCCAATAAGCGAGGGGCATCCGCCAGGCTGCCGATGTAGACCCCAGCTTTACCGCTGATAAACGCGAATCGTTGGACCTGCTTGCTGGTAACGGCGAAGTCACTGTTCACCAGATTCTCATTTACAAGCTTCCGCATGTAATCCATTGTCTGCATATATTCCGGCGTCTTGAAGTCAGGTACCGCCTTGCTTCCACTGACGGTCCAATTATTGGGCGTGCCAAAGTAAGAGCTGAGTGTTTTAAACGCTCCGAAGGTCAGATCGCTTCGATCCGATAAGCCAATGGTATTTTGTAAGCCATCCTTGTCGGGGTCATTGTACGTAAATTGTTTCAAGACTTGGTAAAGCTCATCCACGGTTTCCGGTTCTTTGAGGTTTAAATTATCCAGCCAATCCTTCCGCAGAATCACACCTTGCCGGGACGGGGGACGTTCGGCATACAAGCCATAAATTTTGTTATCTACAGCCGTTTCATTCAAAATGGATTCATTCAAAAGCTTTAAGTTCGGGTACGCGTTCAGATAAGGCCCGATTTCCCAAAACTGGGATGACCGAATATCATTTTTGATCGCCGCGTAATCGGTCTGACTGAAAAAGCTGACTTGTTTTAACGCGCCCGTCCTCATGGATTGGATTAATTTCTCCGTATAAATATCAAACGGCACCCATTCAATGGACAAATCCGTCTTTGTTGCCATCTCAATCTCTTCAATGATTTTGTCGGCTGGAGGCTGTGTCTGATGCAGCGGCACCATCATGCTAATTTCAGGACGCTTCTCCTCTTTTGCAGAGGTCTTGCGCTCACAAGCCGTCAGGAGGACAGCAGCGGCCATCATGAGGATAACTAACCATAAATGACTTTGCTTGATAAACGTTTTGACTGAAATCATGGAAAGCTCACCCCGCGCAGCTACAAGATAGATAGTATTATATCAGACGAAAATCGTGAATTGGTTAGAAATTCAAAAGAGGTTAAATAAAGCTTACTTCTGTCATTGACTTCCACCCTTAGAATAGGTAAATATATTACTATTAAAGTTACTATTCTCCCAACTTGGTAGAAATGAGCGGAAAATCATGAAAAAATACAGCTTCCTTACTAAATTGACCTTCTTTGGCTGCATCTTAAGTATATTTCCTGTCATTTTTATCGGCATGTTCTCCTATTTCCAATCGACTAAAGAGATCCAGAAACAAGTGAATCGCGGACAACTTCAGATGCTCGGCCAAATCAACTCGAATGTGGAGCTCGTTTTACGTACCGTAAATCACGCCTTCGATCAGCTGGTTAGTTCAACCGTGATGATGAAAGTGATGAATGAACCGTTCTCATCGGATAACTTCATCTTATATAAGGATTTGCGGAAAGAAATCAGCAGTACACAGTCCTTTTACTCCAAATTGCAGGATATCGTGATTGTCAACCTCAAACAGAACTGGATGATCAAAAACTCAGGCTTTTATCGATTTGACAGCTACCTGCATCAATCCGAAATCGCCGGTCAAATGCAGCTTCCGAACACGCTTTCCTGGGAGCTGAATCCCAGTGAATGGTTTTATAGCGAGGAAGCCTCCAACTCGATTGCTTGTCCGTACACTATCAGTTTAGTGAAAAAGCTCCCGGACCAAAAGGTGGATAAATTTGGCCTGATCTTTGCCAACCTTCCTACCTGCAGTATAGCGAGTATGATCAATTACAAACCAAGAGAGTTTGAAGAAATCATGATCCTCGATGATAAACAGCGGATCTTATTCCATAGCGACCAATCTAAGATCGGCCAAAAGGTGAACGAAGCCGGGTTATTCCCCTCCCCCGCGTCCACCTTATTCAAGCAATCCGAAGGCCAATTCCAAACCGAACTCAACGATCAGACGTATGCGGTCTCCTATCTTCGTTCGTCCTTCAACAACTGGATTTATGTATCGGTGATTTCAATCGACAGCTTGACCGAGGATTCCAAAAAAATCGGCCGATATACCACCATCGTATGTTTAATTATTGTTGCCATCTTCATCATGATCGCTTGGCTGGGCTCCCGTCGAATGTACAATCCGATTCGCAGTCTGATGAAACAAATTGGCGGCAAAACGGTCTCAGCTCAGCCAAGGTTCAATGAATTTGAACTGATTAGCAGCAGCGTGCAAGACTTGTTCCAGTCCAAATCACAGCTCGAGGATGATGTCCGCCGTCATATGCAGCAATCGCTCACATTCTTCCTGATCAAGCTGTTCCATAGCGGAATTCGGCGACAAGAATTAATCGAAAAGCTGGAGCTGTTTGGGTTTAAGCAGAAGCTAGAGGCATGGCGTTTCTTATCGGTCATTACTCTGCAAATCGATACTCTGGACAATACCCGATATAAGAAAGAGGATATGGATCTGCTGCTGTTTTCCATCAGTAACATCATCGATGAGCTCGTGCCGGAGAAGGATCACCTGCCTTCAACATACATTGACCAGACTATGGTCACCCTGATTGGCGGCAAAGAAGACAGCATGGAGATGTTCAATCAAACGATCTATGCGATTACAGAATCGATTCAGCGCAGCGTAGAACAGGTTTTGAATCTGCGGGCCAGCATCGGGATCAGCCTCCCCTTCTCGGATTTGAATCATGCCTCGATCGCTTATCGGGAGGGTCTGGAAGCGCTTAAGCACCGGATCTATTTAGGAGATCGAGTTATCATTTCCTTTGCCAACATCAATGCGGGCAAGCCCAGAATCCACATTGAATATCCACAGCTGTTGGAAGCCGAGCTGTTCGATGCCGTCATATTAAGTGATACCGCCAAATCAAGGGAAGCGCTGTCCGCCTTTATTCATTCGATTTTTAAAACCGAAATGACGCCGCAAGAATATCAGTTTTGCTTTGTTCGATTCCTAAATAATTTAATGGTCAATATTCAGCAGGCAGGGATTTCGCTGAATCAGCTTCAATACGGTAATGGATCCCTCTATGAAGAGCTGACTCAACTACAATTCGCAAGTGAAATCGAATCCTGGTTCTGGTCTCGGGTCCTCGAGCCTTTGATTCAAGTCTTTCAGAATCGGAAGAATTCTCAATTCCATAACATTTCGGAAAAAATGATCGATATGATTCATAACAACTATACTACTCCACTGTCCATCGAGAGATGCGCCTCCGAGCTGCATTACAATGCCAATTACTTAAGCAGCGTATTTCGAAAAGAAACGAATCTGACTTTCGGGGAGTACCTAACCAACTATCGTCTGACAATGGCGAAAAAATGGCTGGCTTCGACAGACATGACCATCAAGGATATGGCGGAGAAGCTGCAGTATGGCAACCCGCAAAACTTTATCCGCTCCTTCCGCAAGCAAGAAAGCGTCACGCCCGGCCAATATCGAGAGGCGTCTAGAAAATAGACGGTTATACAGCAAATCGAGTAGGAGGGGGCGGCTAGCCCCCGTCCTCTCACACCACCGTACATGCGGGTCCGCATACGGCGGTTCCAAAAGGTTAACAAAGTTCCAGATAACGAGAAAGTAAACTTTTCAGCCCT
>NZ_VNJI01000074.1 GCF_007786445.1 Paenibacillus cremeus | reverse complement strand
CCAAATACAGGATACCCATCCTGCTTAACTTTTAAAAATTTCGAAAGAAATTTTTTCGGGGAGTGGGTCTTTTTGTGCCTAAATCGTACAAACCCACCATTAAACCGCATTTTCGTATAAAAAAGAGCGGGCTATCTTTTCGATAACCTGCTCTTGTTCTTGATTTTGGACACTATGCCTTAACTAAATGACATTGCCCGCGGGGCAGGCTTTTTCACCTTCAAACCATCTATTAAAACGCAGGAACGATAGCGCCTTGGTACTTGTCTTCGATGAACTTCTTCACGTCCGGCGAAGTCAAAGCTTTAACCAGCTTCTGCATCGCCTCGGAATCCTTGTTATCCGGACGGGCGACGAGGATGTTCACGTACGGGGAGTTTTTGTCTTCGATGAACAGGGCGTCCTTCATTGGCGACAGCTTCGCTTCGATCGCGTAGTTCGTGTTGATCAGCGCCAGATCCACTTCACCCAAAGCGCGCGGCAGCATAGCAGCTTCGAGCTCTTTGATCTTCAGGTTTTTCTTGTTCTCGACGATATCCTTCACAGTCCCTTTGATGCCCACGCCGTCTTTCAGCTTAATCAGGTTGTTCTTTTCGAGCAATGCGAGTGCCCGGCCGCCGTTCGAAGGGTCATTCGGAATCGCTACGGTTGCGCCGTCTTTCAGCTCGTCCACTTTCTTGATCTTTTGCGAGTAGGCGCCGAATGGCTCGATGTGAACGCCGGCTACCTTCACCAGGTTCATGTTTTTGTCCTTATTGAATTGGTCCAAGTAAGGAGTATGCTGGAAGTAGTTGGCGTCCAGCTGCTTCTCGAACACCTGCACGTTCGGCTGGACGTAGTCGGTGAACTCCTTGATTTCCAAGTTCACACCTTGCTCCTTCAGCTTAGGCTGTACGAACTTCAAGATTTCTGCGTGCGGCACAGAGGATGCCCCAACCTTCAGAGTTACTTCTTTCGCCGCTCCGGCAGCGCCGGTGGCTGGTGCGGCAGGTGCCGCTGCTTCTTTTTTGCCGCAAGCCGACAAGGAGATCGCCAAGACGACGGATAGTGCGGTGATCGCAAATTTTTTCATGAATGAGTCCCTCCACATAATGTTTAAAATGTATGATGTATTTAAAAATCCTTATTTCCGCTGATATTTCCGGACAATCCGGTCTCCGAGCGACTGTAGGATTTGCACCAACGCGAGCAAAATCAACACTGTAACGATCGTGATGGTCGTTTGGAAGCGCAAATAGCCGTAGCGGATCGCTAGATCCCCCAGCCCGCCCCCGCCGATTGCGCCTGACATTGCGGTATAGGATACGAGCGTAACCGCCGTAATCGTAATCGCAGCCACGAGGCCCGGACGAGCCTCCGGCAGCAGAACGCGTCTAACGATCTGCCAGTACGTCGCTCCCATCGATTGAGCTGCCTCGATCACCCCGCGGTCCACCTCGCGCAGCGACGTTTCTACCAGCCTCGCGAAAAACGGCGCCGCCGCAATGACCAGAGGCGGGATCGTCCCCGGTACCCCGATGGAGGTGCCGACGAGCAGCTTCGTGAACGGAATGACCAAAATCATCAGAATGATAAAAGGAACAGAGCGAAGTACATTGACAATAAACGATAGTACCGCGTAAACGACCGGCTGTGGCGTCAATTGACCGCGGGCAGTCACGAACAAGACAATCCCCAGCGGCAGTCCGATCACCACCGTAAACAGCGTGGATAAAACCAGCATCATGAGCGTATCGGATGTGGCCAGTCCCAGCTCGGACCAGTCTAGATTTAGCAAGCTATCCATGACGAAGCACCTCCACATCCAAGCCTCGGCTGCGCAGAAGCTCGACCGCGCGAATGGCCTCAGGCTCCGCCCCGCGCAATTCCAGCACCAGCTGACCGTAAGGCGTCTCCTTTAGCCTAGAAACGGTACCCTGCAAAATAACAAACGGAACGTTGCAGCCGCTCATCGTTTCGAACAGCACTGGCTCGTAGGTTTGCTCACCGATATACGTAATCCGAATCATCGTGCGCTCCCCAGCCGCATAGTTTTTCACGGTTAGGCTTTCATTAAGATTACCTTCAACCTGCGCCACAAACTCCTGCGTGGTCGGATGCTGCGGCTTCAAGAACACATCGGTTACCGGTCCGGCTTCCACGATTTCGCCGCCGTCAATGACCGCGACCCGGTCGCAGATGGAGCGAATCACCTGCATCTCATGCGTGATCAAGACGATCGTGATCTGCAGCTCCTTGTTAATGCTCAGCAAGAGCGACAAAATCGATTGTGTCGTCTGCGGATCCAAAGCAGACGTCGCTTCGTCGCACAGCAGCACCTTCGGGTTGGTCGCCAGCGCCCGGGCAATGCCGACACGCTGCTTCTGACCGCCGGAGAGCTGGGACGGATACTTGTCCCCATGCCCATCCAGGCCGACCAGGCCAATCAGTTCCTGCACTCGGGCCGCTACCTGCGCCTTCGATTGCCCCGCCAAGCGCAGCGGGAATGCGATGTTCTCCGCGACCGTATCCGAGGTCAGCAGATTGAAGTGCTGAAAGATCATGCCGATCGTCCGCCGCTCCTCCTGCAATCTCCCCGTACCGAGTGCCGTCATGTCGACGCCGTCGATCAGCACCTGGCCCGCGCTTGGCCGCTCCAGCAAATTGATCGTACGGATCAGCGTACTTTTGCCTGCTCCCGAATGACCGATAATGCCGAAGATTTCGCCTTTGTTAACGGTTAAATCAATATGCTTCAGCGCCGTGACTTGAGCCGCTCCGGTGCCATATTGTTTTTGAATCCCCTTCAATTGAATCAACGTCCCACACCTCCTTGACAAAAAAATATGAAATGAAAAACCCCTGAACATCCGGCCGGCTGACATATTCTGTCAGATAGGCCCCAGAGGTACAGGGGTTAGCAATTTAACTCATGTCCCTCTCATCTTCCAGAACCGTCCGGCTCTGGAGGAATTGGCACCAGACTTCCAGCCGATGAATGAGCGTCATTCACCTTCTGAAACGGTTGCCGGGCATCATAGGGCCTTTTCCCTCCGCCTCTCTTGATAAGAAGTTAATCTATTTCGTTGTCTCATTAATTAACCATTGGTCGTTAATGCCTTGTAATCTTATTAAATAATCCCACATTCGTCAATAGGAAAATCCTGCGATTCACCATTTTGACAACTGTTAGTTAATGGAAGCTGCTACTTTTGACCGTTCGCACCTGCAATGTCACACTCGCGCAGCGGAATGACCTTCGTACCGTGCTTCAGCTTATAGCCGATCCACACCAGGAAGAACAGCGGCAGGCCGATATAGGAGGACAGCAGCGCATAAAAGTCGATGGCATCTCCCGAAACCGCGGCATAGCCTTGTCCAATCATAACGAACAGACAGACCACGAACGCAAAGATCGGTCCGAACGGAAACCATCTGGCTTTGAAGGGAAGATCGCTCAAGCGGAACCCTTGAAGGACATACGCTCTGCGAAAACGATAATGGCTGATCGCAATGCCGAGCCAGGCCAAGAAGCCGCACATGCCAGACAGGTTCAGCAGCCAAATGTACACCACCCCATCGCCAAACAGCGAGGTGAAGAACGCCAGCATCCCGATGGCCGCCGTAGCGATCAGGGCTGCAACGGGGACCCCGCGGCCGTTCAGGCCGGACAGCCAGCGCGGCGCCTTGCCTTCCTTGGCGAGCACCCACAAAATCCGCGTCGATGCGTACATGCCGGAGCTGCCGGCCGACAGCACTGAGGTCAAAATAATCGCATTCATAACCGAAGCAGCAAAAGCCAAGCCTGCGTTCTCGAAGACGATCGTGAACGGACTGACCGCGATTTTATCCACATCAGCGCTGACAAGGACCGGGTCGGTATAAGAAATGAGCATCCCGATCACGAAGATCGCGAAAATATAGAACAGCAAAATACGCCAAAACACATTGCGGATCGCCCTCGGGATATTCACCCTTGGATTATCGCTCTCCCCTGCCGCGACCCCTACAAGCTCCGTGCCCTGGAACGAGAAGCCCGCCGCCATAAACACACCGAGAATCGCCATGAATCCGCCGTTGAATGGTGCGTCCCCTTCCGTGAAATGCTTGAAGCCGACGGCTTGTCCACCGATAATCCCTACGATCATGAGCAGACCGACAACAATAAAGATAATAACGGTCGCCACTTTGATAAAAGAGAACCAATATTCCGATTCCCCGTAGCCCCGTACCGATAAATAGTTTATAAGGAACATAATTAATAGAAACAGCGTACACCAGACGATCGACGGACTGTCCGGGAACCAGAATTTCATGATCAGACCGGCCGCCGACAGCTCCGCTGCAATCGTAACCGCCCAGTTAAACCAATAGTTCCAGCCGAGCGCAAAGCCTAGGGCCGGGTCGACAAATTTACTCGCATACGTGGCGAACGAGCCGGAAACCGGCATAAACGAAGCCATCTCGCCCAAGCTCGTCATTAAAAAATAAACCATAATGCCGATGGCCGCATACGCCACCAGCGCACCGCCTGGACCGGCCGAATGAATCGCGCCGCCGCTGGCGAGGAATAGTCCCGTGCCGATGGAGCCTCCAATGGAGATCATCATCATGTGGCGCGCTTTCAGCCCGCGGTTAAGCTCTTGATTGCGAGGCTGCTTCGAATTGTTGTTAGTCATCTGGTTATATATTCCTTTCCCCCACAGAGAAAAATAAAAGAGGTCAGCGAGTAGAAACTCATTGACCACTGGTTAACAGCATAGTTTAGTTTATGCAAAATCGGAAAATCAATCAATGGGTACCAATGGAAAATAAAGTTTCTTTTTCATACCAAATGGAGCACCTCGCCCGTTTGAAATAACACTTATAAAATAAAGAAAGAAGGAAGCCACTGCGGCGCTCCTTCTTTATATCTTCTTACACATTTTTTTGAGGTTCGATAAAATCCTGTGCAAATTCTGAGTCTAGGTGCAGATTTCGCTTCATAAGCTCGGCAATGACCATTTCAATGAATGCTTCATCAAGCGGGATCAGCTTCGTTTGGTTTACAATTTCGATCAACTGTTGGTTACTCAATCGATGCATCGCAGCCACCTTCATGAAAATATTAACTTCCTTATTTGAACAACGTTACCAAATTTTTTAGGATTGATATTGTGTTTTTTTTAGATGTTTTTGTGTTTATTCTATGTTGCTCTAGCAAAAAGAAAAAGTTGAAGTTTCGTTGAACCTGCTATAATCTAGTAATTGAACTACATAATGGGCACTATGCGTCCTCTACCCTATTCTCAGCACATAAAAGGTGACCACAAATGAGTATACCGAACGGAAATGAGATTTCCAAGCTTTCGATCGACCATAACACATGTGCACTATCCATCACCCGTGAGCTCGAATCTTTTATCGATCAGTTAGCTGACGCCGTATCCTTATGCGATAAGAATGGGGTAATTCAAAAAGTAAACCCAGCGTTTGTGGAGCTCTTCGGCTGGCAGGAGCATGAAGTCATCGGCCTGCGGCTGCCCATGATCCCGGAACGCCACTGGGAGGAAGCGGACCGTTCGCTAACCGCTTTGATGCAAGGTACACCGAAGGCCGTATTCCAAGTGAACGTTGTGAACAAGTTCCACGCGTTGTTCCCAGCTTCCATCACGGTCACCGTCTTGCGGAATCAAGCCGGGGACATTATCGGATTCACGGGTATTATCCGAGATTTAAGCCAAATGAACCGAATGCTCGATGAGCGGAAAATCGCCGAGAAGGCGCTGCTGGAAGCCGAGGAAAAATACCGGAGCCTGGTTGAGGAAGCGCTGGTCGGAGTTTATTTATTTCAGAACGGGAAGCTCGTCTATATCAACCCGAGGTTTGCGGAAATTTTTGGCTATAACCCGAAGGATCTCGTCATGACCGACCCTGTCGTGCTTATTGTCCCGCAGGATCGCGCCGCTTTTGGCGAGTTGATTAACAGGATTTACAAGGACACACACTTCAATATTAACATGGAAGCCAAAGGCGTGAGCCGAAACGGTTCCTTGGTGTATTTTGAACTCAGCGGCAAATATACCGTTTATAATGGAGCGCCGGCCTTGATCGGCACCGTGCTTGATATTACCGAACGCAAAAAAATCGACCAGATGGTCCGAGAAAGCAACCAGCGCTACCGTCGTCTGATGGACCTGTCACCTGAACCCATTATTGTACATAGCGACGGAATCATCGTTTATACGAACGACGCTTGTATGAAGCTGCTCGGAGCGGAAGATCCCTCACGCACGATCGGGACATCGGTGTTCGATTTTTTGCCTCCTGACACCCATAAGCTGGCCAAGCAGCGGATCCAGGAGCTGGCTGCCGCCAAAGACAAGCTGGGCAGCTTGGAATACCAAATCATGACGATGTCCGGCGAAGTGAAGCAGGTGGAGATGTCGAGCACTTTATTTGACGAAATTATGGGCACGCCGCTCATTCAAACCGTCATTCGGGACGTAACGGAAAAGAAAAAGACGGAAGAGATGCTTCGCCGATCGGACAAGCTGTCCGCGCTGGGCCAAATGGCCGCCGGCATCGCCCATGAAATCCGAAACCCGCTGACCTCGCTCAAGGGCTTCGTACAGCTGATGAAGGCGCAGAAGCCGGATCGGCCGGAGTATCTCGATATTATGCTGACCGAGCTGGATCGCATTAATTTTATCGTTTCCGAGTTCATGAAAATTGCCAAGCCGCAGCCTACCGATTTCAGCTTTAAGCATGTGGGAACGATTGCAGCCGACATCGTGTCTCTGATGCAGTCCCAAGCCATTTTACATAAAACCCAGATTACCTTGAACATAAAGGATGAGCTCCCGCCAATCCTGTGCGATGAGAATCATTTGAAGCAGGTGCTGCTCAATGTGCTCAAGAATGCGATAGAAGCGATGCCGCAAGGCGGAGAGATCGTAATCGAGTTGTCGCTTGAGCCGGGCGGCCAGGTGAAGATCAGTATTACGGACCAAGGTCCGGGTATTCCCGAGAAATATTTATCCAAGCTGGGGGATCCCTTTTTTACAACCAAAGAAAGCGGTACCGGCCTAGGCCTGATGGTCTGCTACCAAATCATTGAGGCTCACAAAGGAACGATGCACATTACAAGTAAGCAAGGCGTTGGGACCACGGTGCATATTTGTCTTCCCGCCTAAGAATTCACATGCAATTTCAACTGTAAAAACATGACCTGCTTGATCACGCTTCCACAAATTTAGTTGTCATGCTTCTCCCCTCTCAATTCTATACTTAATTATAAGATCTTTAACAAAGAGTTGTGAGGTGTTAGCTTAACGGACCTACCTAATGCGATGGCTTGACTTTCAAACCCGATCCAACCAATTTTATAAAGGAAGTGAAGCCAGTCATGAAACGGTCTCAGTGGATTAAGTGGCGCAAATTGATTCTCTGGCTCGGGACGCTTCTAATTATCGGTGTACTGCTGTGGGCGGGTGCTCCCACCTCTATCAGTATAGCGGTAAGTTTACTGAGCCTCGCCTTGCAGCTATTGTTTGCCATTATGTTCATGCTCGTCCAATTTGTCGCCCTGTTCTGGTTTCTTGCTCGAGGGCGAACGTACTGGATTTTGCCTGGGGAAACGGGCGTAACTTGGGACGACTATCGCGGTAATCCCGAGATCGTAGAGAATGCCAAGCGGATCGTCACCCTGCTTAAGGGTGTTAAGGAATTTAAGGAGATGGGCGGCGAAGCGATTCGAGGCTTGCTGCTCTGCGGACCTCCGGGTACAGGTAAATCCTACCTGGCTCAGGTCATCGCCAACGAAGCTCAGGTGCCCTTCGCCTATGCCTCCGCGCCGAGCTTTCAGAACATGTTCTTCGGCGTCGGCAACTTGAAGGTCATGGGCCTCTACAAGAAGGCGCGCAAGCTGGCCAAATTGTACGGCGCTTGTATTATTTTCATCGATGAGATCGATGCGATCGGTATGAGCCGTTCCGCCGGCGGCGGCGGGGCTGGCGGAGGCGGCGGAATGTTCAGCATGGGCGGCGGCGCAGGTCTCCTCAACGAGCTGCTTCTGCAAATGGATCCGCCGAACATCGACAATTCCTGGCTCACCAAGCTGTTCCGCATGCTTCGCCTGCGCCGCTCCAAAGCGGACAGACCTGCCGTGCTGACCGTTGCCGCTACGAACCTGCCGGATGTTCTTGATCCTGCCCTGCTTCGTCCCGGACGGTTTGACCGTCAGCTGTGGGTTGATTCGCCGGATTATGACGGTCGGGTGGACATTTTCAATTATTACCTCAAAAAGGTGAAAAAGGATGAGTCCTTGACTGCGGAGAGGGCTGCTCTCGATACCATCGGCTACAGCCCGGCGCAGATCCGGCACATCGTGAACGAGGCTGTCGTGATCGCGCACCAGCGGGAAGCCCAAGAAGCCAGCTACGAAGACTTCAGAGCTGCGATGGAAACGTATGAATGGGGCCTCAAGCAGCCGCTTCGCTCAATGAAAGAGGATGAACAGCGGAACGTGGCCTACCATGAGGCTGGGCACGCGGTAGCGCAATTTTTGCTGAAGCCGCACGATCGAGTCTGGAAGGTCACGATCATTCGTCGTGGCGGCGCGCTCGGTCTTGCAGCGACTAAGCCGACGCACGAGCGGTATAACCGCAGCGACAGTGAAATCTTGGCGGAGATCCAGGTTTGCTTGGCCGCCCGCGCAGCGGAAGAGGTGTTTCTCGGCAAGAAGCTGAATGGCGTCACCTCGGACCTGCAGCAAGCGACTCAGATGGCCGGAGCCTACCTGGGCATGGTCGGAATGGGCGATGAGCTGTTCAGCTGGCTGGCCGCCGGCTCCCGCACCGATGCGCTCAGGGCGCTCCGCCCGAAGATCAACGAGCTGCTGAAGGATCAGATGGCTCAAGTGAAAAAGCTTGTCGAAGAGCACGCCGACTTTATCCACGCCATTGCTGCCGAGTTACTTAAGCGCGGTGACTTAACCGGCGAGGAAATCGAGCAGATCTATGTCGAGCTGTACGGCCGCACCCGTCCGGAGCCGCCGGAGATCAAGCCGCTGCCGCTGATGGACTCCTATGCCCAAGCGGCTCCGACGAAGCTGCCCGAGGATGGCGACTTAGATCCGGATGAAGATACGGAGGCAGGTTCTGATCCGAAATAACGATATACACAGAGCGTCCCCCTTGGTGAATATGGGGGGCGCTCTTTTCGCTTTAGCCTATTCCGCTACTTATTGATGAAACTACGCTTAAACCGTTGAAAACGCGAGACATCGGCAGATAAGGTCGTTCCTGGCTCTCATACCGGACATTTCCAAGGAATTTAAAGGGAATATGCTACCAGCCGTACTTGCGTTCAGATGAAATATTTAGGTTAGCGAAGTATAATAAATGTCTGAGACGATTGGTAAGCTTTTACTTAAAAACAGGATGTGGATGCCCTTGAAGGACCCTCGATTGCTCTTGAATTACTTGAAAGCTCACTGGTATGTTTATTTGCTCGCCGTCCTCTTCATCGCCTTGGCCAACGTAACGCAGTCCTATTATCCGAAGGTGCTCGGCAATTTCGCCGATCAGCTGGAGCTCGGGGCGATTACGCGGCCGCTCATTGTCCACTACAGTCTGCTCCTTCTGGGGATCGGGCTAACGTACGGTTTGCTCGGCGGATTAGGCCAGTATATCGTCATGCACATGGGCCGTTTGTTTGAATTTTATACCCGCAAGCGGTTATTCGAGCATTTCGCCACGCTCAGCGAGCATTACTATTCGAAGCACGGCGTCGGCGAGCTGCTCAGCTATGTAATGAATGACGTAAAGAATGTCCGTGATTCCATCTCGCAGGGGATTAACCACATGACGAACTCACTCATTCTGATTTTGTCCGTGATCGTCATGCTCTCCTTCAGCTCTATTCCAGCTTATCTCATCTTTATCTGTATACTGCCGATGCTCGCCATCCCTTGGGTGGTTGTCTCGTTCGGGCCTGTCATTAAGCGCCGTTCCAGAAAAGTTCAGGAAGCGCTTGCAGCCATGACCGAGTCGGCCGAAGAGCAGTTCGGCGGCATTCGGGTCACGAAGACGTTCGCTGTGGAGAAGATTATGAGAGGCCGCTTCGGCCGCACGGTGGATCGTATTTTGGAGCATCAGCTTCGGCTCGTTCGTGTGTCTTCGCTTTTCCAGGCCCTGATGCCGTTTCTTGGCTCGCTCTCCTTGATCATCTCGATCGCTGTCGGCGGCTACTTAACGATTCACAAGCAAATCACCCTCGGGAACTTCGTTTCGCTAACCTTGTATCTTCGCATGATGGTGAACCCGCTTCAGCAGATCGGCAACGTGATCAATACGATGCAGCGCTCGCGAGCGTCCTTGGAGCGTGTGAATAACCTGCTGGCGATCAAGCAGGATATTGAGGAAGCCGAAGATGCTGCACCGCTGCGTCCGGGCGCCGTCGGTATTCACATGGACGGATTGACATTTACTTATCCGGAATCGTCGAAGCCTGCGCTGCAAGGGATTGAACTCGTCGTGCCGCCGGGCAAGACGCTGGGCATTATCGGCAAGACCGGCAGCGGCAAAACGACGCTTGTCAAGCTGTTGCTGCGCATCTACGACACGCCGGAGCATACGATTCGGATCGGTGACCAGGATCTGCGCAGCATTACGCTGGAAAGCCTGCGCAGCAGTATCGCTTATGTGCCGCAGGACGGCTTCTTGTTCAGTACGACGATCCGCGATAACATCGCGTTTTACGACCGTGAAACGGAATTTACCAATGTGGAAAAAGCAGCCAAGCAAGCGCAAATCCACAATAACATCATCGAATTCCCCGAGCAATTCGAAACTCGCCTGGGCGAACGCGGCATTACCCTCTCCGGTGGTCAGCGGCAGCGAACCTCCCTCGCACGCGGGTTCATCAAGAATGCGCCGGTGCTGATCCTGGATGACAGCGTGAGTGCAGTGGACGCCGTGACGGAAACGAAGATTATCGAAAATATTCGATTGGGACGCAAGGGCAAAACGACGATTATCATCGCGCACCGCATCAGCGCCCTGAAGCATGCGGATGAAATTATCGTTATGGATGAAGGAAAAATCGTGCAGCGCGGAACCCACCACCAGCTGCTCGCAGAGGACGGGATCTATGCGGCCCTCTATTCGATTCAGGAGGAGGGAACGCGCTATGCCGAAGGAAAATAACTTCACAAAGCCGGAAGATGAAATCAGCAGCAAGTATAACATCAGTCCGGAGCAGCGCCGTGCCGCCTTCAAGGCGATGCTGGCTTACGCGAGGCCGCATCGGACGAAGTTTTTGTCCATTTTTCTCTGTACCTTTCTCGCCATCGCAGCCGACTTGCTGCAGCCGTATTTGGTTAAGATCGCCATCGATGATAATTTAAGCGTGGGCAAGAACGATTTTCGCATGCTGCTGATCATTTGCGGTGTTTACTTGGCGCTGTCAGTGATCGGATTAAGCTTCACCTATCTGCAGAACAACCTGCTGCAGTTTACGGGCCAAAGCATCATTACCCGGATTCGCAAGGAATTGTTCGAGCATCTGACCAAGCTGCCGATGTCTTTCTTTGACCGGTTCCAAAGCGGCAGTCTCGTGACCCATGTTTCCAGCGATACGGAGACGATCAACCAGTTTTTTACGCAGGTGTTTCTCAGCATGATTCGCGACGGGATGACCCTGATTTTTATCATCGTGCTCATGTTCCACCTGGATCCGACGCTGGCTGGCTACAGTATGGTTTTGCTCCCGATCATTGCCGGTATTGCGATCGCGTTCCGCTCTTATATCAGCAAGACATACCAGCTCTCGCGGACGCGGCTGTCCAGGCTGATAGCCTTCATCGCCGAGAACTTGGCCGGGATGAATTTGATTCAAGCGTTCCACCAGGAAGAGGAGCAGACGAAGCAGTTTACCGACCGTAATAAGCAATATTTCATGGCCAATCTAAGGGAAATTCGATCGAACGTGCTGTTTAACCGCTCCTACGATATTTTGGGCAACGTCTCCGTGGCATTCATTGTCTGGATCGGCGGACTTGCGGTATTTAACAAAAGCATCGAGTTCGGAGTATTGTACGCGTTTATTACGTATATTCGTCAGTTTTTTAACCCGATCAACAACATTACGCAGCAGTGGAACACGCTTCAATCGACGACGGTTTCGATGGATCGGCTATGGCGTCTGTTCTCGATCACCCCTGACATTCAAGATGCGGCTAAGCCTAAGGCTGTGGATATGGCTGCGGTGAAGGGCCGGATCGATTACAATCACATCCGGTTTGGCTATAGTGAAGAAAATCCGGTCATCCACGACCTCGACCTTCACATTCGACCGGGTGAGATGATCGGCATTGTCGGCTCGACCGGAGCGGGCAAAAGCTCGCTGATGAGCCTGCTGTGCCGCTTCTACGAGGTGCAGAGCGGAAGCATCCTCATCGACGGCACCGATATCCGCGACATCCCGCAGGAGACGCTGCACCGTATGATCGGTCTCGTGCAGCAGGAGCCCTATTTGTTCTCGGGCAGCATCGTCGATAACGTGCGGCTGTTCGATACGCGCATCTCCCGCGAGGCCGTCATTGAAGCATGCCGCTTCGTAGGCGCCGATGCGCTGATCACGCGGCTCAAGGACGGCTACGACACGCTGCTGTCGGAGCGCGGCAGCGGGCTGTCCGCCGGCGAGCGGCAGCTGATCTCCTTCGCCCGGATCGTCGTGTTCGAGCCGAAGATTTTGATCCTCGACGAGGCGACGGCCAATTTGGATTCGCAGACGGAGCAGCTGGTCCAGTCGGCGCTGCGCGTCGTCTCGGAAGGCCGCACCACGCTGGTCATCGCCCACCGCCTCTCGACCATCATGCAGGCCGACCGCATCATTGTGATGCGCCACGGCCGCATTGTCGAGGAAGGCACGCACCAGCAGCTGCTGGCCAAGGAAGGCTACTACGAGCAGCTGTACCGCCACTCGCAGGGCAAAGGTAAGCCTGCGTTAGGCGCCGGCTGAGTGTTTTACGGCCCCGAGCGTTCTTCGCCTTTTTGGCGGAGGCCGCTCGGGGTTGTTGTTTGTTATGGGCCGCCGTCTACGTGCCAGCGCCTTGTCAACCTCCCACTTCCCTGTTATACTAATTGAAAATCATACCAGTTCGGAGTGAAGCACACCCCGCAGCGGATATCGTCCGTGGCGGGGTGTTTCTTTTTTTCCGAGGCCGCAGGAGGTTGTCACATTGCACCCGAATTTAACGCGTTATATCGAGCAATTGGAGAAAGAGGCGGTCATCGGCGGAGCGTACCCGAAAAAGCTGGGGCGACCCGAGCTGATGTTTCTGCAGGAGGTATGGGGGCCGGTCTTCAACTACCAATACGATGGGCTGCAAGCAGAGTATCCGTTCAAGGATTTCAAAGAAGGGCAGCGGTTTGTGGACTTTGTCTATGTGAAGGGAGGCATGAAGCTGCTGATCGAAATTGATGGCTTCACGACCCATGCCCGAGACATTTCCCCTGGGGAATTCGATGATCACCTTCTCCGGCAAAATGATCTTGTGCTTTCCGGCTGGCTCGTACTGCGTTTCTCGGCCCACTTAGTGGAGAAGCAGCCCCAGCAATGTCAAAAGCAAATCAAGCAAGCGATTGGCCATTGGTGGTCGCTGACGAAGGGGGAGCTAACGACGGAGGACGCCGATGTTTGGCGCTTGCGCCGAAACTTGCTCGTTCAAATGGCCGCACAGCGCAACGGCAGTCTAAAACCGCGCGATGTCGCCGATGCCTTTCAGGTAACCAGCCGGGCAGCGGTGAATTGGCTCAAGCGATTTCAAGCCGAAGGGGTGTTCACCGGGGAAACCTCGAAGCAGCAGCGAACGACGCGGTACATTTTGCAAAATACGTTTCAATGAGTGTCAGGGGCTCATCTTCCCTATTCCATGCCTGTCGCTTATACTGAAGTGGAAGATCGGAACGTCATGGAGGGCGATATCGATATGAACCGTGTAACTCAGAATGTGGATCTCAAGTTCAAGCCCTTTTTCTTCCAATTCCAAAAACAATCCCTCGGCCCCTTCGAGGTGTTTCATGCCCATAAAGGGATGGAGTTCATCTTCGTACACGATGGCGCAGGACGCGTGATCTTGGAGCAGGAAAAAGCGGAGGTGCAGCCTGGCACCCTGATCTGTTACATGCCGTTTCAGCTTCACAAGCTGGTCATGGAACCGCGCGTTCCGTTCGTTCGCTCCATCCTGATTTTTGAGCCTTCGGTCCTCTCCCCTTACTTGCGCATTTTTCCACAGCTTCGCTCCCTGTTTATGCAATTCGTCGAAAATCCATCGTTTCCGCACATTATCGGCCCAATGGCCGACCAGCGGCAGCTGAATGAGCTGCTCGGTGGGTTCCAGGCTCAAATCCATGAATCACAGCCGGAGCACCAGCTGGAAGTGTTCGCCGCCTTTATGATCGCTTTCCTGCGGCAGCTTCCGCCACTCCTCCCCTGCAAATGGGTCCCACCTGTCTCCAAAGCCACTTCGGGTCCGACGCATCACGTGAGCAAAATTATGCACTGGATCGAGCAGCATTACATGGACGATTTTTCATTGGAGCAGCTGGGCAAGGAGCTTCATCTCTCCTCCTGCTATGTCTCGCATTTGTTTCGGGAAGCGACCGGGGAAAGCATCTCCGCCTATTTGGCTAACCGTCGGGTGCGAGAGGTTTGCTTGCTTTTGAAAACGTCTTCACTCCCGCTTCAGGACATCGGACGACGTGTAGGCTTGCCGAACATCCCTTATTTGTGCACGGTATTTAAAAAGGTCATGAACGTCACTCCCAATCAATACCGCAAAATGTTTAACCTACATATGACTCGAGAGCCCGACTCGGAATAAAAAGAGACCCGACATTGTAACACATTATCATGGCCCCCACTGCAAAGCAGCAACCCAACCAAATAAAATCGCAATGTAACAAAACTATTGAACCGGACAAGCCTGTATAATCATCTTTGTAAGCGTTTACTAAAACTCACTTTGAAAAGGATGATGGATAATGGAGTTCATTTCAAGAGAGCATCTTAGAAAAGCTTGGGTTGCAGGATTGTGCGCGAGCCTGGTCGCTGCCTTTTTAGTGACTACGCCCAAAACGTCCTACGCAGCCACCCGCGTGGTCAATGTCAGCACAGCCGCACAGCTCACCAGCGCATTAGCCAGTGCCCAGCCTGGGGACGATATTATTTTAGCCGCAGGGGTTACGTTTACGGGGAAATTCACCGGAGCCATTGACGGAACGTCGGCAGCGCCGATTACGATTGAAAGCGCAAGCGCAACAAACAAAGCGATCCTAAGCGGCTCCTCCGGTACGGGAAGCGGAACGACGCTGACGATCACAGGCGACTACTGGATTGTTAAAAATGTCAAAGTAACAAACTCCCAAAAAGGGATTCTGTTCGATAACACCAATCACAGCTTGATCGACGGGGCTGAAGTGTACAACACCGGCCAGGAAGCCGTTCACTTCCGCGATGGCAGCTCGTACTGCACGATTCAGAACTCGTACATCCACGATGCCGGCGTGGTTACAGCAGATTATGGCGAGGGCGTCTATGTCGGTTCCGACAGCAGTGCCAGCTATAATCACACGGTGATTGGCAACAGCATCCTCAATAACACGATCGGGCCAAACGTCGCTGCCGAGCACATCGATATTAAAGAGGGCGCAGACGGGACGCTCGTTCAGGGCAACACGTTTAACGGGACTGGCATTAGCGGGGCTAACTCAGCGGACAGCTTTGTCGATGTGAAGGGCGTCAACAGCCAAATCTACAACAATACCGGCTCCCGAAATGGCAATGCCAACGTCGTGGACGCCTTCCAAGTTCACACTCACGGCACAGCTTATCCAACGGGGACGAATAATGATTTTAGCGGCAATTCCGTCAATATGGACGGCGTAGGCTATATTGTCAACGTACCGACAGGCGACGCCAAGGTTCATAACAATACCCGCTCCGACGGGTCCACCAGCTTATACAATGGGAACTACACTACGTATTAAAATGATAAAACCTTCATTTCCACTGATTCGATTCAGCGGAAATGAAGGTTTTTTGTGGTTCGCAGCTACTTATACATCTTCTCAAAATGATGACAGATGATCCGCATGCCGCAATTCAAATAAAAGCGGTGGGCATCGTGCCGCTGATAGCCAGAGTCCAAATGCAGTGCAGTACACTGCTGCTTGCTCGTCTCCTCCTCCAGCCAATCAAAGAGCTGCTTCGCGTAGCCACGGGACCTAGTGGCCTCATCGGTTATGAGGTCATCCACGTACACATGCCGTCCCCACGCAAGCGACTCACAAATACGATACCCGGCCGCAGCCCTGGCAATGCCCTCGTCATCCATCAACGCAATCAGCTTATAGCCATAGCTGGATTGTTGTTCTTTGACTCGACTTACATACGTCGCTTCTTCCAAATGCGGCCGCAGCTGCTTCATAAGGAAATAAGTGGAGCGGATCTGCTCGTCCGATTCGATCATCACAATAGCCATGTTGCATGCCTGCCTTTGCTGTTAGAATAATGCTTTGAATGTACTTCAACTCGTGGCATAAAGAAAGAGCCAATTCTGTCCACAATCATTGGACCATTGATCCAAAAGGAGCCGCTGCTCGTCTCAGCAAGCTCCTCCTGCTTCTCAGCGATCTGCCGATATGCCTCGCGAGTCCATTAATCCGCGGGACAACGGAAAGCCGATAACGGCCAGCGCCAGTAAACAATAAAACAGCAGATGATAATCCAGCATCAAACTGACCATCACCGAAGCAGCCATCCCGCCCAGGTAGCGAAAGGTGGAGAAAATGCCGGACGCCACTCCGGACATGTCTTTGGGCACTGCCTGCAGTGAAGCGGCCTGCATAGAGGGAGTCCCAATCCCGCCGCCAATGCCGCCGATCAGCAGCACGGCTGCAATATACGGGAAGCTGGGATACACATAGATGCCCAAATACCCGAGCAGCGCCGCCCCCGACACGAAGAAGGATAGCAAGACCAGCCGCTTTTTGCCAATCCGCTCGGTTAACGAGCCCCCAAACCAAGAGCAGGCCGACATAGCCAGCGAGAAGATGAACAGCAGAACGCCAATGTTTTGTACGGAATAATGAAACTCCTTCTGCAGCAGCACCGGCATGACGAGAATCGTGCTGTACATAATGGCGTTGCTCAGCATGATCGAAAAATTGGCACTTGTAAATGATTGTATTCGAAAAAGTGTAAATTGAATCAACGGTTCCCTGCTTCTTCGCTCCTGACGAATAAATAATACAACCGTTAGCGCAAGAATAACTGCCGTCCACACGTTGAGGAATTGAGGATGGGTTATGGATAAAGTAAGCAGCGTAAACCCTAGCGCCAGGTAAAAGGAACCGAGAATGTCCAAAGGCGCCCCGCTCTTCGGTCCGGTGCTGGGCAAATAAATATACGCCATCAGCAAGCTAAACAGTGCGAACGGGATGTTGATCCAAAAGATAGAGGTCCATCCCCACAGGCCGATTAAGAGCGAGCCGACTAGCGGACCGATCGCCGCCCCGAGCCCCATCATCAGCCCGAATGTGCCGAACGTGCGTCCCAGCCGTTCTCTAGGTACGATGTCGCGAATCAAGGCGCTGGCATTCGGTGCGGCAATCGCGCCGCCGATCGCCTGCAAAGCCCGGAAGCAGATCAGCAACAACAAGTTGAAGGACATCATGCAGGCCGTCGCTGCGGCAAGAAACATCAGCATCCCGATCAAAAACATCGTTTTTTTTCCGTACAAGTCGCCCATCTTACCGGCAATCGGCTGCACAGCTGCCATGATGATCAAGTAAATCGTGATGACCCACGAAGCCTGCGCCAGAGGTACGCCCAGCGAGTCGGCAATGGTAGGCAGCCCAACGGCAATCATCGTGGAATTGACAGGAACCAGGAAGGTTCCTGTCAAGATGGACAGCAGTACAAGCCGGTGATCAGCTTTGCCCAAAATAAACCACTCCCTCGGTGCCATCGACCGTTACCCGATCTCCGTCTTTGAGCAACGACGTAGCGACCCGGGTTCCGACAACCGCTGGAAGCTTGTATTCTCTAGCCACCGTACCTGCATGGGACAGAATCCCTCCGGCATCCGTTACAATTGCCCCGGCCAGTGTGAACAGCACGGTCCATGGCGGCGTCGTCGTTTTGCAAACAAGCACGTCGCCCTTCTGAATTTTCGCGAAGTCCTCCCGCCCACGAACCACCTTGACCGTCCCTGTGTATCGGCCTTGCGAAGCGGCGTATCCGGTGAACGTCTGCTCCTTCTCCCGAATCTCCGGCGCACGCCCCCCAAAAATCCGCTCCATAAGCGGGTTCTTCTCCTGCGGCGGCACGCCATAGAACGGGGGCACCTTCAAGCTCTTGCTCGCTTCATACTCAGCTCTGCGCTGCTCTACCTTGCTGTTCTGGTCCGAAGGAGAATCCAATACGTTCAGCAGCTCATCCAGATATAAGTAAAAGACGTCCTCCCGGTCGGCCACCACACCCTGGGCTACCAAGAGTCCGCCTACGTTCAGCAGAAAGCGTCTCGACTTGGCCGGGAGCATCGCATCGATGTAGAAATGGTGGTCCTCATCGAGGCCCCAGGCATCAAGCGCCCACTGATGCAGCATGATAAACGTCTGCTTCAACTCGCCATCCGGCATTTTGGCTAACGCTTCGGCGGTCTTAGCCTCCCGCTCTCGAACCCTTTGGGCGAACTCCTCGTCGAAATTGTAATCCTTCTTCATGTAGGCGGCAATCACACACAACGGATATTCCGGGTTCTCCACCCAAGTAATGTCGTTGAACTCATGAGAGTTAGCCGAACGGTAGCCATACTTTTCGAGCACATCATGCAGCTGCTCCAAAAACGCCCTTCCCGCTTCGCTTGCCTCTAAGCCCGTGACATAACCGGCAGCAGGCGAAGCTGCAAACACAGCCCGCATCTCTGGCGACTGATTAGCTAGGCCAGCAAGCCTCCACAGCTCCCTGTCGGTCTCCAGCGACTTGTTCATCACACCTAATAGCAGGTCGTACACAGCATCGGAATTAGGGTCGCCGGTCAGCTGCGTATACAGCTCTCCCAATGCCATGAACGACGACCGAGGCAGGACGATCTCAAAATGAAGCTGCCACGCACGCTGATAAAATTGGAATAACTCCAAGACTTTCTCCTTAGCGTCCTTTGGCGTAAGCGAACAGCTCCGGTATTCATCAAGCCGCCGATAAAACGGCAAAAACTCTTTTTCAACATAGTGGTCCAGGTTATGCCTTAAGTTCGGTAAGAGAGAATTCATTAATTGTTTATGTTCATTCAGGCGCTGCTGCAAGTCTCCTTGAAATGGCACGTTCGCTTGATAGATCCGTCCGTCGGATAGTTTAAAGCAAAATTGCCGAAGCGGAAATTTCAACACATCAAAGGCAAGCCTTGTACCTTCCGTCACCGCCGGAACCATAAAGGAGGCGAATAAGGGGGACAACGGGTTCGCTAGATGAACCTCATCTTGGAACCAAAAGCCCTCCTTCTTTTCTTCTTCACTCAACATGAGCTCACTTTGAAACGACTCTGAAATGGGCATACGTTATTCGTTCCTCCTTCGAAATGTAGATCGATGTGTCGGTCGGGGACTGCTGGCTTTACAATCAGGTCGTGACTGGTCTTGCCTGAAGTATGTACATTTTGCCGTTCTTCATCGCAAACTCCAAATCCACCGGATGCCCGAAATACTTCTCCAGCTTTAGCGTCTGCTCCACCAGATCCCCGATTTGTTCCTCTTCAAGGCAAAAGCGGCACTGCTCTTCCTCCGTCGTTTCGAGCTCCATCGTTTCTATAGCGCCTGCGACGACCTTCAGCTCTTTTAGCCCCAGCTCCTTCCGAATACGTCGGTCACTCTTACCGATGAAATACGTATCCGGCGTCACGAGGCCAGAGACAACCGCTTCGCCCAGCCCGTAGCTGGCATTGATAACGATTTCATCACTGTTTTGCGTGACCGGATTCATGCTGAATAGGACGCCTGACACGTCCGCCGCCACCATTAGCTGAACCAATACCCCCATCGGAAGGTCGTTCATATTCCAGTTAATGCACTTCTGCGCTGCATACTCCCGAACCCGCGCGGAAAAAAGGGATGCCCAGCAGCGCTTCAAGCTCCCCAAGACGTGTGGGAGATCCGTCACATTCAGAATCGTCTCGTATTGTCCAGCAAACGAGGCCGCTGCTAAGTCTTCTGCAGACGAGGAAGACCGGACCGCTACCGCGTTGTCTGGTACCTCCGCGCTTTTAAGCAGCTGCTCATAGGCCATCGCTACTTCCCTGCCGATTTCCTCAGGAATCTCAGCTTGGAGCAGCCGCTCCTCATAATCGGACCAGGTGCCCTCGATCAGCAAACCGTTGACTGCAATAAACCGATCCAGCGCCTCCGCAGTGACAACAAAGCCGCCCGGGACCCCGACGTCCAGCTCCATCATTCTGGCAAGCTGAAGCGCCTTTGAGCCGATCCTCCTGAGCGACTCTTGACTAGCCTGATCCAGCGATATTGTGAACAAAACGGAACATCCTTTCCTCTATTTTACCGAAGCTTAACCCTACTCTGAATCCGCGGGTCTGAATTATTAATATTTTGTAAATGTCGATTATACAACTAAATTTTTAGTCAACGTTGAACGATTGTTTGTACGACATACGTATTACCATTTATATAGTTATAACCTATAAATTTTATTGTTTTTATATATTTTTACAATCAACGGACTAAGAATATAATGGAAAAAACGGATCACTGAGGAGGAAAAACATGAACCAGCCCACTGTAAAACAGCTGTTTGATGCCGCTGCGAGCGAGTACGATAAGCAAAGGAAGTCGCTCATCCCCTGCTTTGACGATTTTTATGGAATGGCTTTGTCCCTTGTAGATAGTGGGGAGTCGGCCCCACGGATTTTGGATTTGGGCGCAGGTACGGGGCTATTCTCCGGCATGGTGAAGTTGAAATACCCACAAGCCCGGATGACCTTGATCGACTTAAGCGATGCGATGCTGGAGGGGGCGCGCCGAAGATTTCAGCACGCGGAGGACGTTCAGTATATCGTCGCGGATTACTCTACCTACGAATTTACGGAGTCGTATGACTACGTCATCTCCTCGCTGTCGATTCATCACCTGCCGCACTCGTCTAAGCAGCAGCTGTTCCGAACGATCCACCGAATATTGCGTGATGGCGGCGTTTTTGTAAATGCCGATCAGGTGCAGGGGTATTGCGAGAGCACGGATGCCATGTATCGCAAGCGCTGGCTGGAGCAGATCGCAGCCACCTCCCTCTCCCAAGCGGAAATCAACGCCTCGATTGAACGAAGAAAGGTCGATATCAACGCCAAATTGGGCGATCAGCTCCGCTGGATGGAGGACGCAGGGTTTGCCGAGGTGGACTGCATGTACAAATCTTTGGACTTCGGCGTGTTTTATGGCCGCAAAGCCGAGAGCTCAAATCGAGTCTAGATGTGAAGTGTTGTTCAACCCTTGTTCAAAGGCATCCCGAACGCGAGATGAAAGTGAAGATGCTTGGAATCCTGGTATTTCCCCAGGTTCGTGATCACTCGGCAAGCCCCGTGCTCGGACACCACCTCACCGGCCACCTGCTTCACCACGGACATGAGCTCGATGAACAGATCGTTGTCACTCTCCTCCAGCGTAAGTAGCGAGGAGATGTGACGCTTGGGAATCACCACAATATGCACCGGATAAAACGGGCGGGTATGGTGGTAGGCGAGCACACGCTCAGTCTCCAGCACCTTCTGTACAGACGTGCGCCCGCTCAATACTTCCTCACAGTAAAAATCTTCGGTCATCGGATCGTCCTTCCTTCTCATAAAATAGGAGAGTCCTACTTATTCTGCACGAAGTAGAGGTTTCCTTTTTTTACTAGCGGGCCTATCTTGATGAATATGCCGGTTTAACGAACAGCACGCGCAGCACCTATTTGGACTATGACATCGTATTTCGAACCTTCAAAACTGCAGATCAACAGCAGCATGTGCTGGAAGCCTCCGAGTATGTAACCAATCTCCTGAATGAAATGAGACGAATCGGATCGATCGTCGATTGGCATGGATATATGGAGAATGAAAATAACTATGTTCAGGATCCGTAATTTGGTATGATTTGAGAGTATAACAGCTTTCCAGCAACCACCATACCAAGGAGGCCATACGCCCATGTCCAAAGTCGAGCTAGGTCAGCCGGTTCCCGATTTTACTTTGCCTGCATCCAGCGGTGCACCGGTATCTTTAAGCAGCTTTCGCGGTAAGCGCGTCGTCCTGTACTTTTACCCGAAGGATATGACGCCGGGCTGCACGAAGGAATCCTGCGAATTCCGCGATTACAACAGCGAGTATCAGAGCTTGAACACTGAAATTATCGGGATCAGCCCGGATGATCTGCCGTCGCACGATCAATTTATTACCGAATATAGTCTGCCTTTCCTGCTGCTGTCGGACGTGTCGCATGAGGTTTGCGAGCTGTTCGGCGTTTGGAAGCTGCGGGAGCGGGACGGTCAGCAGTTCTACGGCGTGGAGCGGTCGACCTTCCTCATGGATGAGCAGGGCGTGCTGGCCAAGGAATGGCGTGCGGTCACCGTCGACGGTCACGTGGCAGACGTTTTGTCGGCCATTAAGCAGCTGTAATAGCATAGCGAAATGGATCAGAGCTGGATAAGGCATTTCCTTGTCCAGCTCTTTTTTATTCTGTCCGGCCCCTCCTTAATTCCCCGTGCTCTCATATCGCCGCAAGCCGCGCCGGAAAATCCATAGTGCCATACACGCCGTATAAATGGCCACGAGCGGCGACAGCAAGCCGTACAATCCCCACTCCTCCTGACCGAAAATATACACCGCCGGAAAAAAGCTAATAAACGCAAACGGAACCACCGCAGTAATGAGCACCTGTACGCCCAGGTTGTAGATATTTAGTGGAAATCGGGCAAATTCGCCCAAGGTATGGATCATATGCGCAAAAGCCGTATTCGAGCTCCCCGACCAAAACGTATGACAGCAAGCGGCCAGCAGTACCGTTACACGAATGACGACCGCAGACACGATGAGCAGGATGACCATCAACCCTTTTTCCTGCGTCCAATCCAGCTCGATGTGCTGCAAGGCCCGAACGAGTATCACGGCACCGACGGCCATCGTTCCCAGCCCGCCAATCCCAATATTGGAGGTCAGCACTTGCAGCACGGGCGGAATCGGCCGGATGAGCATCCGATCCAGCTCCCCTTTATTGACCAGTACTCCCAGTACCCACATCCCGTTGAACAAAAATCCGGAAGCCCCCTCCACAAAAAACACCATCGCATACATGAACGCCACCTTCCAAAAATCCCATCCCTGAATATGGGGAATACGCTGAAACACAACCCATAAAAACACATAACCTAGGATCTGCGTCAGCATGACAGCCGCCATGGACACTAAAAAATCCGTTTGGTACGACACAATCGCTTTCATCTGCTGACTCATCAGCCGGTAGTATATAAACAGCATTCGTGAAGGTCTCATCTTGGTTCACCCCCCGTTAATCGTGACCTGCCGCACGGCCCAGCCCCACATCAGCTTTCCGCAGCCCCACAGGATGACGCCCCATACGAATTGCATGCCGACATTCTGCATCGCCGCCATTCCCTCCAGCTTACCTAGATAGATCGATGCAGGGACATACACAATCCCTTGAAAAGGAAGCACCTTCGCCAGCCCTTCCAGCCACCCTGGGAAAAAGGCCAACGGAATCAGCGCCCCCGAGAAAAAGTTCGTGATCGCCGCCCGCATCCATGCCACCCCCATGCCATTCGAGGTCCAAAAGCAGACCAAGCTGGACAAATATACGATGCCAAATTTGATAAACACGGACCCTAGAAGGCTGCCTAAAAACAGCACGGCCGCTGGCCCCGATGGGGGCACGATCATACCATTAGTCAACGCCAACACGACCGCAATCAAAATCGCTGCTATACAGCCCTCCAAAAGACTCGAGCCGATCGTCTCCGCAATGCGCGCCTTCTGAAAATCGAGCGGCTTCAGCAAGTCCATCGCAACCTCGCCGCTGATGATTTTTCTGGAAATTCTAGTTTCGGAGTACCAGGAGATAAGCGAGTTGGATAAAAAGGTGACGAAGATATACGCCTTCATCTGCTCCCACGAGAACCCAGATAGCTGCTCTCTGCTTTCAAAAATCGCTTGCCATAAATAAAACATCGTAAGAATAAAGATCAGGCTTCCGAGCAAGCTGATCAAGTAAGTCGAGCGGTAGGCGATGGAGTTTTGCATGGTAATTTTGGCCAGTGTGACGTATTTCCGTTTCACCATCCTCATGCCTCCTTGGCCTCAGGCTTACTGAGGTTCAGCTCCCCTTCATACACCTTGCGAATGACATGATCAATCTTCGGCTCATCAATATGAAAGTCGCTCACATTTCCCGCCTTCATCAGATGCCCTGCCACTTCACCTGCCGAAATCGCGAATCGATCAAAACGAAGCGAAAATTGCAGCCCCGAATCCTTCTCTAACGTCACACCGGGCAGTCCGGCCACAACACCGCTCAGATTCGTAATCGGCTGCTCCACTTGAAAGTGCATTGTTCGTTCCTTAGCGAACCTATCCTTCACCGCCTGCAGCTCCCCATCATAGATGATGCGTCCTTTATCGATAATGATCAGGCGGCGGCAAATTTCTTCGATGTCCTCCAGATCATGGGTTGTCAGCATAATCGTCGTCCCCTGCTGTTGATTCATTTCCTTAATAAAACGACGGATACGCTCTTTCACCGCAATATCGAGGCCAATGGTCGGCTCATCCAGGTACACGATTTTAGGATTATGCAGCAGAGCAGCAGCCAAATCGGCGCGCATGCGTTGACCTAGGGAAATTTTTCGGGCGGATAAATGCAGGAACTCGCTTAAGCCCAGCAGCTCTACGAATCGGTTCATATTGTATCGATAGATCGGCTCTGGGATCTCATAAATATCCTTGAGCAGCGCGAAGGATTCGATGATGGGCAAATCCCACCACAGCTGCGTCCGTTGGCCAAACACGACCCCGATTTTCTGCGCATTTTCCATCCGATGCTTGCTTGGTGAAAGCCCACCGACGGTCACCGTCCCCGAAGTGGGGACTAGAATGCCCGTAAGCATTTTGATCGTAGTCGACTTTCCGGCCCCATTGGGACCGACATACGCCACCGCTTCCCCTTCTTGGATCGAAAGCTGAATGCCGTTCACCGCCGGTT
The DNA here is from genome assembly GCF_007786445.1 of Paenibacillus cremeus. Classification (GTDB taxonomy): domain Bacteria; phylum Bacillota; class Bacilli; order Paenibacillales; family NBRC-103111; genus Paenibacillus_G; species Paenibacillus_G cremeus. The sequence continues at coordinate 1,214 of NZ_VNJI01000074.1, read as the reverse complement.
TTTCTTGGTATTCCGGTTGTACCAAATGCTTCATGGCGCCCAGCAAGCCCTGCTGTTTTACCGGCACTTTAAACGTTTTGCTTAGCATATTCGCTTCAATTAAACTCATCGGGCGGCCTCCTCTATGGTTCACATGTATAGAAATTATTATGGATTATATTTCCATACACATCAATTATAACGCGCTTACAGCTCGCTGATATTTGTCCCATAGAAAAAAGCCGCTGACAGTCAGCGGCCCTCCACATCACACTTGTTCTTTTTCCCGAATATAGGCCAGCAGCCGGTCGCAGCCCTCATCCACCATGTCGTAAACCTCTTGGAAGTTCCCCGTATAATACGGATCGGGCACATCCCCGCCGTTATGCTTCGGCACAAAATCCAGCAGCTTCTTCACTTCCGCTTGATGCTCTGCAGGCGTCCACCGGGTCAAATCGTTTACGTTGCTTTTATCCATGGCAATTATGTAGCGGCAATGTTCAAAATCAAGCTTGCGAACCTGCCGGGCACGAATTCCCGAATCATCAACACCATTATGCTTCAAAATGCGCCTCGTCCCCTCATGCGGACGCTCTCCCGTGTGCCAATCTCCCGTACCCGCGGAATCCACCTCAATGAGGTCAGCGAGGCCCGCTTGCTTCACCTTATGCCGAAACACCGCTTCCGCCATCGGCGACCGGCAAATATTGCCTAGACAAACAAACAGCACTTTGATCATGAAAATCCCCCCAAAACATAATGCCTAAATTTTACGTTAAGTTAGTGAAGGGAAGCAAGATATCGAAGATAGGGTGCAGACGGCAAGCGGCTAACGGAACTATGTTCCGCTAATCGCCAACACAAAGGGCTAGCCACAGATTAACGGAACTCGGTTCCGCTATTAAGGATAAGACAGCCAATTTGGATGCGAAAACGAGTGAATAACGGAATACAGTTCCGCAATCCTCACAACCTTCGGTAGCGTCAAGAAGTTTGTGTAAGCAGTCTTTGGTAAAAACAAAGTAGAGTATTCAAAGCTTAGTTTTTAGAATATTCAAACATGAGTAAGTAACTTCACTTAGAGGTCCTCCAAAGGTTTTATATGGAGGGGTGGGCATGATAGGCTCAATGGCCTGGCGATACGAGTTTACGAGGTATCGCCCCTTCGCCAGTCATCATGCCCACAGAGGCTCCATGTCAAGCCGGCTCAGAAGTTCCGTATCGCTTCACAAACA
>NZ_VNJI01000073.1 GCF_007786445.1 Paenibacillus cremeus | reverse complement strand
GTTGGCCGAGGAAGGTCACACCCTTCAGCTTATTCCAGTCGAACTTCCCTTCCAGCGGCTTGCGCGCCACCAGAAATGTCCCGTCGGTTTGCGTCAGCTGCGAAAAGTTGATGACCGGATCATCGCTGCCCTGCTGCGATACATAGATTGAAGTTTCCGAGCCGACCAGGGCGACGTCAATCCCTCCGGAGAGCAGGGTAGCCATCGTTTTGTCTCCGCCTGGTGTAGTGGTCAGGTCAATATCCAATCCCTCTTCCTTGAAAAACCCTTTGTTAATCGCAACATACTCCGGCGCATAAAAGATCGACCGTGTTACTTCGCCGATCCGCACCTTGGTGACTTGATCGGTCTTCTTCGGTCCGCAGCCCGCGAGCACGGCGGTCATCATTAAGCTGACGGCCAGCACCGCGGTGAAGCGTGTCTTCCATTTTCCCATGGGTCCAATCCTCCGTCTCATCTTTGCTTAAAACATGGGATAGTCTATGCATGCGCCCAATTATTGGTGAACGGACATAAAAATAGCGAACTCCCGAGCGCTTGGCATCTCGAGAGTCCGCTATTGCTGTAATTACAGCTTATAAATATCAGTGTACTTCTCACGCAAATAGTCGACGAGGTACTCCGGATTCAGTTCTTCGCCGGTCACCTGCTGGACAATTTCCGCCGGAGTGAGCAGCTTGCCATATTGATAAATTTTGTCGGCAAGCCAGCTTTTGATCGGAATCAGGTTGCCTGCCGCCACCAGCTCGTCCAAGTCGCCGAGCTCCTGCTCGATTGTCCGCTTGAACTGTGCCGCGTACATGTTGCCGAGCGCATAGGATGGGAAGTAGCCGAACGCCCCGCCCGACCAGTGCACATCCTGCAGCACCCCTTCACCATTGTTGGACGGAGAGACGCCGAGGTATTCCTGATACTTTTCGTTCCAAACCTGAGGCAGCTCCGCTACCTTCACAGCTCCGCTGAACAGTGCTTTTTCAATCTCGTATCGAATCATAATATGCAGATTATAGGTCAACTCATCGGCTTCAATCCGGATCAGCGAAGGCTTGACTTCGTTCGTCGCCCGGTAGAACGCCTCTGCTTCCACCCCATCGAACTGCCCCGGGTAATTACGCTGCAGATCGCCGTAATACCGGCTCCAGAACGGACGGCTGCGGCCGATCATATTTTCCCAGAAGCGGGACTGCGACTCGTGGATGCCCATCGACGTTCCAGTACAGAGCGGCGTGCCGATCAGATCGGTGGAAATGTTCTGTTCATACAGCGCATGGCCGCCTTCATGGATCGTTCCGAACAGCGCGCTGTTCACGTCGTCCGTCAAATAACGAGTCGTAATTCGCACATCCCCGGGATTCAGCCCGGTTGCGAACGGATGCACCGTCTCGTCGAGCCGTCCCGCATCAAAATCATAGCCCATTTGCTTCAATATGTATAAGCTGAATTTCTTCTGCTGTTCTTTCTCAAACGTTTGCTTCAAAAAGCTCGTCTCCGGCTTATGAGGAGAGTCCTGGATCGCAGCCAGCAGCGGCACAACCTTCTCCCGCAGGGCGCCGAACACTTGATCCAGCTTCTCGACGGTCATCCCCGGCTCATACATGTCGAGCAGTGTGTTATATTTATGGCCTTCGTAGCCCCACAGCTCGATGAACTCCAGGTTCATGGCTACGATCTTTTCTAAATAAGGCTGAAAGCTGGCAAAATCGGAATTGTGCTTCGCTTCCTCCCAAGCGGCTTCAGACTGTGAGGTGAGCACAACGTACTCTTGATAGCGCGCCGGCGGAATCTTTTTGCTGCGGTCGTACTCCTTCTTGCATTCGCTGACGATCTTGCGCATCGTCCGGTCGAGCTTCTCATTCACGTCCGCTGCGGTGAAATAGTCCAAAAATGTGCCCATCTGCTCGGACACCTGCATCTTGAACAGCTCCCCCGACAGCTCGCCTACCACTTCCGAACGGGTGCCAATCCCTTTCTTCGGCGCACCTGTACGCATATCCCAATAGATGAGTCCGATCGCTTCCTCATAGCTTTTCATTTTCTTCAAGTACAGCTTGAATTCGTCCAGCTTCGTTTCCAGCGTTACTGTGGTCACAGGCTTATCCCCTTTCACAAGGTATACCCTGATCATACTTCGTCTTGAAAAGAGAAGCAAATTTGCGCAAAATGAGGTATGATAGTTGAAATAGATTGACAACTGTACCGGCTGAAGCCGCGATAACGGTTGCTATGAGGAGTGTTAGAGAGATGCATATTACCTTTTCAGAAGAGGCTGCTGGCAGATTGAATCAAGCTCTTGCCCACGGTGAAGGCCGGTTGGTCAAGCTGGTTTTTGACTCCGAAGGCTGCGGCTGTGCCGTCAGTGGTGTGCCAACGCTGTGGCTGGTGGATGAGCCCGGACCGAACGATTTTCAGCTCGACGGTCCTCCGTTCGAGGTTTGGATGGATAAGAAGCATGAGGTGTATTTCGAGGAGAAGCTGAAGATTGACTATAAACAGGCCGATCTGAGCTTTGTGCTGAAAAGCAGCAACCAAATTTACAACAACCGCATGAAGCTGGTTGATCGCCGCTATAGCCTGAAGTAGACATTCCGCGGTGAAGCTTATATCATAAAAAGTAGATAGAGTGTTAGATAGGAGTTTTTATACTTCACATTGGAGGGAAGCACCATGTCCTTATTGTCCACGATGATCGAACATAACCAGCAGTTTGTTGAATCCAAGGAATATGAGCCATTCATTACGACCAAATTTCCAGATAAGAAAATGGTCATTATTACGTGCATGGATGCCCGGCTGACCGAGCTGCTGCCACGGGCCCTGAACTTGCGCAATGGCGATGCCAAGATTATTAAAAATGCCGGCGCGCTCGTCTCCCATCCGTTCGGAAGTATTATGCGCAGTATCATCGTCGCGGTGTATGAACTCGCAGCCGAGGAAGTGTTCGTCATCGGGCATTACGAGTGCGGGATGACCGGCCTCAATCCGAAATCCGTGCTCGACAAAGCCCGCGGCCGTGGCGTTTCGCAAGAGATGATCAATACACTGCAGCATGCCGGCATCGATCTGGACAAGTTCCTCACCGGCTTCGACTACGTCCGCGAGGCGGTAGAGAACAGCGTAGACGTCATCCGCAACCATCCGCTGCTGCCGAACAATTTACCGGTGCACGGCTTGATCATCAATCCGGAAACCGGCCAATTAGACCTTGTTATGGATGGCTATGCAGATCTTGAGCGCTAAACGAATTGAAAAAGCACACCTTTTCTCGTCTCCTCCACCTTAAGCTGCAATGCAGGTACAGTGGAGCATGTCCGAGAGGGTGTGCTTTTTTTCTTATGTATTCTTGATTCAGGAGTGCACTCGGGCTTCGAGCAATTCGATGAGCTGCTGCTCGACATTTTTCCCTCCGCCCTGCATCGTACTCTTGTCTGTCAGGTCTCCGTCCCCGGTCGGCGATCGCGGCGGCGACGCTTGCTTGCCCAGCTCCTTCCGCTCACGTTCAAACTCCTTGATCATCCGATCCCGATCTTCAGATGAGAACGATTTCGAGCTGGGATCGACGCCAGCGTTCTCCATGCGAGTCCTAAGCCGTTCTTGCATCTCGTCATAAAACCGCTTCTGGCCGCTATTCAGCATCGCTAGAATGTTGCTTTGATCCGTCTGCGTCAGCTCTCCGTTCGTGCTGTTCTTCCGAATGATCGGCAGCAGCGCTTCCGCTTGACTTCGCGTGAAGGCCAGGCCTTCCTTCCGGTCGATCTGAATGAGAGCTTTAAACAGCAGTACCATCTGACGCTCGTTTAAGCTCAGGACGTCATGCTCTGCGGGAGCCGCCTTGGCAACCGACGGCTGCTGCTCCGTAGATGTCCATTGCTCCGATACGCCGCAGCCGCTGACAAGCAGCAGCGAGCAGCAGATCAATATCTGCTTCAGTCGATTAGTCACGCGGCACCCCTCAGTCCGAGCTAGATTCCGATAGCATGTCTTGTTATGGACAGCTTATCGCACATCTTTGATCAAACTGTGAGGGGTTTGTAAAAAAAATGTGAAAACGGTTAATAATCCAATTTCGGGAAGCTAACCACAAATTCCGTCCCTTTCCCCTGCTCGCTTTCCACGGTGATGACCCCTTTCATTCGCTCGACCAAATGCTTCACAATGGTCAGCCCAAGGCCTGTCCCGTCGGACACATGCGTTCGCGAATGCTCCGCTTTATAGAACCGGTCCCAGATTCGATGCAGATCCTCCTCATTCATGCCGATCCCGGTATCGCTAATCGTCAGCTTCGCCTGCTCTTCGTCTTCCGTGAGCATGACCGTGATGGTTCCGTATGCGGGGGTAAAGCGGATTGCATTGTACAGCAGATTCAGAAGAATTTGAGAGAATCGGTCCGGATCAAGCTCGCAAACGATCGGAAGCCGAGCAGCGTCGGGGAGAATAACCTGGAGGTGAATGTGCTTTTCCGTCGCCGGGGTGCGGATAATATCCATCGACTCCGCGATTTTCTCCTGCAGCACAAGCGGACGAATCCGAAACACATCTACCCCGTTCTGGATGCTGGCCAAATCCAGCAAATCGCTGACTAGCCGCTGCAGCCGCTGCACCTCATGGTCGCAAATTTTTAAATAATGCGAGTACTTGTCCTCCGGAATGACGCGGTCATTCATTGCCAAGATTAAACCTCGCAGACTGGTCAGCGGCGATCGAAGCTCATGCGACACATTCGCGAGAAACTCCTGTCGCGTGTTTTCCCATTGCTCCAGCTGATCGACCATGAAGTTAAAGCTTCTCGCCAGCTCGCCCACCTCTACGCCTCCAGTTACGGGGACACGCGTCGAGAAATCTCCTGCCGCAACCTCCAGCGCGGCTTTATTCATGCGCTGGAGCGGTCCGGCCAGCTTGCGGGATACGCTAAACAGAATAAACCCTACAGCAATCAAGGAGAATAAGAGCGGCACAACGATATTCCATCGGACTGCGGTAATCGCTTGGCTAATTTCGAAGGCCGGCACATGCATCATGACAACAATCGGAGCGCCGTTCATCGTCGCTGCCGTGTAGTAAGTCAGCAGCCCTTCCTTGGCACTTTCGTCCAGCTTGTACTGCCCCGCGACAAAGCCGCTGTTGCCCTTCAAGCCATCAATAAACAGCGGATCCACCGCCTTCGGAATGGTCGCCCCTTCCCGATCGGAGGAGCCATTCAGGATGACGCCTTTGGAGTCGACCAGCCATACCATGCCGTTCATACTGCGTGCGATAATTCGGATGCCGAAGCGCAGCTCCCGCGTTGATATTGTGCCCTCCTGGTAAGAGGGCAGCAGCTTGATGACTTCACTGGAGCGTGAGCTGAGCAGCTCCTTCTTATCTTTATAGAAGAAATCGGTGAAATAATAATTCCAGAAGACGGCAAGCCCGACGAAAAATAAAATGCACGTGGCGAGGAAGGATAAAAAAATCTGGATGTATAGGCTGCTCAGCCACTTTTTAACCATGCTTGTGTACCTCGAAGGAATAGCCGATGCCCCATAACGTCTGGATCGTCCATGCTTCGTGGCTGCCCAGCTTCTTGCGCAGGTTTTTCACGTGGGCATCGACCGTCCGGGTGCCGCCGCTAAAGTCAAAATGCCATACATACCCCAGCAGATCCTCGCGCGTATACACCCGGCCGGGGCTGGCCGCGAGAAAATACAGCAGCTCAATCTCCTTCGGGGTCAGATCAATACGACTGCCGTCCACCGATACCTTATACTGCTCCAGATCGATGCTTAGATTGTGGACTCGGAGCGTCTTCGGCTTCGTCTCTTGGACGGCTGGCGGAGCGGGAATGTAGTTTTGCGCCGTTGTCCGCCTTAGGACGGCCTTAATTCGGGCCACCAGCTCGTTGGGATCGAATGGCTTTACGATGTAATCATCGACTCCAAGGTTAAAGCCGCGCAGCTTATCGATCGACTCTCCTTTGGCCGTTAGAAAAATAACCGGTGTCGAGCCCTGCGTCCCAGGCAGTTCCCGGATTACACTACATAGCTCAAAGCCCGAAATGTCGGGCAGCATCACGTCGAGCAAGACCAAATCCGGCTGGGACGATTGCAGCATCTCAATCACGCCATTGCCCCGGTTTACGATGATCGATTCAAATCCGGCATGCTCCAGGTACAGCCGAATCACTTCCGCAATATTCGGCTCATCGTCGACGACTAATATTTTGGCCGGCTTGCCGCTCAAACCCGGATTATTCATACTCATGCCTCATCCCTCATCCTCCGCTGCTGCTTTGCCTGTTTTTGCCTCTCCCGCTCCGCTCTGACCTGGCTCCGATCGCGCAGCGTATGCTTGTTTAAAAGAAACGTATCCTCGAGATCGCTCGGCTGCTGCCACATCATCTGCGGACTGGTGCTCGCGCAGCGATCCAGGCACGTTTGAATTAAAGCTTCATCCTGCAGTGGAAGATTCATATCGACGAAGCAAAAATCTTCCGACTGTAGAGCCTCCAGTCTGGCAGCCAGCAGCTCCGACATCCTAACGGCATCGATGCCCAGCTGTGCCAGCTGCTCCGGCCGCAGGTTGGTGAGCGCGCTGGTCATCATTTTGACCCCGCCTCTCCTATTACCGCGTCTTTGATGATACAAAGAAACCGCCACTTGAATTAAGCCGACGATGGATTCACGGCAAGGGTGCTGCGGATGCTCCTTCCAATATTCTTCCAGCACTTCATGACACTCAAAGTAATCTCGCTCCGCATGAAAGTAGATGAGATAGTCCATATATGCATCGGGATAAGCAGGCATTTCGAGTTCTCCTCTATCTTTATCAAAATCGACTTTATCGCTCTTCAAATCTATTTTATCAATTTCGTTTAAATTCTGAAACCATTGCCTACATTATACGTAGGAAGTAGTGTGAATGGAAATTTTATAAACAACATGGAGGTCACTTTGTATGTGGAAGAAACTATCTCTTATTCTAATGGCTTGTACGATTGCCTTCTCGCTCTCGGCACCGCAGCACGCGGATGCAGCCAGCTACAAGTCGCCAAAACGAAGCTACAATCCAGGTACGACAACGAATACGCCGAATTCGAACAGCGGTATCAATAAATCGGAGCCTGCAGCTTCCAAAGCGCCTGGCAGCACCACCACAACTACGCCCGTGAAAAAGCCCGGACTTTTCAGCGGAGGCGGCTTGATGAGAGGCCTAATGCTCGGCGGTCTGGCCGGTATGCTCTTTGGCGGTTTGTTCGGTGGGATGGGCTTCTTCGGGAACCTGCTCGGGATGATCGTGAATGTGCTTGCCATCTTCGTCTTGATCGCCGTTATCCGCAAAATTTACGTCTACTTCCGTGACCGGCGCAGGATGAATGACGAGCCGCGCAGATACTAATTTTTGACATCCATCCTTGAATAAAAGGGGCGTTCCTGCCATGAGATTATCAGAGCAAGAAATTATTAATGCGATCTGCATGCATATGGCCGAACGCAAACAGCTGCAGCCGCACCAAGTTGAAGTCGAGCTGATGTACGACGATGATCTCGGCTTTTCCGCCGAAGTGTTTACCGAAGGGCGCAGCCAAATTTTGATTGCCGCGAACATGCTGGAAGCGATCGAGCGCTACATGCTCAAGCTGTATGAACTCCGCGTATTTCGTGACCAGATTCGCCTCAGCCTGGAGAACGAAATTGTTGCCGATATCGCTTAACAAGCAGCTCCTTTGAACCTATAGTCTCCTTAAAGCCTTCGGGCTTAAAGGGGCTATTTTTTTATGCCGCTATTCAATCTATGATTCTATTATTTACCTCGAAACTATCAGCCTCTTGCTGCGTTAAATAGAGTAGAAGCCGTCCATCTCCTGATGAATGCCGGCCCTCTTTTTAACCAGTTGCAACGAGAAATGAGGCTGATGCAAGTTGAACCGTACCCGCAAAATTATCATCACTTTATCTGTCTTGACCCTGCTCTTCTCCTCCGCGAGCTCTGCCTTGGCGGCTGATAAAACGTCGAAATACCGGGTATATCAAGATAATCGAATCCTACTCGAAACGTCCGATTACAAATCCGCCGAAGCATATGCCAAGCAGTTTGCCTCTAGCCACGTCGAGGAAATCGGCACCCGCCAATGGCTGTGGAACAATTATCCGCGGTACAAGGTGTATCAGCAGGGCTATAGCTCCTCGCAGTGGGAGTTCGCTACTCTCGATCAAGCGATCAGTGAAGCGTCCAAGTGGGGACATGCCAGCGTCCGCGATCTGCAGTCCGGGGGCTGGGTCTGGAACAACTACCCAGGGTTCCGTGTGTATCAGGGCGACATCACCCTCACCTCCTGGGAATTCCCAACACTGGACCAAGCGATCACGGAAGCGAAAAAATGGTCTAACTCGCACATCGTGAATCTGAACGATCACCGCTGGGTTTGGGACAATATCAGCGAGGCGAAAAAAGCAGAGCTGCGCAGCGGCGCCCCGGTCTATCAAGTGTTCCAAGGTGACGCCGCGCTGGACGAATGGAAGTTTTCCTCGCTGGAGGACGCTGTTTTTGAATCGCTGAAATGGAGCAACTCTCAGATCCGCAACATCGCTACGGGGCAAGTCGTGTACTCGAACGTGAAGCCGTACAAAGTGTATCAGTACGATCACTATTTGGACTCTTTCTTGAGTCTGGACAGTGCTATCGCCTACGCGAAGCAGTTCGATCATACGAAAATTATGAACGACAACGCGCCGTTAATCAGCGGACAAGCCAAGAACATCTGGAATAATTATCCTTACTATCAAGTGTTTCAAAATGAGAATTGGATTTCCGATTTTTCATCGATCAGTAACGCTTTGAACTATGCAACGGGGTATGCAAACGCCTCGATTCGTGAGTTCGATGACAGTACCATGATCTGGGACAACATGCGCAAGCTGCAATTCTGGGGCTGGAACGGCAGCTCCAGCGATACGACCATTCGCAATCAGGCGAACAACACTTCGGGGCTGGATGTCATTTCTCCGACGTATTTTCAAGTGGCGGACAGCAGCGGAAATTTGAGCGATACGTCCAATAAGGATACGGTTGCCTGGCTCAAGAAGCAAGGCTACACCGTCTATCCGCTGGTCAGCAACCAGTTTGATTCCACGCTGACGACGGCGTTTCTCACCTCACCGCAGGCACGAACCAAGTTCATCAATGCGTTGGTGAACAAAGCGGTGGTGCTGGGCGTCGACGGGTTGAACATCGACTTTGAGAGTGTCGCGGGCAAAGACCGGACAAACATGACGGCATTCATGCAGGAGCTGACGACCACAGCGCACAGCAAGGGCCTCATCATCTCCATCGACCTGCCGCGCGGCAGTGTCAAATGGAATGCGCAAACCGCCTTCGATCATGAGAAGCTCGCACCTATGGTCGATTATATTATCACGATGACCTACGACCAGTATTGGTCCGGAAGCACGGAGACGGGATCGGTTGCCGGGCTGCAGTGGGTGGAGGACGGCATTAAGGAATTTTTGTCCTATGGGATTCCACGAGATAAGATCATCATGGGCATTCCGTTCTATGTAAGGGAGTGGCGTCTGGATGATACCGGCAAGCTGATCGACAGCCGCGCCTTGATGATGAAGGATCTGCCATCCATTATGGCTGCCAATCATGCGACCATGACCTGGGACAGCCAATTCAACCAGTACAAGGTGGAGTATACGTTGGATGGATTCAAGCGCGTGTTCTGGCTGGAAAATGAAGACACCGTTAAAGCGCGCCTGGACATCGCTAAGAAATATGAGCTGGGCGGAGTAGCGGCTTGGCGGCTCGGCTATGACGCGAATTCGCTCTGGTCGGCTATGATTCAGCAAAAATAATGCGTTAGAGCCGTTCAAACAGAAAGAACCTTGGATGGCGGAGGCTTCGTGGAAAGTCTCCTGCCCAAGGTTCTTTTTTTGTTGCTATTTGTTGACAACAGTCATTCCACGCTGTATCCGTTGCAGCATCACTGGGGTCTCGTGTTCACTTCGAACAGCCATATTTTCCCCCGTGCATCAATCCCGTAATCAAAACCGAGCTGGCCGATTCCGGGAAAGGCTTGAGTTAGGATATTCTTGCACGTATAGCTTAGATTGATCAGCCGACGCTTGGTACGCCTTGGTGCAACATGAAGCGATCTCCGAATGGCATCATTCGAGCTGATCAAATCTCCGCCTCGGCATATGTTGGTGACAAAATAGCCTGGCCGAGCCACCCGCGCAACGACTGCTTTTAACAGCCACCGGCCGTTCTCGTTCACCAGCTTGACCCGGTAATCGACCGGTCTGCCGCCGATGGACGCGAGCCGGATGCCATGCTGAAGCAAATAGGCGCGTCTGCGCCGGTTCAGCCGGTTCACTACTCCGAGCAGTGCCGGGAAGCTGCCCGCACGCAGCACGCGGCCATAGTAATGCACCGCATAGCCCTTGCTGTAGCGGGAGATCATCATCACCCCGATGCCTCCTGCTCCGACGCAGGGCTTGGCGACCACGCTGCCATATTTGGCCAGCATCGCTTTGAGCGCCGCGGCGCTGAACCTTCGCGTTTCCGGGATCGTTCTCGCTACCCCCGCATGCTTCAGTAACGCTCCTGTCTTCACCCATTTGCTTGGCACGGTTCTGGACAAGACGGAACCCCTCCTTGTGTCCCGTTGCTCCCCTCCACCCCAGGTCTGCTCAGGGACGTTTTGTCCCTGCTACTGTATGCAGCTGCGGGACATGGCTCTTGGATGTTTGTCCTCGGAACGAAGAAAAGGGCCAAGAGAACGGGTCGGTTCTCTTAGCCCTTGCCTTATTGTTCCGGTTCCGGTTCCGGCTGCAGCAGCTCGCGGAGCTCCTCCAAGTCGCTCACCGGCGACTGGCAGGCGAAGTCCTCGCAGACGTAGGCCGTCGCTCTGCCGCCCAGCGGCCGCTTATCCTGCACGAGCGGGAACAAGCGGGCGACCTCGGTCGCCTCGCTTGTTCCCGCCGGGTGCAGGATCGTGAGCGCCTGCGGCAGAAACGCTTGCTGCACTTCGCGAATCATAGCCTGCGTATCGGCCTTCGCGGGGTCCCCCGCGATGACGATCTCCGCAGGCGCGCCGAGCGCGAAGTCCAGCGCGATCAAGAACAGCGCATGGCCCGACGGGTACCGCTCCACGGAGCCCGCGAACGCCTTTAGCTGTTCATCGGCCTTTTGCGCTAGCGCGGCGTTGTAGGTGTACCGGGCCAGCTTGTGCAGGTTGAGCGCCGCCGCCGAATTGCCTGACGGCATCGCGCCGTCGTAAATTTCCTTCGGACGAGTGAACAGCTGCTCGCCGTCGTGTCCGTAGAAGAACAGGCCGCCTTTCTCATCGTCCCAGAACAGCCGCAGGAGCTCATTGTTGAGTTGAACTGCCTCCGCTAGCAGCGTATGGTCAAACGACGCCTCGTACAGCTCGATCAAGCCCCAAACCAGAAACGCATAATCATCGGCATAAGCAAGATACGCCGCTTCTCCATCGCGGTACCGGGCGAGCAGCCTCCCGTCGTTCCGCCGCAGCTTCGTAAGGATAAAATCGACCGCTTTTCGCGCGGCTGCGGCATATTCGGGCTTTTGCAGTGCTTTTGCAGCTTTGGCGAGCGCCATGATCATCAGACCGTTCCACGAGGTCAAGATTTTGTCGTCTTTATGCGGGTGGATCCGCTTCTTGCGGTGAGTAAACAGCCTCTGGCGCGCCGCCTCCAAGCGGTCCTTTAGCTCAGCCAAGTCATGCTGCTGCAAACGGGCTACCGTTTCCACAGAGGCTTCGATCAGGTTCGGGATGCAGTGCCCTTCGAAATTGCCGTCCACCGTGATGTCGTACACCTGACAGTACAACTCGCCTTCCTCTTCGCCTAGCACCTGCAGCACTTCCTCCGGGGTCCAAACGTAAAACTTGCCTTCCTCCCCTTCTGAATCCGCATCCTCCGCCGAGTAAAAGCCGCCCTCCGCATCGGTCATGTCCCGCAGCACATAAGTGATGATCTGCTCCGCTACCTCCGCATACCGCGTTTTGCCGGTGGCTTGGAACGCTTCGATATACGTCATCGTGAGCAGCGCGTTGTCGTACAGCATTTTCTCAAAATGCGGCACCAGCCACCGCTCATCCGTCGAGTACCGGGCGAAGCCAAAGCCGACATGATCATACATCCCACCCCGATGCATCGCGTCGAGCGTTTTCTCTACCATGGCCAGTGCCTTCTCGCTGCCCGTGCGCTTCCAGTACCGCAGGAGGAAGGATAAATTGTGCGATGTCGGAAACTTCGGAGCCTTGCCGAACCCGCCGAAGCTGGGATCATACGACTCCTCGTAGATCTTATACGCCTTTTCCAGCAAAGCGTCCGAGACTTCGCCCTCTAGATTGGCGATCAGCCTGTTTTGCGTCTCCTGAACGATCTGCTCGCCAATCTGCGCCACCCGCTCTGCATCTTCCTTCCAACGGCTCGCCATTTGCGGCAGCATGTCCATCAATCCCTGACGCCCATGCTTCCTCCCCTTCGGGAAGTACATTCCGGCAAAAAAAGGCTTCTTCTCCGGCGTCATCAGAATCGTCAGCGGCCAGCCGCCCCGCCCCGTCATCGCTTGGCATACGGACATGTACAGGTGATCCACATCCGGCCGCTCCTCCCGATCTACCTTGATCGAGACATAGTCCCGGTTCAGCAGCTCCGCTACCTCTTCATCCTCGAAGGATTCTTTTTCCATAACGTGACACCAATGACAAGTCGATCGGGGAACATCCTCTTACTATGAATAGCCGATACTTAAAAAAACTGGTTTGCTCTCCCTCGCCGCTTTTGAAAATGCCTCTTCGCCCCACGCGAACCAATCGACCGGATTATATGCGTGTTGCAGTAAATACGGACTCTTTTCGTTTATCAAGCGGTTTGCCTTGCGATCCTTATTCGTAACAAATTCACGGGTCGACATGTCGATCTTCCTCTCGTACGAAATTGTTTGACAACCAATTATACTCTGCAATTTCATTAACAAGCAAAAGACGCTCATAGCCTCTAAGGCCGAGCGTCTCTGCTTATTTGATCCGATGCTATCGAGTTCAGCACCTGTCCTGCCCGCTTCAGCGCTTCTGGGCTTGGTCTGTTCGCAGTCACTCTTATATTGAGTTGCCCATGCTTGAAGTAAGCGAGCCTCATTCCATCTCGCGATTCATCTTTCGAGATCAGTTCGAGCTTTTCAAATTCATTCTGTTTGCTAAATAGCACGGATGAACAACCACCTTGTGTTGTTGTTCCTCCGTTTCGCTTTACCCTCCTACTATTCCCCATAAAATACCTATTCATTCGATCATTGTTCATATTCCAAACAGTTCCGCTACTAGTTGAGGAAGGGCGCGTAACACATTGCCCACTCGCCACAGAACTTCCCCCCAGTGCTAATCGAGCGCCCATCCCTTTATGAATGGGCGTTCACTTTTTTTATCGTATCAAACAAGGAGATGATCCATATGAGCATTAACGGAACCATGATCAGACTGCTCCGTGTCCTGTATGGACTCAGCCAAAAAGATCTCGCCGATCTCATTGGTTGTTCTGACGTCTATATCAGTTACTTGGAGACAGAAAAGCGCCGCGTGACTGATAGAATGACAGTTCGCATCCGCTCAGAATTGTCACTAACGGACTCTGAGATCCGTGATCTGAACGAGCTCAGCCAGAGCACTCGCCGCGGAGTCGTACTCGGCAACGTACCAAAACATTCAGGAGGCGAGGGACAATGATCGAACGCATCACACTATGCCGAGACGGGAATAGGCCCGTCATCGCCCGAGTCCAGCTCACTGACGGAGCAATTCTGCTCTACACACTGTCGCCCGAGATTACTCCGAGACGGATCGCCTTTCTAATCCCCAAGCTCGTGGATAAGTCGCTACACTGCAACACAGAGAGAGCAGCACTTAGAAGGAGAGAAACGAGATGAAAGGGATTAGGATGTACAACGGAGGCGAGCAAACGCTCAGTGCTGAGCAGCTCTACGTCGCCGAGATACTAGCAACTCCCGGAAGAGCTTCGATGACTCTAGAGGAGATCGGGGATGCAGTCGGCGTCTCGCCGCGGACTATCTCGCGATGGCGCGCTCAACCGGAGTTTGCTCGATACGTGCAAGCGCGAACGGTCGCAATAGTAGGGGAGCGGCTGCCTGAGATTATGCACGTTGTCGCTGATCGCGCCGAGAAAGGATCGGCCAAACATGCAGAGCTCATCTTCAAATCGCTCGGCTTATTGAAAGACCATTTAACTGTGCAGCCGCAAATGCCTGATGATGATCGGAGCGACGCTTCCATCGAGGCGGAAATTGAGCGTCTACGCAAGGAGCTCGGCGAACTCGACGATGATATTCAAGGAGGGAACGAACTATGATGAAGTGGAAAATGCGCGAACAGTATGAACAGCAGGACGAGCGATACAACGCCGTACTTGAAAGATACAACGCGGCTGTGATCGAGGCCGGAACACGGTTGCAGGATCTGAAAGCGGAGCAAGCTGAGCTGTTCAAGCACGAGTTTAGGACGGGAGCAAACCTAACCGTCGAGAAGAATAAGCTCGCAGCCAAGATCGAGGCCGCTGAGAAAGATCTCGCAGCAGCCGAGCACGAAAGAGGCCAAGCATACGAGTTCCGTCGGACACTCTCGGATGACCGGATCACCGTTCGTCAGCTTCTTCTCGATTGGAACGGGCCGTATCGTTCCGCTGTCCGTGAAAACGAGCTGCAACCGATCATCGACCGCCTGACAGCCGCCCGAGCAGCCTACTATAATGCTCTGCTCGACGTCAAGGAGCTAGAGGCGCGGTACAACGCTGCATATCTCGAAATGCGCGATATGGCCCACCGGGACAACGATAACCATCCGGGTAATATGATGTACCCACTTGCGTTTTTCAGCCAGAGCGACGTGCCTTTGATCTCTCGCGAGGATCTTCTCATGATCGAGGATCGCCGCCAGCTGCCGTTTGGCATCAAACGCGTATCGGAGGTGTCCAAATGACAAGAACAGAGCAAGTCACGTTCCTGAGCTCGATCCAAACGAAGCTCTCGACGGGCACTGAGATCACAGCTGAGGACGTCTCAAGCGCTGAGCAGCTTGTCACCGCATGGCCGCGGCCGGAGCATCGGATCATCCATGCAGCAGCCAAAGCTCGGTATACTGCACAGCAGCCAGAAGCAATCGAGGACGATGAAATCGAACTTGTGACGGCGGATCAAGTCGAAGCAGCTCGCAAAGCGGCGGCGGCGAACCCGTCAATTAAGAACTTAGCCGAATACGCTCGCTTGAAACAGCAGCTCGCCGGGGAGTAGTATAGCACACCAATGTTTGGGGATACTACCTTTGTCTTCTGATCAAATTCAACTTGTTTAGGGGATGGACACTATAACCGTGTTAAAAGAGTGCCTCCTAGGGTTAGCAATATGGGCATTGACAGTGTTCGGCTTAGGAGCTCTCATTGCCCTGCTAGTGTTTCTTGCAAGCTTATTGACTCGATAAACGAAGGACGTGATGGTTCTCACGTCTACTGGCCGGGGGAATGATCCCTCGGTTATTTTGTTTTTACAACTTCGTTCCCTTTCATCAACTCTATCCGCCTGTAAAGTTCTTTATGATCCAGCCAGCCAGTGATAACAAGACTATGGCTGCTATGATATATAACGCGTTATTCATCTTCATGACTTTGTCCCTCTCGCTTAAATCCCTGTATCGCTGCCTTATGCCGCATCACTTCGATCTCATCCGTTCCCACAAGACCGACTACAGCAGCACACGTCGTCAGCGGTGGGATCGATCTAACCCTCCGTTTTTACTATGCCCAAATCTTATACATAGGAAGCATTTACCCGGTCACAATTGGAACCTTGGCGCGGATGATTCAAGTGGCCGGGGCTCAAATGGCTTGATGAATGACAGCGGAGGGATTGATCTGATCACTCTGCTTTCTTTTGTTTATCGACAGATCCACGGCCTCAACTCTCTATGTATAGAATTTGCACATAGCTCGGTCACATTTTGCATCTGACCTCGGTATTTAATGACAGGATCGCGGCGGCCAACTGATGTACCTCCTTCTCTAATTTATAGAGCTAAGTACAGAGGGTCGTTCGCTTCGCTTACTCAATACTTATATTCGCCGTTTTTCTTAATCCCACAAGTTAACAGCGGAAAAAAATATCGGAGGGATGATAGCCATATGAACAGACTGAGAAAATTGAAGAGATTGAAGAAGGAGCCAGCACGTCGACGCAAACCGTCCGAAATGCAGCAGCTACGCGAGGGTAAACGGAAACGGATCGCTGTCACCAAGTCGCCGGGACACGTCGATAAGATTCTCCGAACAGAGGAGAAATGGGGAGAACTGTCTATCAAGGCGCATACACGACGGGAGATCTGTTTGTCGAACGAGCTGCTCGATTATGATCTTGTTCGTCGCCTCATACATGGTGCAGCTCATCGCTGGGCGCGAGCCTATCGAGACAAGCGGATCACGTTCGAGGACTTCCTGAGCTCGTTCTATGAGGCCGCTTGGCGCGTGATCGAGCGTTACACATGGGCGACGGATTTTTATCTGTTTGAAACGATCAGCAACGCGATAAAGAGGCGAGGACAGTCGATGCTCCGCGCTGCCGGGAATGACAAGCGGAGGGCGTTTCATGAGGCGCTGCCGCTCGCTGATGATTTTTAGATCGTGTTTCTAGGAGCCGCTAGAGCCGCCGCGTGCGTCCCGAATCAGAAAACTTCCGAACAAACAGAGCGCCACCTAGCTATAAAGCACGAGGCGCTCTATTCAATTCGTATCGATATTGGACGAGCAGGTTTGGGGCTCAATCTATGTCCTTATCTCTTTTGGAGCGTTTTTTGGAGCGGTCTGACTCTTTGCTGTACACGTTTATTACAGTCATCTCACCATGTCGTGCTAGCGTGACGATACCACCTAAACTAAAACATAACATACCGACCCCAAGCGTTAATAACATATAAACCATCCTCCCTATCAAATGAATTTGAATCCTAGGTTAATACAACATATGAGTCTAAAGATATGTATTATACGTTGTCCAACGAAATTATTTGACATAATATTACATATTTCATATGCTATATGTCACATTAAATATAGCATATGTCATATTAAACGGGATTTTTATTTAGTTAAAATTTCCTACTTAAATACTTGGAACCTTCCCTTTTCGGTATCAAATCTTAAAAGTATTGACACCGATAGACAGACAGCGTAAGATCAAGGCATAGATCGGTGTCATAACATAGTGTCATAATCAAGGGGGTTTATACATATGATTTACGGCTATGCGAGAGTGTCAACCGTCGGACAAGATCTGGAGGCTCAGATACAGCAGCTAGAGGCAAACGGAGCGGAGAAGATCTTCTCGGAGAAATTCACGGGAACTAAGAAGGATCGACCAGAGTTCACGAGTCTGCTCGCTGAGCTAAAGGCCGGGGATACGTTGATCGTAACGAAGCTGGATCGCTTTGCTCGTTCGACCGTGGACGCGATCACAACCGTGAAAGAGCTGTTCGGCCGCGGAGTACGGATTCACGTTCTGAATATGGGTGTCATCGAGGATACAGTGACGGGCCGACTGATCCTAACCATTTTCTCCGGCTTCGCCGAATTTGAACGGGATATGATCGTCGAGCGGACTCAGGAGGGCAAGGCAATCGCCAAGCAGAAAGAGGGCTTCAAGGAGGGACGGCCGAAGTCATACACCGAGAAGCAGTTGAATCATGCGATAGAACTGCTTGGAGATCACTCTTATAACGAAGTCGCGGCTATGACGGGGATCAGCAAGTCTACACTGATACGTGAAGTAAACAAACGCAAGGCTTAGGGCTCGGCAGCCGCTCGCTGTTCGGGCTCTTTCTTTTGTTCTTCGAGGGGGCCGGGACCGGGGAGCCGTCCCCTAAATAGTCAGGGCAAGTGCTCGAAACAATTTTATAACAACTTTGAAACTTCTTGGCTGAAGCTTAGGGGATGGGCCAATCCTCTAGGCTCTTGTTGTTTGTGAAAGGCCCACATTCCGGGACAAAACGAAAAAGGCTCCCCGGGGTGGAGAGCCGCTTACTTCGACTAATGAGATTGTTTGCGATCTGATACAGCTTGGTGAGCATAGGCTTTGAATTTGTAAGCCATAATTTCCTCATGAAGCTCTTGTAGATTGGTCTTATTCGACCGAGGCTTGAAATAGCCGTTTGTAATCGTAGCTAAAACAAATCCAATCACGAAAAAGGCTAGCCCGATCCAATATGTATAAAATGCTCCCCAAACCGCTAATACGAGGCCTGCAACCCAAAGTAAACCTGACGTCTCAACGATGGATTTGGCGGCAAATGGTGAATCGTAAAACTGTGGGTAGGAAGAATAGAGCTCGTTCGCTTCATCAGATAAGTATGGGTTCTTGGTGTATCCGTACATTGTAATTCGCCGCTTCCATACAAACGCCTGAAACCACGCAATAAATGCAAAAATCCCCAAAATGGCGAGCAAGGCTATCCATGCCCACGGAAAACTGAAATACCCCAGTACAAGTAAGCCAGCAAACAACAGATACTTCATTCACAGCTCCTCCTACACTTTTTTATTTTGCGTCCAGAAATCGCAATCCTCGGGACTGCCGAGCTGTGTCATTGCTTCTCTTATTTATTGCATACAGCTCCCCGGTATGTCACTCATCTGTACACTTCCCTCCGTAAAATGCTACTTCAAAGCGAAGTAAGCTGCATATGCTTGTATCCCTGTGGCAATAGCTTGAACAACAGACGCGATCATAAGTACCCAAGTTAGTTTGGTGATGACCTTTGATGATTTGCTAGACTCAATCGCAGCAAGTTCGTTTAGCTTCGCGAACTCCGCAGATTGTTGAGCTGCTCGCTCATGAATTTTTGCAGTGTACATGTCAGTAAGAATAGCAGACACTCGGTACACAGCCTCTGGAGTGTAGGCCTCCCTATCGAGACTCGAAATAAAGACCTTCTCATCCTCGGTAAGATCAAACGTCTCTGTTAATATCTTAGCTATTGGTGTGTTCAATCTGTTTCCTCCCAAATACTAGTAGGCGCTGACTTATTTCCTGATAATGTTCCTACCTTTGACCATGTATGTTCTCATACTAAAAACGACTGAAGTACCTATAACAAAAAAGCTCCGGCGATGCTTTCGCTCAGAGCTCCTTTAGTGCTTTCGGACTATTTTCAATATATCACAACCGTCGAGAGTGCGTCTCTAAAGAAATGCTTATGTGTCAAGGCCATCAGTAAATTCTCGGAAGATCTGCGTCGCTTCCTGCGGCGACAGGTTGACCTCTTTATGACGCTTCAACACCTCAACGATCTTCTCCTTGTCGATCCCGGCTTGCTCCATAGCGGCGATCCAGCTGCCGAGATCCGACTCCCAAGTCCACACGTCGTTAATGAGCGGCTCCTCCTCGATCAGCGGCAGCATCAGGTTATCGAGGAGTTCCTTGACCTCGTCGTCAGTGAACAGATCGTCGGCATCTACTGGCTGATCCGTCAGATCGTCATCATCTGAGCTAACCGGGATCATGCCGAACGTCTCCCGGATCAGATGGCCGTTCTCGTCGAGCTCACGTATCATGACTCGTCCGTTCTCAAGAGGTATGATCTCAACACTCGGATTGTGGGGATTCTCTAGCTGCTCACTTGCTTGATCCTCAGCGCGGCGTTCACGCCCGTTCTTCATCATACGGCCATCTCCTCTCCTTCCCGCTATCCTACCAAAAAATTGATTGCTTTGATAGGATGATTTCCAGTATAATTCGGGTACAAAACATGTCATTTGGAGGTCATTATGTCATGGAGCCTAATTTCGAGATCAAAGACGTCGCCATATATTTACGAAAGAGCCGCGGTGAGCTGAACGATGAACGCGACGATCTAGCTAAACATGAGGCAGAGTTGATCGATTTGACACGGATTTACAATTGGCGTTTTACGATCTACAAGGAGATCGGTTCGTCAGCCTCGATCGACGATCGCCCTGAAATGGTATTGCTTTTACAGGATGTCGAAAACGATCTGTTTGACGCTGTCCTCGTCATGGACTACGATCGATTGAGCAGAGGCGACCTTGAAGACCAAGGACGGATTCGCCGTATTCTCAAAAACACCGACACCAAGGTCATCACGCCAACAAAGGTCTACGACTTCAATAATGAGGAAGCTGAGCTGATAAATGACATCGAAGGCGTTTTCTCCCGGCACGAGTATCGCATGATCAAAAAACGCCTCAACCGCGGGAAGAAGCGCGGGGCAAAAAGCGGGAACTGGACAAACGGCAAGCCGCCATATCCATACGTTTATAATCCGCTCACGAAGACTTTGGATGTTGACCCCATTAGGCTTCCGTTTTACGAGCTGATCAAGAAGCGGTTCTTTGAAGGAATCCCTTGCTACCGGATCTCGTGGGAGTTGAACAGTATGGGCGTGGAACCTCCGGGTAAACCGCGAGGTCGAAAAGATGGCTCGACGTCGACTCCTGCATGGTCTGAGAACGCAGTTTATCGTATCCTAACCTCGGAGGTGCATCTGGGCTACGTTATTTATGGGAAAACATCTGGAAGCGGCCATAAAAACAAACGGACAGCTCCACTCACAGAGAAGCCTGAGGAAGAATGGATTAAAGAACGGGGAAATCATTCCGTCCTGAAATCAGAAGCGGAACATGCAGAAATCATTGCGACACTATCTCGTCGCAAGCTTGTCTCGACCACAGCTAGACGTATGGCGTACCCCCTTTCCGGTCTAGTGAAGTGTGGAATGTGCGGCTACACCTTGGCTTTTACCTTCAAAACTTCAAATAAGAAGGTGTCTCTGAAGACCTGCCAGCACCACGATCCTATCGGGAACCGCTGTCGCAATAGCGGCGTAGGAGCTGACATAATCTATAGCTTGCTCGATCATTACATAGCGGATTACGAGGAACGCCTACGGGGAGTAGAAGTCGCTGTCGACACTGATACCGATTTGAAGATGCTGATCGAGGCTAAGGAAAATGAGATCGTTCAACTGAAAAACGGTTTCGACAGGATCACTGATCTCTATATAATGGGAACGCTCAATAAGGAGCAGATCAAGGTGAAGACGGACGACCTGACGGCACAAATTCAGCGCAAGCAAAGCGAGCTGAAAGAACTACTCGCAACTCTCGGCCATGTAGAAGGTCTTACGAACGAGCAACGTCTACAACGGATCAACGAGTTCAAGCAGGTATGGAAAGCTGAAAGCGCCGATCCGGAGCAAGTAAACGGATTGGCACGAAGTTTCATCGACCGGATCAGCTATACCCGAGATGGGAACGATATCGGCATTGACGTTAGGTTCATCTAGCTGAAGTAGGTGCTTTTTTACCATGTTCCTCGACCGACGTGACACCAATGACATGTTGATAAATCATCTATTTAGCCCGAAGGCTAGGAATAACCTATGGATAGAAATATAGGCTTACTTTCTCTTTGGGCTTTACTGAATGCTTCTTCTCCCCATGGATACCAATCCACAGGATTTGAGGCATGCTGAAGTAGGTATGGAGATTTCTCCATAATTAGTCTATTGGATTTCCGCTGCTTATTTTCTACAAATTCACGAGTTGACATTATCGAGTACACCATCCCTTTTTAACAAATTGCTGTTTTTTTATTATACTTTACATCTCCAGCAATACAAAAAAAGCAACTATCCGTTTAATGGATGTCGCTTATATCAATACTTCATCATACACTTTTATCAATACAAGAAATTAATCTGTTTTCAACATCCTCTGCAATAGCTTGCAGGGAACCAGAGCCGCTATCTACCATCCCAATTAAAGCAGTAGGTTTAGGCAAGCCGATTTTTGTTTTCCCATCTTCATCATAAATCGCTATTTTACATGGCAAAAAGTACCCTATAATGGAGTTTTCACTTAGTACACGCTTTGCTTCAAAGGGATTACAAACTTCAAGAATATGATACCTCTGATCAAAATCAATTCCTTTCTCTCGTAACTTTTCACTCATGTTTAATTGCCAAAGGACACCGAATTTTTCTTCTTTTAAGTTATTTTCCAGAGAAGTAATTGCTTCGTCTACCGATTGACCTGTTTCAACCGTATAATGAAACATGCTTTAGCACCCTTTCATAAATTTCTTTATTTACAACTCATCGGATTTTCATTATAATCCAAAGTAATTCAATTGGATTTATGGAGGTTAAGCCCATGTCCTTTTTTAATAAGTTGACACAAGAAAGGTGCCCTATTTGTAAAGAACCACTTACAACCGATAAATCAAATACGTTATTTTCTCATGTCATTAAATCCTGCCCAAAGGATCATTACGAAAAGGAATTCATCCCAGCCTTAGAAGGGTATGTTGAGCATTACAATGTTGTACCAAAATAAATATCCCCTAATATAAAGGCATTTAATTAAACTAAAAAAAATCATTAGCTATGAAGTGCTAATGATTTTTTTGTTATGTTGAGGGCTGCCGGAATATTACCTAGCAGTACCTCTTTTTAGCGGCTTTTCACGAGCAGCTCCATTGCCTGCTTCACTACTTTACTTGTATCCCTGCCTGCTTCTTTTTCCTCCAGGATACAATGCTCCAAATTCACCGCCACGATATACGCAATCGCTTTATCCGCCGCACTCCGGACAGCGGAGAGCTGACTTACGACATCCTTACAATCTTGCTCTTCCTCCATCATTTTCAAGACCCCGCGCACTTGTCCTTCGATACGTTTTAATCGCTTTTTCACATCTTCATCGTACTTCATAAAAGATCGTCTCCCTTTCATGTATACCGGTATAGGTATATTATTGCCGAAATGGTTGGTGAATACAACACGAAAGTGAAGATGAGGCGTGTATTAAATAAACTAGTTCACTAAAAAATAGCTAATGTTTGGTTTAAAACTTTAGGATGATCCCTTTTTGACAAAAAAGGTGAAGATTCCATCTACTTCAATGGCTTCAATTAGCTCATGCTTCGTTTGCTTAACCCAAGCTTGGAAATCCTTCATGGATCCTTTATCCGTGGTTTGCAGCTCCATAATTTGTCCAGATTCCAAAGAATCCATTCCTTTTTTTGCTTTTACAATCGGCAATGGACACGCTAGTCCTTTAGCGTCAACAACCAGATTTGCCATATTCATCTTCTCTCCCTTTAAAATTAATCTTTTTCATTAACACCATCGATCAGCTAGAATAAGATTGAAAGCCAGATTTTCACCACGGTTGTAGTAATAAGTGCTGCCAATATCCATTGAAGAATTCGAGTATTCACCTTTTTGCTAATTTCGCACCCATCGGGGATGCGATCAAGCTGGCAATCACCAATACAATAGATGGAACCAAGAGCATATGTCCACCCATGAATTTACCTGTAGCCGAACCAATGGAAGATATAAATGTAATCGCTAGAGAAGAAGCGATCGCGATCCTCGTGGGGATCTTGAGAACTACCAGCATTACCGGCACGGTGATGAATGCACCTGCAGCGCCGACAATTCCAGATACAGTACCGATAACAAGAGCAAGATGTAACTTGGCTGACGTCCTGAATATCGCTTCCCTTTTTGGGTAGAAACATCATAATTGCTGCGATTAGTGCCAGAACTGCGTAAACCATATTGATTGTAGAGCTTGGCAAGGCGTTTGATATATAGCTTCCCAAAAAACTGCCAGTAACAATGGAAGCTCCCATATAGAGAACTAACTGCTTATGAAGCAGTTTCCCTTTACGGAAAACAAGCATCCCCATGAAACTTGCGAAAAAAACTTGAACAGCACTGATGGCAGAAACCTCTTGAGACGTAAAGGCTGTGAAGCCCAATGCCGTTGGAATGAACAATAGCATTGGATAATTGATAATGGAACCGCCTATACCAACCAATCCCGATATGAAGGAACCCATAAATCCGATGATGAAGATGGTTAGGATCCAAGTAAAGGCCATACGCATCTACCTTTCTATTAAGCTTCTGTCATTGTATACCCCGGCGGGTATTTTTTAGTCCAAAAAAAGGAGCGCTCAATTCGTAACCATTGAATTGAATCAGCTCGATTTACACATACCCGTATAGGTATGTAGATAATATAAACAACTTTCTCGATTCCGTCAACCCTTAACTTTTGCCTACTATATTCATAACCGTGTGAATTTATAACGTTCTAATCGCTTCCGCTGAATCGTGCTGCTGTATCGAGAAATTGGTTAACCAACGGTGAACGATTGTCCGTCCGCCAAGCGATGCTCATTTCTACACGCGGGGCGCCTCCCTCTATAGCAATAAATGCTACATCCCTGGCATGTAAATTGTCTGTTGACTTAGGCACGATACTTATGCCGAGACCGGCTGCAACCAACCCGACAACCGTCTGTATCTCCTTCACATCTTGACGGATGATGGGACTGAAGCCCGCATCCCGACACTTGGAGAGGATATCATCATACCAGCTCGGCCAAACCTCTCTTTCGACAAGGATGAAGCGCTCTGCGCTTAAATCGCTCATGGCTATGGACGCGCGCTGCGCTAAAGGATGCAGCTTCGGTACGACAGCCAAACAAGTTTCTTGATGAACGGGCATTAGGGAAATGAGCGAATCGACCACAGGCGTTCTTACAAAGCCAATGTCAATGTCCTTTCGGTGAAAGGCCTCCACTATTAGACACTAGTTTCTTCTCATTGTAAAGTAGTGGTAAATCAATAACTTCTTGGTGAGGTCCTTCCTATGAATGCTTCGATGATCGTGTTGTGTCTAATCTGGGGGATGAATTTTGTGATTATGTTTCCTCCCGTACTGTTTGCAGCATTGCGATTTCTGACTGGCGCGGTCGTCCTCTTCGGGGTGTGTTATATGAAAAAATCCCTTCTCCGAATAAATCCGATTTCAAGTGGTATGCGCTCTGCGGATTGTTCCAAACCACCTACTTTAACATCGCCATTCAAATATCGCTTAACCAGATCAGTGCCGGTCTTACTTCGGTTCTAACTTACAGCATGCCGCTGTTTTTATCGCTTATGGCCCACAAGTGGATTCCTGGTGAACAGCTGACTCCTAGAAAAATCATTGGAATTGCTCTGGGCTTGGCGGGTTTATCTCTGGCTATGAATATTCGTTTAGGCGGATCCTTTTGGACGCTGTTATTGGCTTTAAGCTCGGCAATTTCATGGGCTGTAGCCAACCTGCTATTTAAAGTTAAGCTAAAGCACTGTGATTCTGTTCAATATACCACTTGGCAAATGACGATCGGAGCTGCAGGATTATTATTGTATTCTCTTATATTTGAACGTGGGGAATCGAATTGGGGAATCATGCCGCTTGCTTATATTCTCTTCTCAGGGATTATCGCTTCTGCATTGGCGTTTGTGCTGTGGAATCATATTTTAAGCCGTACCGAAGCGAGTAAAGCGTCCGTTTCGCTATTGCTTGTCCCCGTAGTTGGCGTCATCTCTGGGATGGTCTTTTTGCATGAAGCCCTGAGAATGGTCACGTTAGCGGGGATTGCACTCGTATTAGCAGGCATTTGGATCGTCAATTGGAAAAGCGCTCAACCCTCCCGCCTTGCTTCTCAGAACGTTTCTCGCTCATCTTAATTGTTTTTTTCCGCGTTTTTGCCACTGTAATACCGCTGCAAAAAGCATGGCCAACTCCGAATGAGCCAACCATGCTTCGTATCTCACTGTTCCGGATTTTCGCTGTTGGGCCTTTCAGGTTCATGCTCAGGGGTTGGGGGATAACGCTTGAAGCTTCAAGTCAGCACCTTCTGGTAATCGCTGTTCATAATGCTTTTCACTAGGCTCGGCCAATTCGTGTTGGCTCCACAATATTTTCGCGCAACTTTCTCGATGCTGGTTAACCCCATATCGATGTAGTACTCCGAAATGATATGCCCAAAAGCAATAACACTATCCCCTTTGGTCGAAAAGGTCAACGCTTTGTTATACGCATCGCTGTCCAAGGCGTTCAGCCCGAAAAGGTTATTTTTCGTTCTCGCTAGTTGACTTTTGCCGTGCCCGCTTTCCAGCTTCATCACAGCAATGGTGAAGAACGAGTTAATCCCATACTGCTTCTCGATCTCCAGAATGGCGCTTTCAAGTCCTTGACCTTCGAGGGCTGTGTCCTTCATAATTTTGGAAATTTGGTCCTCCGTGAGGCCAGAGCTCGCGGTCACTGACGAGGACGGTTTACTTGGCTCCGACTTCACCAGCGCTTCGGCCGGGGCTTGTCCAGCTTGATTCATGACCATCACGGCTGTCTGCGGTGCAGGGGCTTGTACCACTTCCTTGCTGATCAGCTTCGCATAGCTGCCATGAATGTATCCGCCGCTTTTCAGCTCGAGCCAGCCGTTGTCGGTCGATTGAACCACCTGCAGCAGGCTGCCCTGCTTGACCACATCAATAATCTTCGATCGGCTATCCGCTTCTTCACGAACATTAAGTAAGTACGCGGTGATCTCGTAGTTTGAAATCGATACCTCTGGGGTCGGCTCAATGTTCGTTTGCGGCTCCACTACCTTCGCAGCTGGGGCTTCAATCGGTTCGTTGTTCACCATCATCCCCATGATCATCTGGGTTAACACCCCAAAATCCGGCTGAGCCTTGGCAAATTGATCTGCATCTATGAGTGGCACTTTCGAGTTCAGTTCCGCTGCTGGCTTCGTCATGGGCGCTGCAAGCTTGTTCACCCGTGGAGCAATGCTGAAACCCATTGTAAACAGAAGCGTCGCAACCAAAAGGCAAATGAAAATGGAATGATTCACTTGTTTTAGCAAATTTAGCACCTCATTTATTCATTTGATAGATAAAGCTTGGCATTCCTTGTAATAAATAAGCAAAAATGATCCTATTTATTCCTCATCGCAAAAAAAAGTGGAGAAGTTACACCTGATTGTACACAAACTTTCTCGAAAAGCTTGTCACTTTGTCAGTGACCCTTTTACACTTAATTTGTCGCAATTGTATGCAATCGCTCACAGTTCATAAGAATCCGTCAAAACCGATGTAAAAAATAAATAAAAAAAAAGCATCCTCTCGGATACTTAAAAAAAACTACAGCGGAATAACTATACGACTAAAGGTTTTCGCCCCCTGTTTATCGAAGTAATTAGGTAACCATTACTTTAATAACAGGGGTTTCTAATGCGTCCAAAAGATCGAATTGTGCCTGAAAAAACTATATATTTTCGACCTGAAATTACGAACTGCCC
>NZ_VNJI01000072.1 GCF_007786445.1 Paenibacillus cremeus | reverse complement strand
CAAAAGAAAAGATGGAACAACAGACTGAACGAAAGTGTACTTCGAAGAAGATTTAGAAAAGATCCCTTAGCATACCTTCAAAAACTTGAAAACAAACATAGTGTGTTGGTTATTCCGCTGTAGTACATTAACGGATGTTGCTCCATTACTGGTCTTATTTTATGGCGGGTTTCAAGTGATTTATGGCCATCTCACGCTGGGTGCTTTTGTTGCGTTTTTTGGTTACTTGGACCGTTTATATAGCCCACTGCGTCGTTTAGTCAATTCATCGACCGAGCTGACGCAAGCGAGCGCTTCTTTAGAGCGGGTTGTTGAGCTTTTAAACGAGCCTTACGACATCAAAGACACGCCCCATGCTAAGCCGAGTGCATTCGTCGAGGGCAAAATTGAATTTGAGAACGTGTGCTTTCGATATCCCAATTCAGTTGACTGGGTTTTAAATGAGATTGATTTAAGCATTAAACCAGGGGAGACGATCGCCTTCGTCGGGATGAGCGGCGGCGGTAAATCATCACTGATCAGTCTTATTCCGCGTTTCTATGATATTCAGCAAGGGAAGATCCGTTTAGATGGGATTGATATCAGGGATATTACCATTCAAAGTCTAAGAAATCAGATTGGAATGGTTTTACAAGACAATATTTTATTTAGCGGCAGTGTGCGTGAAAACATTTTGTTCGGGCGTCCCGATGCTTCTGAAGAGGAGATCTTTCAAGCGGCAGAGGCGGCAAACGCGCACGATTTCATTATGAATTTACCTAATGGCTATGAGACGGAGATTGGTGAACGGGGAGTAAAGCTTTCGGGAGGACAAAAACAGCGAATTGCCATTGCAAGAGTGTTTCTTAAAAATCCGCGTATACTGGTGCTTGACGAAGCAACCTCGGCACTCGATTTAGAGTCAGAGCACTTAATTCAAGAGTCTCTGGAAAAATTAGCGAAGGATCGAACCACGTTGATTGTTGCCCATCGTTTATCCACGATTACACATGCGGATCAGATCGTGCTTATTGACAATGGAGAGATTAAAGAAAAAGGGACTCATCAAGAACTGATGAGAATGGATGGCGCTTATGCTCGATTGTTTAATGTACAGAACTTAAATGCAATTCCGCTAGAGGAGATAACTCAGAAATAGTGAGTATGACTCCTGCTATCCAATTACTGGGCTTGTAAAAAGGGTTCACATTTCGATCTGAAATGTGAACCCTTTTTGCTATGGTGTAATAACTTTTCTAAGGCTGGTATGGAGGGTTGACGAAAACAAAATAATTTATTATAGTATCAGTATACCCAAACGGGTATATGTATTAAATGAGATTCATGTGCATGAAATAATGGAAATTTTTTTTGCTTAAATTAATACCCCGTGGGGTATGATGGACGAAGCAAACAGAGTTCGACTTTAATTAGAAAGGCAGGAGTCCTATGGATTTGGCATGGATCGTGACCATTTTCGCGATTGGTTTCTTGGGCTCATTCATTTCCGGAATGGTGGGAATCGGTGGATCGATTATTAACTATCCCATGCTGCTTTTTATTCCTCCGGTATTGGGCTTTGCAGCATTTACCGCGCAGGAAGTAACAGCAATCAGTGCAGTACAAGTTTTCTTTGCAAGCTTTATGGGGATGCTCGTATTTCGAAAAGGAGGACTACTTAATAAAACTTTAGTTCTTTACATGGGTGCATCTATTATCATGGGAAGCTTTTTAGGATCCTATGTTTCAAACCAATTGCCAAGTTCTGTGATCAATATCGTATATGCCAGCTTGGCTCTGATTGCAGCTGTTATGATGTTTCTGCCGAAAAAGGGAAATGATGCTCAAGACTTAAGCCAAGTTACATTTAATAAACCACTAGCCGTAATTTTAGCGTTAATTATCGGTATTGTTTCTGGAATCGTAGGCGCGGCGGGGGCTTTTATTACTGTTCCTGTCATGCTAGTCGTACTTAAAATTCCCATTAGAGTTGCCATTGCATCCTCGTTAGCTATTACCTTTATTTCCTCCATTGGTTCAACAACTGGGAAATTAATGGGTGGACATATGCTATTAATTCCTTCCATTGTACTGATTATTGCAAGCACCATGGCTTCGCCAATAGGAGCGAAAATAAGTAAAAAAGTCAACACAAAGCTTCTTCAATGGATCTTGGCCGGCTTGATCACAGCCACAGTCATAAAAATTTGGATTTCGATTTTATTATAGGAGGATGGATATGTCATGAAAACTTATAAAGAACTGTTTCCGAATGAAGTCCTTGACCGCATCAAAAGAAAAGAACAGGTGAACATTCTGGATGTTCGTGAGCCTGATGAATGGGAATCCGGTCACATCCCAGGAGCGAAACATATCCCTTTAGGTCAAATCAACAGGGCGCTGAATGAGCTTGATCCAAAGAAAGAAACGATCGTTGTCTGCCGCAGTGGCAATCGAAGCGGAAGAGCATGTGAATATTTATACGGTTTAGGTTATAACGTCGTTAACATGCTTGGAGGCATGTTGGAATGGTCCGGAGACGTGTCGTACGGTAAATAACTTTAGGAGGCTATGTAATGAGCATTGTACAAGTTGATCGAACATTGGAATGTGAAAGCTAAAGAATGGGTGATCGGCTCATGGCAGAAAATAAAGAAAAAACTACGATTGTTCTGTTTAGTGGAGAATTAGATAAAGCTATTGCGGCATTTATTATTGCCAATGGAGCCGCTGCGTATGACCATGAAGTGACCATATTCTTTACCTTTTGGGGACTAAACGCACTTCGCAAAGATGACCAAGTATTCGTTAAAAAGGGCTTCTTGGAAAAAATGTTTGCAAAAATGATGCCGCGCGGGGCGAATAAGCTTGGATTGTCCAAAATGAATTTTGGTGGAATAGGTCCTCAAATGATTAAGCATGTAATGAAAAAGCACAATGCGCTGTCTCTTCCCCAGCTTATTGAATTAGCTCAAGAGCAAGGGGTCAAATTAGTAGCGTGCACAATGACCATGGACTTGCTTGGTTTGCAAAAGGAAGAATTGCTGGATGGCATTGAATATGCAGGGGTTGCTGCATATTTGGGCGATGCAACGGATGCAAAAGTGAATTTATTTATTTAATTCAGATGATAGTATACCTACTAAATTAGTTAAACAAGCGGTTGAGTTTGTTGGTTAAAAGCCGTTAACGCAGTAAAGAAAAGAGGATAGCCATGGATTATAAATTGATTTTAAACTTCGTGACGGTTGCTATTCTGCTTTGGTTTATTTATACCCGGTTTGCCGGAGTAAAAGGTCTTAAAAATCTAATGCAGGATCAGTTTCGAGATGAATTGAAAGGGAATCATCCTAAATTCTTAATTGACGTTCGTGAGCCAATGGAAGTAACACAAGGTTTTATCCCAGGAGCGATCAATATTCCGCTGTCCCAGTTGAAAAACAGAATAGATGAAATTCCCAGAGATAAACATGTGTATCTCTACTGCCGGAGCGGGATGAGAAGCAAACAAGCCGCACGGATTCTCCAAAGGAATGGATATCGAGAATTGGCGCATTTGCAAGGTGGCATCATGTCTTGGAAAGGAAAAATTGCAAAATAAAAAAATCATTAGCCATCGACTAGTATAGTATATTGAATTTGTTTCCCAACAAAATAAACCGGCTGCTGCCATTGTCGCGGCATCCGGTTCCATATTGAACTCCAGCTGAGGATCCATTTGCTAAGAAATTATTTTGGCGACAAAAAAAGCGATTCCCGCTGCCAAACCACCAACAAGTGTTGTTTGCCATGCGCTTTTCAATGGTTTTGAGCCGGTAAATCTCCCTTTGACATAACCAAAAATGAACAATGCAATTAATGTTGCAATAACGGAGATCATTAAAGCAGAACGGGATTGATTGATGAATATATAGGGGGACAAAGGGATAAGTCCTCCCACTATGTACGATAGACCGATAGTTAACGAACTATTTCTAGCCCTTTTGGGCTCAGGCTCCTCCAGCCCAAGTTCATGCTTCATCATAAAATCAACCCATCTATCCTGATTTTCACTGATTGCCTCAACAGCCGATTGGATATCCGGTTCACGAAGTCCCCAGCTTCTTATAATTTCGGCGACCTCTTCTTTTTCCCGTTCGGGGACCTCGACGATTTCTCTCCGTTCTCGCTCTAACTCGGTTGCATAATGTTCTCGGTCGGTTCGTGCAGCCAGATAACCGCCTAGCCCCATTGCAATTGACCCTGCTGCGATTTCAGCAATTCCTGCTATAACAACAATATTCGTCGCAGAAACGGACCCTGATAATCCCGCCGCAAGAGCAAAAGGAACCGTAAGCCCATCCGACATGCCAATCACTATATCCCGAATCATATCGGGCGCCGTAAAATGTTTCTCGATGTGCCCTCTGCTTTTTGTATTCTCCATCGTGCCTCCACTCCCAGTTTTAATTATTTATTCTTTATTCTCATTTAAAATGCCACATGCCGCTGTAAATAATGACAGCAAAGACAAATTCTTATTGACGCAAGCATAAACCCACCAACAAATGGTGGGTTTTGTTTTAATGGAAAATCAACAACGAACTTTAACGGAACTCATTTTATCGGTCGATCTGCCCACTTCCGGAAGTTTGTTGTTTTTGCAACAAACAAACTCCCTTTCATTACTACCTTGTCGCTTGCTTTCCATGTATGGCTCTGTTTATTTTTCCTTCTTATACCAACGAAGTTGTAAGGAGAAGTGGCAAAAAGCTTATATCCCAAAGCCCGGCTTTTTCGCATAAAGTTGACATCTTCCCCAAGAGTCAGTGAAGCAAATCGGACGCGATTGTGTAACTGCTTTTTGAACAGAAGTGTTCCTCCCGCGACGTATTTTACGAATTTATTTTTTTTGGAAGGGGTTGTCATAACAAGAAGACGGTTTCTTTCAAAAAACTTCAAATGAGCACCTTTCCCGACGATTCCGGCGCCTGTACGACGCAAAGCCCCAACTTGCTCCTTTAAATAATTTGGTGAATAGTAATCATCGTCGTCGAACTTGGCAATGACCGAGTATTTTGCTTTTCTAATCCCAAAATTCAGACAACTCCCCAAAGAAACCTTTTCCGGCAATTTAAAAATTGAGATATTTCGAAACGAAGAAACCTTTCGACGATATTCTGAAAGGTCCATACTCTTCTTGTTTAAGATAATAATAAGCTCTTTCACTTTGTACTGTTGTCTTTTGAAATTGTTGAGTAAGGTATTGAAGAAATGCGGACGATTCGTACACGTTATAATGGAGACCCCTAACGTTTTGCTGGAATTCACCTGTCCCGAGTAGAGAAAAACACTCATGTTTATGACACCTTCTCCGAGTTTTGTGGAAATTTACCTATACAATCTATGAAAGACACCAACAAGATTCCTATGCTGCACCCTATCTTCTTCTAAAGTTAGGTGCATATCCGGCACTGAATCTAGTGGGGCACGTTAATGCAGCGTGGATGTGGGTCCTGTTCGTATTTTACGGTCTATATTATGCGTTCACGGAGGGAATACAAAAGGCATATATTGCCGATATTGTACCTGAAGGGCAACGGGGAACAGCGATGGGTACATATAACGCAATGGTTGGCATTGCAGCATTACCAGCCAGCATTATCGCAGGATTTTTGTGGCAGACGTTTGGTCCCCTGATTGCTTTTAGCACAAGCAGCATTATTGCTATACTGGCCGCATTGCTCATGATCATTTTTCGAATTTAAGAAGGAGGAGCCTTTTCAAAGTGAATTTGAAATTACAGCTTACCCGCGCTTTTTTCATAAGCCTTCTGAGCGCAATAGCATTTGGCGTTATAGCCCTCTTAGTATCCGATAAAAAGATAGCCCAGTTTGACAATGCGATCATTTCATTTGTTCAAGGCTTAGAAGCACCCGAGCTCACGACGATCATGAAATTCTTTACCTTCATTGGGGGCGGATATCCCGTAGTCATGCTTACGGTGCTTGTTCTATTTTTTCTTTATAAAATTCTTCATCACCGAAGAGAGTTGATTTTATTTATATGGGTGGTCGCCGGGTCGGCGCTTTTAAATGAAACATTAAAAATCATCTTCCATCGTGCCCGTCCCACATTACATCGCATCGTGAATGCCAACGGGTTCAGTTTTCCAAGCGGGCACTCTATGGCTGCTTTTAGTATGTATGGGATACTCGCTTTTTTGCTATGGCGCCATATTTCAACATCGGTTGGTCGTGGACTGCTAATAATATCTAGCATCATAATGATCATCGCCATTGGAATCAGTCGGATTTATTTGGGCGTTCATTATCCAAGCGATGTTCTCGGTGGGTTCTTAGCCAGCGGAAGTTGGTTAGCTGTTTCGATTTGGTTTTATCAGAGATATCAGGAAAAAGTTAAACGATCCTCGTTGAAGCATTCGTAACCGCTGAAGAAATTCCTTCTAAAATTAAAATAAGCAGCCATATAAAATTTTGCACAGCCTATTGATATACCCTATGGGGGTATGTTATTATCGTTGTATGAGGAGGTTGATGCGGGTGGATCAACTGGAAAACAATTGTCACACCGATCAAAGTGAGCGTAAAAGTCATCACTCTGATAAAGTCAAAAGTAATCTCATTTCACGCTTAAATCGAATCGAAGGACAAATTAGAGGAATTAAAGGTCTGATTGAAAAAGATACGTATTGTGACGATGTCCTAAACCAAATCGCCGCTGCTCAATCTGCTTTAAACAGTGTCGGGAAGCTTTTATTGGAAGGCCATTTAAAAAGCTGTGTGATTGAACGAATTCAAGAAGGCGACCATGAAGTCATTGATGAGTTATTAATCACAGTGAATAAGTTAATGAAATAAAATAAAAGATAAGGAGCTGTATGAACATGCAAAATGTTACTTTGAAAGTCGAAGGTATGTCCTGTGGGCACTGTGTCAATTCGGTTGAGGGTGCTTTAAAAAATGTAGGAGCATCAGGAAAAGTGGATCTGGCATCTAAATCGGTTAAAGTAGAATTCGATGAATCGAAAATTTCTTTGAATGCCATTAAAGCGGCAATTGAAGATCAAGGCTACGATGTCGTTTAATGAGTCAAGAGCCACCTCAGCGTGGCTCCTTCAGCTTTTTTTTTGGTCGAAAATATACCCCCGATAGGTATGTTGAATGGAGTGAATGGTAATGGAAACATCAAATCAGCAGCAGCAAGCTTCTTTACAAATATCAGGCATGACCTGCGCCGCCTGTGCAAATCGAATTGAAAAAGGGTTAAATAAACTGCCGGGCGTACAGCAAGCGAATGTCAATCTGGCATTAGAAACTGCCCATATTGAGTATACTTCGGCAGAAGTTTCGATCGAGGATCTAATAAAAAAAGTCGAAGGGCTAGGCTATAAAGCTGAAATCAAAGAAGAAAAAGGGAATGAAGGTGATCATAGACAAAAAGAAATCGCCCGGCAGAAACGAAAATTAATAGCTTCAGCTATTTTATCTTTTCCCTTGCTTTGGGCTATGGTTGCCCACTTTTCGTTTACATCGTGGATTTATCTCCCTGAATTGTTCATGAATCCTTGGGTACAGCTTCTCTTGGCTACCCCGGTTCAATTTATTATCGGAAAGCAGTTCTACGTCGGAGCTTATAAGGCACTGAGAAATAAAAGCGCCAATATGGACGTGCTTGTAGCCTTAGGAACGTCTGCTGCTTATTTTTACAGTTTGTACTTGACTCAACAATGGGCGGCGAAGCCATCTCATCATGCTCCTGAGTTGTACTATGAAACGAGCGCGATTTTGATTACGTTAATCATTTTAGGCAAATTGTTTGAAGCCTTAGCCAAGGGGCGTTCCTCAGAAGCCATAAAAACACTTATGGGGCTTCAAGCAAAAACAGCGCTTGTGATAAGGAATGGAGAAGAAATGACTATTCCTGTGGAAGATGTGGTTGTAGCGGATCTCGTTATCGTAAAACCAGGAGAGAAAATACCAGTCGATGGTGAAGTCATTGATGGAATATCATCTGTAGATGAGTCCATGCTGACCGGAGAAAGTATTCCTTTAGCAAAGCAAGCCGGAGACAAGGTCATCGGTGCGACGGTCAATAAAAATGGCCGACTCAAAGTGAAAGCTACGAAGGTCGGTAAAGAAACCGCGCTAGCACAAATTATTAAAGTCGTCGAAGAAGCACAAGGCTCTAAAGCGCCAATTCAACGTGTTGCCGATAAAATCTCTGGCATTTTTGTTCCGATCGTAGTGGGGATTGCGATGGTTACCTTTTTCATCTGGTATATGGTTGTAGATCAAGGCAATTTTGCAAATGCATTAGAAAAAGCCATTGCCGTCCTCGTGATAGCGTGCCCTTGCGCACTGGGATTAGCGACACCAACGTCCATTATGGCAGGGTCTGGTCGCGCGGCGGAATTTGGAATTCTCTTTAAAGGCGGAGAACACTTGGAATCCACTCACCGCATTCAAACCATCGTTCTGGATAAAACGGGAACCATCACAAAAGGGAAACCGGAACTCACAGACATTTTCATTGACGGGTACGATGAACAGTCGGTCCTGCGTATTGTTGCTGCTGCCGAGAAGAGCTCGGAACATCCATTAGCAGAAGCTATAGTTTCGGGTATCATGCAAAAAAATATCGGGATTCCACAAGCTGGTGCGTTTGAAGCCATCCCCGGTTATGGGATACGAGCTGTCGTCGAAGGAAAAGAAGTGCTTGTGGGTACGAGGAATTTGCTTAAAAAATTTGATATTCCTTTTGCCGAAGCTATCGAAACAATGAGCAGGCTGGAGTCTGAAGGGAAAACGGCCATGCTGATCGCAGTCGACCATGCTTATGTAGGGCTTGTCGCCGTTGCAGATACGATAAAAGAAACTTCGAAAGAAGCAGTACGCCGGTTAAACGAAATGGGAATAGAAGTCATCATGATTACAGGCGATAACGAGCGTACTGCTCAGGCAATCGCCAAACAAGTTGGGATTAACCATGTTCTCGCTGAAGTGCTTCCGGAAGGCAAAGCCGAAGAGGTAAAGAAACTGCAGTCGAAAGGCAAGATCGTAGCAATGGTTGGTGACGGCATTAATGATGCACCAGCTCTAGCGACCGCTGATGTAGGAATAGCCATTGGTACAGGGACGGATGTAGCCATGGAAGCTGCGGATGTTACCTTAATGCGAGGTGATTTAAACAGTATTCCGGATGCAATCTTTATGAGTAAAAAAACAATGGCAAACATTAAACAAAATCTTTTTTGGGCACTTGGCTATAACACATTGGGTATACCGATTGCTGCCGTGGGATTGCTCGCGCCGTGGGTTGCAGGAGCCGCGATGGCGTTAAGTTCGGTATCTGTTGTATTAAATGCCCTGCGTTTGCAGCGGGTAAAATTATAATTTTTTTGAGAGGGAGAATCGGACATGAAAGTTGCAGTCGTTTTATTGCTTTTCGCCGCGCTCCTTTCGGCATGCGGAACGAATAAATCGGGTAACATGGATCATATGGATCATTCGACGCATCAAGGGGCGCAGGCAGAATCGGTAAGCACCGATTCCATTAACGCGATTTGGAAATTATCTAGTGACAAGCCCCGATCCAAGCAGGACACAGCCATCCATATTCAAATTCAAGATAGTCAAGGGAAAGCGATCGGCAAATTTGATATTAACCATGAAAAGCAAATGCACCTCATTGTTGTGAATAAGGATCTCTCCTATTTCAATCATATCCACCCGGACTATAAGGGGAATGGCCAGTTCGATATTACTACTCAATTTCCTGCAGGCGGCGAATACAAGCTCATAGCAGACTTTATTCCGAATGGTATGGGAGCAACAACGAAAACAAATTGGATTACGGTGCAAGGGGATGCGGCAAAGCCTGCGGGAATTACACCTGATTCCAATATGACCAAAGTTGTAGACGGTAAGGAAGTAACCCTCTCCATGGACCAATTGGCACCTGGCAAAGAGGCAAATATCACGTTTAACATTAAAGATGCTGCGACCAAAAAACCGATTACCAACCTTCAGCAGTATTTGGGTGCTGTGGGACATGTAGTTATTATGAGTGCTGACGCTGAACAGTACTTGCATGTCCATCCTACCGAGGAGAAGGCAACCGGTCCAGATGCCAAGTTTATGACTTCATTTCCGAAAAGCGGCATTTATAAAATCTGGGGGCAATTCCAGCATGAGGGTAAGGTGATCACCGTACCGTTTGTTGTAAAAGTACCTTAATTGGCCTTAGCCCAGTTGTTTAGACTGGGCTAACTTAATCGGGCATTGCATGAATTGGAATGCTCGCCCCTTGATGGTGGATTAAATATTTGCTTGTAATGACAACTAGGATAAAACAGAGATTAGCGCGCCACCGGCAGCGGAGAACAGAACGACAACCCAAGGGGGAAGCTTCCACAACATGAGTAGCCCAAATGCTGCAAGGGCAAGACCAAAGTCGAGAGGTGAATGAATTGCGCTTGTCCACACTGGATTAAACAAAGCAGCAAGCAAGATGCCTACAACGGCGGCGTTAATACCTTTTAGAATGGATTGAAAATTGGGGCGACGGCGAATCGCATCCCAAAACGGTAAAGAGCCGGTAACTAATAAGAAGGAAGGCAAAAACATAGCGATCAGAGCAATGAGCCCTCCCTGCCATCCATTCATAACGGTCCCTAAGTAGGACGAGAAGGTGAACAATGGACCAGGTACGGCTTGGGCTGCACCGTAACCGGCAAGAAATTGGGAGTCTGTCAGCCAGCCCGTCGGTACTACTTCGGCTTGAAGCATCGGTAATACGACATGCCCGCCGCCAAAGACAAGCGAACCAACGCGGAAAAAGCTATCGAACACAGCCAGGAAGTGCGAAGGGGCGATTTGCCTTAGCAGGGGTAATCCGATCAGTAACCCGAAAAATAAGACCCAAGCGACAACTGCCGCATGCCGGCTGATGGAGATGCCGAGCTGAGGGGTTTCCGGAATCTCGGATTTGGCTAAAAAGAACCTGCCGAATAGTCCTGCGAGCGCGATGAGAATCAGTTGTCCATAAGCAGAAGACCATAATAAGGTAATGATGGCAGTTACGATAGCAATGGTCCCCCGGGTACGATCAGGGGCAAGGGAGCGCGCCATTCCCCAGACAGCCTGCGCAACTACGGCGACCGCTACGATCATCAACCCATGGAGCCAGCCGGCATGGCCGACATCGTAGTTTTTTAGTACATACGCAAAAATCATCAATGCCAGAGCAGAGGGCAATGTAAATCCACACCAAGATGCAATGCCGCCCAACAAGCCGCCGCGCATCATCCCAATGGAGATTCCGACCTGGCTGCTTGCCGGTCCAGGTAGGAACTGACATAGGGCGACCAAATCAGCGTAGCTTTTCTCATCCAACCACTTTCTGCGTTTAACATACTCGTCTCGGAAGTATCCTAAATGCGCAATAGGACCCCCGAATGACGTCAATCCGAGTTTTGTAGACACCCCTAGAATTTCTAGTATTGAACTCTTATCCTTTTCCACTGGTTGAACACCTTTCTTCGGCAAATTAACGTCGTTTTTTAGTCTACTGCCGATTAGTCTTTAATTTCTTTAAACAATTCATAGGCTTTTGCCTTCGCCTCCTTTAATACAGCTGCTCCTTTCTCTGTCGTTGTATAATACTTTCGAATTCTTCCATCCACATTACGTTCTTCTTTTTCTAATAAACCGTTTGATTCCATGTTGTGCAAAATCGGATACAAGGTTCCAGCACTCAATTGGTAGCCGTGCTCCTGCAGTTCTTCCAGCATCCACGTTCCGTAAATAGGGGATTCCTGGGCATGATGTAGGATGTGAATTTGGATGAACCCTAAAAAAAACTTTCGATAAATTTGGTTTTCCATAATCGCCACCTCATAACAATTATCGATATCTATTTTCGATATCGAAATTCGATATCATTATAACACGAATTGACCACTATCATTATTGATTTATTATTAAATTTTGTTGATGAAAGCAATGCACATATCTACATAGGACAGGTTCAGTGGTGAATATAGTTATTTAGGGTGATATGGTTATGGAGGATAATACAAAATGCCTTAAAGAAATCATTGATGAATCATGTCAACTAGAAGATGAAGATTGCTTTGATGAAGATGAGGCCTTTGGTATTTACCGAGAAAGAAATAAACCCAACTATACCCTAATGGCAAAAGCATTCATGAGCTTGTATAAAAAGGCGGAAGCAGTCGATTTATGACTGTTTTTTTTGTCGTTATCTACACACCTACAATAAAAAACAACGTCGGCACGGCGTAGCCGCTCGTATGCCCGCGCAGCGCTTCGATGATCTCGAGTCCCTTGGACACCGGCGCACGGAAGTGGCCGATCCCTTCGGACAGGTCGCACTGGTAGATGTAGTACGGGCGGACGCGGATTTTGACCAGCTCGTGCATGAGCTTTTTCATAATATGGGTGCTGTCGTTGATGCCCGCCAGTATGACCGACTGATTGCCGAGCGGGACGCCGCTGTTGGCCAGCATTTCGCAGGCTTTTTTCGCTTCTGGCGTAATTTCAAGCGGATGGTTGAAGTGGGTATTGAGCCACACGGGATGGTATTTCTTGATGATCGTGCACAGCTGCTCCGTAATGCGCTGCGGGAACACCACCGGGGCCCGCGTGCCGATGCGGATGATCTCGACATGGGGAATCGCCCGCAAATTTTTCAGTATATACTCCAAAATATTATCGTTGATCAGCAGCCCGTCTCCCCCAGACAACAGGACGTCGCGCACCTCCGGGGTATTGCGAATGTAGGCAATGGCATCGTCCAGCTGCTTTTTGGGGACACCCATCCCCACTTGGCCGGAAAAGCGGCGGCGCGTACAATAGCGGCAGTACATGGAGCACTGGTTGGTCACCAGAAAGAGCACCCGGTCAGGGTAACGGTGGGTCAGGCCGGGGGTCGGCGAATCTTCATCCTCGAATAACGGGTCTTCCAGATCGTACTTTGTTTTCAGCAGCTCGGCGGAAATTGGGACCGACTGCATCCGGATCGGACAGCGGGGGTCATCCGGGTTCATCAGCGACGCGTAGTAAGGCGTAATATTTAAAGGAATCGTTTGCGTCGAAATGCGGACGCCCTCTTCTTCCTCGGCGGTTAAATGCACGACCTGCTTCAAATCCTCCAAGGTGCGGATCGTATGCGTCAGCTGCCAGAGCCAGTCATTCCACTGCTCCTCCGTCACGTCCTTCCAAAGCTCAATATCCTTCCAATGGCGTGGTTTCATTGCGGCTGCACCTCCAGGGCAACATTCTTTTTTCTTTCTCACCCTTATATCGATGCAAAAAGCGTGCCAAAGCAGTAACCTCGCAGTGCCTAACTTTCCTTCATTTCAGTGCTTTCGGACAGCGGCCGATCTACCCTATAATTCTTGATAGTACGTAAGAGATGAAGGAGTGATCCAACATGGGAAAAATCGCAAAGTTCAGCATCATCGGAGGCGGAGGCTTTCGGGCGCAGTCGTTTTTAAAAATTGCTCAGGCGCTCCCCGATCAATTTCAAGTGAGCGGTCTGGTGGTACGTAACGAGGAGCTGGGCGCAGCCATGGAACGCAAATGGAACGTTACAACCTACCGGACGTTGGAGGACCTGCTGGCTAAGGAGCAGCCGGATTTCGTGGTCGTCTCCGTCAGCCGAACGGCATGTCCCGACTACCTGCTGCAGCTCGCGGAGCGGGGCATTCCTGCGCTGTCCGAAACGCCGCCGGCGGGTGACCTCGTAAGCTCGCTAACGCTGTACGAGCAGCTGACGCGGCTGAAGGCCAAGGTGCAGGTGGCCGAGCAGTACCAGTTCCAGCCGATGCATGCGGCCCGTATCGCCATTGCACAGTCCGGGCGTCTGGGCCCGATCACGGAGGCTACGGTCTCGACTTCGCATCTGTACCACGGGGCGAGCCTCATTCGGAAGCTGCTGAACGTGGGTTTTGCCGAGGCCACCATTCAGGCGAAGCGCTTCATGCTGCCGCTTATTGCCGGACCGACGCGGCAAGGCATTCCCCAGAAGGAAGAAACCATCGTCGTACCGCGGGAGATAGCATGGATCGATTTTGGCGGGGAGAAGCTGGGGATCTACGACTGGACGAAGGATCAGCACCGCTCCTGGATTCGCTCCAATCATGTGTCGGTCCGGGGCGTGAGGGGCGAGCTGTTTGATGCGCGGATGAACGTGCTGGCCGACTTCCAGACGCCGCTGCATCTGGAGCTGAACCGGATTAACCGGGGTGAGGAAGAGAGCATGGAGGGCTACTTCCTGCAGGGCATTATTGCCGGGGACAGCTGGGTGTACCGGAATCCGTTCGCGCCTGCCAGCCTAAGCGACGATGAGATTGCAATGGGCACCTGCTTGAAGCGCATGGCCGAGTATGTCCAAGGTGCTGCGCCGTTCTATAGCGTGGCGGAAGCGCTGCAGGATCATTATTTGGGCATGCTGATCGAGCAGGCGGTCGCAACGGGAGAACGCGTAACCGCCGTTTGGCAGCCGTGGGCGGAATCTACTGAGTAGAGTAGTGCAGGGGGGCATTGCGATAGGGGTCAGCGTAGAGGCCAAGGATGAGCTGGGCGTTCACGGCGCGATTGTGCGATCCGCAAGGTCAGGCGAGTGGTTCGTTCACATCGGGCTCGGCAAGCGAATTGGTTGACAAGGACGCGTTCGCGATGATCCGCCATGCGGACATCCTGCTCGTGGAGGACAACGAGATCAATCAGACGGAAGTATGCCATTTCCGCTGAAAGTAAGGGATATTACCAGTTCATTCGGCAGAAAATGAGCGATGCGCGCCGTAAGAGAGGGACATATCCCTCTCCTGGAGCCATGCCCCTCATTCCCCGCGCTCCCGCTCCTCTGGCTTCCTCGCGATCCCGTACCGGTTCAGCTTATACTGAAGCGCCTGCCGCTTGATGCCTAGAGCCTGGGCAGCGAGCGTAATGTTGTGGTTGTGGCTGAGCATCGCCCCCACAATCGCCTCCCGTTCCAGCTGCTCCATCATCTCGGTGAGCTTCATGGGCGAGGGGGCAGTGTGCGCAGCGGCTGCGGAAACGGCGGCAGTTTTGGACGGCATCGGCGTTGAAGTCTGCGGTCCTGCTTGCAGATAGGCCGGTAGGTGCTGCTCCTCGATCGTCTCGCACTCCAGCTCCATCATAATGTAGGCGGATTCAATCGCGTGACCCAGCTCGCGGATATTGCCCGGCCAGGCGTAGCTCATCAGCCGGTTCATGGCTCCGGGCGTCAAACCAGTAATTTTCATGCCGAACATCGGATTGAACTTCTCAATAAAATGGTGCGTCAACAGCGGGATATCCTCCTGCCGGTGCAGGAGCGGGGGGAGGTACAAGTTGACCACATTCAGTCGGAAAAACAAATCATACCGCAATATCCCCTTCTCCAGCGCTTCCTTCGGCTCCATGTTCATGGCGGCGATGATCCGGACGTTCACCTGCTGCTCGCCGGTTCCGCCGATTCGCCGCACCATGCCGTCCTGCAGCACCCGCAGCAGCTTCGCCTGCAGGAAGAGGTCGAGACTGTTCAACTCGTCCAAAAACAGCGTGCCGCCGCTCGCCTGCTCGAACAAGCCGGCGCGGTCAATGGCGCCCGTGAACGCGCCCCGGGCCGTCCCGAACATGATGCCCTCCATCAGCTCGCTGGGCACGGCGGCGCAGTTTTGCGCGATGAACGGACGGCTCCGGCGAGCCCCCGCATTGTGGATGCTCTGCGCGAACAGCTCCTTCCCTGTGCCGGTAGGTCCGCAGATGAGGACGGGGGAGCTGGTGCGGGACGCCTTTTTCGCCAGGGAAACCGCATCCAGAAACAAGGGACTCGCGCCGATCAAATCGCTGAAAAAATATTTAGCCGTCCCCGTGTCCTTGCTGTCCCGCTGCTGTTTGGTTTGGTAGAGCTGGTGGCGCAGGTCAAGAATTTGGTCGTGCAGATGGACGATGCTCGTAATGTCTTTGGCCACCTCGAGGGCGCCGATAATGCGGCCGTGCTCAATCAGCGGATACGTGCTGTTGATGGTGGTGATCCGCTTGCCGGTGACGTTGACGTAGGTTTGTATTTTTTCCGGGATCGCTTGGCCGGTCTGCAGCACCTTGACGAGCGTGCTCGTCTCATGAGTCAGGGAGGGATACAGGTGAAAAATGCTTTTTCCAACCACCTCGTTGCGCGCCAGTCCGTCGATCTCCGCCATTTTGTCATTGTAAAAGACCGTAATCCCCTCTTGATCCGTCAGATGAACCCCCACATCCATAATGTTCAGCATCCATTCGAAATAGGGCGCCCCGTAGCCGCTTATGCTTAGACCGGACATCGTTCTTGTTCACCCGCCTCACCGATAGAAAAAGATGGTTAACTACAATATGCCGCAGGCTCGGAGAAAAGAACTCCCTCAGAATGTTAGAAAAGT
Organism: Paenibacillus cremeus; assembly: GCF_007786445.1. Lineage (GTDB taxonomy): Bacteria > Bacillota > Bacilli > Paenibacillales > NBRC-103111 > Paenibacillus_G > Paenibacillus_G cremeus. Next base: position 11,246 of record NZ_VNJI01000072.1, on the reverse strand, counting down.
ATGAGGCATAACTAATATTTCCTTACAGGTACCACGTAAAAAAGTAAATAGTTCTCTCGTATACTAGTTTAGCGTGAATAAACTTAGGTTAGGGGACGGATGATGAACAAAAAGGTTGTCGGACTTGGGGAGATCGCTTGCTCCAACAATGAAGAAGATACGATCATTACGTACGCGCTCTCTTCGTGTGTGGCGGTTACGGCCTACTGCCCCATTAACAAGGTCGCCGGCATGATTCACATCGTGCTTCCCAAACCGAACTCGGAAAAAGATGAGCGCCATCGGCCGGGGTATTACGCGACGACGGGCGCGAGGTCGGAGGCCACGTCAGCCGCACGCTGGAGATGAAAGTGAAGAACGGCGATGTTCGGATGCGGACGCTTCCGCTCATCTCATAATCGCATTACAATAATGGACCCCTTATTCCTGAAATGGGATAAAGGGTCTTTGTTTTGTTTTATGCCATTAAAAAGTTCGTATGCCGAGGAGCTTTGCATAGGCTGGTAGTAGGGTGTGGTTTTGCCGGAAGTGCGCGGACGGTCACCGAGCCAAGTGACCGGCGACCGTCCACGGGGGAAAGGGGCTGGCATGGACCATGAGAAGGTCTCGAAAACAGACGGTCGTTGTCGATGGAGAGACGTTGAGCTTGGAGGCAGTTTCCCGGGTAGCGCTTCAGGGCGCGACCGTAGAGGTAAGCGAGGCGGCGCTGCAGCGCGTGATCGCCTGCCGCCAGCTGGTTGACGACCTGGTGTCGGCGGGGGAGGTGGTGTACGGAGTGACGACCGGCTTCGGCAAATTCAGCGATGTCCGCATCCCGCCGGAGGAGGCGGCCCAGCTGCAGGTGAACCTGCTCCGCAGCCATGCCTGCGCCGTAGGCGAGCCGCTGCCGGTCCCGGAGGTGCGGGCGGTCATGCTCCTGCGTGCCAACACGCTCGCGAAGGGGCGCTCCGGGATTCATCCCGAGACGCTGCAGCGGCTGGTCGCCCTGCTGAATCTAGGGATTCATCCCGTCGTCCCTCAGCAGGGCTCGCTCGGCGCGAGCGGCGACCTGGCTCCGCTCGCCCATCTCGCGCTGATCTTGATCGGCGAGGGCGAGGCGTGGTACCGGGGCCGCCGCATGCCTGCCGATCAGGCGCTGGCGAGAGCCGGGCTGGCTCCTTTGGTGCTCCGAGCCAAGGAAGGGCTAGCGCTGATCAATGGGACGCAGATCATGTCCGCCATCGGGGCGCTCACGCTCGTGAAGGCGAAGCGGCTGATGAAGGCCGCCGATATGATCGCGGCGTTGTCCTTCCAGTGCTTGCGCGGGGTGACGGACGCGTTCGCCGATGAGGTGCACGCGGCGCGTCCGTTTCCCGAGCAGGTGGGCGTCGCCGCTAATCTGCGCCGGCTTGTCGACGGCAGCCGGCTGACGACCCGGCAGGGCGAGATGCGGGTGCAGGACGCGTATTCGCTCCGCTGCCTGCCCCAGGTGCATGGCGCTGCGCGGCAGGTGACCGGCTATGCGGAGGAGAAGCTGCGCATCGAGATGAATGCGGCGACGGACAATCCGCTGCTGTTTGTGGAGAGCGGCCGGGTCATTTCGGGCGGCAATTTTCACGGGCAGCCGCTGGCGTTCGCGATGGATTTTGTGAAAATTGCGCTCTCCGCCTTGGCCAGCATGTCCGAGCGCCGTACGGAGCGGCTGGTCAATCCAGCGCTGTCCGGCATGCCTGCTTTTCTCAGCCACCGACCGGGGCTGGGCTCGGGCCTGATGATACCGCAGTATGTCGCGGCCTCGCTCGTGTCGGAGAACAAGGTGCTGGCGCATCCGTCCAGCGTCGATTCCATCCCGACCTCCGCGAATCAGGAGGATCACGTGTCGATGGGTACGACGGCGGCACGCCACGCGCTGCAGGTAGTCGAGAACACAGCCAAGGTGCTGGCGATCGAGCTGATCTGCGCGGCGGAGGCCGTAGGGTTCTCGGTCACGGGCAAGGAGGGCCTCTCGCCGGCCACACGTGTGCTGTTTGAGGCGCTGCGCGCGCAGGTGCCGAGCGTGTCGGAGGACCGGAGCCTCAGCCGGGACATTACGGAGACGAGTGACCGGCTGATCGGAGACGACAGCTGGCTGGAGGCGGTGGAGCAGGTAGCGGGCGAGCTTTTTTAAAAAGGAGGGGTGAGCATGGACATGACTCCGAATCAGAATCCGAGCATCCGGGCTCCACGCGGCACACAGCTGTCCTGCAAGGGCTGGGTGCAGGAGGCGGCGCTGCGCATGCTGATGAACAATCTGGATCCGGAGGTGGCGGAGCGGCCGGGGGATCTGGTCGTTTACGGCGGGAAAGGCAAGGCGGCGCGGGATTGGCCGTCCTTTCACACGATTGTTCGAGAGCTGCAGCGGTTGGAATCCGACGAGACGCTGCTGATCCAGTCGGGGAAGCCGGTCGGCGTCTTTCGCACGCATGAGCGGGCACCGCGGGTGCTGCTGTCCAACTCCGTGCTGGTCCCGAAGTGGGCGACCTGGGACCATTTTCACGAGCTGGAACGGCAGGGGCTGATGATGTACGGCCAAATGACCGCAGGCAGCTGGATCTATATCGGCACACAGGGCATTTTGCAGGGTACGTATGAGACGTTTGCGGCTGCGGCGCGTCAGTCCGGGCGGGCCTCGCTCAAAGGGACGCTGACGCTGACGGCGGGACTCGGCGGCATGGGCGGGGCGCAGCCGCTGGCGGTCACGATGAACGAAGGGGTCGTGATCGCGGTGGAGGTCGATCCCGCACGGATCGACAAGCGCCTCCAAACCCGCTATTGCGATGTGCGGTGCGATGCATTGGACGAGGCGTTGAAGCTTGCGGAGGAGGCGGTGAAGGAGGGGCGGCCGCTGTCCATTGGGCTGCTCGGCAATGCGGCGGAGGTCTACAGGGCCTTCGTGCAGAGGGGAATAACGCCGGACTTTGTGACCGACCAAACGTCCGCCCATGATCCGCTCAGTGGCTATATCCCAGCGGGCTGTACGCTGGAGGAGGCCTTGAAGCTGCGCACGGATGATCCGGCGATGTATGTGGAGCGCGCAAAGGAGAGCATGGCCGGGCAGGTGCAGGCGATGCTGGATTTGCAGCGCAGGGGCGCGGTGGTGTTCGATTACGGCAACAACATTCGGCAGGTGGCGCTGGATCAGGGTGTGGGGGACGCGTTTCAGATCCCCGGCTTTGTGCCTGCTTACATTCGACCGCTGTTTTGCGAAGGGAAGGGCCCTTTCCGCTGGGCGGCGCTGTCCGGCGATCCGGACGATATTCGCAAGACGGATGAGCTCGTGCTGCGGTTGTTCCCCGACAACGCCGAGCTGCACCGCTGGATTCGTTTGGCGGGTGAGCGGGTTGCCTTCCAGGGGCTGCCGGCGCGGATTTGCTGGCTCGGCTACGGGGAGCGGGAGAAGCTGGGGCTGGCGATCAACGCGATGGTTCGCAGCGGGGAGCTGAAGGCTCCGATCGTGATCGGGCGCGACCATCTCGACTGCGGCTCCGTCGCTTCGCCGAATCGGGAAACAGAGGCGATGCGGGACGGCTCGGACGCGGTGGCCGATTGGGCAGTGCTCAACGCCCTGATCAATACGGCGGCGGGCGCTTCGTGGGTTTCCTTGCATCACGGCGGCGGCGTCGGGATGGGGTATTCGCTGCACGCCGGTATGGTCGTGGTGGCGGACGGCACGGAGGCGGCAGCGGAGCGCTTGCGCTGCGTCCTGACGACCGACCCGGGCATGGGCATTATCCGCCACGCGGATGCCGGCTACCCGGAGGCGGTCGACGTAGCACAGCGCAAAGGGGTCCGCATCCCGATGCTGCCGATAACGCCGCCTACGTCTGTGGATCATGGAGATGCCCATGCGTAGCGCGGATCGGAAGGTCGATCTGCTGATCACGGGCATCGGGCGGCTTGTGACGCCGGTAGGCAGCCACCCGCGTGGCGGGAAGGAGATGGCGGTGCTGAAGGAGATCCCGCAGGCGGCCATCGCTATTGCGGGCGGGCGCATCGTCCTGGCGGATGCCGAGGCGACGGTCCTTCGCGCACTGGGCGATGCGGTGATCGGCGAAGTGCTCGATGCCGGGGGGCGGCTAGCGATGCCCGGGCTGGTCGACGCGCATACACATTTGGTGCACGCCGGCTCGCGGGAGCACGAAAGTGCGCTGAAGCGCTCCGGGGTGCCGTACCTCGAGATATTGGCACGAGGCGGGGGCATACTCAGCACGATGAAAGCGACGCGGACGGCCAGCGAGCAGGCTTTGTATGACCAAGCGCGGAGGAGCTTGGACGAAATGCTGCTTCAAGGCACCACAACCGTTGAGGCGAAAAGCGGCTACGGCTTGTGCCTGGAGGATGAGCTCAAGCAGCTGAGTGTGACTCGGGAGCTCAGCAAAACGCATCCGATCGAGCTGGTCTCGACGTTTATGGGCGCGCATGCCGTGCCGCCGGAATACCAAGGACGGCCGGATGCTTACGTCGAGCTGGTCGTGGATGTGATGCTGCCGAAGGTGGCGGAGGCCGGGCTCGCATCGTTCTGCGACGTGTTCTGTGAGCGCGGCGTGTTCACTCAGGAGCAGTCGCGCCGCATACTGACGGAAGCGAAGCGGCACGGCCTGCGCCCTAAGATCCACGCCGACGAGCTGGAGTCGCTGGGCGGCCTGCAGCTTGCCGCAGAAGTCGGTGCCACCTCGGCGGAGCACCTGCTCGTCTCTGACGACGCAGGTCTGCAAGCGCTCGCGGATGGCGGCGTCATCCCGGTGCTGCTGCCGGGCACCTCCTTCAATCTGGGGCTGAACAAGCACGCCCGGGCACGCGAGATGATGGACCAGTTTCACCTGCCGGTTACGCTCGCCACCGACTACAATCCCGGCTCCTCGCCTACGGAATCGATGCAGCTGATCATGGCGCTGGCGCAGATCCATTTGCGAATGACCCCGGAAGAAATCGTAACGGCATGTACTATTAATGCCGCTAATGCGATTGGCCGAGGGAGCGAGATTGGCACGCTGGAAGCGGGGAAGCAGGCGGATGTGGTGATTTTCGACGTGCCGACGCTGGCCTATTTGCCGTACCATTTTGGCATCAACCACACGTTCGGCGTGATCAAAAAAGGGCGTGCAGCGGTGTGGAACCGCAGGCTGGTGCAGGGGTGACTCCTACGACTACGGAAGTCTTTTTTGCGAATAAGAAAGAGAGGCGGGGGACAAAATGGTGCAGCTTCCCTACATCAAGTCTCCGCAGGAGGCGATATTTCGGGATCGGCTGGAGACGAAGGCGGCGGATTGGATTCAGCCCTGGGATGGTGTGGAAGCGCTGCTTGCCGCCCTGATCGGCATCCCGCTTTCCAAAACCTCCATCTCGCATTCGGGGGCGTCCTTCACGCCTGCAGCGATTCGTACAGCACTTCGGTCCTTCACGACCTTCAGTATGGAGTATCAGGTCGATTTACAGCACCTCCCGGTCCGTGATCTCGGCGATATTCAGATGCACGTGACCGATTTGGCGGAATGCCGCCGCCGCATTTATGAAGCGCTGCTGTCGGTCTTCACGGCGATGCCGCAGACGGTTCCCCTCATAGTGGGCGGCGACCATTCGGTCAGCTTTCCTTCGGTTCAGGCCTTTGCAGAGGCCCATCCCGGAACTACAATCGGGGTAATTCACTTTGACGCGCATCACGATGTGCGCCACCCGCAGGACGGCGGCCTGACCAACGGCACGCCCTTCCGCAGCATCGTAGAGTCTGGCGCTGTTGAGGGACGGAATATCGCGCAGATTGGCATTCGCGGCTTCATGAACTCCGAGGCGTACTACAATTATGCGGTCGGTAGCGGCATGCACGTGTTCACCTCGCGGGAGGTGCGCCGCCAAGGGATCGACAGCATCCTGCGGCAGGCGCTGGCTGCCGTAACGCAGCGGGCGGAGCTGCTGTATGTCAGCTTCGATATGGATGTGCTGGATCAGTCCTTCGCGCCGGGCTGCCCCGCCATTGGAACCGGGGGGCTGGATGCTTGGGATGCGCTGGACGCGCTGCATCACTTAGGGACGCTGCCGCAGGTGCGCGCGATCGACTTTGTCTGCATCGACCCGAATGTCGATGTGCGCAACGTGACCTCACGGCTGGCCGTGCAGCTCATGCTGACCTTCTTGGCCGGCGTGGCCAAGAGAAAATAGAAACAGCCACACCGCGCGGTGTGGCCTTCGCCGGGATAATCGCCAACAACAGCATGGAGAACCGGGCGCTTCGCGCCAGGGCGGTACAAGCCGCCGGCAGCGTTGAATCGGTGATGTCTTGCGGCACAGCCAAGCTAACGCTACTGAATATGTTATATAAATTAACATAAAATCTACAAACCCATAATGATTTGTATCAAATCACAGTCGAAGACATAAATTATGTAATATTAGTTTACATAAACATAACTTTATGTTAAAATGTATGGAAAAGGAAGTGGCCGGAGATGGATCATCCAATCGCCTATGACCTCATTCGCAAGCTGCCAAAGGTGGATCTTCATGTACATTTGGACGGCAGTGTTAAGCCGGAGACGCTGATGGAGCTGGCGCAGCAGAGGGGAGTCAGCCTGCCTGCGCGAAGCCGGAAGCAACTGCTGCCTCACATGCAAGTCGAAGACGATTGCACAAGTCTGAAGATGTACTTGAGCAAATTCGACTTCGTGCTCCCGTTTCTGCAAACGGGGGAGGCGCTGCGCCGGGTCGCGCACGAAACGGTAGAGCAGGCGGCCGCTCACACGATCGGCTATATCGAAGTGCGCTTTGCTCCTCAGCTGCATCGGGGTGCAGGGTTGTCGGTCGAAGAGGTGATCCATCACGTCGTGGAAGGCTTGCGGAGCGGGGAGCGGAAGTACGGCGTCGTCGCCCGGGGGATCGCGATTTGCATGCGGCACCACGGCAGCAAGGAGAACATTGAAGTGATCGAAGCGGCGGCAAGCAGATCAGGCAAAGGCATCGTTGCGGTCGATTTGGCCGGAGATGAAGCGTCGTACCCGCCGCAGTTTTTTCGCGAGGTGTTTGCCGTGTCCCACAAGCGGGGCCTGCCGGTGACGATTCATGCCGGGGAAGCGGCGGGAGCGGAGAACGTGCTGGAAGCCGTCACCCGGCTGGGAGCCGTACGGATCGGTCACGGGGTACGGGTGAAGGAGAATCCGGAGCTCATGAGGCTGCTCGCGAAGCAGCGCATTCCGCTCGAAATGTGCCCGATCAGCAACCTTCAGACGAAGGCGGTCACCAGCTGGGAGCAGTATCCGATTCGCGACTACTTTGAGCGCGGCATCAAGGTGACGGTCAACACCGACAATCCGACGGTGTCCGGAACGAACCTTACGAAGGAGTACCGGGTCCTGGCGGACAAATTCGGGTTTGCCGCGACCGAGCTGGCAGAGCTCGTCATGAACGGGGTGGAGGCGGCATTTTTGGAGGAAAGCGAGAAGCGGGTGCTGAGGCGCCGGTTTCGGCGTCAATTCCGCGAGCTGGGCGTAGGTTAAACGATAAAGTAAGCTACAACAGAGAGTGCTGCAGCGGTTCGAGCAACCTAAACCGTTTCAGCGCTCTTTTTTGCGATGTCTCGGTGCGGTATAATGAATCATTCATGGTATTCATCATTAAGGAGGCTAACCTGTTACATGATTAGATTCGGCATTATCGGGACCAATTCGATTACGGAGCAGTTGATCAAATCCGCGCGGGAGGCGGAAGGGTTTGTGCTAACCGCCGTCTATTCCCGGTCGGAGGAAACGGCGGCGCAGTTTGCGGACAAGCATGATATTCCGCATCGCTTCACGGATCTGGAGCAGATGGCGGCAAGCAGCGAGCTGGATGCGGTCTACATCGCCAGCCCCAATTCGTTTCATGCCCGGCAGGCGATCACGCTCATGAACCACGGTAAGCATGTGCTGTGCGAGAAGCCGATCGCGTCCAACCGGCGGGAAGTCCAGGAGATGTTCGCAGCCGCGAAGCGAAACAACGTCCTGCTGATGGAAGCGATGAAATCGACGCTGCTGCCGAACTTTCAGGCGATTCAAGCAAATCTGCACAAAATCGGGCGCGTCCGCCGCTACGTAGCCAGCTTTTGCCAATATTCGTCGCGTTATGATGCGTTCAAGGCAGGGGTGCACGTGAACACGTTCGACCCTGCGTTTTCCAACGGCTCCTTGATGGATATCGGAGTGTACTGCCTGTATCCGATGGTGGTTCTCTTCGGGAAGCCGGATCGGCTTCAGGCGGAGGCTGTGATGCTGGAGTCCGGTGTTGACGGAGAAGGGAGTCTGCTGCTGAAGTACGAAGGCATGGATGCGGTCATCCTCCACTCGAAAATTACCCAGTCTCACCAGTCCTCCGAAATCCAAGGGGAAAAAGGGACGATCGTGTTCGAGCGTGTCAGCCAGCCGGCCAAAGTGGAAATCCGCTACCTGGACGGCACTGTGGAGGAGCTCTCGCAGCCGCAAAAAGCAAACACCATGTACTACGAGGTGCAGTCGTTCATGGACTTGATCCGCAGCGGACAGACGGAATCCCCGGTCAACTCCTATGCCAACTCTCTGGCGGTCATGGAGCTGATGGACGAAGCCCGCAGGCAAATCGGACTCGTCTACCCCGCGGATCGGCAATAATCGTTTGAAAAAGCGAAAAGGTGCCCCTCAGCCAAGTTGTTGGCCGATGGGACACCCTTTTTTTCGTCTGCTGAGCACTATGTAGCTTTACGCTTCAAGGCCGCATTTTTTAACTAGTGTGGGCCAGTGCAGTTTAAACAGAACCTTCCATTTGTCTTCCGGCAAAATGCTGATCCAATTCGCGATTTGATCTAACTCCATGTCCTGCAGCTTGCCGATAACCAACTCTTTTTCCGACAGCACTTCAGCAACTAACACAACAATCCCTCCATGTAATTCAATATATCCAACGAGATATACATATGCACTGGGCTATGAAAATGTGATGGGCTCCTGCGGATTTTTTTAAAATAAAACAAACCGCCGTGCCGCATGCTAAGCATGAGGTGAGCAGGATGGGCAAACGGGTGATTACCGATCACGACTTTGAAAAAGCGTACTTACGTCAAAAGACGGTGCGAGTAAACCATAGATTTGCGGTCGAGGTGCCGTTTATCGGTGGACTGGAGGGGTTTAACCCGATTTTTGTGACGGTGGGGGGAAGACGGTTTTTGCGGGACGATTGCGAGTTTGCCGTGATTCGGTAGCCGGCGCGGGGGGCGGGGGTGTAAAACCTGGAAAATCGGTCAACACTGGTAGGGAGACCAAATTGCGTAAGGGGAGCGTGGAGTGGATGCAGCCTTATCATTACCGGATGGCGGAGCTGTGGACGTATCACCAGACCAGGGAGCTCACGACAACGGAGCAAAACGAGCTTTCGATTTGCCTGCAGGCTAATGCGCTGTTTGCCAGAAAGCTGGGCGACCTGCACAATTATACGTATGCGGCTTCCATTGTGGGCGATCAAGCATGGCAGCAGGAGCTGGGGCTGCGAATCGAGAAGATGGAGAAGGAATTTGCCATCCAGCTGACGGATTTGAAGAAATATATTCAAACGGAATCATCCTAAAATAACACACCCCGAGCCTAAATTACGCCATTGAACTGAACTTATTTCCGACGTATGATCAAGCCGTGTACACAAGCGGTTTGATCTTTTTTTTTGCCAAAGGGGCTGAGCGGTGTGGGGAAAATGAGAGTAATTCAAATTGGCGTCGGCGGGTTCGGACGGGCATGGCTGCGCACGATCAAGAGTCATCCCGGCGTGGAGCTGGCGGCGATCGTGGACGTCTCGGAGGCCAATCTCGCGGAAGCAAAGGAGATCATGGAGCAGGCGTCGCTGCCAGCGTTTCACAGCCACCAAGCGGCATTGCGCGCCGTTGCTGCGGATGCCGTGTTGATCGTCACGCCTCCGCGAACCCATGTGGCGATAGCGCTGGACGCGCTCGAAGCGGGACTGCACGTGCTAACGGAAAAGCCGCTGTCCTATGCGATGGACGAAGCGATGACGCTGCTGACCAAGCAGCCGCTGTATGGCAAGCAGGTGATGGTCAACCAAAACTACCGGTGGACGCGGGAAATTCAAGCGGTCAAGGCAGCGCTTGCGGGCGGCTTGATCGGAGACATCGCTTATATCGAGTGGACCTTCCGCAGGCTTCATAATCCCCGTCAAGGGACGTGGCGCGTGCAGTCGGAGGATTTTTTGTTTACCGATGTGAGCGTGCACCATTTTGACTTGATGCGTTATTTGCTGGAGGCTGATCCGGTGGCGGTGAGCGCCAGCAGCGTGCGTCCATCTTGGAGCTGGTGCGAGGGCAGCATGGTCAGCAGCGCGTGCTTCCGCTTTCCCGGCGGTGTTACAGCCCATTATTTCGGCAGCTTGGAGGAGACAGGTACACTGACCCCGTGGAACGGGAATTTCCGCATCGTCGGGAGCGAGGGCGCAATTGAGCTGACAGACGATGTGCCTTATTGGGTTCGCAAGGGCGAGGGAGACGGTACGGTCAAGGAGCTGCTGCCTGTGGCGGAGCTGCCGTACGAGAGCAAGAGCTTTACGCTGGATGCATTCGTTCAGGCTGCTCAGACGGGAGAACCGGGCGTGACGGACATCACGGACAATATCCGGACGTTTCTGATGGTCGCCGGAGCGATTGATTCCGCCCGTACGCAGCAGTGGGTGAATTATATTTATCCTCAGCAGACCCGCCGCTAAGCCGGTCGGTCACGCTAAAAACAGTGAAGGCAGGGATGCGAGATCCCTGCCTTGTTTGTGTGCGTATCTTAGATGAAGAAGCATGCAGAAAGTACGATTACCAGCAGAATGAAAAGTACGAGAATGGTGCCTGTGCTGGTCCACAAGCCTCCTGTTCCACAACCTGCTCCGTAGCCACCCATCGCCAACAGCTCCTTTCCAGCTGAACTACTTTCATGATATGACGATGGGCCTCTTAAGTAGTGGGCATCTAACCGAAGGAAGAAGCCTAATCTATTTTCTTCTTTTCCCAGCTGCAAAAAGCCATTCCCAGCCCGGATTTCACGGTGGTATAGTAAAAGGGTGTCTTTGGTGAACTACACACCACCTAAGAGGTGGGTGCTTCGTAGTCAATAGAGCTATGCTCCAAGTTTAGCTACGCTCCAAGGGCAGTTCCTGCCCCGTTGGCAGTTGCAATCTACATTGCGAGTTTTAGCAAGTTTAGCGCGGCGTTGACATCCCGATCATGGGTAGCGTTGCAAGCT
>NZ_VNJI01000071.1 GCF_007786445.1 Paenibacillus cremeus | reverse complement strand
GGCAGGTTGCCTACGTGTTACTCACCCGTCCGCCGCTAGGGTCCGAAGACCCTCGCTCGACTTGCATGTATTAGGCACGCCGCCAGCGTTCGTCCTGAGCCAGGATCAAACTCTCCATTAAAGTTGAGTCGATATAGCTCAAAAATTTACTACTGGCGAGAATTTGCATTCTCTTATTTATTGCACTCACTCGATGTTCAGTTTTCAAAGGGCAATTACTTGTCGTTTCTTGTCAGCCGTTTCAGCGGCGACTTTTATAATATATCACATTTGCCTAGCTTGATGCAAGATTTTTTTATTTACCATTTTCTTGCTGCTTGCTTCTTGCTTTCAAATGCGACCGCCGTTTAAAGCGGCGAAAGTTAATTTATCATAAATAGAGATCGAAAGTCAAGCATGTCCCATAACAAAAATAAAAAGAGCTAAAGCGCAAAGCCTCAGCTCCTCTCTGACCAGAAACTACTCGATCATACCCACTTCTGGACTGCTCGCGGATGCGTAGCGCTTCTTCGGGATTCTGCCGGCGAGGAAGCCTTTGCGTCCCGCTTCTACGGCCAGCTTAAACGCCTCGGCCATCAGCGCTGGATTCTGCGCACCAGCAACAGCGGTATTCAGCAGCACGCCGTCAGCTCCCAGCTCCATAGCAAGCGCAGCATCAGCAGGACCGCCGATACCGGCATCCACGATAATCGGTACTTTAGCTTCTTCAATAATGAAGCGCAGGTTGCCCGGATTCACGATGCCCTGCCCTGAGCCAATTGGAGAAGCCCCCGGCATAACGGCAGCGGCACCCGCCTCCTGCAGCTTGCGAGCCAGGATCGGGTCATCCGAGGTGTACGGCAGCACGATGAAGCCTTCTTCAACCAAGATCTTGGTTGCTTCCAGCGTTCCCACCGGATCCGGCAACAGAGTTCTCGGATCGCCGATGACCTCGACTTTAATCATGTCGCACAAGCCGCTGGCTTTGGCGAGCCGCGCAATACGCACAGCTTCCTCCACGGTATAAGCGCCGGCGGTATTCGGGAGCAGCGTAAACTTTTTCAAGTCCAGCGATTCCAAAAAGTTCGGTGCATCCGGATTATCGATCGGAAGGCGCCGAATGGCGAAGGTTAAAATTTCGGCTGCCGAAGCTTTGACCGCTTGTTCTTGTACATCCATTGCCGAAAACTTGCCTGTTCCCAGCAGCAGCCGGGATTTAAATTCGTAGGGTCCGATTTTTAACGTCTCACTCATGCTTCATGACTCCTTATAATATAAAATTGATCATTTCAATCGCTTACTTAACCGCCGCCGACAAAGTGGACGATCTCCACCCGGTCTCCGTCATTCAGCCGCGTCTGATCATAGACGCTCCGGTCGATAATTTCGCGGTTCAGCTCCACCACCAGGATTTTGTGCCCCAGCTTGAAGACTTCGAGCATCTCCGCTACTGTTCCGGCATTCCCAACATCTCTTTGTTCGCCATTCACAATCAACTGCATAAGCCCTCTCCTTTCTGTTCACCGGATAAACAAAAAAAGCCAACCTGGTAGGTTGACTTGAACGAAATGTCGCTTTATCCTTCGTCCACTTCCCTACGCTGGTACAAACCAGTACGTCTCGCATACAAGACGCCTTTATCAGGTTCCAAGGGTCAAAGATCCGCTTCTTCCTCTCAGCCCCGCATGGAAGGGCTCCCCTAGTGGCTATTCAATTGTTGTGGATATTATACCCCGAGCGGTTATTTTTTGACAACCGTGTAACGCAGCTCAAGCAGTGACAGCTCTTCATCCATCGTATAAACCAGCTCCTGAGCCAGCGACTTCTTAACCAGTCTGTTAAGCAGCAGCGGAAGCTCGGATTTGATATCCGAAAGCTGAGGGTCGAGCTGAAGCTCCTGAAGGCTCCATGCCTCTTCCCGGCTGCCTAGCAAATCTATCAGCGGCTTGCAGCAGCGTTCCATTTTGGACATGACGGAAAATTCACTGGCCAGCAGCACCAGCTGCACTCTCTGCTTCACCGTCTCCATGCTGAGCGTCAACTCCTCATAGAGCTTGTACACGCCCGGATTGATGTTCTTGATCTGCCTCCAGACCGTTACCTCCGGGTGGTGACCCGATTCGATAATCACGATGTTAGCCCAGTGATGCAGTGCTTCCAATATGTTATTGTAGCCGTCCAGCGTATGATCTTCTAAAATATACTCCTTACTCTGCAAATAGCTTCGCAAAAACTTGGAAAACTCAATCAGCAGCTTGTGTTCCCGGAGATCGGCAGGAAACTCCAGAACCTTGTGCCGCAAGCTTTCCAAATACATCTCCCGATCCAAAAGTATCTCCCCTTTTAAGATCCAATAAATAACGCTGCGATGCTCCCCGTGCAAGATTAAGTCGTTCAGCGCGGCCGGACTTATCCATCTTTCTTGTATACGGCGGTCGTCTTTTATATAATGAAATTGATGATGAGAGCGTTCGGAGTCCAGGCTAACGACCAGCAGCAGCAGATCGAAACCGTCCGTTACGGCGGAAAATAGGGAAGGGTTATCGATTGCGATGACGCTTATTACGGAGTCATCCTGACGAAGCTTTTCCACCCAATATGCTTTTAAAGATTCCATGCTAAAGCCTCCTACAAGTATGGACACACGAATCAATGTAATCATCTATTTCTACATCGGCGGGGCGCTTTCCTGCAACAGATTGTGACAAAACTCACAAATCTCTATATTCTTACGCGAAAGAAGTGACTCACAGCATGAGATTAAGATCTAGTAAAGCCAATGAATTCCGTTTATGGGGACTGCTGCTAACGATGGGCGGGATGCTCTTAATGATTCTCGGATTGGCCGGTATCGTCTTTGATTGGGGTACAGCCGGCAAGTGGGTTGCCATGATCAGTATGTTTATCGGAGCTGTAGCAATGCTGGTCAGTATGGGGATTTATTTCGCCGCCGGGATGATGTCCACCAGTGCTACGGTCGTTGAGTGCCCGGAGTGCAGCAAGATGACCAAAATCATCGGCAAAACGGACCGGTGCATGTACTGTAAAACGATTTTGTCGCTTGATCCGCAGCATGATCCCCATGCAGGTGCGAATGACAGCCAAGCAGGCACGACGACAAATCCATAGTCAGATCAAAGCAAAAGGACCCGCGGGCGCTCCGATCGAGCGTTGTCTGCGAGTCCTTTTTTCATAGGATGATATGGTTATTAGGGCGTCTCCAGCAAGGAGCGAATCCAGTTCCAGGCCTCGGGACTCTCGTACCCCCGCCGCCATGAGGCGACACCGGCAAGGTTGTACTTACGGACCAGCGCCATCCGGGCTTTGACCGAGGTTTCGTCTTCGATCCAAATTTTGTTCAGCTTGCCGTCTTCTTTGTACTCTACGTAGTTTTGTCCGGTTTCCGGTGAAAACACCGGCGTCAGCTTCTGTTCTTTGATCACGCGCTGCGGCATGTCCATGAATACCGCTCGGGAGCTGACCTGGGTTTTGCCATCCTTCTGCTCCTCGGTCCAGACGCGAGTGTAAAAAGGAATGCCTAGCACCAGCTTGTTCGGCGGGATTTTATCCTCTTTGAGCAGGTCAACCACCGACTTCTCCACCCAAGGCAGCGAAGCTACCGAACCAGCCTTCGGGCTGCTCGCCCAATACTCGTCGTAAGCCATAAGCATCAAATAGTCGAGCGCATCGGAAAGTGCCTTGCGATCATAAAACATCGACCATGACTCGCTGCTGGACTTGGGTGTCACATCCATGGAGACGATGAGGCCCTGCTCATGCAGGAACGGCGTCATCTCCCGCACGAACTGCACCAGATTCTG
Source organism: Paenibacillus cremeus (assembly GCF_007786445.1). Taxonomy (GTDB): domain Bacteria; phylum Bacillota; class Bacilli; order Paenibacillales; family NBRC-103111; genus Paenibacillus_G; species Paenibacillus_G cremeus. The sequence continues at coordinate 24,468 of NZ_VNJI01000071.1, read as the reverse complement.
CTTATCTTTCACACTAACATTCTCAAAATCAATGTTGATGCCCTGCAATGAATACATCTGTGCGAAGCTGAGCAGCTGCTTAATCATCTTCATCCGCTTGTCATAGGTCGAGAGCGCCTCCGTCGTCCGCTTCGGCTCAAAGCCGTTGCTAAACAGCGCCCAAACCTGATAGCCGTTGGTATGTGCCCATTTGACGTAAGCCGGATCGGCGATATTCTTGATCGTCCCTTCGCCGTCCTCCAGCTGAAACCACGTCGGACTTACGATATCCAGTCCTGGCATCGCGGGGATTTTGGACGTATCCGGGCCTTTGGTCACGATCTGCTCCCAAGTCATATTGATTTTTCCTGTCACTGGCTGCTTGGGAACAAAGGGCGGACGCGGTCCCTGCTTCGGGATGGTCTCCTGGTGATCCTGCATCAGCTGGGACTTCAAAACATAGCCCAAGTAACCGTTGGGCAGCTGAACACGCAGCCATTCGCCCGTATCCTTCCATACCATCACACTATCGCCCTGCTTCAAGTCGGCGTAGATCGGCGCTTTGATCGTTGGATCGCTGCGCATAGGAATCATCTTGTCCGGTTTATCCGGGAACGATACGGTCTTGTACCATTCCACCGTCTCGCCTTCTTTAAATAAGAACACGGCTCCGGTTTCCTCCGACTCGCGAAGCTCAACGCCGTATAGCTCCTTCAGCGGATCGATCGGCAGGTACAGCCTATTGTCCGATTTCTCCAGCGGAAACTTCAAATTGAATGGCTTCTCATTGAGCATGCCCGTCAACTCGCTTGTACGCAGCCGCACGACTTTGTCTTGCGTCGTAATAATCGTGGATTCACTCGACTGCTCATAAATGAGCGAAGGATCAATGCGTTCCTTGACGGTGTCAAAGGAGAGCTTTAGGGATTCTTTTTGCCCGAGCGCTTGATCCTCCAGCATCCCGCCTTGGTAGAACACCGGCTTCTTCTTGCCGCTGAAATCCGGCTGCACATGTTTGGTATTCGGCATATATACGATATAGTAATAGGCACCCAGCAGCGCCCCGCAAATTACGGCCAAGGTCAGCATCAGCCACGGCCACTTGCGTCTCTTCGTCCGGCCGGACCTGCCTGCCGCTTCCATCATCGACTCCATTATTTCACTCCTGTTATCCTGATGCCAGCTTGATGCCATCTGCAAATTAAAAGGACGTATTCCTCTTCGCCCTATAGAAAGCTGCGAAGCCTGAATACGTCCATTATACCTCAAATCTATCAATCTATCATTAAGGAGTGACCGGTGCACAATCGGAGCATAGCCCGTATACTTCGACACGGTGGCTCTTAACTCGAAAGCCCGTCAGCTCCCCGGCTGCCTTCTCCAAATCGTCCAAAGGCCGGTAGGCAAAATCGACCAGCTTCCCGCACTGCTCGCACAGCGCGTGATAATGATCCGACATATCGGCATCAAATCGGCTGGAATGATCGCCATATGTCATCTCCCGGACCAATCCCGCTTCAATAAACACTTTAAGGGTGTTATATACGGTTGCGACGCTCATGCTTGGAAATCGCGGGGAAAGCGACTTATAAATTTCATCCGCTGTCGGATGAGACATGGTACCGATCAAATAGGACAGGATGGCATGCCGCTGCGGCGTTATCCGAACGCCCGTCATCTTCAATTGATCAAGCGCCTCCATCAGCCGAGTACTCATGCTGTTCACCGCCAATTATCAAATTCACGCTGCAGCGGCGACTCGAACAGAAGCGCCGAGTCCGCTGTCAACGAGCAGAGTATCGCTTCATTTTACCTACAATTTCATGAATTTGTCAATTGGATGGCTGTATAGAAATGGAACCATTCGACTCCACCTTAATCAGATGTTGTCCGCTGCCAACGGTGCCGCGAATCGTTTTGTTATCAATGGTGAGCGGCAAGGACGATTGAATGTTGTTTTTTCTGCCATTGCCGTCTACGCGGTAATCGCCATGGGAAGGCAGCTTCAATGCGATTCGACCGTTGTTGGTCTTGATGTCCCAATCGTCCTCCACCGCTCCGCTGGTCACGTCAATGGAGCCGTTGGAGGTTTCAACCTTCACCTTCTGCAGCTTGCCGTCGATCTTGATTGCCCCATTGGTGGCGCGCGCTTCTACGCTGCCTGCGATGCCGGCCAGCTTCAGCTCTCCGTTGCTCACCCCCACTACTGCGTCTCCACGATGGTCAGTCAGCTCTACCCGGCCGTTGGTCGTTTTCAGCGAAATCGTGCCGCTCGTCTTGCTCGAGTTGATCAAGCCGTTCGTTGTCCCAAGACGCAGCTCTCCGTCCAGATCGGCGATCTCAATCGCTCCGTTCGACGTCTGCGCCGAAAAACGCTGCTTGACGGGAAGCTGAGCAGCTTGAATTTTACCGTTGGTGGCATGCAGCTCGTAGTTGACCTTTTGCTGCGCTGGCATGGTCACGATGATATCCATCCGCGGATAGCTGCGGCCGAAGATCGATCCGATGTATTCTTTGCCTAACGCTTGAATGTCCAAGGTATCGCCGGTGACACTGTATTCAAGCTTGGAGGCGTCCGCGATCTGGGCCGCTTCTTTCTCATCCTTCATCTGGACATGCACAGTGACAGCAATCTCGATATTGTTCACATTCCCCGACTTCAGCACCATGGTTCCATTACGGCCGGTCAATTTGACATTCTCGACACTAGACGGCAGTGGAATCGAAGTCACTCCTTCGTCAAACTTGCGCCCTTCTCCGAAAAATTGGACGATGTCCCCCATGCTGATGCCGTCCAGGCTGCCGAATTTTTTGGCAAAATCGGTGGTTTGGGTGCTGACGATGACGATCGCGGAGATGAGTAAGGCAAAGATGACGCCCTTCAAATCCAGCTTCAGCTGCCGGTCCGTATGACCGTACTTCATGTTAAAGCCGATGTACTCGAGACCCAGCATAATGAACAGCACCGGCCACCAGCCTACCAGCTCGGAGGTCAGATGGCTGCCCGTCACTTTATCGAAAATCACGCTTCCGCCGACCAGAACGAGCAAGACCGCCGCTGTATAACGCCCTGCTTTATGCATCGCGTCTCTCTCCTTATTTCTTCCTGGATTCATTGTAAAACATAAACAATCCGACACCGATCAAGACCACCGCGCCGATGGAGGAGCCTACCAGTTCAAACGCCCGCGCCAGCCATGTCGGCCTGCTGTGGATTAAAAACAAGACGATCCCAGCCGCGATGAGTAAATAGCCGAAGCCGTTGTTCCGCTTGCGCACCGGGCTTCCGTCAGGGGTATAAGAAGCATCTCCCGAATTACCGCCGTAAAAGCTTGGGGTGACGTCGTTGTTGACCTTGTCAGTTTGCTGCAGCGCATCAAAGATGTTATAGAAGTAAATCACCGGAATGAGCAGCGAAAACAACACGATGAGGGGGATGCTGTCTGCTCCATTCGTGGCAAAAAAGACGATCGCGAAAATATCCAGAAAAAACAGCAGCATCATGGCTAGTCCGCGCTGCATCAAGCCTAAATAAAACTGTCCCGTGCCAGGCACCAGAAACGACAGCAGGCCGGCAATCCACTTATTTTTCCTTGGCCTTGGGGTTAGAAACGGATCAAAGGGCAAGGGCTGCTTGCGCATTTGTCCGTAGCGTTGGAGCCTTTCTCTCAAAAATTCGTCTTCCAGATCGTCGTCAGCCTTATGCGGGTCATTCGTTTGATCCTGCATTGTTATTTCCCTCCAAGCATGAGTTCAATTTTTAGGTCAGCAGCTGATATGAAATGGTTTCAATTGTCCGATACACATACGTCGCCCCGCTCCGCACTCCTTCGCTGAGCACGAAGGCATCCAGCGAGATGAGCTTGCCGAGCACACCCGAATAGATGAATAGGAACGTAGCCGCCGCTGCGATTAAGCCATTCGCCAGCTCGGTTCGCCAAAACGTCCTTTGCTTCGGAAGGATCGTGTCCGACTTGTCTGCCTGCTGCTCTTGGCGCAGTGTATTCATTACGTTATCTGAAAGCCCTGGGGGAGCCTCTAGCAGCGGAAGCGCGTCCAGCCTCATTTCCAGCTCTACATAGGCGTCCAGCTCGTAGCGGCAATCGGAGCACGTACGCAGGTGTTGGGCAATCCGCTTGCTGTCCAGCTCAGACAAGCGATTATTCAGAAATCGCTGCAGTGTTTTTTTGTCCGGATGCATCCTGTTCATGTGCGCGCACCTCCATCCATTTTTCCTTGAGCATGGTTTTTCCCCGGTAGAGTCTGGTTTCGATCGTCTTGAGCGGCAGGCCGCAGATGTCCGATATTTCCTGATAAGAGAGCTGCTTATAATGGTACAAGTACAGGATTAGCCGGTATTTGTCAGGCAGGTCCGATAGCAGCTGCTGCATCGTCAGCTGTTCTTCCTTCCGCAGCGCCCTTGCTTCCGGCTCCTCCTTGCGGTCTCCGAACCAGCCTTTGATCACATCTAAAATGGCTGTATGCGGCCGGCGCTTCTGGGACCTGCGATAATCGGTGACCAAGTTGACCGTCAGCCGGTAAAGCCAGGTCGTGAATTGGGACTCCCCGCGGAAATTGGCCAGCGACCGGTACAGCTTGATAAACACTTCCTGTGTTAAATCCTCGGCGGTCTCCCGATGGTCGATCATGCGATAAATCAGCGTATAGATGTACTTTTGATGACGCTCCATCAGCACCCGGTACGCTCTCTCATCGCCCTGACGGACAAAATCGATCAGCTGCTCATCCGTCATGCTCTCCATCGGTTCGGTTCACCGCCTTTCCATACAATCAATACTTTAGACGGAGCAAAAGGATGGACCCCTTCATTGTTACGGTTGGAAATTGCGTCCAATTTGGGTTAATCGCATGCTACGGCTTTTACGCCTTCCACGTGCTTCAAATCCTCTACCGTTTGCAGCAGCTTGACGTCCTTGGACATACGGAGCGTCAGCGTAATCAGCACCAGATTCGCGGAATCGTTCTCGTTCTCGCTCGGCAGCTCCTCCACGGACAGCTTCTGAATGTCGCCTCCCTGTCTGGCCACCATCGTCGAGACCCTCGCCAGCAGGCTGGGCGTGTCAACCGCTTTCAATTTGAAGTGACGCACCTTCTTGGCGCGAAAATATTTCTTCTCCACCTGGTTGAGCACAAACAGGCTGATCAGCACGAGGATGACGGTCAGCGCCGCCGCATAGTAAAAGCCCGCGCCAATCGCCAGCCCAATGGCAGCCACCACCCACAGCGAAGCCGCGGTCGTTAGGCCCGTGATGGATTTGCCGGTAAACATAATCGTTCCGGCACCGAGAAAGCCGATCCCGCTAATGACCTGCGCCGCCAAACGGGCGGGGTCCCGCATGGTTACACTCGTAAACTCGGAGAAACCGTAAATCGATAGCAGCATGATCAAGGTCGAGCCCACGCATACCAAAATATGCGTTCTCATCCCTGCGGCATGGCTGCTCTGCTCTCGTTCGAAGCCGATGAAGCCGCCCAGCAAAAACGCCAAGACCAGCCGGATCGTAATGTGAATCGGATCGATGAACCATGGATTGACTGCGTTTGCCATAATGGAACCGCCTCCTTGAACGAATATGATCTATAATGGAAGGATACGTTGTTGATGCTACCGCACCTCAAACGAAATATAATGAGATTTATTGTATCATGTTTGGGCTTGTTTTATGGGAGCCGAGTGAAAAAATGGTTGACTTCATCACGGTGCAAGGTAGACTTAAAGGCAGTGAAACGTTTAAATTGTTCGCCCTGGGAGGCCTTATGATGCAAAACGACATACTAGAACGGAAAGAGCGCGTGCTGCGGCTGGCCGCTGAGCATGCCCTGGAGCTCCCGCTGCTCGACAGCGGTTATTGGTTTCATAAGGATTTGAGGGATAATTTTTATTTTGCGATCCATTTGTTCGGCTATTCGGCGGAGGGTGCTCCGGCTTGGAGTGAGGAGCAGAAAGCGAAGGGCGAAGGGTTGGCCATGCAGATGCTTCGAAACGTGCTCCAGCTTCAAGATCAGAATCCGGAAAGTCCGATGTACGGTCACTGGCCGCTGAATCTGGGTAACGATCCGGCTTCGGCGAAGCCGCACGTGCTGCCCGTGGAGCTGATGGGCTGCTTGCTGATGTTCTTCTACGAGCGGTACCAGTCCAAGCTGCCGATTGATCTGAAGTCGGAGATCAGCCTGGCCATCCTGCACATCTACCAAAGCAGCGTGTACCGTCACCCGCTCTCGTCGATGCACCATCACGAGGCGAAGCACACGGCGCTGAAGCTGCTGCTCGGCCACGCCTTCGACGACGAAGGGCTGCTGGCCGAGGGCATCCAGTGCGCCCAGCGCCTGCTGCAGCACGTGCGCACCTTCGGCTTCAAGGAGTACGGCTGCCTGCCGTGGCATTGGCACTGGATCCAAGCGTTTACCTGCGTGTGGGAAACGGTGCAGGATGCCGCCGCTCGCGCGGTTGCAGGCGAGCTGCTCGAGTATTTGTGGCGCTTGCGTGCGGAGGTGTATCTTCGGGGGGCGTGGGTCGGTCCGCATTCGCGGATCTGGCCCCACGACGCGCCGAAGGACACGAACACGCCGCTGGACTTCATTGCCTTCGGCGACTTTCCGGAGCCGAAGGTGTTCCCGCGGCTCGAGGGGGCTGCGCTGTACACCTATGAGGTGTCAGCGGCCGTGCGAGAGCGCGCTCTGGTTCGAGCCGAGCCTAGCGAGGTGAAGCGTTTGGTTCGCTTCGCCGGCGTGAGCGGCGAAGTGGACGCGGAAGCGCACACGTACACGTACGTGGCGCGGGAGTATGCTCTCGGCGGGATCTGGGAGCGCCGAGAGGAGTTCGACAACGAGCAGCTCCGCTGGGATGTGTCGCTGCCCTTGGATTCGGAGCCCGCAGGGGCGGGCGTGAATCAGCTGTACTTTTTTCATCCTGGCGGCAAGTATGTGCCCGGCGATGATCGGCATGCGAGCCCCTATGGCGACGTCCTCTTCGATCGCGGGACAGCGATTCAGCTCTGGGCCGTGCCGGAATCGGCAGCCGGCGGATCAGCTTCAGCGCTGGTGGGCTGCTTGCCGAAGGGCGAATGGCGGTTTGTGGGCAACAGCGGTTACGGGAAGCTCGGAAGCATTTATGTGGTCTTCCATGCGCTGGGAGGCGGCGGAACAGATATGGCCGTGAATGAAAAAGAAGACCGATATTCGGTCTCTGTGCCGCTGATTGCTGGAGAAGGTTATTTGTACTCCGGGATTGTCGTGGACGTCTTGTCGGTGGATGAAGCTGTGGCGCAAGGCATAGCCGATCTGGACGGCTGGCAAGCGCACTCGGAACGGCGAGCCCCTGCATTTACACGGGAAGACAAGGATACGGGTGCGGTTTCGGTCACCTATACGAATGCTCGCGGAAGCGTGCTGCGTCTTAGCGGGTGCGGTTTAAGAGAAGATGGACCCTCTCCGCTTCGGACAATCGACGGTGTGGACGTCCGCTTCGACGACTATACGATTTTTTGAAACTGGGTTAAGGTGATGCCCGGCGCGACCAGCTGCATGCCCACCGGCTCATAGCCGTGCTTGACGTACAGCTCGACCGCCGGTGTATTCCCGGTGCCGGTCGAAACCTTGATCCGCATCCCTGGAACGGTGTGCTGTTCGACGTACGTAAGCAGCTGAGCCGCGATCCCGCGCCGAAAACAATCCGGATGGACCATTAAGCGGCAGATCTGCAGCTCCTTGGCGGTTTGCTTGCAGGCAATCGCACCGGCCAAGCGCTCTCCTCCTTCTGCTGTTTGGAGATAGTAGCCGAGGAAGGCTTCATTCGATTCGCGCAAGGTGCTCGGCGAATCCAGCAGCGGGGGAATTTCCTCAAAGCCAATGAGGGTTGCTTCCACCCGGTAAGCCAGCTGCTGCAGCTCCAGGAGCTCCAGAACGTCCTTCATGCTTTCTAAGTCGATCATACGGATCATGGCTTTCCACCCCCATAGTACTTGTGTTAAAAAAGTGGTATGACCCATGGCATGACGCAGTTTCACCTGCAGCCTGCCGCGAGACATACCACTTCTTTTATCCCCTTAACTGTTAAGACGATCGATAATTAACTTGTTCACTAATCCCGGGTTGGCTTTGCCCTTCGTTTCCTTCATCACTTGTCCAACCAGGAAGCCCACCGCTTTATCCTTACCAGCCTTGAAGTCGGCAACGGATTGCGGGTTGTTGTCCACGATCTGATCGACTATGGCTTTGATTGCGCCTTCGTCGCTGATCTGCACAAGCCCTTGCTCCTCAACGATCGTCTGCGGCGCTTTGCCGGTTTCCAGCATCGCTTTGAACACGGTCTTGGCGATCTTGCTGCTGATTGTGCCCTTCTCCATCAGTCCGATCATCTCGCCGAGCCCCTTGCCCGTCACCTTCACATCCGACAGCTCCAGGTTATTCGCATTCAAATACCCGAGCAGGTCGCCCATGATCCAGTTGGATACCGCTTTGGCATCCTTCGTATATTGCAGGCTTTCTTCAAAGAAGTCCGCTACTTTCATCGAGGACGTGATGACCTCCGCGTCATAGCTCGGCAGGCTGTACTCGCTCACATAGCGCTTCTTGCGCGCATCTGGCAGCTCCGGAATGGACTCGCGCACGCGCGCCTTCCACTGCTCGTCGATATGCATCGAAACGAGGTCCGGATCTGGGAAGTACCGGTAATCATGCGCCTGCTCTTTGCTGCGCATCGTCAGCGTCTTGCCCTGCGACTCGTCCCAGCGGCGGGTTTCTTGCACGACCTTGCCGCCGTCCTCCAGCACCTCCGCTTGACGCCATTCTTCGTACTCCACCCCGCGTTGAACGCCGCGGAAGGAGTTCATGTTCTTGAGCTCCGTTCTGGTGCCAAACTCCGCTTGTCCGAAAGGACGCAAGCTGATGTTGGCGTCACAGCGCAGCGAGCCCTCCTCCATTTTCACGTCGGAAACATCGCAGTACTGCATAATCGCCTTAAGCTTCTCCAAGTACGCGCGCGCTTCCTCGGCCGAACGCAAATCCGGCTCGGAGACGATCTCGATCAGAGGCGTCCCTACCCGGTTATAATCTGCCAAGGATGCATAGCCGCCGTCCACGTGTGTCAGCTTGCCCGCATCTTCTTCCAAGTGCACGCGGGTGATGCCGATGCGTTTGGTTTCGCCGTTTACTTCGATCTCGATCCAGCCATGCTCACCGATCGGCTTGTCATACTGCGAGATTTGGTACGCTTTAGGCGAATCCGGGTAAAAATAGTTTTTTCGGTCGAATTTACTGACTTCCGCCACTTGGCAGTTCAGCGCCATCGACGCTTTCATCGCGTATTCCACCGCTTGCTTGTTCAGCACGGGAAGTACGCCCGGATGCCCGAGACAGATCGGGCACGTATGTGTATTCGGCGGCGCTCCGAATGCGGTGGAGCAGCCGCAGAAAATTTTGGATTTGGTATGCAGTTCAACATGGACCTCTAGTCCGATGACCGTTTCATATTTCTTGTCGGTTGCTGCTGACATGAGGGTTTTGCTCCTTTCTTACAGCTGTGGGCGCTGCTTGTTATGATCGGTTTGCTGCTCGTACGCATGCGCTACGCGCAGTACCGTCGATTCGTCCAGCGCCTTGCCGATAATCTGCAGGCCGATCGGCAAGCCGTCCGCGAAGCCGCAAGGTACGCTGATCGCCGGAATGCCGGCCAGGTTGACGGGAATCGTTAAAATATCGTTCAAATACATGGTCAGCGGGTTGTCCGTTTGGGAGCCCATGCGGAAAGCCGGTGTCGGAGCGGTTGGCCCGATGATCACGTCGTAGTTTTCAAATACTTGCTCGAAGTCCTGCTTGATCAAGGTGCGCACCTTCTGCGCTTTCAGATAGTACGCGTCGTAATAGCCGGAGCTGAGCGCGTACGTTCCAAGCATGATCCGACGCTTCACTTCGTCGCCGAAGCCTTCGCTGCGGGACTTGATGTACAGATCCAGCAGGTTCTTCGGATTCTCGCTGCGTACGCCATAACGAACGCCATCAAACCGCGCGAGGTTGGAGGACGCTTCGGAGGAAGCGAGCAGATAGTATGTAGCTACAGCATACTCAGAGTGCGGCAGCGATACCTCTTCGACGATCGCGCCTTGTCCTTCCAGCACTTTAAGTGCGGTGAGGACCGCATCCTTCACTTTCGGATCGATGCCTTGACCGAGGTATTCCTTCGGCACCGCGATGCGAAGACCCTTCACATCGCCGGTCAGCGCGCTGACGTAATCCGGAATATCGGCGTTCAGCGACGTCGAATCCATCGCATCATGTCCGGTAATGGCTTGCAGCAGGTAGGCGCTGTCTTCCACGTTCTTGGTCAGCGGTCCGATCTGGTCGAGCGACGAAGCAAACGCCACGAGACCAAATCGGGAAACCAAGCCGTAGGTCGGCTTCATGCCGACAATACCGCAATATGCTGCCGGCTGGCGAATCGAGCCGCCGGTATCGGAGCCCAGGGAGAAGTACACTTCTCCTGCCGCCACGGCTGCTGCGGACCCGCCGCTGGAGCCGCCTGGTACATAGTCCAGGTTCCACGGATTGTGTGTTGCATGGAAGCCCGAGTTTTCGTTGGAGCCGCCCATCGCGAACTCGTCCATGTTCAGCTTGCCGATGGTGACGGTTTGCGCTGACTTCAGCTTTGTGACGACGGTGGCGTCATAGATCGGGTTGTAGTTGCTCAAAAATTGACTGGCGCACGTCGTTCTCAGGCCTTCGGTGACGATGTTGTCTTTAATCCCGATCGGCAGGCCGTACAGCAGGCCTTTCTCCAGGCTGCCGGACTGCTCGTCCAGCGCCTTGGCGGAAGTACGCGCGTTTTCTTCGTCCAATGTCAAAAACGCCTTCACTTTGCCATCAACGGCAGCAATGCGCTTATAGGACTCGTCCACCAAATCGGAGACGGTAATTTCTTTGGCATGAAGCTTGTTATGCAGCTCTTGCAAGCGTAAATCAAATAACGACACGCGGACAGCCTCCCTTCAACATTTATTCCAATACGGCCGGTACTTTAATTTGGCCTTCTTCTTCATCCGGCGCGTTGAGCAGCACTTTCTCAATCGGCAGGGACGGCTTCACCGCATCCTCCCGCATCACGTTCACAAGCGGCATCGCATGGCTGGTCGGCTCAACATGATCCGTATCCAGCGCGTTGAGCTGCTCGGCGTATTTTAAAATGGCGTTGAGCTGCTCCGTGAACTGCTCTTTCTCGCGGTCGCTCAGCTCGAGTCGGGCGAGGCTCGCCACGTGCTCGACGTCTTTAATTGTAATACTCATTTTTTCTGCACCTCACTCTACGCAATCATTCCTCCTATTATAGCTTAGATGGATTTTTATCTCAATTGCCCCCTCGAGATTGTGCGCACGAAAAAACCGGCTGACAGCTGCCATCACCAGGTGAGGAGCCGAGCCGGTTTTGTCATTTTATATCCAAGCCTTCAAATTAATCTGCCGAATGAAATCGTCCTTCGACTGCACTTCCTTGTTCGTCTCGGCCTCGGGTTCAACCTCTTCGCCGTTCATAATGCGGCGGAACAGCTCCTCGTTCTTGGTCGCCAGCGCAAAATCGATCAAAGCCTCCCGCTCCAAGCGTTCCGCCTCTTGCTGAAACAGCACTTCCTCGAGCTCAATGTCCGCTCCCGGCACATAAAAATGCTTATTAACCTTCGGCACTCGGACCACGTAATCGAATACGTTATCGGCGTTCCGATCAAGGGCAATGATATATCCGTATTCGCCGATCGGCAAATTTTGTTCAAATGAGTCCGCGATAATGTACACTCTCTGACCCAGCTTCAGCATGAACGTTCCCCCTTCTACTCGCTCACAACCGACACGGCAAAATCTTGGTAACCGCAGCCGCAACTCCCTCATGCCTTGGATTCAAGCGTGAAAATGATTATGATGAAATGGATGAATTTGATTATCTCTATCGAAGATGAGGTTAGATGCTTTATGAAGACGACTTACATTAGAATAGTAATTTTAATAATTCTAGCACTTTTTTTATGCCTAGGCAATGCTAGAGAGCCTGTCTCGGCGCATCCGCTCAACAACGGATACTCTCAGCTGACGGTGGGCTCAGACGGCGTGGACTATGAGCTTTTCATCCCGGAAATCAGCCTGCTGAGGTTCGATACGAACAAGGACAACCGGCTGTCGGAGTCGGAGCTCTCTAGCGATTTGGCGAAGTATATCCAAGAGCACGTACGGCTGGAGCAGACAATGAAAGCGATGCCAGTTGCGATGAAAAGCATGCGGCTGGACGAAAAGGAGACGGTCCCCGGCGTCAGCTTCGTGCTGCACTATGAGGCGCTGGAGCCGATAAAGGGTTTTACGCTGCAGTACAGCCTGCTGTTTGACGATGCGGATCCGCTGCATATCAACTTCGTGCTGATCACCGAGGGAGACGATGTGGATCAAGCAGTCATGGACACGGCCCACCGCTCCTACCATTACCAATCGCTGCACCCGGCGACGCTCGGTTCGACGCTTTGGAACTATTTTATGCTGGGGATCGAGCATATATTGTCCGGGTACGATCATTTGCTGTTTCTTTTATCGCTCTTGCTGATCGCCCGGAGGATGTCGGAGGTGGTGAAAATCGTCACCGCCTTCACCATTGCCCACAGCATCACGCTGGTGCTGGCCGCCATGGAGATCATCAAGCCGCCTGGCGCCTGGGTGGAAACCGGCATTGCATTGACGATCTGCTACGTCGCGGTGGAAAATATCGTAGTCCGCTCGAGCCGGCTGCGCTGGGTGCTCACGTTCGCTTTTGGATTGATTCATGGGATGGGCTTTGCCAGCGCGCTGGGGGAGATCGGACTGCCGAAAATGTATTTCGCCACGTCGCTGGCCAGCTTCAATCTCGGCGTGGAGGCCGGCCAGCTGTCCATCGTCGTCTTGGTGCTGCCTCTGCTGCTGCGCTTGCAGCGTTTTGACTGGTACCGCAAGGTGATCGTGGTCGGCGGGTCGGTCGTCATTTTCCTGCTCGCTGCTTACTGGGCGCTGGAGCGCTTAGAGGCTCTGGGCGGTTAGCAGACGGATGAAGTCGGTTAAGGGCGCGGAGAGCCATTTTTTCCGGTGATGGATGAGCTGGGTGTAAAAAGGCGGGTCCGGCAGCTGGAACGGCAGTTGTTTTAGCTTGCCGTTTTCGAGCTCTTCCCTCACGGCGACGGCGGGCAGCAGGCCCAAGCCCAGTCCGTAGATGACACACTGTTTGATTGCCTCAATGCTGCCCAGCTCGTAGGCAAAATGGTACGTCATTTGCTGCTCCCTCAGCTCCCGCTCCAGTGCCGAGCGATACGTGCAGCTGGGCTCGGTCACGATCAGCGGCTGCTGCGCGACATCTTGCAGCGTAAGCGGCTGCAATTGTGCGTGGTGCGTGTTCGCGGGGCCGAGCAGCACAATTGGCTCCTCGCGGATGGCGATGCAGGTGAGATCCGGATCGGCGTACGGCCGGTCGAGGAGCAGGCCGACGTCGCACTCGCCTTCGCGCACCGCTTGGATGATCGCAGGCTCCGAGCCGGGCTGCAAAATGACGTTGATCTGCGGGTACAGCTCACGGAACCGCTGCAGCAGCGGTGGCAGAAAAAAGGCCGCCAGCGTCTCAATCGTGCCGATCACAATGCTGCCGGAGGTTTGGCTGGACACGGTTTGCTTCGCTTCCTCAGTCAGCAGCAGAATGCGGGTGGCATACTGCAGCAGCACCTCCCCCGAAGGGGTCAGCCGCATGCGTCGGCCGAACCGCTCGAACAGCACGACGCCGCACTCTTTTTCCAGCTTCTGAATTTGCGCCGTCACGCTGGACTGTACGTACCCCAGCTCCTCCGCCGCCTTCGTAAAGCTGCCCTGCTTCGCTACCTCTTTAAATGTTTGCAGGCACTGCAAATCCATGGCTTGGTTCACTCCCCCGCTGCCTGTAGTATCATTATTTTCGATGGATGGGATCGAAAAGCTTCGCTAACTCCGATGATTAGCTTCATGGTACAGTAGATTTGTGAGCACGGCAAATGATTATTCGAGGGCTGAATCGAGGACGAAAGCAAGTGCTTAGCAGAGCTAAGACAAGAGCTAAGGTTAAGACAAAAGCTAGGTTTGCTAAATTGGATGGGAGGATGAGTAAATGATGAGTGAGGATCGGTTGAGGTTTCCAATAGGACAATTTGTGAAGCCGGAGGGGTTGGAGCTGGAGCAGGTGCGTGAATGGATTCGGGATATCGAGGCGCTTCCGGGGCAGGTTGCGGAGGCGTTGAAGGGTGCTTCTGCGGAGCAGCTGGAGCTTCCCTACCGCCCGGGCGGGTGGACCGTTCGGCAGGTAGTGCACCATATGGCGGACAGCCATATGAACAGCTTTATCCGCTTTAAGCTGGCGCTGACGGAAGAGGAGCCGACCATTAAGCCGTACCGGGAAGAGCTCTGGGCTGAGCTTCCCGATACGGTGCATGCGCCGGTGGAGCTGTCGCTGGGCCTGCTTGCTTCGCTGCATCAGCGATGGGTGCTGCTGCTTCGCGGGATGACCGAGGCCGATCTGACGCGGGCGTTTCAGCATCCCGATTCCGGGCTCGTGCGGCTGTACGAAGCGGTCGGGATGTATGCCTGGCACGGCCGGCATCACTTGGCACATATCCGGCTTATAACCGGATAAGGCCTTCCCGCGACACGGTCAGCTTCTCGAAGCCGGTGTCCGTGATCGCATAGCTGTTCTCGATGCCGACCACCCCGCGGTTCGGGAAGGTGAACTTCGGCTCGATGGCGATGACCATGCCGGGCTCGAGCGGGTAGCGGAAGCCTTTGGCCAGCACCGGCAGCTCATCCACCTCAAGTCCGATGCCATGGCCCAGAAACTTCACTTGGTCGTCGCCAAAGCCCATAAAATGGTCGCTCAGCCCCGCCTGGTGGGCGATTTGCAGCGACAGCATGTACAGCTTCTCGCATTCCGTCCCCGGGTGCAGCATCGACTCGACACTGCGGAGAATTTGCTCCGCCGTCTCGTACGCGCGGACCAAGTCCTCCGGCAGCTCGCCGATGACGACGGTGCGGGTCTGGTCGATGACGTAGCCGTCGATGCAGCAGCCGATGTCGATCAGAATCGGCTCATTGCTGCCGATCGGCCTGCGGCTGGCGCTCTGCGGCCCGGCCGGTCCGAGGCCTTGGCCGCCTGCCGGGCCGTCGAAGTAGGTCGGCACCGCAGCCGCCTCCCCTGCTCCCAGCATTCCTGTGATCACTTCCTGGTTGTAGCCGCGCATCCGCATCGTACCGAGGTGGCCCTGCCGCCGGATGGCATACTCGATGCCGGCCATCACCTCCAGCTCGGTCATGCCGGGCTGGAGCTTGCTCAGCGCATCCTCGAAGGCGACGTCAATGACGCGGGCCGCTTCGCGGATGCAGGCGAGCTCGGACGGCGATTTCAGCATCCGCGTCTCGCGGATGAGGGTGGAGCCGTCCACCCATGCGACGTGCGGCAGCACCTGCTGCAGCCTCTGCAGCTGGGCGACCGGGAGCACGTCGAATTCTGCGGCCAGCCGGATCGGCGGCTGGCCGGTGGTTTGCGCCGCCGCCGGCGGCGGAGCGAGCGGCGGGAACGCGCGCGCGAGGCGCGCGCCGAAGTCGCGGAAGGAGCCGAGAGGCTCCACGACCGCGGCGGCTTCTTGCTGCGCGCGCACGACGCTGCGGCGCACGAGGTACAGCGGCTCGCCGTTCGCGGGCACGATGAGGTAGCCCGTTTGCATGGAGCCGGTGAGGTAGTAGAGGTCTACATTTTGCGAAAGAATGAAGCCGTCGATGTTCTCCGCAAGCATCTTCTGCTGTAAGCGCTGGATGCGCTGGGTGTACTCGGTTTGGGGTATTGTTGTCGTCATGCGAAAGCCTCCGGTTCTGGCAGTCTTGTGCTGATGCTTATTGTACCTCACCTGCTTCCACGAAAAAAGGGTTACAGCACAAGTGCCATAACCCCTTTTCATTAAATTATCCACCTATCTAAAATCAGCCGGTATCCTCTGGGCCGTACCGGTTAAGATGGCCGCTTCAATAACCGCTCTCCGCACCTTCATAACCACCTGATCGTTAAAGATGCTTGGGATAATATATTGACTATTCAGCTCCGATTCGGTAACGACGGAAGCAATTGCTCGCGCCGCCGCCAGCTTCATGGGCTCGTTAATTTGCTTCGCCCGGCAATCCAGTGCGCCTCTGAACATCCCTGGGAAGACCAGGACATTATTAATTTGATTCGGATAGTCACTTCTGCCTGTTGCGAACACTTCTACATGCGGTAAGGCAGCCTCCGCTCGCACTTCGGGCTCGGGATTCGCCATAGCAAACACGATGCTCCGGGGGGCCATACTCTGGATATGCTCGCTGTTCAGCAGCCCGCCTCTGGATACCCCAATAAAGACATCGGCGCCCTTCAGCACTTCTTGCAGCGTGCCCTTCTCGCTCTCCACTTGCGGCTGATCCGCAAGCCACTGCCACATCGGATGTGCATACGTCTCTCCTCGAACAATCGCACCCTCGCGGTCCACCGGAACCAGACGCGTGACACCGGCTCCTAGCAGCATTTTGCAAATCGAAACTCCGGCTGCCCCAATCCCATTGACGACGACTCGGACGCTCTCTATGCGTTTATTCACGACCTTCAAGGCGTTCAGCAGCCCCGCAAGGACCACTACGGCTGTGCCGTGCTGGTCATCATGAAACACCGGAATGCCCAGCTCTTCCGAAAGTCTCTGCTCGATCTCGAAGCACCGGGGGGAGCTGATATCTTCTAAGTTGATGCCGCCAAAAATCGGACTGATCCATTTAATCGCTTGGATGATCTCTTCGGTATCGGTCGTATCCAAACAGATCGGGAAGGCATCTACGTCGGCCAGCTGCTTGAACAGCATCGCCTTCCCTTCCATCACCGGTGCAGCAGCGATCGGACCGATATCCCCTAATCCGAGAACGGCGGTTCCATCCGTAATCACAGCCACCGTATTGCGTTTAATGGTAAGCGAATATGACTTTTTCGGATCCTCGTGAATGGCTCTGCAAACCTTGGCCACTCCCGGCGTATACACGTGAGACAAATCGTCCCGATTTTTAATCGGCATGGTGGGCTGCACTTTAATTTTCCCGCCCAAATGCGCAAGAAACGTGCGGTCGGACACATTGATGAGCTTGATTCCGTGCTGTCGTCGCAAGGATTCCACAATGACGGATTCGGGGCGGTATCTACCGCCTCCACCGTAATATCTCTTATAGAAGAAGTCTGTCCGGAACGGATGACGTCCACCGAGGTAATATCGCCGCCTATATTGCTTATGGATGCTGCTACATCCCCAAACTTAATTTGCTCGTGATCCAATTCGATCCGAATAATTACACTTGTATTAGCCATTAGATGCCCACCTTCCTTGATGCTATGCTGATGGATCAAATCGTTCGGTGAAGGCGAGATGCGGCATAGGCTCGAGCGCTCGTCTCCCGCGCAATGTCGCTGCTAAGTCCCGTGTGCGACGCCGGATCGAGAAGCCTCGTGATCTCCTCCGGAATAAGATGCGCACTCACATGCGGATCCTTCGACAGGACGTCATAGAACGTGATGGTAAATCCGCTCGTCGCCACCTGATGGGCCGCTTCATGAACGATTTCGTGGGCGATTTGACGACCTAGCGTATCGGCTAACGTCATCATCACCGCTTCCGCATTGATCAGACCGCCGGATAGCTTCAAGTTCCTTAACATATGCTCAGGGTAAATCTCCAAACCGCTAAGCACGCTATGCATCGCTTGGAGGAGGTCCCCGGTCAAAAGGGTGCTCTGCTCTATTGCACTTTGCATAATCGCAAACCGTGCGCCATCCACCTCATGCGAATGGATCATCGCTTCCAAGGCCACAGGTACATTGGCCCGAATCCGAGCCGATTTCGTAACGATCTCCATGCATTTCTTCGCATTTCTCTTCTGCGGCATCGTCGAGCTTCCGACGTCTCCTTCAGGCAAGCTTTCTGCGATTTCTCCGAACTCGGTTGCCATTAACCGGGCCACTTCTTCTGCCATCGAGGTCAATGAAGCGGCGATCATGCCCAGAAGCAGTAAAAACTCGGCAAACTGGTCCACAATGTTTCTGCCTGGCACGGACATCGGAGTCAAGTGGAGTCGACGGGCAACCCCTTCCTGCACCGCCGGACCGATACTGCCCAAGCTGGCAAAATTACCGACCGCGCCTCCCATCATTGCTGTCAGCAGACGCGGCTTGAGCTGCTCCAACCGCTCCAAATGACGCATCATCACATCGGACCAATTGGCCACCTTGAAGCCGAGGGTAATCGGTACGGCTTGCTGCCAATGCGTACGTCCGGCCATGACCGTATCCGCGCTCCGCTCACCTAATTGAGCCAACGCCTCCAATACGTCGCACATCTGCTCTTTCAAAATGTCTACCGCCGCACGGTACCCGAGAACGTCTCCGTTCTGCTCAATGTTTTGCGAGGTGGCCCCCCAATGTACGAAGCCGCCTTCAGGCTCCCCAACCACGCGCGACAACTCGGATACGATCGGCATCATAAAATGCCCCGTTCTGGCTTGATCGGCCTCCAGACGCTCTATATCCATCAATTCCACTTTAGCTGCCTCTGCGATTTTGTTCGCCGCCTCTTGCGGGATCAGGTCCAGCTCGGCCTGTGCCAAAGCTAGGGCCGCCTCCACTTCCAGGTAGCGCTGCAAACGTGAGCGCATGGAGAAAATTTGTTGCAAACGGTTCTCTTGGTTATTCTGCATATCGGATAAACCCTCCTTCAATCTTGGCCTAGAAACGACACTAGGGGGATTGTCGAGATCCCCCTAGCTGAAACGTGAACTCTATTATTTTTTGGCTTGATTATTTTTGACGTACCAGTCGGTCGCCTCTTGAATGACCTTGTCTCCGCCGCGCTTTTTCCAATCCTCTACGAACTTGTCAAAGCTGTCGAGCGGCTCGCGCCCTGTAATGATCTTTGCCGCCAGCTCCATCCACAATCCTGTAAATTGAAGCTCCGGCTTGGATTCAAGCGATGGCGGGATCGGCATATCCAGACCGTCGTTGACCCGGCCTTCCGTGGTGGCGATTTTCAGCGCGCTGGTCACTAATTGTCCATTCTCGCGGGTCTTCATGAACTCCTGATTATGGATATAGCTTGGACCGATGAATCTCAGCCATTGCGTATGCATCTGGTCTTTGTCCGAGTCCGCCTTCGTGCTCCAAGGCTTCGGCACCTTCTTGCCATTCTCTACCGTGTAGTCCTCGCCCTCGAGTCCGTAATTTAAGAAGTCTTGAGCTTCATCAGACAGCATCCATTCCAGGAACTTCAATACATATTCCGGATGTTTGTTCGTCTTCGGAATCACCCAAGTCGACAGCGGGTCCACCACCGACCCGATCAGATTTCCGCCTTTTCCGTCCGGTCCGGTAGGAGCTGGAATGTTGATAAACTCCACAGGAGGAGACAGCTTCTTATAGCCCGTAGCCGTTTTGTCCGGATATTCGGCCGCATGGATCCACATGCCGACCCGCTGGGTATTTTCGATTTTCGTTACCCAATCGGTAGCCATGTTGATAAATACTTCATTGTCGATCAGTTTTTCTTGATACATTTGCTGGTGCAGCTTCAACGCATCTTTCATTTGCGGACGAATAAAGTTAGGGACGAGCTGATTATTTACAAACTTCCATCCCTCCGGGCTCACATCGTACGCACCAAAGAACACGTACCCGAAGTCAAAGTTTTTCCGCCCGATAAATGGAATTTCATCCGCTTTGCCGTTGCCGTTCGGATCCTTGTCTCTAAACGCGCGAAGCACGTTCAAATACTCGTCCACCGTCTTCGGAGCTTGCAATCCCAGCTTGTCCATCCAATCCTTCCGAATGTATACAATGCGGTTGTTTGGCGTCGGCGCTTCGCGTGGAATGGCATAGATTTTTCCGTCTTTGCTCACGAGCGACGAATTCCACATTTCTTTGCTGATCTTCGTTTTCAAGCTCGGCGCGTATTTATCGATCAAGTCGTTCAGTTCATAAAAAGCACCATTGCTCAATGCCGATGCTACCTCCGGTGCGGTAATCCCGTTGACCGCCTGGATGGCATCCGGAAGATCGCCTGAGGCAAATAGCAGATTCAGCTTTTTGGCATAGTCGCCCTGGTTGATCGCCTCAATGCGAACGTCCGTTTTTGACAGCTCGCGCATCTTTTTCACATACTTGTCTTCATTCAGATTCGGTGAAGACGTCACGTATGGCATATTGCGATCGCCCACGATCAGCTTGATGGTCGGCGGAGCTGCCGGTGATCCGTTTCCATTTCCTGCGGCGTTTTTATCATCTTTGTTCGCACAGGCGGCCAGTAAGCTTCCGGTTAAAGAAAGACAAGTCACTATTGCTAACGCTTTCTTGCGCATCATTTGAACTCCCCTTACAATGGTTTTGATTGTGAAATGTGAAGTGTGAGATTAACCTTTCACCGACCCGATCATGGCACCCTTGACAAAATGCTTTTGAATAAACGGATAGATGAGCACTACAGGTACGGTTGCTACGATGATCGTGGCCATTTTTATGCCTTCGGCCGAGGACAGCGATGTAATGAAATCTCCGGCATTATCTTGCGTCACCAGTTGTCTTAATTTCACTTGAAGCGGAAACAAGCCCGGGTCACGTAAATACATCATGGCGGCATAATAGCCGTTCCAGTTGGAGACCGCATAGAACAACCCAATGGTGGTCATGACCGGCATGGACAAAGGCAAGATAATGCTCCAGAACGTACGGTAATCGTTGCAGCCGTCTATTTTCGCAGCTTCGGTTAACCCGTCGGGTATATTTTGAAAAAATGAGATCATAATCAGAAGATTAAAGCCACTGATCATCGAAGGAATCATGACGGCCCACAGCGTATTCAGCATGCCTAACGCCTTGACCAGCAAATACGAAGGAATGATCGGAGCCGTAAAAATCATCGTGAACAAAACAATCAGGAGGATCGTCGATCTTCCCTTTAAATCGCGGCGGGCCAGCCCATAGGCCATCAGAGATGTAAAAATCAGGCTGATTGCCGTGCCCAGAACCGTAATATAAACCGTGATGCCGAACGATTTCCAGAAGCCCGCGTTCTTGATGACCGCACTGTAGTTCTCCAGCGTAAAGTCCACCGGCAAAACCGTGACTTCCCCTTGTAAAATGGCATTCCCACCGCTGAACGACCCCGCCGCAATGTTCAGAAAGGGCAGCAGCACCGTGAGTGAGATCAGTGAAAGAATGATATAATTGCTCAGATCAAACCACTTGCGAGATGGATTGATGCTTCTCATAGCCCCCATCCTCCTAGTAAATCGAATCTCCTGTTGTCTTCTTGCTGATCGTGTTTGCTCCCAGGATCAGCACGAGCCCCACGATAGATTTGAACAATCCGATCGCGGTCGTATAGCTGTACTTTCCGCTGAGCAGCCCCACCTCGTAAATGTACGTATCCAGAATATCGCCGGCTTCCTTCACGAGAGGATTCAGCAGCACATAAATTTGCTCGAAGCCCAGATCCAGAATGTGACCGATCTTGAGCAGCAGCAGCACCATGATGGTTGGCAGCAATGCCGGTATGGTGACGCTAAACACCTGCCGCAGCTTGCTTGCTCCGTCGACCTCCGCCGCTTCGTACAGCTCCGGGTTGACCCCCGTTAAGGCCGCCAAATAAATGATCGTTCCCCAACCGACTTCCTTCCAAATCCCCGAAAGCACGACGATACTGCGGAAATATTCGGGCTGCTGCATAAAAAACACGCTCTTCAGTCCAAACGCATTCAAGATGTGGTTGACCAGACCAGAATCCGGCGAAAGCAAGCTGATCATCATCCCGCCCAAAATTACCCAAGACAAAAAGTGAGGCACGTACAATACGGTTTGCATGATTCGCTTGACAAACACTTTACGGATCTCATTGAGTAAGAGCGCAAGAATGAGCGGCGCAGGGAATCCAAAAATGATTTGGTACAAGCTGATGAGCAGCGTATTACGAAGCACCCGGTAAAACTCGGGATAACTAAACAACTGTTCAAAATGCGCCAAGCCAATAAAATCGCTTCCAGTGATTCCTTTGAAAGGAGTGTAATTCTGGAACGCTATGACACTCCCGGCCAACGGGATGTACTTGAAAATGACAAAGAACAATAATCCAGGGACGATCATGGAATACATTTGCCAGTTTTTCTTAAAATAATTTGACCCCTTAACCATCAGTTCGACCTCCTTCCTTTAAGTTGTTTTCATTGTAAACGGCACGTAAAGGAAGGTACATGTGATTTACGCGGTTCAAGTTGTCAATATTTCGCCGATTATTCGTCAAAAGTCGACACGTTCAGTCGTGTGCGGTACTCCTTCGGGGAATACCCGTAATACTTCTTAAAGGTTTTTGTAAAATGAGCATAGTCAGCATAACCGCTTTGGAATGCGGCTTCGTACATTTTGCATGACGAGTCTGCCAAGAGTGCTTTGGCGTGCTCCATTCGAAGCTTCGTCACATACTGGGTGAAGTTCATCCCTAACGATTGCTTGATGCTTTCACTCGTATAGGAAACGGATAAATTCAGCTCATCTGCCACGGATTGCAGCGTCAAATTGGCATCATAAATATGCTGCCCGATATAAGCTAGCGCCTTCTTCATCGTCAGTGCGGTCCCGTGACTTCTCAAATCCGCCATCTTCAGCATCCACTCGCTGATCTGTTTGCGCACACGCGCTCTCAGCTTGTCCGTCGAATCTTCTTCGGTGAATGGCGCGGGAACGGGTATTACCTCTTTAAAATCCGGAGCGATCGCGATCAGCTCATTATGGGCCAAGGCCAACAAATCGGTATAAAAGGTTTTGTACACGGGCAGCTGGTCGCCAAAGGTTTGGTTCATATAGCTATGGACCTCGTCCAGCAGCGAAATGATGGCAACGCCATCCATGTCCCGAAGCAGATGGGATAGACGCTCCCCTTGCTGTGTGCAATACCAAAGCGACTCCTGCCGCCGCTCCTGCATAAGCTTTTGCTGGTCTCGTTTGTTTACGATTTGCTCCAGCATGTTCTGCAGCTGCTCCGGCACGATCGGCTTCAATAAGTAATCGGTGACTCCGTAGCGCAGAGCTCTTTGTGCATATTCGAATTCTCCATACCCCGTTAAAATGATCACTTCGGCTTCGTTCCCCATCTCACGCAGGGCGGCGATCAAGTTCAGCCCATCCATGACCGGCATCCGGATATCGGTTATCAGCAGATCCACCGGGTTTGATTTCATATATTCCAACGCATCGCGACCGTTCGTAAATACCTCGGTGACGGTGAACAGATTCGTTCGCTCGACAATCACCTTCAAGCTTTTCTTGATCATGGTCTCATCATCAGCAAGAATCGTTTTTAGCATCTTCATTCCCTCCAATGATTGCCGGCAAC
Source organism: Paenibacillus cremeus (assembly GCF_007786445.1). Taxonomy (GTDB): domain Bacteria; phylum Bacillota; class Bacilli; order Paenibacillales; family NBRC-103111; genus Paenibacillus_G; species Paenibacillus_G cremeus. Next base: position 1,024 of record NZ_VNJI01000071.1, on the reverse strand, counting down.
TGCACTTCCATACATGTGCCCTGGCTGCTCGAACTAGATATGTACAGACCGTAAGGCTCGCCAAAGCTGAGCCGCAGACGCTGGTGAACGTTCCATAGCCCCACATTGCCTGATCGGTGGTCTTCATCGTGCTCTTTTCCAGGCAGGCTATATTCGGTCTCGCTTGAGGACCGGAATGCCAGGTTCAGCTTTTCCATGACCGAGGCGTCCATGCCTCCCCCATGATCGATAATGGTGACGCGATACCCTTTCGGTGTTGGCTCGCCCTGAATGGCAATATACTCCGGATAACGCTCGTGCTTTTCATACGCATGGCGAAACACATTTTCTACAAGCGGCTGTAACGTAAGGCGAAGCGTTTGAATGTAGCGCAGGTCATCCCAGCTCCACTGCAGTTGAACAGTTAGATGCTCATAACGTTCTTTTTGAATGTCTAGATAGGTTTGGACATGCTTCATTTCCTCGTATAAGGATACCTTCTCGCTATCGTTTGTAATGCTGTACCGAAATAACGCCGCGAGCGAAGTGGCCATTCGGCTGATCGGCATCACATTTTCCAAAATCGCATACGAATTGATAACCTCCAGCGTGTTATAAAGGAAGTGGGGATTGATTTGCGCCTGCATGGACTTGAGCATCGTCTCTCTTTGCTTGATCACTAGCTCCTTCTCCCGCAGCTCGGACGTGTGGACTTCATCAATTAATCGGTGCAGCTTCTCGACCATTTGATTAAAGCTTTCATTTAATTCGTTCAGCTCGTCTTGTCTCCCCGGATGCACTTGGGCACGTACAAACATTTCCCCGCTGCCCAATGTCATTTAGTTAAGCTCAAAGACTAGACTGGGTATAAAAATGTAATCCGAAACGGCATGGGACAAAGTCCTGTGCCGTTAGTTTTTTGGGTTTAGTCAAGCAAAATGTGCACAGCAAACAAGCGGATGTCATATCCGCTTAAAAAATGTTCATTCGAAATGAATTATGCTACTCTGTAGACGAAGCTAACGGCTGATTTATAACGGATTTT
>NZ_VNJI01000070.1 GCF_007786445.1 Paenibacillus cremeus | reverse complement strand
GCCAGTCCCTCTCCATATGAAGATTGGACCTCTACTTCGGCTACGGCACTTTAAAGGGTAAAGTTACCGAGTGGATTTGAACCACCTAGACTGTGCGACTGCGAGGCGCACCAACAAACCCAGTACCTTCGCGGCACTGGGCTGTTTTTTACATAAATTGTATTCGTTTTGCAGGGCTCTCGAATTGGGTGCTTTTTGCTGTATTCTTTATAATACATTTAATAACAAAACCATTTTTGCCAGATTTGAAACGATGTATCAGGACAATCGTTCTTATTCCTGTCGTACCACGATTTAAAATCATCGTAATCCTTCTTATCCGTGGTGCTCCACTTTTCAAATTGATCATAATCCTTATTTGCGAAAACTCCAGGAACGATTTTCGATAATAATTGATTTAGCGATGCCAGAAAGCTGCTGTTGTATTGACTGGATTGATTTGTGTATGTGTATGTAGTCGTATTAGATGAAGCAAAGGCCGAAATTGGAAATAAAAATGTGAAGGCAATTATCCCGGCTGACAATGCCAGCTTCATTTTTAACAACTGTATCCACCTCCTCTCACATCAAATGAAGAACAATTTGTTCTTTATATAGATATAATAAATAAACGTCATCCATATTACAAGATAATCAAAAAGTAATTCTTTAAGTTTTTATCAGAAATCAACAATAGATACGAAAAGCAAAGAAGCTAAGCACATACAAATCGCTTTGCTTCTTTGCTCTCATTTAATTATTCACGAATAAATCATTATAAAGCTGATGTATTCTTAAGTACTGTCAAAGCTAAGATGGACACCACACCAACTAATTTACCTTCTGAATTAGGTACCAATGCTCACATCAAATATTGAAAGCGGCTCGGTAACGAACGTGGCGACAGCGACGGCCAATGGCGTCATCTCTAATCAGGCGACCCAAACGGTTCAAGCGATCCAAAATAAATCTTTAAATCTCGTTAAACGCAAACAGCTTTAAGCTTGGCAGCGGGCACATTTTCCTGTTACAGGACAGACGAGGACGTTAATTTTTATTTGAACTGCAACATACATTGCCATTGAAGGCAAGGGCGAGCCATCAAAGCAATTGCTCGCCCTTTATCACCGACAGCCCCATACGTTCATACTGCTAAAACTAAGCTTTTTTGATACACATGACCAAACACATCCGAGACTTCGTCTCTGTCAGCACTATTAATCCAATTCTGTCCAACTAGAGCTTGAATTCGCTGTACTTCAGATCGCAAATGATCCCAACTGTAGATAAACTCCCCTTCTTCGTTATGGTCAACATGTTTTATGTTGTATAAAATCCATAAGAATACATCAGGTACATCCAAGGACCAAGAGCCATTATCGAACTTTAGAATAGGTCTGGAAATAGTTGTTGTTTCATCGCCGCTAATGCCCTCTGCTCCAATGACAGGTACAATATAGTGGAAAGTATGGGGATGATTAGTGACCGAATCAATATCACTCGTAAAATCATACGCATGGATTCTAATCGGTTGGTTATGCACAGTTTCTCGTAGAGCGTTGAACTCATATAAAGAGAACGGTACAACGCTTGTCTTCGTATATTCTCCGTTATGCAGCAAATTAACATCAAAATCGTCGACCAAGTGGCCTATTTCAATATGAACGCCGAGCTCTTCTAAACGTTTTTTGGTCAACTGCACGGCATTTCGACTGTGGTCGCTAGCGATCCATCTTCGACTCATTTTCTCAGCTACAAAAGGTAATGTTCCACTTCCGCAGTAAAAATCACCGATAAGCGCGCCTTCTTCGGTAGATATTTCAATAATTCTTTCAATGAGCTTTTCAGGTTTCTTTGATCCCAGTAAACTGCTATTATCACCAAAACTCTCATAATAACCAACATCTGTCCATATCGACTGGAAGTTTAATTCAGGCTTTTTATACAATTTTGTTTTGGAATAGAAAAATAAAGACTCATGATTCAATGAATAGGGCTCATTAATCGTCAGGTCATCATCGCGCATTTTCCAGATCATTTCACCAAGAAAGTTTGCACGACCAAAGATCTCATCGAGAAGAATTTTAAGATAATGCCCCTCTTTTTGGCTGGTTTGTAGAACAAAAACACCCGTTCTTTTTAGCAATGAATAAGCGAGTTCAATCCGCTTCCGATACTCTGTTATGTATAAATTCGGGGATGTAAATTGCTGAATCGTTTTCAATTCGTTCCATGAATTGATCATTTCTGTTTCAAGCTCATGAATTGGCATTGAAAAAAGCCTGCCTGAGTTGAAAGGGCCATCAAAATAAATGAGATCAAATTGGTTTTGATAGCCAGACACGGCGAGCTGTTGCATGATTAGAGAATTTTCTCCGTAAAACAAAGCTCTCTCTTTTGTAATTTTTTGTGGATGAAAACGCATCAGTTCACACTCTTCCCCTGTTTTTGATAAAATACGTGTCGGATACATATTACAGTAATTTTCATTAGCTTTCTGCATCTCTTATAGGTAAATAGTACTATTTTGTATCATTACATACAAATAAAGTTTACTTTATTTTCACTTGGGTACGCTTTTTCGACTGGAATATTCATTTTCATATCCAGCAGAACACTGGTATAATAGGTCTAGCAATATGGGCAATGGTTATAATGATACTATTCTTATTAACATGTGAGGAATTTGAAAATGATGAAATGCGGGGACAGAATTGCTCATTTGCGTGAAAAGCACGCGCTCACCCAGGAAGACCTTGCTAACAAGTTAGGTATTTCGAGAGCCGCGCTATCACACTATGAGACCTCTCGTAGAGAACCGGATTACGAAACAATTGATAAAATTGCTTCATTTTTCCGTGTCTCTATAGATTATTTACTTGGGCGAACGAATCAGCCTGATAGTATTTTAGATCAAGAGGTTAGGGAATTCGTAGACAATCTGGAGCTTTCCGATGAAAAAATTTTGGAGAAGTTCTCTTTGACCATTGATGGAAAAAAGTTATCACCCGAAGAAACACGACGTTTCATTGCTTTTGTGAGGGCCGAACGTTCACTCGAGTAGAGTCGGCCTTCTCTTCCATTCACTTACTATAACCTAATAATTCTGGGGACTTAAGATCATTGCGAGATCTCATTGTCATGAATCATCATTGCTCGAAGCTTTCGCTTTACCCGTATACTATATTGAATCAAAATTGATAATACAGGAATGTTGACAATCATGCTCCCCCAGATTTTCATCCAGAAGCTAGACATATGGATTTCAATCTTGGAGCCCCGAATAGAGATCATTCGACCAATAATTTGGTCCGCCTGAATCGGAGGATCTGAATCCCGATTAAAATCTCCCTTACAAACATAGAGCACGTTCCCCTCTCGAGTGGTTGTCCCAATATATCGGTGTCCTACCAGATCCCCACTATTTGAGATGAAGAGTATGATATCCCCCACCCGTAAATCACTTAGCTTTTCAATGGGCACAAAACGGCATATATCTCCCGAACGAATAAGGGGAGCCATGCTGATGCCGTGTGATGGGACATGAATATATCCTCTATCCGATAACAACCGTTTCAATGCAATCGGATTAATTTGCATAGTGTACCAAAGATTGCTTATCCAGAATTATTCCTCCCTAATTTTTAAGTATCGAACAAATAGTTTGTTTAAAGATCAGCTTCTTTCCTAATCGTCTCGCGACTTAATCCCTCCCCTCTAAAATATACTCCATACTTACAGAAAAAAATTGGGCGATTCGCTTTAGTGTCTCATAATCCGGCTGTCTTCTGTCATTCTCATAGTGAGAGAGGGCTGCGCGTGTAACGCTAAGGACGTGGGCTAGTTCCCCCTGACTCAACTGCCTTTCTCCCCTTAGTTGTGATATCCGACTACCTAGTCTCATTATCATCTATACTCCCTTTCTTTTTTCGCATGAGCGAGGGTTCTTACCATTCATTATACACACTTTTACACAAGATACAATTCGTATCTTATATTTTTAAAAAAAAGATAGAATACTGCTTTAAAAACGTGATACGATACAAAGGGGCTTAGTTTGTACTCTTTTTCAATCCACATCGATACGATTGGTATCGACCAATAAAAGCTTTATAGGAGAGACTACCACTATGCTAACAACCGCTATCGCTCTATTGAGCTTACTTGCAGTACTAGGCATCTTATATCTCGCCCTCATTCTTCCAACGCAGTGGCTCAAAGTCGAGCGAGTAGAGGTTGGCACGAAACTGGGTAAAAAAGCGCTTCAATTCAGCGATCTTCACGTTGAGCGTCTGCGAATTACACCTAAACAACTTCAGAAGCTTATCTCATTGGAGCAGCCAGATTACATATTCATTACCGGAGATTTCACCAAGCTACCGGACAGCCTTCCCAAGCTGATTACCTATCTCAAGCTGTTCCAAGACAGCGGCATTCCTACCTACGCCGTGCTAGGAAATCATGATCACCAGCAGCCCAAGGTACGCAATTTGATTCGTTTGATCGAAAGCTATAATATTCGTGTCTTGCGCAATGAATCGGTACAGCTCGAAGGGTTTCAACTGGTAGGCATCGATGACTTCAACAGCGGAAAAAGCAACATAACCAAATCTTTCTCCGCCGTAGTTTCGGAGCTGCCAGTGATCATTATTACGCATGATCCCAACATTGTTCTGTTTCTAACTCGTCCGTACAGCTTCTTAATGGCCGGACATCTGCATGGGAGACAATTTAACGTCCCGTTCTTTTACAAATTCCGGCGGATGGGGAAGCTGCCTGCGATGGGGATTTACAAGGGAGTACATACGACGCCCTTCGGTAAATATTACATCTCCAAAGGCCTGGGGCAAACCGCCTTCAACGTCCGGTTCATGGTCCGAAGCGAGGTCACGGTACACCAACTGTGAGGCTTTTCCTTAGAAGCACCTATCTACACTAAGAAGAAGGAGGTTTGTACAATGCAATACGGGGATCGGATAGCAAAACTTCGAGAAAAGCACTCCCTGACCCAAGAGGGGCTATCAAGTAAACTCGGGATCACCCGTGCCTCACTATCTCATTATGAGAATAATCGCAGAGAGCCTACTTATGAAACCATCGCGGCCATTGCCAATATATTTAAAGTTTCAATTGATTACATCATTGGTCGAACCGATGACCCGCATCAAGTGCTGGATAACGATTTGCGGGATTTTGACGATAGCATGGAGCTATCGGACAGTAAAACTTTAGAGCGCTTCACTCTAACCATTGACGGAAAAAAGCTATCCTCCGACGAAGCCAAACGCTTCATCGCCTTCATTCGTGCAGAGCGGGCGCTAAGCAGCGAATAAGCGTTTAAAAAGAAAAAATCGAGGCCATTAGCGCCTCGATTTTTTTATTAAATAAACTCTAAATTCTCATAGCTCTTGTCTAACACTATCTGCGCATCGCCCTTCGTAGGCGCTTCATGGCCGAACACCAAAACTTTGCTCGAAGAACTCCTTTTTGTAGATCGGTGTCAACATTTAGGAGATCGCCTTTTGAATGGCTCGGTTCACCACCGTGGGGATGCCCAAAATTTCTTTTCTTCCGTTCTCCTTCTGTAAACCTCCCCTTCGAACAGGTTCGGACGATACGTTCCGTCCAGAATGGACTGCTTGATGGTTTCTCCGTTACCTTTGAGATATTGTAGAAGTTCATCTACTCCCATCCCGTTGATTACGTGAGATCCTTTGTTTGCTTGACGCTTGAACGCTTCGTTCCATGTTTCTCTGCTCGCAATGATATCAAGCATCCCATTGATCGACTGTAATATAGGTATTTAGTTGGAGTTATGTAAAAATATATTACCAACAAGCAAAACTCGGAATTAAATTACCATTAACATATATTCCTATTATTGGAAGTAATAGGATTGGGCGAATTGGAATATTGGGGATACAAAAAACAATTAATAGATTAAATGTATTGTTCTTTTTAAAGAACAATGATATTCTTAGGTTTAACATAGTTTAAGGGGAGAGTCGTTACATTGAACGCTAAAATAGGTATGCAAATTTTTGGAACTGCGAAAAGGATAGTCAAGGAACACCGTTCTTCTAATAGTTTATTTATTAGACTTTTTATATTAATATTAGATACTTTATGGTATGCAATTAGAACTACGATACGTGTATGTGTTGACGAGGAATTTCGATCCATCTTTCTTTTACGTTTACTTAATTCAAGAAATGTACATCAAACGACGCCTCTTACGTATATGAACCGATATCCTGAAATTTTTTCAGCATGCCGCGACCATTTTGATACCAAGCAAGATCTAAAAATATTATCTTATGGTTGCTCGACAGGCGAGGAAGTTCTAACGCTACGTAAGTATTTCCCGAATGCACACATAATAGGCGCAGATATTAACAAACGAAGCCTTAAAATATGCAGAAAACTTAATGTGGACGAAAAAATAACTTTTATTTATTCCACCCCTAGTGAAATCCAGAAGCATGGACCCTTTGACGCAATTTTTTGTATGGCTGTTTTGCAACGAAAGCCACATTACATTGCTGCAAAGGGCATCAGTAGTCTTAAAAAAATCTATCCCTTTGAAAAGTTTGAAAAGCAAATTATCGAGTTTGATGAATTAATCAACCCGCAAGGATTGCTGATTGTTCATTTTACTCAATACTCACTTTTGGACACCATTGTAGCCTCAAATTACAAGACATTAGGGAATTATAACCAGGACACTTATAACTCACCTGTATTCGATAAAAACAGCAGTATAATCAAAGATCGAAATTCACTGAACACCATATTTATAAAAATGAATGGGAAGGTAGAGTGGGCACTGAGCAACGAATAAGCGTAAAAAAAAATCGAGGCCAATTGCACCTCGATTTTATTGTTAAATAAAGCCCAAGTTCTCATAGCTCTTGCCCATCACTGTCTGGGCATCGCCCTTCATCCAGCGGTCCAGCAGCGTCGAGTAGACCGAGCGGAAGTCGACCTCATACTTGAGGTCGCCGTTATCGAGACTGGTTAAGCTCGGCATTACACCGTACAGGCCGCCTTTGACCTTGCCACCTAAGACGAACACCGGTCCGGCCGTTCCGTGGTCAGTCCCGCCGTTGCCATTCTCCTTCACGCGGCGGCCGAATTCGGAGAAGGCCATCGTGACGACCCGATCCTGCAGCCCCTGGGCCTCCAGGTCGGAGTAGAAGGTGCCCAGCGCCTCGTCCAGCTGCTTCAGCAGCTTAGCATGCAGATCCTTCTCATTCACGTGATCGTCAAAGCCGCCGAGCTGGAGATAAAACACCCGCGTGCCGGAATTGCCCGCCAGCAGCTTCGCGACCAGCTGCAAATCTCTCGCGATACCGGTTTTCGGATACTCCACCTTCATTTGATACGTATTCGTTAAGGAATGGACCGCCTCCACACTCTCATAGGCTTCCTTTCCGCGGCTCGCGGTCACTTGAATGACTGTACCTTGCCGCTCCGGATCGTACATGTCGAGGAACGCCTTAGCAATCCGATTCTGATCGGCCTTCGGCGTTTTGGGATCGAGAAAATTAAATGTATCCAAGGTCTGAATGACCGGCACATTGACCTTCTCCGAGTTAAACGCTTTGTTGGCGCTGTTGCCGATCTGCAGCAGGTTGAGCGGATTGCTGCTCTGCCCGAGCGTCTCCGCATAGCGTCCGAGCCAGCCCGAGCGAATCAGCTTCTCCGGCTCCGCCGTCTGCCATATCTCCATCGAGCGGAAGTGGGAGTGATCCGGCTTCGGATACCCGACGCCCTGAACGACCGCCAGCTTTCCTTTACCAAACAAATCGTGCATCTGCGTTAAGCTCGGGTGAAATCCAAGCTGATCGTTGATGGTCAGCACCTGGCTGTCCGTAATTTTGAGCGTCGGCCGCGCGTCGAAATAGCCCCCCATTCCGTACGGAATGATCGTATTGATCCCGTCATTGCCGCCGGAGAGCTGGATGACGACGAGGACCGGGGAATCAGGATCGGCCGCGTTTGCGGGTTGCGTGCTCAAGAGCGAGCCATTCTCGGCAAAAATCATCGGTCCACCCAAGCCCAGCGTGGCGAGCAGCGCGGTGCCTTTGATTAAAAAATCTCTTCTGGTCAGCTTCATCCGTGGTTCTCCCCTTCCTACTTCATCTGCGCTTCGGGGCTGATCATGATCAGCTGCAGCAATCCGCGCATTCCGTTTGCTTTTTGCGTAGCATGGAGGAACGTCTCATCCGCATACTTGGACAGCACGGCCTCCGACTTCTCGCCCACACTCCAAAGCCCTGCCAGCTTGGCATACAGCTCCACCCATTCTTCCGGCTTCGCCCCGGCAGGCAGCACATTATCCTTCGCCGTAAGCACGGCGTTATTGACCCGTTTGGCGATGGACTCGGCGAACTGATAGCGTGACAGCAGGTTCGTGGTCATCAGCCACGTGGCTCCGCCTCTCCAGCCCGCGACATCCGGCGGCAGGTACAGCTCCTGGCCCATCTTGCGCATCGCACCGGCATAACCCTTGGATAGCGGCAGGTTGAACGCCTTGACGATGCCGACCACATACTCCACCGGCGTCTTGATGAGGCTCCCCTTCACTTCATCGGCATAGAACGCATCAGAGAGAAACATAGCTTTGAGCGTCTCCCCAATGTCATTCTGCTTGGCAAACACAGCCGCGAGCTCGTTAATCCAATCCGTCGAAGGATGATCTACGGCAAAATAAGTCAGCAGCTTCTGCGCCACGAAATGCGGAAGCGCGTCCTGCTTGAACAGCACAGCCACGACATCCCGATCATCAAAATTGCCGCTCCAGCCCAGGAACGTCTTCTTCCCGGTATCGTGCTGCTTGGCGTTGAATTTCACCTGATCCGCTTTCTTATCGTACGTCCATCCCGTCAGCGCTCTAGCCGCCTCGCGAATGTCCGTCTCCGTATAGTTGCCGATCCCGAGGGTGAACAGCTCCATCACCTCGCGGGCATAGTTCTCGTTAGGCGCGCTCTTGCGATTGTTGTTCACATCCAGGTAGAGCATCATCGCTGGATCTTGGCCCACCTCTTTAACCAGCTTATAAAAGTTGCCCACTGCGTTGTCCCGAAACATCTGAATTTGCCGCAGCATTAGCGGAATTTCCCTGACCTTCTGATACGAGCTGACAAAATGGCCATGCCAGAACAGCGTCATCTTCTCGATCAGCGGCGCTTCGGTCGTCACCATGCGGTGAATCCAGTATGTTTGCTGGTCGCCGATCTGGTCGGCCGCCAGATCCTTGCCGTCCGCCTTCAGCTGTTCGATTGGAAGCAGCTCGCTTGTTGTGCCCGTTAACGATTCGCCGGCGAGCAGCCTGCGCACCGTCTCCTCCATCCCCAGCTCCAGTGAAGCGCTTACTTCTTTCTTCCCTGGGAAAAATGTCGCTCTGCTCAGCAGATGCGCCGCTTCCTTCTCCGTCCACTCTACTCCCATGTCCACACCACCTTACGATGTACTTTCCTTACTCATCCTATCGTGATTGTAATGGGAACATGTTACAAAATTATGATCACTTCCATGGAATCAAAGACAATCTAGCAGAAAAAAAGAAGCTCCCTGCAGCCTAGCTGCAGAGAACTTCTTGGAAACCATATAGATGGTATAAGGCCAAATCTTACAGATCGAAGTACAGGGAGTACTCGTGCGGATGAATACGGATCGCAACAGCTTTCGCGTTGTCGCGGTGCAAGTTGATGTAGTTGTTGATGAAGTCTTGGGAGAATACTCCGCCTTCAGTCAAGAACTCGCAGTCAGCTTCCAAAGCGCTAAGCGCTTCGTCCAATGTGCCTGGAACGCTGCGGATTTCCGCTTTTTCTGCATCGGACAGCTCGTAGATGTTCTTGTCGAGCGGACCATAGCCAAGCGCGCGTGGATCGATTTTCTTCTTGATGCCGTCCAGACCTGCAAGCAGCATAGCCGCGAATGCGAGGTAAGGGTTAGCTGTGGAGTCCGGAGTACGGAACTCGATGCGGCAGCCTTTAGGTGTAACAGCAGCAACTGGGATACGAACAGCTGCGGAACGGTTACCTTTGGAGAATACCAGGTTAACTGGTGCTTCGTAGCCAGGAACCAAACGTTTGAACGAGTTGGTGCTCGGGTTAGTGATCGCGATCAATGCTGGAGCATGATACAGGATACCGCCGATGTAGTGAAGAGCCATTTCGCTCAGGTTACCATAGCCGGTTTTGTCATAGAACAATGGGCTATCGCCGTTGAAGATCGATTGGTGAACGTGCATACCGCTACCGTTGTCGCCAAACAGTGGCTTCGGCATGAAAGTAGCAACTTTACCATATTGTCTAGCTGTGTTTTGTACGATGTACTTATATTTCAGAAGGTTATCAGCGGTTTTTGTCAACGTGTCGAAACGGAAGTTGATTTCGCCTTGACCTGCAGTCGCCACTTCATGGTGATGACGCTCGATGCGAAGGCCTGCTTCCATCAGCAAACGACACATTTCGCTGCGGATGTCTTGTTGGCTGTCTGTTGGAGCTACAGGTACATAGCCGCCTTTGTGGCCTACTTTAAAGCCCAGGTTGCCGCCTTCATCCTTGCGGTTGGAGTTCCAGTGAGCTTCTTCGGAATCTACGAAGAACGAAGAAGAGTTTTGCTTGCTTTCGAAGCGAACTTCATCAAAGATAAAGAATTCGGATTCTGGAGCGAAAAATGCAGTAGTACCTACGCCTGTTGTTTGCAGGTATTCTTCGGCTTTTTGAGCGATGCTGCGCGGGTCGCGGTCATAACGCTCGCCGTCTGGCGTATAGATGTTACACATGATCACTAGCGTCGGATGAGCCGTGAATGGATCAACATAGGAAGACTCGGTGTCAGGCATCATAACCATGTCAGACTCTTCAATGCCTTTGAAACCAGGGATCGAAGATCCGTCGAAAGCTACGCCGTTTACAAAAGTAGCTTCATCTACTTCTACTGCTGGAAGAGAGATGTGGTGCGCTCTACCGCTCAAATCAACAAAACGGAAATCTACCCACTCGATGCCTTTTTCCTTGATTGTGTTTAACACGTTTTGAACTGACATTGTCTCGCGACCTCCTAATTTCCGAACATTAATGACCTTTTGTTCGTACATTGTTCAAGTTTTTTGTTTGATTTTTAATTATTATAAAACCATTTTGTTGATATCGTCAATACTTATGTAAGGTATTTTTTCGCATGTGTAAGGTATGCTTACACATAGCACCAAAAATTCACATTTTCAATAAAAAAAGACTTGACTTTCCGTTTTTCGCGGAATTTCAAGTCTTTTCGACATGTGAAATGCTGGTAAAACACGATCATTATTAATTTAGAACAAGCTCTTTCTTCGTATCGAAGCGTTTGCCGACCAGCGGCGCGAGCTTCTCAAGGTCATGCATCAGCTTAGCGAACTGATCAGGGAATAACGATTGAACGCCGTCGCCGGTCATGGAATTGTCCGGATCTGTGTGCATTTCTACGATCAACCCGTTGGCGCCTGCGGCAACCGAGGCTTTGGACATCGGCTCTACCAGCTCCCGACGGCCTGTGCCGTGGCTTGGATCTGAGATCACCGGCAGGTGGCTCAGCGTTTGCAGCGCAGGAATGGCTGCCAGATCCAGCGTATTGCGCGTGTAAGGTTCGAATGTTCGGATTCCGCGCTCGCAGAGCATCACGTTCGGGTTGCCTCCGGCCAGAATGTACTCCGCTGCATTCAGGAACTCATCATAAGTAGAGCTGAACCCTCGCTTGAGTAATACCGGAGTCTGAATCGTGCCCAGCTTGCGAAGCAGATCGAAGTTTTGCATGTTCCGCGTGCCCACTTGCAGAATGTCCGCATACTCGGCGCACACGTCGACGTACTCCGGAGTCATGACCTCTGTAATCGTCAGCAGGCCGTGCTTCTTGCCCGCCTCCGCCATCATTACAAGCCCCTCTACGCCCACGCCTTGGAAGCTGTATGGGCCGGTTCTCGGCTTGAACGCTCCGCCGCGCAGCACCTGCGCTCCCGACGCCTTAACCAGGCGAGCGATCTCATCGATCTGCTCCGGAGATTCCACCGCACAGGGTCCTCCCATAATAACCAGCTGGTCTCCGCCGATCTCGACATCCTTAATCCGGATAACCGTGTTGTCCGGGTGGAAATCGCGGCTGGCCAATTTGTACGACTTGGAAATTTTGACGACCTGCTCCACGCCCGACAGCTGACGGAGCTGCTCAGCAAGAATCGGATTGGCTTTACCGATAATGCCGATGACCGTCCGATCCACTCCTTTGGATACATGGGCTGTTACCTCATGCTTTTCAATGTGGGCAACAATTTCAGCAATGCGCTCTTCGGACGTTTTATTAGAGATGATGACGATCATATGGGCACGCTCCTTTTAGGACGAGTATTTTAACACTTCGACGCTTATACGCTTTTAAGCTTTTAATCGCTAAAGCAAATATACAACAGGGAGCAGCTCCCCGTCAATACTTAGAGAAAATCGATTTTTTATCCGTTCGTTTCCGAAGCCGACAGCATCAGCTGCTCCTTGCGCTTCTTCCGCTTTTCCTTGCGCTTGTTATGATACCATTCCAGCAGCCATCGAATTGGAAAATAAGATAAGATACCAAGTATAATGCCCACAATCACGCCGCCGACAAACAAGTAGAAATTAAACCGTATGAACGTATCCAGCCAATCCGGCAGCATATGCATCAATTTGCCTTTTATCCCATGAGGCAGCAAGAGCATGCCGACCTTGCGGTTAATAAAGGACATCGGAATATAGATGACTTTACCGAACACGAAGCCGAGTAAAGCAGCGGCCATACTGGCCCTGAACAAATAAACGAGAGGGAAGATTAGAAAAAAAGCGAGACCGGCAGTAGGGAGCGTAAACATTTCAATGGCTAGCCCGATGGAGAAGCCCATCGCTACGATACTCGGGCCTCCCTTCGCCCGGGTAAGCAGCAGATACTTGTATTTAAACCAGCGCGGAATGTTGCGTACATGAAAAGGCTTCTTCATATTCCCCGATTTGCTCATCTTCCCATGTCCCTTTCCTTTCATAGGTGACTAGTCCGCACCCGCCTTTTGTTTCGCTGCCGGGATCAGTCGGGCCATATTGACCGTCCGCCGAATTTCCCACGTTGACGGGTCGTTATGGTCAAACTGCTCAAGATAGGAGATGACTTCTTTCGTAATCGGCGTCGGAGTGGACGCACCGGAGGTTACGCCTACGCGGCGCACCGGTGCCAGCCATTCGCGCTGCAGCTCGGTAATATCGGCGATCCGGTAAGCCTTCACTCCCGCGATTTCCTCCGACACCTGCGCTAGCCGATTGGAGTTGTTGCTCCGTGGATCACCCACGACGAGCACCAGATCCGCTTCCTTGGCTTGCTCCGCCACCGCCTCTTGACGCACCTGCGTCGCAAGGCAGATTTCATTATGAATTTCGGCATGCGGGAATCGCTCCAGCAGCCGGTTCATAATATGCTTAATATCCCACTGACTCATCGTCGTCTGGTTCGTAATGATAATCTTATTCGTCGTCAGCTGAAGCTGGTCCGCCTCTTCCGGCTTTTCGATCAGATGCACATGCTCCGGTGCCACGCCAACGGCGCCTTCCGGCTCGGGATGTCCCTTCTTACCGATATAGATGACCGCGTAGCCTTCCACCGTTTTCTCGCGAATCAAATCATGCGTCTTGGTTACGTCCGGACAAGTCGCGTCCACGACTGTAAGCCCTTTCTCTCTTGCACGCTTGCGTACCTCAGGCGATACCCCGTGTGCAGTAAAAATGACGGTCCCCTGCTCGATCTGATCTAATATTTCCAAGCGATTCGGGCCGTCCAGCGTAATAACCCCTTCATTTTCAAAAAAGCCTGTGACATGCGCGTTATGCACAATCATGCCTAAGATGTAGACAGGTCGCGGCAAATTCAAATTTTTGGCCGTTTGCATCGCTAGCGCCATCGCGTCCACTACGCCATAGCAGTAGCCGCGGGGAGAAATCTTGATAACGTCCATCCTGCACCTGCCTGTCGAAAAATTGAATAAAATCTTTCTATTTCATTATACCTGATTCCGTTCCGGTAGGGAATGCCTCTCTGCCCTGTCCAACTCAACCATTTTTGGGGAAATGACGGGTAGCCAGATAATGAAAGTCGACCCCGCATCCTTGAGGGTTTTGACTTCGATCGAGCCCTTGTGTTCGTCGATGATTTGCTTGGCGATGGACAGTCCCAGACCCGTCCCGGCCTTCTTGCCGCGCGACTCATCCGCCCGGTAAAACCGGTCGAAAATATGTGGAACCTCGTCCTTATCCATCCCAATGCCCGTATCCTTAATGCGGATTCCGATCTGCCCGTCATGGCGCAGCGCATCGAGACGCACGTAGCCTTCCTCCGTATATTTAAACGCATTCTCAATAAAAATGAACACGAGCTGCTGCAAATAATCCGAGCTGCCGTACACGTAGATGCCTGCGAGCGCAGATAAATCACCGATCTCCCATTCCACCGTACGCGGCAGAAGCCCTGCTCTTCGCGTGACCTCTTCGATCAGCGGCAGCAGCGCAATCTCGGTCTTGGCCATCTCAATGCCGGCATCGGCGCGCGCCAGCGCCAGCAGGTCCCCAACCAGCCGGGACATGCGTTCCGCCTCGCTCGAAATGTCGTGCATCGCTTCCAGCGACAGCTCCAGCTGCATTTGCTCCTCAGGGCTAGCGGCTAACGCCTTTTGCTTCCACATTTTTTCCAGCAATTCGACATTGCCCCGAATCGTCGTCAGCGGTGTCCTCAGCTCATGCGAAGCATCCGAGGCGAAACGGCGCTGCGTGGAATAGGCTTCCTCGAGCTCCGTGTACGCATTTTGCAGCCGTCCGAGCATCCCGTTGATCTTACTGGTCAGCTCGCCGATCTCATCGTTCGGGCCGTAGTATTCAATGCGTTTTTGCAGATCGGCCCCTTTTTCTATCTGATTGGTGGCATCGATGACCTGTTCAATCGGACGGAGCGCTTTGCGCGCTAAGAACCACCCTACGGAAGCCGCAAGCACTATGGTTGCAAGCGCCGTAACCGTCAAGATCAGCCGGAGCATGACGAAAATGCGGTCATACGGCTCGACAAAGATCCCCGCCTGCAAAATCCCTACCGGCCTATCGGAGCCGCTGGGAAATTGAGACGCATAGATCGGCGCGTAGTACATCATGAAATCCATGTTGTCGATGCGCAGTTGTTCAAATTGACAGGTTCGATCCAGGACACAGTTTATTTTTTTCTCATCGATGTCTGGCAGTGTCAGATCAGATTCGGCTAACGTATTGGAAGGGTATTTCTTCCCAGTCTGTACATTGACCACCTGGAACACCATGTTGCTGTTGCGCAGCGTGGTGCCGACCATGACAAAATCGAACGAAAAGCCGCCGCTCGGCGTGAAGCCAACCGGCTTGGGCTTGATCCGGGCACGGACCGTCTCCGCCTGATTCTGTAGATCATCCTGCAGTGTATTAAAGTAGTTGTTATGCAAAAACAAATACAGTCCGAGTCCGAGCAGCAGCAATGTAGCGGACAGAATCCCCGTATACCACAGCGTCAGACGCAAACGAATGGACATCTCAGCTTTCCCCTCTCAGCACGTATCCCGCGCCCCGCACTGTCTGGATGATGCGTTTGTCCCCATGCTCCTCCGTTTTTTGCCGCAGCAGCGCAATGTAAACTTCGAGGACGTTGGATTCGCCACTATAGTCGTAGCCCCAGATTTTCTCCATAATAATGTCTCTGGACAGCACCCTTCTCGGATTTTGCATAAACAGATGCAGCAGATCGAATTCCTTTGTCGTCAGCTCCACCAATTGACCGCCGCGGAATACTTCACGCGTGTCCAAATCCATTAACACGTCTTGGTACTGCAGCCGGTTCGTCGACTGCTCCGCTTTCTCCGCCGTCTTCCGGCGCAGCATTACACGGATCCGGGCTAGCAGCTCTTCCAGCGCGAACGGCTTGACCAAATAATCGTCCGCCCCCATATCGAGCCCCTTCACCCGGTCGGATACCTCGTCTTTGGCCGTGAGCATCAGCACCGGCACGTCCGATCCGCCTTCGCGAATACGCCGAACCACTTCCCAGCCATCGAGCTGCGGCATCATGACGTCAAGGATGACAATGCCCGGATCGTGCTCCAGAATTTGCTTCAGCCCGTCCATTCCATGAGAAGCCGTAAACACCGTGTATCCTTCAAACGCAAGACTTCGACGGAGCATCGATGTGATTTTTTCATCGTCGTCAATGACCAGCACTTTTTCTCTCATAAAATATTCCACCTGCCCTTTACTATGTATTGTATCAAAACTGGTGCCATAGAAAAAAGAGACAGAGCACAGGGAGCTGCGCACTGCCTCTTATCATTTACGTTTATTTTTGTTCTGCGTTTCGATCGCCGATGGTGACATCGATGGCCTGCTTCTTGCCGTCGCGCATGATGCCGAACGATACCTTGTTGCCGACTTTCAGCTTCTTAATCGCAGTGACCAGCTCATCGGATGTTTTGACCTTTTGACCGTTCAGCTCAGTGATCACGTCATAAGGGCGGATACCGGCTTGGAACGCTGGGCTCTTACGCTCCACTTGCGCTACGATCGCACCGTCGGTGTTATCCAGCTTCAGCTCGGACAGCCACTCTTTGTCGATGTTTTGCAGCTGAACGCCGATGTATGGAGCCGGTTCTTTCGGGATTTTCACGTTGTTCTTCAGGTTATCCAGCACCGCGGAAATCGTGCTTGTAGGAATCGCAAAACCGATGCCTTGCGCTTGCGAGCTGACTGCTGTGTTGATCCCGATGACTTCACCATTCATATTGAGCAGCGGACCGCCGGAGTTCCCTGGGTTAATGGAAGCGTCCGTTTGCAGCAAGTGCTTGTATTCGCGTGTCCCCTTGTTGTCCGGAATACTGATCGGGCGCTCTTTCGCACTGAGCACACCTACCGTTACCGTATGGTCGAAGCCGTAAGGGTTACCGATCGCCACGAGCCAGTCGCCTACATTCAAGCTGTCTGCGCTGCCCAGCGGCAAGGTTGGGAAATCTTTATCGCTGTCAATCTTCAGTGCGGCCAAATCCAGGTCATAGCTGTTGCCGAGCAGAGTCGCTTTCAGCGGCTTGTCGTAGCCTTGAACCGTGACCCAAATTTCGTCTGCGCCGTCGATGACGTGCTCGTTGGTCAAGATGTAGCCGGATTTCTCGAAAATAAAGCCGGTCCCCATCCCGCCTGGCTGCAGCTGGTCGTTAGACTTCGGCTGCTGCTTGCTGCTGCCGCCATCGTCACCGAAAAATTGACGGAAGAACGGATCGTCGAACAGCGGGTTGCCGGAGCGGCCGGACGAGCTTTTCGCTTTGACCTTGGTTTCAATCTTAACGACCGCTGGGCTGGCTTGCTCTACGATCGAAGAAATATTGTTCGGACGACCCAGGTCCAAGGATGATGCTTTCACGCCGCCGCCGCTGTTCGAGTTGCCCACCGACGTGGAGGACGTTGGTGCTTTTCCGGTCAAAACGCCTTGAGCACCGGTGAACAGGTTCATCTTATCCGAGGCGAACATGAGTGAGCCGACGACCACTACCCCCGCCATGAACGCGGCGAAAATGCTCTTGAATCCGGCAGCCGGTTTCTTCGGTGCGCCCAGCTGCCAGTTGCCCATCGGATTCGAGTTCGAATTCGAATGGTCGCCATCCTCTCCAAAGGTGAACGAGCGCAGCGGCTTCGGAGGCGTCACTTCTACCGGCGTCTCTTCCGAGCTCCCTCTGGCGACGGTCTCATCTGCGTTCGGCTTGTAAGGTCCGTAGGAAAAATAATGGGAGGTGCGCTCTTTCTGCGGCTCCTCTTTCATACCCCGCTCTTCTTCGCGGCCATGCGTATCGTTATTCTTCGCATCGTCCTTCGGACGACGAAAGAAGTCGAAGTTATTATTGTTGTTATTGTTATTATTCTCCAAGTGGATGACCTCCATTCAAAAATAAGGACGATGGTGTAAGTGCGATTGACTACTTACTATTCTTGACTTTATTTTGCACCTGCAACCTTAAAGAAACCTTAAAGAAAAATAAATGAGAGGTAAAATAAGCAAGATTTGATCCCGTCAGAAAGAGAATCAAAGTCTCTATAAAGCTACTATAGTAGAAGGAACGCGTTTGTCCGGACGCCTCGCGGCCCCCGGACACGCTTTCAATTTGGAGTCTGAGTAAGTTTCTCCTTATTCGTCATAGCAATTACGCGTCGAAGTAGAAGGCCCCACCTCACCAAAAGATAGCGATTCCGCTTCCAGTCTGACGTTGTCAGACCGAAGCGGAACATCGCGAGCACCCTCCGCCAACGTTTCACCACGCGCCAACGCGTACCAAAGGTAGAGCGTGTCCGATTCATGCCTGCTGAAAGTCAGGCTGGATCGGACAAACGCGGGGATACGAGCCGCAGTCACACCATCCCCCTCGCACCCGCTCCACAGACAGCCTCGTCATCCAAGGGGCGAAACCCTTGGAGTCCCTTAGAAAGGGGGATTTAGGGGGTTGCCTCAATGCCACCCATTCTCCACCTCATGGAGCAAAGACTTCGCTTCATTCACCCATTTATCATCCACCGCCGCATCCTTATCAAGCGGTTCCTGAAACTGATTCACCAGGGCGCCGTACGTCCGCATCTGCGCTTCCTTGTCCAAGCCTTCGTTGTATACATGCTTGAGCACAAATGGCGTGCCGAGCTGCACCATCGCATCCGTGGCCCCGGAATCTCCATCTAAGGTGCCGTGCGTCACTTCGAACGGGATGCGCAGCCACACTTTATGCGCTTCATCTAAATAACGGTCAAACGAGCCATGCTCATAATCCCAGTTGCCTCCTAAGGCAAATTGATGCTCATGCAAATAACTGCGAACCTGCTCAAACGCTTCCTCACGGCCGGTCAAATTGGAATTTAATGGGTACATCTTGTTCTCCTCCGCTTCATTACGAATCTGTTCCAAAACGTTAAAATTAGAATGAGCTTTCCCAGGGAAAACTATGCCTAACAATGTTTCACGTAAGGTTTGGAAAGAAAAATCCTCACTTTCGCCAAATTCAAGCGAACATTCCAAACTTGATGTGATAAAATCTAACGTTATTCGTTGACATATTTATCACTAGACCCGTATAATGAGGTGCAAAAGTGCTGTCATACGTACGTATTTTAGGAGGATGAGAAAGATGGATTTAAACACCTTGGCTAGCGGCCTGGATACGATTTGGGTCGTGCTGACAGCCGCCATGATACTGCTGATGGAAGGCGGCTTCGCCTTGCTGGAAGCAGGATTTGTACGACAAAAGAATGCGGTCAGCATCATTATGAAAGTGTTCGTCGACATTACCTTCGGGGCACTGATCTTCTTCTTTTTCGGCTTCGCATTAATGTATGGAAAGGATGCCTTCGGACTGATCGGGACCAGCGGCTTTCTGATGGGAGGAGACTTAACACATATTAATATGAGCATCTCCCACGATACCTACTGGCTCTTCCAATGCGCCTTCGTTATCGCCGTCATTTCCATTGTTTCGGGAGCGGTTGCGGAGCGAGTCAATTTCCATGCTTACATTTTATATACCATCTCGATGACGGGGCTCATCTATCCGGTAGCCGGGCACTGGGTATGGAGCGTAGGCGGCTGGCTGGGAAGCCTCGGTATGATTGATTTTGCAGGCTCTGCGGTCATTCATGCCTTGGGCGGCTTTTCCGCTCTGGCTGCGGCTATCATTATCGGACCGAGAATCGGGAAATTTTCGGAAAATGGTACAGCCAACATCGTCCCTCCCTCCAACCTGCCCCTGGCTTCCGTCGGAGCGTTTATTCTTTGGTTCGGCTGGTTCGGCTTCAACTCGGGCAGTACGCTTAGCGCAACGAACGGATCGATCGGGCATATTGCCGTAACGACCATGCTGGCAGCGGCATCCGGCGGAGCCACCTGTATATTATTCACGATGCTGCGCTACCGCAAAGCCGATCCTCCGATGGTTATCAACGGCTCTTTAGCGGGCTTAGTCGGGATTACGGCGGGCTGTGCGTTCGTAAGTGATTTGGCAGCCATCCTGATCGGCTCGATTTGCGGCATCGCGATGGTGTTTGTCACCGAGTTTATGGAATCCAAGCGCATCGACGATCCAGTTGGAGCCTTCCCCGTGCACGGCATCAGCGGCAGCTTGGGCACGCTTGCAGTTGGCTTGTTCGCCAAACCGGAGCTGACAGCAAACGTGGGCAAAGGCTACAGCGGCCTTTTATATGGTGGCGGCTTTCATTTGCTCGGCGTTCAGCTGCTCGGACTGGCAACAGTATCGGTCTGGGGCTTTGCTCTGACATGGGTCACACTGAAGCTGATCGGCCGCGTGGTTCCAGTGCGCGTAAGCCGCGATGAAGAATTGATCGGTCTCGATGTCGGAAGCCACGGCGTTCCGGCCTACAGCCAAGACCATGATTTCATTGAGCTCGATCGGCTGAAAATAAGCAATAACTAAGCAAACCAATAAGACGCTCTCCCGACAACCACGGGACTTCAGAGCGTCTTTCTTCCTTTTTGGATAGTTTTTGGATAGTTTTTGGATAGTTGTTGAAATCGTTTTTAGACACAAAAAAACCCCCTTAGCGCTGCGATCAGCATTCAGGAGTGTAATCATCATGATATTCATATGAATTAAACCAGTTCTTTTTCCAGCTCTTCGCTAACGTCCACCAAATCTGTCGGCTTACTTTCCTTCATAATGGCGCGAGCATTCTCAATTTCTTGACGCAGTTTACGAATCTGCTCCATTGGTCTCTTGACGTAGTGGATATATTCAACGGCCAAATGATGATCCGGCTTCTTCCCTGTAAACATCCGGCGAAAAGCTGACATCGACTGGTAACTTCGCTCTTCCATGAGCCGTTTTTTCTCATAACGCTCAACAACTTGCTCAATTTCAGCGATCTGTTCTTCTTTGCGAGCGATATAGGCTTCTAGAAACGGGTAAACCTCAGCTGCTTTCCGTTTGTTCATATGAATCGAGCCCCCTGTAAGCAAAGCATTCAGCATGAGACATCACCTATCTCCTAATGTTAACATTCATCACAGTAATCTTATTTTACACCAAAACATTCGCTTTGAAAATATGTAATTTCGTTCGTCTTTTGGTTCATTGTGACAATTTCCTTAACATTAAAACGGAGAAAATGAAAAAGGAAACCCTGACGGCTGTCCGCTGAGTTTCCTCCGTTATGGTTGCATGCTTAGATTACTTAGAAGTTTTCGTTTTCGTTCGCATTCTGCGTCTGATTGTTAAAGCTTTTCACTGCCTGGTTTTGCTGCGCGTTTCTCGCAGCTACTTCCGTAGCAAATTCGGTGTCAGCTTTCATCTTCTTGTTGTTTTTGTTCTTCGCCATGATTAATCACCTCCCCTACGCCCTTATTATGGGTAGTTGGAGAAGCCATTATGTTTGGTAAATTTTAAAACAACAGCTCTTTTTTCAACTGATTCCAGAGGGCTTCATTAATTTTGCCGTCGCCTTTTTTCACGACAAACACATTGAGCGTTTTCTTGCCCCATTCCTTATATACCTGATCCTTCGTTTCAAAATACAGGTCGATCCG
This sequence comes from Paenibacillus cremeus, assembly GCF_007786445.1. GTDB lineage: Bacteria > Bacillota > Bacilli > Paenibacillales > NBRC-103111 > Paenibacillus_G > Paenibacillus_G cremeus. The sequence goes on along the minus strand of NZ_VNJI01000070.1, from coordinate 7,116 downwards.
CTTCCCTTTGATCGCCCCGCCGGTGTCCGCTACAACGCCGTAGCCATAGCCCGGAATATATAGCACGGTACCGATGGGAAACACGCTGGGATCGGCTGCAATCGTCGAGAAGGCCTCTACGTCGCGTGTGACCTTCATTCCCGAAAAGGTGAGACCGTACTCCGGATGACCTGGATTTTTACCCGTGGATTCGCGGCCTGCATAATAGCCTGTCGCCACGACCTCAACGGCGGAGTATTTGGATAAATCTTGCTCTTGGTTCGGGAACAGCTTATAGTTTTTGGCCTTTTGCAAGGTGCTAGTCACCGTGCCCCTCACGGTGGAGGCTGGCTTGGCCTCGGCTGGCATCGCACTTTGCATCGAGGCGTGGATAGTTGTTCCTGCGGCAGCGGCTGGTGCCGGAGCTTCTTGTTTGTCGGCGGAATGCTGATCTTGTTCAAACCACATCAATACGGATAGCATCAGCGTAATGAAACAAATCCATTTTGCATGGCTTGCGGTTTTAGTTAACATAGGTTTTGTTTGTAACCTCCCCTTAATATAAGAGGCTGTCCAACTGCAACCCAAGATATACATCCAAGTATGGAAGAGAATTGATTGGGAACCACAAAAAAGCCTGCTCCCCTCCAAAGAGGGAAACAGGCTCCACAAACAAACTATACTTGTTTCGAACGAATATCGTCGCCGATCAGGCTGATCACGCCGTCCAGGCTGTGAGCGCCGAGGTCGCCTTGCCCGCGTCGACGTACGGATACGCCGCCCGAGCTGACTTCATTCTCGCCGACGACGAGCATGTAAGGGATCTTCTCCAGCTGTGCTTCACGAATTTTGTAGCCCAGCTTCTCGTTGCGCAGGTCTGCTTCGACACGAATGCCAGCCAGCTTCAGCTTGTCTTCGACTTCTCTCGCGTAGTTGTCGAAGCTGCTGGATACTGGCAGCACCTTAGCTTGCACAGGGCATAGCCAAGTCGGCAGCGCGCCAGCGAAGTTCTCGAGCAGGAACGCTGTCATGCGCTCCATCGTGGAGATAATGCCGCGGTGGATAACAACCGGGCGATGCTTCTGACCGTCCGCGCCGACATACTCCAGCTGGAAGCGCTCCGGCAAGAGGAAGTCCAGCTGCGCTGTAGACAGCGTTTCTTCCTTCTTCAGCGCTGTCTTGATCTGAACATCGAGCTTCGGACCGTAGAAGGCTGCTTCGCCTTCCGCTTCGTAGAACGGCAGTCCCAGCTCTTCCACAACCTCACGCAGCATGCGCTGAGACATTTCCCACATTTCGTCGTTCGGGAAATATTTCTCCGTATCCTTCGGATCGCGGTAGGACAACCGGAAGCGGTAATCTTTGATTCCAAAATCTTCGTAAACGTGACGGATCAAGTTGATAACACGGGAGAATTCGTCCTTGATTTGATCCGGACGGCAGAAGATATGCGCATCGTTCAAGGTCATCGCGCGAACCCGGTGAAGACCGGTCAACGCCCCGGACATTTCGTAACGGTGCATTGTGCCCAGCTCAGCTACACGTACCGGAAGATCGCGGTAGCTGCGCATGTCGCTCTTGTACACCATCATGTGATGCGGGCAGTTCATTGGACGAAGAACGAGCTCTTCGTTATCCATAATCATCTTAGGGAACATATCCTCTTGGTAGTGCTCCCAGTGACCGCTAGTCTTGTACAACTCGACGTTAGCCAGTACCGGCGTATACACGTGCTGGTAGCCAAGACGCTCTTCCAGATCTACAATGTACCGCTCCATCGTACGGCGAACGGTTGCGCCATGCGGCAGCCAGATCGGCAAGCCTTGACCTACCTCGTTGGTGAAGGTGAACATCTTCAGCTCACGGCCCAGCTTGCGGTGGTCGCGCTTTTTTGCTTCTTCCAGGAGATGCAGGTGCTCGTCCAGGTCCGCTTTTTTCGGGAAAGCCGTACCGTAGATGCGCTGTAGCATTTTATTCTTTGCATCGCCGCGCCAGTAAGCCCCTGCTACGCTTAGCAGCTTAAACGCCTTAATGCGCCCGGTGGACGGCAAATGCGGCCCGCGGCACAAGTCGAAGAATTCGCCTTGATCATAGATCGTGATAACCGAATCCTCCGGCAGATCGCGGATCAGCTCCAGCTTCAGCGGATCCTCCAGATCCGTGAAGATGCGGAGCGCTTCTTCGCGGCTAACAATGCGGCGAACGATCGGCAAGTTTTCTTGCGTTATGCGTTCCATTTCCTTTTCGATTTTCGCCAAATCCTCTGGTGTCAAGGAGGCTTCCATATCGATATCGTAATAGAAGCCGTCCTCGATCACCGGACCGATGCCTAGCTTCACATTTTTGCCGCCATAAATCCGCTTAATCGCTTGCGCCATGAGATGCGCCGTGCTGTGACGGTATACCTCAAGCCCTTCTTCGCTATCCAGCGTTACGATCGCCAGCGTTACGTCGGTCTCCAGCTTCGTGCTCAGATCGACCAGCTTGCCGTTCACCTTGCCTACAACTGCATTTTTTCTCAGGCCCGGGCTGATTGCTCCTGCTACTTCTTCCACGCTGGTCCCTTCGGCAAACTCTCTGACTGCGCCATCCGGGAACGTTACTTTAACTGCCATCTCAATCTAAACCTCCTCCAAATGTAAAAAACAAAAAAGCGCAAGCATCCCAAAAAGGGACGAGTGCGCTTAGCTCGTGGTTCCACCCTAGTTCAATCCGTCAGCGGCCTACAGGCGAATGCTAGCGGATCCTCAAGACATCCGATAACGGGGATGATTCGGTGATTCATACTGAATGCCGATCTCAAATCGTCATCGTTCCTAATCACAGCTACAAAGGGGTAAACCGCTGACGTTCACTGAAGGGGATTACAGCCGGGTCCCCTCTCTCTGGACAGTACTTCAGCCATTCGTGTCTCTGATCGTTGCCTTATCCTTTATTATATTCAGCTGCGGCGCCACGGTCAAGATTTTGGCATAATCGGCAATAGCCGCACAGTTCAACCCGATTTTCGAAAATTTGGCTGATCGTCTGAATCACTTGAAGCTCCGGCTCCCGCGTATGGATATAAATTTGCTCCGGGGAAACGGTTATAAGCGTACTTACGATCATATCTTCAAAGTTCATATCCTTCTCGAGCATTTCCACCGTTACGACCGCATCAGCGTCGTCTGTATCAATGGGCTCCATCTGATCGTTCAGCAGCATGAATTCGTTGCCGCCCTTGTGAATCAAATGGACAAAAGGCATCTTCGCTTCTTGGATGTACACGAAATATTTTAACAACGAAATAAATTCCTGGTACTGCCGATCCATCACGAACTCGTCCACAGCATATTCCACTACGTCCCGCAGCTCATCCAGGTAAGCCTGCAGCCGGAAGCGCAAAAAGCCCTCCAAATTCAGCTCAGTCTGCTCTCGCAAATAGTCGGTCAGCTCATCGGAAATCTTGCTTCGCCGCCGCAGATAGGCTTCCTTCCTCGATTGAGGATCATTCCATTCCACCGCACCGCTCAGCATTTGCTCGCAGTATCCGATAATGCCTTGAATATCTTCCTCTTGGGAGTAATGGAATTCTTTCCGAATGATTGAGCGGAGCTGACGCTGTTCCTCTTCGGAGATCAAGTAATCTGCAATTGCTTCTCCTGCCCATGCATACACCTGATCACTCTCCGCTCCAAGCTGAAACCCAGGCAATATGCCGCTGACCTCAATCCAGCCGCTTCCCTCCTGACGATGCAGCACCATGTCGATCAAGCTTCGGTTATGTAATCGATCTCCGGATTTCAGCATTATGCTATACAACCGCTCCGCCTGTTCTTCCGAACGCTTCGTTAAATGGACCGTGAACAGCCTCATAGTTACACTCCTTTCATGTGGCAACGGGTAGTCAAACCTTCATCCGCGGCCAACAAAGCTGCAATGGTAAGCATTTCACACGTAAAAAGCCGTACTCCTCCTTTAAAGTATATGGCCCTACAGGCTCAGATATACAAATAACGAGTCTAAGGAGCATAGCAATTAATGAGAGAACTGGAGCAAGCATGAATCAGTGGATTTGTCAATATTCAGATACGATTCGTATATACATTTGTTTGATGATTCAAAATATCGGAGTATCGTGATACAATTGGTATCATAAATGGTGTAAGGGGGAATCAATTTGAAGGACTCGCAGAACCGGTTCAAAAGCCCCGCGGAAGACAATCTCATCCATCTACATAAAAACCTCTACATTAACCGAAACGATCCTCAGTATTATGAAAAATTGATCCGCTATGCCAAGCCCAATCCATCCAGCCTCGAAGCTCACTACAAGCTTGGGCAATATTATGAGCGAAAAGGTCAGACCGACCGCGCACTACATCACTATAGGGAAACGATGCGAACGTATCCGTCGCCCTACTATTATGCGGCCGCTTCCGCCATCCGGCTCTTGAATGGCGACAAAGTTTCGTCAGGCGCAGCGAACCGCCTTTCCGCAGCAGCTGCCTCACCTACCCACACCGCCGCAGTCAAAGCTGCTGCCGGCTCCTCCTGGTTCAGGGTCATGAAGCTGACACTGCTTGTCTTGTTTCTCATGAATGTGCTGCTTATTGCTCTCCTGTACGGCTCAGAGACGATCAAAAAAGCAGTGACCGCGCTAAAGCCCTGGACCGTAGGCAAGGAAGTAACCTACGAAAGTGTGGAGCGTCCGTTCCTGATTCATTTTCCGTACGGGGAATCGTCCGATGCCGTAGAGTCTCTGCTTCACAAGAAAGCGATCGAGCTGGCCCATACCTATCCGAAGCAAAGCATCCTGATCTACGGGGTAGCCTCTCCGGTTCCGACGACGGACGCCAAGGCCATTCCGCTGACGGATGAAGAGTGGAAGGACAAGGCTTTTGTTATCGCGGAGTACAATCAGGCTGTGGATGGCGCGGTCAAAATTCGCTTCTTAAGCCCGGAGCTTACGAAGCTAAAACCGCGGACGGAGGCGGCCGCCAACATGGTGCGTACAGCGCTGCAAACCTATATGACGGAAGCCGGCAAGACGCCGACGGCCATTGATCAATTAGTACAAAATTATCCGCACAATTATTTATCTCAAATCCCTATAGAAGCTTACTCCGGTTCGGCAGAGGTCCGAACCGTTTTTAATGGGGAGGGCGGTTGGGTATATGATCGGTCCCAGCTTACGCCGGAGCTGATGTTTTATCCAAATTGGAAGCTCGGCGAAGGTGAGGCGGGACATGTAGCTTTCACTCCTGTTACACTCACGATCGATAAACAAGCCCACACGCTTTCCGTACGGGCCGGATCCGCCGAGTTGGCTCGATATCAGGTAGGCTTAGGCACAAACGGTAAAACCCCGGAGGGCACTTTCAAAGTGGGTGAGCGAGTACGTGAGCCGCAAGGACGACAGCCCGGGGTGTATGGAGCTGCGGCGCTCGGGCTCGGGGATATTGCCATTCATGGCACCGCCGAACCGGACTCGATCGGACAGGATCGCTCCCTCGGCTGTATTCGCCTAGCGAACGCAGACATGGCCGCCCTGTATCCGATCGTTCCCAAGGGCAGCCAAGTCGTGATCCGCAGGGGCGCAGGACCTGCTGTCATCACCGACTCCAGCCGAATTGGAGAAACGGCTCCATCGGAGCCCTTGATACCGATCTCGCTTGTGCCGTATTTGGGCAACGTTAAACCGTCAGCTGATGAAACCGCCGGAAAAAAGGTATTTCATTGGTTGGGGTGATCGAGCATATACGTATTGACTTCCAAGGCAATCAATGCTAGAATGAATTATTCGGACATAAAACACAAATCACATGTTTATAAAGAGTATCGCGATTGGGTAGGGATACTTTTTATAACATGTGATTTTTTTTGTACTTTGCTCGGGCATATAACAAGTATGAGGAGGTTTTCTGTGCATACAGGTATAGTGAAATGGTTTAACGCCGAGAAAGGCTATGGTTTTATAGAAATTGATGGCGGCGGTAGTGACATTTTCGTACACCATACAGCAATTACTGGCGATGGATTCAAATCATTGGACCAAGGGCAGAAAGTGCAGTTTAATATGGGGCAGGGTATTCGCGGATCGAAGGCTGAAAATGTTATTAAAATATACTGATCTCACCAGCGTCGAAGAGCTGTTCCCTATTGAACAGCTCTTTTCTTCTAAATCCAGTTCTCAAACCAAATTTGAATGGAGTGATTATTTTGTACTTTTCGAAAAGATCGACGGAACCGCTTGAATTGATCCAAACATCCGTTTGGATGTGTTGTGATACAACCTGTTATGGTTGGATGAGAGAAAAATTTTCGTTTGATAAACAACCTCTTTGCCCATTATGCACTTCAAACATGGAGAAAAAGTTGAAAATGCTGCCTGTCCTTTAAATGAATACGAAGACAGTCTAGGAGGCGTATTCGAATGGTCGTTTATAATTATAACGAGATTCCGAAAGAATTAAGCGTGGGCCACTCCTATACATTGCGGGAAATAAGGCTGTATATGACTGTCAACAAAGAGTGTATCTTTCTTCATGCAGACATTAATGCGATAGATGGGGAATCCCTTCAAAAAGTGTTTATCGTTTCTAAAGATGAGTATTACATTCATCAGCAGACGGATCGTTCTTACCAGATTCCATATAAAAAAAAGACGATTTACTTATTAGTTGATACCCTTACTAATTGAAACCTAAATCTTTGGCTCGCCCCTCAATACAAAAAGGGCGAGTTTTTTTGTTCCTCGGCCTTAATAAGCTTATGTTGCGCAAAATCTCGTAGCATGTGTTACGCTGTGCCGGAATCTTGCCCGCTTCCTGAAATACATACACCGAATTATATCGCGTCCTTTACTCTAGTAAATACTAAATATTTCTGCCCAATATAGTTAGACAAAGTATAAAAAATTGCTCCTAGCAGTGTAACTAAATTATGAACGATATAAGTATGTATTCGTAATAAGATGTCTCAGTGAACTACACACCACCTAAGAGGTGGGTGCTTCGTAGTCAATAGAGCTACTGCTCCAAGTTTAGCTACGCTCCAAGGGCAGTTCCTGCCCCGTTGGCAGTTGCAATCTACATTGCGAGTTTTAGCAAGTTTAGCGCGGCGTTGACATCCCGATCATGGGTAGCGTTGCAAGCT
>NZ_VNJI01000007.1 GCF_007786445.1 Paenibacillus cremeus | reverse complement strand
TATGGCAGGGGCAATGAGCAAACGCAGCAAACAAACGGTGTTGTGTCAATTCCAGCAATGGCTGGCCGATTTGCCCTTGTACATCAAGGGTTTGTTCGGTAATTTAAGCTGCGAAAGTTGAGTTACTAATTTTTTAATATTTTAAGGAGGAAACTATGAGCCAGTATAATTTATTAATCGAAATGGGTCTTGGGTCTGAAATAAACGAAAAATTCAAATCAATTCCCGATCAAACAATGTTAAGCCCGAGTGCAATTGCAAAAATGCTTAATGTGCACAAAGAAACAGTGCGACGTTGGTGCCGTGAAGGAAAGCTGCCAGCATATAATTGGGGCGGTAAATACGTTATTTGCGCTAGTGATTTCAAAAAATTCATGGAGCTGTCCAAGAATCTAGGACCTGCGCAAAAACAGGTGATAAATATATAAATGAATCACGTAGCTTTATCTTTTTTTAAAAGCAAAAAGATTCAATATTATTTAGAAAATAATAAAATCATATTTTCTTGTTTTAAATGTAGTGAAAAAACTGAAATGGATTTAATTAAAACAACCTGGAAATGCAACAAATGTCTCAGCAGTGGTAACCTTATAACCCTTAATGAATTATTAACTGAAACAGGGCCGCCTTCAACGAAAATATACAATCCTCGGCAAGAAAGGATTTACATTCACGAAACCCTTAGACAGTTATGTGCGAAATATCCGAATGATCGTCAGTTAAAAAGTGTGGCTTTACGGATTGATCGCTTCAGTACCTGTTTAATTACATTTACAGAGGTTAGAGTAACTAAATAGGAGTTGTTATGTACCAACACCCTTTTAATTACTGTATCAGCTGAGATCGTATGATGTGGAGTACGGAAGGGGCGTTCCCGAATGAGCTGGCTGCGGTCGGCGAATTTGCCGGAAGCGCTGTATACTTTCGTTACGTCAAGCGACTCGGACTCGGACATGGCGGACATGATGGTCGGCAGACGCCGAGCCAACATCGTCTTTCCCGTGCCTGGGGGACCAATGAGCAAAATATTATGCATCCCAGCGGCACTGATCGTCAGCGCTCTTTTTACATGCTGCTGTCCGTGTACATCCGAATAATCGTTCGGTATCGCTGGTTTAATGGAGCCAGAGCTATGGGCTAAACGACGAATCACACCCATTGGCCCCGCAGTGACCACATCTTCATCCCCATCTTTCTTCAACTCGCGCAAATGGGAGACACACGTAACCTCGAACCCTTGCAGCCACGCCGCTTCCTCCGCATTTTCGACCGGAACGATCGCTCGCACAATTCCTGCATCTCTAGCAGACGAAAGCATCGAGAGAACGCCGGGAACCGGTCGGATCGATCCATCCAGAGATAATTCACCGATAATCAACGCGCCCTCGAACTCCTTCAAATCGAGCTGTCCACTTGCCGTTAGAATGCCCGCTACGATCGCCAAATCAAAGGCCGAGCCTTCCTTCCGGATATCCGCAGGCGCCAAATTGATGGTGATCCGCTGCAAAGGAAAATTGAAGCCTGAATTTTTGATGGCCGCTCGTACCCGTTCCATCGATTCCTTAATCGCACTGTCCGGCAGCCCAACAATGTTGCTTTGGGGCAAACCATTGCTCAAGTCGGTTTCCACTTCGACCATTTTACCTTCAATACCGTGCAAGCACGCGCTGATTACTTTTGCATACACGAAAAAACACCTTCCCCATGAAAAAGTCATGGCAAAAGGTGCTTCCTTATCCGCCGTCAATGTTCCTTTATCATAATACGCGGGCTAACCTAACGCAACAGTAAATCACCGGCTGCACGGTTTAAAAGCACTGCAACAAGGCTAAAATGGAATTCAGAGGTGATGAGAAAATGCAGGATAAACCTTATTTCTGCCCCAATTGTCGCTCCAACCGGGTGAAATTCAGCGTCATTTCGAGCTATTCCCAGCGCTTTATGAAGGACGCAATCTCCGGCAGCATTCAGGAATTTAGCGATCCGCAGCAGCTTGAGGCAAGTGAGCCCACCATCCAATGCATGATTTGCAGCTTCACGGGCAATGAGATGCGGTTCATTAAACAAGCCGAACGCGAGCCTCGCGTAATGACCCCTACCACTCCGCCGACATTCTCTTAAACCATCGGCTGAGCGCGTTAGGCCGGCGCATTTTTCCGTTAGGGAGGAATGCGCCTTTTGTTTTTTCCAAAACGGATCCCGGATCAAATAATTTAAAGACATCTGGGTATGTTATTTAGAGGCTTGAGGATGAATTTGGATATCCCGAAGGAATCACCGATTCTTTTTGTTGCAATAACAGCTCCTGATCGAAGTAATCCAAGGAGAGCGACCGCGATTCAGAGTTAGGATCTGTTGAAACAGTCGAAAAGGTTAGTTGCACATAACCATTCTTTTCGCCTGTTATAACAAAATTCACAATCGAAGATTATTCGATGAGGGGCGACCGCGTTTAGCGGAAAATTTTGTTGCAACAATACAAAAGGTTATTCTCAAAGGAATAACCGATTCTTTGTATTGTTATAAAAAATATTAATTACGTAAAATGAGGAAACTGTCGAAAAAAAGTGGTACAATGAGTAAGGTTTGTGTCTCAAGGACAAGTTTTGTCCCGGTTTCACAAGTTCCGTTAGCGGTCGGTCCGGCTCGAGAGGGTCATTCCGATTCCATATAGTAAGCCATTACTGATAGGAGGATTTTGCTAAATGAATATCCATGAGTATCAAGGCAAAGCAGTGCTGAAGCAGTACGGGGTTGCCGTACCTGAAGGAAAAGTGGCGTTCACGGTTGACGAAGCCGTTGAAGCAGCCAAATCGCTGGGTACTCCGGTTGTAGTTGTTAAAGCGCAAATTCATGCCGGCGGACGCGGTAAAGCAGGCGGCGTTAAAGTAGCCAAAAATCTTGACGAAGTTCGTACATATGCATCCGAAATCCTGGGTAAGGTTCTGGTTACACACCAAACAGGTCCGGAAGGCAAAGAAGTTAAACGTCTCTTGATCGAGCAAGGCTGCGATATTAAGAAAGAGTACTACGTGGGCGTTGTCGTGGATCGCGGCACTGGTCGCGTCGTTATGATGGCTTCGGAAGAAGGCGGTACGGAGATTGAAGAAGTAGCAGCTCACACGCCTGAGAAAATCTTCAAAGAAGTCATCGACCCAGCGATCGGCCTGCAAGCATTCCAAGCACGCAAGCTGGCTTATGCCATCAACATCCCTGGTGAGCTTGTAAACAAAGCGGTTAAATTCATGACGGCGCTCTACAAAGCGTTTGTTGAGAAAGACTGCTCCATTGCCGAAATCAACCCATTGGTTGTTACTGGCGACGGCAACGTAATGGCCCTGGATGCGAAATTGAACTTCGATTCCAACGCGCTGTTCCGTCACAAAGACATCCTTGAGCTTCGCGATCTGGACGAAGAAGATGAGAAGGAAATCCAAGCGTCCAAGTTCGACCTCAGCTACATCGCACTCGATGGCAACATCGGCTGCATGGTTAACGGTGCTGGCCTGGCAATGGCGACTATGGACATTATTAAATACTACGGCGGCGAACCGGCTAACTTCCTTGATGTAGGGGGCGGCGCTACGAAAGAGAAAGTAACGGAAGCATTCAAAATCATTCTGTCCGATGCTAGTGTTAAAGGGATTTTCGTTAACATCTTCGGCGGAATTATGAAGTGCGACATTATTGCAGACGGCGTTATTGCAGCAGCTAAAGAGCTGGGCTTGACTCGTCCGTTGGTTGTTCGCTTGGAAGGCACGAACGTAGAGCTCGGTAAGAAAATGCTGAACGAGTCCGGTCTGAACATCGTTGCAGCGGATTCCATGGCAGACGGCGCTCAAAAAATCGTAGAACTCGTGAAGTAATCGGCTCTTTAACGTTCTTCAAAATAATCAGGGGATGTGAACTATAACATGAGTATTTTGGTTGATAAAAATACGAAAGTCATTACACAAGGCATCACCGGTTCCGTAGGTATGTTCCACACTAAGGGCGGTTTGGACTACGGCACACAAATGGTCGGCGGCGTTACGCCAGGCAAAGGCGGCACGAACGTTGATATTACACTTGAAAACGGCGAAACTGTTGCTCTTCCAGTTTTCAACACCGTTGTTGAAGCGAAAAAAGCGACAGGTGCTACGGCATCCGTTATCTACGTACCACCGGCTTTTGCTGCTGATGCCATCATGGAAGCAGTAGACGCTGAGCTGGATCTCGTTATTTGTATCACAGAAGGCATTCCAGTGCTTGACATGGTACAAGTCTCCAAATACATGGAAGGCAAGAAGACCCGTCTGATCGGGCCGAACTGCCCGGGCGTTATTACTCCAGGCGAGTGCAAAATCGGCATTATGCCGGGTTACATTCACACTCCAGGCCACGTAGGCGTCGTTTCCCGAAGCGGAACGCTCACTTACGAAGCGGTTCATCAGCTGTCGACTCGCGGTATCGGTCAATCCTCCGCAGTTGGTATCGGCGGCGACCCGGTAAAAGGCTCCGAGTTTATCGATATCTTGAAGCTCTTCAACGAAGATCCGGACACCTATGCAGTTATCATGATCGGTGAAATCGGCGGCTCCGCAGAAGAAGAAGCAGCTGAATGGATCGCAGCGAACATGAAGAAGCCGGTTGTCGGCTTCATCGGCGGTCAAACAGCGCCTCCAGGGAAGCGTATGGGCCATGCTGGCGCCATCATTTCCGGCGGTAAAGGTACGGCAGCTGAGAAAGTAGCTACGATGCAGCGCTGCGGTATCAAAGTAGCTCCTACGCCTTCCGAGATGGGCTCCACGCTCGTTAGCGTGCTCGAAGAAAAAGGCCTGCTCGAGAAGTGCATCACTAAGAAGTAAACTTTAATTCAATACCATTTGAGTTAGGCAAGCAGCCTCTCATTTCCGTAGTTTGCTACGGATTTGAGGGGCTTTTTTGTATTCCGGACTTGCTGAAGAAGGCCAAAAGTTGTTTCTTATTAAAGGAGTGATATATACTGTATGAACAACCGACAAATGCTTTTTGCCTTACACCATATGCAGGGCATCGGTTATAAGACGATTTACCGCTTGCTCGAAACGTTCACACAGCTCAGTGAAATGCTTCAGTTTACCAAAGAGGATTGGATCGGCTTCGGGTTAGGATCGGTCAAAGCGGAGCAGCTTTGTCGGGGATTATCAGCTCTAGATGCCGAAGCGATAACGAACAAAGAACGTCAGTACGCGGAAAAAGGGATCGAATGGGTGACCTTTTGGGATGAGGCGTACCCGAAGCTGCTCAAGGAAACGGCTGATCAGCCTTGGATCATGTATTATATGGGGGATCTCGCGCTGGCTTCGCTTCCTTGCATCGGTATGGTCGGGACTCGAACGCCTACGGCTTACGGTAAAATGACAGCGGAGAAGCTGGCTGCTTCCCTTTCTGCGAACGGGGTTTGTGTTGTCAGTGGGCTGGCTCGGGGGATTGACAGTGCTGCACATGAAGGTGCTTTAACGGGAATAGGAAGCACGATTGCGGTTTTAGGCTGCAGTATCGAGGAGATTTATCCGCCCGAGAATAAGCTTTTATACCGGAAAATCGCATCGCAAGGTGTCTTATTATCGGAATATCCGCTGGGTACCAAATCGCACCCAGGCTTATTTCCTCAGCGTAATCGAGTTATTGCCGGGCTTAGCCTTGGTGTCGTTGTTGTGGAGGCAGCGCTCAGGAGCGGCTCTCTCATCACGGCGGATCAAGCGCTGGATGAATCGCGCGATGTGTTCGCTGTCCCAGGACCCATCTCCTCACCCAAGAGCCAGGGCACGCTGTCGCTCCTTAAGCAAGGGGCCAAGCTCGTGACCGGGCCTGAAGATATCCTAGAAGAATACGCAGACAGGATAGGTTTGGAACGATCGGCAAACATTAAAACCATCATTGGGGCACCGTCTCCCCTTAAGGCGGATGAGCAGCAAATTTTCGATTTATTAGTTACCAAGCCGATGTCCATCGATGTGCTGAAGACGCAAAGTCAATTTACGTTTGGACATTTGCATTCAGTTCTGATAAATTTACTAATGATGCGGCGCATCGTCGAGCTTCCAGGTTCTGTCTACACAGTGCCTTGATGATCATATACATATTTCATTTGTCGAAGGGGGCAAGACGCCTATGGCAGATTCATTAGTCATTGTGGAGTCACCCGCAAAAGCCAAAACCATCGGGAAGTATCTAGGCAGCAAATTCATCGTGAAAGCTTCCATGGGACATATTCGGGACTTGCCAAAGAGCCAAATTGGCGTAGAAGTAAATAAAAACTTTGAACCGAAATACATAACGATCCGCGGTAAGGGCTCCGTGCTTAAAGAATTGAAGGATGCCAGTAAGCGCGTCAAAAAAATTTATCTGGCGGCTGACCCTGATCGCGAAGGGGAAGCGATTGCATGGCATTTGGCACATTACTTGGATATTTCCGATCAAGATGCCTGTCGGGTCGTATTTAATGAGATTACGAAGCAAGCGGTGAAGGATGCCTTCAAAACGCCGCGTAAAATTAACCAAGATCTGGTGAACGCTCAACAGGCTCGGCGTATTCTAGACCGGCTTGTCGGTTACAAGATCAGCCCGCTGCTTTGGAAAAAGGTGAAGAAAGGGCTGTCCGCCGGTCGGGTGCAATCGGTTGCGGTCAAACTGATCTACGATCGGGAGAATGAGATTAACGCTTTCGAGCCCGAAGAATATTGGACGATCACAGCTAAGCTAACCACGGGAACCGCCGATTTTGAGGCGAAGTTTTACAGCATTGGCGGCGATAAAAAAGAGCTGCACAATGAGTCCGAAGTGAATGAGGTTCTTGCGGAACTGCAAAAGGCGGACTTTACCGTCAGCGAGGTGAAGGAGAAGGAGCGCCAGCGCAACCCGTCTCCACCGTTTATTACGAGCTCGATGCAGCAGGAGGCGGCCCGCAAGCTGAACTTCCGTGCAGCCAAAACGATGTCCGTAGCCCAACAATTATATGAAGGAATTGATTTGGGAAGCGAAGGAACCGTCGGTTTAATTACCTATATGAGAACGGATTCGACGCGGATTTCACCGGTGGCTCAGGAGGAAGCGAAAGAGTACATTGAACAAAAATATGGTGCATCCTACTATCCCGAAACGCCGCGCACTTATTTGAAAAAGAACGCGAACGCACAGGACGCCCACGAAGCGATTCGACCGAGCTCCGTGCTCCGAGAGCCGGATCAGATTAAAGAGCATTTGAGCCGTGATCAATTCCGTCTCTATAAGCTGGTTTGGGAGCGTTTCGTGGCCAGTCAGATGGCGTCTGCAGTATTAGATACGATGACCGTTGATTTGAACGCAGCCAATACGGTGTTCCGTGCAGTCGGCTCGAAAGTGAAGTTCGCCGGGTTTATGAAGGTCTACGTGGAAGGCACGGATGATGCGGCTGTGGATACAGGGGATGACGATAAGCTGCTGCCGCCGCTTAAGCAAGGTGATCCCATCAAGAAGAAGCAGATCGATCCGAAGCAGCATTTTACCCAGCCGCCACCGCGTTATACCGAGGCCAGATTGGTCAAAGCGCTGGAAGAGATGGGGATCGGACGTCCGAGTACGTATGCGCCAACGCTAGAGACCATTCAGAAGCGCGGTTACGTCGCGATCGAGGAAAAGAAATTTGTTCCAACCGAGCTCGGCGAGCTGGTTATTGAGCAAATGATTGAGTTTTTCCCGGAAATTCTGGATGTCGAGTTTACCGCGCATATGGAAGAAGGGCTGGACCATATCGAGGAGGGCAAGGAAGACTGGGTTCGTGTGCTGAGCGAGTTTTACGAATCGTTCGAGAAACGTCTTGAGGTAGCCGAGGAAGAGATGGAGAAGATCGAGATTCAAGACGAAGTCTCCGACGAGATTTGTGAGAAGTGCGGCCGTCATTTCGTATACAAAATGGGCCGTTTCGGCAAATTCCTCGCTTGCTCTGGCTTCCCGGACTGCCGCAACACCAAGCCGATCGTGAAGGACATTGGTGTAACGTGCCCATCCTGTCACGAAGGGAAAATTATCGAGCGCCGAAGCAAAAAGGGACGTATCTTCTATGGGTGCGACCGATATCCGGAGTGTGAATTTGTTTCCTGGGATAAGCCGGTGGAAGCGCCGTGTCCAAATTGTGGATCGATGCTCGTAGAAAAGCGCAACAAATCCGGCACGTTCATCCAATGCGTGCAGTGTGACTTCAAAGAAGAAGCGAAGGAAGAAGCAAGCGAGCAGGAAGATTAATTGAATGTAATGTATGCAGACGCAGGCTTTTCCTTTAGGAAAAGCCCTGCTTTATGAGGATTGAGAAATGCAAAAGGCCTAGGAGGATATCCACGTTGTCAGACACACCTAAAGTAACCGTAATCGGAGCCGGTTTAGCCGGTAGTGAAGCCGCTTGGCAAATTGCCAGCAGAGGGGTTCCGGTTGTTCTATATGAAATGCGCCCGGTCAAACAAACGCCGGCACATATATCCGATAAATTCGCCGAGCTCGTCTGCAGTAACTCTCTGCGTGCGAATGGGCTAACGAACGCCGTTGGTGTATTAAAGGAAGAAATGCGCATTTTGAACTCGCTTATTATGCGCGCGGCGGACAAGCACGCCGTCCCAGCGGGAGGAGCTCTTGCTGTAGACCGTGATGGCTTCTCGGCGGAAGTCACTTCCATGCTTCGCAACCATCCGCTGATTGAGGTGCGCAATGAAGAGCTGGAAGCGCTGCCGGAAGGCATTACGGTAGTCGCTACGGGGCCACTGACTTCGCCTGCGCTGTCCAAGCACCTGCAGGATTTGACCGGTGAGGACTATCTCTACTTCTACGATGCGGCGGCGCCGATTGTAGAGAAGGATTCCATTGACATGGGTAAGGTGTATTTAGCCTCACGATATGACAAGGGCGAAGCGGCGTATCTGAACTGTCCGATGACGGAAGCAGAATTCAATACGTTCTACGAAGCTCTGATCACCGCAGAAACGGCACCGATTAAGGAATTTGAGAAAGAAATTTACTTCGAGGGCTGTATGCCGATCGAGGTCATGTCCAAGCGTGGGCGCCAAACCGCGCTATACGGTCCTATGAAGCCTGTGGGGCTGGTCAACCCGCATACAGGTCAGCTGCCATATGCCGTGGTTCAGCTGCGCCAAGATAACGCGGCAGGAACGCTGTACAATTTGGTCGGATTCCAAACCCATTTGAAATGGGGCGAGCAAAAGCGAGTATTTTCGCTGATCCCGGGATTGGAGAATGCAGAGTTCGTACGCTTCGGCGTTATGCACCGGAACACGTTTATCAATTCTCCGAAGCTGCTTCACCCGACCTATCAGTTCCGCGGCCGAGAGAATTTGTTTTTTGCAGGTCAAATGACCGGAGTAGAAGGCTATGTAGAATCGGCTGCCTCGGGATTAATCGCAGGGATGAATGCAGCCCAATTCGCGAAAGGCCAGGAGTGCTTCGTGCTTCCTCCAGATACGGCGCTGGGCAGCATGGCGCAGTATATTACGACGGCGGATTTTAAACATTTTCAACCGATGAACGCGAACTTTGGCCTGTTCCCTCCGCTCGGAGAGAAGATCAAGAGCAAGCAGCTGAAAAATGAAAAGATCGCGCAGCGGGCAATTGAGAAAATTCAGAATTTTTCACAAAACGAATACAATTCAGCTTGTAAATGAAACATGTACTATGTTACTATATACCCGACATATTGATGCCGAATAGGGAAGCGTGCCCGCAAAACTAAGCTTGTACAGCTTAGTTTTCTTCTTGAATGAAGGGAGAAACGAGAAGCTATGGAGCAAACATTTCACGCCACGACGATCTTTGCGATCAGGCATCAAGGCAAAGGTGCTATCGCCGGTGACGGTCAAGTGACCTTTGGCAACAGCATGGTTATGAAATCGCAGGCTAAGAAGGTGCGCAGGCTGTACCGCGGCAATGTGATTGCAGGGTTTGCTGGGTCCGTCGCCGATGCGATCACCTTGTTTGAGAAGTTCGAGGCCAAGCTGGAGGAGCACCACGGCAACCTGCAGCGTTCCGCTGTGGAGCTGGCGAAGGATTGGCGGCAGGATCGCATCTTACGACGGCTGGAAGCGATGATGATCGTGATGGACCGCGGCGGCTTGCTGCTCATCTCTGGTAACGGTGAGATCATTGAGCCGGATGACGGTATTCTTGCGATTGGCTCGGGCGGCAGCTTCGCGCTGGCTGCAGGCAGAGCACTGCATCGCTATGCGCCGACCATGACTGCTAAAGAGATTGCCCACGCATCACTTACGATGGCAGCGGAAATCTGCGTATTCACCAATCACAACATTATAGTGGAAGAAATTGAATAATTAATTGACAACTGGCAGCGCCATCGGATGCTTGTTCAGTTGCTATGCAGGAGGTTATGTCCATTGAAACAGGCCGCCTTAACCCCCAAACAAATTGTTGCCGAACTGGATAAGTATATTGTCGGACAAAAGCAAGCCAAGAAATCGGTAGCCGTAGCGCTCCGCAACCGCTATCGTCGCAGCCTGCTTGATGAATCCATCCGCGACGAGATCGTACCGAAGAACATTTTGATGATCGGACCGACCGGCGTAGGGAAAACGGAGATTGCAAGACGCTTGGCAAAGCTGGTGAATGCGCCGTTTGTCAAAGTAGAAGCAACCAAGTTTACTGAGGTTGGATACGTCGGCAGAGATGTGGAATCGATGGTTCGGGACTTAGTGGAAACGTCGATACGTATGGTGAAGGCGGAAAAAACCGATAAGCTCAAGGAAAAGGCGGAGCAGATGGTCGTCGATCGGCTGGTCACGATTCTAGTGCCGAATCCCTCCAAGCCCAAAGAAAATCGGAATCCGCTAGAAATGCTATTTGGCCAGCAGCAAAACCAGTCATCTCAGAATCAAGAGAAAGAAACGGATTCAGGCATCCTGGCCCGTAGACAGGAAGTAAAGAAACAGCTGCTGAATGGCGAGCTGGAACAGCAAGTGGTAGAGATCGAGGTGGAGGACAATACTCCTTCCATGCTTGATATGTTGGCCGGACAGGGCAATGAGCAAGCGGGCATGAACATGCAGGAGCTGTTCGGCAGCCTGATGCCTAAGAAGACCAAGAAGCGCAAGCTGCCTGTGAAAGAAGCACGCAAGGTACTGCTGCAGGAAGAAGCTCAGAAGCTGCTCGATATGGACGAAGTGATGCAAGAGGCTGTGAAGCGAGCAGAGCAGGATGGTATCATTTTTATAGATGAAATCGATAAAATTTGCAGCTCCAGTCGCGGCAGTGGTCCGGATGTATCCCGTGAAGGCGTACAGCGCGACATTTTGCCGATTGTAGAAGGCTCCACCGTCATGACGAAGTACGGGCCTGTCAAAACCGACTATGTGCTGTTTGTGGCCGCAGGTGCCTTCCATATCGCCAAGCCTTCGGATTTGATCCCCGAGCTCCAGGGGCGCTTCCCGATTCGGGTAGAGCTCAGCAGCTTGACGCAGCAAGATTTCGTTCTTATATTGAAGGAACCGCAAAATGCATTAACAAAGCAGTATACAGCATTATTGGAAACCGAAGGCATCAAGGTTCAATTTTCAGACGAGGCGATTTTGGAAATCGCCAAAATTGCAGCAGAAGTCAACCAGAATACAGACAACATTGGCGCGCGGCGCTTGCATACCATTTTGGAGAAGCTGCTGGAGGATCTTTCCTTTGAAGCCCCGGAAATTACACTTGACCAAATTGAAATTTCTCCGGAGTACGTCAGAGAGAAGCTGTCCGGAATCGTGCAAAACCGTGATCTAAGCCAATATATATTGTAACTGTCGCAATCTAGGAGGCAAGTATTATGACATTGTTAATGAAGACCAGAAGGCTGAACAAGCTTTTGCAAAAAGAAGCGGGCAAGACGGTGAGCTTCATGGATATGGCGGCCGTGCTCAGCGATATTTTGCAATCGGATATTTTTGTCGTCAGCCGGAAAGGAAAAGTACTGGGCAGCGCATTTGTCTCGGCGATGCAGGATATGATGCTCAACAAATCGGTTTTGCTCGAGAATCGTTTTCCGATCGAGTATAACGGGCTGCTGCTCAAAGTCGAAGAAACCTCCTCGAATTTGGCGTCCGGGAGTGAGTTTGATGTGTTTGGCGATCATTCCGGGGATGCCAGTTTCTACGTTACGATTGTCCCTGTAATCGGTGGTGGAGAGCGTCTGGGTACATTGGTGCTTACCAAGAGGAACGGTCAATTTATCGACGATGACCTGATCTTGGCGGAGTATGGATCCACGGTTGTGGCGATGGAGATTTTGCGGGAAAAAGCCGAGCAGATCGAAGTCGAAGCGCGCTCCAAAGCGGTGGTGCAGGTCGCAGTCGGTTCTTTGTCGTTTAGTGAGCTGGAGGCCGTGGAGCATATCTTTGAACAACTGGATGGCACAGAAGGGTTGCTGGTTGCCAGCAAGATTGCCGACCGTGTGGGAATTACCCGATCCGTTATTGTCAACGCCCTGCGCAAGTTGGAAAGTGCTGCCGTGATTGAAACACGCTCCTTAGGAATGAAGGGAACGTATATTCGTGTATTGAATGATCAGCTAATGACTGGCATCCAAAGCGTGAAGTCATAATTCGTCATACTTCAACGAAATTTCATACTTTAAGAGCCCTATATTTAAATATAGGGCTTTTTTCATATTGTAATCATTTTCAAGTTTCTTCAATATAGAAATAGTTCATAAAAACTACAAGATTCCCCATGGTTACTATATTTTTTTTCGAGAATCATGTCGAAGGAAGGAGGATATTATACCGCACTTGTTGAATATCTATCAGCACATCACTCTGTGAAAGTGGGAATTTAGACGTGAATATACTGAATAAGCCCGGTTTTCAGCTGATGGAAAGGTCCTTGGATGCTGCATCGCTTCGACAAAAGGTGATTGCAGATAATGTCGCCAATGTCGATACGCCGTACTTTAAACGCTCGGATGTGAAGTTTGAAGATCTCTTGCAGCAAGAGATGAACGGAGCTTCACTGGAAGGCTATCGGACGGATCCGCGGCACTTTTACATAGGTCGTCCGCCGAAGCCCGAACCACAGATTATCCAGGATCAATCCTCTATGATTAACAATAACCTGAATAACGTTGATATCGATTACGAGATGTCGCTCATGGCCAAAAACCAGCTGAGATATAACGTGATGGTGCAGCAGGTTAATGCAGAAGTAAAGAAGCTTAGAACGGCTATAGGCGGGAGGGTCTAAGGATGAAGCTAACGAACGGGTTTGATATCAGCTCCTCCGCACTGACGGCTCAGCGATTTCGTATGGATGTCATTTCGTCCAACATCGCGAACGCCGACTCTACACGAGCGAGATTCGTAAACGGAAAGTGGGTTCCTTATCAGCGCAAGCTGGTTACGATGGAGCCAAAGCAGCAAAGCTTTGCGCAATCGTTGCAGAATGCAATGAGCGGCGAAGAAGGCGAGGCTGGAGAAGGAGTCCGCGTAACCAAAGTCATTGACGACACTTCTCCCTTTAAGCAGGTCTACAATCCAACGCACCCGGATGCAGACGAGAATGGTTTTGTACTTTTACCGAATGTGGACGTGCTTAAAGAAATGGTGGATATGATATCTGCAACTCGTTCCTATGAAGCTAACGTAACCGCATTGAATGCATCGAAGTCCATGATTGGTAAAGCGCTTGAAATTGGTAGATAAACGTTCAGATGACAGGGGGGTACGATGATGATCGATAAGTTAAACCTGCAGACGGCCGCCAAAATTGCAGGGACTGCACCGACGAAGAGCATGAGCGCATCTGAAGTTTCCGATCAATTCGGAGCGTACTTGAACGATGCGATTGCCAGCCTGAACAATCAGCAAGCCTCAGTAGATAAATTAAACGAGCAATTCGTCAAGGGAGAAATTTCAGACGTTCACCAAGTGATGATCGCATCCGAGAAAGCATCGCTGGGATTAGAACTTACGGTTCAAGTGCGGAACAAAGTGATTGAAGCCTATCAGGAAATCATGAGAATGCAAGTCTAACGCATAGAACAATCCTAGATCGGTCGACTGGATGAGGTGAAACAGTGAATGAGAATCTACTCCAGTATTGGAATCGGATAAAACAATATTGGAATCAATTTAGCAAAGCTCAGAAATATACAATCATTGCCACTGTAGTACTGGTTTTAATGACGCTTGGTATTATTAGCTATAATTTTTCCAAAACCGAGTACGCCTTAGCGTATACGAATTTGCAGCCGGCGGATGCTGCCGCGATCAAGACCTACTTGGATGGGGCCAAGATTCCTTACCAACTGAGCGATGACGGGAAGAGCATCGGGGTGCCTCGAAGCCAAGTCGCTAGCGTGAAGCTGGCGGTTGAATCGCAAGGACTGAACAAAACCGGAAATGTCGGCTATGGCGACTTTAGCAAGAGTGGAAGCTTCGGCACGACGGATCGCGAGTTTGACGTGAAGTATATCAATGCCGTTCAAGGGGAGCTTCAACAGCTTATTAACTCGAATACGGCGATCAGCAATTCCAAAGTGCTTATCAGCTTGCCGAAGGAAACGATGTTTTTGCCAAAGGGTACGGAACCTGAGAAAGCTTCCGCATCGGTCGTGCTGAACATCAAGCCAGGGTACAATCTCGATCAAGCGAAAGTGGATACGATGTACAATCTGGTATCCCATAGTGTGAAGGATTTGCCGGTTGATAACATTACGATTTCCGATCAGAACGGGGATATGCTGGAGTATTCCAAGGGCAAGAACAAGATTAACAGCGCTACTACATTGGCAGCACAAAATTTGGAGTTCAACAACCAGTTCAGAAAAGACGTTCAGATGAATGTGCAGCAAATGCTCGCAGCGATTCTCGGTCGAGACAAGGTCATTGTCAGTGTGTTCTCTACCATGAATTTTGATCAGACGAAGCGTAAAGAACAGCTCGTAACAGCGCCGAATACAGTAGATCAGGTGGGACTGGACATCTCCATTCAAGAGATCCAGAAAAATTACAACAGCGACAGCAGCGCACCGCAAGGCGGCGTTCCAGGAACAGGAGCAACCGATGTTCCGGGCTACCCTGGAAGCAGCAATAACGGCAAATCCAAATCCGAAGAAATGCAGCGGACGGTCAACCGTGAAGTGAACCGGATTACGAATGAGATCGACCTTACGCCTTACGTGCTTAAAGATTTAACCATCAATGTAGGGATTGAGCCTCCGGATCCGAATGATCCCAACTCGCTCACGCCTCAGACGATTGATGCGGTTCGGCAAATTTTGGTTAACGTCGTTCGTGCTGCATTGGCAGATAACAAACAAACATTGACTGATGATGATTTGGCGAAGAAAGTTACCGTGTTCCCTCATGCATTTGCTCGTACGACTGCAAATCAAGGGACAAGCTCCAACACCATGCTGTTATACGGTGGATTGGGTGGTATAGCTCTGGCACTTCTGGCTGGCGGCGGATACTGGTTGATGCGTAGACGCAGAGCGGCGGTAGAAGCGGAGAATGAACTGATCGACGATGCACCGAAGGTCGAGTTCCCAACCATTGATATCGACAATGTGAACAATGAAAATCAAGTGCGTAAACAACTGGAGCAGCTTGCGAAGAGAAAGCCGGAAGAGTTCGTTAATTTGCTTCGCACTTGGTTAGTAGACGAATAGAGGTGTGCAGCGCTTGGCTAAAATGCAGCAACCGGTTTTGACGGGGCGACAAAAGGCCGCAATTTTATTGATCAGCTTGGGCCCGGAAGTTTCTGCTCAAATTTTCAAGCATCTGCGGGATGAAGAAATTGAACAGCTTACTTTGGAAATAGCCAACGTTCGAAAAGTCGATAATCATGAAAAGGACGCCATCATGGCGGAGTTTCACCAAATTTGCTTGGCGCAGGAGTTCATCTCGCAAGGCGGAATTACCTATGCGAAGGAGATTTTGGAGAAGGCGCTCGGCTCCCAGAAGGCGCTGGATATTATCAACCGACTGACAGCAACGCTGCAGGTAAGGCCTTTCGATTTTGCGCGCAAAGCGGACCCGGCACAAATTTTGAACTTTATCCAGAACGAGAACTCGCAAACGATCGCATTGGTATTATCTTATTTGCAGCCGGAGCAAGCATCAATCATTCTGTCCTCGCTTCCGCAGGATAAACAGGCGGATGTCGCTAAGAGAATCGCGTTAATGGACAGCACTTCACCGGAAGTCATTTCACAGGTAGAGCGAGTGTTGGAGCAAAAACTCTCTGCGACAGTTACTCAAGATTACACGAATGCAGGCGGTATTTCCGCTGTGGTCCAAATTTTGAACGGTGTAGACCGCGGTACGGAGCGCACGATTCTGGATTCATTGGAAATTCAAGATCCGGAGCTCGCCGAAGAAATCAAGAAGCGCATGTTTGTCTTCGAAGATATCGTCAACATCGACAATCGATCCATTCAACGGATTATTCGCGATATCGAGAACGCCGATCTCCAGCTTGCCCTAAAGGTGGCGAGCGAAGAAGTTCGAGAAGCCATCTTCAAAAACATGTCGAAGCGTATGGCCGAAACCTTCCGTGAAGAGATGGAATATATGGGACCTGTACGACTGCGTGATGTGGAAGAAGCTCAAACTCGCATTGTAGCAACGATTCGTCGATTGGAAGAATCAGGTGAAATCATCATCGCACGCGGTGGAGGAGATGATATTATTGTCTAATGTCATCAAGTTTTTCCAGTACGTTGCATTGGAAGATTCCAAGATCGTAGAACCGGCAGCTTCCACTGTTCTTCATCAAGAACAATCGGAGGAAGGAATCGAACAGCAAGAACAGCAGGAAGATTTGACTGAATTGATGCTGATGAAAGAACAGATATTGCAAGATGCACAATCGTTTGCAGAAGAACAAGTGCGTGCTGCTATGGACGAGGCCGCAGCAATTAGACATCAAGCTCAAGTCGAGATTGATCAATGGTGGCAGGAGCGAAGACAGCAGGATGAAGCTCTTATCCAGAAGTCTCAACACAACGGGTTCCAGCAAGGGTATGAAGAAGGCAAGTCCCAAGTGGAGCAGCTCATTCGTGAACAATATGATGGAATGCTGCAGGAAGCTTCACACATATTACAGCAAGCATACGAACTTAAACAGCAAATCATTCACGAGTCGGAGCCGTTCTTGATTGAGCTCAGCTGCTCGATCGCAGAGAAGATCGTTCAGCGCCAGCTTACACTTGAACCTCAATGGATAGTCGAGTTGATCGGTCAAGTGATGTCTCGCAGAAGAGAAACCGGGATTATGACCCTGTGCGTTTCGCCCTCGCAGTTCGCTTATATACAAGACGCACGAGAAGAGCTTTTGTTGCACATTGATTCGCAAGCGGAGCTGCAAATTATCCCGGATGCTTCCGTACAAGACCAAGGATGTGTTGTCCGATCGGCCTTCGGCAGTATCGATGCCAGAATCGACACGCAGTTGAAAGAGATTAAAAGCGCATTGCAGCAGTTAGCTTTACGAAGCGACGAGGGGGCCTAAAGATGCATCAAGCTCCATCCGCTGCTAAGTATTTAGAGCACCTGCGCCAAATGGATCCTATTCGCGTCAATGGCAAGGTGACACAAGTTATCGGTCTGACCGTTGAATCCGAAGGACCGGACGCCAGTATCGGCGATGTATGCTATATATACCCGTTTAAATCGAATCAGCCATTAAAGGCCGAAGTTGTCGGATTTAAAAACAATAAAGTTATTTTAATGCCGCTCGGTGAGCTTCAATCCATTGGCCCGGGCTGCGATGTAGTTGGGACTGGGAAGCCGCTGACCGTACAAGTGGGTCACGAGCTGCTCGGCAAAGTTTTGGACGGGCTCGGTCAGCCGCTGGATGGAACCTTATTACCGTCTCGCATGACTCATTACTCTACCAATAACTTGCCAAGTAATCCATTGAAACGTCCTCGTGTTTTAGAGCCTATCAGTGTAGGCGTCCGTTGTATCGACGGGCTTCTAACCATTGGCAAAGGTCAGCGTGTCGGTATTTTTGCAGGCTCAGGTGTAGGTAAGAGTACCTTGATGGGAATGATTGCCCGTAACACATCAGCTGATGTGAACGTAATTGCGCTGATCGGTGAACGGGGCAGAGAAGTACTCGATTTTATCGAACGCGATTTAGGACCAGAAGGTCTTGCCCGTTCTGTCGTTATTGTCGCTACTTCCGACCAGCCAGCATTAATACGTATCAAAGGTGCTCTTATCGCGACCAGTATAGCTGAGTATTTTAGAGACCGGGGTCTCAATGTCATGATGATGATGGATTCGGTCACCCGGTTTGCCATGGCTCAGCGTGAAGTTGGTTTGGCTGTGGGTGAGCCGCCGGCTACGCGTGGTTACACCCCATCGGTGTTTGCCACCTTGCCTAAGCTGTTGGAACGCTCAGGTACCGGGCCTAAGGGATCGATTACTGCTTTTTATACAGTACTAGTAGATGGAGACGACATGAATGAGCCGATTGCGGACGCGGTTCGAGGAATCTTGGATGGGCATATTGTATTGGATCGAAACATTGCCAACCGCGGCCACTTTCCTGCCATCGACGTCTTATCTAGCGTCAGCCGGGTAATGAAAGAAATCGTCCCAGAACAGCAGCAGAGAGCGGCATCGAATCTGAAACGGTTACTATCTGTTTACAAAGATTCGGAGGATCTTGTCAATATCGGGGCGTACCAGCGCGGCTCCAATCCAGAAATTGATCTTTCTCTCGATTCGATCCAATCGATATGGGATTTCACCAAGCAGGGAGTCAATGAGAAATTGACCTATACGGATGCTCATGAGCGTTTAATACGAGAATTTTATAGGGGATGAGATGGAGCATGAGATTTCGCTATTCCTTCCAAAAGATCGTGGACTTAAAAACGAACGAGAAGACGCAAGCTGAGTGGATGTTATCGCAAGCGATGGTAACGTTGAGAGAAGAAGAGAACCATTTGAACGAGCTGGAGTATGCCAAGATTGAAATGCAGGAGGAACTGCATAAGGCGTCCGGCCAGCGGACAACCGTTTCCAATTTATTGCTGCTGCAGAGCTATGTGGATC
Source organism: Paenibacillus cremeus (assembly GCF_007786445.1). Taxonomy (GTDB): domain Bacteria; phylum Bacillota; class Bacilli; order Paenibacillales; family NBRC-103111; genus Paenibacillus_G; species Paenibacillus_G cremeus. The sequence continues at coordinate 167,254 of NZ_VNJI01000007.1, read as the reverse complement.
ACATTGATCAATCCATTCATTCCAAGCAAAAGGATTTGGAGACGGCGAAAGTGGTTGTTCAAGAGAAACAGGATGATTTGACCGAGAAGATGCTGCAGGAAAAAGTATGGACCAAGGCTAAAGAACGGGAATATCGCAAATTTACCTTGCTGATGCTCAAAACAGAGCAAAATCAGCTTGACGAGATGGCGACAAACCGATTTAAAAGACTTTCCTAAACCTATGAACCAAGTCAGAGGAGGTGAGATGAAGCAATGGCAAACGCAGATACGGAGCAAACCCCTTCGTACGGGGCCATGGAGCGTTTTCTGATCTGGTTCCTCATCCCTTTAGTCTTTACCGCAGTACTGCTTGGTGTATTGCTTACCATTTTTGACTACGATGTGATGAATAGCTTGCTGCGAGCCGCGAATAAGGTGCCGATTGTAAAAAGTTTGGTTCCGGCCTCAAAGGTCAAGTCGGCTGATACCGGTACAGACAAACCGAAGACTCAGAATGCGGACGAAAATACAGCCGAGTCTGCGGACAGCAAATTGGCGCAAGTAAATGCTCAGCTGGAACAAAAGGATGCCGAGCTGAAAAAAACGGCGGCAGCACTTCAGCAGCGAGATCAGACGATCAAAGACCTGCAAGTAAAAAACAGCACGCTCGAAGAGAAAATGAAGACCAAAACGCTGACTGATGAGGAATACAGCAATCAAATTCAACAGTTAGCTACGATGTACGCGAAGATGACACCGAGCAAATCTGCCCCGATCATGGAGAATTTGACGACTAGAGAGCTGGTGCTGCTGCTTGGGATGATGAAGACGGACGATCGGGTCAAAATCTTGGAGAAAATGGATCCTAAAAAAGCGGCCGACGCTTCCATTCTATTGAAGGATCAAACCAACGCGAAGGACAGCGAAATCGCAGCGCTTCAAGAACGTCTGAAGCAAACAGCTACACCGGACCCAAAGGCGGCTGACAAGCTAAGTAAGGATGATCTCGGTACCACATTTGCTAACATGACGCCGAAGAGTGCCGCTACTGTGATTTTAGAGCTGCAAAAGACGAATCCCGACAAGGTGATTTCGATTCTTAACTCGATGGATAGCGCGGGTCGATCTAAAGTGCTTTCAGCCATTTCCGATCAATCGAAAGAAACAGCCGCATTGATCTCGGCTCGCCTAGTACAATAACGCTTGAAAGGAGGTGAATAAAGAAAATGGAAATCCAAGCCCAAACACTAATTGCTAGTGTTTCACAAGCAGGCGCAAACGCGAATGCAGGTACGGATGCCAACACGGCTGCAGGGCAAGCTGGTTTTGCTACCGCACTCAATGGGATGATGGCTGGCGGAAATCAAGACGGTGGCAAAGGATCGAATCTTTCTGGGATTGCAGCGTTAGTTCAACTACTGACACCACTTTTAAATGGTGCTCCGGCTACAGATGTGCAAACCATTCAGCTGACCGGCGAACAGATCGATGCCTTGAAACAATTGCTTCAACAGCCGGGAAAATCGGACGCATTGCTAAGCAATCCTGATTTGCAAGCATGGCTTTTGCAGCTTCAAGCTTTACTGAGCACAGCGATTCCAACGCAGCCGCAAGAGCAGAAGAGTGATGCTCAATCCGCATCCAGTACGGATGCAGCAGCTAATGCAGCTAATACGGCACTGAACCCACTGCTGTTTATTCCGATTCAGAGCACGGTGCAAGCTGCGAATTCGTCGGAGCAATCTGATCAGGTAGCGAGCGTCAAGCAACCTTTGATCTCTCAGAATCAAGCCGTTCAGCTGCTCAATCAGCTTAAGGACATGATTCAAAATGGAAGCAAGGACCCTGAGTTGAAGCAAGTCTTAAAGGATCTTCCATCATTGCTGGTCACAGCAGCAGCCCAAGCCGGTGAAGTGCCTAAATCGCTTGCGACTAAGCAGCGTGGTCCACAGTCGGATCTCGTTGTCCAAGTGAAGTCGGATAGCAATGGAGCGGATGCAGGGGATCTGATTCAAGTCGTGCCAACGAAGGTCCAAAAGCTTGAGGTACTGGCAGCCAAAAACATCCATACCAAGTTCAATCTTGAGCAGCAGTTGTCTCAAGATGATGCACCTTTGTTTGAACCGCTAGATCAAGTTGCAGCAACGGATAATGGTGCTCAACCTGTACCGATACAGGATTTTCTGAAGCAGATGAACACCGTACATACCGCTAAAACACCGGTTTTGCAAATGCCTGCAGCAACCTTTTCCGATGACATGGCGCATTTCGTAGTCTCTTCTTTCATGATGGAGTCTTCGATTGAAGGATTTACGGAAGCGAAAATTTCCTTGTATCCGCAGCACTTAGGTCAAGTGGATGTTAAGCTGACCATGCATAACGGACAATTGGTTGCACAGTTTGTAGCCGATAGCGTGGCTGGTAAAGAGATGCTCGAAAGCCAGCTTTCGCAATTAAAAACTACATTACAGAGCCAAGGCATCCAAGTTCAAAAGCTTGAAGTAAGTCAGAGCCAAGGTTTTCAATCCGGCATGTTCCAGGAAGGCCGACAACAGCAACAGCAGTCCCAACAATCGTCCAAGCAGCAAAAATCTGCAAGCGCGAGAATTGAGGCCATGGATGAGATCTCGTTGGATGAGCTTCCTGACAAGCCAGCAGCTAATTCATCTGCCGCTAATGGTTCAATCGATGTAACGGCTTAGAGATTTAAATAACAATCGTTACCGTAGGGGGTGAAAACATGACTGACTCTGCGATCAGTACCAAAAATATTTGGCCTAACTACTCTAGCACCAACACGCAAAGTACAACTTCCAGCAGCAGTAATTTAGGTAAAGATGAATTCTTGAAGATCCTCATTACGCAGCTGAAAAATCAGGATCCGACACAGCCTTTGCAAGACAAAGAATTTATCGCCCAGATGGCGCAGTTCACTTCGGTTGAACAATTGACCAATATGAATACCGAGATGAAGCTGATGCGTCAATCGCTGGGCATTGCTTCTGGCTTGATTGGCAAGAATGTCACTTGGACGGCTGTAGATAGTACCGGGGCAAGTACAGTGAAATCGGGCATTGTCGATTCCATTATTCTCAAAGCAGGCCAGCAATATGTAAAAGTAGGCTCGGAGGACATAGCGCTGGATAGTATCAGTCAAATTTCGAATCCGGAGGCTGCAAAGTGACGGATCGAATTTCAATTGGACAACTTTACCCAACGCCCGTTTCACCAGCTCCAGCACAAGCGAGAAGAGCGGTCACTGAACGAAATTCGGCTGCTGGAACGTTTGATCAAATTCTCAAAAAAGAGACGCTGCGATTTAGTCATCATGCTGAAGAACGATTACGGCAGCGCGGCATAAGCTTTCAGCCGGAACAGCTCGCCAAGATTCAATCGGCCATCGACAAGGCGGCAACGAAAGGCGCCAAAGATTCGCTGATGCTGATCAATGACACCGCATTGATTGTTAATATCAAGAATCGAACGGTGGTTACGGCAATGGATGGTGCCTCGATGAAGGACAATCTGTTCACTCAAATTGATAGTGCCATGATTATTTCTTAATACATAGGCTGGCCCATAACCGGAGGCCTTAAGCTGTGGATCGACTGAAGCAGCTAACATGAACCTTAGGGAGGCATTTCACGCATGTTAAGATCTCTATATTCAGGCGTATCGGGTATGAGAGGATTTCAAACGAAGCTTGACGTGATCGGAAACAACATTGCGAACGTCAACACGGTGGGTTTTAAAGCAGGACGTGTAATGTTCAAAGATATTTTGAGTCAAACCGTATCCGGCGTAACGGCTCCGACGGATGCGGCGGGCGGGGTGAATGCGAAACAGATAGGCTTGGGCGTCTCGGTTGCTGCGGTGGATACCATTCATACACCGGGCAGTGCCATGACAACGAACGTACCAACCGACCTGCGGATCGATGGAGACGGATTCTTCGCTTTATCGCCTACTCCGGATGCTCCGGAAAAACCATACTTAACTCGTGCCGGTAATTTCACGATCGACGCCAATCGTCGATTGGTGAACTCGGATGGAATGTTTGTTCTGGGCACGGGTGGCACAGCCATTACGCTTGATGATACGGTAACGGCTTTCTCCATCTCGCAATCGGGTGAGATCGTAGCTGTTGGTGCGGACGGAACCTCAACCAACACGGGCCAGTTCATCGCTGTCGCCAAAATAACGAATCCTTCCGGTCTTGAGAAAATCGGAGGTAACCTGTATCGGATGACTCCGAACTCCAATGTTGATGCGATCGATCTCGGAGCTTCGTTAGCCAATGATCCAGCCACAGGAACGGGAGCTATCATCTCAGGACAGCTCGAAATGTCGAACGTCGACTTAACGTCCGAGTTTACGGAAATGATCATTGCGCAGCGCGGCTTCCAATCGAACTCCCGTATTATTACGACCTCTGACGAAGTGCTTCAAGAAGTTGTTAACCTGAAACGTTAATAAGCACGACTAGATAGAAACAAGCGAAACGGGGAGGCTCGTTCCTCCCCTCATTTCTTGCAAGTTTGGAGGAATACCGATGGTTCGTCTGACACGGCTTAACGGGAAGGAAATCACGGTGAATGCCCTCTTGATTGAATCCATAGAGGATACACCCGATACGATGATCACGCTAATTACCGGTAAAAAGTTTATGGTGCTCGAAACGGTCCCGGAAGTGGTCGGCAAAGTGCAAAGCTTCTTGCAATCGATCGGTCTCGTGAGCGGAACGATAAAGAGCTTGAATTCGGAGGGGTCGTAGGTGTTTAAGAGTAAAATTTTTATCATGGTGGTAGCCATCCTTATCGCTATTACATTGATCTTAACTGCAGCATTTGTACTATGGAATTACATGGATAAAGCGAATCAATCCCCGCAAGACATGGCGCAAAGCTCTGCGCGTGAGGTGAAGCCCGGTAAGAAATTAACGCCGGACCAAGTGAAAGAAAATACGGCAATTATGAAGGACATTTTGACGAATTTAGCCGGTAACGGGAACAAATTCATTAAAGTGACCCTTGCTTTTGAACTCGAAAATAAGAAGGCTAGAGACGAATTTGACAAGCTGGATGCGAAAATGAAAGCACTGATCGTACAAACACTCGCTGACATGACACCAGATCAAGTGACAGGTAGCAAAGGCTTTGATAATTTGACTTCGGCCCTTATGAATAAAATGAATCCATTGCTTCATGAAGGAAAGCTGAATCAAATCTTAATTACGGATATCGTAATTCAATAGGTTGAGACAGGCACAAGATTGCTTAAAAGGAGGTGACGCTAATGGTTGATGTACTCTCACAGAACGAGATAGACGCGTTGCTGGCGGCGCTGTCCTCGGGCGAGATGGATGCGGAAGAGCTCAAGAAGGAAGAAACGCAGAAAAAGGTGCGGGCCTATGATTTTAAACGGGCCGTTCGTTTTTCCAAGGATCACATTCGAAGCTTAACCCGTATTCATGAAAACTTTGCAAGGTACCTGACAACTTATTTCTCAGCTCAGCTTCGAACGTTTGTGCAGATTAACGTTGTTCAAGTCGAACAGCTGCCATATGACGAATTCATCCGATCCATCCCTAAAATGACGATCCTGAATATATTTGAAGCAGAGCCATTGGAAGGTCGAATGGTACTTGAGGTGCATCCGAACGTAGCATTTGCCATGCTGGATCGATTGCTTGGTGGAGCAGGCACATCTCCAACGAAGATCAATGCCTTGACCGAGATCGAAACGATTGTGATGGAGCGAATTTTCAGCCGCACCTTCGAAAGCTTGCAGGAAGCCTGGAAGACCGTTGTGGATTTATCGCCGCGGCTAGAGGCCCTGGAGACCAATCCGCAATTTATGCAGATCGTATCTCCGAACGAAACCATAGCTCTGATCTCACTTAGCACCAAGATCGGGGACACAACCGGGATGATCAACCTCTGTATACCACATGTGGTCATTGAACCGATCATGCCAAGGCTTTCCGTGCATCATTGGTTTGTTTCCCAGAAGAAAACAAGCGCGCCAGAAGAAATGACGGCCTTACAATCCAGGCTGCATAAAGCCAAACTTCCTATAATCGCCGAGCTTGGATCATCCCAAATCTCCGTTCGTGAATTCTTGAATCTCAATGTCGGAGATGTGGTTACCCTTAACAAATCAGTGGAACAGCCGCTGGATATCCGCATTGGCGAGAAGTTGAAGTTTTACGCCAGTCCGGGGACAACTAGAGGAAAGCTGGCAATACAAATTAGCGAGATCGTCAATGAAGGAGTTGAAGAAAATGACGAATAATAAGGATTATTTGTCACAAGAAGAGATCGATGCCTTGTTGAGGCAGTCTTCCGACAGCAGCTCTTCGAGTTACGGGTTCACTCCTCATGTGGAAGATTACTTATCCTCTCTCGAACAAGATGCGCTGGGTGAAATTGGCAATATTACATTCGGCAGCGCGGCAACGGCTTTGTCGACCCTGTTAGGGAAAAAAGTCGATATTACGACACCGAAAGTATCTGTGATTGCCCGTTCGGAGCTGGTGGAGGAATTTCCTAAGCCGCATGTCGCGGTTCATGTGAATTATGTCGACGGGTTTCATGGCATTAATTTATTGGTCATCAAAACACGGGATGCGCAAGTGATCGCCGACCTGATGATGGGCGGAGATGGGACAGGCCAGGAAACAGAGCTTTCCGAGATCCATGTCAGTGCCGTGCAGGAAGCCATGAACCAGATGATGGGCTCTTCCGCAACGTCGATGTCAACCATTTTTAATCGCTTTGTCAATATCTCTCCTCCAGGAATCGACATATTAAATTTGTCGGAAGGAGAAGGAACTTCGACACTCCCTCCAGAAGAAGTATTTATAAAAATCTCTTTTCGTCTAACAATCGGGGATTTAATCGATTCGACCATCATGCAGCTTTTGCCGGTTAGCTTCGCAAAAGATATGGTATCGATTCTGATGGGAGGAGGAGAGAGTGAAGAGGTAGCTGCAGCATCTCAAACTGCACCGGCTGCTACTTATGCACCGGAGCCTCAGGCACAGGTCAGACCGGCCCAGGATCATCCGATTCAACCGCCGATGCAGCCTGCTCCGCAGCAACCGATGTATCAGCAACCGCCGATGCAACCGGAGTACCAGCAGCCTATGTATCAACAACCGATGTACCAGCAGCCTATGTATCAGCAACCGATGATGTATCCGCCGCACGCGCCATATCCGCCACAACCGGTACAGCCGCAGCAGTATGGGGAGCAAATGGCTAGGAACGTGAATGTGCAGTCCGCGCAATTCACAAACTTCACACCGCCGCAATTGACTCCACCAGAGGATACGAATCTGAATTTGCTGCTTGATATCCCATTGAAGGTTACCGTAGAGCTGGGACGTACACACAAAGTGATTAAAGATATTCTTGAGCTTTCTCAAGGTTCCATCATTGAATTGGATAAGCTGGCCGGTGAACCTGTTGACATTCTTGTTAACAACAAACTAATCGCCAAAGGAGAAGTTGTCGTTATTGACGAAAACTTCGGCGTGAGGGTCACAGATATCGTAAATCAGTGGGACCGAATTCAAAAACTACAATAATGATTAAGCACATTGCTTAGGAGGACTGTATACCCATGGCAAACCGGATTTTAATTGTAGACGATGCAGCTTTTATGAGAATGATGATTCGTGACATCTTGACGAAAAATGGATATGAGGTTTGCGGCGAGGCGAATGACGGCGCGCAAGCGATTGAAAAATTCAAAGAACTGCGTCCTGACCTGATCACCATGGATATTACCATGCCGGAGATGGATGGAATTCAAGCATTGAAAGAAATTAAGAAAATCGATGGGAATGCCAAAGTCATCATGTGTTCCGCGATGGGACAGCAAGCTATGGTTATCGATGCGATTCAAGCGGGTGCAAAAGACTTTATCGTGAAGCCGTTCCAAGCGGATCGTGTAATCGAAGCGATCAAGAAGACATTGGGTTAGTTGGAAGCTTCGCTCCTAAGAGAGACACAGCCTGAAAGGAATGTGAACCTTGAAAAGACTCGCAGCCAAGCTGTCGGCGGCCGTTCTCATCATGTGGATACAAACAGCAGTGTTCGCTGCTGCTGTTTGTTTCGGGGAAACGGGGACGAATACTCCGGGCTCTGGTTTCATGGAATCGCCGGATAAGCTTACGGGGGGCAGCCCTGCAAATACTTTTGTAATGATCGTACAGGTCATCTTTTTTCTCCTTCTTATTATCGGAATATTCTTCGTGATTGTTAAGGTCATTTCGAAAAAAAACGCGTTCTTGACTGGCCGTGCTCTTCGCTCCTTGGGCGGACTGCCACTTGGTCAAAACAAATCGATTCAAGTCGTAGTGATTGGCAAGTCCCTCTACATCGTTGGAGTTGGCGACAACATTCAATTGCTTGAGAAGATCGAGGATGAGTCTGAGGTGGAGACTTTAACGGAAATGATGTCCGCTGGAGCTGCTTTTAATGGTCCGTCGCTCGAGTCGATTGGCGACTGGCTCAAAAAGTTTGGGAAAAAACCTGAGACAGAAGAGGAGATCGAAATGACGGCTTCGTTTCAAGAGGTGTTTCAGAATAAGATGCAGCGGATGAAGGGCCGTCAAGAAGTCATGGAACAGATGTTGAAAGATGATAAAAATCAAGATCGGTTGAATGATAGAACATGAAATTTGGCATCCGAGTACTGCTTGTCCTAACCATCGTCTTTATGTCACAGATGCTTGTCGGTCACGGTGTATATGCGGCTGACCCGATTCCAGGCATCAATATCGATATCGGGAATTCAACGAGTCCGGGCGGTGCTTCTAGCACGGTATCCATCCTATTGCTGATTACCGTGTTAAGTATAGCGCCATCCATTCTAGTGTTGATGACCAGCTTTACCAGAATTGTAATTGTGCTTGGCTTTGTAAGAACCTCCCTTGGTACACAGCAAATGCCGCCCAACCAAGTGTTAATCGGACTCGCTTTGTTTCTGACCTTCTTCATCATGGCACCTACGTTTGGTGACATTAACGAGACGGCATTGCAGCCCTATTTGAAGGGGCAAGTGAGTCAAACTGAAGCATTGGATAAAGCATCGATATCGATGAAAAAATTCATGTTCTCGCATACGCGGCAGAAGGATTTGAAGCTGTTCCTGGACTACTCCAAAGCAGCACCGCCGAGTGGGGTGGAGGACACGCCTTTGACATCTTTAGTGCCGGCATACGCGATCAGCGAGCTGAAAACGGCGTTTCAAATGGGCTTTATCATCTTTATCCCGTTTCTTGTTATTGACATGGTCGTGGCAAGTACGTTGATGGCCATGGGGATGATGATGCTTCCACCGGTAATGATCTCGCTGCCGTTTAAAATTTTATTGTTTATCCTGGTTGACGGATGGTATTTGGTCGTACGGTCGCTCTTGCTTAGCTACAACACTTAGATGGACCGTCAGGAGGAGACATCTTGAGTTCTGAATTTATTATTCGTTTGGCTGGCGAGGCGGTTTATACGACACTGAAGGCAAGCGCGCCGATGATGGTGCTGGCTCTCGTCGTAGGCTTAATCATCAGCATCTTTCAAGCGACTACGCAAATACAGGAGCAAACCCTTGCGTTTGTACCGAAAATTGTGATTGTTATGCTATCCATTCTGGTGTTCGGTCCATGGATCTTAACGACGCTGGTGGATTTCACCTATAATCTGATGAATAACCTGTACAAATACGTGGGATAGGTTGGGAGTAAATGGAGTCGCTACTGCAATATTTTCCTGGCTTCCTGCTTTGTTTTTGTCGAATTGGTTCGTTTTTTATTATCTCCCCGGTATTTTCTGCACAGAATGTGCCGGCTCAGATGAAGATTGGGTTAGCTTTTTTTGTTGCTTTTATCGCCTTTTTTGCAATTGGAACGGCGGCACCGGTAGAAATGGATTCGTTTTATATCTTATCGATTATTCGTGAGATTTTAGTCGGCCTTTGTCTGGGGTTCATCGCCAATTTATTTTTCACAGTGGTTCAAATTGCCGGCGGCTTCATTGATATTCAGATGGGGTTCGGTATTGCGAACGTGATTGACCCGATGACTGGCGCTTCAAGCCCGGTCCTGGGGAATCTGAAATACATTATTGCGATGCTGCTGTTTCTAACCTTTAACGGCCATCACTATTTGCTGGAAGGCATCATGCGAAGCTATGAGTGGATTCCGCTGAACAATGACTTCTTCGTGAAAAATAACAACGGCCAGATCTGGGATTTTATTATCAAAACGTTTTCCAGTGTGTTTTATGTCAGTTTCCAGATGGCGGCGCCGATTGTCGTTGCCTTGTTCTTGACCGATTTAGGGCTCGGTTTGTTGGCAAGGGTTGCACCGCAATTTAACATCTTTGTGATCGGTCTTCCGATCAAAGTGATTCTGGGCTTTGTGCTCTTGCTGCTGTTATTCCCAGGCTATGAGCTGATTTTTAAAGACTTATTTGCTTCCATGATGGATGCGCTTGGAAAGTTTTTCGGATTGTTCAAGGCATAGAACGGAGGAATAGGCTGTGGTGCCTTTTCGCTTAAAATTGGATTTGCAGTTGTTCTCTCAGGAGAAAACGGAATCCGCGACACCGAAGAAAAGGCAAGAAGCCAGAACAAAAGGGCAGGTAGCCAAAAGTATGGAGCTGCCGGCCGCATTCATTTTATTCTTCTCGTTTTTATCGTTTTACATGTTTGGCGGCTTTATGAAGGAAAAGTTGATTTCCTTGTTTAAATCGATCTTGAATGACTTCTTGAACTTGAATATCTCGATTGAAAATGTATCGGTGCTTTTTGAGAAGGTAGCCATTCAAGTCATGCTAATTTTAGGTCCTATCTTCTTGGTTTCGATCGTCATCGCGGTACTGGGGAATTACTTGCAAATCGGATTCTTGTTTACCGGTGATCCATTGATGATGAAATTCAGTAAGATAAACCCGCTGGAAGGCGCGAAAAAGTTATTTTCAGTACGAGCGGCCGTTGATTTTTTGAAATCCATTCTGAAGATGACGGTCATCGGAATTGTGGTTTATATCACCTTATCTGGCGAGAAAGACCATATAATGCAGCTGGCAAGATTGCCGCTGGAGGATGTTATATCGTACGCCGCGTCGGTAACGCTGCAGCTCGGAATCAAGATCGGTGGAATATTGATCGCCATGGCTGTCTTCGATTATTTGTACCAGCGATATGAGCATGAAAAAAGCTTGAAAATGTCCAAGCAAGACATTAAAGATGAGTACAAGAAAACCGAAGGTGATCCTCACATTAAGGGCAAGATCCGTGAGAAGCAGCGTCGGATGGCTCTGCAGCGAATGATGCAGGATGTGCCAAAAGCAGATGTGGTCATAACGAACCCGACGCACTTTGCGGTTGCGATTCAATATGATTCAAGCAAGATGCAGGCGCCTACGGTCATTGCCAAAGGGACGGATTATATCGCGCTGAAAATTCGGCAAGTGGCTCAAGATAACGGAATAATGACGATGGAAAACAAACCGCTGGCCAGAGCGCTGTATGCGCAAGTGGAAATCGGACAGTCGATACCGGCTGATATGTTTCAGGCCGTGGCCGAGGTATTAGCATATGTGTACAAAGTTAAAGGCAAGGCGAATTAACGGACGGAGAGGAGGGCATCAGCAATGAAACCTAGAGATCTTGTCGTGCTGATCGGTGTCATCGGTATCGTGCTTATGATGGTGGTACCGCTGCCGATTTGGTTGCTGGATGTCCTTTTGATTATCAATATATCCATTGCGCTGATGATCATTTTGATTGGCATGAATACGCAGGACGCACTGCAATTTTCGATTTTCCCATCCTTGCTTTTGATTACCACGTTGTTTAGATTAGCACTGAACGTTTCTACAACGAGAAACATTTTGGCAAACGCGGATGCCGGTAATGTGGTCAAAACCTTTGGTTCCTTCGTAGCACAAGGCAACATCGTAGTCGGATTTGTTGTCTTTATTATCTTAGTCTTGGTGCAATTTATCGTAATCACCAAAGGTTCTGAGCGCGTTGCCGAGGTAGCGGCACGGTTTACACTCGACGCAATGCCTGGTAAACAAATGAGTATTGATGCTGACCTGAACGCAGGGCTTATTAACGAGCATCAAGCAAAAGAACGCCGGGAGAAAATTTCGAAAGAAGCCGACTTCTACGGCGCAATGGATGGTGCGAGTAAGTTCGTTAAAGGTGATGCTATCGCCGGGATTATCATGCTTTTGATTAATATTTTGGGCGGCTTAGTCATCGGAATGGCCATGAAGGGCATGTCCATTACCGAAGCAGGTAAGCTGTATTCCATCCTCACGATTGGTGACGGGCTGGTCAGCCAGATCCCTGCGCTTTTGATTTCTACTGCAGCAGGTATCATCGTTACTCGAGCCGCCTCGGATGGCAACTTGGCGTCCGACTTAACGAAGCAAATTTTTTCGTATCCGAAGCTGCTTTATATCGTTGCCGGAACGATAGCGGCACTGGGCATTTTTACACCGATTCATATGATAACAACCTTCCCGATTGCGGGTCTTCTCGTCTTTGCTTCCATTAAGATGCAGCAAAATCTCGCACGTAAGCAGGAGCAGGAAGTACAGCTGGAAGAAGAGCAGCAGATTGAAGAAGTACGCAGTCCGGAAAGTGTTATTAGCTTACTGCAGGTGGACCCGATCGAATTTGAGTTCGGTTACGGCTTAATTCCACTCGCGGATACGCAGCAAGGTGGCGATTTGCTCGACCGAATCATTCTTATTCGTCGCCAGTGTGCTCTGGAGCTTGGAATTGTAGTACCTGTGATCCGTATTCGGGACAATATCCAGCTGCGGCCTAACGAATATGTCATCAAAATTAAAGGAAATACCGTAGCGCGGGGCGATTTGCTGTTGAATCACTATTTGGCTATGAGCCCTGGATTTGATGATGATTCCGTGACCGGGATCGATACGCTGGAACCTGCATTCGGGCTGCCAGCGCTCTGGATTGACGAGGCCACGAAGGAACGGGCAGAATTATCGGGATATACGGTTGTAGATCCGCCATCCGTTGTTGCTACTCATTTAACGGAAGTCATCAAGAAGCATGCTCATGAGCTGCTCGGACGCCAAGAAACTAGAGCGCTCATCGAAAATGTCAAAGAGAGTTATCCTGCCCTGGTGGACGATCTCATTCCGAACACGTTGAATACCGGCGATGTACAGAAGGTGCTGATCAAACTTCTCCGGGAAAAAATATCGGTACGCGATTTGGTTACTATATTAGAGACGTTAGCTGATTATGGCTCTTATACCAAAGACCCGGAAATTTTAACGGAGTATGTGAGGCAAGCACTCTCCAGACAAATTACTCAGCAGTTTACTACGAGCGGAGATACGTTGAAAGTGATCACCGTCGGTCCAATGCTGGAGAAGAAAATTGCCGAGTCGGTTCAGCAATCGGATCAAGGCAGCTATGTTGCGCTTGACCCCACGACTTCACAAGTTATTTTTTCACGGATCGGCGAACAGGTAACGAAGCTCATTCAGTCGGGTCAACAGCCAGTCGTTCTTACATCCCCGACCATCCGTATGTATTTAAGGCAACTGCTGGAACGAACGATGCAAGATATTCCAGTCTTATCTTACAGTGAACTTGAGCCAAGCGTGGAAATCCAAAGCATGGGGGTTGTTAATCTATGAGGGTAAAGCGGTATGTAGTGGATTCGATGCCCGATGCGCTGCAAAAAATTCGTACGGATTTGGGGAAAGACGCTGTCATCCTAAATACAAAAGAAATTCGATCCGGTGGGTTCCTTGGCTTATTTGCAAAGAAAAAAATCGAAGTCATCGCAGCTACGGATTCGTCTTCACCTAGCGGAGGAGTTGGATCAGCTTCGAAGTCCGCAACTGCGGTTGCGACCAAGCCTTCACCGATGATAACCGCTCAGCCTCAAGTAGCTAAGGCGACTGCAGCTGCTGCCTATGGTTCGATTCGTGAGGAAAAGCCAACGCTGGCTTTTCCTGACGTACCTGATGTGCTCCCGCCGAGGCCGATGGCTCCACAGCCAGCTCCAATCACATCAACCCATACCTTTGTGCCGCAGTCACCTAAAGAGAGGCTCGAGCAGACATCATCGCGCAAAGAGAAAGAAGAATTGCTGCTGGATGAAATTAAGCAGATGAAAGAATTGATGCTGATGCTGTCTAAGCAAAGCAATGCTCAAGCGCCTGCTGATCCCGTGATAGTGGACCTGGAACAACGGCTAAGAAATCAAGAGGTGGATGCAGATTTCATCACGGAACTTATGGGCTTAGTTAAAAGTGAAGCCGAGTCCGGAGAGGTTCCGGTAACCCAAGAGCTCGCAGTTGAGATTGTCAAAAAACGGTTGAGCGAACTGCTGCAATCCAATGGCCGAAAACCGATTGATCGCGATACTCGAATTGCTCATTTCGTAGGTCCAACCGGCGTAGGAAAAACAACGACGATAGCAAAGCTCGCCGCCGAGCAAGTGCTTAAGCATCAGCGCAAGGTGGGCTTTATCACTTCCGACACGTATCGGATCGCTGCGGTGGAACAGTTAAAGACTTATGCTACGATTTTAAATGTGCCGCTGGAGGTTGTGTTTTCTCCGCTTGATTTGAATAAGGCGTTCGAGCGATTGAGCGATTGTGACCTAATCTTTATGGATACAGCCGGAAGAAACTTTCGTAACGAGATGTATGTTTCTGAGTTGAATGCCTTGCTTCAATCGAATGGGCATAGTGAAACTTTCTTGGTGCTCAGTTTAACTACGAAATACAAAGATATGAAGGCAATTACGAATAATTTCAGTAAGTTTAAGCTGGACAAAGTACTGTTTACCAAAATGGACGAAACGGATTCGTTTGGCCCAATTGTCAATTTAATACGTGAATTTGGGCTGCAAACCTCCTATGTGGCCAATGGGCAGAACGTCCCTGATGATATTCTCGAGCTCAATGAGAAGCAGATCATCGATTTGATTCTGGAGGATAACCAACATGAGTGATCAAGCACAAGCACTTCGGAATCTGATCAAAAATAAAAGCACCGAACAAACCAGAAACACTCGAATTATTACCGTTACCAGCGGAAAAGGCGGGGTGGGCAAGTCCAACTTTACCTTAAACTTTGCGTTAGCGCTTCAAAAGAAAGGGTTTAAGGTGCTCGTCTTCGATGCTGATATCGGACTTGCGAATATCGATGTCTTGATGGGGATGTCTCCAAAATATAATTTGTACCATCTGCTAAAGAAGGAAAAGACGATCTGGGAAATCATCCAAACCGGCTACAATGATCTTCAATTCATTGCGGGCGGCTCCGGATTTAACGATTTAATTCGCTTGACGGAAGAACAGCTCGATTATTTTGAGAAGCAGATCAGTCAGCTTAACGGTCATGTCGATTTCATTTTGTTTGACACGGGTGCAGGGTTGTCGAAAGAGACGCTCAAATTCATCCTGGCCGCCCAAGAGACCATTGTCGTGACAACGCCAGAGCCTACATCCATAACCGATGCTTACGCCATCATCAAAATGGTCCATTCGATGGATTACCACACACCTTTCCGGCTTGTAGTGAATCGAGTCACTGATTTGCGGGAGGGCCGACAAACGGCGGACAAAATCAGTATGGTTGCGAAGCAGTTTTTACAGCTGGACATTCCGACTATAGGCTATGTGATGGACGATAGCAGCGTCTCTAAAGCCGTGAAGAAACAAGTTCCCTTTACCATAGCGTTCCCATCGAGCGATGCATCGAAGTCGATTGGAGAGCTGGCGGACAACTTTATTGCGAACCAAGTACCGAGTGAAACGCAAGCTGGGGCAGTAAAAGGATTTTTGAACAAGATGTTAAAAATGCTGAAATAGTAGGTAGGGTATTTCCTCTAGCCTGTAAATTGATTATGCTGTCAGTAGGATCCTTCTCAGAATGATGGTCCATTGCTCGCAGCGAAATTAGAGGAGTGATCTGAATGCAGCCAATCGACGTGCTCATTGTAGACGATTCCGTTTTCATGAGACGAATCATATCCGACCTCATATCTGAGGATACCGGCTTTCGTGTAGTCGGTACAGCGAAGAATGGTAGAGAAGCGATAGAAATGGTGAAGCGGCTGAAGCCGCATGTGATGACCTTGGACGTTGAAATGCCGGAAATGAACGGCTTAGAAGCGTTGCGTATTATTATGAAGGAAAATCCGCTACCGGTTATTATGCTGAGCAGCTTGACACAAGAGGGCGCCTCAGAAACGATTAAAGCGTTGGAGCTTGGTGCAGTTGATTTTATCGGAAAGCCTTCCGGATCGATTTCACTAGACTTGCATAAAGTTAAAGAGTCTTTGCTCGAGAAGCTTCACATCGCTGCGGGGACCAATGTGAGTAAATTGCCCAAGCCATTCGTTGCACCGGCAGCACCTTTAAAGAAGGTTCCTGTACCAGCCGTCGTTCCGCCGAAAATGGTTGAGCGATTGCAGGCGGAGTCCAATACGACGTTTGATCATTTGGTTGCGATCGGTACGTCGACAGGGGGGCCAAGAGCACTTCATGAGGTGCTTTCCGGAATTCCGGGCAGCTTCCCTGCTCCGGTCGTTATCGTTCAGCATATGCCTCCGAATTTTACCAAGTCGCTCTCGCAGCGGTTAAATACGATTTCGGGGCTGCATGTAGTGGAAGCGGAAAACGGGATGGTACTCGAAAGTGGGATGGCCTATGTAGCACCTGGCGGCTATCACATGACCATTGCACGTAATGGTACGAGCTCGTATAAAGTGCATTTGTCCCAGGAGGATCCGCGCGCCGGCCATAGGCCTTCCGTCGATGTCATGTTTGAGTCGCTGCTTCCATTAAAAGAATTAAAGCGGCACATCGTGCTAATGACAGGAATGGGCTCGGATGGTGCGAAAGGCATGCTAGCATTGAAACAGGCCGGTGCTTTAACGACCATTGCTGAGTCGGAAGAAACCTGCATTGTCTACGGGATGCCTAGAGCTGCCGTAGAGTTGAAATGTGTTACCCATGTACTACCGCAGCAGGAGATTGCTCGTCAGCTTATTCATTCCGTTAACACCAAGATATAACCCACTCATCAACGGATAACTACTTAATGCATTCACACAGTCGACCATAGTCACAGGCAGTGCCTAATGTGCAATAGGCGACTTTACATAGCAAGTACCAATGTTGGAGGTGTGTTTATGGAAATGAATCAATATCTCTCGATGTTCATAGATGAGTCCAGAGATCACCTGCAGGCGATGAACGAGCATTTGCTCAGCCTTGAAAACAGTCCGGATGATATCAGTATCGTCCAAAACATTTTTCGCTCCGCTCACACGTTAAAAGGGATGTCAGCAACGATGGGATTCGAAGATATCGCATCGCTTACCCATGAGATGGAGAACGTTCTTGATCTAGTTCGCAATCATAAGCTTCAAATGGACTCTTTTATCTTCGATTGTATTTTTAAAAGCTTAGATTCCCTTGAAAGCATGGTGGAAGACATCATTCAAGGGGGGACGGGACAAGCGGATGTGAATCACATCGTAACGGCTTTGAAGTCCATCGTCTCTGGAGACTATTTAAAGGGCGGTACCACAAGCCAATCGACTTCCGCCGCTTTCACGGCTGGTTCGAACGGAGCTGCGGAGCTGGATGAGTTTCAATTTTCCATCCTGCAGCAAACGATTGAGGCTGGAATGACAGCCATCCGGATTGTTGTCAACGTGAAGGAAGATTGCGTGCTAAAAGCAGCCCGCGCGTACATGGTATTCAATGTGCTTGAGCAAAACGGGGAAGTAATCAAATCTTCTCCCGCCGTTGAAGACATCGAGCAAGAAAAGTTCGACCGTTCGTTCACCGTTTACTATGTTTCCCACATTGCTCCGGAATTATTGGAAAAAGAAATTCTCAGCGTGTCCGAGATCGAATCGGTGAAGCTTACGGTACTAGATCAAGAGAAGCTCTCCCAACTAATGAAAGGCGACGCAACTGTGCCGCAAGTTCAGAAGCAAGAGGTAACTGATCAACCAGCAAAGGAAGAGCCTGCAAAAGCTGAAGCGAAAAAGCCTGCTGCTTCCGGTGGCGGAGCACCTGTTGGCGGGCGTACGATTCGTGTAGATATTGAGCGTCTGGATACGCTAATGAATTTGTTCAGCGAGCTCCTCATTGACCGCGTACGATTGGAGCAGCTGGCAAGTGAAATTCGTAAATCCGAGCTTAGTGAAACCGTCGAACATATGGCGAGGGTAAGCAGCGACTTGCAAAACATCGTATTGAAGCTTCGCATGGTTCCGGTCGATACCGTGTTCAACCGATTTCCGCGTATGATTCGGGATGTAGCGAAGACGCTCGACAAAAAAGTGGATTTGATCATCACTGGGGCTGATACGGAGCTCGATCGTACAGTAGTGGACGAGATTGGGGATCCACTGGTGCACTTGCTGCGAAATGCGGTTGACCATGGCGTCGAATCGACAGCGGAGCGAATTAGTATCGGCAAGTCTGAGACCGGCACCATTTACCTGCGTGCTTTCCACAGCGGTAACCATGTGTTCATCGAGATTGAGGAAGATGGCCGTGGGATCAACCGTGAGAAAGTATTGAATAAAGCGTTACAGAATGGTGTTCTTACGAAAGAACAAGCTGCGCGTATTACCGAAGAAGAGATCGACCAATTGATTTTTGCTTCCGGCTTTAGTACAGCTGACAAAATCTCGGATATTTCCGGTCGAGGCGTCGGTCTTGATGTGGTCAAGACGAAGATTGAGAGCCTTGGCGGTCAAGTGCATGTTCATTCCAAATGGGGGAAAGGCTCCAAGTTCTCCGTACAGCTTCCACTTACGCTATCGATCATTTCTGCGATGCTCGTTCGCTTGGGACAAGAGAAATATGCGATTCCACTTTCATCAATTGTTGAGACGATGGCGGTCAAACGAGAGCAGGTTCGCTCTGTCCACGGGAATCGAATGATTGATTACCGGAATAGCGTCATTCCATTAATTCCACTTGGTCAATTGTTTGATGTACCAGGCTGTGGCGAGGAATCTGGTACCGAAACGCAAATTGTTGTGATCCGCAAAGGCGAGAAGCTAGCGGCTATTACTGTTGATGAATTCATTGGACAGCAGGAGATCGTACTGAAATCACTTGGTAAATATTTGACAAACCTGTTCGCCGTATCCGGTGCTACGATTCTTGGTGACGGTCAAGTGGCTTTAATTATCGACACGAATGCTTTGATTAAATAGAGCGCTAAGGAGGCTGGAACAATGGGACAAGAACTGAAGGTAATCGTTTTTGCTCTTGCACACGAAGAATATGGGGTCGAGGTAGATAAAGTAAAAACGATTGAGCGCATGCAGCCGATGACGCGCGTCCCTAAGACGCCAAGCTTTGTCAGAGGGGTTATTAATTTGCGCGGTGTGGTTACACCGGTGATCGATCTGCGTGGACGTTTTGGATTGCCGGAGAGCGACTACACCGAGAATTCACGGATTATTATCGTCGCGATCAACGATATCGAAGTCGGACTCATCGTAGATTCGGCGAATGACGTGATTGATGTCGATTCGGATCATATCGAAGACCCGCCGGAAATTGTTGGCGGTATTAAAGCCAAATACCTGCAAGGTATTGCGAAAGTCGGCGATAGCCGCTTGCTAGTCCTGCTGAACTTGCACGAAGTTTTGAACAAGAGTGAAATCGTCCAACTGGAACAAATCGAGGGATAATCGTGGGAACCTTTAACTCATTCGCCGAGTTTCAAATGGACGTTCTGAAGGAAGTCGGCAATATTGGCGCGGGTCATGCGGCCACAGCGCTATCGAAGCTTTTGGATAAACCGGTCGACATGCTGGTGCCTAATGTGCGAATGGTTCCTTTCGAGGAAATTGCCGACAGTGTCGGCGGACCTGAGCAAGTGGTTATTGCGATTTTTCTTCGAGTAGAGGGAGAAACGCCTGGAAATTTGTTTTTCATCGTGACTCTGGAATCCTCCAAAAAGCTGCTTCGCAATCTGGTTGGAATGGAAGTCGTCACTGATGAGGATTACTCGGAAATGGAAATTTCCGCGCTCAGCGAAATCGGAAACATATTAGCAGGCTCTTATCTGACTTCCTTAGCGGACTTCACGAACCTGAACATGCTGCCGACGGTTCCCTCGCTTGCTATTGATATGGCAGGGGCGATCCTTAGCTATGGACTTCTCCAATTCGGTCAAATGGGAGATCAGGCGCTGCTTATTGATACGAAATTTCTGGATGGGAAAGATGAGGTGGAAGGACACTTTTTTCTCATCCCAGACCCGGAATCCTTCGAAAAAATCTTCGTGGCTTTGGGAGTGCATACTGCATGATCCAAGACAATCTCATCAAAGTGGGGATGGCGGACCTGAATGTGGCACACTTGACCGGGGTGCTGAAAACAACGGGCTTAGGTTCCTGCGTCGGAGTCACGCTGTATGATTCCAAGGTGAAAGTGGCCGGAATGGCACATGTCATGCTGCCCAGCTCCGACATCGCCCGAGAAGGCAAATTAAACATTGCCAAATATGCAGACACCGCGATCCCCGAGATGATTCGAATGATGGAAGCCCTTGGGGCACAGCCCCGGCGCATGGAAGCTAAGCTTGCGGGCGGTTCACAAATGTTCGCCTTCGGCGGACAATCCGATACGATGCGGATCGGTCCACGGAATGTGGATTCGTGCAAAGATCAGCTGAAGCGCTATTCCATCTCCATTGTTGCAGAAGATACAGGTGGAAATTATGGACGAACGATAGAATTTAATTGCGAGACCGGTATTCTACTATTACGCAGCGTACAACACGGAGTGAAGGAATTGTAACCATGATTGGAACTATTCGATGGAATTTGATAGTTGGTGCGTTTGCGTTTCTTCTAACCTTTCTTTTGTCCATTAGTAATAACATTTGGCAGACCACGCTTTTGCGTAGCTTATATAGTTTTATCGCTTTATTTATCCTTGTATTTTTTTGCCGATGGCTGTTGGGTACGTTTGCTGGATTAAATCAGATGCAGGGCTCTTCCATGGATACGGAGGATGAGATTGGAAAAGGAACGGCAGTTGATGCGTCGACACCAGATCAAGACGATGAGTTGCACCAAATGCTGCGAGCATCGCTAGACCCGAATTCATCGCCGCAGCCGTTTGAATTTTCCCCACTGAATCCGCCAAAGCTTTCAACCAAGAAACATTCAGATCCGGAGGAGCTGGCCCAAGCTCTACGCCGCATGTCTGAAGAATAAGGGTGGTGACGACCAGCATGATTGGACAAAAATCTCACTTAGCGAATATCGATGTCTGGAAACAGTGGCGTGAAGACAAGATCCTTACAGCGAAGCAGGCGTTAATCGAGACTTATTTACCGCTAGTAGACTATGTATCTGGCCGTCTATCCATTGGGTTGCCCAAAAATGTGTCTAAAGAAGACCTGGCAAGCTGCGGGATTATGGGTCTCATTGATGCCATCGAAAAATTCGATTACCAGCGCGGATTGCAATTCGAGACGTATGCATCATGGAGAATTCGAGGTGCCATGATCGATGGGCTGCGTCAAGGAGACTGGGTACCGCGATCCGTACGCGAGAAAGCGAAAAAAATCGAAGAGGCTTACCAGAAACTGGAGCAGCAATATCTGCGATCGGTAACGGATGCTGAAATCAGTGAATATCTTCAAGTCAGTGAATCCGAGTTTCACCAGATGGTTCAGGACATTGCCGTGACAACGGTTTGCTCGATTGACGATCCGATTCGGGAAGAAGACTCCGAGACGAGACTCTCCTTATTAATCGATGAGAAAGCGGAAAATCCGGAATCCAAGGTTAATGAGTTTTATTTGAAGGAAACGCTGGCCAAAGCCATTGAACGCTTGACGGAGAAGGAAAGAACCGTGGTTTCGCTCTTCTATTTCGATGAATTGTCATTAAGTGAAATCGCTGAAGTCATGAATTTGTCGCCATCTAGAATATCCCAACTGCATTCCAAAGCCATTCTACGCTTAAGAGGTGCACTTAGCCGTTCCAAGGCACAGTTGATGTACGAGTAAATGTTGAAAGGCGGGGAATTTTGTGAGCGAACTGACGATGCCCATAAGCTATTATTTGGACGTCTCGCTATCAGATGATAAACAAAAGGCATTTCTACAGTTCATGAATTGCGATCATTCGTTCCGTGTAACACGAGAGCAGCTGAACGAGCTTCTAAAATCGTATCATATCGTATTTGGCATCGATGAGGAAAAGCTGGAAGCGATTTGCAGAGATCCGAAGCCTTTTTACAATTCGAAAGCAGTGATTGCAAATGGCCAAGCGCCGCTGGAAGGCAAGGACGGTTATATCAGCCTGCTCTTTGACCTGGATAATAAATCGAAGAAGCCCGTGGAGCTTGATGACGGTTCCGTAGATTTTAAGGAAGTCACATCGATTAATAACGTGCGTAAAGGCCAGCTGATTGCCCAGCGAATCCCTGCTACCTCAGGCATGGATGGACGTGCCGTGACCGGCGAAATCCTGTTTGCCAAAGACGGTAAAGAAGCACGCTTCAAGCTAGGCAAAAACGTCGTGACCGATCCGGAGCAAACCGCGATGTATGCGGCCATTGACGGCATGGTTTCCAAGACGGATCGAGACAAAATCAACGTCTTTCCGATTTTTGAAGTGAACGGGGATGTTGATTATAATATCGGGAATATTGATTTTGTAGGCTCTGTTGTTATTCGCGGCAGTGTCTTAACAGGGTTCAGAGTTAGAGCCTCCGGCGATATTCGCATAACTGGCAGTGTGGATGGAGCTGATTTAGAGGCAGACGGCTCGATCGAAATTAACGCAGGGATCTTAGGGCATAACAAAGGCGTGATTCGGGCCGGTAAACGGGTGAAGAGCTCCTTTATTCAAGACGCCACGGTTGAAGCAGGGGAAGAAGTTATCGTAAGCCAAAGCATCATGCACTCTCACATCCGAGCAGGGAAGCGCGTGGTTTGTAAAGGCACCAAGGGACTTATCGTTGGTGGGATGATCCAAGCTGGCGAGTTAGTTTCTTGCAGAACGATCGGCAACTCCATGTCTACGGTTACAGCGATTGAAGTTGGGGTATTGCCTGAGCTTCGCAATGAGCTGCAGCAGCTCCGAATCCAATTGAAATCGTTGAACGAGAATTTGGATAAGACCGAGAAAGCGCTATCGCTCCTCGATCAGCTTGCCGCTATCGGTCAGCTTAGTCCTGATAAACTATCCATGCGCGTCAAATTAAATCATACCAAGAAGCAATCGATTGAAGATTTGACATCCACTAAAGAGCGAGTACTGGAAATTGAAAAATCGCTCGAGGATTCCGAAAATGCCAAAGTTGAGGCGATTTCGAACGTGTACAGCGGAACGAAGATCGTCATCGGCCGGTACACCAAATTTATTAAGGATACGGCTCCGCGCGTCAAGTTTCAATTGATGGATGGGGACATTACCTTACTTCCGATCGTTTAAAAGGAGCGATAGGAATGAGTTTGAGATCGATCGAACTGCAGTTCGTTCTGCAAAAGAACGATGAGGCCGGAGTCAAGCAGCATCAGATGATGCACAAGCCCGTGGAAGATCAGACGAGTTTATCGGAAGCTGCCGAGAAAAACATCGTGAACGAGCGTCATGTGACCGCTAAGCTGGATGAAATCCATCAGGCATCTGTGAATGATCATGCTCCCAAGAAGCAGCATGGACGTACCGGCAAACGTGGATCTCAGAACCGGCAAGACCAGTCACAGGGGGAAGCGGGTCATAACGATCACCCTTTCAAAGGGCGGAATATCGATTTATCGTTGTAATTAAAGTGTTAACATTTGAGGCAATTTCGTCCCCGGGTATTGGTGGTACTATATCTTGGAGCGAGATTGCCGTCTTGTATAATAAAGCGCAGAATAGGTGAGAGTGTTGGATCAACCATGGATTTACGTCGTGCTGTTCGGGCTGGTTTTAATTGTATATGCCAAGATCATGCCGAAAAGCGGATCAGGCAAAGGCCAGGAATCGAATATGCTGGGCGAAATTGAACAGACGATGGATCATTTTGCAGCAGAATTGGACGAGCAGAACAAAGCGCTGATCCAGATGTTTGGTGAGACGAAAAAAGAATATGAGCTGAACGCCACCAAATTACTTACTCGTATTGAAGGCTTGGAGTCTCAAAATAATCAGCTTCGTCATGAAATGAATCGTCTTGGTGTGGTCCAAGAGCAGTGGCAAACCCGAAGAACGATGGCATCACCACTGTCAATCTCAGGTACGGTAACCGATAGTAGGGAGAATTTAGCTGAAAACGCCAATCAAGCTTCAAGGCTGCAAGAGGAAGCTCAAGCTTCGTCGAGTCCTCAGCCGCCTTCTTTTGCAATGAATATGAGAGAGCGGTATAAAGAGTTGTTTCAGCTGCATGAGCAAGGCAAATCAACGGATCACATAGCCAAGAAACTAGGAATGAACAAAGGTGAGATCAATTTGATTGTACAATTGGCAAGACAGGAGGAACGGGCACATGATGAATAAAAAATCGCTGCTGTATGGGCTTGGCTCCGGCCTGATCATAGGCGCCGTTCTTCTTCAATTGATGAACTCCGTTGTACCTCCCACGGGAAAAGCGGCACCTAAGTCGGCGGTTCCAAGCCCAACGATCGAAGATCTGGACCAGAAGCAGGTCAAGGAGATTGCAGGAAAATACTTTCAAGTGTACGACAAGGCGGATAAAGTATACAGCCAGCAGCAAGTGGACGCTCTGGTTCAGCAAAAGGTAAAGGAAGAGAAAGACAAGAATGCGGCACAAGCCCCTGCACAGGCACCCACGCAGCCTCCTGAGACTTATATTTACGTTTCCAGAGGGTTAACGGCTACGAATGTCGCGGATCTACTAGAGCAGAGCAGTGTTATAACCGATCGCAAAGCGTTTGTGGATGAGATGAACAAGAAGCAGCTGAACGATAAGATCGTTACCGGCGTGCATCATTTTAAAGGCCCGCAAGAGCTGCAGCAGGTTGTCACGAATATTACGACACAATAACCATCAGGTCCATTTCAGCAGGGCCTGATTTTGTTTTTCTTCCTGATTCGACAGGTGTTGCAAAGCGATAGGCAGTTATGGTATAGTAATTGACGGTGTTAAAAACCACACGCAATCAATTCCGGCAACGGTGCTCCTGAAGTCTTAGGACAAGGAGTTTTGTCGTGAAAATGCGATTTGCGGAGGGACACAAAAAACCAAAATTAGAGGAGGTGTGTGAGGATGGCAGTTATCTCCATGAAACAGCTTCTTGAAGCTGGGGTACACTTCGGTCATCAGACTCGTCGTTGGAATCCTAAGATGGATCGATACATCTTCACTGAAAGAAACGGGATTTACATTATTGACCTGCAAAAGACGGTAAAAAAAGTTGAGGAAGCTTACAACTTTGTTAAATCCGTAGCAGAAGAAAACGGAACAATTTTGTTCGTGGGTACTAAGAAGCAAGCTCAAGATTCCGTTAAGGAAGAAGCTGAGCGTTGCGGAATGTACTACATCAACCAACGTTGGTTGGGTGGTACGCTGACGAACTTCCAAACGATTCAAAAGCGTATTAATCGCCTGCACGAACTGGAAAAATGGGAACAGGATGGCACGTTTGAAGTGCTTCCTAAGAAAGAAGTTATCATCCTTCGCAAAGAAAAAGATCGCCTCGAGAAGTTCTTGGGCGGTATCTCCCATATGAAGGGCTTGCCTAGCGCATTGTTCGTAATCGACCCTCGCAAAGAGCGCATTGCAGTAGCAGAAGCTCGCAAGCTGGGTATCCCAATCGTAGGTATCGTTGATACGAACTGCGATCCGGATGAAATCGACTATGTAATCCCAGGTAACGACGATGCAATTCGTGCCGTTAAGCTTTTGACAGCGAAAATTGCGGATGCCGTTATTGAATCGCAACAAGGTGAGCAAACTACAGCCTAAGCTATTGAATACAAAGAAGGGTGGTTTAAAGGTGCAAAAACCTTTCACCGCCCTTTTTTTAGGGTACATACCAAAAATCAAGGAGGCAATATCATGGCAGCGATTAGTGCGGCAGCAGTAAAAGAATTGCGTGAAAAAACCGGAGCAGGTATGCTCGATTGCAAAAAAGCGTTGGAAGAAGCAAACGGCGACTTGACCAAAGCATCTGAGATTTTGCGTGAAAAAGGTCTCGCAGCAGCAGCGAAAAAGGAAGGCCGTATCGCTACCGAAGGTATGATCGAGTCTTACATTCACGCTGGTGGTAAAATCGGCGTTTTGGTTGAAGTAAACAGCGAAACTGACTTCGTTGCTAAGAACGTTCAATTTAAAGAGTTTGTACGTGATGTAGCTCTGCACATCGCAGCTGCGAACCCTAAATTCCTTCGTCGTGATGAAGTACCTCAAGAGGCGCTGGATAAAGAGCGCGAAATCTTGACGAACCAAGCGCTTAACGAAGGCAAGCCTGAGAAAATCGTTGAGAAGATCGTTGAAGGCCGCCTGAGCAAATACTATGAAGAGTATTGCTTGCTGGAGCAGCCATTCGTTAAAGACCCGGACAAAACCGTTGAACAGCTCTTGAAAGAGAAAATCGCTACCATCGGTGAAAACCTCTCGATCCGCCGCTTCGTTCGCTACGAGCTCGGAGAAGGTCTGGAGAAGAAACAAGAAAACTTCGCAGAAGAAGTTATGTCTCAAGTTAAACTGTAATTCCATTTATAGAATCCAACAGTGGGAACACCTTAGTGTTCCTTCTTTTTTAAACACGGAAGGAATTACGGATTAGCGAAACGGAGGTAAACAAGCTTGGATCGTCCGACTTTTAAACGAGTAGTATTGAAATTAAGCGGTGAAGCCTTGGCAGGACAGCAAGGATACGGCATCGACGCAGAAATGATTTCTACTGTCGCCCAGCAGGTTAAAGAGGTAGTAGATTTGCAGGTAGAAGTAGCGATTGTTGTCGGCGGAGGTAACATTTGGCGCGGCATTGCAGGAAGTGCGAAAGGGATCGATCGCGCAACCGCAGACTACATGGGCATGCTGGCTACGGTCATGAACTCGCTGGCCCTTCAAGATGCGCTCGAAACCATCGGTGTACCGACCCGCGTTCAAACTTCGATCAACATGCAGCAGGTAGCAGAACCATACATACGTAGAAGAGCTATTCGCCATTTGGAAAAGGGCAGAGTTGTCATTTTCGCCGCAGGAACGGGGAACCCGTACTTCTCGACCGATACGACAGCAGCACTCCGCGCGGCAGAGATTGAAGCGGAAGTCATTCTGATGGCTAAGAACAAAGTGGATGGCGTCTATACAGCCGATCCATTCAAAGATCCAACTGCACAAAAATTTGAAACTTTGACTTACCTGGAGGTTTTGAACAAAAACCTGGGCGTCATGGATTCTACAGCATCTTCGTTGTGCATGGACAACAATATTCCTTTGATCGTCTTTTCCATTACGGAGAGCGGCAATATTAAGCGCGTCGTCCTTGGGGAGAAGATTGGTACGATTGTAAAAGGGAGCGTGTAAACAATGCCTCAATCGATAAAGAAAAACGCCGAAGATCGGATGGAGAAAGCCATCGGATCCCTGAAGCGGGAGCTCGGCACTCTTCGCGCGGGACGCGCAACACCTGCTCTGCTAGACCGTATTCAAGTTGAGTATTACGGCTCGTTGACGCCGGTCAATCAGCTGGCCAACATTAACACGCCGGATTCCCGTACGCTGATGATTCAGCCTTGGGATAAAAGCTCTGTAGCAGCGATTGAGAAAGCGATTATGAAATCCGATCTAGGGCTTACGCCTTCGAATGACGGAAGCTCGATCCGCATCGTGATCCCGGCATTGACAGAGGAGCGCCGTTCGGAGCTCGTGAAAATGACCCGTAAGTTCGGTGAAGAAGCGAAAGTAGCGATCCGCAACATTCGCCGGGATGCCAACGATGAGGTCAAAAAGCTGGAAAAGACCGGCATCTCTGAAGACGAATCCCGTCGTCATCAAGAAGATATTCAGAAGTTCACTGACAAGCACATTGCTGAAGTGGATAAAGTGTTAGCCGCGAAGGAAAAGGAAATCATGGAAGTGTAATATAGATGAATCCCCCTAATGGATAAGTTGATCTAATGCTTGCATAGTAGATCAACTTATATAGGAGGGGGCTTTTAGTCTTTCCTGATGGGGGATAAGGAATGAAACCTTTCAAGAAATGGTTTGGAAGCAAAACGGAAGGCGCAGAAATCGCCGCACAGCTGTCTTCAGACAACGTTCCGAACCATGTAGCTGTCATTATGGACGGGAATGGCCGTTGGGCACAAAAACGTGGTTTACCGCGGGTGGCTGGACATCATTCCGGCATGAAGAATGTCAAGAAAATTACGATGGCTGCCAATGATATCGGTGTACAAGTATTGACCATGTATGCTTTCTCGACGGAAAACTGGAAGCGTCCAAAGGAAGAAGTCGAGTACTTGATGAAGCTGCCGCTCGAATTTTTTCCCAAGGAAATTGAGGAGCTGATCGCCAACAACGTTCAGATTCGTATGACCGGCTGGAAGGAAAGCTTACCGGACTACACCTTAAAAGCCATTCAGGATGCCATTGATCAGACGAAGCATAACACTGGACTCATACTGAATTTTGCGCTCAATTATGGCAGCCGGAAGGAAATGCTCTCAGGAATTCAGCAATTAGTGAGAGACGCCAAGGATCAGAAGATCAATCCAGAGGATATCGACGATGCGATGTTTTCGAAGTATTTGTTAACCGATCCATTGCCTGATCCAGACCTGCTCATTCGAACCAGTGGCGAGCTGCGGATCAGCAATTTTATGCTTTGGCAGCTGGCGTATTCAGAGCTGTACTTCACCGAGCTGTGCTGGCCCGAATTTACGGAAGCTCACTTTTACGAAGCAGTGAAGGAATATCAGCGGCGCGCAAGAAGATACGGCGGTTTATAGGTTGGAGGAATCAAGTTGAAGCAGCGGATCGTTACAGGGGTCGTAGCCGGCTTAGCGTTTTTTGTCCTGCTATACTTAGGAAGCTATTGGTTTGCAGGGCTTATTTTATTGTTGTCCGTGATCGGCTTCGATGAATTTTTACGGATGAACCACTTGAAGGAAAGCAAAGCCATTCAGGTCATTGGATTTGTAGGCGTAGTCCTACTGACCATACAGTGGAAGGGACTGGCGATCTCACCTGGCTTTCTTGTGTGGGGATTGATGTTTCTATTGATGGCGGTCACGGTCATTTCCAAGAACAAAGTGACGGTCGATCATATTGCCATGGCGTTTTTGGGTATCGTGTATGTGGGCATCGGTTTTCATTATATGCTCGAAACACGTTGGATCGCCGAGAATGGGATTTACTGGACACTGTTGGTCTTTTTCTGCATCTGGGCTACCGATTCGGGGGCATATTTCACAGGTTCCATGATCGGGAAAACGCCGCTCTGGCCTACCATCAGTCCGAAAAAGTCAGTGGAGGGCGCCATTGGCGGCACAGTGCTGTCCATCGTGGTAGCGCTTATTTTTGCTTATGTCAGGCCTGAACTGCTCAGCTACAGCCGGGCCATTTCGATCGGCCTACTGATTGCGGTTGTAGGACAAATGGGAGATTTGATCCAATCCGCATATAAACGCGTGAAGGGAATTAAGGACACAGGCACCTTACTGCCTGGGCATGGCGGTGTGCTTGACCGGACGGACAGCTGGTTGATTGTTTTCCCGTTTTTGCACATGCTGTCACTCCTCCCGCATACCTAAAAAGAGGTGAACGTCTCGTATGAAAAGAATCAGCATCCTGGGCTCCACTGGATCGGTTGGTACACAGACACTAGATGTTATCTCGCATTACCCCGAGCATTATTCCGTAGAAGGGTTGTCCGGGGGGTATAATATTGATTTGCTAACGGAGCAGGTGCTTCGTTTCCGTCCCAAAAAGGTGTCTGTAGCCACGAAAGCGCTGGCAGATCAATTGACGGCTCAAATCCCTTCTGAGATTAAAGTGTTTCATGGCGAAGAAGGACTCCTCGAAATAGCAGCAGGAACAGATGCAGATTACGTTGTCACTGCGCTTGTAGGCAGCCAGGGCCTGAGGCCTACGTTGGCCGCCATTGAAGAGGGGAAGCAAATTGGACTTGCCAACAAAGAAACGTTGGTCAGTGCGGGGCATTTGGTCACGGAGCTGGCGGCTCGCCGCGGTGTAAAACTGCTGCCGATCGATAGCGAACATTCGGCGATTTTTCAATGCTTAAATGGGGAATCGCTTGAAAATATACATACAATTACGTTAACGGCATCCGGTGGTTCTTTTCGCGATCGCACTCGGGAAGAGTTAAAGGATGTTACCGTGGAGGATGCGCTTAAGCACCCAAACTGGTCCATGGGAGCCAAAATCACGATCGATTCCGCCACAATGGTTAACAAAGGGCTTGAAGTCATCGAAGCACATTGGTTGTTTAATCTTTCCTATCATCAAATCGAGGTCCTCATCCATCCGGAGAGCATTATTCATTCGTTTGTGGAATTTGCGGATTACAGCATTATTGCTCAGCTAGGTTTGCCGGACATGCGTGTCCCGATACAATATGCTCTGACATATCCAACTCGAATGAAATCTCCGACACAGCGGTTGAGGCTGTCGGAGATCGGGAAATTGAATTTCCGTGAAATGGATTACGATCGTTTCCCATGCTTGCGTATGGCTTACGAGAGTGGCCGTACCGGAGGCTCCATGCCTACCGTCTTTAATGCGGCGAATGAAGTGGCCGTGGAGCGATTCTTACGCGGAGACATCAAATTCCTCCAGATTGAAGACGTAATCTCGAATGTGCTTGCCAAACACTCAGCTGTCCCATTTCCGGACTTGCAGCAAATACTCGAGATTGATCACTGGGCTAGACAGGCTGCAGTTCACGCATAAAGCATTCGCTTAGTCATCTTTTCGGCAATCGGATAATATGTTCATACCACGGGTCAGCTTGTATTCTCGGCGGAAATAATGTTAATCTTAAGAAAAGCTTTTGCTTCGATAACACTCGCTTATGAGGATACATCCATGCTTTGGGAGCCGCCGTCTCTCACCAGTCTACTGACTATGAACATTTGTGCTTAAGGAGGCCGTAAAGCATTGGCTATGCTGCAGAACGTATTTCAGATCGTACTTTTGTTTTTTGTGCTCGTAACGATTCATGAGTGGGGACATTTTTATTTTGCCAAACGGGCTGGCATTTTGGTCAGGGAATTTGCCATTGGCTTCGGACCAAAGCTGCTGTCTTTCGTGCGCGGCGAAACCCGATACACACTGAGACTTTTGCCGATCGGCGGATTCGTACGCATGGCCGGTGAAGACCCGGAGATCGTGCAAATTAATCCGGGACAGCGTATTGCCGTTACCTTGAACAAGAATGAAGTTACACATATTTATTTGAATGAATTCGACGGCCGCGTCGGTGCCATTGAAGGTGTTGTAGAGCAAATTGACTTGGAACAGGACCTGTTCGTCCGCATGGACGTAGACGGAGTAATCGAGCGTTTTGACGTACACCCTCAAGCGATGATGGTTTCAAAAGAAAAAGAAACTCAGATTGCGCCGCTCGACCGTCAATTTGGGAGTAAAACGATCGGGCAGCGAGCGCTGTCTATTTTCGCCGGGCCGCTGATGAACTTTATTCTGGCATTTGTGCTATTCGTGACGGTTATTTTCGTCGCAGGCGTTCCGGATAAGGTGAAAATCCAAGACACGCTAGCCGGTTCAGCAGCTCAAAAGGCTGGACTGCAGGCCGGGGATATCATTTTAAATGTGGACGGTGAGCAGATTGGCGCTGACCGTGGGAAGCTGACGACGTTAATCAAGCAATCCGTGAATAAGCCTATGATCTGGATTGTGGAACGGAATAAGGAACAGCTTCGCAAGGAAGTAACCCCAATTGAACAAGAAGGAACGATTCGAGTGGGTGTGACGCTAATGGCGCAGACCCGTCAAGCTAGCATTGGCGAAGCATTTACCGGGGGATGGACCAGTCTGACATCCGCGTCAATGCTGATCTTGGATGGCTTCGGCAAGCTCGTCACGATGCAGTTTAAGATGGAGGATTTGGGCGGACCTGTCCGAATCGTGGAATTCACTAGTGAGCAAGCGAGCGCGGGCTGGACGCAGTACATTTCCTGGACCGCCATTATGAGCTTGTATTTGGGCTTATTTAACCTGCTGCCGATTCCAGCTTTGGATGGCAGCCGTCTAGTGTTCTTGCTGCTTGAAGCGCTGCGCGGCAAGCCGATTGATCCGAACCGGGAGAGTATGGTGCATTTCGTCGGTTTTGCGATGCTGATGCTTTTGATGATAGCGGTAACGTATAATGATATTTTAAGATTGATAAAAGGCTGACAACGGACTGTTTTGGGCTTGCTGTAGTCGTTGCAGCGAACGTAACAAGTCGCCGTCTGTAGGGGGATAACCATGTCGAACGAGAAGCAATTTGTTAAAGAAATTACGCCGCAAAGTGAAGATTTTTCCCGTTGGTACATCGATGTCATTAAGAAGGCTGATCTGATGAGCTATTCGCCGGTTCGCGGCTGCATCGTGTTCAAGCCGGACGGGTACGAAATCTGGGAGAACATCCAGCGGGAGCTGGATCAGCGCTTTAAGGATACGGGGCACCGTAACGCCTATTTCCCGCTGTTTATCCCGGAGAGCTTTTTCCAAAAAGAAAAAGAGCACGTCGAAGGCTTCAACCCTGAACTGCCATGGGTAACGGAAGCAGGTGGAGAGAAGCTCGAAGAGCGTCTGGCCATCCGTCCGACATCCGAAACGATGATCGGCCATATGTATTCGGAGTGGATCAACTCTTACCGCGATTTGCCGCTGCTCATCAACCAATGGGCTAACGTGGTACGCTGGGAGAAGCGGACACTGCCATTTTTACGGACGAGTGAGTTTCTTTGGCAGGAAGGTCACACGGCGCATGAGGACGAGGCGGATGCTCGGAAAGAGACGATGCAGATGCTCGAGATTTACCGGGATTTTGCAGAAAATTTCTTAGCGATTCCAGTCATCATGGGGCAAAAAACACCGTCCGAGAAATTTGCTGGCGCCGTGGATACGTTCTCGATTGAAGCGATGATGAAGGATGGCAAGGCTGTACAAGCCGGTACTTCTCACTATCTGGGCACTAACTTCGCTGTTGCGTTCGATATCAAATATTTGGACCGCGAAAATCAGCACCAGTTCTGTCATACTACATCTTGGGGCGTAAGTACTCGTTTGATCGGTGCCTTAATCATGATTCATGGGGATGACCGCGGATTGGCGCTGCCACCGAAGGTAGCTCCTACTCAGGTCGTTATGATTCCAATCGGCCCGCCGAAGACACGGGAGCAGGTTGTGGGTCGAGTGGACGAGCTGTACGCTGAACTGAAAAAAGCAGGTGTTCGAGTCAAGGTGGACGATCGTCCGGATCAAAGCCCTGGCTGGAAATTTAACGAATACGAAATGCGTGGTATCCCGGTAAGGGTTGAATTGGGACCTCGTGATATGGAAAATGGACAGGTAGTTCTCGTATCCCGGATTACCGGTGAGAAGCGCATCGTCCGCCAAGACCAATTTGTAGAAGAAGTGCAAAAACTGTTGACGGAAACGCAGCAGGAAATGTATGATCGAGCAAAGAGGTTCCGTGATGAGTGCATGACGGAAGCGGACACGCTGGACGATATGAAGTCGTTCCTCGAGCAGAAGCGCGGCTTTGCGCTATCGGGCTGGTGTGGCTCCGATGCTTGCGAGGCGCAGGTGAAGAACGAAACGGGCGCAACAAGCCGGAACATTCCGTTTAACACGGACGTGAAGAAATCGAAGTGCCTTGTATGTGGCGATGACGCGAAACATACGGTGCTGTTTGGCAGAGCTTACTAAGTAAGGATAACAAGGGCAAAACGGGAGGCAACATTTTCCTTTTGCCCTTTCGTGTTTGTTGGGACGGGGAATTTGATTGGCAGCGGGGAGGATTCGGATGAGCAATAGCAGTACGGCGCTGAAGCGGGACCGTTTTGAGATGCTGATGCATCAAGCGGGTGTGCCGGGGGATGTGGCGCAGTCTTTTTTCTCGGACGGATATATCGATAAAGTGGAAACAAGCCGTAAGAACAAGGAATGGACGTTTTTTATTGTCAAAAGCCAAATTGTACCTAGTGATATTTACCGTTCGTTTTGCAGAATGATTCGGGACAAGTTCTCCCACATCGCCCTCATTCGATTTGTTCTTCAGTATACACCGGATGTCAATGCAAACGAGGTTGCGCATGAGTACTGGGGCATGTTCCTCGAGTGGGTGCAGCGGGAAGCCGCATCGATCAACGGTTGGATGACCAAAGCGAAGATCGATGTCCAGGGGAACGTGCTGACGCTTCATTTGCTCGACACGATTGGAATGGAGCTGGCGAAGAAGAAAAATATCGGTCAGTGGATCCAAAATTATTTTAAAGATTATTTCGGCGTGGAATACCATGTAAAATATACCGTCGATGCCAAGCGGGATGAAGTGTTTGAGAAGTTTGCCCGCAAGATTGAACAGGAAGAAAAAGAAGTAACAAGCGTCCTTATAACTGCCGTAGAGGCTGAGAATGAAGCGGCTGCGAAGGATGAGGCCGAAGTGAAGCTCATGGTGGGCTATGACATCAAGGAGCCAGCTGTCCCTCTGCAGAACGTTAAGGACGAAGAGAAAAAAATTACCGTTCAAGGTACCGTGTTTGGTTTGGACGTGAAAGAACTGCGGAACGGAAGTACGTTGTTTACGTTTAATATTACCGATTTTTCCGATTCGCTTGCGGTTAAGGCGTTTGCCAAGACAAAAGAAGATGTGAAGATATACAGTTTAATCCAGAATGGTTCATGGCTTAAGCTTCGCGGGAAAGTGGAGTACGATCGCTTTATGCAAATTCCCGAGCTGATAATGATACCATCTGATGTGAATGAAGTGATGGCGCCGCCGGAACGCAAGGATGATGCGGAAGAGAAGCGGGTTGAGTTTCACCTTCATACGACGATGAGTACGATGGACGGCATTACGTCTGTCGATCAATATATTAAGACGGCGGCCAAATGGGGTCATAAAGCCATTGCGATCACGGATCACGGTGGGATACAAAGCTACCCTGAAGCGAATCATGCGGCACACAAACACCATATTAAGGTGCTGTACGGACTGGAAGCGAACATTGTTGACGATTCCGTTAAGGTAGTCATGAATCCTACCGAAATTCCACTGGCTGATAGCGAATATATTATTTTCGATATCGAGACCACGGGTCTTTCCGTAACTAGCAATAAAATCATCGAGATTGCCGGTGTTAAGATGAAAGAAGGTAAGGAGATTGATCGATTTGCCAGCTTCATCAACCCGCATGAGCGAATTCCATATCATATCCAGCAGCTGACCAATATCAATGATGATATGGTGAAGGATGCTCCGGAGCTGGAAGACATTCTGCCCAAATTTATCGAGTTTGTTGGAGACAGCGTGCTTGTGGCGCATAATGCGCGTTTTGATATCGGGTTTATTCAAGCCAATTGCAAGCAGCTCGGGATCCCTGAGGTGACGAACCCAGTGCTCGATACGCTTGAGCTGGCGCGGCTGTTGTTCCCAACGATGAAAAATCACCGATTGAATACCCTGTCTGATAAGTTTAAAGTCAGTCTGGACAACCATCACAGGGCGATTGATGACTCTATTGCATTGGGACATGTGTTGTTTCACCTGCTGAAAGAAGCGGGGGATCGTGGGTATGCGTCGTTGGATCGACTGAACGATCAGGTCGGAAAAAACTTGACTACTCAGCGTCCATTCCACTGCTGTATCTATGCCTTGAACATGACGGGCAAAAAAAATCTGTATACGCTCGTTTCGCTATCCCACACCGAGTACTTCCACCGCGTAGCCTGCATTCCTAAGAGCAAGCTGAAGGAGATGCGCGAGGGCTTGCTTATCGTGTCCGGCTGTGAGAAGGGTGAATTTTACGAAACGGTACTGAACAAATCCGTGGAAGAGGCGGAGGTAGTCGCCGAATTCTATGATGTGCTGGAGATTCAGCCAACCGGCGTCAACATGCATCTGGTGGAGAAAGGGCTCGTCGGCAGCGCCTCGCAGCTGGAGGATACAAACCGGAAGATCATTGAGATCGGCCGGAAGCTCGGCAAGCCGGTCATTGCGACAGGGAATGTGCATTATCTGCATCCACGGGAGAAAATTAACCGTGATATTACGATTCATGGGATTACCGGGTTTAGTCCGCTGAAGGACATCCGGAAGCCGGAAGTTCATTTCCGCACGACCAAGGAGATGCTCGCTGAATTTAAGTATTTAGGTGAGGAGACCGCCTACGAAGTTGTCGTGAAGAATACGTCCGAGCTCGCGGACCGATTCGAAGAGCTGGAGCTGTTTCCTACGAAAGGCGGGCCAACGGATAACGGACTCTTTACGCCGATTATTGAGGGTGCGGACGAAGAAATCCGGTCAACTTGTTACAACACTGCGAAGCAAATTTACGGTGAAGAGCTGCCGGAAGTGATCGTCGCACGGCTGGAAAAAGAGCTGGTGCCGATCATCAAGTACGGGTTCTCGGCCAACTATTTGATTTCGGAGCGGCTGGTTAAAAAATCAAACGCGGACGGCTATCTGGTAGGCTCGCGGGGGTCCGTAGGCTCCTCCGTCGTGGCGACGTTCCTCGGGATTTCCGAGGTTAACCCGCTTCCGCCGCATTATATTTGCAAATCGTGCCAATTCAGCGAGTGGATATTGGATGGATCGATCCCTTCGGGATTCGACTTGCCGGATAAAAACTGTCCGAACTGCGGTGAGAAGCTGAAAGGTGAAGGGCAGGACATTCCGTTTGAAACGTTCCTGGGCTTTAAGGGCGATAAGGTTCCCGATATCGATCTAAACTTTTCCGGGGAATACCAGCCGCATGCACATAACTATACCAAGGTATTGTTCGGTGAAAGGCAAGTATTCCGTGCTGGAACGATTGGTACGGTTGCGGAGAAGACCGCGTTCGGTTTCGTGAAGAAATATGAAGAAGATCAAGGCCAGAAGTGGCGCGGCGCGGAGTTAAGCCGTCTGGCACTTGGCTGCACCGGCGTTAAGAGAAGCACAGGTCAGCATCCCGGAGGGATCGTTGTCGTTCCTAATTACATCGATGTGAATGATATTACACCGGTACAGTTCCCGGCGGATGATACCTCCTCCGAATGGATGACGACGCATTTTGACTATCACGCCTTTGATGCGAACCTGCTCAAGCTCGATATTCTGGGGCACGATGATCCGACCATGATGCGAATGCTGCAAGACTTGACGGGTGTCGATCCTACGAGCATTCCGATGAACGATCCGAAGGTTATGAGCATGTTTAACTCTGTGGAAGCGCTGGGTGTTTTGCCTCAGCAGATCCGTACGCCGGTGGCTACCTATGGTGTGCCGGAGATGGGAACGAAATTCGTCCGTCAGATGCTGGAAGAAGCAAGACCGTCCAGCTTTGCCGACTTGCTGCAAATTTCCGGTCTGTCTCACGGGACAGGCGTATGGCTCGACAACGCGCAGGAGCTGATCAAGAAAGGCATTTGTACGATCAAGACCGTTATCGGCTGCCGCGACGACATCATGTTGTTCCTGATCTATAAAGCTGGTATGGATGCGGCGCTAGCGTTTAAAATTACAGAGAGTGTACGTAAAGGTAAAGGGCTGACGGAAGAGTGGAAGGATGAGATGAAGAAATGCAATGTGCCGCAGTGGTACATTGATTCTTGCGAGAAGATCCAGTACATGTTTCCAAAAGCGCATGCTTCCGCCTACGTCATCTCGGCCGTACGTACGGCATACTTCAAGCTGTATCATCCGATTGCCTACTACGCTACTTACTATTCGGTACGGGCAACGGATTTCGAGCTGGACTTGTTGTGCCAAGGCTATGATGCCATTCTTCGAAGGCTGATTGAGATTGAGGAAAAAGCATTCCAAGCGACGCCGAAAGAGAAGAACATGGTGTCGATTCTCGAAATGGCCCTTGAGATGACAGCTCGCGGATTTTCGTTCAAGAGCATCGATTTGTATAAATCGGATGCCACGAAGTTCCTGATCGAAGGCGACTCGTTGATCCCACCGTTCTCTGCTATGGCCGGTATCGGGGAGAATGCGGCGAAGAACATCGCGGCTTCGAGGGAGGATGGACCTTATCTTTCCATTGAGGACTTCCAAACTCGCAGTAAAGCGTCCAAAACGATCGTCGAGCTGCTTAATGGTATGGGCTGCTTCCGCGGGCTGCCTGAATCGAATCAGCTATCCTTATTCTAATATGGACTAGCGGCTTCGAGCCTTCCAATCCGAATCCATGGCAAGTTGCAACAAATCTGCACTTATGGTATAATCTTCTACGGTAACAGTGTAACAATGTAATAACTCGTGAGCAGAGAGTGGGGAAACCCACTCTTTACATTTTGTATAAGGCTTTTAGCGAGTAAAGCGTCATTGGGGCGAGTTTGCCGCTATGGATGAATAGGAGGAAAGCTGTTTGAGTACACAAATCAAATCCATTGTGGAAGAGCTAGTTCGTCCTTTTTTGGACGAGAACGGATTTGAGCTGGTTGACATTGAGTATGTAAAAGAGGGCGGCAATTGGTTTCTGAGAGTCTACGTCGATAAAGAAGGCGGCATCGATATTGATGACTGCGGTCGAATCAGCGAATATCTGAGCGTGCAGCTCGATGAGAAGGACCCGATTGAGGACGCTTATTTTCTTGAAGTATCCTCGCCAGGGGCTGAACGTCCATTGAAGAAAACGCAGGATTTTTATAAAGCCGTCGGAGAGCATGTGTTCGTTACTACATACGAGCCGATTGACAAGCTCAAAGAGTTTGAAGGCACGCTGGTATCCTATGATGAGCAGACGGTCGTCGTCGAAATCGGCAAGAAGAAATTCACCATTCCTGCGGATAAAGTTGCCAGCGCCAGATTGGCTATCAAGTTTTAGTGAACGCTCGTATTTTATGAGAGGGGGAACTTCATTCAAATGAATATGGATTTTATCGAAGCACTAAATGAAATTGAACGAGACAAAGGCATTGCCAAAGACGTGTTGATCGATGCGATTGAAGCTGCACTCATTTCGGGCTACAAGCGAAACTTCAACACGGCACAAAACGTACGTGTAGACATTAACCGTCACACGGGGCTCATTAAAGTGTATGCCCGCAAAACGGTTGTGGAAGAAGTATTGGATCCGCGGCTCGAGATTACACTTTATGCGGCACGCGAAATCAATCAAAACTATACCCTGAACGACATCGTCGAGATCGAAGTAACGCCGCGCGACTTCGGCCGCATTGCAGCCCAAACGGCTAAACAAGTCGTGACTCAGCGCATTCGTGAAGCCGAGCGTGGACTGATCTACAGCGCCTACGTGGACAAAGAAGAAGATATCGTCAACGGAATTGTTCAGCGCCAAGATCAACGGAACCTGTATATCGATCTGGGCAAAATCGAAGCGGCTATGCCTCTGAGTGAATTGATGCCGACCGACAAGTTTAAGCAGGGCGATCGTGTCAAAGCCTACATTACGAAGGTCGAGAATACGACGAAGGGTCCGCAAATCATTTTGTCGCGTACGCATCCGGGGCTGCTAAAGCGCCTGTTCGAGCTCGAAGTGCCGGAGATTTTCCAAGGCGTTGTAGAAATTCGTTCCGTTGCGAGAGAAGCGGGCTTCCGTTCAAAAATTGCGGTGCATTCCCGTAATGCAGAAGTGGATCCGGTCGGCTCCTGTGTAGGACCGAAGGGCCTGCGCGTGCAAACGATCGTTAACGAGCTGAAGGGTGAAAAAATTGACATCGTGCGCTGGATGGACAGCGTGGAAGAGTATGTAGCCAATGCGCTGAGCCCGTCCAAGGTGCTGGAGGTTCAAGTGTTCGAAGCGGAGAAGATGGCTCGGGTCATCGTTCCGGATTATCAGTTGTCGCTAGCGATCGGGATCAAGGGTCAGAATGCAAGGCTTGCAGCGAAGCTGACAGGCTGGAAGATCGATATTAAGAGCGAGACTCAGGCGGAGCAAGAATACGGCCGTCCGAAGACCTATACGGAAGAGATGCACCAGGATTCGGTCAGCATCGACTAACCGCTTTGACATTAGTGAGTTTGCATACAAGCTTTCATACAGCCACACGGGAGGTGGGATCCAATGAAGCAAAGAAAAATACCTCTTCGTAAATGTGTTGCCTGTCAGCAAATGATGTCCAAGAAAGAACTGATCCGTGTGGTGAAAACGCCCGCCGATGAGCTTCTTATCGATTTAACGGGCAAAAAGGCCGGACGCGGCGCCTACTTGTGCGGAAAGCTCTCCTGCTTCAAACTGGCAAAAAAATCGCGTGCGCTTGATCGAGCGTTAAAGTCGCCAGTCAGTCCGGACATTTACGATGCCCTTGAGCAGGATTTTATTAAAGTGGAAGACGAGTTTATAGCCGGAAAAGATGCGGTGGATGATGATGAGCATGACGAACAATAAATTTTTCTCGAATTTGGGGTTGGCCCAACGGGCTGGGAAGATCGTCTCCGGTGAGGAGATGGTCATCGAAGCCGTTCGCCAGGGTGAAGCGAAACTGGTTATTGTAGCGGAAGACGCTTCGGACAACACCTATAAGAAATTGAACGACAAATGCAGCTATTATCAGGTTCCTATACATCGGTTCGGCCTTCGCGACCAGCTCGGGGCAAGTATCGGAAAAGAAACGCGAGTCGTTGTCGCTGTCACGGATGCCGGCTTTGCGCGTATGTTGTTGAAGCAGTAAGAGAATGCACGGAGGTGGACGGTATTGACAAAACAAGATAATAATAAAGATAAACTCAGAGTATACGAGTACGCAAAATCGCTGAACATGAGCAGCAAAGAAATTATAACGATTTTGAAACGACTTAATATTCCAGTTAATAATCATATGAGCGTAATGGAGAACGATGCGGTGGACAGTGTAGAGAAATTTTTCAAAGACGTAAAAGCAAACGCAGCAGCCAAAAGAGACGGTGGAGCAAGCTCCAACGCAAACACGAAACCGGCCGATAAGCCGGCTCCAAGACCGGAGTCGAGGCAGCAGACGGTAGCAGTACAACCAAAGCCGGAGCAAAGACCCCAATCGGCACAAGTGCAATCGGTCGCTTCCGCACCATCCGGTGGAGAAGCGCAAGAAGATCGCAGACCGCAAGGCCAAGGTCAAGATGGAGAACGTCATAGTCATGGACAAGGACAGCATCGTCAAGGCGGCAACCCGAACTATCGCGGTGGTCAAGGTCAAGGTCAAGGTCAAGGTCAAGGTCAAGGCGGCGGATATCGCGGTGGGCAAGGTCAAGGTCAAGGCGGAGATCGCAGACCACAAGGTTCCGGTCAAGGTGGCTATCAAGGCAGCAGACCGCAAGGTTCCGGTCAAGGCTATCAAGGCGGAGATCGTAGACCGCAAGGTTCCGGTCAAGGTGGCTATCAAGGCAGTAGACCGCAAGGTTCCGGTCAAGGCGGCTATCAAGGCAGCAGACCGCAAGGTTCGGGTCAAGGCGGTTATCAAGGCAGCAGACCGCAAGGCTCGGGTCAAGGTGGTCAAGGTCAAGGCGGTGGCTATCGCGGCGGCCAAGGTCAAGGCGGCGGTCAGGGCCAAGGCGGAGGTCAAGGAAACCGGGGAGGCTTCAGCAGCAACAGCGGCAGCCGTCCACAAGGCGGTCAAGGCGGTGGCCAAGGATTTTCGGCCGGTGGCCAAGGCCAACGTACGGAACAGCGCCGCGCCGGAGGTAACTTTGAGCAGCGCAGTAATAATGACCGGAATCGTAATGACGGTCGCTTCAATGCAACTGCGAACGCTAGAACTGCAGCACCACCAGTGATCGATATTGATGGTGACGATAGCAACAAAGGTCCAAGAAAAGCGAAACCGGCCACTAAGCGGTTTGAAGATGGTAAGCCAGGCGGCAAAGGACCTCAAGGACGCGGTAATCAACGTTATAACGGACGTGGCGGAAGAAATCAAGAGCCACCGAAGCCAAAGATTGATAATACACCGAAGAAAATTATTGTTCGAGGAACGATGACAGTAGGTGAGATGGCAAAAGCGCTGCACAAGGATGCATCGGAAGTCATCAAGAAGCTTCTGTTCCTTGGTGTGATGGCGACCATCAACCAAGAGCTGGATCTCGACGCGATTCAACTGCTCGCTTCCGATTATGGTGTGGAAGTGGAATTGAAAATTCCGGTAGAGGAAGATAAGTTCGAGCAGTTCGAAGAGAAGGACGAAGAGGAAGATCTGATGGAGCGTCCACCGGTCGTCACGATTATGGGTCACGTTGACCATGGTAAAACGACATTGCTGGATGCGATCCGTAAAACGAACGTAACCGAAGGCGAAGCAGGTGGGATCACACAGCATATCGGTGCTTATCAAGTCGAAACGCATGGCAAAAAAATCACGTTCCTGGATACCCCAGGTCACGAGGCGTTTACTTCCATGCGTGCCCGCGGCGCGCAAGTGACAGACATCACGATCATCGTGGTTGCAGCGGATGACGGTGTAATGCCGCAAACGATTGAAGCCATTGCGCATGCAAAAGCTGCTAAGGTGCCGATTATCGTGGCCGTCAATAAAATTGACAAGCCGGATTCTAACCCGGACCGCATTAAACAAGAATTGACCGAGTACGAGCTCGTACCGGAAGAGTGGGGCGGAGATACGATTTTCTGCAACATTTCGGCGAAGCAGCGCATCGGTCTTGAGAATTTGCTCGATATGATTTTGCTCGTGGCGGAAGTGCAAGAGTATAAAGCGAACCCTAACAAACGCGCTAGAGGTACTGTGATTGAGGCGGAGCTGGATAAAGGTAAAGGACCGGTTGCACGCGTGTTGATTCAGCACGGTACACTGAAAGTGGGAGACAGCTTTGTAGCTGGCGTATGCTTCGGACGTGTCCGTGCTATGGTCAACGACAAAGGCAAGAAGCTGAAAGAAGCAGGTCCATCCACTCCAGTTGAGATTACCGGTTTGACAGAGGTTCCTCAGGCGGGAGATCCGTTCCTTGCCTTTGAAGATGAGCGTAAGGCAAGAGCCATCGCAGAGAAGCGTGCTATTACTTTGCGTCAATCCGAGATGGGTGCCAATTCACGTGTTACACTGGATGATTTGTACAAACAAATCAAAGAAGGCGACATCAAGGATCTCAACGTTATTATCAAAGCAGACGTGCAAGGCTCTGCAGAAGCACTCAAGGGATCCCTCGAGAAGATTGATGTGGAAGGCGCACGGGTTAAAATTTTGCATAGCGGTGTAGGCGCGATTACGGAGTCTGACGTTATTCTGGCTTCGGCATCGAATGCCATCGTTATCGGCTTTAACGTTCGTCCTGAACCACAAGCGAAAAACACAGCGGATCAAGAAAAAGTAGATATCCGCATGCACAGCATCATCTATAAGGTGATGGAAGAAATTGAGTCGGCTATGAAAGGCTTGCTTGACCCAACCTACAAGGAAGTCGTCATCGGACACGCAGAAGTGCGTAACGTGTTCAAGGTTTCCAAGGTGGGCGTCATCGCAGGTTGCATGATTACATCCGGTAAAATCGCTCGTAACGCTGAAGCACGCTTGATCCGCGCTGGTATCGTGGTCTACACCGGCAAGATCGATTCGCTCAAGCGTTTCAAGGACGATGCGAAAGAAGTCGCTCAAGGATACGAATGCGGTATATCTCTCGATAAATATAATGATATTAAAGAAGGCGACATCATTGAAGCCTTCGTTATGGAAACTGTTGAGAGGTGATAAGGCATGGCGAAAATTCGTGTCGGAAGAGTTGGAGAGCAAATTAAGAAAGAACTGAGCCAGATTATCCAGTCGGAGCTCAAGGATCCCCGCATTGGATTTATCACAGTGACGGGCGTCGAGGTAACGAACGATTTTTCACATGCGAAAGTGTTCTTGAGCGTTTTGGGCAGTGATGAGCAACGGGACGAAACACTAAAGGCACTGGCTCGCAGCAGCGGATTTCTACGTTCGGAGCTTGGCAAACGGATCCAGATGCGCAAAATCCCAACTTTGATCTTTAAGTTCGATGCTTCTATTGATTACGGCAGTAAGATTGAATCGCTGCTTCATAAAATCAATGAGGAGAACCCGAGCGTATGATGGGAGATGCCTACGCCTTACAGCTGCAGGCCGCGGCCGATTTCATTCGAGAGCACGACGATTTTTTGGTCGTCTCTCATATGCAGCCGGATGGGGATGCCGCAGGCTCGACGTTCGCCGTTGCCTTTATGCTGCAATCGCTAGGCAAACGGTACACGCTTATGAATGAAGGGCCGATGCCGGAGAAGTTTATGTACATGGCCGGCCCGAATACCATAATCAACCACGAGATGAACCCGCCTGAACGCAAGTTTGGGAGGGTTATCTCAGTGGATTGTGCAGATTATGCACGGATCGGCAACGTGAACGAATGCT
Source organism: Paenibacillus cremeus (assembly GCF_007786445.1). Classification (GTDB taxonomy): domain Bacteria; phylum Bacillota; class Bacilli; order Paenibacillales; family NBRC-103111; genus Paenibacillus_G; species Paenibacillus_G cremeus. The sequence goes on along the minus strand of NZ_VNJI01000007.1, from coordinate 122,742 downwards.
TCGAGGATGAAGTGCTGATCCTGAATATTGACCATCATGCAACGAATGATCTGTTTGGACACGCGAATCTGGTTCGCTCGGATGCGGCAGCAACCGTCGAGGTGCTGTACGACTTATCCGTCGAGCTCGGGATTTCGTTTACCCCGGAACTCAATATTTGCATTTATTCCGGCTTACTAACCGATACGGGCGGGTTCCGGTATTCCAATACGTCCCCCAAAGTGCTTCAGATCGCAGCAGATATGCTAACCCGCGGAGTGCGTGGGTACGAGCTGGCCGAGAGGCTGTTGGAGAAAATGACTTATGGCCAAGTTTCCTTATTGAAAAAAGGATTGAATACGCTCTCCTTCGCCTATAACAAGCGGGTGGCGTGGCTTTCGGTCACTATCAATGATCTAGCGGATACGGACGCTTCTAGCGAAGACATGGACGGGCTGGTCAATTATGCGCGCAATGTGGAAGGCGTGGAAGTCGGTATACTTTTTAAAGAAAAGCAGTCGGGTGTTATCAAGGTTAGTCTTCGTTCTGGAGGACAGGCGGACGTGGCAGCCATAGCCAAACGCTTCGGCGGCGGTGGTCACATCAAAGCAGCAGGCTGCACGGTTCATGGCTCCATGGAAGAAGCTATCACTCGCGTAGTAGAGGAAGTAGGTTTGGCGCTATCATGAGTTTGGAAGGCATTTTACCGATATGGAAGCCGAAAGGATTCACTTCGCATGATGTAGTGGCCAAGGTGCGCCGCATTTTAAAAATCAAACGAATCGGTCATACCGGTACGCTTGATCCGGCGGTGACCGGTGTGCTGCCGCTATGCATTGGCCGGGCTACTAGGCTGGTCGAGTACATTCAAGATTTGCCAAAAGAATATGAAGCGCGCCTGCGTCTTGGCATGGCTACGGATACGGAGGATTTGAGCGGCGAAATCGTGGAGCAGGCTCCTCATGTTCGGGATCGGCTAACTCCGGAGCAAGTCGTGGAAGTGATCGGACGTTTCCAAGGTGAAATTGAGCAGGTACCGCCGATGTATTCCGCGGTTAAGGTGGATGGCAAACGGCTTTACGAATTAGCCCGTCAAGGAGTAGAGGTCGAGCGTAAATCGCGGGTCGTTACCATTCATGGCATTCAGGTATTGGATACCGATTGGTCCGGTGATTTCCCGGAGGTGCGGTTTCGCGTTCTTTGCTCAAAGGGAACGTACATACGTACGCTGTGTGTTGATATCGGCCGAGCACTCGGTGTTCCTGCGGTAATGGCGGAATTGGTCCGCACTTCCACGGGAGCTATTGGACCCGAGAGCTGCCTGACGCTGGAACAGGTAGAGGAGCTGCAGCGCAGCGGTGAGCTGCAATCGAAGCTGCTCACGATGGAGCAGGCGCTTGCTCATATGCCTACCCTTAGGCTGAATGCAACTCAGACTCAGAAAGCACTATTGGGTCAGAAAGTTCGAATGTCCCTTAGTGACCAAGACGCTTCTGTTTATGCTTGTCTTTCGGAAGAGCAACTGCTGATTGGGATTTTCGAATGGAATCCGGAGCTACAGCTGCTCACTCCAGTGAAAGTTTTCTCATAAAATGTAAGATCTGCATACCCCGCCTGAAAGAATGAAGGTGACAAGCGACGATGCAAACTGTACATCTGCAGTTTCCGCTGCAGAACCATGAAGTGATCGCTCCGGGACAAATTGTTGCGATCGGGGAATTCGACGGCGCACACCTAGGGCACCAAGAAGTCATCAAGCGAGCGGTGCAGCGCAGTTCGGAGCTGCGACTGCCGTCCGCGATCATGACCTTTCACCCACATCCCAGACAGGTGCTGGGACTGGACAAGTATGCACAGGTTCTCACGCCGCTGGCAGCCAAGCAAGAAATGCTGGAACGGCTCGGAGTCGATACAATGTATATTGTAAACTTCAACGAATCGTTTATGCGGGTGACACCGGAGCAATTTGTAGAACAAATGTTAATTCCATTACAAGTCAACACCGTGTTCGTCGGTTTCGATTTCAAGTTCGGTCATAAGGGAGCTGGAACACCGGATACGCTGTGCGAGCTTGCGAAAGGCCGTTTTGTAGTAGAGATTGTTCGGCCCTTTCATCTGAATAGCCACAAGGTCAGCAGCACGCTGATTCGTGAGCGATTGCAGAGCGGTGACGTGGCCGGTGCCGAAGCGCTGCTAGGGCGCCCCTATAGTATCCGCGGAAGTGTTGTGCACGGTGAGGCCCGCGGCCGGACGATTGGATTTCCGACAGCCAACATTGGAGTGGCGGAGCCGTTTGTCATCCCGGCCAATGGCGTATATGCTGTGGAGGCAACCGTTCGAGGCCAAAAGTACGACGGGGTGATGAACATTGGTTTGAAGCCTACCTTTGGCACGGATCTTCTTCAACCGACGTTGGAGGCGCATTTGTTCGATTTTTCCGAAACGATCTATGGGGAGCCGATTGAGGTGGCTTTGCTAGCTTACATTCGTCCAGAACGGAAGTTCGCATCCATTCAAGAGCTCATCGCGCAAATCAGCAAAGACGCCGATCAGGCCAAGTCGGTGCTAGCCGAAAGAAAAACGATGCAAAGCTCGTAATACTATTTTACTTTTATAGATGGATTGTGTTATACTATGAAACGTTGTCGATTCGCTGCATTGCGCGATAGACAGAAGTGCCTTGGCATGGAGAAGCGACACTCCAACGTTCTCTGGGCCACAGGTGTTCAACAAACTAATAATCCACGGAGGTGAATCAGCATGGCATTGACACAAGAGCGCAAACAGGAACTGATCCAAACACACAAGACTCACGAGAACGACACAGGATCCCCTGAAGTTCAAATCGCGATTCTTACCGAAAACATCGTAAACTTGACCAGCCATCTGAAGACGCACAAGAAAGATCACCATTCTCGTCGCGGTCTGCTCAAAATGGTCGGCCAACGCCGTAAACTGCTTACGTACTTGAAAAACAAGGACGTTAAACGTTACAGCGCCCTGATCGAAAAACTCGGTCTTCGCCGTTAATTTTACTCCAGCTGGTATATCGGGCATGCTCGGTGCCAGCTGTCAGTCAGCTTAACAACAAAAAGCAACCACGTTTGTCCAACGTGTGCGTCCGGCTTTAATCGTTTGGATGCACGGGCAGCGGGGTTGTTTTTTTTGGGCTAAAGAAGGAAATACTAGCCAATATGCAGAATGGTTAGGGGAATGAAGTACATAAGAAGTAGTGGAAGTGTTATTTAACGAGGAGGTTGAATATGGAGAAAAAGGTGCAAATGGAACTAGGCGGACGTCCGCTCATTCTTGAAACCGGCCGATTGGCCAAGCAAGCCAATGCTGCAGTTGTAGCTCGCTACGGCGAAACAGTTGTGCTATGTACGGTGACGGCTTCGTCCGAGCCTAAAGATTTGGATTTTTTCCCGCTGACCGTGAACTATGAGGAGCGGTTGTATTCGGTAGGTAAAATCCCGGGCGGCTTCATTAAACGCGAAGGACGTCCAAGCGAGAAAGCGATTTTGGCTGGCCGGTTGACGGACCGCCCGATTCGTCCATTGTTCCCGGAAGGCTTCCGGAATGATGTACAAATCGTAGCTATGGTCATGAGCGTAGATCAGGATTGCGCTCCAGAGATCGCAGCGATGATCGGGACATCCGCGGCGCTTAGCATCTCTGACGTACCGTTTAACGGTCCAGTGGGCGGCGTCATCGTCGGAAGGATTGACGGTCAATTTGTCATCAATCCAACGCTGGAGCAAGCGGAGAAGAGCGATATTCATCTGGTCGTAGCCGGTACGAAGGATGCCATTATGATGGTTGAAGCAGGCGCGGATGAAGTGCCGGAAGAGGTCATGCTGGAAGCCATCATGTTCGGTCATGATGAAATTCGCAAGATCGTAGCGATTCAAGAGCAATTCGTGAAGGATGCCGGCAAGCCGAAAATGGAAGTGAAGCTGCACAGCGTGGACAGCGAAGTAAATCAAGCGGTTCGTGAATTCGCACAAGCACGTCTCGTGGAAGCGATCAAAATTCCAGAGAAGCACGCCCGTCAAGATGCGATCGATGCGGTGAATGACGAAGCAGTTGCGCATTTTTCCGAGGTATATGCAGAAACGCCGGACAAGCTTGGCGATGTGAAAGAAACGCTCTATGATATCGTAAAAGAAGAAGTTCGCCGCTTGATCACTCATGACAAGGTCCGTCCGGATGGACGCGCATTGGAGGAGATTCGCCCGATTGAGTGCGATATTAACCTGCTTCCGCGCACCCACGGTTCCGGATTGTTCACACGCGGACAAACGCAAGCGCTTAGCGTATGTACATTAGGAGCCCTCGGCGATGTGCAAATTCTCGACGGGATCGACTTGGAAGAAACCAAGCGCTTCATGCATCATTACAACTTCCCGCCGTTCAGCGTCGGAGAAGCCAGACCGCTTCGTCCGCCAGGCAGACGCGAAATCGGTCACGGTGCCCTTGGGGAGCGCGCATTGCTAGCCGTCATCCCGTCGGAAACCGAGTTCCCGTACACCATTCGACTCGTATCCGAGGTGCTGGAATCGAACGGTTCGACCTCCCAAGCTAGTATTTGTGCAAGTACACTGGCGATGATGGATGCAGGCGTACCGATCAAAGCTCCAGTGGCAGGGATTGCGATGGGTCTGATCAAAGACGGAGAACATTTCTCGATCTTATCGGACATCCAAGGGATGGAAGACCATCTCGGCGATATGGACTTTAAAGTAGCTGGTACCGCCAAAGGGGTAACCGCGCTGCAAATGGACATCAAAATTGATGGTATCGACCGCGCGATTTTGACGGAGTCTTTGGCTCAAGCGAAGAGCGGACGGATGCACATTCTGGGCAAAATGCTCGATCGCATCGCACAGCCTAAAACCGAGCTTTCGCAATACGCGCCAAAAATTGTTACCATGCAAATTAACCCGGACAAAATCCGTGATGTGATCGGAGCAGGCGGGAAAATCATCAACAAAATCATCGAAGAGACCGGCGTGAAAATCGATATCGAGCAGGATGGCCGCGTATTTATTGCATCGTCCAATGCAGAGATGAACGAGAAGGCGCGCCAAATCATCGAAGGGATTGTTCGCGAAGTTATCGTAGGCGAGATTTATCTGGGAACGGTAAAGCGGATCGAGAAATTCGGATGCTTTACGGAAATTTTGCCGGGTAAAGAAGGTCTGGTGCACATTTCTCAGCTGTCAACCGAACGGGTTGCCAAAGTGGAGGATGTCGTTAAGATCGGGGACAAGATTACGGTGAAAGTCACGGAAATCGATGCCCAAGGTCGCGTGAACCTGTCGCGCAAAGCCGTTTTGACAGCGGAAGCCGCCCCAACGGAAGCCAAAATATAGCCAATACGAAGAAAGAGTCAGAGTCGTCTGTCTCTTTTTTGTTTTGTCTGCATATAGGTTCGTGTTCTATTCTTGTCCGACTCCGCATAGATTGGGACAAACAAGGAATCGACGGGAGTAGAGACATGAAACGATACCAATTGCTGTTCGCGTCTCTTTGCTTTGGCGGCATGCTGATCGGACTTCAAAAGTCATCTGCGGTAGACCGGTTTGTAGAGTATGCGAAATTGCATTCCGGCGAGATGGCAGTGACAGGCTACGGACTTTCCGAGATGCCGCCGGCCAATCACGTGTGGAACAACCGGGAGGAACGGAAGGCTCAAGCGCGGGATCAAATTTTAGCGGAAGCAGCCAAGCGGCGCATTCCTCCAGTCAATGCTACGGTGGACCGGGTTTGGAAGGCGATTCCGGGCTATAACGGACTGGAGGTCGACGTGGAAAAGACGATGCAACTCAATGAGCAGCAGTCGTTTCCGAACCCGCCGAAGCTGGTTTTTCGGGAGGTACCGCCGGAAGTGAGCCTGGAGCAGCTTGGAGCTCAGCCAATTTATAAGGGAAATCCGAGTAAACGAATGGTCGGGCTGATGATTAATGTGGCTTGGGGCAACGAATATTTAGCTCCGATGCTGGAAACGCTCCGCAAGGAAAATGTGCATGCAACGTTTTTTTTCGATGGAAGCTGGCTTAAGAAAAATATTCCTACGGCTCGTAAAATTATCGAAGCAGGTCATGAAGCGGGCAACCACGCCTATACGCATAAGGATATGAGCAAGCTTGGCCGCGAGCAGGCGACATCGGAGATATCTAGAACGGAAGCGCTGTTGAAAAATGAGCTGGGCCTTCAAAACAAACTGTTTGCGCCGCCATCCGGAGATTTCAATCAATCCACGGTCGAAATTGCGCATGATATGAAGCTGAAGACCATATTATGGACCATTGATACCGTCGATTGGATGAAGCCAAGTCCTGAAACGATCGTCCGCAAAATCTCCACACGCGTGGAGCCGGGGTCGCTTATCTTGATGCACCCGACGGACTCGAGCAATCGTGCGCTGCAGCAAATGATTCGTGAAATCAAGAACAAAGGGCTTGCTTTGGGCACCGTGAGCGAGGTTATTTCGCCTTCCCGGATCCCCGAGGTTGAGTCCACTCTTCAATAATGTTAATATCTAGTTATTATTTGGTACATCAAGGAGGCTCATTGCTTGGAAAAATATACGCTCAAGAGCGGACTTCGAGTCGTGGTGGAGAAGATTCCAACTTGCCGTTCGGTTGCCTTCGGCATTTGGGTGAAAACCGGATCTCGCTACGAGGATTTACAAAATAACGGGATTTCGCATTTTATCGAGCATATGCTCTTTAAAGGCACAGACAAATATTCCGCGAAAGAGATTGCCGAAATCTTCGATGGGATTGGCGGGAATGTGAATGCGTTCACATCGAAAGAGTACACTTGCTATTATTGCAAGGTGCTCGATGAGCATCTGCCGCTTGCTGTTGAAGTGCTCTCGGACATGTTTTTCCGTTCTGTACTTGATCCGGCCGAGCTGGAAAAAGAGAAGAATGTCATCTACGAGGAAATTTCCATGTATGAAGATACACCGGATGACATGGTGCATGATTTAATCGCCAAAGCAGCTTTCGGAGAGCATCCACTGGGAATGACAATTATCGGTACCCAAGCCAATTTGTCGGCTATGACCTCCGAGACCCTCAAACAATATATGAACAGCCATTATACCGTAGCCAATACGGTCGTCAGTATCGCAGGCAATGTGAACGATGATGTGGTCGAGTTGATCGAAAAGCATTTCGGAGCCTTCACCAATACGGGCTCTGAGCTTGCTAGTTCGATGCTGGGCTTTCAAAGCGAGCAAAAGTATTATCAGAAGAAAACGGAGCAAAACCATATCTGCTTGTCGCTTCCGGGGCTTTCCGCCAAGGATGATCGGCTGTATGCCATGGTGCTGTTAAACAATGCGCTGGGCGGAGGCATGAGCTCCAGACTGTTCCAGGAAATCCGTGAAAAGCGCGGTCTAGCCTACTCCGTGTACTCTTACCATACTTCCTACCAGGATGGCGGATTGTTCACGGTGTACACCGGCACCGCACCGAAGCAGACGGATGAAGTGCTGAAGGTGACCATGGAGATGCTCGCTGAAATTAAGGATAAAGGCCTCACAGATAGTGAGCTTCGCAAAGGGAAAGAGCAAATGAAGGGCAGCTTGATCCTAAGCCTTGAGAGCACCAGCAGCCGCATGAACCGATTGGGTAAAAACGAGCTGATGCTGGGCCGACATTATAGCATGGACGAGATTATTGAGAAGGTCGAAGCGGTTGAAATGGATCATATCCGTGATCTGACCGCAGAGATGCTGTCGCACTCGTTTGCGCTTGCGATGGTTGGCGCTTCTGACGCCCCGATTGCCGGGTTCAGGAGGGATCAGCTTGTCTAGCTTGTTTCAAGTACAAATCAAGCGGCTGCCGGGTAACGAGGACGTTCCTCTTCCGCAAAAAATGTCTGAGCTCGCCAGCGGCTTCGATCTCTACGCAGCGGTGGTGGAGCCCGTTACCTTACAGCCAGGGGAGCGCTCGCTCATCCCTGCAGGCTTTGCCTTAGCTATGCCGGGAGAGCTGGAGGCTCAGATCCGACCTCGCAGCGGGCTGGCGTTCAAGCACGGCATCACAACCTTGAACACCCCTGGAACGATCGATGCGGATTATCGCGGCGAGGTCAAGGTACTGCTCATTAATCATGGCCGCGAGCCATTCACCATTCAACGTAATGAGCGGATTGCTCAGATGGTGTTCCAGCTGGTGCCGCGCATTGAGCTTCTGGAAGTAAGCGAGCTCGATGATACCGAGCGGGGAGCCGGCGGCTTCGGACATACCGGAACAAAATAGGATTTGGCTAAATAAAAAGCATCGCTTCACCGGGCTATGGCCCGGATGAGCGGTGCTTTTTTGTTTGTTTGCGGCATGGAACCCATCCTTGGGCTGACGCATAGTATGAGTTAGCGAAAGAGACTTAAGGTCGCGGCCCTCATGCGGTTTCACTCATGGATGGCTGCCGACTAGAAAGAGAGGTGAGAATGCATGCTGACCGGGATTCAAGTAGCCCTGATCGGCGGCGATGCACGCCAGTTAGAGGTGATTTTGAGATGCACGGAGCTTGATGCTTCGGTCCTGATGATCGGCTTCGATAATCTTCAAAATCAGTTCAGCGGAATCACCAAGGCAGATCTGACTCCGGAAGCACTTGAGGGAATGGACGCCGTCATTTTGCCTGCCGTGGGTACAGATGATCATGGAAATGTAGAGAGTCTTTTTTCATCGCAGGAGCTGAAGCTTCTCGATGAACATATAGCAGCGCTGCCGAAGCATGCCAAGGTATTCACCGGCATGGCGAAGCCCTACTTACGAAATCTGTGCGCGCAGCACAGCATTGCGCTTGTTGAATTGTTCGATCGGGATGACGTCGCCATCTATAACTCGATTCCTACTGCGGAAGGCGCTATCATGATGGCCATCCAGAACACGGACATAACGATCCATGGATCGGTGTCTATGGTGCTGGGCTTTGGGCGGACGGGAGTGACGCTCGCTCGCACGCTGCAAGGCATGGGAGCCAAAGTCAAAGTAGGCGTCAACAAGCCGGAATACTTCGCACGCGCCACGGAGATGGGAATGAACCCTTTTTATACGAAGGAATTGATGGCTAACGTAGCACAGGCTGATTTGCTGTTTAATACCATTCCGTCTATGATTGTCACCGCACAAGTCATCGCCAATCTTCCACATCGCGCGCTAATTATCGACCTCGCCTCGAAACCTGGAGGAACGGATTTCCGTTTCGCTGAAAAACGAGGGGTGAAGGCGCTGCTCGCGCCAGGCCTTCCTGGAATCGTCGCACCGAAAACAGCCGGCAGAATCATTGCCGACACGCTGATCCGTATCATCATGGAGGATGCAGAGAAGAGGAGGAAAGTGGAATGAATTGGAATAATATTACGGTCGGATTTGCACTTACCGGATCGCATTGCACATTTGAAGAGGTGATGCCGCAAATTCAGCGGTTCGTCGATGCTGGAGCCAAGGTGGTACCGATCGCTTCGTACACTCTGATGACTACAGATACCCGATTTGGGACTTCAGAAAATTGGCAAAAACAGTTGAAAGACATCACAGGAAATGATATTATTTCTTCAATTGTAGATGCTGAGCCGCTTGGTCCTTCCAAGCTGCTTGACGTGATGGTCATTGCGCCATGCACAGGAAATACGACGAGCAAATTGGCCAATGCGATGACGGAAAGTCCGGTATTGATGGCCGCTAAAGCGCAAATGCGCAATCAACGTCCACTGGTGCTGGCGATATCTACGAATGATGGGCTCGGGCTCAATGCGATGAACGTCGGCAAGCTGTTGATTACAAAGAACATTTATTTTGTTCCGTTTGGTCAGGATGCTCCGAATGTGAAGCCGAATTCGCTCGTAGCGCGGATGGATCTGGTCATGGAGACATGTGAAGCGGCATTATCCGGTAAGCAGCTGCAGCCCATGATTATTGAACGGTTTAATTATTAATCGTAGTCATAACCTAATGTATATACCATCTAGGGGAGAGACATAACGAATGCCGAATCAGAAATTGTTCAACGTCGCAGTAGTGGGCGCAACCGGTGCCGTAGGCGAGCAAATTATTCGTTTGCTGGCAGCGCGGAACTTCCCTATTCAAGAATTGAAGCTCTTGTCCTCGGCTCGTTCCGCTGGCAAGAAGCTTTCGTTTAAAGGCCATGAAATCACAATTCAAGAAGCGACACCGGACAGCTTTGAAGGAGTCGATATCGCGCTGTTCAGCGCCGGTGGAGATGTTAGCCGTCTTTTGGTGCCAGAAGCCGTCAAGCGTGGTACGGTATGCATTGACAACACCAGCGCGTTCCGGATGGATCCGGAGACTCCGCTTGTCGTTCCAGAAGTCAACATCGACAAAATCAGCGAGCATAATGGGGTCATCGCGAACCCGAACTGCTCTACGATCCAGATGGTTCAAGCGCTCAAGCCGCTGTATGATCGGTACGGCATCTCGCGTATCATCGTATCGACTTATCAAGCGGTCTCCGGGGCTGGTGCTAGCGCTATCAACGAGATGCTTCGCCAATCCCAAGAAGCGCTTGCAGGCAATGTCGTAGAACCGCAGATTTTGCCGGTTGGCGCGCTGCCAAAGAAGCATCAGATCGCATTTAATGCGATTCCGCAGATTGATAAGTTTGTTGACAACGGCTTTACGTACGAAGAGATGAAGATGATCAACGAAACGAAAAAAATCATGGACGACGAGTCGCTTCAAGTCACCGCAACTTGTGTACGGATTCCTGTCGTGTATGGACATTCTGAGTCCGTTTATGTGGAGCTTAAGCAGGATTTCGATATCGAAGAAGTGAAAAGCTTGCTCGCAGATTCGCCAGGCATCATTCTTCAAGATAATCCGGCAGAGCAGCTGTATCCGCTCGCTACGGAGGCCGCTGGCAAGCTGGAAACTTTCGTTGGCCGTATTCGCCGTGATTTAAGTAATCCGCGCGCACTTAACCTGTGGATCGTTTCAGACAACCTGCTCAAAGGAGCGGCGTGGAACGCCGTGCAGATTGCTGAATATATTGCAATTGAACAAAACTAATGCATTCAAGCTGGCTTCCTGTGATCCATAGGAAGCCAAGCTTTTGCTTAAATCCGAAAGAGGCTTTTGAATGAAAAGGGGAGATCTTGATGAAGATCTTAGTGCAGAAATTTGGAGGCACGTCCCTTTCCACAGCCGAGGCCAGAGCACATGTTATCGAACACATCCAAGACGCATTGGAGCAAAACTACAAACTAGTCGTCGTCGTATCGGCTATGGGACGCAAGGGCGAGCCCTACGCAACAGACACCTTATTGGAATGGATAAGCCGTAATGGCGACAAGCTGCCGCTGAAGGAGCGGGATTTGCTGCTTAGCTGCGGAGAGATTATTTCTGCTGCGACACTTTGCAGCCTGCTAAACGCGGCGGGCATTCGCGCATCCGCCTTGACCGGCGCCCAAGCGGGCATTCGAACAAACACCGAGTTCGGCAACGCTCAGATCGTTGAGATTAACCCGAAGCGCATTCTAGAGCTGCTTGAGCTAGGGGAAGTAGTCATCGTTGCAGGCTTTCAAGGTGAGACGGAAGCACATGAATTTACGACACTCGGCCGCGGGGGCAGCGATACATCGGCAACCGCTTTAGGCGCTGCTCTGAAGGCGGAGCTTGTCGACATCTTCACGGATGTTGGCGGGATCCTGACCGCAGATCCTCGAATCGTGTCGGATGCCAAACCACTCTCTGTCGTTTCTTACACCGAGATTTGCAATATGGCCCATCTGGGTGCGAAGGTCATTCATCCTCGCGCTGTTGAAGTAGCGATGCATGCGAATATACCTGTGCGAGTACGATCTACCTTTACCAAGGATCCAGGTACGCTCGTTACTCATCCGGACGCGATTAGGAACGATTCCAGAGTGGTTCAAGACCGCTTCGTAACCGGTATCGCGAACGTCGAGAACATCACTCAGATCCAGGTGTCAGCACTTAAGGGGAGCTATGATTTTCAGCTCGGCGTCTTTAAGGCGATGGCACAGCAGCGGATCAGTGTAGATTTTATTAACGTGAATCCGTCAGGCGTCGTCTATACCGTGTTTGATAACGAGGCCAGCCGGGCGGTCGAAACCTTGATCAGCTTGGGCTATGAACCGCAGCTTACGCCAAATTGCGCTAAAGTGTCCGTCATTGGCGGAGGGATGAGCGGAGTGCCCGGCATTATGGCGCATATTGTCGAGGCGCTGACGGCGGAGGATGTACAGATTTTGCAATCCGCAGATTCCCATGCCACCATTTGGGTGCTGGTACAAGGCCGCGATATGGCCAAAGCCGTTCGTGCACTGCACAAGCAATTTGAACTTTATAAATGAGTAGTAGATCAATTTACGGAAGCCTTTAGGAGGAATTGTCGTGGATTTTGGCAGATTAATCACAGCTTTGGTAACACCTTTTGACGATCAGCTTCGAGTGGATTGGGCTGGATTTGAGAAGTTGATGGACTACGTAGTGAACGAACAACAAAGCGACAGTTTGGTCATTTGCGGTACGACCGGTGAATCGCCTACGGTAACGGAAGAAGAGAAGCTGAAGCTCTTCGAAGCTGCGGTGAAACACGCGGGCGGCCGTTACAAAATCATTGCGGGCACCGGAAGCAACGATACGGCGCATTCCATTCATTTGTCTCAAGCAGCTGAGAAGCTTGGCGTAGATGCACTTCTGTTGGTAGCGCCTTACTATAGCCGGCCGTCCCAAGAAGGGATGTATCAGCATTTTAAAGCGATTGCGGAGTCCGTTAGCATTCCGGTGATTTTATACAATGTACCCGGTCGTACCGGTGTTAATCTTGATGCGGATACGACGATTCGTCTGTCCCAAATCCCTAATATCGTAGCGACTAAAGATTGCGCCAGCACCGATCAATTGACCATGATAGCGAATGGGGCTGCAGAGGGCTTCAGAGTATACAGCGGCGATGACAGTGCAACGTTGCCAGCGCTTTCAGTCGGTGCGCATGGGATTGTGAGCGTAGCGAGCCACGTGATTGGAAAAGAAATGAAAAATATGATAAACTGCTATCTGCAGGGAGATGTTCAGGGGGCAGCTAAGCTTCATGGCAAGCTGTTGCCGGTATTCCGTGGACTATTCAACTGTCCGTATCCGGTACCGAACCCGGCCCCAGTGAAATTTGCTCTGAACCATAAAGGCATTTCTGTTGGTGGAGTTCGTCTGCCGCTCATGAATGTAACCGAAAAAGAAGGACAGTTCATTGCTTCTTTGTTTGAATGAGGTCTTCTGACACTATAAGTCAACGAACGGGATTCTTAATCCGTTCAGCTTATACAAATCGGTGCCATTCTGGCATCGGTTTTATTTTTTTGGGCAACAATAGATTCTACGTAGGGTTCTAGGACCCATGATTGTTGCCGACTTGTAAATGGATATTTTTTTCATGTATAATGATGGCAAGTGACTGGTGCGGTTTTGTTAGGCTTTTTGTTCATAATGAAAATCGTCGTCAATTAATTCAGAGGAGGTTTATTACCCTTGTCAAAGAAAAATATAGACAAACTATCGATTTTTGCCCTGGGCGGCGTGGGTGAAATCGGGAAGAACATGTATGTAATACAGTACGCGAATGATATCGTAGTCGTTGACTGCGGATTGAAATTTCCAGAAGAGGACATGCTCGGGATCGATATCGTGATTCCGGACATTGGCTATCTGGTAGAGAACCGGGATAAAGTCAGAGGGATTATTATTACCCATGGTCATGAGGATCATATCGGCGGATTGCCGTATGTACTCAAGAGCCTGAATGTTCCGGTTTACGGAACCCGTCTTACGATGGGGCTGATCGAAACGAAGCTGAAGGAAGCGAACCTGCTTGGCGACACGAAGCGGATCGTCATTACGGCCGACTCCGAGCTGAAGTTCGGTACGATTACGGCGACGTTCTTCAAGACGAATCACAGTATCCCGGATTCGGTGGGCGTATGCCTCGAAACACCGGAAGGCAATGTGGTGCATACCGGCGACTTTAAGTTCGACCAAACGCCGGTGAACGAGCAGTATGCAGATCTGCATCGGATGGCTGCGATCGGCGCCAAAGGCGTCCTTGCACTGCTGTCTGACAGCACCAATGCTGAGCGTCCGGGCTATACGGGATCGGAGAAGAGCGTTGGAACGGAGATCGAGGAAGTGTTCCGAAAGGCGAAGCAGCGGGTTATCATCGCCACGTTCGCATCCAACATTCATCGGATTCAACAAGTCATCGATGCAGCGGAAACGACACGCCGGAAGCTGACCGTCATTGGCCGCAGTATGGTCAATGTCGTTTCCATCGCAAGCGAGCTCGGCTATTTGCGAATTCCGGATGGCATGTTAATTGAGCCGGAGGAAGTAAACAAGCTGGCAGCGGACCGCGTGGTTATCTTGTCGACTGGAAGCCAGGGAGAGCCGATGTCGGCTCTGACGCGGATGGCGCGTTCTACGCACCGCAAAGTGGATATTTTGCCAGGTGATACGGTTATCATCGCAGCGACTCCAATTCCGGGCAATGAGCGTTACGTAGGTCGTACCGTGGATGAACTGATGCGCATTGGTGCACATGTCATCTATGGACCGGGTTCGATTACCGGCGTTCACGTTTCCGGTCACGGCAGCCAAGAAGAGCTCAAGCTCATGCTGAACATGATGAGACCGAAATATTTTATCCCGATTCACGGAGAATATCGCATGCTTCGACAGCACGGAATGCTGGCTGAAGCAGTGGGAATCCCGCGGGAGGATATTTTCATCGTCGACAATGGCGATACGATCGAGATTCAAGACGGCGTAGCCCGCAAAGGTTCGAAGGTAACAGCAGGCAACGTTCTAATCGATGGACTTGGCGTAGGAGATGTCGGGAACATCGTGCTTCGTGATCGTAAGCTGCTGTCGCAAGACGGGATCTTGGTCGTCGTGGTGACGCTGAGCAAGCAGGACGGCGCGATTTTGTCCGGCCCAGACATCATTTCCCGTGGATTTGTGTATGTGCGGGAATCCGAAGGGCTGCTGGATGAAGCGAATCGCATCGTGACGAGCACCTTGCAGCGCTTGATGAATGAGAACGTGAATGAATGGGCTTCGCTGAAGACCCATGTGAAAGATGCACTTGGACGATTTTTATATGAACAAACCAGAAGAAGACCTATGATCCTTCCAATCATCATGGAAGTATGATACAAACCACCAGTCATAGCCCGTTCATTGCTATATAATACCAACGTCACTTAGATGAAAGACCTTGCGAGTTGTTACTGACGACTCCGCAGGGTCTTTCTGCGTATTCGGGAATATTTTTAACGGATGGAACCATACTAGGGGAGATTTACAAACTTTTGTTGTCTGCTGACGATGGAGGAAATGTATGGTGTCAGGGGCAACCCAGGGGGAATCCGGGATGTATATTTTATCGAACAACAAGCAGGAAGAAGAACAGCCGCAATCACCACCCATGACGGAGGATGCACGCAAAAACGCAACCGTTGAAGCCATTCAGCAGCTGGGGCAAACGGTCACGCCAACGGGTGAATCGAATATTTTTTGCATGACCATCATTGGGCAGATCGAGGGGCATATCGTGCTGCCTCCGCAGAATAAAACGACTAAATATGAGCATTTGATTCCACAGCTGGTAGCAGCCGAGCAGAATCCGAAAATTGAAGGCGTTCTAATTATTTTGAACACCGTGGGTGGAGACGTGGAAGCGGGGCTGGCCATCGCCGAGATGATAGCTACCTTATCCAAGCCTACCGTTACGCTCGTTTTAGGCGGGGGACACAGCATAGGGGTGCCGATTGCGGTCGCCTCCAACTACTCTCTGATCGCGGAAACCGCTACGATGACGATTCATCCGATTCGCTTGAACGGGCTTGTCATTGGCGTTCCCCAGACGTTCGAGTATTTGGATAAAATGCAGGAGCGGGTCATCAAGTTTGTGACAAGGCACTCCAACATTTCGGACGAAAAATTTAAAGAGCTCATGTTCAAAACCGGTGAACTGACACGGGATATCGGAACGTCTGTAGTGGGACCGGATGCGGTGAAGTTCGGTTTAATCGACGCTCTCGGCGGAGTTGGTGAAGGAATCCGCGAATTGAATCGGCTAATCGAAGAGCGCCGAAAAGCGAATACTGGAGGGATGGTTCAATGATTCATTACTCGATTTTGCCATATGAAACGGTCATGCAAGGAGTGGAGGATGTGGAAACGCCCGTGGAGATCGTTATCAATGGCGTGACAATGCAAGTGCAGCAAATCAATCCGCATCAAGCAACGATTGTACGGCTGCTCAGCTGCAATCCCCAAGACTATCTCAACCCGCAGTATGCCCCTGGCCGGTTGATCGAGTTCCAGCCAGTATTCGCAAACTAGCCATTCGGATGCATGTAGTGCCACCCCAGTTTATGGTATAATAAGAACTTGGGGGTGAGCGGCCTTGTCCAGAAAGAGGAAAAAGGGCAAAGGAATCAAGACGAACTTAAAATTTGAGCTGTATGGCATTGTCATCTTGACGTTATCGATTATCGCTTTATCCCGTGAAGGGTCGGTTGCACGATCTCTGACGTATTTGTTCCGTTTTGTGATCGGCACCTTCGATTTTATCATCCCGCTAATTTTTATATACACGGGCTTGTACATCATGATGAAACGCGAGTGGCCCGTTTGGAGAACCGCGAGGAAGTCGGGGCTGCTGCTGATCCTGCTATCGCTGCTGCTTATGAGCCATATCAGCTTGTTCGCGCAGCTGTTTCCAAAAGGCAACTTTACAGCCGGCCAAATTTTTTCGCAGACGTGGGTCAGTATGGTAGCTGGACTCGAATCGACGGGGAAAGGTCAAGCCATCTTGACGGACAGCGTGGGCGGAGGAATGATCGGGGCGCTGCTGTACTCGGTGTTCTACTTCCTGTTCGATAACCTTGGCGCAAGACTGCTGCAATACACGCTGTTTATTACCGGCTTTATTCTTCTGACTGGCTTGTCGGTCGGGGATTTGATCGATCGGATCCGAGGGCGGAAGAAGTTCTCGGAAACGCTGCTTGGCCAATACATAAAACGAATACTGCTGGAGCGCAAACAAGCCCCTAAAGCCTCCACTGCCGCGGTGGAGAAAAAAAAGAAGCCAGCGGCGGCCTTTGTTCATGTGGATGATGAATTCGATGAAGAAACACTGCGCCCGGAGAAGAAGGAGCATCGAGCACGCAAGAAGCGCTCTCTATTCTTTGAGCTTATTAATCCTTCCAAGGAGCCGGAGAAGGCTGCTGGGAAAGCGCAGAAGGCGCAGGAGACGCAAGAGGCTGAGGTGACGGTCTATTCCGCAGAGCCGGATCCAGCCTACCCCGACACGCTCAAGTCGGCTGCCTTCAAGGACGAAGAGCAGGATGACGCTGGCGAATCGGCGATTCCTGTCATTCGTGATTTCCAGGAGCAGGTGAAGCAAGAGTCTGAGGTTGGTATTACCAATGGAAAGAGCTTTGCAGAGGATAAAAGTGCTTCTGCTAATGGTCCCACAAACGCCGCCAAAGCCTCCCAAGCGAAAGAGGAAGAGAGCGACGCGGGTGCTGAAGAGGATTTTGACATCGGCAACAAGCCGCTGGAAATCCCGTATGAGCTGCCATCGCTTCAGCTGCTAGCTAAGCCGGCTGCAGGCAAAGGCGCAGATGGCATGGATTACAAAGCGATTGCGCGAAAGCTGGAAGCCACGCTTGAGAGCTTTGGCGTACGTGCCAAGGTGCTCGAGGTCGTGCGCGGACCGGCGGTCACTAGGTTTGAGATTCAGCCGGATGTAGGCGTAAAAGTGAGCCGGATCGTGAGCTTAACCGACGATATCGCGCTTGCGCTTGCAGCGAAGGATATTCGGATGGAAGCACCGATTCCAGGGAAATCGGCGATCGGTATTGAGGTGCCGAATTCGGAAGTCTCGGTGGTTACCATGCGAGAGGTGATGGAGAGCCCGGCGTTCCAGGATTCCGCAGCCAAGCTGTCCATTACATTGGGCCGCGATATATCCGGTCAGCCGATCGTTGGCAACTTGGCCCGGATGCCGCACATGCTCGTCGCCGGCGCCACCGGCTCAGGGAAATCGGTTTGTATCAACGGGATCATAACCAGTGTGTTGTATAAAGCGAAGCCGGACGAAGTCAAATTTTTGATGATTGACCCGAAGATGGTGGAATTGAACGTTTATAACGGCATTCCTCATTTGCTCGCACCGGTCGTCACCGATCCACGACGCGCAGCGCTCGCGCTGAAGAAGGTCGTCGTGGAGATGGAGAAACGGTATGAGCTGTTCTCCAAGAGCGGGACGCGGAACATTGAAGGCTACAATACGATGCTGTTGGAAACGCAGTCCGGCGCTCCACTGCCGTTTATCGTCGTAATCGTGGACGAGCTTGCGGATTTGATGATGGTAGCTTCGAACGACGTGGAAGATTCCATCTGCCGCTTAGCCCAAATGGCGCGTGCCGCCGGGATTCATTTGATTATCGCTACCCAGAGGCCGTCGGTTGACGTCATTACGGGGGTTATCAAAGCGAACATTCCGTCCCGGATCGCCTTCGGGGTGTCGTCGCAAGTGGACTCACGTACGATTCTGGACATGGTTGGAGCAGAGAAGCTGCTTGGTCGGGGAGATATGCTGTATCTTCCGATGGGCGCTTCCAAGCCGGTCAGGGTGCAAGGAGCCTTCCTATCCGATAATGAGGTAGAGACGGTGGTTAACTTCGTGAGAACCCAAGGCGAAGCGAAGTACGTCGAGGATATGGTTCCGCAGGTCGAGGAACAACAAGAAACGCAGGAGCAATTCGAAGATGAGCTGTATGACCAAGCCGTGCAGATTATCCTTGAAGCCAAGCAGGCATCCGTGTCGTTGCTGCAGCGGCGCATGCGAGTCGGCTACACCCGGGCTGCCCGGTTGATTGATACGATGGAAGCTCGCGGTGTGGTCGGACCTTATGAAGGCAGTAAGCCTCGGGAGGTCCTCGTAACTTTAGAGCAGTACCATCTGAATCGTCTAAGTTCATAGCATAAGTGAGGGGAGGGGATGCCAAGCATTCCCTCTTTTTGCTGAATAGAAGCTGACTCACTTTCTCATAATAACCGTAAAAAGGTTGGCTGCTGAGCCGGGAATTTCCCGGTGCATTCATTTTGTGCAGCAGCCGATACGATGGCGAGAAAGGTGAGTAGTCGCGAATGAATAAACGACTGGTCGTGATCACGGTATGTATGGTCTTGGTTTTATTTGCCGGGCTGGAGCTCAAGCATCGCATGAATACGGAGCGTACCTTCAGCGATAAAGAGATTCGCTATGGTGCCAGCAGTACCGCCGATGTATATGAGCTTCAAGGGCGCTTAAAGTATCTGGGCTTTTATAATGGAAACGTCGACGGCGATTTTGGCTACCAAACATTAAAATCGCTCAAATGGTTTCAATCCGAATTCGGCCTGACGGTGGATGGTATTGTTGGCGATAAGACGAAGGTAAAGCTGTGGGAAGCAACGAAGGATTGGAAGGCGAAAGCATCGGATTTGCCTCCTTGGGTCACTGGATCCGCTAATGCGCCTCAAGCTGGCAGCGCTAGCGGTGGAGGCGGTGGAGGAGCTGCAACTGGCGGTGGAGGTGGCAGCAGCACAGTCACGACGGAAAGTGCGGGCATGACGCCCAACACGAAGCTTGGCTTGTCCCAACAGGATATAAACCTGATGGCAAACGCCGTAAACGGTGAAGCCCGGGGTGAGCCTTTCATCGGCCAAGTCGCAGTGGCGGCTGTCATCCTGAACCGCGTCAAATCGCCAAGCTTCCCGAATACCGTCTCCGGTGTCATTTTTCAGCCGGGTGCGTTTACTGCTGTAGCGGACGGGCAAATTTGGCTCACGCCCAATGAATCCTCGAAAAAAGCGGTTATGGAAGCTGTCAACGGCTCGGACCCGAGCGGTGGCTGCATCTACTATTTCAACCCGGAGACGGCGACCTCCGCATGGATTTGGAGCCGTCCGCAGGTGAAGCAAATCGGTAAACATATTTTTTGTAAATAAGGCATTGGATAGAAGTGACCGGTACTTAAGTATGCCTGTCTAGCGCTGGCTTGGCGGGCATGCTGCGTAGGTTGCTTCTTCTGTTTATGTAGGAATATAATGGAATTGGGCTGAAGGCTTTCAATTGAAGAGTCTGAAAACATTCAGCCGTAGGGATGTGCACGATTATGAAGGGAGTTGTTTCATCCTTGAAGCAAATTCAATTTGAACGAGGCACTTCGCGCGGCATCCGTGTGCATGTGCTTCCCACCGAGCAATTCAAAACATTTGCCATCTCGGCATACATCGGCTGCCCGCTGCAAGAAGACACCGTGACATCCACGGCGCTCATCCCCTTTGTGCTCAGGAGAGGCAGTAAGACATACCCGGAAACCAAGCAGTTCCGTGAACGGTTGGATGATTTGTACGGAGCGGGCTTTGGGTTCGATATTTACAAGCGCGGCGACTACCAGATGCTGCAGTTCCGTATGGATGTCATCCAGGATGCGTTTGTGTCCAGCAGCGAATCGCTATTGGAGCAGGCGATCCAGTTCCTAGGCGAAGCGGTTACGCAGCCGGCGCTGGAGGGTACAGCCTTTTATAAGAAGTATGTAGATTCGGAAAAAGCGACGCTGCAGAAGCGGCTTGAGGCCATTATTAATGATAAAATTCGGTACGCAGCCGAGCGTTGTGTCGAGGAAATGTGCAGCGATGAGCCTTACAGGCTCCATCCGTTAGGCAAAATATCCGATCTGCAAGCCATTACAGCGGACGGACTGATGAACCGGTACAAGCAATTCATGCAGAGTGCACCGATCGACATATACGTGGTGGGTCATACCAGCCTGGAGCAGGTATTGCCGCTGATTGAGCGTTACTTCCAGATCGACAATGGCTCCGCCGCCTCCTACACCAGAAAACCGGAGCACCGCCAAGTGGCCCAGATTAAAGAAGTGGTAGAACGGCTGGACGTTAATCAAGGAAAGCTCAATATGGGACTTCGGGTAGACACATCGTATGGTGATGAATCTTATCCTGCGGCACTGATGTACAACGGCATTTTAGGCGGGTATCCGCATTCCAAGCTGTTCACCAATGTGCGGGAGAAGGCCAGTCTCGCGTACTACGCTTCCTCGAGGCTCGATGGACATAAGGGAATTTTGACGATCCAGTCCGGGATAGAGATTGGCAACTATGTGAAGGCCGTCAACATTATCAAAGAGCAGCTTCAAGCGATGGAAGACGGACAAATCAGCGATACTGAGCTGCAGCAAACCCAAGCGATGATTACTGCGCATCTGCGCGAGCTTCAGGATTCGGCGTTTGAGCTTATTGCGTTTGATTTTAACAACATTCTTTCAGGGGCTGAGCGTACGGTTCCGGCCTTGATCGATGCAGTGGAGCGGATTGACAAGCCGCGCATACAAGAAATGGCGAAGTATGTGAAGCTGGATACTGTTTATTTTTTACGCGACAAAAAGGGGGAAGCATAGCATGCAAGTCGTCCCTTATCCACACGTTAGAGAGACACTCTATACGGAGCAGCTCCCAAACGGGTTAAGCGTCTTTATTCTTCCGAAGGAAGGATTTCAAAAAACCTACGCTACCTTTTCCACTAAATACGGCTCGATCGACAATCATTTTCAGGTGGAGGGGGGCGAAGAAAAGAAAGTGCCAGACGGCATTGCGCACTTCCTGGAGCACAAAATGTTCGAGGAGCCGACGGGAGACATTTTCTCCGTGTTTGCAGCCCAAGGAGCATCCGCTAACGCCTTCACTAGCTTTGATCGCACAGCCTACTTGTTCTCGGCTACAGGTCAAATTAAAGAAAATTTAACAACGTTAATCAACTTCGTTCAAAATCCTTATTTCACCGATGCAAACGTCGAGAAGGAAAAAGGCATTATCGGGCAAGAGATCAAGATGTATGAGGATAATCCCGACTGGCGGTCGTATTTTGGATTGATCGAGACGATGTATCACACGCATCCTGTCCATATTGATATTGCAGGAACTATAGCATCCATCACCGAGATTACGAAAGAGATGCTGTACGATTGCTACCATACCTTTTATCATCCAAGCAATATGAGCTTATTCGTGGTTGGGGGAGTGAATCCCGAGGAGATCATGGAGCTCGTTCGGCAAAATCAGGCAGGCAAAAACTATCCGCCGCAGGGCAAAATTGAACGTTACTTTGATGCGGAGCCGCCAACGGTAAAAGCCCCGCTAAAGCACACGGTTTTACCTGTATCTCTGCCAAAATGCTTGTTCGGATGCAAAGAGCCTGGACAGCCGCTGCGAGGCAACGAGATGCTGAAGCGGGAGCTCGCGATGAAGGTGCTGCTGGATATTTTGCTTAGCCCAAGCTCGGCTATTTATCAGAAGCTGTATGATGAGCAGCTCATCTCCGACTCGTTCGGCTCGGAATATAACATTGCTGAAGGCTATGCATTTTCCGTCATCGGCGGGGATACGAAAGATCCGGATCAGATGATGGCTAGAATACAGGAAGAGATCGATAAAGTAAAAGCGACAGGCGTTGCGGCGGCGGATTTTGAACGAAGCAAAAAGAAAAAAATCGGCGCCTTTTTGCGGCAATTGAACTCACCTGAGTCCATTGCGAACGAATTCACAAAGCTCCGCTTCAAGGGCATCGATTTGTTCGATATTTTGCCTATCTATGAGAGCATAACGATTGAAGATGTGAACGAGCGTCTGCGCCAGCATTTCGATTGGAAGCAAAAAGCGGTTTCGCTTGTAGCCAGTAAGGAGTAGTGAATTTCAGTGAAATCTTTTACCCAGCAAACGGTGCTCATCACAGGGGCGAGCCGCGGCATCGGCGCCGCGATCGCCCGCCGTTTCTCGGCGGTCGGCATGAATGTGGTCATCCACTATCTTCAATCCCATGAAGCAGCCAATGAAACGGCTCGAAGCTGCATGAGCCACGGCTCCCGCGTGTTAACGGTTACCGCTGATCTTCGCTCCCGCGAGCAAATCATCCGTATGCAAGAAAAGCTTGCGCATCATGACATGATTCCTGATATTTTAGTTAATAATGCAGGCGTTTCGCATTACGGCATGCTTTCGGATATTACCGAAGAGCAGTGGGATGACATAATGAGCATTAATTTGAAAGGCACGTTTCTTTCCACGCAGCAGTTTATGCAGCCGATGATCACGAATAAATACGGGCGTATCATTAACGTTTCCTCCATTTGGGGGATCTCAGGCGCATCCTGTGAAGTGGCTTATTCCACCGCTAAAGGCGGTATCAATGCGTTTACCAAGGCATTAGCGAAAGAGCTGGCGCCTTCCGGTGTAACCGTGAATGCGGTGGCACCGGGTGCAGTTGACACCTTAATGATGGCGGGCTTCGACGAGCAGGAAAAGCAGGCGATCGAAAATGATATTCCCGCGGGCCGTTTTGCGCAACCGGATGAAATCGCTTCACTCGTTTATTTTTTGGCGCTGCCTGAATCCGGATATATTACCGGACAAATCATCAGTCCGAACGGCGGCTGGCTCACTTAAAGCTGAATAATGTGACCTCCTTTTGCGAAGATTATTTTTGTACTAACCATATCTTCTTCGAGGAGGAATTACAGCATGGCTACTGTTTTGAAGGCTTTCGATCGTTGGAAGGAGTTTTTGGGTGAGCGTGTCGAACAAGCGGAGAAAGTCGGAATGAGTGAAGAGACGATCTCCAATCTAGCCTTCCAAATCGGCGAATTTTTGTCTGACAAAGTGGACCCGGAGAACAAAGAAGAACGCGCAATTAAGGAGCTCTGGGATGTGTGCGACGAAAGTGAGCGGAGAGTCTTGGCAGGCGCCATGGTGAAGCTGGCCAAAGCCAACAGCTAAATCTTATCGAACGAATAAAGCCTTCCTTGGACAGCGGTCATTGGCAATCAGGATGAAACCGCGCCTCAAGGGAGGCTTTTCCTGACTTTATCTGCTATAATAATGGGGACATTGCGGTGTAAAGCAGAAAGAGGTTGGGATCGATTCATGAAATGGGTTAAAGGTGTTCTTAGCTGTGCCCTAGTTATTATGACATTGACTGGCTGCGGGAAAAATATCCCGGTCATCGATGCGTCACTGCTTCAAAGCAAAACGTCCGTTTTGGTCGTAACAGGAGCCGATTTACCGGACGCTGCCAAAAAATCATTGGACTCCACGTTAGTAGCCTGGCGGGATAAGAACCATATCTCCTTCGAGTGGATGCAAAATACATCTGCGTTAACTGAAGCACAAATCGACAAGATCAAATCCGTACCTTATGATTATGTATTGGTCGTAGGCCATGCATTGATTCAGGCGGCCCTGCCGGCAGCTGAACAATCACCTGAGCGCAAATGGGTTTTGATTGACGATGCGGTAGCCAGACAGCAAGTTCAAGTTAAGAGCAACAATGTACTGTGGAAGCAAGTGCCGGAGGCGCGGTTTCAGGCGGAGTGGGATGAATGGGTGCGCCAACAGCTCGTATCGGGCCGGACTATCGAATGGGTGACCAAGACCGGCTATCCGATTCCATCGGAGTGGGCGCCGTCCGAGGAAGGGGAGTACGTTTCGATGGCTGATGCCGATGGCTGGTATCCTCAGTTCCAATTCCAAGTCCGACAGCACGGACCTAACTGGATTGCAGTGTATGCCCCCTTGGATGCGACCGTCTTAAATCGAATGAAATCACTGCAAGTTCCGATTATGAATATCGCGGCAACCGGCATCGAGCTGCAATGGGATGCGATTTTAGCCGGGCAGCTGGATACGATGGAGAAGCATAGCTGGAAGCCTGGTATTCAGCCGTTTCCGGACAATGAAATGAAAATATTGAAGAATTCATAACTTTTCCCCCATGAACGGGAGGATTTTATCGAATATTGTAGAATATTTCCTATTCACTTACATTACCAGAACGGAGATCAACCAAATGATAACGGAACAAAACAACAATGAAATAAAACAATGGTATATGGAATATAGAATTCATAAGAACCGTCCAGGACTTTTGGGCGATATGGCCTCTCTGATGGGGATGCTGGATATCAACATCGTCATGATTAACGGGGTGGAGGATCGTACCCGTGGACTGCTTTTGCAAACCAATGATGAAGAAAAAATTGAATTAATGGGTAAAATGTTGAAAAAAGTGGATAATATAACTATAACCGCTTTACGTCCTCCGAAGCTGGTGGACATTTTGGCTGTTCGCCATGGGCGATACATTGAACGTGATTCGGACGATCACAAGACGTTTCGCTTCACGCGCGACGAGCTTGGTCTGCTGGTCGATTTCCTTGGCGAGCTGTTTAAGAAGGAAGGCAACCGTGTCGTTGGATTGCGTGGTATGCCGCGCGTCGGTAAGACCGAGTCGATCATTGCTGGAAGCGTATGCTCCAATAAGCGCTGGACGTTTGTGTCTTCCACGCTGCTTAGACAAACCGTTCGCAGCCAGCTGTCCGAGGATGAGATGAATCCGAACAATGTGTTTATTATCGATGGGATCGTTTCTACCCTGCGCTCCAACGAGAAGCATCATATGCTTTTGCAGGAAATTATGGCTATGCCGTCGACCAAGGTCATTGAGCATCCGGATATTTTTATCCGTGAATCCCAATACACTTACGATGATTTCGATGCCATTGTGGAGCTGCGTACGACACCCGACGAAGAGATTACATATGAAACGTTTACCAGCGGGTTTGACGAATACTGATTGGCCGAGCCAACGGTTATCTGGTTAATAGAATACTCCGATTTGAACCGGAAGGGGTGACACTACTTGTCCGAGCTTGGTTTGCTGCTAAGAAAAGCAAGGATGGAGAGGAAAATTTCTCTAGACGACTTGCAGGAAACAACGAAAATACGAAAGCGGTACCTTGAAGCGATAGAGGATGGAAACTATAAGGTTTTGCCAGGCAATTTTTATGTCCGTGCGTTTATTAAAAGCTACTCTGAAGCGGTCGGCTTAGATCCTAATGAAGTGCTTCGTTTATACCAAAATGTGATTCCTGCACCGGAGCCGGAGCAAATCGAGCCAATCCGCAGCAAGCGCACCACCCGGAATACCGAACGGTTTGGGAAATGGGCTTCCAATGTGATGATGATTTCCTTCGTTGTGCTCATTCTGGGGATCATCTATTACTACTTAAACCTGAACTATGCAGGCGGAGCGAACAATTCGGTGAAGGATCAGCCTAAGAAGCTGACGGATAAGATTGAGCCTGCTGCCCAAGCCCCGGTGGCGAGCGGAGGAACAACACCAGCCGCGTTAGCGGATAAAAAGCCTGACCCGGTGCCTACGCCCACGCCAGCACCTATAACAGAGGTGAAGCTGGTCAAAAGCGAACGGGGCACGGATTATTACACCGTCTCGAATGCGAAGTCGCTGAAGATCGAGATGAAAATATCAGGCGATTCTTGCTGGATCGAGCTGGACTCCCTAGGAGACAAGCGAGAGATGGTTGAGCAAGGTACATACATGAATGGAAACGGCAAGACCTGGGAGCTGACGAACGCGGCTTACATGATTTTTGGTAAAGCGAACGCGGCCGAGCTTTCAATCAATGGCACACCGGTGGTCGTTGGAGATGCTCCGAACGTGAAGAAGCTGCAGATCGAATTTGCGAAGTAATAACTTTATCTGAAAGACACTGGATGCTTTGTGCAGAAGGTGTCTTTTTTGATACAATAAGCTGTATATTGTTGGATAGGAAAGGAAGTGCGGATATGAGCAGTGAAAGTTCATTTGATATTGTGTCCAAGCTGGACCTGCAAGAGCTGAACAACGCGATTAACCAAGCCGAGAAGGAAATCGCAACCCGATTTGATTTTAAAGGAAGCAAGAGCAGCGTCAAGCTGGAGAAAGAAGAGCTGGTGGTCGTTTCCGATGATGATTTCAAGCTCCAGAACGTGCTCGACATTTTGCAATCGAAGATGGCGAAGCGGGGCATCTCGCTGAAAAATCTCGAATACGGCAAAGTGGAATCCGCCGCTTTAAGCACCGTCCGCCAGCGGATCAAGGTGAAGCAAGGCATTGATCAGGATAACGGGAAGAAAATAAACGTGCTGATCCGTGACTCCAAGCTGAAGGTGAAAAGCCAAATTCAAGGCGATCAAATTCGCGTAACCGGCAAAAGCAAGGATGACCTGCAGCAGGTGATTGCTCTGCTTCGCAAAGCTGATTTATCGGTTGAATTGCAATTTATTAACTTCAGATAGAGAATATAGCAGTCGAACTCCTTTGCAGATTATTGGATTTGTAGGGGGGTTCTTTCTTTTGACACTGTTCACAGCGTTATATTATACTTGTTACAAACCGTATTGGGCATTAGGTATAAATCGTTTGGAGGATATTACATGACAGAGAAAGTGAAAGTGGTTACCCTAGGATGTGAGAAGAATCTTGTCGATTCGGAAATCATGTCTGGTCTCGTCCACGAGCGCGGGTATACTTTGGTATCGGAGAAGGAAGAAGCAACCATCATTATTGTGAATACATGCGGATTCATCGACGCGGCCAAGGAAGAGTCGGTGAACACGATTCTCGATATGGCAGATCTCAAGGAAACGGCGAATCTCAAGGCGCTCATCGTATCCGGGTGTTTGACGCAGCGGTATAAGAAAGAATTGATGGAAGAAATGCCGGAAATCGACGGGATTGTCGGGACGGGCGATTTTGACAAAATCAATGACATCATTGATGAGGCTCTTAAAGGCCGCAAACCGGTGATGGTAGGCAATCCAGTGTTTAACTACGAGAAGAAGCTGCCGAGAAGAATGGCGACGCCGCGGTATACCGCCTACGTCAAAATTGCTGAAGGCTGTGACAACGCCTGTACGTTCTGCAGCATTCCGATTATGCGCGGCAAGTTCCGCAGCCGGAGTGTTGAGTCGATCTTGGATGAAGTACAGCAGCTCGCATCCCAAGGGGTGAGAGAGATTAGCTTAATCGCCCAAGATTCCACGAATTACGGGACCGATCTATACGATAAGTTTATGCTGCCGACGCTGATGAACAAGGTGAGCGAAGTGCCGGGTATTGAGTGGGTGCGTCTGCATTATGCATACCCTGGCTTCTTTACGGACGAGCTGATCGATGTGATGGCGAACAACCCTAAAGTGTGCAAATACGTCGATATGCCGCTGCAGCACAGCGAAGACAGCATTTTGAAGCGGATGCGTCGTCCAGGACGTCAACGTGATGCGCGTGAGCTGATTGCTAAGATTCGTGCGCGGATTCCAGGCGTATCGCTGCGGACCTCCTTGATCGTAGGCTTTCCAGGCGAGACTGAACAAGATTTCGAGAACCTGAAGCAGTTTGTAAGTGAGATCGGGTTTGACCGCTTGGGCGTATTCACGTACTCGAAGGAAGAGGACACGCCTGCGTCCCGTTTGCCAGATCAAGTGCCAGATGACGTGAAAGAGTACCGTCAGAACGTGCTCATGGAAGTACAGCGCGAGATCGCTAATGAGCGTAACGGTCATCGGATCGGTCAAGTGATTGATGTTTTGATTGAGAAGTATGACGGTCGAAACGACATTTATGTAGGCCGTTCGCAATATGATGCCCCTGAGATTGACGGGGAAGTTTTTGTAGGGGGTAAACAGCTGAAAATTGGCGAGATCGCCAAAGTGCGCATTACGCATTCCTTCGAATTCGATCTATCGGGGGAGGTCGTCGCATGAATCTGGCCAACCGGATCACATTGGCAAGAATCTTTCTAGTACCGATCATTATGTTTTTCTTGCTCGTCAATGTGAAAACTCCTAATATCCGGATCGAGCAATTCTCGATTACCTACAACCAGATTATTGCAGCCCTGATCTTTATTATTGCCGCCAGTACCGATAGCTTGGACGGTTACATTGCACGGAAACGAAAGCTTGTCACGAATTTGGGCAAGCTTTTGGATCCCCTTGCGGACAAACTGCTGGTTTCAGCAGTTTTGGTCTCGCTGGTGGAGATGGACAAGCTGGATGCTTGGATCGCGATTGTAATCATCAGCCGGGAGTTTGCCGTAACCGGACTGCGCCAAATTGCTTTGCTCGAGGGCCGCGTCGTGGCTGCTAGCAAATGGGGCAAATGGAAGACCGCCGCGCAAATTACGGCGATTATCGCGCTGCTGCTCAATAACTTTCCGTTTGAGTTCGTCGGCTTCCGGTTTGATATTTTTGCAAGCTGGATTGCGGCGATCATTACGATGTACTCCGGTTTCGATTACTATATGAAAAATAAAGACGTCATTAACTGGAATGAGCAAAAACAGTAGGTTGCACCTATTGTTTTTTTGTTCTTAGATCATGCACTCGGAGGGGATATGGGGATGAGAGCGGAAATTATCGCGGTCGGCACGGAGCTGCTGATGGGCCAAATTGTCAACACGAATGCGCAATACATATCGAGCGGCTTGGCGGACATAGGTGTAGGGGTATACTTTCAAACCGTGGTAGGGGATAATCCGGAGCGGATTAAAGAGTCGCTTCGAATTGCCAAATCTAGGGCAGATGTCATTATTTGTACCGGCGGGCTTGGTCCGACGCAGGATGATTTGACAAAAGATGTGCTGGTCGAGCTTATCGGACAGCAACTCATCCTTCATGAGCCTTCGATGAACAAAATCGAAGAGCTGTTCCGTAAGCGCGGCGTGCCTATGGTGGAAAGCAACGCGCGGCAGGCGCTGATGCCAGAGCACAGCGACCCGCTGGCGAACGACACCGGGCTTGCCGTTGGAGTAGCGCTTACGCACGAGGGCACGCATTATTTGCTGCTGCCGGGTCCGCCTAAAGAGATGAAGCCGATGTTCGACCGCTACGCGAAGGCGTGGATCGCATCCAAGATGGATGCCGTTGAACCACTCTTTTCGGTGATGCTGAAGTTTGCAGGGATTGGCGAATCCCAGCTGGAGCATTCACTGATTGACCTGATCGGCGCCCAGACGGATCCAACCATTGCGCCTTATGCCAAAGAAGGGGAAGTGGCCATCCGGCTCACGACCAGGGCACGAAACGAGGTTGAAGCGCAAGCTAAGCTTCAGCCGCTGGAGTCGGAAATTCGCAGCCGAGTTGGCGATCATATTTATGCGGCTCAGGACATCACGCTGGAGCAGGCGGTGCTGCAATTGCTATCGGAGCAAGGTAAGTCATTGTCGGTGGCTGAGAGCTGCACAGGCGGGCTTCTGAGCGATCTGCTGACGAATGTCCCTGGCAGTTCAGCGTCGTTTGCCGGCGGGATCATCTGCTATACGAATGCAGTCAAGCATAAGCTGCTCGGCTTGTCGATGGAGCTGCTGGAAGGGCCAGGGGCACCGGGGGCCGTCAGTGAGGAAGCGGCCAGGCTGCTCGCCGAAAATGTACTTCAGATCACAGGTGCCGATTATGGCGTTTCGATTACAGGCGTAGCCGGTCCCGGAGAATCGGAGGGCAAGCCGGTCGGAACCGTATTCGTCGGCGTAGCAGAGCGTAATGGCGAGACCGTTGTCCGCCAGACACAGCAGTCGGGCAACCGCGAGACGATCAAGCTGCGAGCCGCCAAGAGCGCGCTCTACCAGCTGTGGAGAAAGCTCAAATCATAGCTTGCGAATTGCTAGAGAATAGAATATAATAGGAAATACGGAAGCACCGTAACAAGTTCAAACACTTTGTTACGGTTTTTATTTGGCCACACATGCGAATATATGTTCGAAAAAAAGCTTGGCAAGCGAACAAAAAGCGGTTATGATGAGAGTATGAAATTATTGAGAAAAGGGAAGTGAGTCCTTTGGCAGATCGTAAAGCGGCATTAGAAGCAGCTCTTCGCCAAATTGAGAAGCAATTTGGGAAGGGATCGATTATGAAATTAGGTGAATCTACCCATATGCAGGTAGAGACTATTCCTAGCGGATCGCTAGCACTTGATATAGCACTTGGAATCGGCGGATTTCCGCGCGGTAGAATTATTGAAGTATACGGACCGGAATCGTCCGGTAAGACGACGGTAGCCCTTCATGCGATTGCTGAAGTACAGAAGGCTGGCGGCACGGCGGCTTTCATCGACGCGGAGCATGCGCTGGATCCACTGTACGCTAGCAAGCTTGGCATTAACATCGACGAACTGCTGCTTTCCCAGCCGGATACAGGCGAGCAGGCGCTCGAAATCGCAGAAGCGCTCGTACGCAGCGGTGCTGTCGACATTCTGGTCATCGACTCCGTTGCCGCACTGGTACCGAGGGCGGAGATCGAAGGGGAGATGGGCGACTCTCACGTAGGTCTGCAAGCACGACTGATGTCGCAAGCGCTGCGTAAGCTTTCCGGTGCGATCAATAAGTCGAAGGTCATCGCGATCTTTATCAACCAGCTTCGTGAGAAGGTGGGCGTGATGTTCGGGAATCCAGAGACGACACCGGGCGGCCGCGCGCTCAAGTTTTATTCCTCGATCCGCCTGGATGTCCGTCGTGTTGAGACAATCAAGCAAGGTAACGATATGATCGGTAACCGTACCCGAATTAAAGTCGTGAAGAACAAGGTAGCGCCTCCGTTCAAGCAAGCGGATGTCGATATCATGTACGGTGAAGGGATCTCCAAAGAAGGCAGCCTTGTCGACATTGCCACTGAGATGGATATTATTCAAAAGAGCGGCGCATGGTACTCTTTCAATAATGACCGGCTTGGGCAAGGGCGCGAGAATGCCAAGCAATTTTTGAAAGAAAATCCTTCGCTTGCGGATATCATTGAGAAGCAAATC
This sequence comes from Paenibacillus cremeus, assembly GCF_007786445.1. Taxonomy (GTDB): domain Bacteria; phylum Bacillota; class Bacilli; order Paenibacillales; family NBRC-103111; genus Paenibacillus_G; species Paenibacillus_G cremeus. The sequence goes on along the minus strand of NZ_VNJI01000007.1, from coordinate 90,996 downwards.
CGCGAAAACAGCAACCTGATCGTCGCTGTGGGACCGAATACGGACGATGAGGAAGAAGAGAACGACCTGTTAGCTTCGTTTGAGTAATTAGACAGCAGCCGCGGCATGATCGCTTAGCGGCAGGGTATGCGGGCACCTTTACTACATAAAGGTGCCCTTGTTGTTTTTTTTTGTGGAGGAGTGCTGCACGTGACCGAGCAATGGCAAGATCAGAAGGGCATGATCACGAAGGTGGAACGACAGCAGCGGCTGAAGCACCGCTACAACATTTTCATCGATGAGTGCTTTGCGTTTTCTGTACACGAGGACATCCTGATCAGGCACAGATTATTTAAAGGAGAGTACTTGGAGGAGACCCAGCTGCAACAAATTTTGTACGCTGAGGAGGTTCAGAAGGCCTATGTGGACGCGCTTCGCCTTCTATCCAGCAGACTTCGCTCAGAGCAGGAGATGCGGGCTAGACTGAAGCAAAAAGGATTTTCGCCTGAGATCATCAAGGTCACTTTAGAGCGTCTGGACCGGGAGCACTATTTGGACGATACCCTGTTCGCCGAGCAGCTCACCAAGCAGCGGCTGGAGTCGCAGAAGAAAGGGCGGCATTGGATCAAGCAGGAGCTTCAGCAGCGGGGGATTAACAAAGAAACCATACATAGTACGATGGAGCAGGTAAATGAGGAAACGGAGTTTCGGATGGCGTATGCGCTTGCGGAGAAACGATACGCAGGTGAGCTGCGCAAGGATGCATCCAAAGCGCGGCGAAAAATCGCAGCTTTCCTTGCAAGAAGAGGCTATCCCGGAGGCATTGTAAGCCGAGTACTCAGCCAATTGCCGGCTGAATCCGACACGGAAGAGGACTGGGACGAGCTGGAGATGCTAGTAGAGGACTAAATTAGGAAACAGAACACCTTGACAAGCTTCTTCGTCAAAAGCTAAAATGATCATGTATATTCATTATACACAGAATCATTCCAAACGATTTACCCGGAACGATTCACAAAGTAAAATCGCCAATTTTTACTTTTTCTAGCGCTTAAAATTAGGATGACAAATCAACCCATTCAAATCCCAAGCAACCCTTGGAGGATTCAACGAGGAGGTGAACTGGATGCTAAACACAGCTATCTGGGTCGTGATCGTTCTCGTTGTTGGTGTACTATGCTTAGGGATTGGTTATTTTATCCGCAAGTCCCTTGCAGAGGCGAAGATCTCTAGTGCTGAGCAAGCTGCCGAGCAGATTAAAGAAGGTGCGCGCAAGGAGGCAGAAGCACTGAAGAAAGAAGCGGTTCTCGAAGCGAAAGATGAAATTCATAAGCTCCGAACCGAAGCTGAAAAAGACATTCGTGATCGTCGAAACGAAACACAACGACAAGAGAGACGATTGTTGCAAAAAGAGGAGTCGCTGGATAAAAAATTAGAATCTCTGGAGAAAAAAGAAGAGCAGGTTGCCAACAAAGAGAAACGGATCGAAGAAACACAAGCGCAAATTGATCAGATCTACAAAGATCAAGTTGCCGAATTGGAACGGATTTCTGCGTTGACAATGGAGGATGCTAAACAAATCATTTTGTCCAATGTCGAGCAAGAGGTTCGCCACGAAACCGCTCAATTGATTAAAGAAATTGAACAGCAAGCCAAAGAAGAAGGCGACAAGAAGGCTAGAGAGGTTATTACGCTGGCCATCCAAAGATGTGCCGCCGATCATGTGGCTGAAACGACGGTGTCCGTCGTAGCGCTTCCAAATGAGGAAATGAAGGGTCGCATTATCGGTCGTGAGGGCCGCAATATCCGTGCACTGGAGACACTGACGGGTATTGATCTGATTATTGACGATACTCCTGAAGCGGTCATCTTGTCCGGGTTTGACCCGATCCGTAGGGAAATTGCCCGTACATCGCTGGAGAAATTGGTTGCTGATGGACGTATTCATCCGGCTCGCATTGAAGAGATGGTGGAGAAATCCCGCAAGGAAGTGGATGAACGGATTCGAGAATACGGGGAGCAAGCTACGTTTGAAACCGGTGTTCACGGTCTGCATCCGGATCTGATCAAGATTTTAGGTCGTTTGAAATTCCGTACAAGCTACGGTCAGAACGTACTGAAGCATTCCATGGAGGTTGCTTACCTCGCTGGACTGATGGCAGGAGAGCTCGGAGAAGACGTGACATTGGCGAAACGTGCCGGACTTCTTCATGACATCGGTAAAGCACTCGATCACGAAGTCGAAGGTTCCCACGTGGAGATCGGCGTAGAGATCGGGAAGAAGTACAAGGAGCATCCAGTGGTTATCAACAGTATCGCTTCGCATCATGGCGATTGTGAGGCTACCTCCGTTATCGCGATGCTGGTCGGCGCAGCGGATGCATTGTCTGCAGCTAGACCGGGCGCTCGACGCGAAACGCTGGAAACCTATATTAAGCGGTTGGAGAAGCTTGAGGATATCTCCGAATCATTTGAAGGCGTGGAGAAGTCGTACGCTATTCAAGCGGGCCGCGAGGTTCGCGTGATGGTTCAGCCAGAGAAGATCGACGATACGGAAGCCTTCCGTTTGGCTCGCGATATCACGAAGAAAATCGAAAATGAGCTCGACTATCCTGGGCACATTAAGGTTACCGTTATTCGTGAAACACGTGCCGTGGAATACGCCAAATAATTGCATAAACCTAGAAGAGAAGTGGCTGAATAAGCCACTTTTCTTTTGCCAAAATAATAACGGAAGAAAAAGGGGGAGAGTCGCATTCGCATCTTATTCATTGGAGATATCGTTGGATCTGTCGGGCGCAAAGCGCTGAAAACGTGTCTGCCTAAGCTAAAAACGAAGTACAATCCGCACTGGATTATCGCTAACGGAGAGAACGCGGCTGCAGGAAGAGGCATCACAGCAGCCATTACGAAGGAACTGTTCGAGCAAGGCGTGCACGGCATTACGATGGGGAACCACACTTGGGATCAGAAAGAAATTTTTGATTTTATTGATAAAGAGGAGCGCATGGTGCGCCCTGCGAATTTTCCAGCCGGAACACCTGGTCGTGGATATACGTACATAAAGGTCAAGGATGCGGAGCTGGCGATCATTAACCTGCAGGGCCGTACCTTTTTACCTCCGCTGGACTGCCCTTTTGAGAAGGCGAATGAGCTGGTGGAGCAGGCAAAGAAGAGAACCAAGTACGTGTTGGTCGATTTTCACGCGGAAGCAACCTCCGAGAAGCTGGCTATGGGCTGGCACTTGGACGGGAAGGTGTCGGCTGTCGTAGGTACGCATACTCACGTACAGACGAACGATGAGCGCGTACTCCCGCAGGGGACGGCTTATGTGACGGATGTCGGGATGGTGGGACCAAGAGACGGCATTCTGGGCATGGAGCGGGTCGCCGTTATGCAGAAATTTAAGACACAGTTGCCAGTCCGTTTTGTCGTCGATGAGGGCAAATGGCATTTTCATGCCGTGTGCATTGATCTGGACACGGCCACAGGTCTTGGGAAAAAAATTCAGCTCATTCGGATGGATGAGGACGGAGTGTTGTTTGAATAACGATAAATAAGGACTAAATTGACGAAAAATTCTAATATTTTAGAAAATACCATCTTCGGACAGAAGGAATTAACCGCAAATTCCTAGAATATGAATAGTACTGGAAGCTATCATCATTCCCGAGGAGGTACTTTTCATGGAAGTATTAAAAGTTTCAGCAAAATCCAACCCAAATTCCGTTGCAGGCGCACTCGCAGGGGTATTGCGGGAACGCGGAGCTGCGGAGCTCCAGGCGATCGGGGCCGGAGCACTGAATCAAGCTATTAAAGCGGTAGCAATCGCACGAGGATTTGTGGCTCCCAGCGGGGTTGATTTGATCTGCATACCAGCATTTACCGATATTGTAATTGACGGGGAAGACCGGACTGCCATAAAGCTGATCGTGGAGCCAAGATAAAGCTCACCTCTTAAGCGATAGCCTTAAACACCTGTTTGCTATATCAACTGATCTTGAGTTCGATTTTGAGCGGATCAGCTTGGATATGGAACAGGTTTTTTTGGTTTTTCGTCGTTTGTACGAATTACGAATGCGAAATCCAAATTCCTGTTTGGAGGTTGAGACGATGAGAATCATTGATGGGCATTGCGACGTGCTGTATAAAATGTTCGAAAATCCCTCCATCAACTATTTCGATCCTTCGGCCGCGCTGGATGCTTCCTATGCAAAAATGATGAAGTCCGGAGTGAAAATTCAATTTTTTGCGATTTATTTGCCTGAGCGTATAACGGCACCTAAATTTGACCATTACTTGGAATATATAAATATTTTTTATCAAAAAATCGTTCGTGATGGCGTTGTCCAGGTGATCAAAAATCGAGATGATTTAGCCTCTGTGATGAGCAGCAACAAGCTTGGGGCGATCCTGACTTTAGAAGGAACAGATGCGCTAGAGGCCAATCCGCTGTATACACGAACGCTGTACCATCTGGGCGTAAGATTCATCGGTGTGACATGGAATTACGGAAATTGGGCGGCGGATGGCATTCTGGAGCCGCGGCAGGGTGGTTTTTCAAGGCGCGGAAAAAGCTTTATTAAAGATTGCGGCGATTTGGGCATCCTACTGGATGCGTCTCATTTATCGGTAGCATCGTTCTGGGATTTGGCCGCGGCTTCCACAAAGTCGTTTGTTGCGACGCATTCGAACGTAAAGTCACTGTGCCCGCACCCAAGAAACCTGGATGACGATCAGATCCGCGAATTGCTTCGCCGGGACGGTCGAATCGGGATTACCTTTGTGCCTCACTTTGTGCATCCAAGCGCGCCGACGATCGATGCTCTGATCGGGCATGTAGATCACATTTGCAGTATGGGAGGAGAGCGTCATATCGTTTTCGGGTCGGATTTTGACGGCATTAGCAGCTGGATTCCCGGACTAGAGCATTCGGGCCAGTATGGGCATCTGGCGGACGCATTGTCCAAAAAGTATTCATCGGAACAGGTAGAACGATTTTTGTACGGAAACTGGCTGTCTTATTTACAGAAAAATCTGCCTATTCACTAAAACTTAACATCTTTTTTTCAGATGCAAGCTTAAGAAATCAATCTCATTTTGGTATGGATTTAATCTAAAATAACTATGCGTCAAATTTGTCGAAAACCATTGCTTTTTACCTGTAAAGAACATAAAATTTGTTTGACACTGAAAGAAATATTTTATGAAACACGGAGTATTTCAACTCAGGAATGTGGTTTAGCTGAACACAAGTCAGCGATTATCAGAAGGAGTGGACAACGGTGATTAGCCAATTATCATGGAAGGTCGGAGGACAACAGGGGGAAGGCGTGGAAAGTACGGATAAAATTTTTTCCACGGCATTGACCAGACTCGGCTACTATTTGTACGGATACCGTCATTTTTCCTCGCGGATTAAAGGCGGCCACACTAACAACAAGATTCGGATCAGTACGAAGCCGATTCGAGCAATTTCCGACGATTTGGATATCCTCGTTGCATTCGACCAGGAAACAATCGACCTCAATGCTCACGAATTGCGTGAGAATGGCGTAATTATTGCCGATGCAAAAGTAAATCCTGTTGTACCTGAAGGCGTTAAAGCCAGATTGTTCCCAGTGCCGATCACTGCGATCGCAGAAGAGCTGGGTACGTCCCTATTTAAGAACATGGCCGCTTCCGGCGCATCTTGGGCTTTGCTCGGTTTGCCTTTGGAAGTGTTTAATAAAGCAGTAGAAGAAGAGTTTGGCCGTAAGGGCGCAGCGGTTGTTGAGAAAAACATCGAAGCAGTTCGCAAAGCGGCTGAATTCGTGCTGCAATTAAATGGCGGTCCATTGCCTGAATTCCAATTGGAACCAGCTGATGGTAAGCAAAAGTTGTTCATGATCGGTAACGATGCGATCGGTCTCGGCGCAGTAGCTGGCGGATGCCGCTTCATGCCTGCTTATCCAATCACACCGGCTTCCGAGATCATGGAATACCTGATCAAAACACTGCCTAAATTCGGCGGTACTGTAATTCAAACGGAAGACGAGATTGCAGCATGTACAATGGCGATCGGCGCTAACTACGGCGGTGTGCGTACATTGACGGCATCCGCTGGACCTGGCCTTTCCTTGATGATGGAAGCGATCGGCTTGGCCGGTATGACTGAAACGCCTGTAGTTATCGTTGATACTCAGCGCGGCGGTCCTTCGACAGGTCTTCCTACGAAGCAAGAACAATCCGACGTACTCGCGATGATCCACGGTACACACGGTGAAATTCCAAAAATCGTGCTGTCCCCATCGACCATCGAAGAGTGCTTCTACGATACAATCGAAGCGTTCAACTTGGCTGAGCAGTACCAAGTGCCGGTTATCTTGCTGACGGACCTTCAACTGTCCCTGGGTAAGCAAACGGCTGAGCAGCTTGACTTTAATAAAGTTAAAATCAACCGCGGCGCGCTGCAAACCGGCGAGCTTCCAGCTCTTCAAGACAACCAATTGTTCAAGCGCTACGAGTTCACCGAGAACGGCGTTTCTCCACGCTCGATCCCTGGCCAAAAGAACGGTATCCATCACGTAACCGGCGTTGAGCACGCAGAAGACGGCCGTCCGTCTGAAAGCCCAATCAACCGTAAGAAAATGATGGATAAGCGTCTGAACAAGCTGAACAACCTGAAAGTAACAGACGCAATCAAAGTTGACGCTCCTCACGAAGAGCCGGATATGCTGATTATCGGTATGGGCTCCATCGGCGGAACGATCGACGAAGCTAGAACGCGTCTGGCAAGTAAAGGCATGAAGACCAACCACATCACGGTTCGCTTGCTGCATCCGTTCCCGGTTGAAGAAATCAAGCCTTACCTTGAAAAAGCGAAGTCGGTTGTCGTTGTTGAGAACAACGCTACGGCTCAGCTTGCATCCTTGATCAAACTAAACGTAGGCTACGCGGATAAAATCAAGAGCCTGCTGAAATATGACGGTAACCCGTTCTTGCCTGCTGAAATCACTAAATACTGTCAGGAGTTGAACCTTGTATGGCAACATTAAAAGACTTCCGTAACAATATTAAACCGAACTGGTGCCCAGGCTGCGGAGACTTCTCCGTGCAAGCGGCGATTCAAAGAGCGGCTGCCAATGTAGGCTTGGAGCCTGAGCAGCTGGCTGTCGTATCCGGTATCGGCTGCTCAGGCCGGATCTCCGGTTACATCAATGCTTACGGTCTCCACGGTGTTCACGGTAGATCGTTGCCAATCGCACAAGGCCTGAAGATGGCGAACCGCGAGCTGACTGTTGTCGCAGCGGGCGGCGACGGCGACGGCTTCGCAATTGGTATGGGTCATACGGTTCATGCGATCCGTCGTAACATCAACATCACTTACATCGTTATGGATAACCAAATCTATGGATTGACGAAGGGTCAAACTTCGCCGCGAAGCGCTGAGGGCTTCAAAACGAAATCGACTCCGTCCGGTTCGATCGAATCTGCTCTGTCCCCGCTTGAAGTAGCTTTGGCTGCTGGTGCAACATTCATCGCGCAATCGTTCTCGAGCAACCTGAAGCAGCTGACGGCATTGATCGAAGAAGGTATGAAGCATGAAGGCTTCTCCTTCATCAACGTATTCAGCCCTTGCGTAACGTTCAACAAAGTCAACACGTATGAATGGTTTAAGGACAACATCGTTGACCTGGAAGAAACTCCGGATTATGATGCTTCCAACCGTGTTGCTGCAATGACAAAGATCATGGAAACGAAAAGCCTCGTAACTGGTCTTATTTATCAGGATAAGAGCAAGAAGAGCTACGAAGACATGGTCACAGGCTTCAAACCGGAAGGTCTCGCGAAGCAAAACATCCAGATCACCGAGCAAGAGTTTGAAAAATTGGTGGCGGAATTTAAATAATTTTTCGAAAATTTGCAAAGCATGCGGCCTCGGCCGTATGCTTTTTTGTTATCTGGTGGGTATAATGGGAATAGCTGCACATGTGAGCAAAGGAGCGTAATCGCTATGAAACAAGTTCCGATTGGGGTATCGGCAAGACATATTCATTTGTCAAAAGAACACATTGAGCAACTGTTCGGTGCTGGCTATGATTTGAAGCCGCTGAAGCCGCTGTCGCAGCCAGGTCAGTTTGCGGCGGAAGAAACAGTGATGGTGACCGGTCCGAAGGGCCGATTTGAAAAGGTCCGCATCCTAGGGCCGGCGAGGGGCAAGTCGCAGCTCGAGGTATCGCGGACAGATGCGTTTGCACTTGGTATGCAGCCTCCGGTTCGGGAGTCGGGCAATATTGAGGGCACTCCGGGCATTAAAGTGACCGGACCGCAGGGCGAAGTAGAGCTAGCAGAGGGCGTTATTATCGCGGCGCGGCATATTCATTTTCATACCGAAGATGCGGCGAAGTGGGGCATTGTTGACAAGCAGAAGCTGACGGTCCGCGTCGAAGGTGAGCGGGGGCTGACGTTTGATAACGTGGTCGCACGCGTGTCGGACCAATATGCTATGGATATGCACATTGATACGGATGAGGCAAACGCGGCCGGTGTACAGAACGGAGATTTGGGCGTTATTATCGGATAAGGTTGTTCAGAGATTTACGGAAGCCATAGAATTCTTTTGAAATGGCGGTCGAATTAATGCTATAATAAAAGCTTCTGATCATAGAAAATTCGATAAGCTTAGAAGTGGAATGAAACCGCATGTTTTCAGGAGGAACGAAGCTCATGGCGACAACTAAATCCGAGAAAGATTATTCGATATATTTCCAGCCGCCTTCTCTTACGGACGCGAAAAAGAGAGGGAAAGAAGATATTCAAGTCCATTATGATTTTGGCATTCCGGAGGAGCTCCAAGAGCTTGGTAAGGACAAGCTGTACTTAATTCAGACCTACGGCTGCCAAATGAATGAGCATGATACGGAGACGATCAAGGGCTTGCTGGAGCAGATGGGCTACCGGGCAACCGAGGATCGCCATGCTGCCGATATTATTTTGCTGAACACATGCGCGGTCCGCGAGAATGCCGAAGATAAGGTATTCGGAGAACTGGGCCATCTCAGCCATCTGAAGCGCGAGAAGCCGTCGCTGATCCTCGGCGTATGCGGCTGTATGTCGCAGGAAGAATCGGTGGTTAACCGGATTTTGAAAAAGCATCCGTTTGTGGATCTGATTTTTGGAACACATAACATTCACCGTTTGCCATTCCTCGTGAAGGAAGCGATGTTCAGCAAGGAAATGGTGATTGAGGTATGGTCCAAAGAAGGCGATATCATCGAGAACCTGCCGAAGAAGCGTGAGGGTATCAAGGCTTGGGTCAACATCATGTACGGCTGCGACAAGTTCTGTACGTACTGTATCGTGCCTTATACCCGCGGAAAAGAGCGGAGCCGACGTCCGGAGGATGTCATTGCAGAAGTTCGCGAGTTGGCGCGTCAGGGCTTCAAGGAGATTATGCTGCTGGGTCAAAACGTGAATGCGTACGGAAAAGATTTTGAAGATATCGAGTACCGCTTTGGCGATCTGATGGACGATATTCGCAAGATCGATATTCCGCGCGTCCGGTTTACGACGTCGCATCCGCGTGATTTTGACGATCATTTGATCGAGGTGCTGGCGAAGAAGGGCAACCTGATGGAGCATATCCATTTGCCGGTGCAGTCGGGCAGCAATGAGATTTTGAAGCGGATGAGCCGAAAGTATACGCGGGAGCACTATCTGGAGCTCGTGCGCAAGATTAAAGCAGCGATGCCGGATGTCGTGCTGACCACCGATATTATCGTGGGCTTCCCAGGAGAGACGGAGGAGCAGTTCGAGGAAACGATCTCGCTGGTGAAGGAAGTCGGATATGACTTCGCATTTACGTTTATTTACTCGCCGCGCGAAGGAACACCGGCTGCCGATATGGAAGACAGTGTGCCGCAAGAAGTGAAGAGCGCTCGTCTGAAGCGTCTCAACGATGCTTTGAACGTGTACATGAAGCAAAGCAACGAACGCTTGAAGGGACAAACCTTGGAAGTGCTCGTAGAAGGCGAGAGCAAGAACAATGCTAATGTGCTGGCCGCGCGTTCGCGTACGAATAAGCTGGTGCATTTTGAAGGACCGAAGGAGCTGATTGGTCAGTTCGTGAAGGTTTATATTACGGATACCCCAACGTTCTATATTAAGGGCGATTGGGTACAGGAAGCCGTAGCTAATTAAGAATCATAAGTTGAAAAAAGTAGGGGTGCAGCGGAATGTCAGGACATCATCATAATCACAACCAATGTGGAATGGAAGAATATACGAATACGGAAATGATCGTTCGGGAGGACATCCTGGCTAAGGCGAAGGAGCTTGCTGAACTGATCTCGACTTCGAACGAGGTGCAATTTTTCCAAAAGGCTGAGAAGCAAATCGCAAATAACGATGCTATTCAAACGCTAATCAGCAGCATTAAGAAAAAGCAAAAGGAAATCGTAGCGTTCCAATCGTTTGAAAATCTGAAAATGGTTGAGAAAATCGAGAAGGAAGTCGACGATCTCCAAGACGAACTGGATGCGATTCCAATCGTCAGCGAATTCAAGCAATCGCAAGAGGATATCAACTATGTGCTTCAGCTTGTGATGTCCGTGATTCGGGATACGATTTCTGAGAAAATCACCGTAGAAGAAGGAACGGTTGCGTCGGGTTCCAGCTGTAGTGAGTAATCAGAAAGAGATAAGACCGCTAAGCCGGCCCTTGGAAGGGCAGCCTGGCGGTCTTTATTTTTATTGACATAGTAAGCATCACTTTTAAGCAGGATACTAATAAATCAAAACGAAAGAGAGGGCTGGAGTAAACATAAAATGCAGGATGCTGAATATTTGGAGCGACGAATTGAAATCGACGGGATATTCGAGATCCCGCTGCATGTAACGCATCAAAGCTTTAAGATGGAGCTTTATAAGCTTTTTCGTGATAAGGGCTGGGAATTCAAAGGGGCAACCCATGACATTACTTCCGGCCGCCCACGGGGCATGGCAGACGAAACCTCCATCCATTGATGGGGATGCTCTACTTAGGGATAAATAGGCCGAGAAGCGGCAATCCTTCCTAATAGCAAAGAAAAAGCATTAGGGGGATCAGATTGTGGACATCGTGAAATTCACGTATCATCCCGAACGTGAGGCGGACTTAAAGGCGATCATTGACGAGATTAACACGCACGCGGCATTATCGGAAAACGAGAAGCAATCGCTGATGGAAGAGCTGCGCGAGTGGGGTAATCCACCGTCGGAAGTGTAAGATAAGCAATAGGTAGAAAAAGAAAAGAGACCATTCGATGTTTTATGATCGAATGGTCTCTTGGTTTTTCCAAAGCAGCTGGCCGGCAAGCCAGGCTCGGGCTTCTTCGATGCGGATGGGCTGCTGGGAGGGATCTTCCCACTCCAAGCCGGATAAAAGCCGCATGACCGGAGGCAGATCCAGATGCGCTTCAGCCAGCAGATCCGGATGGCTGCAAAACAAGTCGCGCGGAGACATACTGCCGAGACACGCGCCGTGCTTCATCACGACGACGTGATCCGCCCATTCCGCAACCAACTGCATGTTATGGGTGGCAATGATGACAGTTTTGCCTGAGGCAGCGAGCAAATCCATAATTTCTTGAATGCGCTGCTGACCGAGAGGATCCAGAAAAGCCATCGGTTCGTCTAAGATGACGGTATCGGTATCCATGGCCACGACACCGGCTATGGCCACTTGCTTTTTTTGACCGAAGCTCAGCTCGCTCGGGTTCAGCTCGGCCAGCTCCGTGATGCTAAGCAGCTTCATGCTGTCAGCCGCCTTCTGATGCGCAGCCGCAGGGGACAGGCCTTGCTGCAGCGGTCCGAAGGCGACATCGTCCTTCACCGTCATGGAGATGATCTGATCGTCCGGATCCTGAAATACAACGCCAATTCGCCGGGTCCACTCCTGACGATTTCGAGAGGTGACCTTTTCGCCGTTAATGATCACTTCTCCAGAATGGCATAAATACAGGCCGTTCATGTGAAAAATCAAAGTGGATTTGCCGGCGCCGTTCGGACCGACGATGGCGGTCTTTTTGCCTCGAGGGATATCGAAGGTGACGCCATTCAGCGCGGCTTGCCGATCCTTAGTGTATTTGTAATGCACTTGGTGAAATTGGAACATCGATTCCATAGGGGTCTCCCATCTATGCGGTATCCGTTACATGTAAATCAAGTCGAGAAGCCATAAACCGAGCACAGGCAGTACCCAGAGCAGCAGACGCGCGATATCCGTCGATTGATAAGGCTCCAAGTCCTGAGCTGGCGGGATGCCTCGATAGCCTCGAGACATCATGCCCATATAAATTCGTTCGGAACGCTGAAACGATCGGAGCAGCAGGCTGCCGAGCAGGCGGGACAGGATCAGGTAGGCTGACAAAGAAAAGAACGTTTTCCGCTGCATCCCGCGGCTGCGCAAGGCTTGCAGCATTCGCAGCGCCTCATCCCGGATGACCTCCATAAACCGCAGAGTGAACAGCATCAGCTCGACGAAAATGCCCGGCAGCTTCAGCTGCACGAGCGATTGAAAAAACACAGGCAGAGGCATGCCATTAAACAATAAGGTCAGCACTTGCAGTGTAAATACGAGTCTTGCCGAGTAGACAAAAGCTTTTCCAAGCCCGTCTACCGAAATCTGTAAAAATGGAGCAATGGAGATCATCGCTCCATGCTCGTAGAAAGAAAAAAACACAAATGAGAACAAAATAAACGGAACGGCCAATCGCAATCTGCGCCAAAACTGAGAAAGGGGCACACGGTAAACCCCAATCCATCCTTGTCCCACGGCCAAAAGAAGCAAAAGCGTCTCCGTGTGGTGTACGGAAACGCCAATGACTATCATGAGCAGCGCGGCAACAATCCGCAGCGGAGGATATGTAATCGTCAAGCTCATTTGTTACGGTGTGCGAGCCACTTGCCCATCAGCCAAAAAACGCCGAAGGTGAGCAGCACTCCAATCAAACCGGCCATACTGGAGGAGAGCCAAGACTTCACACCTGGGACCGTGTAATCCGGCAGGGGAGAATGGAGATAGCTGGTTGCTTTATTGATATAGCCGGTTTCTTCGCCCGCCTTTTCCAGGCCATCCGGATGGGACGAGGCGAACAAGGAAATCACGCCACCAATGAACAGGGAGACCGCCAGCCAAGCTTTGACTGTTTTACTCATGGGTCATCGTCTCCTTATTGTGAAGTTGAAAGGAGGAACGCTGGGCGAACGGCAATACGACCGCCGTGATCAGCCCTTCTCCAATGCCGATAAAGGCGTGCCAGAACAGTAAAGCCTTCACAGCGGCGCCAAAGGGAACGACTCCAGAAAGTGCAAGCTCAGCCGCACCAAAGAACGAAACGATGGTTACGGAGAGCCAGGAGGTCAAGAACACGTTCACTTGGCGCGGAAGACCCGGGATCATCCGGAGCAGCCGGTAGGCCAGAGCAGCAATGCCAGGAGCCAGAATGGCCATGTTTAAAATGTTGGCGCCCAGCGCGGTAATTCCCCCGTCTTGAAATACGAGCGCTTGGATAGAAACGACCGTGGTCATAATGAGTGTAGCCGGCCAAAAGCCGAACAGCAGCGCGGACAATGCTCCACCGATCAAGTGACCGGACGTTGCTGCGCCGAGGATTGGAAAATTGATCATTTGCGAAGCAAAAATAAATGCGGACATGACGCCCATGACCGGGACGGCGCGATACTCCAGCTTGCTTTTGGAATAGCGAACGCTCTTAGCAAGGACAAGGGCGGAAACGGCGGCTGACGATACCCAGACTTTGGGATCGAGTATGCCGTCAGGAATATGCATGGATAAATCCTCCCCACGGAACTGAATGATGATTCAGATGCCTATCTTTTCCTTATCTTATCACTGTGACACAAATGTGTAAATACGTAACACAGGGACAGGTTTCACGTGTTCATACCGAATCGGCTCGAAATATGCTACAATGTTCCATAGAGTGTTAGCTTGAATTGAGGTGAGCCGGTTGGAAAAAGATGTGTTAACACGATTTGGCGTATCCATGCCTGAAGACCTGATCAAGCAGTTCGATCAATATATTACAGATCAAGGCTATACCAACCGCTCGGAAGCGATCCGGGACTTGGTGCGGAAGGTGCTGCTTGAGCCGAGCCGGTTTAATTCGGACCAGCTGGTGGCCGGGACGATTGTGATGGTATATGACCATCATATAACGAATTTGCCGCTGGACTTGATGGAGCTGCAGCATCAGTATCATCATCATATTATTTCGACGATGCATGTTCATTTGAACCACGACCAGTGCCTGGAGGTCATCGCGGTACGCGGCATTTTGTCGTTGCTGAGGGATCTGAAGCATAAAATTCAAGTGCAGAAGGGTGTGCTGTACGCCGAGCTGTCAGTGACATTTGTGGACGAGCATGGCACAGGAGGCCACCATCACCACCATGGACACAGTCATGAGCATGGCGAAGGTTAATAATTTCCCAAAATAGGGAAAGCTATATCATAGGGCGTCGTGCAGCTAAGGCCGCATAGCGTCCTTTTTCTAGATTCGGGAAGTGTTAGAGGAGCGATGGGCATGACTTACGACCACCTTACCTTACATACGGATAAATATCAGATCAACATGATGTTCGCTCATTGGATGAACGGAACGCAGAATCGGAAGGCAGTATTCGAGGCGTATTTCCGCAAGCTGCCCTTCGGGAACGGCTATGCTGTGTTCGCTGGCTTGGAGCGCATCATCTCTTACATACAGCAGCTAAAATTTGACGAGGAGTCGATCGCCTATTTAGCCGAGCAGGAAGAGCGCTACGATCCGAAATTTTTGGATGAGCTTCGCCGCTTTCAATTTCAGGGCAGCATATGGTCGGCACTGGAAGGCGCGATCGTCTTCCCAAGCGAGCCGCTAGTGCGAGTGGAAGGGCGTATTTTCGAGGCGCAGCTGATCGAAACCGCACTGCTGAACTTTATGAACTACCAGACGCTGATCGCGACTAAAGCGGCCAGAATTCGTCACGCGGCTCCCGAGGACATCCTAATGGAGTTCGGCACGCGAAGAGCACAGGAGGCGGATGCGGCCATTTGGGGGGCTAGAGCGGCATACATCAGCGGCTTCGACGCCACCTCCAATATGCGGGCGGGCATGCTGTTTGGCATCCCGACAAAGGGAACGCATGCGCACTCGTGGGTGCAGGATTACGATACGGAGGAAGAGGCATTCCTGCGTTTTGCCGAGGCACTGCCAGATCAGGTTACCTTGCTTGTGGATACGTATGAGACACTAAGAAGCGGTGTGCCGAACGCCATCAAAACAGCCAAGTGGCTCGAGACGCGAGGCAAGCGGATGCAAGCGATCCGGCTGGACAGCGGCGATCTGGCGTATTTGTCCAAGACGGCAAGAAAAATGCTGGATGAAGCGGGACTATCCTACGTCAAAATTGTGGCGTCGAACGACCTCGATGAAAACATCATTTTTAACTTGAAAGCACAAGGAGCTGCGATCGACAGCTGGGGCGTAGGCACGCAGCTGATTACGGCAGCGGATCAGCCGTCGCTGGGCGGTGTGTACAAGCTGGTGGCAAGAGAGCGGGGGGAGAAGCTGGAGCCGGTCATTAAAATTTCCGGGAATCCCGAGAAGGTGTCCAATCCCGGCTCGAAGGAGATTTACCGGATCATCAATCGTGAGACCGGCAAAGCGGAGGCAGACTATGTGGCTCTGCTAGGAGAGCGCGATATCGCACAGAGGGAGCCGCTGAAGCTGTTTGACCCGATTCATCCATACATCAGTAAAAATATTTCGGAGTACGAGGCGGCTCCACTGCTGCACCCTATTTTTGATCAGGGCAAGCAGGTTTACGAGCTTCCATCACTGGAGCAAATTCGGGGATACCATCGCGAGCAGCTGAGTCAATTTTGGCCGGAGACACTGCGCAAGCTGAACCCGGAGAAATATCCGGTGGTGTTAAGTCCAAAGGCATGGCAGCTGAAAATGGATTTAATCGAGCAGCACCGCGAATGAGGGTCCGAGTCGGGCGGGCATGTTGTCACGTGTAACAATATTGTTGGTATTTGTGTCGGTTTGATGTGTTTTTTATCGGCCAGGTGTGCTATTTTAGGGAAGGATATTTTGCGGAATGAAGAAAGGATGAATAGAAAACATGCCTCCAACAATCGTTATGCTGCTATGGCTGCTCGCGATGGGATCGTTTATTAGCCTCGCGGTCGTCTTGTTTTTTCAACAAAAAACGGCGAAGGGCGTCGTTTACTTAGTTTTGGGACTGGCCACTATCGTGGTGTTCTATTATGGAATCGCGCAAGGCTGGATTGCGATCCCGCCTAAGACGACTTAAAGGAGCTGCGCGATGAACGGGCAAATTCGCGGGCAAATTGCACCTGGTATGCAGGTGGATATCGTGCTGAAGCAGGATCAACGGACCGGAAAGCTGACGCGCGGGATTGTGAAGGATATTTTGACCAATTCGCCTTCGCATCCGCATGGCATTAAAGTTCGGTTAACCGACGGCCAGGTCGGCCGGGTGAAACAAATATTAAGCCAATAGGTTATCTCGTACCTCCGAACAAGCATAGGCTTAAGTAAGAGGAGGGATGGCCTCATGAAAGTGGATAAAGAATCGGCAACGCCGGTTCAAGAGGTTAGGAAGCCGGCGCATGCGCACGCGTATCACGCAGTGACCTCGGTGACGCTGGAGCATTCACATGTGATCGAGCTGTTCGTGTATCCCGCGAACGGAGACGCTTATGACGGTCATACGCATAATTATCAAGGCCATACCCAGATGGCGGCCGGCCATTTCCACCGCTTGATCGGCACGACGGGACCGGCGATTGCGCTGCCGGACGGCTCGCATGTGCATGAAATGTACGACATGGTGAAGGATGAGCCGTTTTCCTTTCAAGGCGGGTATTACTCCACGGAAATGCTGATCCAAAGGCATGTGCATGCTTTTACAGGACCTACGGGAAAAGGCATTGGCTACGCCCCGGCAGGCTGGTAAGCTTGAATAGCTATTAAATTAAATCTCTCCGTGTACTTGGCGGAGGGATTTTTTGTGTTAATGCCAATATGAATTATAGAAGGCGGAAATCAGGGCTTAAATCGCCTTAAAACCGATAGATTTCGTCGGGAATAGTAATAAAAACAAATATAGTCTAAATGTTTATTCCAAAATGAAATAAAGTGCGTTATACTTGTATCATATGGATCGCACGGAGGTGGAAGTATGCGGGATTGGAAAACTTATATCAGCGAATTGTGGAGCATCTTTTATACTTTTCTCAAAATTAGTCCAACGACCTTCGGCGGCGGCTACGCGATGATCCCGGTCATTGAGCGGGAAGTGGTAGAGAAGCAGAAGTGGGTCTCCAGCGAAGAGATGGCGGAAATGATCTCGGTTGCGGGCTCGGCGCCCGGCGGCATCGGCGTGAACGCGGCGGCTTCCGTAGGCTTTCAAAGAGCGGGGGTCGGCGGTGCGGCTGCAGCAGTCATCGGGATTACGATTCCTACGTTTCTGATCGTGTTTGTTCTCTGTGTGGCATTCAGCCATGTGCAGGAGTTTCCCAAAGCGCAGGCGGCGCTTCGAGGTCTCCACGCGGGCATTGCGGCGTTGATTACGGTGGCGGCTTACAACATGTGGAAATCTTCCGTTGTGGACAAACCGACTCTAGCCGCTGTAATTTGTACGGTGCTGCTGCTGCTCTTTATGCCGATTCATCCGATCTGGATGATCGTGGGCGGTTTGCTGGCAGGTCATGTGATTCGTTATGTGCAGGCGCTTCTTGGTCTTCGTCCACCGGCCATACCGGCAGACGTAAAGGATGAGAGTCCCTCACTTTCTGGATATAAGTATTCCGATTACTTTATCGCGGACGGCATTTAAAGGCGGGTGTTCATATGTATTGGGACTTATTCATAACCTTTTTAAAAATCGGCTTCATTTCCTTTGGTGGCGGTTACGCCATGATTCCCGTCCTCCGGCACGAAGTCATAAGCCACCGGTGGATGAGCGACGGAAGCTTTGATCAAGTCATCTCGCTCGCCGGGATTGCCCCGGGTCCCATTGCTACGAATGGCGCGACGTTGATCGGCTACCAGTCGGCCGGCTGGATCGGTGCTGTAGTGGCTACGCTAGGCATGGTACTGCCATCGCTGCTGCTCATGGTGCTGCTCTCGGGATTTCTGTATCGCGTTCGGAATCAAGCTTGGCTCAAGTCGACGTTCTATGGCTTGAAGCCGGTTGTGACCGGATTGGTAATCTATGCGGCAATCCATTTCGCCATACCGGGCGGCGAGGACACGGCGATGAGCTGGAAGTCGATCGGTTTGTCTCTCATTTTTATCGGGGCGGTGGTGTCGCTGCTGAAATTCCGGCTTCATCCGTTGACCGTCATCTTGCTGTCGGGTTTGCTGGGGATTGCCTTTTATCAATAGTGTGGTGAAAAAAGAAGAACGACTACTTCCACGCCTTAGCGGGTGTTGAAGCGGGTCGTTTTTTTTGTTCCGGTGAAAAGTGCGTAACGTCGGTCACGATATGTTAGAATAAGGGCTGATGTACCAAAGGCTGGAGTGATCTTAGGATGATAAAGCTGCCGATTGAATCGGTGTTGAATGCATTGAAAGACGTGCTGAGCGGTTCTACCAGCGCGGTGCTGGTTGCGCAGCCGGGCGCGGGGAAAACGACCCGCGTGCCGCTTGCATTAATGGACGAGCCGTGGCTGGCGGGTCGGAAGATTGTCATGCTGGAGCCGCGGCGATTGGCTGCCCGCTCGGCTGCGCAGTATATGGCCGCCGCGCTGGGCGAACGCGTGGGCGAGACGGTGGGCTACCGTGTGCGGCTGGACACGAAGGTAGGGCCTGGGACGCGCATTGAAGTGATCACGGAAGGCGTGTTGACCCGACTGCTGCAGGAGGATCCGTCGCTGGAGGGTGTCGGGCTTGTTATTTTTGATGAGTTTCACGAGCGGAGCCTGCATGCCGATCTGGGGCTGGCGCTCTGTATCCAAGCGCAGCAGGTGTTCCGCGAGGAGCTGCGGCTGCTTGTAATGTCCGCCACACTGGAGGCGGAGCCGGTGGCTGCGCTGCTCGGCGATGCGCCGGTCATCCGGAGCGAGGGCCGGAGCTACGCGGTTGAGACGCGATATTTGGAGCGGCCCGTGGCGGATCGGATGGAGCCTGCCGTCGTGCAGGCGGTGATGAAGGCGCTCGAGAGCGACGAGGGCGATCTGCTCGTGTTTTTGCCGGGCGCAGCGGAGATCAGGCGCGTAGCTGCGCGATTGGCGGAGCTGCTGGGTGCGGGCGCAGGCGCTGGTGCAGGGGTGCGAATTGCGCCGCTGTATGGTCAGCTGACGCAGGCGGAGCAGGACGCGGCGCTGAAGCCTTGCGGCCCCGGCGAGCGCAAGGTCGTGCTCGCCACGTCCATTGCCGAGACGAGCCTTACCGTCGAAGGGGTGCGGGTCGTCGTCGACAGCGGCTGGATGCGGGTGCCGCGGTTTTCGCCACGCACCGGAATGACGCGGCTCGAGACGGTGCGCGTGTCCCGCGCCTCGGCCGATCAGAGGCGGGGCCGCGCGGGCCGCTTGGCTGCCGGCGTCTGCTACCGGCTGTGGACGGTGCAGGAGGACCGGCAGCTGGCGGAGCGCTCTACGCCGGAGGTGCTCGAGGCGGACTTGACTGCGCTGGCGCTGGAGCTGGCCGCCTGGGGCGTGAGCGATCCGCTCGAGCTGCAGTGGCTCGACCCGCCGCCCGGCGCGGCGATGAGCCATGCGCGGGAGCTGCTCGGGCAGCTCGGAGCGCTCGCCGAAGGCGGCGGGATTACCGCGCACGGACGGGCGATGGCCGAGCTCGGCCTGCACCCGCGGCTCGCGCATATGCTGCTGCAAGCCGCGCCGCTGCGGCTTGGCGGGCTCGCTAGCGAGCTGGCTGCGATTCTCAGCTCGCGCGATTTTTTGCGCAGCGCGTCCGGCGCTGCGGACAGCGATTTGCGCCTCCGCGTGGAGGCGCTGCGCGGCTTCGCGGCCACCGGCCGCCAGCCGCTGCCGGGGTACACCGCGGATGCGGGCACGTGCCGGCAGCTGCTCGCGGAGGCGCGGCAGTTCCGGGCGGCGCTAGCCGCCAACAGCGCAGCGGCGCATGAAGCTCGCGACGCCGCGGGCACGGGCTCGGCGGAGGAGATTCATGCGGCCGGCCTGCTGCTGGCCTTCGCCTACCCGGACCGGATCGCGGCGAAGCGGCCGAACGGCCGGTATTTGCTCAGCAGCGGCCGTGGGGCGGCGCTGCCGGACGCAGGCTCACAGCCGATCTCATCCGCTGTGTACCTTGTCGCCGCGGAGCTGGATGATCAGGGGGCGGAAAGCCGCATTTATCTCGCCAGCCCGGTGGCGCTGGAGGAGCTGGAGCAGCATTGCTCGGAGCTGCTGGAGCGGGAGCGCTCGATCAGCTGGGATCGATCGGCTGGGGCCGTGCGAGCACGACAGCGACTCAGGCTGGGCGCGATCGTGCTGCAGGAGAAGCCGCTGGCCAGTCTGCAGCCGGATGAGCTGCAGGCTGCGCTGCTGCAAGGCATCGCCGAGGAAGGGCTCGGCATCCTGCCTTGGACCCGCGCGTCGCGGCAGCTGCAGCACCGGGCTTCGTTCATGCATCGGGCCGATCCTAGTTGGCCCGATTGGTCCGACGAAGCGCTGCTCGGTTCGCTGGCGGACTGGCTCGGCCCGCAGCTGTACGGCTTGCGAAGCCGGGACGACCTGCAGCGGCTAAACCTGACGGACATCCTCGAAAATCGGCTGACCTGGGACCAGCGCCGGGAGCTGGATGTGTCCGTTCCGACGCATATCGTAGTGCCAAGCGGCTCGCGCATCCCTGTCGACTACAGCGACCCGGCAGCACCGGTGCTAGCGGTGCGGCTGCAGGAGCTGTTCGGCTTGCAGGAAACGCCTAAAATCGCGAGACGTACCGTTCCGGTCACGCTGCATCTGCTGTCTCCGGCGCATCGGCCGGTCCAGGTGACTAAAGACCTCGCGAGCTTTTGGCAAAATGCATATTTTGAAGTGAAAAAGGATCTAAAAGGGCGATATCCTAAACATCATTGGCCGGACGATCCGTTAAGCGCGATCCCGACAAATCGGGCGAAGCCGAGGAGCTGATCGATGCTCCGGATCAACGGATTACCTGGAAGTAACTAACATACATCGAAGAAACTATCTTTTCATTTCAGGCTCAAAGCAGTACCATGGGTTAGAAATTGAAAACGTGTTCTTAGTGAGGTGATCGGGTTGGAACCATGGAAGCGTACGATGTGGATCTTGTGGTTTGGCGTGCTGCTGTGCAGCTCCAGTTATACGATGTCGGTGCCGTTCTTGCCGCTCTTCTTACTGGATCTAGGCGTCGATCAGAGTACGGTAAATCTGTGGGCCGGGATCGTGTATTCGTCTTCTTTTCTGATCGGAGCTATTATGGCACCCTTCTGGGGCGGGTTAGCGGACAAGTATGGCAAGAAAAAAATGGTCATTCGAGCGGGCATCAGTTTGGCAGTCATTTACTCTTTGTTCTCGATTGTGCACAATCCGTGGCAGCTGATCGGCGTTCGTCTGCTGCACGGGTTCGTCGGCGGGTTCGTCCCTGCGTCGATGTCGATCGTCGCTTCGAAGACGCCGGAGAAGCACATGGGCTGGAGCCTTGGCATGATGCAGGCCGGTACGATGACCGGGGGAATTCTGGGTCCTTTATTCGGGGGGCTGCTCGCGCAATGGTTCGGCCTGCGACTTAGCTTTGTCGTGGCGAGCTGTGTTATTTTTTTAGCGGCGGTGGCCGTGATCTTTTGGGTGGACGAGGGCAAGATCGAGAAGAAGACATCGAGCACGAGCATCCTGCAAACGTGGAAGGAAGCCGCAACGAACCGCGGGCTGCTGCTCATGCTTCTGCTGCTCTTCGTTTATCAGCTGTCCTTGAATATGATTCAGCCCTTGCTTACGCTGCACATTGCCAATTTGCAAGGGAAGCTGGAGGGAGCGGTGCTGTCGTCGGGCATCATTTTCTCGCTGATCGGCATTGCGGGCATCATTGCCTCCCCGCTGTGGGGCAGGCTGGGTGAAAAGTATAACTATATTACTATTCTATGCATTTGCTTATTTGGTGCAGGAGGTGTCGTATCAACGCAGTATTGGGTTTATAGTCTGACGGTGTTTACGATCGTCCAATTTATTTATGGGCTGTTCGTCGCAGGTATCTCTCCAGCGGTGAATACGATGGTCGTAAAGCAAACGGATGCAGCCTTCCGAGGGCGCTCCTTCGGGCTGACCACCAGCGCCAACCAATTCGGTGCTATGGCCGGACCGCTGATCGGGGGCGCGCTCGGCACCAAGATGGGGATCCACCCCGTGTTTATCGCGACCGGCTTAGTGCTGGTGATTGTCGGTTTCATCATGTTTGGCAGCGGTAGGCGCAAACCGGAGACCAAGCCGGGCGGGTCACTGCAAAACTCTCATTCCTAATAGAAGGCTAGGTGAGCATAAGCATGTCACGAAAAATCGTTGTGGTCCACGCCGTTCGTCCTGAGCATGAGGCGCAAATCCGCCGTATTGCCCCTGAGTTTGAGCTGTTTCATTCCAAGGATAAGGAAGCGCTCAAGTCGGAGCTGCGAGACGCGGAAATTGTCGCCGGCTGGAACAGCCTCGCTGAGGCGGAATGCTTCGAACCGGATGCAAAGCTGCGCTGGGTGCAAAACTGGGGGGCTGGAGTAGACCGGATGCCGCTGCACCGGTTTGCCGAGCGGCAGGTGGTGCTCTCGAATGCCAGCGGCGTTCACCCGAATCCGATCTCGGAATCGGTGCTGGCGATGATGCTCGCACTGACGCGAGGGGTACATAGGTCGATTCAGAATCAAGGTAAACGGTACTGGAAGCCGCTGAATCAGCTGGGCGAAATGCATGGTAAAACCGTCGGGATTATTGGGGTAGGCGCCATCGGCACGGAAATTGCCAAGCTGTGCAAAGCGTTCGACATGCGGGTCATCGGCGTGAAGCGTACGGCAGAGCCTGTGGCGAACGTTGATCGTATGGTTACACTCGAGCAATTGGACGAGGTGCTGGTGGAAAGCGACTACGTGGTGTCGACCCTTCCTTTGACGCAAGAGACGGAGCAGCTGTTCGGGGCGGAGCAATTTGCACGGATGAAGCCAACCGCTTATTATATCAATATCGGCCGCGGCAAAACGACCCATACGAAGGCCTTAATCGAAGCACTCCAGAAGGGTGAGCTGGCCGGCGCGGGACTGGATGTTTTCGAGACGGAGCCCCTACCCGAATCCGATCCCTTGTGGGAGCTCGACAATGTCATCATCACCGCGCATAATTCCGGTTCAACGCAGCAGTATGAGGATCGGGCGATGGAGATCTTTTTGCACAATTTGAAGGATTACGTGGCCGGCCGAACGCCTAGTCGAAACGTGGTTGATTTGGAGCGGCAGTATTAATTCCGTTTGGGGTCCGCAAGGCCACGAGTGAGAAGCATGAACTTAAGCACAAAGGGTGAACACAATGATTCAAGTTTTAGAAGCCGGTATGGAGCACAACAAAGAAGAGGGCTACGTGGGCCGGGTGGCGTTTCAAGTCGAGAACCATAAGCTGCCGTACGAAATTACGCTGTTCAGCAAGAGCGGCAGGGACTGGGGCTACGGTTTGTTTTTCTGGAAGGAATCCGGCAGCGAAGAGCAGATCGAAGAGGTGGAGGAGCTGCTGGAGGACAACGATGAGTTGTTCGAGCTGCTAGTGAACGCGGCGAAAGCCAAGCTGTAATGATCCGGTAAAAAGAGTCGCGGGCTGTATTGGTTCGCGGCTTTTTGCCTCTCATCTAGGGATTTGTTCTTATATTTCATAAACCTATTGCAAGCGCTTACCCATTACTTTAAAATTATAGATACGAAGAAGGAGGCCGCCCGATGCGGTTTCCAGGACGAATCTAAAGCCGGGACAGGTGAGAAGCCATGAGAGTGCATGAAATTACGATTACTAGTGATATGCAGCCGCAATACTTGCAATTGATTGCACAACGCGCCAGCGAGTTCCGCTCCGATATCAAGATCAAGTTCGAGAAAGAAAATATACAGCTTGACGCGAAGAGCATACTGGGCATGATGATGCTCCCGATGCATCGGGGCACGAAGGTGATTATTCAAACGAAAGGTGGAGACGAAGAAGAAGCGATTGAGACGATGAGCAGCTTGCTGGAGCTCAAAGCATAGACAAAGCGGGTGCCGATTGGGCACTGTCGGCTTTGTTTTTTTTGTGCTTGCAGAAGAAAGTCTGTTACAATAAGTAAATTCATTCTCTTATGTGAATTACATACAAAGTTGACAACTCTTAACCTCAGAATCTCGTTAATAGTTGCAATAAGGAGTGTTCAAGCATGAGCTCGCGTTTGCGTGTGACCGCCATAATTACCGGTATTCTTCTCCTTCTCGTGGTCATTCAATATTACATCGGGTGGCATGGGTGGTTATTGCTGTCTACGGTTTTTCATCTGGGGACCAGCAGCGTCTATTGGATTTTGTTTTGGATTATCGCCTTCGGGTATGTGCTTGCCCGGCTCGGCTCTCGCGTGCTGCCGTCCTTTGTTTATCGTACGCTGAAGCTGCTTGGCTCGTATTGGCTTGCCGCGATGCTGTACCTTTTGCTAATGCTCCCATTGGTAGATTTGGTGGCTTGGGTTGTACGCCTAGGCGATTGGATGACTTCGGATCAGGCCGTAAAAGGGCTTGGAGTGATCGTTGTGCTGCTGCTGGCTGCAATTCTGTTTCGTGGCTCTTGGAATGCTTGGAACCCTGTCATCCGACGGTATGATCTTCACATTGCCAAGAAAGCAGGCGAATGGAAGACGCTACGTGTGGCTGTCGCCTCGGATTTGCACCTGGGGACGATCGTGCGCAAGTCGTATCTGCAAGTGCTGGTAGATCGGGTCAATGCGCTGCAGCCGGATCTAATTCTATTCCCGGGCGATGTGATCGACGATAGTGTCAAGCCCTTTATTGAGCAGAATATGGGGCAAGTCATGAAGCAGCTGCAGGCGAAGCTGGGGATCTATGCGGTGCTTGGCAATCACGAATATATCGGCGGACACGTTGCGGAGTATGTCAAACAAATGCAGGCCTGCGGTATTCGCGTGTTGATGGACGAGCAGGTGAAAATTGCGGATAGCTTCTATATCCTTGGACGCAAGGATCGGGCGGTGGAGCGGTTCGGCGGGGGCAGCCGTCTGGCGCTAGAGGAGCTTCTGGCTGGCGTGGATACTACACTTCCGCTCATCCTGATGGATCATCAGCCGTATCACTTGGACAAGGCTGCCGAGCAGGGGATTGACGTCATGCTGTCCGGCCATACTCACCGGGGGCAAATGACACCGAACCACTGGATCACGGGACGGCTGTTCGAGCTGGACTGGGGCTATATAAAAAAAAGGGGGCTGCACGCGATCGTTTCCTCCGGCTTCGGCACATGGGGGCCGCCGATTCGTCTGGGCAGCCGTTCGGAAATTATTGAGCTGAACCTTCATTTTGAAGGATAAGCATTCCGGGTCCGTAGGATGTGTGATAGAATAGGAGAAGTTTTTTAAAAAAGTTGCTTGGCGATGAATGAAAGGTTGCAGACAACTATGAATCGCGGAATTATTTATGCTGTACTTGCGTACGTCGCATGGGGCTTGCTGCCTTTGTATTGGAAGCTGTTCGCCTCGCTCTCCTCTTGGGAGATATTAGGTCACCGGGTGCTGTGGTCGTTCGTTTTCGTAGCGTTGCTGCTTCTAATCGGGAAGCGGTTCAGGGAGCTCATGGCGGTGCTTCGGCAAAAGAGCACTTTGTTCCCTGTGATCTGGTCGTCACTGCTCATCAGTGCGAATTGGCTAATCTTTATTTGGGCCGTCAATAATGGTCATATCGTTGAAACCAGCTTGGGCTATTATATGAATCCGATTATTAATGTGCTGCTGGGTGTCCTGTTTTTGAAAGAGAGGCTCCATCCGGCGCAATGGCTGTCCATCGGACTGGCGTTTGTCGGGGTGCTGGTGCTCGCCGTCAGCTACGGGGCTTTCCCATGGATTTCCATCTCGCTCGCGCTGTCCTTCGGGTTATACGGACTGGCG
The DNA here is from genome assembly GCF_007786445.1 of Paenibacillus cremeus. Taxonomy (GTDB): domain Bacteria; phylum Bacillota; class Bacilli; order Paenibacillales; family NBRC-103111; genus Paenibacillus_G; species Paenibacillus_G cremeus. The sequence goes on along the minus strand of NZ_VNJI01000007.1, from coordinate 64,880 downwards.
AAAAAGCGCATGAAGCTGGATCCGATGCTCAGTCTTGGCGGAGAGACGGTCGTAGTGCTGCCGCTGGCAGTCCTGTATTTGAGCTTTATCGGCGTTCAGGGGCAGACCCATGTCGGCGCATTGGATGCCGGACGGCTCATCTTGCTCCTGCTTTCAGGCGCTGCGACGGCGATGCCGCTCTTCTGGTTTGCACAAGCGGCGAAGCGGCTCACCTTGTCCACCGTTGGGTTCATTCAGTATATCGGACCTTCGATCAGCCTGGTGCTGGGTGTCTTATTGTTCAAGGAGCCGTTCACTCCAGTGCATATGGTTTGCTTCTCGCTGATATGGGGAGCGCTGGTGCTGTTTACTTGGAGTTCGTTTAGAGGCAGCCGAAGCGTGGTTCGGCCGATTGCCAGAGAGCAATAATTATCAAAAGTTCAATGTTTGGAAGAAGGAAAGGGGAAAGTCCGCTGGCACACTCAACCTGTTTAGGGATCGACGCAGGAGGTACCCTGGTCAAGTTCGCATACGAGAAGCAGGGTACCTTGGCGTTTCATAAAATTCCATCGGCCCGCATGGATACAGCTGCCGCATGGATTCAAGAGCACTTTCCCGATGCTCAGCTGTGCATCACCGGCGGTAAGAGCAGTCTGCTGCAGTCCTTGCTGCAGCGCAGCGCGCACACGATTGTGGAGTTCGAAGCGACCTGTCTTGGAGCGCAGCATTTGCTGGAGGGGCAGGAGAAGACGGCACAAGGGTACATCCTGACCAACGTGGGGACCGGCACGTCCATTCATTGCGTCCAGGGAACTGAACACCGCCGGATCGGCGGCACGGGGGTCGGCGGCGGCACGATCGTCGGGCTGTCGTGGCTGCTCACCGGCCGGAGCGATTTTAAAGAGATCGTGGAGCTTTCACGGCAAGGCGAGCGGGATCGGATCGATTTGAAGGTCAGTCATATTTATGAGGGCATGGAGCCGCCGATTCCGGGCGATTTGACGGCGAGTAATTTCGGTCACGTGCTGCAAGACACCGGACCGAAACGCGCGGAGGATATGCTCGCTTCCGTCATCGGGCTAGTCGGGGAAACCGTATCGTCGGTTAGCGTGCACGCGGCCGGGCAGTGCGGGGTCGAATCGGTCGTTTATATCGGCACCTCCTTCGTGGATAACGAGCTGCTTCGTGAGGTGGTTGCCCGCTATACCAGACTGAGAGGCTCGGAGCCGGTCTTTATGACGAACGGCGAGTTCAGCGGGGCGATCGGCGCACTGTTGAGCAATTTTACATAGCTAAGCGAGAGCTTCGAAATACCTGCTGGATTAGGTTCCGGCGGGTATTTTTTTGCGTGAAAATTCGGTGAAAATTCGGTGAAAATTCGGTGAAAATTCGGTGAAAATTCGGTGAAAATTCGGTGCAAATCAAAAAAACGAGGGCTTGAGCCCCCGCTTTATGGAAACCAATCGTTTATTGACCTCGGCTCACCCAGAAGGTGATCTGTGTGCCTTTGGGCACTTGCGTGTTGGGCTCAAGGTCCTGCTTGAAGACGATGCCCTGTGCTTGCTCGTTGGGCTCGATCACGTATTTATAACGCAATCCGGCGGCCAAAGCCTGCTTCTCTGCTTCTTCCCTGGGCACTCCCGTTAGTTTTGGAATGACACCGACCGCCACTTGGCTTGGATCGACGGTAGGAGCTTGCGCGGTCGTTACCGGCGTCTGTTGCTGCGGTGATGGAGTAGGCGCAGCTGCTTTGACGTCCACCTTCGATTCAAGAGACAGCTCGGGCGGCTTCATCAGCTTGATCGTTCCGAATTCCACCAACAAGAGAATAGCAAGAATGCTGCCGCCGATAACCCATTTCCGATTCCAAGCGGACGAGCGCTTCACCATTGGAGCGGGCTCTGCCGATTTCTCCGCTTTTGAGCTTGGAGTCGTCGGCCGCGGGATCGGATTGACGCTGCTAGGGCCTCTTGAAGAGGCTGCTTTCGGTGAAGCTATGTCCTGCCGGCCTTCAAGTCGGCTTAAAATTTTATCCAGTCCGGAAAGCAGCTGCGGCAGAGGCATCTCTTGCGACATCGCCTGTCGGATGCGATTCATCAGATCTGTCGTTTGCTCCTCAGTCAATGTACGGAACGAGGACTGAAGCTGCTCGCAGAGCTGTTCTGGATCGGCCGGGACGTTCAGTGTTTGGCCCAGCATTTGGGCCAGCAGTCTGCAAAGTCCTTGTGCGCCGCTCCACTGCGGATCGCAGGGCTCCCAGTAATTGATGACGGACAAGCCGAGCTCCTCGCTGCTCCACAAGTTATCGGCGCTGACCGAAAAGCCGGTAATGCCTTGCTTTTTGGCCTCACGCATCCCGTAGCCCAAATCCCGCACCCGTTTTAAAATCTCCAGCTCCGAGAACGCCCGTACCCCCAGCTCATCCAGGAAGAGTCTTCCGGTTCCAGGCTGTAAGACGGCCATAATGCGATCCGGCTTGACGTCAAAATCCAGCACATGGATAAACCGTTCATCCGAAAGTCTCGAAATGCTGCGGATGCTTTGGATATAAGCTTGCGTCACCGCTTCCTTGGCGGGATCCAGAACAAACAGCAGCACCTCGCGGTTGAAAAACAAATCTTTTCCCCGATGCAAATCGCCGATTCTCAATCTCTTTATACACTGCTCGGGGATATATCGTGTTTGGCATGTGTCGTCCATTGGAACCCCTCCTCTAATTTCAGGTTTCCGTCATGGGGCAAGGTTATGGTCAACGGGATCAATTTTTGGCACTCTTTAAACTATTCGCAGCAAAGCCGGGATTTGTGTCAGGTGGCATAAAAAAAGACAGCCGTGAAAGCGACTGTCCTCTGTATACACTATTATGCAATTGCTGCGCTGTTTATTCCACTTTTAAACGAATGACATTCCACGAGGCTTTCGCCAAGCTCGCATCGACTGAAGTGCCGGTTACGACGGCGTTTCCTTTGCTGTGAGGCTTTACGTTGTCGGGCTGCTCGGCGGTGTTAACCGCTTTTAGATTGTCATGCTCCAGCACAAGATGCTCAAGCAAGCGGCAGGAGCCGAAGCTGCGAAGATCCACATGCAGCGGCAGCGAATCTGTCAAATGTCGGTTGACCGCGAACACCGTCACCTCGGAATGCTCTTCGTTGAGTACGGCTACCGCTTCCAAGTACGGAACATCGGTGATATCCTTCGCATCGTATTTTGGCGATTGAATGAGCGGCACGAGCGCCTTCCCGCGGCCGAACAGCGAAGCGTGAAGGTAAGGGTAAAAAATCGTTTGCTTCCAAGCGGCTCCGCCGTTTTGTGTCATAATTGGGGCGATAACGTTGACCAGCTGCGCGATGCAGGCCATTTTGACCCGGTCCGCATGCTTCAGCAGGCTGATCAGCATGCATCCGACGAGCAGGGCGTCCTCGTGCGTGTACACATCCTCCAGCTGCGGCGGGGCGATCTGCCATGGATCCAGCTTTTTGTCGGCATCCTTGGAATGGAACCACACATTCCATTCGTCGAAGGAAAGGAACATTTTCTTTTTGCTGCGCTTCTTCGCTTTGACATAGTCGCAGGTGGCGATAACGGAGCGGATGAAATCATCCATCTCAATGGAGCGGGCAAGGAAGCTTGCCGTATCGTTCTGGGGATTGCCATAGTATTGGTGCAGCGACAAATAGTCCACATGCTCATAAGTATGATCGAGCACGGTGGATTCCCATTCAGGGAACGTAGGCATTGTTCGGGAGGAGCTGCCGCAGGCGACGAGCTCGATGGTCGGATCGACCCATTTCATGACCTTGGCGGCTTCGCAAGCCACTCTGCCGTATTCCACTGCGTTCTTATGGCCAATCTGCCAAGGACCGTCCATCTCGTTGCCCAGGCACCAGGTTTTGATCGCATGCGGCTGACGATAGCCATGCTCGGCGCGAAGCTCGCTCCAGTATGTACCTGACGGGTGGTTGCTGTATTCTACTACATTCCGTGCATCCTCAATCCCTTGCGTTCCCAAGTTGATGGCCCACATGACGTCGGAGCCTGCTTTTTTACACCAGTCGGAAAATTCGTTCAGCCCCACCAAATTCGGCTCAATCGTGCGCCATGCCAGCTCCAGCCGCTTCTTACGGGATTCCTTCGGCCCAATGCCGTCCTTCCAGTCATATCCAGACACAAAGTTACCGCCGGGGTAGCGGACAATCGGAACCTGCAGCGCTTTCACCAGCTCCAATACGTCGGTTCTGAAGCCTTGCTCGTCGGCTGACGGATGATCTGGCTCGTAGATGCCGCCATATACTGCGCGACCCAAGTGCTCGATAAAAGAGCCGTATAGGCGCTGATCCACTTCACCGATGATAAAATCCTTGTCCAAAATCATCTTTGCGGAAAATGAAGTCATGATAGTCGTCCTCTCGTTTTTTCTTTTGAATTAATAAAAATATTAACTAAATTAATGAAACTATTTATCCTTAGCCTATTAAACCACTAATATCTGCCTCTTGCAATCAGTTTTTGGCGCAATTACTTGATTTTTTAGAATTAATATATATATTAATTAGTAAAGGTTATCGAAGGGATGCATGTGGTGATGTTGAAGGCGGGGACGGATCGTTCATTTTTACCGTTGTATGAGGCATTGGCAAGCAGCGTTCGGCTGGACATTCTGGAACGAATCGCCGTGCAGCCGATGAGTGTCAAAGAGCTGGCGCAGGCGCTTGGACTCAGTAGTGCGATTATGACGATGCATATTCGTAAGCTGGAGCAGGGCGGGCTTGTTCGCTCGGAAATGATGCGCAAGGACGGCGGGACGCATAAGATGTGCTCTTTGGCCATCACTGGAATTGAGATCACGCTGCCGACCGCGAGTATTGAGAACAGGGCTTATCATGACGTATCTGTACCCGTGGGACATTACACCGCTTATGAGGTTTACCCTACCTGCGGGCTGGCGACACGTGAAAAAGTGATCGGTCAATTCGATGATCCGAGGTACTTCCTCGAGCCGGAGCGGATGCATGCGGGCATTCTTTGGTTTGGAAAAGGGTACGTCGAGTACAAGATCCCGAATTATTTGCTGGCAGGGCAGCGGCTGACGGAAATCGAGATTACGCTTGAAATCGGTTCTGAGGCGCCAGGGGTGAATGAACACTATCCTTCGGATATTTATTTTTATTTGAATGGGACCCGCCTTGGTATGTGGACGAGCCCTGGGGATTATGGGGACCGGAGGGGAAGGTATACCCCGGATTGGTGGAATGCGAAGGTGAACCAATACGGCTTGCTGAAGCGGATCCGAATTCGGGACGACGGTACGACGATGGATGGGCAGCGGTTATCCGATGTGGGCCTCTCGGAGCTTGTCCTTGACCGGAATCACTGGAATCTGCGGCTCGAGGTGCCTGAACATACAGCGAATGTCGGCGGGCTGACCTTGTATGGTGCGGGCTTCGGCAATTACCCACAGGATATCGGCTTTCGAGTGTATTATGAATAAAATCAGCTAAGCCACGGCTGTCTCCAGACATGATCGCTTGTACGCGTCCATATATTTAGGATGGTGAGGGTATTTCATGGGTACTGGGGTGTAATCAATGAGCGGTAGATCGGCTTACGAGCCTGTTGTGTTGCAAATTACCGGCATGACCTGCGCCGCTTGTGCGGCTCGGATCGAGAAGGTCGTCGGCAGAATCGACGGCGTAGAGGAGATCAGCGTCAATCTTGCGCTGGAGCGGGCGACGGTGGCGCTGGATGAATCAAAGGTACCGTTAGGGCGCGTGATTGAAAAAATTATCCAGCTTGGCTTTGGCGCCACCAAGCAGCAGATGGCCGCAGAGGACAACCATGAGGCGGAGCAGAGGGAGTTTCGGAGGCTGCAGCGCACCGTGCTGCTCTCGCTGCTGCTCACGCTCCCGTTCGTCTGGGCGATGGCAGGCCATCATGGCTTATCGCATGCGATTTGGGTACCGGAGCTGCTGCTCAACCCGTATTTTCAGCTGCTCCTGGCGACCCCGATTCAGTTTGTAATCGGGTTTCCATTCTATGTCCGTGCGTTTCAAGCACTCCGTAATTTCAGCGCCAATATGGATGTGCTGGTTGTGTTGGGCACGTCGACGGCTTATTTTTACAGCCATTACTTGACCATGCGCGTCTCATCGATGGCAGCGGGCGAGCACAGCATGCATGAGATGTCGATGCCGCTGTATTTTGACAGCAGTGCGATGATTCTGACCATCGTGCTGATCGGCAAATGGCTGGAAGCCCGCGCCAAGCAAAGCACGCGCTCGCAGCTTCAGCAGTTGCACCTGCTGCAAGCGAAAACTGCGCGAGTCCTTCGGGGGAGCGAGGAGCTGGTTGTCCCTGCAGCCGAGGTGCGCAGCGGCGATATGCTCGTCGTTCGGCCCGGGGAAAAGGTGCCTGCGGATGGGGAAATTGTGGAGGGCAGAGCACTGGTGGATGAGTCCATGATCAGTGGAGAAAGTGTCCCGGTCGAGAAGAAGCCTGGCGATGCGGTCACCGGCGGAACGGTTAATCAGAACGGAGTGCTCACGATCCGCTCAACGAAGGTCGGCAAGGAGACGCTGGTGGCCGGCATGATCCGCTTACTGGAGCAAGCGCAAAGCTCGAAAGCGCCGATTCAGCGGTTGGCTGACAAAATTTCCGGCGTTTTCGTGCCCGTTGTTGTCGGGGCGGCGATTGCTACTTTTTTCTTGTGGTATTTGTGGCTTAGCCCCGGGGTGGAGGGCGACGCTCTGGAGAAAGCGATCGCGGTCATGCTGATCTCATGCCCTTGTGCGCTCGGACTTGCAACCCCAACCTCCATTCTGGTCGGTACCGGGCGAGCGGCAACGTTGGGGATTTTGTTCAAGGAAGGAAAAACACTGGAGCGGCTGAGCTCGGCCGATACGATTGTGCTCGATAAAACCGGCACGCTGACCACAGGGAGGCCGGAGGTCACCGATGTGATGGCAGTCGATCGGTCGAAGGAAGCGTTTTTGCGGCTTGTCGCTTCCGCTGAACGCTATTCGGAGCATCCGTTTGGCAAAGCGATCGTTGGCAGGGCGGCTATTGATGGCATAACGCTATCGGAATGCTCCCGGTTTCAAATCGTTGCGGGGCGTGGCGTACAGGCGGAAGTGGAAGGCTCGGACGTCTGGATCGGCTCGTCGGCTTGGATGCAGGAGCTCGGCATCTCACTCGGTCTGCATCAGGATCGCATGCAGCGGCTGGCGAAGCAGGGCAAATCGGTGCTGCACGTCGCCACGGGCGGGAAATGGATCGGCGCAGTCGCGCTTAGCGATTCAATCCGGACGACCTCGTCCCAAGCGGTCCGGCGGCTGCAGCAGCAGCACGGTTTGGAGGTCGTGATGGCGACCGGGGACCGGCAGGCGGCTGCAGACGCGATTGCTAAGCGGGCGGGCATCTCCAGCGTCTATGCGGAGCGGCTGCCCGAGGAGAAGCTGCTGCTGGTCCAGAGTCTGCAGGCGCGCGGCCGGAAGGTCGTGATGGTGGGCGACGGGATCAACGACGCCCCGGCGCTGGCCGCCGCCGACATCGGCATCGCGGTTCGCTCGGGCACGGAGCTGACCCAAGCCGCCGCAGATATCGTGCTGCTGCGAGGCGACTTGAACAGCATCGCCGACGCGATGCGGGTGAGCCGAAAGACAATTTACAATATAAGGCAAAACTTTGCCTTTTCGTTCTGTTACAATCTCGTCGCCATTCCGTTTGCGGCCGCCGGGTTTATGGCGCCTTGGATGGCGTGCACGGCGATGGCGTTGAGCTCGGTCACGGTGGTGTGTAATGCGCTGCGTTTGCGGAGGGCGTGAGCTCGCGCAAGGGTGCGAGCGGGATTGAGCCTTCGATGGAACGAAACCATGGTATGATCTGCTGCCGAAATATGCTATGGTGTGGTGGATACGGATCAAACCAAACGGATCGGAGCGAAGGCTAGTGTCGGCAAATGTGAGTTATAAGCTGTATACCATGTGCATGGTGCAGGATGGAGACAAAGTACTGCTCATCAATCGGCCGGAGAGCAAAGGCATCCCTGGCTATATCGCTCCCGGAGGCAAGGTGGATTTTCCCGAAAGTATTGTGGACGCCGCCATTCGTGAGGTGAAGGAAGAAACCGGGCTGCAGGTAAAGGATATCGTTTTTAAAGGATTAGATGAATTCTGTGATCCCACGCAGTCGCTGAGGTATATGGTATTCAACTATCTGGCGACTTCGTTCGAAGGAGAGCTCCTGGCCCAGCCTCCCGAAGGTGAGCTGCTGTGGGTACATAAAGATGAGGCATTGAATTTGCCGATGCAAAGCTGGTTCAAGCGGCGATTTCCGCTGTTCTTCAGACCTGGTACCTTCGAGTACCATTTCTTATGGGATAAAGAGAACGAGGTTACGCTGGCGGAGACGATGAAGGAATACGAAGTAGTATAAACAGGCTTTGCTTTTGAACGGCATCCGTGGGGATGCCGTTTTTGTGTTTGACGGAGGCCAGGCGGCGAGCAGAGCGGAAAAGCCGCGCTGGAGCGGTGGGCGTGGCGCCGAGGCGGCGCGCAGAGCGGAAAAGCCGCGCTGGAGTGGTGGGCGTGGCGCCGAGGGTGCGAGCAAAGCGGAAAAGCCGCGCTGGAGCGGTGGGCGTGGAGCCGAGGCGGCGAACAGAGCGGAAAAGCCGCGCTGGAGCGGTGGGCATGGCGCCGAAGGTGCGAGCAAAGCGGAAAAGCCGCGCTGGAGCGGTGGGCGTGGCGCCGAGGCGGCGCGCAGAGCGGAAAAGCCGCGCTGGAGCGGTGGACGTGGAGGCGAGGCGACGAGCAAAGCGGAAAAGCCGCGCTGGAGCGGTGAGCGTGGCGCCGAGGCGGCGGAGCAGAGCGGAAAAGCCGCGCTGGAGCGGCGGGCGTGGCGCCGAGGAGGCGAGCAGAGCGGAAAAGCCGCGCTGTAGCGGCGAGCATGGAAGGCGAGGCGTCGAGCAGAGCGGAAAAGCCGCGCTGGAGCGGCGAGCGTGGCGCCGAGGGAGCGCGCAGAGCGGAAAAGCCGCTCTGGAGCGGGGAGCGTGGCGCCGAGGCGTCGAGCAGAGCGGAAAAGCCGCTTTGGAGCGGTGAGCGTGGTGCCGAGGGAGCGAGCAGAGCGGAAAAGCCGCGCTGGAGCGGTGGGCGTGGAGGCGAGGCGGCGGAGCAGAGCGGAAAAGCCGCTTTGCCATCACCCCTTCTGCAGACGCAGCTTGCGAAATTCGGCGGGAGTGCAGCCGTTATAGCGTTTGAAGATGCGGATGAACTGGGTCACGTTAGGGAAGCCGGATTGGACGCCGATGTCCGAGATGCTGAGCGGTTCGGTGAGCAGCAGGTGCTCGGCTTTTTTGATGCGGCGGAAATGCAGGTAGTCTACGAAGGACATGCCGATGCACTGCTGGAAATATTTGATGAAATAGTGGTACTCCAGATGGATGATCGGGAGCACATCGTGTATGCGGATCGGCTGCACGTAGTTGGCTTCTACATAGTCGAGCACCGGCTTCAGACGCTGCCAGTCTGCCGGCGACATCGGGTCTGTGGACGGCGCATATCGGATGAATAACGCAAGCAGCTGCTTGATCGCACCGCTGATCACGGCTTCGAAGCCGGGTTCCATTGAGCTCGCTTCCCGATAAATGCCTTTCAGCAGCTGATACATCGTCTGCTTTACTTCAGGGTACTTGGCCAGCACTTCATTCAGCCGGTCGAGCGGGTCGGATAATTCCATGAGGATCGGGGTGTAGTTTTTAGTGTACTGGTCGAGATGGGCGAGCATATCGAATTGCAGCACGATTTGTTTGACGGGCTGATGCCGTTTGGTGCGATGCAGCCGGGAGGAGCCGAGAATGAGCAAATCTTGCCCCTGCAATTCGAACATACTGTCTACGGTTTCCACCTGCATAGAGCCTTCCAGCAGCAGCAGGAGTTCCACTTCTTTATGATAATGCCACGAGTTCCACGAGGTGGAGGGCAAGGGATCCAGCTTGAAGTCCCAGATCTTGTAGCGCAAAAGCGGATGATGATAATCCACATGCTCGTTTCTAGCGTTAGCGTTCTGATTCATAGCGGCAGCCCCCCACGGAAGTTTGCGAGATGACAAGAATGGAATCGGTTTCACGAATGGTTTCATTATAGCACAAATTTTCCGGATGGAATGCTCAAATGACAGTTTTGTACGATTATGCGCCAGTTCTGTGTCTAGAGCGCCCTCCGATTTGGATTTACAATAATACCATGCAGTCAGCGGCAATAGCGTACCGGAAGCACTGCCATGCACAAAGAAGTACATACCAATAGGAACATTAACTCGCACAGAAGTCGACGGGTTGATCATGGGGGGAACGGATTGTGATTAAAGTAGGCTTGATGGGCTGCGGAGTCGTGGCAACTTATGGACATATTCCTACGATTATGAAAAATGCGGAGCTAGAGCTGGTCGCATTGTTTGAACCAGACGTGACTCGCAAGGAGCAGCTGGAGGCAGCGCATGAGATTCCGGTCTTTACGGATGAGGATGCTTTTTTTGAAGCGGGCTTTGAAGCTGTGATCGTTACCTCGCCGGCTCCGGCTCACTATTCAAATATTAGGGCGGCGGCCCGCTACGGGAAGCACGTCTTATGCGAAAAGCCGCTGGCGATGGATGAGCAGGAGGCGGAGGCCATCATCAAGCTGATGAAGGACTCCGGTTTAATGCTGTTCACGGCGTTTGATTACCGGTTCAGCCCGGTGGCCCAAACGATTAAGAGCATCGTAGACCAGGGGGCAATCGGCGAGGTGCGCTCTTTAAGGCTGCATTATGTTTGGAATTGCCATGGGAAGTACACGGATTCCAAAGTGATTCCTCTGCAAGTGAATGCCCGGCGGGAGGGGCGCATGCTTGAGGGGGGCCCGATGGTGGATTGCGGAGTGCATCAGATCGACCTGGCTAGATGGTGGCTGGGCTCGGAAGTCACTTCACAGCATTCTGAAGGCGTTTGGGTGGATGAATACGAAGCTCCCGACCATATGTATCTCCATATGAACCATGAGAACGGTGCGCACACGTTGGTGGAGATCAGCTACTCGTACAGCTTTACCGCCTTGGAGCCGGTGTCCCATTTTGAATACCATCTGATCGGAACGGAAGGCATTATCCAGTACAATCGCGAAGCGAAGCTGTTCGAAATGCGCAATGCGGCGGGAACAACGGTGTTTCCTTTTTACAAAGAGAAAAATTTTGCAGGAATGTATGAGGAATTCGCCCAAGCGATGGCTAGCGGATCGACAGGGAATATGCCTACGGGCACCGATGGATTGCTCGCCACTCGCATTGCACGCACCGCTACGGATGATTTATTAAGAAGGCGCGATACGATTTTTACCTTATGATGGGTGAAGGACTCAATTCTTAGGGGGAGTAGGAATGAAAAAGAAAACGATGCTGCTGTCTGTATTAAGTATGCTGCTGGTTGCATCGGGCTGTTCGAGCAATTCGGGCAGCTCGGAGGCTAAAGGAAGCACCGGTGCGACTGCCAAAGAGGAGGCCGCAGCGCCAAAAGAATCGAAGACTGCAATCAGCACGGAGCCCGTGACCCTCAAAATGTATCACAAGGGCGGCACGATCTCGGACGAGGAATTTAAAAACTATTTTGTCGAGCCGGTAGCCAAAAAATATCCGAACATCAAGCTGGAGCTGGTGCGAGACTCGGTCAAAGGAAATCAGCCGGAGGAGCTGCTGAGCGCAGGTTCCTTCCCGGACATTATTTATACAAGCAACCCTAGCATCCCGATTTATCAGGATTTGGACCTGATTGAGGATTTGAACCCGCTTGTGAAAAAGCACGGTCTGGATCTCGGCCGATTCCAAGACGTCGGGCTGGAGATGATGAAAGGGTATGACGCGAACAAGCTGGTGGGTTTGCCGCTCACGATGAATATGGCGGCTTTGATTTATAACAAGGATATTTTTGATAAATTAGGCGTTGCCTACCCGAAGGATGGCATGTCTTGGGATGAAGCGATTACGCTGGGCAAGCGATTAACCTTGGTCGACAACGGGGTTAAATATATCGGCCTGGACCCGTGGCGCGTGGAGTCTGTCGGCAGCCAAATGATCCTCCCGGTGGTCGATCCGAAAACGAATAAAGCGACGCTGGACAATGACGGCTGGGCCAAGGTGCTGCAGCTGTTTAAAGATGCAGTCGATGTGCCGGGCTACGTCGATAACGGCAAGTTTGAGTACGATTTCTTTAAGGACAACCTGGCCATGGCTCCGATGTGGGCCACGGATCTGGTCGGCAAGCTGTCCGACCCGAACATCGCGAAGCAGAAAAATTGGGATTTGGTCTCCGTTCCTTACGTCAAAGGCTTTGAAGGCAAAGGCCGCAATGTGGACGCACACATGCTGATGATCTCCAAAGTGAGCAAGCATAAGGATGAAGCATTTGCTGTCATTAGAGAGGTGTTCTCGGACGAGGTGCAGCTGGCCATGGCCAAAGCCGGACGGATCAGCCCGCTGAAGGATGAGCAGTTTAAGAAAAATTATTTGGCGGGCAATGCGAATTTCAACGGCAAAAACGTTGCTGCGTTATTCCAATTGACCTCGACGCCGCTCCCGGCGCATTCCAAGTACGAGAATCAAGTCCGAATCACCATTCGCAATGCCAAGCAAAAGCTGGCGATCGAGAAGAAGGACATCAATACGATTTTAAGAGAACTGCAGGAAGAATCGAACAAGTGGATTGAATCGCATCCATAATTATCGAGGTAAAGGGAGAAGCCTAGTCATGATATTGGACATCACTCAGTATGGCGCATGCAGCAATGGAGTGGATCTGGCGCACGAGCCGATTCAGCGCGCGATTGATGCCTGCGCGGAAGCGGGCGGCGGCACGGTTTATTTTCCAGCGGGTACCTATTTATGCGGCACGATTCATTTACGGTCCCATGTTTGCTTGCACTTGGACCAAGGGGCGGTCATTCTAGGAGCGGATGATGCCTCGTTGTACCCGGAAATCTGCAAAACGCCGTACGGCAATTTGCCGGGGCAAATTCAGGCGCTGCTATGGGCAGACCATGTCACGAATGTAACAATTATGGGCCAAGGTGTGATCGATGGCGGAGGTAACAGTGCGCTTAGCGGAGCGGATTCGGTGCACGTGAAATTTCGGCCGGCGCTTATTTTTTACCGCAATTGCGAGAAGGTTAAGTTCCTCGATGTGACGCTGCAGTATTCCTGCTTCTGGACGCTGCATTTGCTTCGCTGTAACGAGGTTTTGATCCGAGGATTAACGATTGTCGCGCATCAGGATCGGATCAACACCGACGGTATTGACCCGGATGGCTGCCGCAACGTAATCATCAGCGACTGCAATATTAAGACCGGCGACGATTGCATCGTGATCAAGAGCACCGAGGGGGACCCGTGCGAAAATACGACGATCACCAACTGCGTTCTCAGCTCGCGGCATGCGGCGCTTAAGATCGGCACAGAGGCTATCGGCGATATCCGGAACATCACCTTCAACAATTGTGTCATCTACAACACGAATGTGGCGCTGGCGCTGTATATGAAGGATGGCAGCACGTATGAAAATATTATTTTCAGTAACATGGTCGCGGAGGCTTACAATGAATTCCCGATTGTGATCGATATTACCCCAAGGTATTACAAGGAACCGAAGATCGGGAATATCCGCAGCGTCATTTTCGATAATGTGATCCTAACGGGCAAAGGCAGAGTCTACATCGAGGGTGTGGAGAACGGACCGGTCACGGACATTGCGATGCGCAACGTTACCTGGAACATTACCGGACCCTGCAAGCTGGAGAACATTCGCAAGCCGGACGGCGCTCGTCGGATCGATATCGACCCGAACCGGATCAACTATGCGGAGCAGCCGTATCAGCTGATTGCGGCTCATGTGGATGGACTGCTGATCAGCAACTGGAAGGTCTTTTTGCATGCGGAGCAGCAGAAGATGGATCGTGGGCGGTTTTATTTAAAATCGGTGGACGATTTGACGATCGAAAAGGTTCGGTTCCCGCAGCAGCAGTCATCCGAGCTTCCCCCGGTCCAAATGATCGACTGTCAGCTCCAAGTCAAGTAAGATTCCGTGTGAAAAAATAAACCTGCCTGGATCAACGAATCCAAGCAGGTTTTTGCCGTCTTTGGCGGTGTGTCACTTATGAATTGTGCACGGGAGGGATGCAGCGGTCGTTCAGCCATTCCAGCAGGTAAGCGATGACATGCTCCCGTTCCAGCTCATTGTGCAGCTCATGCCGGTATCCAGGCCATTCTCGAAAAGAACAGAGCGCGCCTGCTTCATACGCAAATTGTCTGGTCGCATCGATGGATGTGACCTTGTCGTTGCCGCCATGAAGCAGCAGCAGCGGAATGGACAGCTGCCCGGCATTGGCCATCGCCCATTGGGCCGCCCGCTGCATGCTGAAGAAAAATCGGAACGTAATTTGCCCGTGACCGAGCGGGTCCTCCGCATAGCGCCGGATCATCTCCGGGTCGGAGGTCAGCTGCTCAGCGGCCATCGGACGGTGATTCGTAAAGCTGGGGTAGATCTGCTCGGCGATCCGGCCGATCCATACCTGCAGCTGAGGCGGCTGGAAGGCCAGCTTCAGCCACGGAGCCGTGACGATGGCTCCGGAGATCTCCGGCTTACGCCGCAGTATGTAATTGAGCGTCACATTGCCGCCCATGCTGTGTCCAAGAATAAAGCGCTGAAGAGCCGGATATCGCCGCTTGGCTTCCTCGAAGAGCACATCTAAGCTTTCAAGCAGCGCATCGTATGAGGGGATATGCCCGCGTTTGCCTTCCGTTCTTCCGTGCCCCCGCTGGTCGTAGCTCAGCACGGCGTAGCCTTCGCTGGTCAGCGCGTCAGCTACGTGAGAATAACGCCCCGAATGCTCACCCATGCCATGTACGATGATGACTACTGCTTTGAGACCTTGCTCTTCCTCCGGGCGCCACTCGCAGCCGAACATTCGAGCTCCATCGGTGCTTTGCCAGCTGAATTCGGCGTATTTCATCGTTTGCCACCTCCGCCGTTTTGTACTCATGATAACAAGTCGTGCGGGAAATTGCTACCGGATTTTGGGAGTGGAATGCGCAATTTTAATTTAATATTTACAAAAAATGGTTTATCCCATACTATGAAAAATACTATATTTGAAGGGGCGTGTTTGCGATGAATCCCATACTGATGGATTTTCCAACCGAGTTTACTACGGAACGACTTATCATTCGGATGCCGAAACTAGGAGATGGGCTTGCGGTGAATCAAGCGATTCGAGCATCCATCGAGGAGCTGAAGCCTTGGCTGCCATTCGCGCAGAGTGTGCCTAGCGTGGAGGAATCGGAAGCATGGATTCGAGATTCGGCTGCCAAATGGATCACGCGCGAAAATTTGATGCTGCTTGTCTTCCTTAAGGAAACAGGTCAATTGGTGGCATCATCGGGATTGCATCGGATGAACTGGCGCGTCCCGAAATTTGAGATCGGCTATTGGATCGACACCCGCTTCAGCGGACAAGGATATATGACAGAGGCGGTGCAAGGGATTACGGCGTTTGCATTTGACGAGCTGCATGCCCGCCGGGTGGAAATTCGCTGTGATCCGAACAATGTGAAAAGCCGTGCAATCCCGGAAAGATTAGGCTTTATTCTCGAAGGGATCTTGAGAAACGATGCGGTTTCCGCGGATGGCAGCCAGCTTAGAGATACATGTGTATTTGCCAAAATCAAGTAAATGGGAGGACCCGCTCTTGCTGTATCATTTTAGTGAAGATCCGGCCATTACGCGATTCGAACCGCTCAAGCTGCAATCGCGACCGGAGCTGCCCGCCATGGTATGGACGATTGATGAGGAGCATGCGCCGCACTATTATTTTCCGAGAGAATGCCCGAGGGTGTGCATCTGGGCGGATGCGAAGACGACGGATGAGGACGTGGAGCGTTTTTTTGGACATTCGGCGACCAGGCATGTGCTGGCGATCGAAGCGGATTGGCTGGAGCGGATGCGGGAAACCAAGCTTTATCGCTATGCGTTCCATGAGCAGGATTTTGCGCTCCATGATGCCAACGCCGGGTACCACACAAGCATGGTCACGGTCATCCCGGCTGTCGTCGACCCTGTGGGCGACCTTATCACGCGAATTGTCAGCTGCGGGCATGAGCTTAGAATCACGCCATCGCTTATGCCTCTGCAGGAGGCCGTGCTTCGCTCTACCGTCAATTTTTCGATGATTCGGATGCGGAATGCTAAGAAGTAGTTAGACGGAGGCCCAACTAAGGACGAATTGTGACACGCGTGCCAATGGACACTAATCGCGAGAGCTTCAGCACGTCAGCGTTGTACATCCGAATGCAGCCATGCGACACCATGTGGCCGATGGAGGAAGGGTCATTTGTGCCATGGATGCCGTAATGCGGCTTAGACAGCCCCATCCACAGCACGCCGAACGGCCCGCCAGGATTGGGGGCTTTATTGACAATCGTGAACTCCCCGCTGGGGGTCTGCAGTGCGATCCTGCCGATCCCGACAGGGAAAGCGTCTACGACGATATTGTCATTTAATAAGTAAAGCTGACGATCCGATAGATCGATAATAATTCGATAGGCCAAAATCCCCCGCCTCCTTGGGCTGTTGTCTCTTTTATAGTATTGCTGCGGGCGGGGAGAGGTTCCAATGGAGGTAAGGATGAGCGATCAAACGAAGCGTAAGGGCATTATTTTTGACATGGATAATACGCTGCTGCAGTCCAGGATCGATTTTAAGGCGATGAAAATGGACTTGTTCCGCTACTTCGTTCGTGAGCAAGTGCTGCCCGAGGAGTTCACGGTGGAAGAGCATACCACGTCGACGATGATCGAATATGCTAGGGCGAAAGGACTCTCAGCCGAACACTACGAAGCGGCGATGAAGCTGGCGGAGAAGCACGAGCTTGCCGGAATGGAAGGTGCCGGTCTGGAGCCGGGAGCGCGGGAGCTGCTTGAAGCCCTGGCCGAGCGTTATATGCTGGTGGTAATTACGAACAACTCCTTCGCGGCTGCAGTTAAGGCGCTGGAGTTGACGGGGATCGCGGGCTATTTTGACCTGACGATTGGCAGGGAGCAGATGTCGGCCTTGAAGCCGTCGCCGTCCGGATTTCTGTTTGCCTTGGAGCAATTCAGCCACATTCCGGCAGGGGAGTGGATCTCCATCGGCGACGCCTGGATTGACGGGCGAGCTTCGCAGGATGCCGGCATTGCCTTCATCAGTTACCGGACGAGCGATGATGTGATGAGAGCTAAAAGAGTAGCTCCGGTAGGACGGCTGATGGAGTTGAAGGATTTGCATGCTTTGATTGAGTAAGCTGCGAAAAAAAGCAAAAAAAGCAAAAAAAAGCAAAAAAAGCAAAAAAAGCAACCTGAATTTGCTCTGATTGCTTTTTTGCTTTTTTGGGCTAAGTGGGTTTATTTTAAGACTCCTTCTCCAGCTCGAGCAGGGCCGCCTTCATCTCCAGCCCGCCGCGATAGCCTGTGAGCGCTCCGTTCTTGCCAATGACTCGGTGACAGGGCACGGCGATGAGGATCGGATTCGCGCCAATAGCGGTGCTGACCGCGCGGACGGCGTCCGGTCTTTGAAGCTGAACGGCAAGCTCGGTGTAAGAGCAGGTTTGTCCGTAGGGAATCGCGTGCAGAGCGGTCCAAACCGAGCGCTGAAAGGCCGTGCCGTAATAGTCGAGAGGAAGCGTGAACATCGTCAGGTCCCCCCGTTCATAGGCAGCGAATTCCTCGGTGTACGGCCGAAGCTGCTTATCATCTCGGACTAGGGTATGGCTTGGGAGATGCTTTTTTGCCCACTGAATGAATTCATTCGATGCTTCAGTCCCAGCTCCAGCGTAACAAAGTCCTCTTGAAGTGGCTACAAGTACCAGCGGGAACTGCTCCAGTATGCTCTCGGTCCAGTACATGGTTTCATTGTTATTCGGCTTCATGGGGGGCGCCTCCTTGTTGCGTAAGCATTTGGCGATATTCTGTTGGGGTAAATCCCGTGTGCTTCAGGAATACGGTAGAAAAATGAGCCGCATTGGGCATTCCCACCGATTCCGCAATTTCCATAATGGAGCGGTCTGTGCTGGACAACAGCGTCTGAGCATGGGAGATTCGGAGCTGTGTCGTATAATCAGACGGGGAGAGTCCCGTCAAGCGTTTGAATGTGCGCTGCAAATGATAGGGGCTGCCATGAAAATGCTCCGCGAGCCGCTTGAGCGTGATCGATTCGGCGTAATGAGCTTCCAGCCAGCGGGTGATTAAGGACACCCATTCGGCTTCAGGCAGCTGCCGGTCGTCGGGCTTACAGCGCTTGCACGGCCGGAAATCCTCCTCCAGTGCACGCTGGGCGCTTAAGAATACGCGTACATGCTCCCGGTTCGGAATCCGCGATTTGCAGGAGGGACGGCAGAAGATGCCGGTCGTCGTTACCGCATAGTAAAACGTGCCATCAAACGAGGCATTGTTGGTTGCAATCGCCTGCCACCGCTCCTCCGTTAAATTCAATTCGGTAATCATTGCCCAATCCACCTCCAATGCAAAGTATACCCGAAATTGTGTGCAAGGAAAGTCGTTCCGAATGAAACCGCAAGATTGCAAAAGTGTGGACGCTCGAAATTAGACCTTAACTAGGCTACACTAGGCTGACATAGAAACTCATCTTGGGAGGGTTTGGAGCCGTATGAATTGGGAGGATCGCGGGAGCGAAATCGTGCTTTTCACGCCGGAGACATTTCGGTATAACGTAAATTTGGATTACTTGGCTAGATCGGCCAAAGAAGTGATGTACCAGATCGACCAGGGATGCATCTTTACGCTGATCCCACTTGCCGGGCAGGCCTCCGAGGTCCCGCCATTGGTTGAAATCTCAGGTGAAGAAGAGGGGGTTCTTCGGGTCCGATTTTTAGGCGATGATGCATCTGAGCAAAAAGCGGAGATGCGAGCGGCGGTGGCCAGATATGTTCGTGAGTGGTTTGACTTGGATGCGGATTTGTCGGCATTTTACGAATTGGCCAGGCAGGATGCGCTGTTGTCGAAGGTGATTGACCGGTTCAGCGGGCTTCGGATTATGGGCATCCCGAATTTATTTGAGGCGCTGTGCTGGGGCATCATCGGGCAGCAAATTAATCTGACCTTTGCCTATACACTGAAAAGAAGGCTCGTGGAGATGTTCGGACGGTCTGTGGAGTGGAACGGCAGGACGTTCTGGACATTCCCTAAGCCGGAGGACATTGCCGAATTAGCGCTTGGTGATTTAACCGCATTGCAGCTGACAGGGAAAAAATCCGAGTATTTGCTCGGTGTGGCGCGGCTCATGGCGGAAGGCGGGTTAACGAAAGCGCAGCTGGTAGAGGCGGGCGATTTGAAAGCAGCCGAAAAACGGCTCGTTAGTATTCGCGGCATCGGACCGTGGACGGCCAATTATGTCTTGATGCGGTGTTTGCGCATGCCGGCGGCGTTTCCGATCGAGGATGTCGGACTGCACAATGCGATCAAGCATTTGCTGGGATTGGAGAAGAAGCCTACACTCGAGGACATTCGGAGGCTATCTTTAGGGTGGACAAATTTGGAAGCATATGCCACATTTTACTTGTGGAGAAGCCTGTATTAAACACAGGAGGCGAAGGGACGGCAAAGGAAAATCCCATTACGTACGACAATCCGCTCATCTGGCTGAAAGTAACCCATCCGCCCCGCAAGGTCAACACGACGGAGTGGCGGTACCAGAAGGAAATCAAGCTGTAATTCATCATGAAAGGCCAGCTGGAGATTTGGATCGAAGACGAGCAGTACGATCTTCGTGAAGGCGATCTATTCTTGATCGGACCGTCCGAGCTACACCGGGACCGCTGCCCTGATCCGTCCTGCGACGGGCTCACGGATTCCGGATTAGGTGGCGGCCGGCACGGTTCCGGACATTATTCTGACTTATAACGGCGGGTTGGCTGAGTATCGGGATATGAAGCTGCAGGTGGATTTGGAGCCGCTCACCTTTGATCCGATCCATGTCGGTCCGCTGCCGGATCAGCTGGCGCTTTTAAACAATATCAATGCTCGATGCGTGGAGCTGGCCGTCGAGGGCGCATTGACCGGAGATCCGCAAAAAATATACCACTCCCTCTACTTCGACCCGCTGACTGCAGCGGTGCTCAGTCTGGATGAAATCCATAGCATGACGAAGGAATTGTTCGAAGCGTGCCGTCATGATTTGACTTATTTCAAGCATCTCAATATGTAAAGGTGGACCGGATTGAGGCGATTCCATAATGTTCCGGGCTCTTACGAAGCGGGGGAAGATTCCGCAGCGTGAGCGTCTTTTCCTTTTATATGGAAGAAAATCACAAATTAAGACAACCCTTCGTAAATAATGCAATGTTCAATCCGCGAGACTTCAGCTATGATGAAATGTAAACGCATACAGCTCTTGAACAGCAGAGGAGAGGATACATACCATGCGAAAATATCGTTTACAGGATTTGCAGCTGCAACCGTCTGCAGAGGGGCACATGTTTCAAAGTGTGCTGCCGGGGGCGTATTTGTACAGCGGTGGATTGGCCTTTTGCAAGCCGGGGGAGCGCAGTCATACGAATGATGGTCCGGAGGGAAGGGATTACCACGTCCATACGGACTGTGAAGCCTTTTTCATTTTGCAGGGGCATGGCTTTATGGAGCTGAATGGCGAGATGCATCCCGTTCAAGCCGGTGATGTGGTGGTGGTGGAGCCGGGCGAGGATCATCATTTGCATTCCAGCCAAGAGGATCCGGTAGTCACGTTATGGTGCCATGCCGGACCGCAGCGTCACAAGCAGCAAGTCAACATGAATTGAGGGGGAGCACCACGATGTGGAAAAAAACGGCATGGATCTCTTTTACGTTATGCAGCACGGTAGCTCTGTTTGGTTGCAGCGCTCAGACACAGCCTCCAGCACCTGCCACAGCACCGGTTAGTCCCGGACAGCCGGCTGAGCTAAGCAAGGACCCGGTGACGGTTCGATTTTTCGCCAGCGGGGGGATGTTCTCGGATGAGGAGTTCACTCGGTATATCGTGGACCCCGTCAAAAAGAAATACCCGCAAATCACAGTGGAGCGCGTCAATCCATCCGCCAAGCTGCCGGATCTAATCGCCGCTGGAGAAACGCTGGATATTGTTGGGAACTATCCGGGTCCGATGGGCAGCAACCTAGCCGATAACAAAATGATTTTTAACATGGAACCGCTGATGAAAAAGTACAACTTCGATACGAGCCGATTCTCGAACGAAGCCTTGGAAACGCTAAAAATCGCCGGAGGACAATCGTACTTGGCGGGACTGCCTGCGTATACGAACACGTTTGCGCTGTTCTACAACAAGGATATATTCGATAAATTTGGAGTTCCGTATCCGAAGGACGGCATTTACTGGGATGAAGTCGTCGAGATCGCCAAAAAGTTCAATCGCTCGGATAACGGCGTTTTGTATCGCGGGATTTTCCCCGATGGAATCGGCCGCATTCAGCAGCAGCTCTCGATTCCATTTGCCGATTTTGGCGCGAACAAATCGCTTCTAAGCAATGAGCAGTGGCGCGAGGCGTTCCAAACGTGGGGCACCTTGTTCAAAATGCCGCAATTGACCGAAGGCGACTTCAAAGTGCCGAATGCCGGCAAAAATCAAACGGCGTTCGTCGACGGAACACTGGCGATGATCGCAAGCCACAGCAACCTGCTCAATTCGCTCAAAAAGGCTCCGCAGCTGAATTGGGATATGGTGACGTACCCGCAGCACCGCAAATCGCCGGGCATTGGCCAACGGATGGACTCGCCGATTCTTTCGATTACCGAGCAAAGCAAGGTGAAGGACGCAGCGTTCCTCGTGCTCGATACGCTGCTTAGCAATGAGGTGCAGGCGGATATGACGCGCAACGGCCGTTTGACCGTGCTGAAGGACGATAAGGTGAAATCGGAGTTTGGCAAAGGTCTGGCGGATTTTAACGGGAAAAATTTATCGGTGATGACGAAGCTTAAGTTTGCGGTCATGACGCCGTTCAAATATCTCCCGGATGGCGATGTCGATAAAGTGCTGACCAAATCGTTCAACGCCTACATTGTCGACGAGAAGGATTTGAACACGGCTCTCCGGGAGGCCGATGAAGACATGAACAGGCTGATCCAGGAGAAGCTGAATTTGAAAAAGTAGCACCGCTTCGTGCAGGAGGCACTGGAGATCCATAAGGCAATGAGGCAGGACAACCAGAGTGTTGACTGCTTCATTGTTTTTTTAGTATGGTGAAGCTATATACCCATAATATGGAGGTCATTGGATCATGCCGCAGAAAAAGGACTTCATTATGTTTGTCGGCTCGTATTCGGAAGCGACGGAGACGGGGGTGCATGTGTTTTCGCTTGATGCGGACACAGGGGCGTTGAATGAAATTGGCGATGCCCAGGGCTTCCGCAATATGTGCTTTTTGGATGTAGACCATGTGAATCGCAGGGTGTATGCGGTGGCGGAAACGGAAGCAGGCGAGGATCAGCGCGCACTCGCTGTCGCATTCTCTTTTGATCCGGCCAGCGGCCAACTGAGCCCGCTAAACTCACAGGAGAGCGTCGGACAGGCGACTTGTCACATTCATGTGAATCCGGTGGACAGGTACGTGCTCGCTTCCAGCTATTCCGGCGGCATGATCGGGATGCTTCCGGTGGACGAGGATGGCAAACTGGCACCCCGAAGCGATATGCACGCTCATCTGGGCGCGGGGGAGCATCCGACCCGACAGGATCGTTCCCATGTGCACTCCGCTTATGTGGATGAGTCACGCCGATTCATCTATGTTGCGGATCTGGGCATTGACCGGATTAAAGTGTATACGGCAGACACGGAGAATTGGAAGCTTGTTCCTGTTGGGGAAGCAGTGGCGCATCCGGGCAGCGGGCCTCGGCATATGGCGTTCCATCCTACGAAGCCTTATGTGTACGTCATCAATGAGCTGAATGCCACGCTGACGGCTTATCTCAAGGATGAAGAGAGCGGCATGCTGTGCGAGATTCATACGATCTCGACGCTGCCCGAGGACATCTCGGCGGAAGTGCGAGAGGGCAACAGCTGCGCTGAAATTCAGATTTCGCCGGACGGCCGGTTTGTGTACGGCTCGAACCGGGGGCACGACAGCATCGCCGTGTACGCGGTCAATGAGGCTAGCGGCCGTCTGACGCTGGTGGAGATCGCCCAATCGCTTGGACAGCGTCCGCGCAGCTTCGCGATTTCACCGGACGGCCGCTTCTTGATCGCCGCGCATCAGGACACCGCGAACGTGGTGGTTTTCCGCATCGATGCGGATACCGGCCGACTGCAGGACACCGGCCATCGGGCCGAGGTGGAGAAGGGCGTTTGTGTCCGGTTTTGGAACTCATAAATTTGTAGGCGTTTGCCGGGGATCGCCCCGGTGAGCGCCTTTTTTATTATGTGGTGGGGTCGTATGCATAAGCATAAAACATACTAATCCCTTCAAGCGCTCAAACGGATAGGTTTATGCTAGACTCAACAACCTCCCGCCCCCGCCGAAACGTCAATCCACTTACCGCGAACAAAAGGAACAGCCCGCCCAGAAAAACAAACATCGAGCCCAGCGGCAAAACCTGCATCCCAAAGCCGCCCAGATTCGGCCCGGCCATCGAGCCCATGCTGTAGTGGATGGACGCGATCACGTTGGCTGCAGGCAGCAGAGTACGAGGCAGAATATCGGCCATGTACGCCAGCCCCAGCGAAAAGAACGAGCCGACCAGCCCGCCCGCGACCCCGAGCAGCAGCAGCATGAGCCACACATTCCCGCCCGACCAAGGGACGGCAAGAAAAGCCAGCGCACCGAAGGTCGCTGCGCCGATCAGGACGGGCTTGCGGCCGATGCGGTCGCTCAGCTCGCCGAGCGGCAGCTGCAGAATCAGGCTGCCGAACCCAATCGCCGGCAGCAGGATCGAGACCCACGCCTCCGTGATACCCGAGCGCAGCCCATACACGGGAAAATTCGCGTTCATCGTCGATTCCATGTACCCGTACAAAAAGGACGGGGTTAGCGCAAACCAGGCGATCGCGTAGACGCGAATGAACCGGTTGCCTGGCGGAGCTGTTTTTTCTCGATCCACCGTCTGCTTCTCCGGCATCGCATTCGGCAGACGAAGCAGCAGCACGATGCATGCAGCAAAAGAAACTGCAATTAACGCAAAAGGAAGCCAATCGCCGAACCGCAGCAGATTAATCCCGAGCGGCCCGAGACTGAATCCTGTTGCGTAGGACATGCCGTAGAAGGAGATGTTGCGGCCGCGTCGATCCGCAGGGCTCGTTGCAATAATCCACAGCTGGGTAGAATAATGCAGCGAACTTTCCCCGATGCCAACCAGTAAGCGAAGGGCTGCCCAGAACCAGAGTCCCGCATGCAAGGGGAATAAAACTGAAGCGCTCATGACCAGCAGCAGTCCGCCCAAAATCATCGTGCGGTAGCCGAAGCGCGCCAATGGTTTTTCAATAAAAAACATCGTAAGAAACACGCCCAAATACAAGACAGCCGTGTTCAAGCCGTTCATGCCGGAGGAAATACCGCTATGCTCCAGCAGCACCGTCAGCAGCGGGAGGAGAAGCCCCTGGCTGAAGCCGGTTAAAATAACAATAAAAATCAAAATGAGGAAACGCGAAGCGGGAAAAGCCGGTTGCGGGTTCATAGGTTGTACCTCTGGATGTTGGTTGTGATGTGTGCAAATGCAAAACTTTATTCTAACACAGCTCGTGAAGTCTGTAAAAATGCATTTACAATTTCATCTAAATGTTTTATAATAATTACGTAATACGATAATACGTAAAAATATTTGGAGGTGCATATCCTCATGAGCAGAGACTATGGCGCGGAAATTGATCGCATTAATCTTCAGATGCAGGAGCTGCTGAAAGCATTGGAAATCTCGGCGGTGGAACGGGGACGTACGGATTTACCCAAGGTGAAGCCGCTGGAAACGCGTACCCCCATAGCGGGAAAGCAGGGAGCCGTCTATTACTCCGGGCAGATCGACAGCGGAGAGCAGATGTTTCGCTGGGCTCCACAGGAGCGGGAGCTAGCTGCGCTGATCGCACAAAATCACGAGAAGGCGGCTAAGGTGCTTTCGGCGCTCGGGCACAAGCAGCGGCTGGAGATTATGACCGCTGTCCTGCACGAGCCTCTGACAGGGACGGAGCTGGTCGAACGTCTGCAGATGGGCACGACCGGTCAGCTGTACCATCATATGAAGGCGCTGCTCGGAGCTGATCTGCTGCAGCAAGAGGACCGCGGAGGCCGCTACAGCCTGCCGAAGGATCGTATTTTGCCGATTATGTTACTGCTCGCGGCGGTCTCGGATTTACAGGATACCTGTGATTACATGGACATGACGGAAGTAAGAGCGCAGGCAGGGCGTTATTTGGGTACGGACACGGGCGAGGGGTACGATACGTACCAATTGCTGTGGGCGGTGGTGGAGAATTCGATCTTGGAGCATAAAGCAGGCTTTTGCAGTGAAATCTGGATTTATCTGCATGATGATGGGAGCATGACAGTGGCTGATAACGGGCGGGGGATTCCGGTGCAAACGATCCCGCAGACGGAGAAGAGCATGGTGCAGGCCGTGTTGACCGACTTGAACCGTACTATTGCTCCATTCACCGCACCAGGGGCGGAGAAGGGGATCAACATTGCTGTAATCAATGCATTGTCTCGCAAGCTGTCGGTTGAGATTCGGCGTGATGGGGCGATCTATCGGCAGGAGTACAAGAACGGCGTCCCGCAAACCGGCTTAAATAAGGTAGGAGCGACCAGCGAAACGGGAACGAGCGTAACCCTGCTGCCGGATCCCGAGCTCTTCGGAACGCGTATGAACCGAGAAGTGCTGGAGGCCAAGGTCGCAGAATTTATGTCTCATTATGAGGGATTACGAGTAACGCTCAGCTAATCGCAGCAAATGCGCCCGACACCCGCGAAACCGACGATATAACTGCTTAAGCAGCAGCTATAACCACACGGAATGATCAGGACAGCCATCAGGAGAAAATAATCTCCATGATGGTTTTTTTGTATTGCTTTAGAAATGTTATAATATTATACTTAATCTAAATTCAAGTATAATGTGGGGGCTTACGATGAAAAAAGTTCAGCTGACGGTGCAGCGCAAAGCCATATACGATGTCGTCATCGAAAGCTCGGACCATCCGAGCGCCGCTGACATTATTGACCGGCTTAAAGAACGCGGCTTTAGCTTTGCCTATGGCACGATCTATAATTCGCTTCGCTATTTGACAGAGGCAGGGCTCATCCGGGAGCTCAAGCTTGATGGAGACGCCAGCCGCTACGATGCTAGGGTGGAGGATCACCAGCATATCGTGTGCCGTATGTGCGGTAAAGTCGATGAGGTATTCACCGGCATCCCGGCCGAATGGCTCCGCGCGATCGCGGAGGAAACCGGCTATGCCTTGGAGGAAGAGCACATAGTGTTCAAAGGAGTGTGCCCGGAATGCAAAACGAACAAGGAGTGAACGCGATGCAGGAGCCGGTAATCCCATTCGGTGCCACGTGCACGACGACTCGCCGCATCGTCATCGTCAGCCCGATTCCTTCCTTATTGCATGAGCTCGTACGGGAATTGACGACCGAATGCTATGATGTAATGGTATTTCATCATCTGGATGAGAACGCGGTGGCCCGGCTGTCCATGGATTTGCTGATCGTCGATATGACGATGGAGCAGCAGATGCCGCTAGCTGAGCTCGACGCGCTCGCTTTGGCTGTGGACGCACCGGCGTACCATCTGGTGCGTCCAGGCTCCCGCCGAGCTGCCGATGCCCGCACCATCCTATGGCGGCCGGCCTACCCGGGAGATGTGAAGCAGCGCATTCAATCGGTGCTGCAGAACCAGCAGCCTTCTTCTATTTCTGTAGTAGACACGGGGGCGGGAGAGCATCAGCTGGTGTACAAGGATTTGACGGTGGACACGAAACGTATGACGGTCAGTCGCGGCAGGACAAGAATTGATTTAACGAAAACTGAGTTCGATTTGCTTCACGCCCTGATTGCCGCGGACGGTGCAGTGCTGTCCAGACAGCAGCTCATGGATCAAATCTGGGGCGAGCATTATTTTGGCGGCAGCAACACGCTGGACGTCCATATGAAAAGCTTGCGTCAAAAGCTTAAAGATAACCCAAAAGCTCCAAGCTATATCGCGACCGTACGTGGTGTCGGGTATCGGCTGGCGGATGGATAAACAACTGTTTCATAACAACGCAACGCTTCCTAAGGAGATTTCGATTCCGATAGGAAGCGTTTTTCTTTTTTTGTGCCCGCCGTGTCATCATCTTCATGGAATCTTCATCTGACCATCATTTACACTTCATGATGAGGGATGAAGCGCGTGGTATATTTTACTCATCAAATTGATTTGAACTAAGTCTAAAACTAAATATGGTTAAATGATCGGAGCTGATGTTGAATATGTACGATGTGATCATTATCGGCGGTGGGCCGGCCGGAGCATCCGCAGCCGTCTATACGGCCAGAGGCCATTTATCCACGCTGGTGCTGGATAAGGCGCCTAATGCCGGGGCGCTCGCCCTGACGCACAAAATTGCGAATTATCCCGGAATCGCCGAGGAGCTGAGCGGCAAAGAGCTGCTGGAGCGCATTCGCGAGCAAGCGATCGGCTTCGGTGCGGAATTCAAGCACACGACGATTACTGCGGTCGACCTCGAGGGCGACACGAAATATGTATTCACGGCGGACGGGATGCTCGAGTCCAAGGCCGTCATTATCGCCACCGGCTCGAAGGGGCGAAACCGCATGCTGCCGGGCGAGGAGAAACTGCTCGGCCGCGGGGTAAGCACCTGCAGCACATGCGACGGTGCGTTCTATGCTGGCAAGGAGATCGCCGTCATCGGCGACTCCGAGGAAGCGCTCGATGAGGTGCTGGCGCTGAGCCGGATCGTCTCGAAGATTCATTTTATAATTCCGAGACCGGAGCTCCAAGGGGTTGCAGCACTCCCTGCACTCGATAACACCGAGGTATACTTCCGAACCAGACCGCTCGAAATTACAGGCGATCAGCAGGTGGAAGGCTTGCGCATCAAGCCAAACGCAGGTGACGAGCAGCTTTTGAACGTGGACGGTGTGTTCGTGTTCCTGTCGGGCAGCAAGCCGGGGACGGATTTTCTGGATGGGCAAGTCCCTCTCGACGGCGAAGGCTTTATGGTGCTCGACGAGTTCATGCAGTCCACCGTATCCGGTGTGTTCGGAGCAGGAGAGGTTCGGCGTTCTCCGGTGAAGCAAGCGGTTGTAGCCGCTGCAGACGGCGCCATCGCCGCCATGGCGGTAGATAAATTTATACATCGACGGGAGCACTTGATCCCGCAATACAAATAACAGGAGCGTGAATCCTTATGTCCACTACTACATCAACATCTCAAGCAAGAGCGATTGTTTATTCCAGCACTTCCTGCACCTATTGCGCGCAGCTGAAGCAGTATTTGACCGATCAGAACGTAGCGTTCGAAGAGCGTAACATTGATACGAATGAAGCCTACGCTAACGAGCTTCGCGACATGGGCATGAGCTCGGTTCCTGTCACGGTGATCGGAGAAACGAAAATTTTAGGCTTAAACCCCATCCGTTTGAAAAAAGCATTAGCCCTTTAATAAAAAACCAAATCCCAGGAGGAATGAAACCTATGACAACTACAACTACCACCCAAACCCCAGAAATCGTAAAAATCGGACTTCAAGCGCCTGACTTCACCCTGCCATCGACCAAAAACCTGCAAACGCTCGAGGAGCCGGTCTCCTTATCCGATTACCGCGGCCGCTGGCTGCTGCTCTTCTTCTGGCCGTACGATTTCACCTATGTTTGCCCGACGGAAATCATTGCTTTCAGCTACCACTTAGATCAATTCCAAGAGCTCGACTGCGACATCGTGGGCGTTTCCGTAGACAGCGTGTACACACACCGCGCGTGGATTAATACCCCGAGAGATCAGCAGGGCATCGGGGCGATCCGCTATCCGCTGGCATCGGATTTCAAGAAGGAAGCGGCCGCGCGCTACGGCGTGCTTGATGAAGCGTCAGGCGCCGCGCACCGCGGGCTGTTCTTGATCGACCCGGAGGGCATCGTGCGCTACCAAGTGGTGACGGATATGAACGTCGGCCGCAGTGTCGATGAAACGCTCCGTATTCTTGAGGCGCTGCAATCGGGTGGTCTGTGCCCAGCGAACTGGAAAGCCGGCGACAAAACGCTGAGCTAAGCATTAGCATCGATCGAAAAAGAGTTCCGGTGACAGGAATCTTTTTCTTTTTTGCCATAAAGGGAAAGCTAGGGTATGATCGTAGGGGAAGGTCATCTTACCCATTACATAAGGTTATAAGTCAATCCGAAGGAGAACAGTAACGATGATGCAGGATTTGGACAAAAACTTAGAAAAATACGCGGAGCTCCTCGTGCGAGTAGGCGTGAATATTCAGCCGGGGCAGACACTCATCATTCAATCCCCGCTCGAAACCGTACAATTAACCCGAAAAATCGTACAAAAAGCATATGAAGCCGGCGCCAAATACGTGCAAGTGGAGTGGGAGGACGAGGGCGTAACCCGTACCCGCTACGAATATGCCCCGGACGAATCGTTCTCATTTTATCCGGAATGGACGGCGAAGATGATGGAGCAGCTGGCCGAGGGCGGCGGAGCCTTGCTCAATATTAAAGTGCCGGATCCGGAGCTGTTCAAAGGCATTGATACGTGGAAAGTCACGAGTGCGACTAAGGCGATGGCTGTGGCAAGACAAACCTTTCAGAGCTACGTCCGCACGAATAAGCTGGCCTGGTGTCTCGTAAAAGCGCCAACGAAAGCCTGGGCGGCCAAGGTGTTCCCGGAGCTGCCGGAGGAAGAGCGCGTGAGTGCCATGTGGGATACGATTTTTCAAATGAACCGGGTGTATGCTGACGATCCTGTGGCTGCATGGCGGGAGCATATCGCGAAGCTGAAAGAAGTACAGGAGGTGCTGAACCGCAAAAACTATAAGCGGCTGCATTACAAGGCGCCAGGCACGGATCTGAGCGTGGAGCTGCCAGAGGGCCATTTGTGGCTGGGCGGAGGCGATACGAATGAGCGCGGCGTCTATTTTGTCGCCAACATGCCGACGGAGGAAGTGTACTCGATGCCAAACCGGACCGGCGTGAACGGCAAGGTGACCAGCACGATGCCGCTCAACCTAAACGGCCGACTTGTTGACAAGTTCTCGCTGACGTTCAAGGACGGCAAAGTGGTGGACTATACCGCCGAGGTGGGGTATGAGAATCTCAAGGCGCTGCTCGAGACGGATGAAGGAGCATCATTCTTGGGCGAAATCGCGCTTGTGCCGCATGACTCGCCGATCTCGAACTTGAACCGGATCTTCTTCAACACGGGTGTGGATGAGAATGCTTCGTGCCATTTTGCGGTGGGCAGTGCGTATCCGGTCAACATTCAAGGCGGGACCAAAATGACCAAGGACGAGCTGATCGCCCGCGGAGCGAACGTGAGCCTGACGCATGCCGACTTTATGGTCGGCTCTGCGGAGCTGGACATTGACGGCGAGCTGCCGGACGGCACGGTCGAGCCGGTATTCCGCCATGGCAATTGGGCGTTCTAAGGGACCGATTGAACCGGGATTGCATGATCCTAAGGGCGGGCAGGCATACTATAGCTGTCATCCAAGACTTCACTCTTAAGGAGGCACCATCCAATGAGTAGGAAGAACAAGAGCAGAAGTATGCAGCAAAAAATGCAATCGATGGCCGATAATTCCAATCAAGCGATCGAAAGCAAAGCCAACTTGATGCCTACCTTTCATAAGGATCGGCACGAGCCGAATCGTCCGTCCATTTGAGTGAGACTTAAGGTTGACTACGGAGGCTGTCCTGCTAGGGCAGTCTCTTTTTGCATGAACTGTGGTATGATGGAATTTGCATTTTAACTTCGTAAGCCGAAAAAGAGAGGGAGCACATATGAAGCTGTTTATTCTTTATTTGATCGTGATCAATATTTTTAGCTTTTGGACGATGGGCGACGACAAGTCGCGGGCCAAGCAGGGCAAGCGGCGCGTGCCGGAAAAAAAGCTGTTCGGGCTGTCGGCCATCGGCGGCGCGCTGGGAACTTGGCTTGGCATGCGCGTGTGGCGTCATAAGACGAAGCACACCTCTTTTATTCTCGGAGTACCGGCCTTATTGCTGATGAACATCGCAGCGATTTATTTTCTTGTGCAGTATTTTGGTCCGGGGCAGCACTGAGCTTCTGGATTACAGCCCAAACCTATGAATGATATAGAGCACAATCAGCAGCAGCACGCCCGAAGCGGTAATTAGCTTATCCAGACGATCGAAGGGCATCCGCTCGAAAGTGGTGCTTGTGCCCCGGAATTTAACCCGATAGCCCCGCGCCTCCAAGGCATAGGTCATATCCTCGGCTTGCTTCATCATGGACAGCAGCAGCGGAATGAGAAAGACGGGCAGGTCCCGCAGCCGGATCGTGCCCGGTTTGACCCGGATTTTGCCTCGGGCTTGCGTAATCAGAGAAAGGCGTTCAACCTCCCGGCTCAGCAGGTGTACAAAGCGCAGCATGAGCGCGGCGGTAAAGGTAATCAGCGACACCGGTACATGAAACCGCTCCAGCCGGGAGAACGCCTGCTCCAGACCGCGCTGCATTCGCCGCTCGCTTGTCGTAGCAATGAATACGACACTCAAAGCCATGAGCAGCAGGAAGCGGGACAGCTGCTTGGCTGTTACGAGCGCCGAGTCGAGAGAGAACGACAGCATCAGAGGCACCGCAGGATCCCGCGCCTCAACGCCGAGCCCAGCAATAACGCTGGAAATCACGATAAACACCAGAAAAAATCGAATCCCCCGACCAACCCTGCGTATAGGCACTCCAGAAAGCAAGATCGTCAGCACGGTGACGACTGAGGCAAGACTCAAGCCGAATGGAGCATCCTGCATTAGAATTCCAGCCGACACCAGCATGTAAAACAGCCACTTCGCCAGCGGATTCATGCGCTCTGCGCGAGATTCCTGCTTTCGCGGCTGAGCCTGCAGTGACGATTCCCATTGCTCGTGAGATTGGAGCGATGTCTTGATGGCAGAAGCCGCACTGGCTTTCCTGCCTGCCGCTGCCGCTTGCACCAACTGCTCGGCGATCGCCCCAGCCGTCTCCTCCGGGGTGAACGTGCTGCCGCTAAGCTCCATTCCCGCCTCTTGCAGTGCGGCGTGAATTTGGATGCTGCTGGGCCAGCCCACCCCCGCGCGCAGCAGCAGCTCAGGCAGCTCGTGATCGCGCGGCCCAGGGGTCCAATCCGCCAGCACCGTGCCGTGCTTCAGCATGAGCACCCGATCGGCCAGCGGCAGCAGCGCATCCAGATCGTGGCTGGCCACGACGATGCCCCCGCCTCTAGCCCGATGGGCCAGCAGCAGCTCCTTGAGCAGCTCGATGCTGCCCGGATCCATGCCTGCGGTCGGCTCGTCCAGCAGCAGCCATTCAGGCTTCGCCGCCAGCGTCCCGGCGATCGCAACCTTCCGCTTCGTCCCCTCCGACAGCGTCAGGACCGGCTCATCCAGCAGCTCCGGCGGAAGCCTCAGCTGGTGGATCGCCTCCAGAGCGGCCCGCTCGCTGGCCTCCGCGGACAACCGCAGCGGGCGCAGCGAATACGCCAGCTCCTTGCGCACCGATTCGGCGAACAGCTGGCGCTCCGGGTACTGGAACGTGATGCCAAGCCGGTGGAGCACCGCTTCCGCGATGTGTCCGTCCGGTGACCAGAGCGGGAGGTCGTCGTAGCGGATGCTTCCCGCGCCAAGCGGCAGCAGACCGGCCAACGTCTGAAGCAGCGTGCTCTTGCCGGCACCGGTTCGGCCAACGAGAAGCGTAATCGTGCCAGGCTCGAACACCGTCTCGATGTCGCAGAGCAGGGGCGGCAGGGAGCTGTCGTTGCCTGGATATATCGTCAGTTGATTAATTCGAATCATAAAGTGCACTCACAGCCTTACTGAATTCAATTGGCGATACGGGCAGGGGATTCAGCTGAAATCCGCGCTTCCGGAGCGCCTGAACGGTTTTTACGGTATATGGAGCTACAAAGCCCAAGCTTTCGCAAACACTTTGTTCATCCCCCGAGGCGGGATAAAAAAAGTCCGTCTTCGGACCATCATACGCAATTGACCCGTCTTCTATCGCCACAACCCGGTCACACCAAGCGAGCTCATCGAGCAGCTGGGTGATCCAGAGGATCGTGTGCCCCTGATCGTGCAGCTTCCTCACCGCTTCCAGCACGTGCTGTCGAGATAGGGGATCGAGCATCGAGGTTGCTTCATCGAACACATAGATCGGCGGGTTCAGCGCCAAGCACCCGGCAATATTGAGCAGCTGCTTCTGACCTCCCGAGAGGGAGGCCGTCTGCGCCTCCGCAAGCGGAAGCAACCCCACCTGCTGGAGCGCCTCCAGCGCCCGCCGTTTCATAGCCTCAGCGTCCACTCCGTAATTCATCAGCCCGAAGCAAACATCCTCGTACACCGTTTCCCCTATGATCGGAGTCTCCGGGTTTTGGAATACCATCTGAACCGCCGGGTGGGCCTTCGAATCAATCTGAACGCTTCCGCTTGTTGGCGGAATTAAGCCGGTCAATACTTTGGCGAGCGTGCTTTTGCCGCAGCCGTTCGAGCCGACGATCGCCGTCCATTGTCCTTCATATAGGGAGAGCTCCAACTGCTGCAGTGCCTTTTTTTCCTGCTCACCCGAAGGAAAAGTAACGGATAATTGATGAATGGTTATGAATTCCTTTAATTTGCTCATTTGACAAAAATCTCTTTTCCTCGGAGATGATGTGTGCTACAATCGCAATTAATTGTTAACTGTTAACTTATTTTTAGGTTAACAAATAAGAGGAGGCTTGGCAATGAAAACATTGATAACTGTCAAAGGTATGGTGTTCAGCGCTCTTTTCGCCGCATTATTTGTGGTGTCCAGCTACTTGAATATTCATCTGGGCTTCACCCCGATCCCGATCTCGCTAGAAAATTTGGTCGTTATGCTGGCAGGTGCACTGCTGGGTCCGCTATATGGCTTTTTCAGCATTGCACTCGTCGTCGTGCTGACGGCGCTCGGTCTGCCGCTCCTGCAAGGCAGCGGGGGGCTTCCAGTCGTCCTAGGGGCCACAGGCGGCTTCTTATGGGCGTTTCCATTCGGAGCGCTCCTGATCGGTCTTGTGATGAAGCGGATCAAAGGGCAAGGCGCAGTTCCACTGCTGCTGGCGTTCCTCGCATGTGAGGTGTTCGGCTCGCTTCTGCTGTATTTTGTCGGAGTGCCATGGTTGGCACATGTAGCCAAGATGCCGATTGCGAAAGCGATGGTAGTAGGCTGCTACCCTTACCTGCCGGGCGACGCGGTCAAAGCGGTGATCGCCGCTCTCATCGTTATGCCGGTACGCCGTGTATTCCCGCATACCCGCGTGACCGCCTAACACAATAATAACCCTCCACAAGTCGTGGGGGGTTATTTTCATTATGATCATTCCGGCACGCTGTGCCGATGCTTTTGACGCCATGCAAGCCAGCCCATCGTGCAGGCGCCGCCGAGCAGTCCGAGACCCATATCCTTTTGCGAATCGTAGATATCGCCCTGCAGCCCCATATAATCTTCGCCGGCCGATCCGCCGAATAGAGCGACGAACATCTCGAGGATCTCGAAGAAAGCGCTAAGCGCAAACACGCAGGCGACCGGCAGCGCGTAGATCCAGAGGCCTTTCAAGCGGTTCGTGCGCACCAGCACCTCCTTGAGGACCGGGGCCAGGAGCAGGCCGAACAAGAAATGAACGACGCGGTCAAAGTAGCTTCGCTGCGCATGAAAGTTTTCTTTGAGCCAGCGGTCGAACGGCGTACCATCATAGGTGTAATGGGCAGCGTAGGTATGAAAGCATAGAAAGATAAAGATTAGGAAGTACGACTGGTTCGAAAGCGGAAACTTGCGGCTTAGGATTGTCAGGAAAATCACCGCGGCAAGAACCAGAATATTTTCCATGATCCACTGTACCCGGTTGGTCGGGTGAAACGCTAGAACGATCCAGAAGACCGTGAACAAGATGGCCAAAAAGAGTACTACGCCGTAACGTTGAGTAAAAGGGACTTTTAATGGGTCAGAAGTTGCAGAAGTCAAATTTCGGGCGACCTCCTCGGGCCTTAAAGCCGTAGTTGATCATAGTATAAGCGGATTTGGCTTTCACATACTCTTTTGGTTATTGTGGAAGAAAATCGGGTACGCTTTGGATATCGTCAAAATCATGGTGATGGGAGAGTAAGGCACATGGATCATCGAGAAGTGGAAGAAACACTCGCGCAGCTGTTAACCGAAGGGGAAGTGGAGATGCCGCCGACCGCGCAGGCCGTAAAGCAGAAGCTCCCGTTTAATCCCGAGATTCGCATCCCTTCGCAATGGGACCCGGTAGCCGAGGAGACGAAGCTGTATCGCGCCTTAGCCAAAGAAGTCGACTCCAGGTACGACGGGCGATAAATAGGTTCCATCTGGCGGCGGACTGTGCTAACCTGTATCTGTTGAGAGCTTGTGTTGACAACCGACACCACTAGGCACGATGTAACGGTTGCAGCAGACGGGAGTGCGGTACAGTGAACAGGGTGCTGGTTACGGGGTATAAGGCGCAGGAGCTGGGCATTTTTTCGCTCAAGCATGCGGGGATCGAGATCATTAAGAAGGCGGTTAAGAACCGGCTGATGTCGCTCATGGACGAAGGGCTCGAATGGGTCATCGTCAGCGGGCAGTGGGGCGTGGAGCTGTGGGCGGCGGATGCGGCGCTGGAGCTGAAGGAGCAGTACGTCCACCTCCGGGTGGCCGTCATTACGCCGTTTTTGGAGCAGGACGAGAACTGGAGCGAGGAGAAGCAGACCTATTACCGATCGATTCTGGTCAGGGCGGACTACGTCAACAGCGTCACCAAAAGCAAGTACGACGGGCCGTGGCAGTTTCGGGAGAAAAATAAGTTTCTGCTGCGCAACACGGACGGGATGCTCCTGCTCTATGACGAAGAGAAGGAAGGCTCGCCGAAGTATATGAAAGAAGCGGCGGAGCAGCTGGCGAAATCGAGAGCCTATCCGATCCACAGCATCACGGCGTTCGATTTGCAAAGCATTGCGGAGGAGGAGCGGTACGACTCCTACTAGAAGAATGGGGCGGTCTCTCGAAGTAGTTCAACTACCGAGGGCCGCCCCTTTTTGCAATTCTACTCTTTTCGATTTTTCAGCAAATAAGACATGGCATTAATCTCTCCGCAGACAATGATGATGAAGGCGCATAAATAAAACCAGGTGAGCAGGACGATGACGCCCCCCAAGCTGCCATAGGTCGCGTTGTAGTTGCCCCAATGGTTGACATAATACGAGAAGCCGAGTGATGTAACCTGCCAGCCAATCGAGGCCAGAATGGCGCCGGGAAGCACCTCTTTGCAGCGTAAGCAGGTGTTGGGTGCGATGAAATACAGTCCCAGGAACACGCAGAACAAAATGGCAAAGTTGATGATCCAGCTGAGTACGTTCCAGAGCTTAATCTTGTCGATCGGCACGAACGTATGCGCGGCCAGCCAGTCGCCGATAGAATGACTGAATACGCTCAGCAGCAATGCCGACGCCACGACGATTAGCATCCCGAGGGTCAGCAATATCGCCAGCAGCCGGGAGTGGATGTAGCTTTTTCGATCCGGGAGCCCGTAGGCGCGGTTCACGGCATTGACAATCGCATTCATCGCCGCACTGGCGGTGAAAAGGGAGAAGAGCAAACCGAAGGAGAGGCTGGCGCTTCGCTTGATGTCCACGATTTCACGCAGCTGCGATTCCAAG
Source organism: Paenibacillus cremeus (assembly GCF_007786445.1). Lineage (GTDB taxonomy): Bacteria > Bacillota > Bacilli > Paenibacillales > NBRC-103111 > Paenibacillus_G > Paenibacillus_G cremeus. The sequence continues at coordinate 27,981 of NZ_VNJI01000007.1, read as the reverse complement.
CCCACCGCAACGCCGCGAGGGATGTACTGCTTTGAAAACTCTATCAGCTCGTCGGAACTGAAGGGCATAAATCCGAGCAAGCTCACGATAAAGATGAGGAAGGGGAACAACGACAATAAAAAGTAATAAGCGCATTGGGCCGCCAGACCGAAAGCGTCATCTTTCGCGATTTGATCCGATAATGCTTTAATAAATTTTCGTACCATCTTCCGACCTGCAGCTCCTTTCCGTTCCATTAATGTAACCAGAATGAACCTGGTGTAACCGCTTGGCACGTTTGTTCGCGGCTTCTTATTCTATATTCTAGCAAAAAAACGATAGGAACCGCTCCAGAAATTCGATATAATTACAAATTAGTGTTCAAAGTGTTTCAACGGTTCCAACATCCAGAATGAAACAAAAGGAGTCAGCTCAGATTATGCTTCGAATATGGCAGCTCAGTCTCATCGTGGCCACCACCATCTTTGGATTGGCCGCAGCTTATGCTTACAACATCCCGATGGCCTTCGGATTTTCATTCGGATTGCTTGTACTTATTGCGATGTCTCTCATGAAAGGACTATCCCCGGGCATCATTATCCGCAGTATGCTGGAGGGCATCGGGCACACCAAAGAGGTGATATGGCTCTTGCTGCTCGTCGCCATCGTTCTTCCTTGCTGGGCTGCCAGCGGTACGCTGGACGAAATGATCGCCTGGGCGCTCGCGTTTGTCCATCCTTCCTACTTGCTGGCGTTGTCCTTTCTGATCAGCCTGTGCGTATCCATGATTTTAGGCACCTCGACGGGGACGTTAAGCTCGGTCGGCGTTCCGCTGATCGGGATGGCCGTTCATCTGCAGGTTCCGCTTCCATTCATTGCAGGGGCGGTCATTTCCGGCGCCTTTGTCGGTGATCGGACCTCACCTTTCTCGAGCGCGCATCAGCTGATCGCCAGCTCTACGGACACAGCGGTACCCGTGCAATGGCGGGCGATGCTCCCCACCACCTTGGCTGCAGTGATTAGCTCGCTCGGCTTTTATTTGTGGCTCGATCTGAGGGCGAATCGCACGGCTGCAAGCTTCGCACAGGGGATCGTTTCACCCTCAGAGAGCGTTTGGCAGACCATTTTGCTGCTTGCGCCAATTGTGATCTTACTGGGCTCGATCCTGCTGCGTCTCAAAACGAAGTACGGCTTCATGCTTTCGAGCGCCGCAGCAATTTGGGTCGGCTCTTTTTTGAAACAAGTCGCTTTGGGCGATTGGCTGAGCGATATTTGGTATGGCGGCGTACACCCCTTGACCCAAGGCAAAGGCTTGCTGCACATGATCTCACTCGTCGCATTGATTGTGCTCGCGGGGGCGTTCAATGGTATAATGGAGAAATCAGGGATGATCAGCGCGTACATCGAAAAAGGACTCGGACACCTGCGCAGCTTAACGGCTGCGACGATCAAGACCGGCGTGTTCGGCTTTCTCCTTTGCTTGATCTCCTGCACGCAGACGCTGCCGATCATGATGTGCGGGCGCAATATTTTGCCATTCTGGAAGCAGCAATTCCGGACGGCGCAGCTGGCTCGGGTCATTGCCGATACAAGCGCTGTGTTTGCCGCAATGGTGCCTTGGAATTTGCTCGCCGTCTTGTGCAGCACATTCGTGGGGCTTCCGGTGGAACAGTATTTGCCTTACAGCATTTTTCTGTGGAGTCTGCCGCTCTTTACCGCACTGGTATCCGTCTATGCCGATTCATCATGGAAAACAACAGGGGTAGCTTCCGATGAACAGTGAGAAAATGGTTTCCTTTCTAGGCTTGCAGATGAATGGCGAGACTTGGCGTAATTTCCGATGGGATTTTACGGCTGCGGCGCTGTTCAGTATATTTAACGTCGTCTTCAATCAGTTTTATGTTCCATTGGCGCTGCGTCACGGAGCTTCGGACTTCCAAGTCGGCTTGCTGACGGCTGCGCCGGCCATCGGCCTGCTCTCTTCTCCGTTATGGGCAAGCCTGGCGGAAAATCGCGATCCGAAGCCGTTTGTCGTAATCCCGAACTTTTTTGCCCGGATGCTGGTGGTGTTCCCCGCGATATTTCCGAATCCGTGGGTATTCGTGGGGGCGGCGCTGCTCTTTCATTTGCTGATGGGCATTCAGGCACCGACCTATGCTTCCGTCATGACCCGGATTTATCCTGCTGCGCTGCGCGGCCGGCTGATGGGGAATGTGCGCGTTATTATGGGACTGCTCATGATCCCGCTGGCGTATTTGGTCGGTCTATGGATTGATCATGCAGGCAGCTCAGGGCCCTTGCTGATCGCGTCCGTAACCGGCGTTTGCTCGATTCTGGCTTTGAACCGCGTGAAGACCTTAACCGATTTTGTTCCTTCGAAGGTCAAGCAGAGAACGACGTTCGTCCAGCAGCTTCGTTTAGTTAAGCAGAGTCCGCTGCTGATCATGTTTCTTGCCGCGACAACGGTATCCGGCTTTGGCAATATGCTGGCAAGTCCACTTTACTCGATTATTCAGGTATCCAAGCTGCAATTAACGGACCTGGAGATCGGCTATATTCGTGTGGCTTACTATGCCTGTTTGCTCGTGGCGTACCTGGTGATGGGCTGGGTTATCGACCGCTTCTCGCCTAGAGTCGCTCTGAGCTTCGGCATGGCTTTTTATATGCTGCCACCGTTGCTTTACAGCTTGATTGGGACGTATCCCGCAGTGCTGTTGGCCGGGGGAATTCAAGGGATGGGCGATGCCATCTGGGATATTGGCTGTATGGCTTATGTCTTCAAGATTGCCAAGGGGCGGGAAGGCGTGGTATTCGGTCTGCACTTGATGCTCTTTGGGGTGCGGGGAACGATTGGGCCGCTGCTTAGTACGAGCTTGATCCACAGCGTATCCATGGAGGCCATCCTGATATCAGCGGCATTGTGCTGCGTGGCCGGATTTCTAATATTTACATTGGCAAGAGGCTCCGAGGGGCAAGCGTTATCCCAATCGGAAGCTTAACAATAGATGGAGAGAGGACGTTTACACATGGTGCTGAATCCGCAAGCGACATCGATTGGTTTTATTGGAACTGGAGTTATGGGCAAGAGCATGGCCGGACATTTGCAAAAAGCGGGGTACAAGCTGCACGTCTACAGCCGGACCCGAGCGAAGGCGGAGGAGCTTCTCGCGCTCGGAGCGCAGTGGCATGACTCGCCTGCTTCGCTGGCGGAGCACTCGGATGTGGTCATTACGATGGTGGGCTACCCGAGCGACGTAGAAGAAGTGTACTTGGGTGAGCACGGCATCGTGAAGCATGCGAAGCAAGGCAGCTACTTGATCGACATGACGACCTCCAGCCCTACTCTGGCTAAACGGATCGAGTCGGAGGCGAAAGCCCGCGGACTGTCTGCGCTGGATGCTCCGGTATCCGGTGGAGATATCGGTGCGCGCGAGGCAAGGCTTTCAATTATGGTCGGCGGCGAGCAGGCGGCCTTCGATGCGGTGCTGCCGATTTTTCAGCTGATGGGCACGAACATCGTGCTTCAGGGCGCGGCTGGCGCAGGCCAGTTCACGAAGATGTGCAACCAGATCGCGATCGCCTCGAACATGATGGGCGTGGTTGAAGCGATCGTTTACGCGGAGAAAGCGGGATTGGATCCGTCCACCGTGCTTAAGAGCATCGAATCCGGCGCCGCCGGCAGCTGGTCGCTCAGCAATCTCGCACCGCGGATCATTAACGGCAATTTTGCCCCAGGCTTCTTCGTGAAGCACTTCATTAAGGACATGGGCATCGCGCTGCAGTCCGCTAAGGAGATGAACCTGGAGCTGCCGGGTCTGAAGTTGGCTCATTCGCTCTACGAGCAGCTGGCCGCGATGGGCGAGGGAGACAGTGGTACGCAGGCGTTGTACAAGGTGATTAGCAAGCTATAGCATGGAGCATGCGATAAGAAGCGCCGGGTCTGGGGACCCGGCGTTTTTTTCATATCGATCAAGAATGAACACGATTTCAAAAGCGGCTGGAATTCCATAGCCATCCCTCCCGACGCGCACAAGCATGGGTTTGTACAGTACCGTAATTTTGCGGCGATTTCAAGGAGATGGACTCAGATCGTGTCGAATTGGTTAAAAAATCGTTAATATATTCATATTTTCATTGCCAGCCGAGTGAATTGCGGATACGCTAAAGTAAGATGCACCCCACTACACCACAGGAGCTGATGAGACATGGATAGGGACAGACAACTCAGCAATGCCGTGAAGTATATGTCTGAACGCTACAAATTAGCAGATACTCCTGATTTAGAAGAACGCGCAGAATTGTACGCCGCACGCATCAAAAACCAATTGATTCTGGATGGCTTCTCGGAAAGAGAAGTGGAGAGCGCCCGCATTCAAGCCAAGTGGTCGGTCAGTTAATTAATCTATAGTTTATACCTATAACAGAGCGTCCTCGTTCGTCGCGTCGCTTGGAGCAGCAGCTTCAGGTGGATGTGTATCGATCGGGGGCGTTTGTTTTTGGGCGGAAAGTTGTGTTTGCCGCGAATTCTGCTATGATAGAGAACGTTACTTTTTTTCGATCTTATGCAAACGAGGACTTTGACATCATGAAACAGACTAACACTTTACCGCAGAAAACCCGGCAGTTTTTTGTGATTTTGATGCCCATGTTAATTACGCAGCTGACGATGTTCGGGATGACCTTCTTTGATACGTTCATGTCGGGGCATGCCAGCGCAGGCGATTTGGCCGGTGTCGCGATCGGCACCAGCATTTGGATCCCGGTTCAGACGGGCCTGAACGGAATTTTGTTCGCCGTCACGCCGATGGTGGCGCAGCTGGTGGGAGCGAACCGCAGAGCGTCCGTGCCGCACACCGTGATGCAGGGCATATATTTGGCAGTCGCCCTCTCGGTGGCGGTTATGCTCGTGGGCTTGCTCGTGGTGAATCCGCTGCTGAATACAATGACACTCGAGAATTCGGTACGTCAAACGGCACATGGATTTTTGTTCGCGATTGGAGCGGGGATTCTTCCGATGTTCGTTTATACGGTGCTGCGCAGCTTTATGGATGGGCTCGGACAGACGCGGATGACGATGCGCATTACGCTTATTTCGCTGCCGGTGAACGGGGTGCTGAATTATTTCTTTATTTTCGGCAAAATGGGGTTCCCGCACTTGGGCGGCGTAGGAGCGGGTGTGGCGTCGGCTTTGACCTATTGGGTCGTCTGCCTCATCGCGTTTGGGGTGATTACGAAATTTAAGCCGTTTTCGGAGTATCGCATCATACAGCAGCTGCATCGGATTTCGTTTGCGGCTTGGAAGGATCAGCTTAAAATCGGGCTTCCGATCGGGTTTGCGATCTTTTTTGAAACGAGTATTTTCGCTGCCGTTACATTGCTAATGAGTGAATTTAATACGGTGACGATCGCAGCTCATCAAGCGGCCATAAACTTTGCCTCGTTCTTGTACATGGTGCCGATGAGCATCTCCTTCGCGCTTACGATTCTCGTCGGCTTTGAAGCGGGGGCTAGACGGTACAAGGATGCTCGGCAGTACAGCTATCTCGGACTGTCCGTAGCCATTGGGATGGCCGTGGTTTGTGCGGTGTTTCTGTATTTGTTCAGCGATGCCGTTGCTGGGATTTACACCAAAGACCGGGATGTGCTGGAGCTGATGCAGCAGTTTCTGCTGTACGCGATCTTCTTCCAGCTGTCCGACGCGATTGCGGCGCCGATTCAGGGAGCGCTCCGCGGCTATAAAGACGTGAATGTGACTTTAATCGTCGCGCTCGTTTCTTATTGGGTGATCGGGCTCCCGCTGGGGTATATTTGTACGCATTATACATCGCTCGGCGCGTTTGGTTATTGGATCGGGCTGATTACAGGACTCGCCTTCGGGGCGGCTGGATTGTACGCTAGACTGCTGCATGTTCAGCGGCTTCGCGCACGCGTTCGCGCTTAAGGATTAGGCTGCTCTTGGACGGCCGAGTAGAAGGTATTCGCGCACTGAGGGCAAAAGGCGACATGGATGCACTGGTGGCTTGCCAGATCTTCGAAGCCGTTCGCCGCTTTGAGCTCGTCTGCGGGGCGATAAGGTGAATAGGGGCCGTAGTAATCGCTCAGCTTTCCTTGATCATTAGCCGGTGCATGGCAGCTCTGGCATTCCACCGTGAGGGCTGTCATTCCGTTACACACTTCGCAAACATAGGACATCGGTTGCCACCTCGATTTTTAAGCAAACGAATAGATATGGCGTGAGTATTCCCTGATGTGCTCGGGAACATACCAGAACCATTTATAGTGAAGCCCTCGAACAACCTCCTGAACAGGCGGTCGCTCGGGGGCTTTTTTCAGCTTACCGCGTATCGGTGCGTGACCGGCTTCCGAGTCCAAATAACCCCAGCAAGCCGAGTAGACCTAGCCAATTCCAATTCGTCTTTTTGGGAGTGGTATCGGTCGCATACGTCGTAAGCCGATTGTTATAGTCATTCACACCGTACGGATGCGGCCGCAGCGCCATGCCATCGGACAGTCCGCGAACCGTCCCTTTGTTATTCGTATTATAAGTGCCAAACAGGCTGTCGCTGCCATATCCGGTGGTGCTTGTGCCGATCCCTTGGCTTCCGCTGGAATACGTAGCCGTACTCGTTGTATTTGTGCTCGCTCCAGGCCTTGCCGTATCATCATAGGCTTGAACCGGCAGGGCAAACCCAAGAGAGCAAAGCACGATTGCGGAGCACAAAATCTGTCGTTTTTTCATCTTGTTGACCTCCATCGAAATAGGTGATTTGCAGTTTGGTTCTTTTATTGTTTTTAGCAAAATGGGGGTTGACCTATGCACCCGAGAGGCTGCCAAATACCTATATAAGGACGACAAAAAGACTTGTCTTTAAATGTGTGACTGAAATACAATGAAGGTATCCAGTGGGATGGATTGGAAAAACGAGAGGAGAAGGGTACATATGAAGACGATTCAGGAGCTCGAAAACAAGCTGGCGGAGCCTTCCGCGGCACTAATCCGGGAGATTGCAGAGCTAGATGGGGACATTATGCTGCTTGGCGTAGGCGGGAAAATGGGGCCAAGTCTCGCAAGACTTGCCATGAATGCGATTAAAGCCGCAGGCGTAGATAAAAAGGTCTACGGCGCCTCCCGATTTTCATCCGGTGGTCTGAAGGAAGAGCTGGAAGCCGACGGCGTGATCACGATTCCTGTGGATTTGCTCAACGATCAGCAGCTGCAAGCGCTCCCTGACGTAAAAAACATCATCTACATGGCGGGCAACAAGTTCGGAACGACCGGCAACGAGCATTTTACATGGGCAATGAATTCGTACCTGCCAGGCCGCGTAGCGGAAAAGTACCGGAATTCCCGCATCGTCGTCTTTTCCACCGGGAATGTGTATCCTCTGACTCCTGTGTTCCAAGGCGGTGCGACTGAAACGATGGCTCCGAATCCCAATGGGGAGTATGGCCAGTCTTGCTTAGGGCGTGAGCGGATTTTTGAGCATTTTTCACATAAATACGATATTCCAATGGTGATTTACCGATTAAATTATGCGATTGATTTGCGCTATGGCGTGCTGCTGGAAGTGGCTAAATCCGTGCTAGCCGGCAAGCCGGTCGATCTTACGATGGGTCACGCAAACGTCATCTGGCAAGGGGATGCCAACGAAATGGCGATTCGCAGCTTGACGGTGTGCAGCACGCCTCCAGCGGTGGTGAATGTGACCGGTCCGGAAACGCTGTCGATGCGCTGGGTGGCGGAGCAGTTCGCAGCCAGACTTGGCAAAGAACCGGTATTCGTAGGCAAAGAATCGGAGAATGCGCTGCTCAGCAATAGCTCCAAAGCGAGCCAGCTGTTCGGATATCCACGGGTGACGATTCTGGAGATGATCGATTGGATTTCCGGATGGGTTGCGCAGGATGGTCTGACTTGGAATAAGCCGACTCATTTTCAGGAGCGGGAGGGGAAATTCTAAGCTATGACGAAGCGAAAAGAGTTAAGCCCCGCAATGCTGGCCGCGCTGCATGATGGGCTTGCGATTCCGGCTCATCCGCTGGCGCTGAACGAAGACCGGCAGTTCGACGAGAAGCATCAACGCGCCTTGACGCGCTATTATATAGCTTCTGGAGCAGGTGGAATCGCAGTCGGCGTTCACTCTACCCAGTTCGAGATCCGCGATAAGGACATCAACCTGCTGGAGCCTGTGCTGCGGGTGGCAGCGGAGGAAGTGGAGCGCGCGCAGCTGGATCGGCCTTTTATCAAGATCGCCGGGATTTGCGGGCCTACGGAGCAAGCGATCGCGGAAGCGGAGCTGGCGGTGCGTCAGGGCTACGACATTGGGCTGCTGAGCATGGGCGGACTGCAGGGCTGGGAGGAGCCGCAAATTTTGGATCGCGTGCGGGCGGTGGCCGAGATCATTCCGGTGTTCGGCTTTTACTTACAGCCTTCGGTCGGCGGGCGAATTTTCAGCTTTGCATTCTGGGAGCAGCTAGTAAATATTCCCGGTGTCGTCGCGATCAAAATGGCGCCGTTCAACCGTTATCAAACCATCGATGTGGTCCGGGCGGTTTGCTACTCGAAGCGGTGTGATGAGATTGCGCTTTATACGGGGAATGATGATAATATCGTAACTGATTTGCTTACCGTGTACCGCTTTCAGGTTGAGGGACGCACGGTGGAAAAACGGATCGTCGGCGGGCTGCTGGGACACTGGGCGGTTTGGACGAAAAAGGCTGTAGAGCTGCTGGAGGAAGTCAAGCAGATTCGCGGTAGCCGCGAGCTATCCGCCGAATGGCTGACGAGAAACATCGAAGTCACGGAGACGAACGCAGCGTTTTTTGACCCGGCGAATCACTTCGAGGGCTGCATTCCCGGCATCCATGAGGTGCTGAGAAGACAGGGGCTGCTGCAGGGGCGCTGGTGCCTCAATCCGAAGGAGGAGCTGTCTCCAGGGCAGATGGAGGAAATCGACCGGATGTACCGTGATTATCCGCATTTGAATGACAATGAATTTGTGCGTGCACATTTGAGTGAATGGCTGGCTGATTAATCCTTAGATTCATGAGGGGGTCCGGGAGATGCGGTTTAAAGATGTGTTCTCGATCATTGGACCGTCGATGATTGGTCCGTCCAGCTCCCATACGGCCGGCGCGGTGCGGCTCGGGCGGGTGGCGCGGCAAATTTTCGGGGCGCTGCCTGCGCAGGCGGATATAGAGCTGTTCGGCTCCTTCGCGGACACGTACCGCGGGCATGGGACGGATTTGGCACTGATCGGCGGTCTACTCGATTATGCGACGGACGATCCTCGGATTCCCAAAGCGGAGAAGTATGCCGAGGCGGCGGGCATGAAAATTATTTTTCACCCGAAAAAAGCCAAGGGGGCTCATCCCAACACGGCTACCATCACCCTTCAGGGCGATCAACGATCCATCAGCATGACGGGCGCGTCGATCGGTGGGGGGAACATCGAAATTATGAATGTGAATCAGTTTGATGTCACTTTTTCCGGGGTGTATCCCACGCTGCTCATCACACATCTGGATCGTCCGGGGATGATTGCGGAGATTACAAGCATTTTCGGGCGGGCGCAGATGAATATAGGGTATATGGACTTGGATCGAAAAGGCCGCGAGGGCGACGCGATGACGGTGATTGAGGCCGACGCTCCGATCTCGGATGCCCTAGTGCAGGAAATGAACGGCCTTGAGATGATCCGGGAAGTCATTCGAGTGGATCTCTCGGAAAGAGGACATGTATGAGATTCCGGGCCCTCAAGGAGTTAGCGGCGTTGTGCGTTACCGAGCAGCTATCGATCTCAGAGCTGATGCTGCAGGAGCAAGCCCATGAGTCAGGCCGAAGTGCTGAGCAGGAGTTTGCGACGATGCTTAGCTACTATCAAATTATGAAGGAAGCCGTGATCAAGGGGCTGACCGAGGATACGACCTCCCGCAGCGGGCTGACGGGCAAAGATGCGCAGCGGGTCATGAGCTTTCTGGATGCCGGAGCAGCTTCCGTAGGGGAAGAGGCTTGCCGCGCGATGGCCTACGCCTTAGCGGTGTCGGAGGTGAATGCGTCCATGGGGCGCATTATTGCCACGCCGACAGCAGGCTCCTGTGGGATTATTCCCGGCGTGTTCGTCAGCAGCCAGCAGCGGTTCGGCTGGGAGGACGACCACATGGTTAGGGGGCTGTTTTGTGCTGGTGCCATTGGTTATGTGATCGCCAACAATTCCTTCGTCTCCGGTGCGGAAGGCGGCTGCCAAGCGGAGGTCGGCTCCGCCATCGGAATGGCGGCAGGCGCCATGGTGGAGCTGCGCGGCGGCACGCCGGAGCAAGCGATTCATGCGGTAGGCCTCGCGCTCAAGAACACCCTTGGCCTGATCTGCGATCCGGTCGGTGGCCTGGTGGAAATCCCCTGCATTGTCCGCAACGGCTTCGGGGCGGTAAATGCTTTGGCCGCCGCGGATATGGCGCTGGCCGGGGTGCGCTCGGTCATCCCGTCGGACGAGGTCGTCCAAGTCATGTACGAGGTCGGGACGGCGATGCCGGAGAAGCACCGCGAAACCGCCAAGGGAGGCTTGGCGCAGACGCCGACGGGCAAGCGGATTATGAAGGAGCTATATCGAAAGTAAGGGTTGGAACACTTCAACATTTGAGGAGGCGGACATGATGCGTACGGAGCAAGTATATGAGCATATGCAGCGCCTTCTTCTTGAGGGCAGCAGCATGGAGGAGGAGCTGATCGCGTTTCGCCGGGACCTGCATCGGCATCCGGAGCTCAGCTTCCAGGAATCCCGCACCGCTCAGCGGGTAGCCGAAGCGTTAATCGCCCTGGGGCTGCAGGTGCGTACCGGGGTTGGCGGGCATGGCATCGTGGCCGACTTAGTCGGCAGCCGCGCCGGCCGAACCATCGCGCTGCGCGCGGATATGGATGCGCTTCCAATCCGAGAAGAGACGGGGCTCGCCTTTGCATCCGAGCGTGAAGGCGTGATGCACGCCTGCGGCCATGATGCGCATACATCGATTTTGCTGGGCGCCGCACGCATTTTAGTAGGCCGCAAGGATGAGCTGGAAGGCAGCGTCCGTTTTATTTTCCAATCGGCGGAAGAGATCAATGCCGGGGCTAGGGCGATGATCGAAGCAGGGGTGCTGGAAGGGGTCGACGAAATCTACGGCCTGCACAATCTGCCGACGCTCTCGGCCGGAAAAATCGCGACGCGTCACGGAAACCTGATGGGTTCCGTCGATCGCATTGAAATCACGCTGGAAGGAAGAGGCGGTCATGGGGCGATCCCGGATCAGACCGTCGATCCCATTGTGGCGGCGTCAGCGATCATTCAAGGCTTGCAAACGGCGGCGAGTCGGGAGGTGTCCCCGTTTGATCCGATCGTTGTGACGATCGGCAGCATTCACGCGGGCGAGGCGAATAACGTCATCCCGCAGCGCTGTGAGCTGACCGGCACGGTGCGGACCTTTTCGCCGGAGGTTCAACGAGGGATGCGTGAGCGGCTGGAGCGGATCATTCTGCGCATCGCCGAAGGATACCGCTGCCAAGCAAGTGTGCGCTACATCGAACAAACTCCGGTGCTGGTGAATCACAGCGAGAACGTGACTCATGTGGAGCGGGTCGTGGACGAGCTGATCGGCAGCGCTAGGAGAGTAGAGGCGGCTCCCACCATGGCAGGAGAGGATTTTTCCTTTTATGTGACCGAGCGGCCGGGCTGCTTTTTCTGGCTGGGGTCCGGGCCTGCGGAGAATGCCCATGAGGCCTACGGCTTGCATCATCCGAAGTTCGATATCAACGAACAATGCTTATCGCTTGGCGCTTCCGTGATGGCGGCTATTGCTTTCCGAAGATTGATCGTGGACAATGGACAATAAAAGACCATGAGCACAAAGCTTTGGGGGTACAACGTCATGTCGGACACTAGCATAAGTACAAGCACAACGGCCGATTGGAAAAAAGGCATTGTCATCGGGGTCATCTGCCCTGAACGATTCGGTGAGCAGATGGAGGCCGCGCTCAAAGCATTTCCCTCATTCGAGCCGATCATCCGCTCCTATCAGAATGAAGATGACGCGCCTCAGCTTGCGAAGGAGCTGATGGAGGAGGCGGAGGTGTTATTTTTCTCCGGCCCTCTGCCTTACCAGAAGGCCAAAGAGAAGCTGAAATTCACCATTCCAGCGCATTATTTGCCTTTAACGGGCACGGGATTGTATCGAGCCTTGTTTCGACTGAATAAACAGGCCGATCTTGAGGCGCTCTCTGTCGATACCTTGAGCAAGTCGATGGTGGACAAAGCGTTCAAAGAGCTCGGAGAAACGCCGGGCGTCATTTTGACCTACAACGGACCGAATCCGTATTCACGTGAGGAGCTGGTTCGTTATCACCGCGAGCTTCACGCCAAGGGTGTCACTGCGGCAGCGCTGACCGGTTTTCGATCGGTGTCGGAGGCGCTGACGGAGCTGGGCATTCCGAACGAATGGGTAGTCCCCATCGAGCAGGATGTGATCGTTGGACTGGAGCGGGCGCTATTGTCCACCGACTCGCGCAAAAGCAAAGAGTCGCAGATCGTTCTCGGCATCATTACCGTGGATGATCGGGGGAAGCTGTTCAGTGAACGGAGCTCCGAGCATGAGGTGCAAAAGCTGAAGCTGGACATTCACCGGATGCTGCTTGGCTATGTGGAATCGCTGGACGGCCACTTGACGCACCTGGGCGGGGATGAATATTTGTTTATTACGACTCGCGGCATTTTTGAACGGGAAACTGGCGGGTACAAATATTTCCCCTTGGCTCGGGAGGCGGAGAAGGCTCTAGGCTTAACGCTAAGCGTGGGAGTCGGCTTTGGACGTTCCGCCAATGAAGCCGGTACGAATGCTAGGCAAGCGCTTCGGCAAGCCAGGGAAAGCGGCGGCAATATCAGCTTCATCGTGCGGGAGGACAAAAGCGTCATCGGACCGCTGGAGATGTCGGAGCCGCTGGAGCTGAATGCCTCGTTGATCGATGCCGAGCTGATCAAGCAAGCGGAAGGCAGCGGCATGACGCTGACCTATCTCAGCAAAATCTCGGCGCAGGTCTCACGCAAAGGGCAGACAGACTATACCGCCCAGGAGCTGGCTTGGATTCTTGGCGTCACGGTGCGCAGTGTTCACCGCCTGCTGCTGCAGTGGATGGACGCAGGGCTGGTGCGGATGACCGGCGAGCAAAAGAATCAAGCCAAGGGTCGGCCGAAGCAAGTGTATCGCTTTTCATTTTTGGAGGATCACGCTTAAAGCGCGATTATCATCATGTCAGTATGATAATCGCGCGTAGGCGTGATTCTTTTTTTGGGTAAGCTCCGCTTGCTAGATACTGATTGCAGCCAGTCCGAAGCCACTGGTATAATTTTGCTTATCACCCCTAATATGGTGTCATTAAAGGAGGACGCAGCATGCAGCCCCCCACCCCCAAGCCGGCCAGCCCCAAAAACAAATGGATTGCCGCAGCGCTAGTCGGGATCATGCTGTGCGCAATTCTGGTCGTTTATGCCGCCCGATATCAGCGCTCACTCCCTACGGACTTCAGCGGGCAGACGCCATTAACTACCTACACCTTCGATGCGCCTTCGACCGGCGAGCTGCTGCTGAACGTGAAGGCCCATGCTCCAGCTACACAGTGGGGGATGAAGGGCAGCGAATCCAGCACGATCTCCGTCCTGCTGGATGGCGTGTATAAGGAAGACATCGTTTTATTTATGGGAGAGCAAGCGTTTGTTTACAAAGTGGCTGCAGGTGAAGTCGAGCAAGGCAGTCACAAGGTTCAACTCTATCCGAATCCGGACAAGTCCGCTTCGAAAACCGCCATTCCGCAGATCGAGCAGCTGACATCGACGATGATCGGACCTGGCCACCCGGATTATGACGTGTACCGGTATGCTCCGATCTTGTACGGACGCAACCTGCTGAACGTGGACGGCCCCTTTGAAAATAACTACACCGATACACCGCTCTTCATGTACCACCAGAAAACGAAAACCGACTCGTCAACCATCATCGAATATTCGATGATCTGGTCGAACGAGGATGGAGGAACGAGCACGCCTGCGCTGATGGCGCGATGGGGGAGAACGACGGATATCGAATGGTTTTACCGGGTGACGCTGGATGCCAAGGGCAATCTCCTCTCAGAAGCATACCAAGGCGAAGACCACCAAACATCAACCTTTTCCGGGGTGAAGGAAGGGTCTCATCCGCTGCTCGTCACTTCAACGGCGAACAATAATGTTCAGCAAGTAACGAAGGTGAATGAGACAACCGGCTATCGATTCTTCTTGGATCCCAGCCCAACGTATGACGGGGTTCGGGCGCGGGAATTCATGATGGATGAGAACCCGTGGATCTACCGGATTTCGGCCTTGGAAATGCTTCGCGAGGGTAAGGTCAATGCAAGACAGGCCAAATCCGCATCCAAAATCGACGATCCGCGCAATTATTTATACTTGGAGCTGGTAAAAGGCACCTCTCCGGCCAATATGAACGACAAAGCATGGGTCGGCACCGCGGTCGCAGTCAAGCTAAAGGGCGATCCGACATGGTATCCGTCCAACTTAAACGAGGACACGTGGTCGATCCAGCGGGACGCGCCGGCCGCAACAACCATTCGACTTCCGGCAGGCACGAGCAAGGAGCAGCTGGAGGCGATCAAGGTATTCGCAATTCCGGTAGGTAAACCGTCTCCAGCCTACAAAATTACCGTCAAGCGCATAAACCGGATGTTTTTACTGGATACACAGTACTTGCCTCAGCCTTCCTTCCTGCAATGGACAGGCAGCATTACGTTATCGAACGAACATCGGGAAGAGATCGTCTGGAGCGCCAAATGATATGACTAAACTATTAGTCCCTTATCATGATATCTGCAAGCCAAATATGGTAAGGTTGGTGTCGAGGATAAATCTTCCATCTTACTTAATTGAGGTGCTTCGACATGCCGCTGCCTATGGTACATTTGAGCGTAGCCGTTCATTTATTTGGTCAGGATCGCATTCCTGCCGGGTTTCTTCTTGGCAGCATAGCGCCGGACGCAATTCATATGCGGAAAAATACGAACCGTGAGGACAAGAAAAGAACCCATCTGAATATTGAGTCGTCTGACATGACGCTGGACTCCCTTCAGCCGGAGTACTTCGAATACCTGCAGCGAAGCGACGAGTCGGATTGGAAATGGTTTGTGAGAGGCTACTTCGCACATCTGCTGACGGATTACTATTGGCTCCAAACCGTATTTCGGACCCAATTCCGTGAAAAAGTGGAGGCAGCACGGCTTTCACCCGAAGACAACCGCAGGGCATATTATAAAGATACCGATCAAATTGATTTCAACAAGTATAAGAACAGCGCTTGGACCAGCGAGGTTTGGCAAACACTCATCGCTGCCGAGGCTTATGACATCGAACCGCTGCTCAGCGCGGACGAAATTTCTTACTGGCGGTACCGGACGATTCATTGGTTCGACCTGCTCTGTAAGGAGCCCGGCATCACGCCGCAATACATAACGGAAGCGATGGTGGATGAGTTTATCGAGCTGGCTGCAGCGCAAGTGAGGCTGGTGCTGCAGCACTGGGAGCAATCCATAGACGAGGGGCGAAGCCATTTTGAAGCCAGTGTTCATGATTTCAGATCATCACTTCGGGCATAAGCAGATCATTGATTATGAAAGAAGGCCTTTTGGCAGCAGCGAAGAGATGACGGAGACGATGATCGAGCGATGGAATGCCGTAGTCGGCAAAGAGGATAAAGTGTTTCATCTCGGCGATTTCTCATTCCTGAATCAGGAGAAGACCAGCGAGATCCTGAGCAGGCTGCACGGTTATAAAGTTTTAATCATGGGCAACCATGACCGCGGAAGATCGCGAAAGTGGTGGCTGGAGGCTGGATTTCAAGAGGTAAGCGAGCACGGCTTGATTTACAGCGGCTTTTTCTTCCTTACCCACGAGCCGATGTACATGAACAAACAGATGCCTTACGTCAATATCCATGGTCACATTCACGGGCAAAAGTATGAGAGCAGCCAGTACATCAACGTCAGCGTTGAGCACTGGGACTATACGCCGGTCGCTTTCGAGCAGCTCAAGGCGATGGTCGTTCCGAATGAGGAGCAGTAATCTTGGGTAATGAAAAAGACAAGCCTTTCTGAGCCGTCGTCAGAAGGGCTTGTTTGCATGTTCGGGGGCGCGCAAGGGCGGATGTATTTACTTTAACCTTCATGTTAAATATGGACATTGTGACGGAATTTTAGGGAACCTCTTTTACCTTTTGTCTAATGCTTGGGTGGGCGCATCCGTGTACCATGAGGATACTAGCCAGAGGTTTCCCTAAACCCATGAAGGGAGGAGCTAGGCTTAGCTATGGAACATAATCGCACAGCAGATGAGCTGGAAGGAAAGGATCGCAAGCATCTTTGGCATCATATGGCTCCGTACAGTGACAAGGCTGCGCCGATGATTGTAACGGAGGGAAAAGGCTCCTGGATCACCGATCTGAACGGCAAACGCTATCTGGATGCCATGTCGGGACTATGGTGCGTGAATGTCGGATATGGACGCAAGGAGCTGGCGGAGGCGGCCTATGAGCAGCTGCTTACGATGCCGTACTATCCGTTGTCGCAAAGTCATCTGCCGGCGATTCGTCTGGCGGAGAAGCTCAGCGAGTGGCTGGAGGGAGAGTATGTCATCTTTTTCTCCAACAGCGGGTCGGACGCCAATGAGGCCGCGTTCAAAATGGTTCGGCAATACCAGCAGCAAATCGGCCGTCACAGCCGGTATAAGTTTATTTCCCGTTACCGCTCTTATCACGGAGGATCGATGGGGGCGCTGTCCGCTACAGGGCAGGCGCAGCGCAAGTATAAGTATGAGCCGCTGAGCAGCGGGTTCCTGCATGTGCGACCGCCCGACAGCTACCGCCGGCCAGCGGGCATGTCGGTTCACGATTTCAATCTGCAGTGCGCTCAGGCGATTGAGGACACCATCGTCTGGGAAGGGGAGGAGACGATCGCAGGCGTCATTCTCGAGCCCGTCATTACAGGTGGAGGCATTATCGTCCCCGAACCGGCCTATCTGGAGCGGGTGCAGGAGATTTGCCGAAGCCACGGAGTCTTGCTGATCGTTGACGAAGTGATCTGCGGATTCGGCCGGTCCGGACGCAAGTTCGGCCACCACAATTTCGGTCTGAAGCCGGATATCGTTACGATGGCCAAAGGGCTGACCAGCGGCTATCTTCCTCTCTCCGCCACGGCGGTGTGCAAAGACATTTACGAGGTGTTTAAGGAGCAAGAGGATTATAGTTATTTTCGCCACGTCAATACGTTTGGCGGCAATCCGGCGGCATGCGCACTGGCGCTGAAAAATCTGGAGATTTTGGAGACGGAGGGACTGGTGGAGCGCGCCCGATTGCTTGGTGAGCGTCTAAGCGAGCAGCTGGCTGAGCTAGATTCTCATCCACTGGTTGGGGATATTCGCAGCTTCGGCTTTCTGACGGGGATCGAGCTGGTGAAGTCGAAGGAAACGAAAGCCCCGGTCTCCCTTGCCACCGTGAAAAAGATCATGGCAACCTGTAAGGAGCGGGGCCTGATTATCGGGAAAAACGGCGATACGGTCGCCGGATTCAACAACGTCCTCACCCTCGCGCCACCGCTGTCCTCCACTGATGAGGATCTCGATTTTATCGTTACGACCGTTAAGCAAGTGATGAGCGAAAATGAGAAGGAAACCGACTAGGGCCGCGGCTGCTGACTCCCCTGCCAGTTCCGCTTAGCGCGGGGGTGAGGCTGTCACGAACTTGTCCGGATAAAGCAGCTGATAAGCGCGCAAGGCGACTTGTATGGAGATGCGCTGCTCCGGTGCCATGAAGTGCGGTCCCAGCAGCTCTGCAATTTTCTCCAGCCGGTAGTAGAGCGATTGCCGGACGATGTACAGTTTTTGCGCCGCAATTTGCTTGGAGCCGTCGTGATCGAGGTACACCTTGAGCGTAAGCACCAGCTCGCTGCCCTTAGCTTGATCGTAATCGAGGAGCGGTCCCAAGTAATTGCGGATGAACTGCTGCAGCGTGGTACCGTCGTTAATTGGTAGGAGCAGCTGAAACACCCCCAGCTCATCGTAAAACAGGATCGGCCGCCCAAGGACGGGATAGAGCGACAGCGCCTGAACGGCCTCCTGATGGCTGTTGTAAGTGCTGGACAGCTGCGTGTAGCCTCTGCCGACTCCGATCAGCAGCTTGAGATTTTTTAGCCGCTCATCCGCCTGCCCTTCGCGCAGCGATTCCAGCGCCTGCTGCAGCCTTTCTTTTGTTCGTACTTTGGACTTCATATCCACCGCAATAACGGCCAGCCGATTGTTCTTCAGCGTGATGAACGGGTGAAAGCAGTGCTTCTCGAAGGTGCTGCGAAGGAGCAGGCAGAAGTGATAGCGGATGGACTCACCATCAAACTCCTCAGTTGCACTTCCCTCATCCTGCCCATGACCCAGCTCAATCAAGCATACATGGTAATTACGCTCGCTAACGCGCTTGAACTCCGGCCCCATCATCGCTTGAATCTGCGGCTCGTCCTCTACCCGGTGGTTTAAGAGCTGATCGACCCACACATTTTCCGAAAATAGTTTGCGTTCCTCAATATATCTCGTTCGTAGCAGCTCTTGGGCGATCGAAAGTGCTGCCGAATCCAACAGCAAGAAATCGTATTCCTGCGGCTTTAGGTCCGTCTGCATGAGGAGATATGCCCAGGTTTGATGAAGCGCTCCTACCGGCTTGACAATGACGGTCTGCCCGTCCAGCTCATGCACACATGGTGCCGAATCGGGTGAAAGCTGCTCCCATTGCTCCCGGAATCCTTTTAGAGCTTGAAGCCGGTGTCCTTGCTCCTCGGCTGGGATGGCGGGCCAGCAGATGGGTTTTCCCGCTAAAGGCTGGAACATCAGCTGTGCATGCGTGCTCTTGTGCAGCAGCTTCAGAATTTGAAGCGTGCCCTGAGACGTCAGCGATAAGCGATGGAATGCTCTGGAGACGCTCTCGAGCTCCTGAAGCGCCTCGTGATGGCGGTTGATGATCAAGGAGTGCAAATCCTGTGTGATGTCCACAAAACGTACTTGATGGGGAAAGACGATGAACGGGAAATCGCATCGGTTGGCCAGCTCCAGCAGCTCGTCCGAAACCGATTGAAAGTAAGGTCCGAGCTCGATGCAAAGACAGGCAGCTTGCTGCTGAATCAGGTTGTCCATGAAGGAGACGGAAGCGGCCCGGTCCAACTGGAAGCCAATGCCGGTTGTTAGAATCATTTCTTCGCCATGAATGAGCTTCTCGAAGCTGGCAATTTCCAATATATGAACCCACCGAATCGGACGGTGAAGTCCACCGGCTCCTGCAACCACCTTGGCGTGCTGGAAGAGCGGACGCTGCAAAGCTTCGCCTACCGTCAGCAAACGTTTCGGTTCCACGCACATCCCCCGCTTTTTTTGGCAGAATCTAGCACTCTATTTTATTCAATATACCATAGCCAGTTGATAAATTATCTAAAAATTCAAACATTATAGGAGCGGAAATGAAATATTTTCCGAGTCTTCCCTATATGTATGTGGTATTGCAATGTCACATGCTGCAACCGTTGAATCGAGAACATTGGAGGGATGCGAATGCGAGAATCGACGATTAACGCGGATCGCGTTGAACAGCGGATAAACCGACTGGCCGAGATTGGCAAGATTAGCGACACGGGAGTATGCCGTCTGGCGCTCTCTCCGGAAGACCGTGAGGCGGTAGAGCTGGTCAAGGGCTGGATGGAGGAAGCTGGTCTCATGGCTCGCATCGACGCGTTTGGCAATTTGATCGCTCGAATGGAGGGGGGGAATCCCGGTGCGCCGGCGCTCATGTTGGGTTCACATATTGATACGCAGCCCTATGCGGGTCGATTCGATGGAATCGTTGGAGTGATCGGCGCGCTTGAAGTGGTGCAGACGCTTGTGGAACAAGAGATCGTGCCCCCGTTTCCGATCGAGGTGGCGTCGTTTTGCGATGAGGAGGGCTGCCGGTTTAACAAAGGGCTGTTCGGTGTGCGCGGGCTGCTCGGGAGGCTGGAGGAGGGCGAGCTGGAGCGAGCCGACAAGCACGGCGTGACCCGGAGAGATGCGCTGCTGGCCTTTGGAGGCGATCCCGAGCGCTTCGCTGAATGCGAGTATGAGCCGGGGAATGTGGGAGCCTTCCTGGAGCTGCACATTGAGCAGGGACCGGTGCTGGAGGCGCTGGACGCTCCAGTCGGTATTGTGACCGGTATCGCCGGACCGCTGTGGTGGACGGTGGATCTGTACGGGTTCGCAGGACATGCCGGATCCGTGCCCATGCCGCTGAGAAAGGATGCGCTTGTCGGCGCAGCACAGGTCATCTCAGGACTGCGGGCGCTTGCGGTGAGCGAGCCGGGGGCGCCTACGGTCGGGACCGTAGGGTCGCTGAAGGTATTCCCGGATTCCCGCAACATCATTCCGGAGCATGTGCAGTTCACCGTCGATTTGCGCGATATTGATCTGGCACGCAGGAACCGGCTGGAGCAGCAGCTGCGCGAGCTGTTGGATGCCACGGCGCAAGAGCACGGGCTTCGCTACGAGATTCGCGAGGATACGAACAGCGAGCCGCGCTATTGCGCCAAGCGGCTCAAGAGCGCCATCCGTGAGGCTGCACAGACGATGGAGCTGGCGCCGCCGCCCGAGCTCATGAGCGGTCCGTTCCATGACTCGCTCGCGATGTCCTATTATTGCGACTACAGTATGATTTTTGTTCGCTGCCGGGAGGGGATCAGCCATAATCCGAAGGAGTATGCAAGCAAAGCTGACATTGCGACAGGAACGGAGCTGCTGTATCAAACCGCGCTGAAGCTTATTCTCGACGCGCAGGGAAAGGATGGATAATCGCCATGGACCACGGACCCCGAACGTCTCCCGGAACGCTCCCTCCCGAGCAGCTTCGCTGCAATTTTGCCGAGGTTGTCCCGGGCTTAACCCGCAAAGCGGCGATGGAAGAATCCAATCGCTGTCTGTACTGCTATGACGCCCCCTGTATTCAGGCCTGTCCGACAGGCATTAATATTCCATCGTTTATTAAGCGCATCGCCACCGATAATCTTCGAGGCGCGGCCACGACGATCATGCAGTCGAATCCGGTGGGGGCTAGCTGCTCCCGCGTCTGCCCCACTGAGGTGCTCTGCGAGGGCGCCTGTGTGCTGAACGATGCCTCGAAGCCGATTCGGATTGGCCTGCTGCAGCGCTATGCGACCGATTGGGCAATCGCAAGCGGCCGCACGTTGTTCACGGCCGGAGCGCCCAACGGCAAGAAGGTCGCCGTCATCGGCGGTGGCCCGGCTGGGCTGTCGGCCGCGCGGGAGCTGGCGCTCAGCGGCTTCTCGGTCGTGATTTACGAAGCCAAGCCGCAGGCCGGCGGACTGAACACGCATGGCATTGTTTCCTTCCGGCTGCCGCAGGAGGTCTCGCTGTGGGAGGTCGAGCAGGTGGAGAAGCTGGGCGTGCAGATTCGAACAGGTGTGAAGGTGGGCGTCGATGTGCCTGTCGCGGAGCTGCTCGATGGCTATGACGCGATCGTGCTTGCCGCCGGCATGAGCTATGTACCTCGGCTGGGCATCGAGGGAGAGGAGCTGGCGGGCGTCTATGACGCCATCCGTTTCGTGGAGCACACGAAGACAGATTTGCCGCCGATTCCCCTGCAAGGCGCCAGGGTGGCTGTGATCGGAGCGGGCAATACGGCGATCGACGCGGCTACCTGTTCGGTGCGGCTTGGAGCAGCCAATGTCAAAATCGTATACAGGCGCACGAAAGAGGAAATGACAGCGTATGAGTTTGAATACGAATTTGCCAAGCAGGATAGCGTCGAATTCAGCTGGCTTGCGGCTCCTAAGCGGATCATAGGCGATAGCTCAGGCAAGGTGACCCACCTGCAATGCGTGCGGATGGAGCTGTCACAGGAAGCCGGCAAGGACGGTCGACCCATCCCCGTACCGGTCGAAGGCTCAGAATTCGAGCTGCCGGTAGATGCCGTCATTGTCGCGATCGGCCAAGAGCGGCACCAGCAGCTCATCGATCTGCTCGGCCTTGCGCATGATCGCGGCGTAGTGCAGATCGATCCACAATCGCATCAGACCTCCAATCCGCGCATTTACGCCGCTGGGGATATTGTCTTCGGACGCGGGCAAGGCGAGGCGATGGTCGTGTCGGCGGCGGAGCAAGGCAAGCGCGTAGCGCGAGCCATTGCAAGTAGCTTGGACTTGGTGCCGAAAGGGTAATCATCATATTTTCTTCTATAAGGAGGATGGCAGGATGGCCGATTTACGCATCCGATTTGCCGGCATCGAATCGCCCAATCCGTTCTGGCTGGCGTCCGCGCCCCCAACGAATACGGGCTATCAGGTGCAGCGTGCGTTTGAAGCGGGCTGGGGCGGCGCCGTCTGGAAAACGCTAGGGGAGCCGATCATCAACACGTCTTCGCGGTTTGCGGCGGTGCATTTTGGCGGTCAGCGCGTCGCCGGCTTTAACAATATCGAGCTCATCACCGATCGGCCGCTGGAGGTCAACCTGAAGGAGATTTATGAAACAAAGAAAAAATTTCCGAAGCATGCGCTGATCGTCTCCCTGATGGTCGAGCCCAAGCGGGAAAAATGGCATGAAATCGTCAAACGCGTAGAAGCGATCGGCGTCGACGGGCTGGAGCTGAACTTCGGCTGTCCGCACGGCATGGCGGAGCGGGGGATGGGCTCGGCCTCGGGCCAGCAGCCGGACCTGATTGAGCTGCAGACGATGTGGGTCAAGGAGGTTGCTCAGACGCCAGTCATCGTGAAGCTGACGCCCAACATTACGGACATTACCGTTACTGCACGACATGCCGTACTTGGCGGTGCGGATGCGATCAGCTTGATCAACACGATCAACAGCCTAGCAGGCGTCGATCTGGATACGTGGAACACGATTCCCCATGTCGCAGGCAAAGGGGCTCACGGGGGCTACTGCGGACCGGCCGTCAAGCCGATTGCGCTGAGCATGGTGGCGGAGTGCGCCAAAGATCCGCGGGTCGGTGTCCCGATCTCCGGGATCGGAGGGATCTCCAGCTGGCAGGATGCGGCTGAATTTATGCTTATGGGTGCGAGCGGGGTGCAAATTTGTACGGCGGCCATGCATCATGGGTTCCACATCGTCGAAGAAATGATCGATGGGCTGAACAACTACCTCGATGAAAAAGGCATTGTCTCGGTGATGCAGCTGGTCGGGCAATCCGTGAGCCGGTATTCCAGCTGGGGGGATCTTGATTTGAATTATAAGATCGTCGCGCGGATCAACACAGACACCTGTATTAACTGCAACAAATGCCATATTGCCTGCGAAGACACTGCCCATCAATGCATTGACCGGCTGACGAATGCCGAGGGCAAACCGATGCTGAAGGTACGCGAAGACGACTGCGTCGGCTGTAATCTCTGTTCCATCGTCTGCCCGGTAGACGGAGCGATTGAGATGGTCGAGGTGCCGGGAGACGAACCTTCGATGAGCTGGAACGACCGACAAAAAGCGGTGGAACGGCTGATGCGGGAATCGGCCCTAACGGAGCAGGAACCAGGTGCGACATCGGAATCGGAAAAGGAGGCTGGCTAAGCGATGAAAAAGGTCATTAAAAATGGCACCATCGTCACTGCGTCGGATACGTATTTCGGCGATATTTTGATCGAGGACGGGGTTATTGTCATGATCGGCGTCGATCTGGATGCGCAAAACGCGGAGATCGTCGATGCTTCAGGCTGCTATGTTTTCCCGGGCGGGATCGATCCGCATACGCACCTGGATATGCCTTTTGGCGGGACGGTGACGGCTGATGATTTTGAGTCAGGGACGATCGCGGCGGCGTTTGGGGGCACGACGACGATCATCGATTTTTGCCTCACGTCCAAGGATGCGCCCCTGAGCAAAGCGGTTGAGGCCTGGCACGCCAAATCCAAGGGAAAAGCGGTCATAGACTACGGGTTTCATCTGATGATCGGCGAAGTGAACGATGACGTGCTGTTCGAGCTGCCCCAAATGATCGAGGAGGAAGGCATTACTTCCCTCAAGGTGTTCATGGCGTATAAGAACGTCTTCCAAGCTGACGACGGCACGCTGTTCAAAACACTGCAGCTGGCCAAAGAGCATGGCGCGCTCGTCATGGTGCATGCGGAGAACGGCGACGTGATCGCCTACCTGATCGAGAAGGCGTTGTCCGAAGGGCAAACGGAGCCGATCTATCATGCGCTGACCCGCCCTCCGGTGCTGGAAGGGGAGGCGACAGGCCGGGCGGCGGCCCTTACCGAGCTGGCGGACTCGCAGCTGTATGTGGTGCACGTCACCTGTGCCGAAGCGGTATGGAAGATCGAGGAGGCGCGGAAAAAAGGGCTGCGCGTCTATGGAGAGACTTGTCCGCAATATTTGATGCTGGATCAATCGAGCTTGGCGAAGCCGGGCTTTGAGGGGGCAAAATACGTGTGGTCGCCGCCGCTTCGGGAAAAGTGGAACCAAGACGTGCTGTGGAACGCTCTGTGGAGCGGGTCGCTGCAAACGGTCGGCTCCGACCAGTGCTCATTTAATTTTAACGGGCAGAAGGATTTAGGCCTGGGGGACTTTTCTAAAATCCCGAACGGCGGGCCGACGATTGAAGATCGTTTCAGCATTTTGTACTCGGAGGGGGTTCACAAGGGGAGGCTGTCTCTCCATCAATTCGTCGATGTCATCGCCACCAGCAGCGCCAAGCTATTCGGTCTTTTCCCGCAAAAAGGCACGATCGCCATCGGCAGCGACGCGGATATCGTCATTTTCGACCCGCACTGTAAGCGAACGATTTCGGCTGAGACGCACCACATGAAGGTGGATTATAATGCGTTCGAGGGACTGGAAATTACGGGAGAGCCTGTGTCGGTTTTAGTGCGGGGCGAGTTTATTGTCCGCGACAAACAGTTTGTCGGTCAACCGGGGTCTGGGCAGTACCTGCAGCGCAAACGGTTCAATCAGCCGGAGAAGCTGCCGGTCAAAGAGCAGACGATGGGAGGCGCGTGAACGATGTCCATCTATGATGAATTTGTTCGCGAAAAAGAGGCGGTCGATCGCATTTTGTCCAGTGGTTTTGCCATTCGGGGGCTGCGGGAAAGCTTGGATGGAACCGAGGTTCGTTTTAGCAAGGATAAAAACGTGGAGCAAGAGGTGCTGCTGCTGCTCAACGCCGACGCGAGGAAATATGTCACTACCCTGATTTTCACTCAGCAGCTGAGGCAGGCCAAGGCTTTTATTCCCCTTTCGGACGACGGAGACGGCGAAGCTGAAACGGCAAGTACAGCAGAATAAACATCACCACGGCAACACCCTCCAAGGCGATGACATACCAAGGCCAAGGGCCTAAATAATTCAGCAGGGTATCGCCGGCAGGCTTCTCCGCAATGAAGAAATAATTGCCGCCAGTGATCCAGTTTACTGGTATAATGACGGCAAGCAGACCGTTCAAAAGCAGCAGAGCTCGCCAGATCGAGCGCCAAGTCGGTCTATAACCATGCACCCAAGTCATGTACAACGCGACCCACACGATGGCCCCATGGCCAAGGAAAAAATAAAAATACGTAAAATGCGGAAACCCCGACAAAATCGCTGCCGGCGTCAGCAGAGCCTGAAGCGCACCGGCTACGCCGGCAAAGTATAAGAACTCATACAGCAGCTGGAAGGGAAATAGGAGCAGCACGATGGTCAGGATGTAGCTGATGCTGCACAGCTGAAGAGGGAGCGTATCCGCAGCGGTAAACTGGTGGTAATAAAAGTACCAGCCGTACAAGATCAGCTCAAACAATAGCAGCAGCGAGCTTAGGCCGTATTTTACGGTTTGCTTCCAGGCCAGACGGTGGCGGAACACCGCTTGATACCGGTAGAGCAGCCCGATGGAGAGCATAATGACGGCAAGGGGTACAAAATGCTGAGTGCTGAACATAGTGAAAGGAAACGGGGTTTGGGACAACCAGTCCATGGGATGCGGCTCCTTTCTTTTTTGGGTGGGAAGGTTGGCCGGCGGCGGCTTCTTGTATTGTTTCCATCCAGCCTATGCTGCAAACCCGCGCCATATGAACTTAAGAATCAAGGAGGCTGCAGCGCTTGTGGTAAAGACGATCTACCTGGTTCGCCATTGCAAGGCGGAGGGACAAGAGCCGGACGCCCTGCTTACGGTCGAAGGCCGGAGGCAAGCGGAGGAGCTTGCGGAATTTTTGAAGCATACGGCCGCCGTCGAGGTGGTGGTAAGCAGCCCCTTTGTGCGTGCGGTGGAGACGATACGTCCTTTCTGCGAGCAGAGAGCTTGCAAACTTCAGGTTGATGCTCGGCTTGAGGAGCGGGTGCTGTCTACCGAATCGATGCCGGATTGGATGGATCGGCTGAAGCGGACATATGACGATCTGCATCTTGCATTTCCAGGCGGCGAATCCTCTTATGAGGCGATGCGAAGAGGTATCGAGGTGCTGCAGGAGCTCTTGGCACGTCCGGAGTCGGAATGCCTGGTAGTAACCCACGGAGCTCTGCTGACCTTACTGCTCAAGCATTACGATCCACGTGTCGGCTTTGCGGAGTGGAAGGGGCTGACGAATCCGAATGTGTTTCAGTTGATCTTTGAAACCGAAGCAGGAGCACCGACTATTCGGCGAGTATGGGATGCGGAGGCTTCGCTTTGGTTCGCCAAACACCAATAGACGAAAGCAATAGATGCCCTCGTCTCAATAGATGTCATCCTATGACAAGCTTTTCTCCGATGGAACGTCAAAGTCCCCCTGATGAAACGCCCATTTTCTAAAGCGTCCATTCCATCCGCCATTATCCTTCATACAATACAGAAGCTAAGGCGGAAGGAGGATGTCACATGAGCTACGCAAAAGGCTTTACTTCGACTGGCACGATCCTCGTGCTCTTTATTCTGTTAGTCATTGTTCTTGGTGCATGGGTAATCTAATGATTCGCTCATAAGCTTGATGAAGGGGTCCATGTCTCTGGCATGGGCCTTCTTCTTGTTTTTCTCTATTTATTCTATGCATTTCTCCGGCTTCTTGTGCATAGATTCATAGAAAGAAAGATCAACCGGAGGCGAAGCACGATGGCGGATTTCGTAATGTCCAGCTGGTGGCAGGGGATGGGTACGATGCTTTTTTTAGCGGTGATGGTCGCCATTGGCTGGTGCTTCTATGATGCGAGAAAAGAGGCGGAGCAGCAGTCCGCAGAATAGGATAAAATTCCAACTCAGGGATATGCTATCCTTTTAAAAGGAGGAGTGCATGTCCATGCCCCACGAAGAACATGTGCCAAGCAGCCAAAGAGCAGATTTCGAGTCGACGCTTAATCAGGCCGACACCCTGGCTATGGATCTGATGCGCGAATATGCCAGGCAGCTGAACGGCGAAACGGAAGCACCGATCGCAATGGATTTGGAGTCTAATCAAGCTTGAGCAATCAAGCTATTGCTTCTTTAAGTCATGGGTGATGGAGATGGGTTTATTCCGGGGCCCTAGTGGTAATGATTGGGGGTAGAGAGGAGGTGAGCCCATGGCTGATATTAAAGTTCTCGACGACGGTCCACTGTTGGTTAACGGTGTGACGCTGCTGGATGGCGAAGGCAATGCGGTTGAAACCAAAGAGCAGTATTATCTCTGTCGATGTGGTCTGTCCGCGAATAAGCCTTACTGTAACGGCGCGCACAAAGGAAAGTTTGAAAGCAAAGTAAGAGCTTAACGCGGCGGAAGATGGACAAGGCGATGGCACGAAGGTGCTGTCGTCTTTTTTATGTGCGCCACGCATGGCGATTAACTAGGCGGTGAAAGTCCGCTGTGGGGGCTTGTAGTTGCCAACCACTAGCCAAGAGCAAGGGTGTCCATTGCAAGGTGGAATCTGAAGGAAGCTGGAGGCAAACTTCCGACCCGAGGAACACGAATATCATCAGGCACAGGATATGGGA
>NZ_VNJI01000069.1 GCF_007786445.1 Paenibacillus cremeus | reverse complement strand
CTCCAGCACCGTTTTCATCCGCTCCGAGCGGAACCTATTAATGGTGCGGAAATCCGGTCGTTGCCTGCCCGCGATCCACATAAACATGATGTTTTCGCGAACAGCTTTGGCAATCTGTCGGGAAGAATAAATCCGCTGGGTGTAGGCATAGATGATGACTTTGGTTAACATTTTGGGGTGATAGCTGTCTCGGCCACCTCCTGGATAGGCTGCGTCGAAGATGGCATCATCGAGACGTTTGACTGCGGCGTTAACAACACGAACGAGGTGATTCTGAGATTGCGGTATAAGCAATTATTCAGTTAAACTTTGTTGTTTATTTAAAAACGGCAGGATAGAAAAGGGATTATGAAATCAATCTAGAATCCCATATTTATAACCGTTATCAAACATGCGGCAGACGAAGCTATCTAATCTATACCAAGGGAGAAATGAAACGAATGAACGGTACAACGAACCCCCATCGATGGAAAATACTCCAGATCATTAATATGGGCACTTTGATTTCAACTCTCGACGTCGGCATCGTTAATGTCTCACTGCCGGTCATGGCGGACGAATTCGGTGTAACGCTTGCACAAGTTCAGTGGGTGGCTACATCGTATTTGCTTACGATGGTCGCTCTGCTGCCGTTCTTGGGTAAGCTGTCGGATCGGGGAGACCGAAGGAAAATTTACAGCTTCGGCTTTCTTATTTTCAGTATCGGATCGGTTTGCATTGCGCTATCGGACGGAATAGTGAGCCTTCTCGTTTACCGATGTCTTCAAGGCTTAGGTGCCACAATGATTATGGCTAACAGCCAAGCGATGGTCCGCCAATTGTTTCCCGACCGGGAAAGAGGCCGCGCGTTAGGGATTAACGCCGTCGTAATTTCCATCGGTTCCATCTCGGGTCCGGCTCTAGGTGGCTTACTTTTGGAAATCGCCGACTGGCCCTGGTTATTTTGGATTAACGTGCCTATCGGACTGTGTGCATTTGTACTAGGTCTTCGCTCATTCCCGAATACGAAAGCCGGAACCGATCGAAGTCCAATCGACGTAGCCGGAGCTTTTTTACTGGCAGCGGGAACGTGTGTTCTAATGCTGGCCGCAGAAGCCAGTAAGCACAGCCAAGGCTTATCACCGATATTGGTTATGGAAGGCACTGCAGGTCTGGCATTGCTCATAGCGTTAGGGCTTCTTCAGCGTAAAATCTCGTACGGTATCTTAGATCGAGAGCTGTTTCGCCATCGAAAGATTTTGATAGGTAGCATCAATTCGTTTTTCATCAGTCTTGCACAAACAGCAACGATGCTGCCGATCGTGTTTTATTTGCAGGGACAGTTAGGCTACTCTTCCTGGGTCATCGGGCTTCTGCTCATTGTTCAGCCGCTTATGATGGGAATAACAGCGCCTTATGCCGGCTGGATCCGCGATCAATTCGGCGGCTACTTTCCGATTACGATCGGCTCGCTTTGCTGCTCGGTTTCCATGCTTTTCATTTCTGCGCTGCCTAGCGTTACCATCGTGGGCATTGGGCTGCAGCTCGGGATATTCGGAATCGGCAATGGGTTCTTTCACGCGACGAACAATGCGGAAATTATGAGCGCAGCACCCGATCATAAAGTTAGCTTGACGGGAAGCCTTCTCGCTTTGGTCCGCTATCTTGGAAATATTGCAGGGATTGGGCTTGCCACCCTTATGGTCGGAAATTTGGGCTCGAGCAATCTGGATATATTGGAGGGGACGCACGGCACGAACGTAGAGGTCCGGATTCGAATGTTGTTCGTTCTTTGCTTTATTTTCTGCTTAGGCGTAGCTTTATCCGGTAAATTCCGTCCACGTGATAAACCTGAGAACGCTGGAACAAGCGCCTGAACAAAGTGCAGAGTTACCACACTCAGACTGATCCTAGCCATCTTCTCAGGCTTCGCCGAGTATGAACGGGACATGATTGTCGAACGGACTCAAGAGGGCAAGGCGATCGCCAAGCAAAAGGAAGGTTTCAAGGAAGGACGACGGAAGTCGTACACGGAGATGCAGCTAAGCCACGCTGTAGGGCTGCTCGGTGAGCACTCATATAACGAAGTTGCCGCTATGACATGGATCAGCAAGTCCACATTGATACGTGAGGTAAGGAAACGTAATGCGTAATTGGCCCAGGCTCGGCAGTTGCTCTCTGTCGGGCTTTTTTTCTTTTGTCTTTTATGGGTTGATTCCGTTTGGCTTCTGTTAAGGCCCCCCCAGGAGATCTGCAATCAACTGGACGCCCCAGAATGTAGTACATCCCAAATAAATATATCACCAGATAATTTATTCAGACGGGGAACAAAACTATAGACATGAATTGCAGTAGTTTGGTCTAGAACTTCAGAAGAAACTGGCCGCTGCGGCATCATTGGGAAAGCAAGCAACTTATGCTTATAATGTTTACATTACGCTGTTTTCGTAAATATTGTTGTTTTCCAGCCCCATTAATGTTGGCTGCATTAATCCCCGTATAAAAAGGAGAATATTCCACGTAAATTATGGAAATAATCTTAAAAATCTCGTGGGCAAAAAGGGGTGACAATGTGGCAAGTCCTTCGTTTGATGAGGTAAATGAAATGCGGAAGAAATTTCTGGACTCATATCACGAATATTGGTTAGAAAATGCGTTCCTTACGTGGCAATGGTGGCTTCTCTTGATAACCGTTATTTGTTCCTGGGTAGTTTGGTGGAAAGTTGTTGATAAGCGACGAATACATTTAATATTGAATTTCGGATTTCTGTATGGAATCATCTCATTGATTCTTGACATGGTTGGAATGAATCATTTGCTATGGGCTTATCCCATTCGTTTGTATTGGGCTTTCATTCCTCCACTTTTGCCTTTTGACTTGAGTTATTTGCCAATTATTTTTATGTTGGTATATCAACGATACGGAAGAAAGTCAACCACAAAGGTGCTCATAGCTTTCACAATCACTTCTGCTATAATTTCATTTGTTGTAGAACCGTTTTTTCATTGGATTGGCATTTATGAAATGTACAAATGGAAGTACATCTATTCATTCCCAATATACATAACACTAGCTTTTCTGGTTAGATTTCTTGTCGGTATTTTTGAAAGGAAACAGAAGGTTCACGAGTAGATTTTTCGACACTCCAATCGTTGGGTGTTTTTTTTTCTTTGGATAAGAATCAACAATGAACGAATTTTAATAGAGTTAAGAATTTGATTTTGTTTCAATTAAGCAATGGCTCTGAATTCTCTTATGGTTGTAAAATTCGCCCTTTTGCACGAGTTTAACAGCATTTTCTTCTGCCTGTCTGTATGCTCCAGCTTCTTGTGTAGCTCCAAGAATCGGAACCAAAACATGTAGTTGTCGATGTACTTGGTAGCAACACCTTGGAATCTATCCATCCATTTCTTCAAACGGGAATGGAACGAATTGACGTGTTGGATATGGTAAATCGTCTTTGATACATGGGTCCCCCGTGGAAGGACTTCGTGTGTCAACCCCTTCATTTTAGCGAATTTCTTGTAATTCGTCGCGCTGTCCGTGCACAGCAAAGAAGAAGGTGCGATATGCCCTCCGATAACTTTATTAATTTCTTCTGCTTTAATGCGTACGTGACCACCCATTTGACAAATAATGTTGCCATTACGGTCATAAGCGACTACGATGCTAACCTGCTCCTTGGAGATGCCGCGCTTTCGCTGTTCTTTCTTTTCATCTTCCACCTTGCGACCGCGCTTGCGAGCGGCGCGGTGAGGAATCCCACCTTTTCGACCCTTTTCGGATTCCAAAAAGTGAGTTTCATCGCTTTCAATGATTCCGCTTAGCTGCACGTTGCCGAGTGAACGCAGTGCGTTAAGTATCTTATGTCTCCAGTAGAATGCCGTTGAAATGTGAATCTTGAGCCGTTCGACGATTTTAGGAAGGGTATAGCCTTCTACCATCAACTCAAAGTATTTTAGCCAAAGATTTGGCTTATGATTGCCTGCCATTGGCGTACCTGTCATATCGTTGAAGGTTTTGCCACAATCCTTGCATAAATAGCGCTGGCGACTGCGATACTTCCCGTTCCGTTTTACGCTTAGGCTCCCGCAGTGAAGCATGCCAAACTACCAGAGAATTTCGTTTCTCTTATATCTGCTATCATTCAGTGAATTTTAGGGGCGGGGAATAGCGTCTCTTTCATTGCTTCGAATAAGGGTGCTGTTCCTTTTCTGACAGGTCTGTGAAATTTTCATATAATTTGAGCCAATCCATGAATTGTTGCCCCCCTGCGGGATTTTTACACTGTATTAACAGTATAGCCAAAAGAGCAACAATTTTTCAGAAAACAGCGTTACATTATAATTGGTAAACTGATTTCAGATATTATTTATGATCAGAAGGGCAAGCGAGTGTAAGGTCTTAGTTAACTTTAGGTAACTGAGTAACCTTTTCTTCACGTCTTAAAATGAAGCAACTACACTGATATAATTAAAAGGTTGGAAGCGACACCAAAATATGGATGAACATCGGTCTAGGATCTAGTACGGGACAAAAATACGTTGTAAATGAGGTGTAATTATCCTTGGAATACCGTGTATTAGGACGTTCAGGTCTTCGTGTGAGTGAAGTTAGTCTTGGATGCTGGGCTATTGGCGGCCCTTCGTGGCGGGATGGAAATCCCGTGGGATGGTCTGGCAACGATGATAACGAATCTCTCGCCGGTTTGCGAAAGGCTTATGAATTAGGTATCAATCATTTTGACACGGCGGATGTGTATGGCGATGGTCATTCTGAGAGAATCATAGGCAAATTTTTGGATGAGAATTCGCGGGATTCTTTAATAATTGCATCCAAGGTTGGATGGTTTAAAGGTACTGCGCCTAATGCGATGCAGCCGGTCCACATCCGTCATCAGCTTGAGCAGTCGCTAACGAATTTGGGGACGGATTACCTGGATATTTATTATTTTCATAATACGAATTTTGGCCCGAACGATCTATATCTTGAAGAAGCTGCCGAAACAATGCGAGAACTGCAAAAAGAAGGTAAGATTCGTGTGATCGGTCAGTCCGCCTATAGTTATGCGGATTTTATGCGGGTTTGTCCGATAACTCGCCCAGATGTACTACAGTTCCACTACAATGCGTTGGGCAATCAATTTGATCAACCGCCAACAAATCTATTCCATTGGGCGGAACAACAAAACCTGGGCATGGTACTTTTCGGACCGCTGGCTCAAGGCTTATTGTTGGATAAATTTGATCCGGAGAATCCGCCTCAGTTTGGCGAAGGAGATATTCGTTCTTGCAATCAAGCATTTTCTAGGGAAAGATTGCTGGAAATACGGCAAAAGCTCCGACCGATCAAGGAACGCTTTGGCGGTGAAGTGCAAGATTTGATTCGCGTGGCGATACAATTTGCACTTACCCAATCTCCCAATGCTTGTGTAATCCCAGGGTTTAAAAATGCTCGCCAGGTGGAGTCGAATGCCGAAGTGGCCGGCAAGCCAATTACTGCGGATGAGGCCACCCTGATCAGGCAAATTTTATGCGATTTATCCTAATGATTTTTGTGAAGCTGGGAGGAATGAAGACATGGTTAACGATTCCAAGTTGGGGCTCGGGGGTCATTCTTTTATTCAGGAGTTGGGAAATGATCCGCAAGCCTCGTTTGACGAACAGTGCAATATTGTATCCGCCTGTCTCGATAACGGAATCCGCTTTATCGATACTACATATTATCAAGAACGGGTGGCCCTTGGGGCAGTCTTGCAGGAACTCGGCCGGCGAAGTGAGGCTGTAATTATGGCCTGGAATTTTTTCAATCAGCCGGGTGCCGAAACGAAATTGGTTGATTACACTCCATACGAACCA
This sequence comes from Paenibacillus cremeus, assembly GCF_007786445.1. Lineage (GTDB taxonomy): Bacteria > Bacillota > Bacilli > Paenibacillales > NBRC-103111 > Paenibacillus_G > Paenibacillus_G cremeus. The sequence continues at coordinate 23,365 of NZ_VNJI01000069.1, read as the reverse complement.
CATCATATTGATGTCATGTTGGAGGAGTTGCAAACAAACTATATTGATATCCTTGTTATCCATGTACATAAAAATACAGAGGAGCTTCATAAAGAACTGGATCTCGCGAAAAAATGGATGCAAGAGGGCAAGGTCAAGAAAGTAGCGCTCGGGATGGTTAAACTTGAACACTTGTGCCAGCTACTCACTGATCACCAGGTTTCTTATGTATTGGCGCCTTATAATGCGTTTAATCAAGGAGCCAAAGAGATGTTCTTGAAAGCGAAAGAGATGGGAATGACCGCGATCGCACTATCTCCTTTTATCCGTGGATGGAAATTGGATGAGATCGGTGGAAATAAAGGTTCAGTTGCCGAAATCCTATTGCGTTGGGTCGCTGGGCAGCGACTGATCGATCGAGTGATTGTTTCCATGAGAAAAGAGGAATGGGTACATACCAATCTGACAGCTATTGATCGTGGTCCACTGACCCAACAGGAAGAGTCAAAACTTCGAGAATGGATCAGGGAATAGATTCCCACATGAAATTAGCAAATCCTTGATTACCGTATTTACACCTCATATGCTCGGAGCCATTCCGAATGGTGGACTTTTTATGGAATATATCGTAGAAGAAGTCAAATGGATTGATGGATTGTTAACACCGCCGTTAATAGTTATGAACGGTTCTAAATCGAACCCAACGAACCAGGAAGATATCAGAGTGTCGAGGAAGTCCCTAAGAATTTTAATTTTATGTGGTTGACTCTCTCGGCTCTAAGAAGAAAAATCAACTGGAAGTACATAGAAAAAGAAAAATCCCCATTTGCATTTAAGCATTTGGGATTTTTGTATTAATGAACAACTTGAAATGAAGTTTCTGCACTTGAATTTCCAGATGAAACGGTAATTCTCCAAGATCCTAAGGTGGTGTTTCCTCCAACGTGCCATGACCAACTAACATTACCATTAGAATCAGCCTTCTTTGGCTCTAATCCAGCGGCTGTACTTGCTCCACTTTTATAGTGAACTACAATGTGAGCTGTTGCTCCTGGCGCTACTTTAGCTTTAAGTGTTGCAGTTGAATTACGTGGAGCTGGAGATGAAACACTAAGAATTTTTACAGAATCCTCTTGTTTGCTTTCTGTTTTGATTTCTGTACTGGTTTTTGGTGTTTCTTTAGAAGTTGTACTGGAAGAAACCTGAACCGAAGATGGCTTTGTTGTATTATTGTTTTCGGGTTCTTTGTTTGTTGGTGTAACCTTATCGCTTGGAGTGGATGGTTGGGATTGATCACTTTTTGTTTCTGTTGTTGAGCTAGCTTGAGGAGATGGTGTTGGTTGAGAAGTAAGAGGTTGTTGGCTCGTTTGAGCAATTGGTGCAGATTGTTGAGTAGATGTCTTACTTGGTAAAGACGATGTTGGTTGTGTTGCTGAACCACAAGCTGTTAGTGGTAAGGAGACTGCAAGTAATAATGCTGAAAATCGTGTTAGTTTCATTTTGTCGTTATTCTCCTTGATTAAATGTTCTAGTAATACTGTTCTACAAAAATTGTAATTTCCCTCCATCCATTTGATTCGAAGGTCATGGTATAATTTAACTATGAACAAGTCTAACTTATGTGATAGAGGTATAGATGCAAATGATGTTTTTAGATAAATGGCTACATATTATTCGCAATTGCTCATTCGATAATACTTACAAGGCAGCTTGGGGAAAATAACGGAAATAGCGGTTGGGGACGAAAGCTGTCACTTAGATCAAGGTGGCAACCAATAAGAGGCCATATAAAAATGAAGAAAACCCTTATAAATCAAGGATTTATCCTGCCGCGGTAGATGGAAATCGAATAGCTAGCAAAGAAGTGATTTCCTGTTATACGTATGTGATGCCGGAGACCCGTAAGGAACAGCTCTCCTATACGAGTGAGCTTATTCCGGATGGTTTTTGGCCGCTTAGGAACGAACCACTGACCTGCCTCTACTTGGCATACGGCAGCTGCATGAGCCGTGCCTCATTCAGCGAAACGGTTTCGACCTTTGACCTTATCGGTGCGGTATCCATTCCTGATTACCGTGTTGGATTCACGCATTACTCCAAAATAAAATGGGGTGGGGGCGTAGCTGATCTACTGCCAGCAAAAGGGCAGCAAGCAGAAGGCGTACTTTATCGGATACCCATTGATCAAGTGCCTTCCGTTGACGCGCGGGAAGGAGCTGATCTCGACCGCCCGATTTATCGCCGTATTCCGATAACCGTATATCGGGATCAAATCCCGATTGCAGCCTTTACTTACGAGGTTATCAATAAACGGAGTGAGGAGTATCCGCCTCATCCAGATTACATGGAAACCATACTAGACGGGGCCGACATCCTTACACCTGGCTATGTTAATTCGCTTATAGCGCATGTTCAGTCGATTTCTCCTGTTCCTGCGATGAAGGGGGGCAGATAAGCATGGCGACCTTTACAGCGCAGGTCCTTGTCGGGCAAAGCCACACTTATGACGGTGGTATCATCAATCTCCACCATACCCTTTATCTGTCGGAAAATAGTGTTGCCAGGTGGCTGCTTTGCTCCGTTGACCCGTATGGTGCTCATACTACTGAACAGGCGCGAGGGTGGATTCCTCATCCTGATTCGATTCTCGAGGACGGTCTACTGTTATTAGGCCTTCATGTTTGGCGAAATGAAAAACTACTCGCCATGGCGAAGGAGGTTTTTCTTCAGCCGGTAGAAGAGGTAGATTGTATCAATAATCATACAATTTCAACTGAAAACCTTAAAAAGCTTCACGAAGAGTGCCGAGAAATATTGGTTAGAGCGAAAATGGTGCTCACCCTTTTTGAGGGCTCAAGCCTGTTTCGTGAACTCGGTATTCTGCAACAATATCAGATGGAGCTGGAAGTGTGTTCACCGTGCTTTAACCGGTACTGGAATCCTTGGTCCTCGAATATGGAGATCAGGGGAGTGCTGGAAAAGAATAAAGGCTATTCGCCATCAGATGAAAGCTAATGCCGTAATCCGGTTGGAACAAGATAAAACCCGCTTCAATATTCACTTGGGAACGGGTTTTATCTTTTATTATATTTGTAAGCAAGTAATGCTTTCGGAAAAGTGAATAATGAAGTATCCTTCTTTTTCATTTATCTGGATACCGTCATGAAGACTCATTTTATCAAACTGCTGACTATTTATGATATTGCCTTCTTCACTTATTGTAGCAATTATACAGCTATTCTGATTTCCCACGAACCAAAGGAAAACACCTTGGCATTCCAACCAATATGCGTTGTTTTGGTAGGAGCTTGGAGGAGGACTCAAGCGCCATTTTACTTGGCCGGAAAAATCGTAATAAAGAGCTTCTTCTTTGGTAAGAACAAGGAAACCTTCGTTTCCCTTTGTGATAGAAGAGATGTTGCCCTTCGTTTTGATCTCCCAAACCTTTTCTGCCTTGTCGTTCAACAATTGAATGGTCTTGTTCCCCAATCTAATCAAGAGCTCCATCGAGGGAGTTTCGAACGCCTCATAAATCGCTGCGGATACCTTTAGTTCAGCAGAATGATCCTCATGCTTAAACTCGTACTTTTTCTTATCCGCCCGCTTTAGCTGGTATTGATCTAAATGCACTTCTCGAAGCCCGGCCCCGAATTCGTTTTCTTCGTCTTGAACGGCCAGCTCACCAATCGCCCAGGTACCCTCGTTTTTATAAAGGCGGTACGATTCGGTTTCCGCTTCCATGGTAAAGGAGATAATGGCTTCATCCGAGTTAACCTTATCAATATAAAAGCGAATAGCCGGTATCTCGATCTTTCCGATTTTTTTGCCCTGTTTGTTCAGCATCACTAGGTGACCTGGCGCATAAGCGAGTGCATCTTTCAAAGCATCGCCAACAAAGATCGCGTTACCGTCAGGGGAAAGTGCTACAGTGAAAATGTGCTCTTTAAACCGGATGCTCCATTGCTTTTGCACATCGAAATCGTAACAAACGAGGTTGTAATGGGTCTTATATCCACTTCCAATTGGGTTGGAATCCAAATCCCGCTCCGCCATTTGTACAAAGTACATCTTTTTGCTTTCAACATCAATGATCCGATTTGAAAGATATCTGCCCTTCGGGTCCGTGTAATTCCATTTTTTACGGAAGGGCTTGGTCGCTTTTATTTCGGGTGCTATGATTTGATTTTCCGTTCCTTTAGCTGTATTCGTGACATGCTGTGCCTCGTATATAGTCCAATCATGAACTTCAGGTGCAAGCCAAAAGTAGCCCATAGCGGATTGCGTTCCATCGTAAAACACGTTGTGGCCGGCCAATTTGAACAACCGCATTCCAGGATGCCCCTCGGTTCCAGCAACTAAGGATCCGGTGGTCTTATCCAACTCATAGAGGCGGTTGTCCTGACAGACCACAAGGTATTTCTCCTGCCCCGGGATGATGTCGATCGTCCAAGCTTCCTCAGGTAGTTTGGCACCAAAGAAAAACTTACCGTCACGGTCAAGCCAGAAGGTATGTCCTGATTGGAAGGAGACGACCAGCTTATCATCAAGCCAATGGATATACCGTCCGTTTTCCTTAAAGGTATTGATCCACACCAATTTTCCATGCCGGTCCCAACCCGTTAATCTGCCTTCGGACTCGAGAATAAACAGCATATCGGTAGAAGGGTCATGAGCAAAGCCTGTGAAAGGGGAGTTGAACGATAATCGTCTAAAGCCGCTGATAAACTGTTCGGCCATCTCCTCCGCAAGTTGATGAATGACTTCTTCTTGTGTGCGCGGCGGAAGTGCATTTTTCCGGGCTCTTGCTAATTCCTTCTCCTGAAGCTCCGCTTCCTTTAACTCCGAAATTGCGATACGAGCTGATAATGTCCCATCGGTATTGAAACGGTACAGGCGATCCATGCTGGATACAAGAATGTCTGTAGAGTCTTTCGATACGTCAAGGTGGTATGCAGTCGCTTCGATGGTGCCGAACATGGTATCCACCTTCTCCAGGAATCTAATTCCCCATAAAAGGCTGCCATCCATCGAGAAACAATAAATCTCGCCGGGGCCGTTGTATGTTTCTCTTGTGCCGACTAACCAGAACCCGTTACCCATGGCAGCTCGGAACGGCTGCCACTGGAATTCATAAACATATCCTGTCGCCGATTCAAAATCCATAAACCCGATATGTTCTTTGTCCCCCCAAATTGCTCCTCTTTCATTCGCCTCGATAACCCCCATATTCTCAAGGGGGGTGTCCTGATATAAATATCTATTGATTTGCTCCTTACCAATGACTTCAAGCGTTTTGGCTGCACCTACGACGATTAGGGAGTCGTCATTATAGTAAAGGCGAAATTTCTTTCTTGAACGGCTCTCAAAGCCAATGTACCGACCGTCCGTTTTCTTGGCCGAGAAAAATAAATCCCACGTTTCCTCAATCTCTACCTGGATTGAGAAGGATTGGCCTTGTTTGAAAAGCGGTTTTTTAATCGACGTATGATATTCGCTTCTCTTGATGACAGGATTAGGAGCGGGGGCAGAGGGCACCGCCAATTGTTTATCATTTGATGAAGCGGGAGAAGGAGATAACATTTTTTTAATCGTATCGAGAAAACCCATCTTTACATCTCCTTGAAACTTCTTTTCTACTATTTTACCACTCATTGGATTTTATGAAATAAGATATATTTGGTTCTCTATCCCATGCAGCAGCACGCAAGTTCATGTATTCACAGGATTTCATCCCCTTAAATTGGCGATCGGAATGAGAGAGTCAGGATCTACTAGGTTGAGTTACTAAAAGGCGTACAGAAATAGAGATGGAGGCAGAATCACCCAACTCGTTCCATATGATGCACGTATTCTCCACACTCTGAAAGCGCATATGTTTGTGTCACCGAACAAAAAAGACCTTTATAAAAGATCGCATTTCGTGTCTTCTTATGCTTACTTCATAAAATAGAGATTCTATGAAGTTTTTTGAGACAATGGATATATTTATTTTTTCATATTCAAGTATCCTATTTATATGAAATGAAACTAAAGCATAGTTGTGATACAGAGAGAGAGCGAGAATGTAATCTGCATTCTCCATTTAGTTGAGTTCAAAAGACATTATGCTGATTTTCCAAATATCTCGCAGGTACTTGAATATTATTCAATTTTGATGAATAAAGGGGTTAAAATTATTAAGGTTTATATTGCAGCCACGGGTTTTTCTAAAGAATTACTCACAGCAATGGACTATAGTAATATTCAATAATATTCAACCATTAAACATGAATCAGTTAGAAATTAGAGAAGCAAAAGGTCATACCGATGAGAAGATTGAAGGAGTGTATCATGAACCTCTAGTTGGTATTACTTCACATTTAGGCTCATTCCCCGAAATCAAGTTAGCCCCATGTGCTTCCGCGTAGCACATGGGGCATTTTATTTGCAACACCCGTTCACCAAACCAGAAAATGATTCAGTTGAATGTGTTGATAGGAGAGACAGCACTAATGCGCTGTCTCTCTTTATGTTGAATTCCGTCGATTTAATGGAAGGTATTAGGAGGTAATCTGTTGAATAATGGAGTATAGATGTGGCTTAGGGCAATAAGGGGGTTCCTGCATTGAAAGATGAAGATCGATCGATTGACGAGGAGAAGTTAAAGATTATGGACGTTTTGAAAGGTCTATTTGGCAGCAGTGATTCTCTTGATGAACTGAAGCTAATACGTAATTATAAGCCAATCCCTTTGAAGCAGAAAGGCGACATAGAATACGAGGTTAAGTATCAATCCTCTCAGATCGAAGGCGAAGGTCACCGCATTCTCAATGTCGTGACTAATAAGCATAACGAACGAGTAATCGTATATCGCCTGAATTATGGTGATGATCGAGACGATATCAATATCAATTTGCGTATTCGAATCATTACAAATAAGTGCGTAAAGCTCCCTGACCCCAATATCTACTTACACGTATTTCAAGAGGATCAACACATTCAGATAGCAGACATTCGTATCGAGGGTGCTCATGTAAATCGCGGATACGGCTCCATTGCCATGAACGAGATCTTAAAGCTCGCTCGCCAGTTGGAAATCAAGTTTATCGACGGTTGGATTTCTCGCGTCGACTGGGATCACATTGATCGGTCAGCGCATTTCTACCGGAAATTTGGCTTTGATGTAGAGCTAAAAGAGGGATCTGGAAAGATCCTTTGGTTGAATGAGGAGCTTGGGGCTACTCGGGAAGAGTTTGAATCATTCGCCAACTAATTAGGGGGTTTATATGTCGATCAATAATACCACGTACACTTATAATGAAATTGTTAATAAAGTAGCACCGAAAAAGTTCAAAGAGCTACTACAGAGTCCGACATATTTAGTTAGTCATTTTGGGGTTAAGTTTAAAGGTGTAGCATCTATCATTAAACAATTAAAATTACCTTTTGAGTCTGATTTCAAAGGGTTGTATGTGTTCTATGAAAATGATAAAGCGATTTACGTAGGAATATCGAAGAATGTTTTGAAAAGATTACGTCAACATGTTAAGTGTGAAAAACAGAGTGAGTCAAGCTTTGCATATCTACTTACCCTAGAACACGCTAAGCAGAATAATATAACCATTCCTGTTGGAACAAGGGAGGAACGGATGAATAGTAAGGAATTTTACGAATTATTTAATTCGACTGTAAGAGCGCGACTATTAGATATGAAGGTTAAGTTTATTGAGATAAACTGTGATGTTTCACTTTATTTATCTGAAGTTTACTTTGCAATGGAACTGAATACGGATAAGTTCAACTCATTTGAGACCCATTGATTTAGATAATTTGGGGAGGTGTAAGGTGGTAAAGTTACGGTGTAATTGTGGCGACTGGAAAGTACTTAATTTTGAGCGATATGTTTATGAACAAGACGAGATAGTGATAGCTTTTGACTTGTTACCGATTCTTACTTGTCCTACATGTGGAAATATTGATTTACCCGATCTTACTTCTAAACAGATTCAAAAATTCATCTCAGACAATAAAGATTTGGGTCGGAGAGTGTTTCAGCTTAAGGGTCATAGTGATGAACCCTTCGAGAAGTTAAAATATCCAAAAGGATGTGTGGAATTTAGAATATCAAAATCCGACAGCTTTTTTATCCCGGCATTGAGTCTTGGGAAACTTGGAGATTTCTCGCCGGTATTCTTCTCACTTGACGTATTAATTAACTACATGCACAATCCACGCTACACAGTACATCTTGGCGCCGAAACATATGGGCAGATAACGTCAGAGGAATTTGGTATTCCTTTCGGAATCAATAGAAATGGTAAAGTAATAATGTGGTTAACAGACATCGTAAATTTGCCCGAAGAGGAGCAGTATTACTTAAGATCTAAAAATATTCCCTCTGATCACGATGTTGGTTCCGAATTTTATGAGGGTCAATTTGAAGGTGTTTGGGCAGAACCTTCAAAAATCAATCGGGTTAAGTCACTACGAAAAGTATTGTCTCAACTGATTTCGCAGGCGCATGGCTTAAACTTGTTCATGTTAGATGAGGAAGCTGAGGTTATCACTAAACGGATAAGTAAGCCTATACTATTCACTGACAAAGAGGTTGGTGATACATACGAGGATATCAATAAGATTCTTGTTGAATCGCTGAACGTAAAGGAAATCAAAGCCTTTATCGTGCAGAACTCCAATTTGGAAAAGAAGGATCTAGCTGAGTTAAGGGGGATGAAGCTTCTTCGCTGTTGGCTTATTCAATTCCTACAGCTATCTGAAGAAACGGTAGATCAGCTCTTGCTCCCGCTGTTTGTTTTATATGATTTGCGAATCGTTTATGCTCACTTAACCTCTGCTGAGAGCCGAGAAGAAAAGTTAATCTCTGTTTGTAAGCGTATCGGATTGAATGAGAACTGCAGAGATAACGAAGTAATATATGACGTTATGATTGATAAGATAATCTCTATGTATGAAACGGTAATTGGTCATCTCAATTAGTGATGAAACAGTAACATATAACAGGGATTTGAAGCCCCATGTGCTATTTGTCGGCACATGGGGAATTTTATTTGCAACACCTGTTCACCCAGTCAGAAGGTGGTTCAAAAAGGATATTTAAGCTAGAATTGATATATCCATTGTCGAACGGGGGTAAAGTATGAACCCATACATTCTCGATAGCGTCCTGCTTGATGAGTTCAAACAAGCAGTAAACGATCATGACGACTTCTTGATTAACACATATAAGGACTACAACGGTAAGAACTTTTGGAGTATCATCTGCTCCACAAAGGACTGGCTTCATGTCAGTGTGAATGGATTGCCTTACATTCAGATCGATCATCCTAATGATGATGCCAGATCATTGAATGTCTTGCAGCTGATTATAACCTACGATCTGGTCTTTCAATCCATTGAGCAGCTCCATCGTGTCTTTGGTGTGAAGTACCCTTTAAGGAAGGATCGCTCGGTTTTCAATCGCTCTGTCTCGGACGATACGTTCTTCAAGCAAATTCGTGCTTGTTTTGGAGCTCATTCGGTAAACCTCGATAGCGCCGATGGGGTCAAAAACAACGCTAAAGACGATGCTGAAAGTGATGAAAAGTACTTCGCTTCTTGGTCTAGTGATACAGGGGGGAGCGGAGACTATACAGTTTATCTCTACAGCAACAAACCGGGCGATACTGCCATCCCTTTCTCAATGAGTCTTGCCAAAATTCATGAGTATGTAGTTAAGCGATACTCCCTCTTATCGAACGTGGTAAGTGTAATTGAGAAAAAGAACGGTATCTTTGTGGAGGAGCAGCGGCAGCGGGAGATTGGGCGTAGCTCCGATGTTATCGAGCAGCTCCAAGTACTCTTGAAGGAAAACAGTATTCGGATTGGTGACGGTGAGGGGTATCATCATGATATCCAGACGCTGATCGAGCTGTTTACGGCTCCGCAGGACTTCCCCGAGCAAGAACGTCAAGAAGTAGCTAAGTACTTGGACTCCTTGCATCAGTTGGTCTATGAGCTTTACGAAGCGTTCCAAAGCATGTCCTTCGGTGAAGATGGTATGGAGCATGGACACCTTCTACATTCGAGATCCCCTAAGTTCAAAGGGCTACACTACGATCTGGAGAAAGTGTTCGAGTATCTGAACAATCCGTATTTCAGGGCTGAACGGGTCGACTATCACATCAAACGCCTTATCAGTGAAGGGGTTCTACCGCCCTACGTTAGTCGGCAAACAGACAAGCTCGACCTGCAGCTCCTGCTCTTAGCGAGGCTTGCCGCTAAAAGTTAAGCGGCTATCCTAGATGGGTAGCCTCATTTTTATTTTCACTGAATGGGGTTCTTGTCGATTCGTGGTCGCTTTCCTCAACAAGGTAGTCGATAAGGAGATCGCGTTGAGAAGGAATGATTTGGATACGTTGAGCCGCGAGTTGAATCGTGGAGGACGAGATGGTCTTGAAGACCTGACCGATAAGATTGCTAAGATGAACGAGGGACAGAATAGATAACGTAAACCACCATTCTGCAGCTGCCGCGAAAATCGGTAGCTTTTTCTTTAGCAATGGATATGTTACTGACGTAAGGCAGTTTGAAGGCAATATTCTAAACACAATCATCGACTCACAAACTCCATACACAACAGTAAATCACAACATTGCCTTCTCTATACAAATGATTCCAGTTAAGTATAATGAACCTTATAATTGTCCTCAGGGGGTAATATGAGCCAACCTTACAATCGCGAAATCGAATTGCGAAATCGCTTCAATCAATTTATTTCTGACAAAATAACTGGAAGTTCAGAAGATTACTATTCCAAGCTGTCAGTCGAAGACTTCGAAGATATAAAAACCACACTTAGAGACATTCACAATATAATTACTTTCAGAACAACGATCCGCTTTACTGAATGGATTAGTGATCGTTTTCCTTATGTCAAAGAGTATTATCAGGTTTATTTGGATCAAGTTCTAAACACTAAGCCAAGCGATAATGGTTATGATCTAGTTGTCACAGGTAACGTTAATGTTGTAGCTGAGATTAAGTGTAACAAGCCGATCAATAATGGTTACAAGTTTGGCTCTGCTCAGAAGGATGGTCTGCTTAAGGATATTAAGGGCTTACTTGAAGGCAAGTCTAAAGTTAAGTCGATAGATCCCGCGGCAGCGTATAAGTTTTTGGTGATCTATGATTTTGGTGACCATACGTTACTCGCCGCGCAGCACCTAATAAAGAACCTTTCGGCTAATCTGAAGGACAGGGTTGCTATTTACAACGAAGGTGAGCCCTTGTTATTAGATAAGGTACATATTGTATTTATCAAATAATGATTCGACAAAGAAATAGATATTTCAATGACAACCATATGAAAGGTGGGTTAATGAGCTTGGAACTCAGGGACGAAGTATTAATGCTAATTGATTCTAAACGTGAAGATGATTATTGGGACTTCAAAGTGAAGTATCATACCAATTCGGCTGATCTTTTACACGACATTATTTGTATGGCGAATAATCGTGTAGATAGGGATGCCTATATTATATTTGGAATTGTAGACAGGACTTACGAGGTTGTCGGAGTTAGAAATGATGAAAGCCGAAAGACTCAGCAACAGATGATTGATTTTTTAAAGGATAAGAAGTTTGTGTCAGGTATCCGCCCTAAAGTTGAATTGCGTAGCTTAATGATTTCCGGTCAGGAGATTGACGTGTTGATCATTAAGAACAGCACAGACACTCCGTATTATTTAACCGAGGATTATCAAGATCAAGGCAGAAGGGTTCGTGCCAATTTCATCTATACTCGGGTAGGCGACACCAATACCGATATTAATAAGAGTGCCGATATCAACAACGTAGAGTATCTATGGAAGAAGCGTTTCTTATTAACCCGATCCCCCTTTGAACAGGTTATGAAGCGTCTTGCGAACAAGAGTGAATGGAAACGTGATGATGATACATATTACAATGTCTATAATCCTGAGTTCACAATCACAATAAGTGATGATGATGACGAGGCAAGAGGTAGATCTGAGTTCTATGCGTACACATTGACGGACTCGTCGACTACATATCGAAATATTAGTATAAAATATTTTGGAACTCAGCTTTATAGTGGTGTAGTAGCTCTTCTTGATGGGGCGCGATATTGCACTCCTACCCCTGATTGGGGGTTCCTGTTCTTTGGAAAACATAGGATAGATCCCGATTATTCTCTAAAGTATTTTACGAAGAATAGCCCTTCTTATAAACTGAACGAGTTCCTCTTTAATGATGACGACCAGGAGGCATCGTTCGCCCGAAGACGTTTCTTTGGAGTCGTTCTGTTATTTGAAAGCGATTTTGAGAAGGATGCATTCCTTGCTTATGTTGAACATGAAAAGAATGTCTTTATCCATAAATTTAACAGTCATGCTAGAGAATTTTCATGGATAGAGGCAGATACAGAGAAGCATAGGGAATATATTGTATCTCGCTTGAAAACAGGCGAAGTATTGAATCAAATGCTTTCTGATTTCCGATCCATCCATTGATGGGGGCTAATATGGATAAGATCCTCCAAAATTGCTTTGGAAAGTATACTGACAAAGGAGTATAAATTTATGAACTTAGATCTTATTAAGAGTCTAAAACCAATTGGTGATGGCTCTTTTGATAAAGAACCCTTCGATGAATATAAGAAGCGCGCCGCTCCTTTACTTCCGAATTTCCCTGAATGTGCATTGGAGAATTGGATCTACAGACATTATTCAGATATTGATGACTACGCATTTCTAGGCTTTGAAAAGATGCTCTTCAAAGAAGAGCTTTGGTTAAAGGATGATATTTACAACAATATAAATTCATATTACCCAGACATGATCGATTCTTTGGGTTATCAAATCTACGAACGACATGATAAAACTTGGTTGCAGAAGTACATGTTGAAGCACAAGACATGGAATGCACCGATAATTGTATTTCAAAACACTACCCGCCCTGATATGGGAAAACCATATCACCTATTAGAAGGTCACCTGCGTCTTAACTACTTCAGGACAATTTATCGTAATGAAAAAGAAATTCTGCAGGAAAAGCATAGGATTTGGTTAGTCACAATTTAGATGGCTTCCGATTTGTAGAGAAATTCGGCAGCTATTTCTTTTTGTTATAGATGTTTCTTCGGCTGTCGATCCCTTCGACAGCTTTTTCTTTTATAGTGCAACCACGTTTAGCCGTGACTCGGCTAACAGCATGTTGTTAGCCCTACAAATATCATCTGCAGGCTACAAAACCGTATGTTATGATGTGGAAAATACCACATGTGGAGGTTTTGAAATGTCTGCTCCTGACAAGAAAATCGTCGTTAAAAAGTTGAACCAAAAATACGGGTTTTTCCTCTCTACGATCAAGGGAAAGCAAATTATGTATCAGGGAGTGAGCAGCGAAAAGCGGATTGTTGTTTGCACTCCATACTCATAGATCCATAAAATCGGTAAGGGTTGGTTCGACCTGACAAAAAAACAGGTCGAGCTATTGGATGATGCAGACATAGCAGTTTTAGCAGTTCGTTTGGAAGATGGGAACGGCTATTATGTAGATTTCAAAGATCTTCGTAAAATGATAACTCCCGACATTCAGATTGTGAACTCTAGAGAAGGTGAGCATTGGAAGTTCTATATTTGGGGAAATAACATTCAGGTGAGGGGTTGCTTGGATAAGTTTCAAATAGTGCCTGAACGCTTGATATCATAACGATTTGAGGTTAATGGTATGACTAAATTATTTTTACATAGTAGAGAAATGAAAAGCGTATTTCAGCTCTTGGGTGAGCACGAAAACGATATAAGCTACAGCGTGGCTTGGGGGTTGACGCAGTGTCCTTCATTTCTAAAGGTCTTTCTCCGAAGTGTCCTTAATTGGAACGGCGGTGTTGATGAAGTAGAAATTCGGATGCAGGAGTACGAAAAAGGAAAAGGCTTCACTGACATTGAGATCGAGCTTACTCAGCAGTTCCATTTAATCATTGAAGCGAAGCGAGGTTGGAACCTCCCAGGCATCGCTCAGCTTCAAAAATATGCGACCAGAAAGTCCTTCCTGCAAAGTCCTTGCCCTGATAAACGACTAATCGTTTTAAGTGAGTGCAGCAAGGATTATGCCAAGCATCGTGTTCCAGACCAAGTAAATGGTTTTTCGGTCGAGGTATTGTCTTGGAAGGATTTCTACCAGTTCTCAAAGCTGGCCCACGCAAGCGGAACACATGCCGAGAAGCGGTTATTACAGGAATTGAATGTTTACTTGGGGAGTTTGATGACCATGCAAAAGCAAGATTCAAATATGGTGTATGTGGTATCAGTAGGTGGTGGAACACCTGAGGGGTGGTCGGCAAATTACAATCGATTCATCACATAGAAGGTTATGAGGTTGTTACTAATATGTCTAAGGTCTTTTCAGAGGCTAAAGACGAGGAGTGGGAACCAAGTTTCGTGTATCACCTAGGAGCGCCATTTTCTCCAAGTAATGACGTTAAGACCGGAAACATATATCCCAATGGCAGAGTATGGTGCATGTTGGATACTTTGTTCACTTGCTCAACGATTTCCGATGCAAGGGATCTGACCTAGTCCCGTCAAAGTGGTTAGGGAAGTTGGGGAGCTTCTTCTTTCGCGGTAGTTGTTCACGATGATGGAAAGTTTGTACAAGACCTAATGGTTCCATATAGTCAGTATTAAAACGAAAAATAAGAGGAATAGCTATTCTAATCCTGCTTCAGAGACTATCTCTGAGGCGTTTTTTATGTGGGAGTGGGTGTCTGTAAAACGACAAACGGCGTATTAGAAAGTCTGGATATTGCCGGATTTTAGGAGATTGTGGTATCTTAGGTGCATCGTTTGTACTATTGAATGATCTATTTGGACTAATGATAATGTCAGGCACCGGAGCCTGCGAATGATGATCTGATAAGAAAAAATAAGTGATAATGAGGTGTGCATAGGTGGGAGAGATATTTAGAGAAAATCAAAATATAAAATTGTTGCTTGAGATGAGCGTTGCGGAATGTGAATATGATTTTACATCTACTATTGTCGCAGCACTAAATCAAGCAGAATTAGAAATACATAATTTAGATGAAACAATTGAGTCAATTCAATCCTTAAAGCCTAATTGTGATAAATTGGACTATATATTAGCTGCGAGTTCAGGTGCATTGTGTGGCATCATTGATATTTTCTTGGTTGGTAAACCTGGAGAATCACCTCTCGGAAATATTACTGATAAATGGTTTGCTAATCGTACAACTGATTTTGCCAAATTGTGCGGATGGGAAGATAAAGGAGGAGAGAACTCTTTGTCTTCAGCAATCCGATTTCTTGAAAATAAGTTTAAAATTCCATATGAAGTGTTGAAAAAAAGTGCTTGACGGGGACAAAGTCCCTACTTGTTAAAATTAGTTTTGAAAGGAGCCATTCCTGTAATGAAGTAATTTGAGCTTTGAATGAAAAAAGCGCCTCTAGTATACTGGGGAACGTTCCGGCAAGAACAAGACCTAATACGAAAAGAGGCACTCATCATGAAGAATAAGCTAAAACAGAAACAAAATCAACGTATTACAAGAATTACCGAATCGACGTTAGTAGTTGGAGCAGACATCGCCAAGAAGATTCATGTGGCACGTGCTGTAGATTTTCGAGGTATCGAGTTGGGTAAGGATTGTGTGTTCCATAATGATCAGCAAGGGCTAACGAAGCTGGCAACATGGATGAAGGAGCTCGGGCAGGCACATGGCAAGACAGACATTGTGTTTGGCATCGAGCCTACCGGACATTACTGGTTTCCGCTAGCGGCGTTCCTTCAAGCCCAAGGCATTCATGTCGTCGTTGTGAATCCGCATCATGTTAACAAGACGAAAGAGCTTGAAGACAACTCGCAGACGAAGAGCGACTACAAGGATGCCAAGGTCATCGCAGATCTCATCCGAAATGGGAAGTATTCCGAACCGAAGCTGCCCACGAAGGAGTATGCAGACCTACGTATCCTCATGAATCTTCGGGAGAAAGTATCCGCAAGCCTGTCCCAAGTTAAAGGTCGTATCGGGAATTGGTTTGACCGGTTCTTCCCGGAATACGCCGGTGTATTCAAGGAATGGACAGGAAAGGCATCGCTTATGACGATGCGGGCGTTCCCACTTCCAGCGGACATCGTGGCCAAGGGAGCTCGAGAGGTTTTGGCTCACTGGAAGACGGTAGTCAAGCGCGGAGTAGGCATCAAGCGGGCAGAGAGACTGCTCGCTGCTGCAACGGCCTCCATCGGGCTGACGGAAGGATCAGTGGCGGCTCGAATGGAGTTAAGTACCTTGTTAGAGCAGTTGGAGCTATTTAAGGAGCAGCTTGAAGGAATCATGAAGCAAGTGATGCAGATCCTAGAGAACATCCCCGGGGCAGAGCACATGCTAAGTGTACCGGGAGTGGGTGTGATCACGGTAGCCGGGTTTCTGGCGGAAGTCGGAGATCTGAGCAACTATGATCACGGTCAGCAGATCATACGCCTGGCCGGTCTAAACCTCAAAGAGAACAGCTCAGGCAAGCGAAAAGGAAAAACAGGAATTAGCAAGCGTGGACGCTCCCGCTTACGAGCACTGCTGTTCCGTGCGGTAATGCCGCTGGTGGCCAAGAATGAGTCACTTAAAGCGCTCCACAGGTATTACACGAGTCGAAGTCAGAATCCGCTCAAGAAGAAACAATCTCTTATCGCTCTATGTGGAAAGCTCATACGTGTTCTCTATACGCTAGGGACAAAGCGACGGTCATACAATGCCAATGAAATGCTCGGCCCCGCTCGACAGGGTCAACTGCAGCTAGAGGCTGCTTAAGTCAGAAGAAGCAATCACCTGGATATCGACATATTCACATGTGTACAACGATGACAACAGAAGCACCGGAGAAGCCGACGAACAACATTCCATAAGGGCAACGACCCCGTAAAGGAGCAAGAATCGGTATCCACCCCTTGAGAGGTAGAACGAAGCATTCCTGTAGAGCGTTAATTTTTGGCTTTGTAAAAAGAAAAGCTTCCCCGTAAGATGGAATTGTGCACAGGGTCAGTAGCCCGAATATCCCATCTAGGAGGAAACTCTACTATGAAGTTTAAGCAAAATGATGCCCAAAATCAACGGATAGAGAACATTACCAGCAATCATCTTGTTGTTGGTGTTGATATTGCTAAGGAAACTCAGGTTGCTCGTGCTGTCACCTACCGAGGTATTGAAATCGGCCGGCCCTGTTCGTTTAAAAATGATTCATTGGGATTTCAGAAGTTTTTGAATTGGATTAAAACCATACAGAAACAGCACAGCAAAACAAGTGTTATTTTCGGGATGGAACCAACAGGACATTACTGGCTCAACCTTGCTTGGTGGCTTTTAGAGCAAGGCTTTGAAGTTGTGGTAGTTAATCCTTATCAGGTTAAAAGCAACAAAGAAAACCGTGATAATTCTCCTACCAAGAATGATTTCAAAGATGCTTTGGTTATAGCTGATATGGTGAAGAACGGTTATTATTCACCTTTACGTTTGCCTACTGGAAACTACCAAGCCTTACGAGTTTTAATGAGCGATCGTGAGTTTGTCATCAAACAATTCATTACCATCAAGAACCAAATTCATCGATGGTTGGACATTTGGTTTCCTGAGTACCATCTTGTCTTTAAAGATTGGAGCTGCAAGACCTCGCTAGTCACGTTAAGATTATTCCCTTTACCATCTGAACTAAAGGTCCTTACTCCAAAAGAAATCTATGCCCGATGGAAACCACACATGAAACGCAGGGCAAGTATATCGTTTGCTGAAGCACTGGTAGAAAAGGCGCAACAGTCTATTGCCCAAACGGTTGCCCCAGAACAAGTTAAAAGATCTCTCTTGTTTTTGTTAGATCAATATGAAGCATTATCAATACAGTTAGCACATCTTGAACAAGAGGCCATTTCCCTTTTAAAGGAAATTCCACAAGCCCAGAGCCTATTAACTATTAAGGGAATCGGTAAAATTACAATCGCCGGTATACTAGCAGAAACTGGTGATCTAAGCAAGTATAGACATGGGCAACAAGTTTTAAGGCTTGCAGGGTTACACTTAGGGGAAGACAGTTCCGGTAAGCATAAAGGTAAGGTTCAGATTACTAAACGTGGAAGGTCGGGGTTGCGTAAATTCCTATATTTAGCGGTATTGCACTTGGTTGTTAACAATGAGGAGTTTCGGGCACTACGCCATCACTATACCAAGATTAGAAAGATGAAAAAGGTGCATTCGATTATTAAACTATGTGGGAAATTAGCCCGAATTTTGGTGGGTATTGTGCGCCAGGGGCAGTCCTACACTCCTGAGAAAGTAGTCACTGCATTAAACGCGGCATAAATAAAAAAATTAAATAATTACGTACGTTGGCTCGTTCGCAGGATTTCGAAAAAGAAAGCACCCGAGTACTGAATTCTCATTCCTTAAGGGCACAGACCCGTCAACGAAGCAGATCAGCCTCTATCCCTTGGACAGGTATAACGATGGAATGACAGGGTGACACATGACCCGTTGAGTCATGGGAGGGAGAACCGCCAAGGCCAGCATAGAGCAGTGTGCAGTATATGGAATAACATGGGAACACATCTTGTTCCTTTGTTTAGCTATGCCCTAATGCTGTCTGGGAACTCTTTGTACACTACGATTCTTTCGTTTACCTCATACAAAGGATGTGAAATCCTGCGAATCAGCGAGCATACGTGAGAAAATTCCATTATACTGAGGGAGGAATGTAAGGGCTTGGACCCAGCGTGACATGGGAGGGTAAAGCCCAAGGGCGGACGTGGAGATCCACTGTGCGATCATAACCACTACCACAAGTTTTGGAATAAATGATCCTAAGCTCTGTTCCCGCCTACGCTT
This sequence comes from Paenibacillus cremeus, assembly GCF_007786445.1. Taxonomy (GTDB): domain Bacteria; phylum Bacillota; class Bacilli; order Paenibacillales; family NBRC-103111; genus Paenibacillus_G; species Paenibacillus_G cremeus. Next base: position 4,501 of record NZ_VNJI01000069.1, on the reverse strand, counting down.
GAATAAGCAATCGGGTAATCTACTACATTCTCTATCTCACTTCTCAAGCTGTCAAAGTTGAAATGCTAAGAATGAGCGAGAAAACAGGAGAAAATATTACTTTATAGTGGGAGGTCGAAGCATGTGAGACCAAAAGAAATTCAAGAAAGACTCGGTATTGATGCTGACAGAATTTAACTGTTTAAACGAGAAGGCATCTTCTTCCCTGAGAATCCGCCATCTGGTAACAGAAGTACAAATTACACTCAAACTGACTGTGAGAATCTGAGACTTCTTGTAGTGCTGACAAAATCAGGACTTACATGCAGCGACATAAGAAAGCTTCAGGATGGCGAATGGTCTTTGAAAGAAGCCATTGTCGCACGTAAACAAAGTATTGATGCCGAAATCGCCAGAAAACGCAATTCGTTGGCATTATTATCAGAACTTCTTGACTACAATGCAGAGTTTGAAACTTTTGAAACTGACCGCTACTGGAATGCTATTGTTGAAAAGGAAGCTGCCGGAGAGAAATTCATCGATATCGAAGATATGTATGGCTATCGTTCAGTATCGCTAATCCGCAATATCCGGTGTCCACACTGTGGTAAAGGGTATGAAGTCGATTTGGAAGATTACATGTATGACCAGAGTAGTGATGAAAGAGAAAATGGTATGGGGCCGGATATAGTGTATAGCTTTAATTCTGAAAATAGTTATGAGTGTCCGGAATGCGGTATTGTAATTAAAATTGAAGGGTGGATTCGAGAGTATCCTGTGGGCGCTTATGATTCAGAGGATATTATCGTTGAAGAATGGGAGGATTGATTATGGCATTCACGAGTGAAGAAAAGAATTTGTTAAAAAGATTAGCATCAGGAGTATTAGATGGATTTGTCGGAGATGATTTGACTACTACCGGTGGCTCTACTGTATGGAAAGTGATTAAGAATGGTGTTCCGGCAATGTTCAAACAAGGCCCCGGAGGAAAATTCTTTAATGGTAAGGAGAATGAGCGCTTTGAAGGTGTACTGCACACATTACAAGAATGGGCTACAGATGAGCAGAAGTTAGAATTTCTCAAAAAGTTCGGATGGCTTATGAAGGATGAGGTCGTTACAGCCTACAGCGCTAAGTTCAAACCAAAGAAATAACAGAAGAAGTAAAAATAAGGCTCACTAGGACATACCGTCAAAGATGTTACACCTTTTCATCTTATGGGTGGCATGATGCCTAGTATTCCCTTGTTCAAGAGTATACTAGTGAGCGGTGTTTATAAAAGTATGCCTATAAGTCTATTCAAATATAGTCACTCTGATTGTTTGTAAACTTTGTATATTGATTTATAAACGTTTACAAATAATAGTTAATCATTACAAACTAGTTTCGTTCATCGGTGAAAAATGCTGCATCAAATAAAGATATTAAGGTTTTTAACGAGGTTTTTAATTTCAAATCGTAAGTAGTTTTTCGACTAGGTAGGTTTGAATAGGACCCTCTAGAAAACATTTTGCAAATCTATTTGAACTATTATAACATTTAATGGATAGTAGTAATTTTAACTGTTCAAAAGAACCATTATAAGAAATTGGCTTTAGAATTCTCTGCTGATCATAAGGGGTGTGAGGGTTAATTATGACAGTCTCAATTAAAAAGGTTGAACCACTTATTGTTAACGAACGGATACTACAGGAAATGTGCGAAAACGCGGAAGTGCTTAATATAGGAGAAGATGAGATTGATTATCTTAAATCCTCATTTTCTAAAGGAGAGATCATCTCTCTGACTGAAGTGCGTTCTAATCAGGAACAAAGTAGGGAAGGATACATTATTAATCAAAATGATGAAGAAGTAGGTTACGCAATAATAATCGAAAAAGGAGATTTCCTTGAGATTGATATTAATATTTACCGTGAATATCGAGGGAATGGTGCTTTTAAGGAAACATTTCCCGAAATCCTTTCACTGCATCCAGACAAGAATTGGGTCATTCATGTATACAAATATAACCCAGCTTGGGCTGGAATGAAGAAAGTCGCAGAGCGAAATGGGTTCACTTATTCTGACGATCCTTTTTCACTGGACCATAAAATGGTGAAACTTGTGTCAAGAGACAGTGATAAGCTTCATTAGGGCTCATACTCAGCACCACGGAGACGATAATTGCTCTTCATTGATCAAAGAGATAAATCCCTTCTATAATGACAGCCTCCCCAAACAACCTCAGCATCACGCGCGGAGGATTGTGGTTTTGCATACCCACGGTTCGAAATAATGAACTCTTGTCCATGCAAAACCGTGACTGATAGTAATAATTACAAAGGAATAGAAAAGATTGTATCGGTCCATACAAATGAAACGGGGTTTATTTGGGATGGATTTAACGACTTAAAAAATAAAACTTTTAAGTTAGGCAACTAGCCAAAAACCGTTCTCTCATTTTTAGTCCATAATTTATAAACCAATTCCACTAGCAGCATTATCATCAAACAAACTCGCTTTCTTGATGTATCTTTGCAACGAATCAGATCTCTTATGTCTCGTCTGTTTCATAATCTGGTGCTCGGCTTTTCCTGCACGGGCAGCTTGCGAACAAAATCCACTCCGTAAGCTATGTGCGCTATAACGTTGCGGGTCAAGCCCAACAGCCTCACAGCTATTCTTCACGACCATCCGAACAGCTGGTGGAGTTAGCCTCTCCATGATATTCCCATGTCGATCCATTCTTCTAAATAACGGCCCATCTTTAAGGCGAGATGCGGTAATCCAATCTTCAAAGCTTCGCACCGGACACGTTAAGGGGTTGCTCGCAAAAGGGAGGGCAACATCCTGGCCTTCGCCTTTTTGGTCTGTTTTGCTTCTATTTAAATGGATTATTATACCGTCCCGTGTAATCGAAATGTCTTCAATGTTAATTCCGACCAACTCACTTCGACGAAAAGCACCTACCCAGCCAATAACCAGTAAAGCACGATTACGAATACCAATAAGTTTGTCTTTAGGTAGGGCTTCAATAACTTCACGTAACTCATGAAGCCAGAGGGCTTCTTTTCCTTTCTCCTCAACCCCAATCTTTCGCTGCAATCCCTCCCAAACTCCTTTGACCAGTGGTGTTTTGCAAGGACTTGGATATCCTTTCGTTTTATGACGTTGAGAGATAGCTGCCATCCTTCGTTTAATCGTAGAGGCTTTTTTTTCTTTTCCAAGTGAAGTTATGTAATATGCAAGGGTTTGAGGGTCTGCCGGAAGTGATTCCAGTGAATGAGAATAACACCACTTTTCAAAGTGTGACCAATCTGAAGTATATGCTCGTTTTGTATTCTCTGCTTTTGAATTTAGAAGATGTTCTTTCGCTTCCAATTGAAGTTCTCGAAATTCGTTAGCTAGTTCATTTGATTTTCGAATTTGTAACTCTGAAAAAAATCCATTTCTTTACCCCTTTCTAGACCTCGATAATAATGGTTATCAATAGTTAGAAACAAGAATAATCATCTTTTTCTATTTTACCAATCAAAGCATCGATATGTAAAAAATGGATGGGGTCAAAAATAGGAGTGCAAAATAGAAGTGGAAAAATGGTATAATTAACCACAGCATATGGGATGATAGATAGAGTAATTGGAAAGTTAAATGAACGGGGTTGAGATAATGAACTGGAATGTTGAGGTATTCAGACAACGGCTTAATAATCGAGGTGTTCAAGCTGATCAAATCGAGCAACTGCTCGATACTCTTAAATTAATAATAGAAAGGTTCACTTATCATAGTAAAGTAAGCCAGAACATCTGGCGTTCCCAATTTGAAACAAACGAATATAGATTTAATTCTCCTGCCGCAAGGAGACCAGAATTTGAGACCGAATCGAATTTTATAGCCTCTTTACAGGCGATTCATCCCATAGCTGATATCATGGGCCAAATAATTAATGGCGCGGTCTTGAATAACCTAATGGCCATACATCAAGTTTCTTTACAAAGAATAAAAACCGCGTTAGAGGCAGACACAAGATACATTAATATCCTTACTGCGGTTAACGATCTTATTGAATCGCAAGAATATAAATTTCTCGACGGTTTTGTAAATACCATAAAACATAGAAAGCTTATTGAAACCTTGCACCATGGAGAATTTGGCCCCAATACCGAGCAACGAAATGGATTAAAAACGGAGGAATTTTCATTCCGACAGAATACTTTTGCTCCAATGTGGATTGATGATGTCATTGATAATTACATTGGTGAGGTCATTGATAAAACAATGACGATCGGTAATGCAATCAACGACTATTTACAGTAATCCATTTTAAATTCCGAACTAGATAAGGAGGGCTCTAGTTTTTCGATCGGAGCTCTCTTTTTTTTTTTCTACAGCGGAATAACTATACGACTAAAGGTTTTCGCCCCCTGTTTATCGAAGTAATTAGGTAACCATTACTTTAATAACAGGGGTTTCTAATGCGTCCAAAAGATCGAATTGTGCCTGAAAAAACTATATATTTTCGACCTGAAATTACGAACTGCCC
>NZ_VNJI01000068.1 GCF_007786445.1 Paenibacillus cremeus | reverse complement strand
GGGGTTCGAATCCCCTACGGGTCACCAAATCCCATGGAGGCTTAGCTCAGCTGGGAGAGCATCTGCCTTACAAGCAGAGGGTCGGCGGTTCGATCCCGTCAGCCTCCACCATATAATATTTTTACTGACGCGGGGTGGAGCAGCCCGGTAGCTCGTCGGGCTCATAACCCGAAGGCCGCAGGTTCAAATCCTGCCCCCGCAACCAATTTTACCAGTGTGGAGCCGTGGTGTAGAGGCCTAACATGCCTGCCTGTCACGCAGGAGACCGCGGGTTCGAATCCCGTCGGCTCCGCCATTTTTTTTAACAGCACTTATAATGCTTGCTCGAGGAATACACCTAAGTTCGGAGTAGAACGGAAAGTATTCCGATCGCTCCGATGTTTTGTTTAAGCCGTCGTAGCTCAGCGGTAGAGCAACGCACTCGTAATGCGTAGGTCGGAGGTTCGATTCCTCTCGACGGCACCATTACTGGTTTTAATTCTTAATATGGCGGTCGTGGCGAAGGGGTTAACGCACTGGTCTGTGGCTCCAGCATTCGTGGGTTCAAGTCCCATCGATCGCCCCATTTTACAACTCATTGGGGATTAGCCAAGCGGTAAGGCAACGGACTTTGACTCCGTCATGCCTAGGTTCGAATCCTAGATCCCCAGTTTCTATGAGCCATTAGCTCAGTTGGTAGAGCACCTGACTTTTAATCAGGGTGTCGTAGGTTCGAGTCCTACATGGCTCACTTTAACAAGTATGTTAGTTAGCGGAAGTGGCTCAGCGGTAGAGCATCGCCTTGCCAAGGCGAGGGTCGCGGGTTCGATTCCCGTCTTCCGCTCCATCATCATACTTAAAGGTTTACATGTTATAATTTCATGCGGAAGTGGCTCAGTGGTAGAGCATCGCCTTGCCAAGGCGAGGGTCGCGGGTTCGAGTCCCGTCTTCCGCTCCATTTGTATTTGCTGGTATGGCGGAATTGGCAGACGCGCGCGACTCAAAATCGTGAGGGAAACCGTGGGGGTTCAAGTCCCTCTACCAGCACTGAATAGATCGGGACGTAGCTCAGCTTGGTAGAGCACCTGGTTTGGGACCAGGGGGTCGCATGTTCAAATCGTGTCGTCCCGACCACTAATTTGCGGGTGTAGTTCAATGGTAGAACTCCAGCCTTCCAAGCTGGTAGCGTGGGTTCGATTCCCATCACCCGCTCCAACTAATAAGTTCCAGTAGCTCAGCTGGATAGAGCAACGGCCTTCTAAGCCGTCGGTCGGGGGTTCGAATCCCTCCTGGGACGTAAAACAGCCTTTCGCGTATGCGAAGGGCTGTTTTTTTGCATTTAAAAGAGTCAGGGAGAGGCTGCTGGGTTCTATTGTCTATTTTGAACGAAAATGAACTGAAATGAACGAAAAATCGTACTCGAAGTATGGCGAACCCCATGGTTTTGGCATATAATAATATGGACAAGCAATCCGTGAAAGAGAAGCGAGTATAGTTCGGATCAGCTTAAAACGCTAAAATGGGGTGCGAGAAAATGAACTTGTTTGATTTATCCGGAAAAGTGGCTTTGGTTACAGGTGGTGCTGTTGGTTTGGGCGGCGCGATTTCTCTTGGTTTGGCGAAAGCAGGAGCTGATGTCGCGATCGTAACGAGCAATGATCGTTCCCGCGAAGTGCAACAGCAAATCGAGGCTATGGGCCGTAAAGCACATACCATTGTTGCGAACCTGATGGATGAAGCTGCTATCGATGCAGTGGTAAACGAAGCGCTGTCCGTTTTCGGCAAGATCGATATTCTTGTGAACAATGCGGGCATTATTCGCCGTACACCTGCTGCTGAGCATGCTGCTCAAGACTGGCACGATGTGCTGAATTTGAACTTGAACTCGGCTTTCTTCTTATCGCAGCGTGTAGGTCGTGAAATGATCGAACAAGGTTCGGGTAAAATCATCAACATTGCCTCGATGCTCAGCTTCCAAGGCGGCATCAACGTCCCTGGCTATACAGCATCCAAGCATGCTATTGCCGGTGTGACGAAGGCGTTAGCAAACGAATGGGCTAGCAAGGGCATCCAAGTGAATGCCATCGCTCCAGGCTATATGGAGACGGATAATACGGCAGCTCTTAGAGCTGATCAAGAGCGCAGCTCGCAAATTTTGGTGCGAATTCCAGCTGCACGGTGGGGAACGCCTGAAGATCTGCAAGGACCGGTTGTATTCTTAGCTTCTCAAGCTTCCGATTATATGAGCGGCCACGTGCTTTGCGTAGACGGCGGGTGGATGACACGATAATGGCTACGGGACAACAATCAGGACAGGTGCAGATGTTTCAGCCGGAGATTATCACGTTTGGTGAAACGATGGCGCTCATGATGCCGACAGGCTCCAAGGGTATAGAGTACTCGGCACAGTTTCAAAGTTTGTTTGGCGGAGCGGAGAGCAATGTTGCGATTGGTGTTTCCCGTCTCGGCCATAAGGTTGGCTGGTTCAGCCGATTGGGGAAGGATCCGTTTGGGCGGATGATTTTGAAAAAGATTCGCGGCGAGGGTGTGGATGTATCCCGCGTAGAATTGACGACGGAAGCTCCGACAGGCATGATGCTGCGTGAAGTCGTGTCCGGCAAAACGTCTGTTTATTACTACCGCAAAGGCTCGGCCGCGAGCACGCTCAAACCGGAAAATTTGGACGAAGAATATATTAAGCAGGCGAAATACCTCCATGTGACCGGGATTACACCGGCGCTAAGCGAAAGCTGCCGCGAATCGGCGAAGGAAGCGATCCGGATTGCACGGAAGCATGGGGTAAAAGTATGCTTTGATCCAAACCTGCGATTGAAGCTGTGGTCCATTGAGGAAGCGCGAGGCGTGCTTCTTGAGCTTGCGCAGGAGGCGGACTATTTCCTGCCTGGTCTGGATGAGCTGAAGCTGCTGTATCAAACCGAGAGCTTCGATGAGATTGTTGCCCGTTTGAGCGAACTGAAGGCAGTATCCATCGTGAAGGGTGGAGACGACGAGACCTATATCGTGGAGAATGGTAAGGTTACCTCGGTTCCTTACTTCAAGGCGGAGCAGGTTGTGGATACGGTAGGCGCGGGGGATGGCTTTTGCGCGGGCTTTTTCGTCGGCTTGCTGAAAGGCTACAGCCACTACGAAGCGGTACGCTTAGGCAATCTCATTGGCTGCATGGTCGTTCAAATGGAAGGCGACTGGGAAGGCATTCCGACCTGGGAGCAGGTTGAGGCATTTTTGAACAATGTGAAGCACGTAGAGCGGTAATCCTTGATCAATAGAGTGACATTCCATGCGAAGGAACGGTTGAAGAGATGAAAAAACTTAAGCTGGTTCAACAAATCGTAGAAGAGGGCGTTGTCGCAGTACTCCGCGGGGAAACGCCGGATGAAGTAGTCGAGATGGCCGAGCAAGCGATCGAGGGCGGCATCAAGGTGATTGAGGTCACGATGACGGTTCCTTTTGCGCTCCAAGCGATTGAACGTTTGGCTAAGAAATACTCAAGTACGACTTCAGATCCGTCGAAATATGCCATTATTGGCGTTGGAACGGTACTTGATCCTGAAACCGCTCGTGCAGGCATTCTGAGCGGTTCTGAGTTCGTGGTGAGCCCTACGCTCAACCCAGGAACGGTTGCACTGTGCAATCGGTACCGCATTCCGGTGATGCCCGGCGTCATGACCATTCAAGAAATCCAGCACGCGCTGGAGCTCGGTGTGGACGTCGTTAAGCTGTTCCCGGGCAACCTGTATTCGCCAGCTATGATCAAGGCGATCAAAGGCCCATTGCCGCAGGCTAACGTCATGCCAACGGGTGGCGTATCGCTCAGCAATTTGGGTGAATGGATCAAGGCTGGTGCAGTTGCTGTAGGGATTGGTTCGGATTTGACTGCAGATGCGGTAAAATCCGGTGACTACAGCCTCGTTGCCAAGAAGGCAGCGCAGTACATTGAGGCTTACCGCGCTGCTAAAGCGTAAATATATCACTTGTATAAAAAAGACTGTTGAACCGGCTCCTGAGGCTGGTGAGGCAGTCTTTCGTATGATCCGGTAGCTTGCAGGTGAAAAGTTTTTATATGGTGTTAATCTTGCGAAAATATGTGTGTGGTAAAATTCGGATAGCCAATTAGAAATGGGGTAACCGAATGCACCAATCCATTATTGCATCGATCACCAAGACGGAACAACTCCGATTAGCCATGGAAAGTAAAGTCAAGCGGGTTAATTTAATGACCGGCAATATTCGAAACCTGGGACAAGTAGTGGATCAACTCAAGGCCTCCGATAAAAGCGTCTATCTCCACATCGAAATGGTCGATGGCATTGGTCGTGATGCGGCCGCCGTTCACTATTTAGCTGAGCAATTTGGGATTAACGGAATTATTTCTACTAAAAGCCACGTGATCGGTGCCGCTAAGGCTGCCGGTATACGGAGCATTCAGCGATTTTTTGCCATTGATACTGCAGCTGTGGAAACAGCGATTCGTGTAGTCAGAGCAAGTCAGCCTGACGAGGTGGAATTGATGCCGGGCCTCATGCCGCGGGTCATCCAAGAGGTAAAGAGCCGAATCGATCAGCCGCTGATCGTAGGTGGATTGATACGAGGCTTCGATGAGGTGGAGCAAGCTCTGCAGCATGGCGCCGATTTTGTGTCGGTGGGCAGTGAGAAGTTTTGGTCATAAAACATAAAAGAATTGTTTCATGAAAAGGCCGCTCTCGGCGCGTTGGGATTCCATAAGGATTCTCGCACTGGGGCGGCTTTTTACGTGGAGAAAAATATCAGCAAAAACCCCCTCCAAGCGGGATGCTTGAGGGGGTTCGGGTGTTTCGTTATTGTAACCAGCTTATTCGGTTGCTACGGATTGGTCTGCTTGCAGATTGACCGGAGCGATCCGTACAAAGTTAGCTTGCAGGTTGCTGAGCAGTTCTTGAATCGTTGCTGCTGCTTCCGTTTGACCGGAGCTCGCCAGCTCTTCGTGGTATGCACCGAGCAGCTCGTTCAGATCCTTCGTGCTTTGTGCGCCGATAGGCTCGATTTTAACTTTCGCGCCTTTGGCAATCCGGCGTTCGATAGCAGCTTGATCCAGACCCATCTCTGGAACCAAACGCTGATAGATCACACCGCCTGTCATCCCTGCGCAAATCCATGGACCTGGATCGCCCAGAACAACTGCACGACCGTTAGTCATGTATTCGAACGCAAAGCCCTTCATATTCGCACGGGCTGCCAGACCGCCGAGATCGTCACGGAGTGGAGTGGTAATCTCGCCGCCGAATACGACGTCTGCACCGGAGAAACGAATGCAAGCGCGAGTATCTGCGTTACCTTGGATCAGGAACAAGCCTTTTTGTGCCCCGTATCCGAAGGATTTACCTACCGAACCGTTGATATACTGCTTATGCTTGCTAGGCGCCTTCAAGATGGCTACTTTACCGCCCAGCGACATTTTACCTACGCCGTCTTCCGCACCACCGTGAACCGTAATGTCTACGCCACGAGCGTTGAATGCTGCCAAACCGTTACCCGGTACGGAGCCTTCCGTCATCGTGATGTTCACCTTCGGAAGCTGGTCATAGCTGCCGTCGAATCGGTCTCTTACCCGGTGGCTGGAATAACGGCTTCCGAGAATACGGGATTCCGCATCGACCTTGCTCCACTTGCGTTCAACCGGTGCGTCGAAGGAGACGGCATCCGGGAAAAACTCTTGACCTTCGGCACCTGCTGCGATACGGATATCCGAGGATACCGCTGCGGCCACTTCGGCCAGTGCTTCTTCATGCGCTGCAACGAAGGAAATCGGAGCCGGGCGAAGCAGGTCGGATAGATCGATTTTTTCCAGGTGGCTTACTTGCTGCAGCAGGTCGGAACGGCCGACCAGATCCTGCAGGTCCGTAAATCCGAGTTGAGCTACGATCTCGCGTACTTCCTCACCGATACCGCCAAAGAGGCGAACCAGGGAATCCACAGCGATGTCGTATTGACGCGGAACGAAACGGCGAAGGCCTTTTTCCTCGGCTTCTTCCATCGAATCGATCTGCGTGGCGATCCCTACGTGGCAAGTATCCAAATGACATCCGCGGCAGGTCGTACAGCCGATGGATTGCATCGCGATGGAACCGAAGCCTACGCGGTTTGCGCCGAGCATAACCATCTTCACTACGTCCGCACCGGCCTTCATCCCGCCGTCAGACCACAGCTCTACGCGGTGACGAAGACCAGCTTCGATCAAGGCGATATGAGCAAGCTTCGTTCCGATTTCGGTTGGCAAGCCTACGTGCGTAATGGAGTGAATCCGCGCTGCACCAGTACCGCCGTCGAAGCCGGACAAAGTGATGACGTCCGCACCTGCTTTGGCGACACCTACGGCAATCGTTCCGATCCCAGGTACAACTGGAATTTTTACGATGATTTTCGCTTTGCGGCCGCTGGCTTCCTTGAGCTCGGAGATGATTTGCGCCAAATCCTCGATCGAGTAAATATCGTGGTTGTTGGAAGGCGAAATCAGGTCGGAGCCGATGGTAGCGTTACGCGTTGCAGCGATCTTGGCTGTAACCTTGGAGCCTGGCAGGTGACCGCCTTCGCCCGGTTTTGCGCCTTGACCGATCTTGATCTCAAGGAAAGCTACCGCAGTAGCCAATTCTACGTTGACACCGAAGCGTCCGGATGCTACCTGCGCACCGCGGGTCCGCTTGTAACGGCCGAGCATATCTTTAATCTCGCCGCCTTCTCCGTTCATGGTAACCATGTTCAGACGCTCGCCGGCTTCTGCATAGGCACGGAATGCTGTCTCATTCTGTGATCCGAAGGACATAGACGAGATTAGCATAGGCAGATCATGTCCGCCGATTCCGATATTGACTTGATCGGTGCTAAGCGGCTTGCGTCCTTCTGCAGCGGCTTTTTCAAAGTTGAATGCGGCCACGTGACGAATGGAAATCGGGTTCTTCTTCTCTTCTTCGCGCAGCTTGTCACGGTAATCCGTGTAAGGTGCAGCACCGGAGGCAGCATCGCCCAGCGCTTTCCACATGCGCTGGAAGAAACGGAAGTTCCGCGCGGCCTTGGCTTTTGGATTCGAGAAATCGTTATAACGGGCTTCGGCATCCGCCTCGAGCTCGGCAAAGCCGGTCCCTGCGGCATCGCTGCCCAGATAGTTCACAATATCAAGCACTTCTGCCACTTCCGGCTTGAGCCCGATCGAAGAATAGAAGCGGGTGTAGCCGCGAAGCTCGTGCGTACCGATGGTGGAGATGACTTTCTCCAAGCCTTTCATCAGAGCCGTGAATACTTTGCGAGCTGCCGGTGCGCCGTCTTTGGAAGCGGCCGTAGCAAACATGATATAAGGAGACAGCACGTCTGCGCCTAAACCGCATGCCACAGCGATGTCATGCAGGTTACGGATCGCTCCGCTGCGCAGTACCAGCGTAGCTTGACGGCGGAGGTTATCTCCGAAGCCGAGCTTTTCACCGCGAAGCGCGATATCTACTTTGGAAACCGCGAGGTGAGGATCCAACCACAGGCGGTCGTTCTGGTGAGCTTCGCTGTCATCCAAGATGAGCAGCATAGCGCCTTGGCGAACGGCTTTGATGGCATCTGCAGCCAGTTGCTCCAGCGCCTCCTTAACGGACGTGCCGCGGGCAAACGTGGTCGACAAAGTAGCTACAGCATCACCATTCTGTGCGCCGTACATAGCCGTCAGCTGTTCGAAGCTAGGCTGTTTCAATTCGCTTAAGGAATCTACGCCGTTGCTGCCTTCGAGTACGACAGGGTACAGCAACTCAATGCGCAGACGCTCGTCGAGCTGACCGTAAACCGCCGGACGCGGGCCAACAACGACGCGGGTGGAGAAGTGCTCCATTTCGCGGTCGCGGTCGATCGCCGGATTCGTTACGACAGCTACGCTTTCTTTAATGAAGTCTGGAATGTTCTGACGCTCCCAGTTGAGTGCCGCATGCGGGCTGTCATGACCCAGGGAACGGATCGGCTCGGCGCCGGTATCCGCAGTCGTCTCGATCATGCTGATGCCGTCGCGGTCCCAACCGAACGCGCTATAAATCGCATCCGTCGGTGTAAGGTCAGCAGATGGAGCTGCCTCAACCGCAGGAACGGAATTGTTCAAATGCTTGCGAAGCCCTTCGATGCCGATGCGAGCGGAAGCGCGCTCCATTGCCATCGTTTGAACCTGATGGTAAGGAATCACCTGCACATGCTCACCTGGTGTAAGCAGTACGCCGACTTTCTCGCCTGGAGCGATCGGTTTCGGATCGGCTACCATTTCGCCAACGGTAATCACGCCTTGCTCGGAGGAGAAGTAAAGCGATGTTTCGCTTTCCACCATCCATACCGGACGCAAGCCGAGGGCATCGACGCTGAAAATACATTCGTTGCCATAGCGGGATACGATCCCCGCAGGACCTTGAGCATAGTGACCCCACATTTGGCGGTAGTACACATACAAATCCTGAAGCTCTTGACGGTACAGCTTCATTTCGTTAATGATCGGCGGGAAAACGACTTCCATCGCTTCGAACAGGCTGAGGCCCGCGCGGTGGATGAACGTTTCAATCGTCCGGTTCATGTCTTGGGAGTCACTGCCGCCGTCCACGAGTGGAACGCCGACCATGTCTGCTTCCAGACGCATTTTCTTCACGGTGTTGATCTCGCCGTTATGGCCCAGCAGGGAGAACGGCTGTACACGGAAGAAGCTGGATTGGGTGTTTGTCGAATACCGGTTATGACCGATCGTCACTTGCGCGGCGAACAGCGGATCACGGGTATCATTGTAGTATTTAGGCAAAATGCTAGCCGCGCCCATCACTTTGTAGGCCGCTGTCACATTGCTCAACGTAGCGACATGCACGTTGTACTTGGCTTCGATCGCCACATGAAGCTCAAACAGATGATCGGCAACCTTCACTTCTGGCTTATCACAGAAACCGGCTACCTGCCAGAACGTAGGCTCGTCGTTGCGTCCGTTCGGACCGAGTACGCTGCTGTCGACTTGATTTTCTTGCTCCATTAGAATGCTGACGCCAAAGCCTGCAAACAGCTCGCGCATGCCTTGCTGCATGTCGGCCGCGGAAATGGCCAGCTTGCGTGGGACAAAGATGTGAGCTACAGAGAAGCGCTCATCATACGCCAGTTTGCCATCGAGGCCGGCATCATTCAGCTTCTTCTCCCAAAGTGCTCTAGGGATGTCGGTCAAAATCCCGCAACCGTCGCCTTCCCCGTTAATAAAACCCGAACGATGCTCTAATTTTACCAGAGCGTCGATCGTTTTTTGGATGTTGTCACGGGAAGGAAACCCGTCTTTCTCTACGATACAGATGATGCCGCAGCTGTCATGTTCGGTGGCTAAAAGGTTCTGAAAGCGGCCTTCATTACGCATTACTTCGTTCATAGTCGTGGTCAGCAGGCTGACCGTCACCTCCCAAGAAAATTATGCGGTTTCATCCTTTAGATAAGGTTTGTTCATGTCGCAGAAAAAGAAAGTGGACACAGTCAAGATAGCATGGATGAATAAATATACATTTATTCTGCATAAAAGACTCGTGCGACGGTTCTTTGTTTCTTCTGAGGCAGCGCGGAAGTGGGCGATAATAAAAAAATAAATGTGCCCAATTCGACAAAATGAGCGCATACCTTCCTGGCTTCCATGGTGAAAACCTTACATTATATCTGGTTTTTCAAAAAGTAAATTAGTATTAGAATACCATGAAATTGTCGATGAGACAATAGAACATTCAGGGGAAAGACGTTATGTAAGCGTTATCTATTTTGCATAATTGGTGAATAAAGGGAAAAATTTTAGTTAAACTAAAATTTTCATAAAAACGAACGAACTATTATCAACTTTCGATAATAGTTCGTAATTTGATTACCACTTTTCAATTGATCTGAAAATTCGTCTTATTCATGCTTTTGAAACAATAAGGCTCGAAACGCATAATTAAACATCGGACAGGAAAAAAATGATCTTTATCGCGCCATCTGAGAGAAGGCCCGCTCAGCCGCCTGCAGGGTGAATGCGATGTCGTCATCTGTATGAGCGGTCGTCATAAACCAGGCTTCATATTTGGATGGCGCCAGATTAATGCCCTGCTCCAGCATGAGTCGGAAAAACTGTGCGAACTGCTCGCCGTCGGTGTCCTGCGCTTCGTCGTAGTTCGTCACCGGATGGTCGCAGAAGTGGGTGGACAGCGCGCCGCGGATGCGGTTGATTGTCAGCGCAATGCCATGCTTGCGCGCTGCCTCGCTCATGCCAGCCTCAAGCGCCGCGCCGAGCTGATCCAGCCGGGCGTACGTGCCCGGCTCTTGCAAGGCTTGCAGGCATGCGATTCCTGCCGAGATGGACGCAGGGTTGCCCGCCATCGTGCCGGCCTGATAGGCCGGGCCCAAGGGCGCCACCTGCGCCATAATGTCCTTGCGGCCCCCATAGGCCCCGATCGGCAGTCCGCCGCCGATGATTTTGCCCAGGGCCGTCAGGTCCGGCTCGATGGCCGCGAAGTCGGTTCCCGACGGCAGGCCATCAAAGGTTTGCGTCGTTCCGTAGTGGAACCGGAACGCCGTGATCACCTCGTCGTAGATGACGAGGGAGCCATTCCGCCGCGCGGCGGCGCAGAGCCCTTCGAGGAAGCCTGGCTTCGGCATGACCATGCCGAAGTTGCCCACGATGGGCTCGACCATCACCGCGGCGACGTCGTTGCCCCAGCGCGCGAGCGCTTCGTCGAGCGCGGCGAGGTCGTTGTACGGCACGGTGATCACCTCGTGCGCGATGCTGGTCGGGATCCCGGCGCTGTCGGGGATCCCGAGGGTGGATGGGCCGGAGCCTGCGGCGACGAGCACGAGGTCCGAGTGGCCGTGGTAGCAGCCGGCGAACTTGACGATTTTGTTGCGGCCCGTGTAGGCTCGGGCGACGCGAATCGTCGTCATGACGGCCTCCGTGCCGGAGTTGACGAAGCGGACCTTGTCGAGCGAGGGCGTCGAGGCTTTCAGCATGCGCGCGAATTCGATCTCGAGCTCGGTCGGGGTGCCGTACAGCGTGCCGTTCTCGGCAGCACGGCAAATGGCGGCGGTCACATGCGGATGCGCATGACCGAGAATGATCGGGCCGTAGGCGGCGAGGTAGTCAATGTAGCGGTTGCCGTCCTCGTCCCAGAAGTAGGCGCCTTGGCCGCGTTTCATGAACACCGGCGCACCGCCGCCTACCGCTTTAAACGAGCGGGAAGGGCTGTTGACGCCGCCGACAATATGCTCGAGCGCTTCCTTGTAGAGCGCCTCGGAGCGGGGTCTGGATGTAGTCATATGTACGAATCCTCCAAGATCAGGTAGTAGGAATAAAACTATAGCTGTAATGCACCATTCAGCACGGTTACGGCTTGACCGGACAGCTTCACGCGATCGCCAGCGATCGCAAGTCGCAGCGTACCGGTTCGTCCAGAGAGCTGCTTCGCAATAAACTGGTCCCGGCCGAGCTTGGGCTGCCAATACGGAGCCAGTCCGCAATGGGTGGAGCCGGTAACCGGGTCCTCATCGATTCCAAGGCCGGGGAAAAAGCAGCGGGAAACAAAATCATACGCCGGATTCGAAGAACGTGCGGTCACAACCAGCCCCCGCAATCCGGTCAGCCCACGGATCGCTGTAAAATCAGGCGTCAAGCTGCGCACCGTCTCCTCCGAATCGAGCTCCACGACCATGTCCATCCGATTGGTCCCGACGAAGCGGTACGAGCTTACACCTCCTAGAGCTGCGATCAAGCGGTCGGGATTAACCTCCACTTCAGATACCGGCTCTGCAGGGAAATCGAGCTGAATCCAGCCGTCTCCGGAAGGCTTGGCGGTGAGCAAGCCGCTGCGTGTATGAAATGAGAGCTGGCGATCGAGCGGCGCGGCACCCGTGTCCCACAAGTAATGCGCACTGGCCAAGGTAGCATGACCGCACAAATCGACCTCGGTCACCGGTGTAAACCAGCGAAGCTGGAAGTGGTGTTCCCCCTCTTCGGGGCAAGGGCAAAGAAAGGCCGTCTCAGATAAGTTCATTTCCATGGCAATCTGCTGCATAACGGCATCCGATGGATAGCGCTCTAACAAACAAACCGCCGCCGGATTCCCCCGGAACGGACGATCGGCAAACGCATCTACTATATGTATGATGGTCAAAGAAATCCCTCCCCATGACAAGACGATGTTGTGCTATTTTACCTATTATATGAAAAAAGCGGCATGAAGTCATTTTCGAAAGGTGGCTAGAGGCATAACAAAGCCCCCGGACCACAGAACTGCTAGAGTGGAGCGGGGGCTATAATATTGCCGCTATTCCGTT
This sequence comes from Paenibacillus cremeus, assembly GCF_007786445.1. Lineage (GTDB taxonomy): Bacteria > Bacillota > Bacilli > Paenibacillales > NBRC-103111 > Paenibacillus_G > Paenibacillus_G cremeus. Next base: position 22,091 of record NZ_VNJI01000068.1, on the reverse strand, counting down.
AGGGCTGCTTTTTGAGCGAGGTATTCACGCCCACGCCAGTTCTGGTGCTGGTGCTGGTGGTCGTCTTTCCCTGCGGGCTCACCGGTTTTTCCTTCTCCAATGGATCGCGTCCATCTAGCAAGGCCTTAACGTAGGCTTGGAGCTTCTCTCGGTTCACGCTGAGCACCTCAGCGCCTCCTACGCGTTTCTCCACTAAAAGCTCGGTTGGCGGGATTTGCTGGCTGACCATTCCCTCTGTCTTCGCCTCATAGCCCAGGGAGCCCAGCTTCAGCATGTCGGTGGTCGTTAGATTCGTCTCAATATACGGGTCGATGCTGCTCAAAATTTTCGGCAGCCGGATCAGCGAGCCCGTCGTCTGCATCTTTTGCGCCACCGCCTGCAAAAACTTTCGCTGCCGCTCCGTCCGGGAGAAGTCGCTCATCGCGTCATGCCGGAAGCGCACGTATTGGAGCGCGGTTTTGCCATTGAGGTGCTGCATCCCTTTTTTCAAATTGATATCGTATTCGTGTCCGTCCTCGGCGTCGGTGTATTTCATGTCCTTCTCTACGTCGAGATCGATGCCGTCGATGGCATCCACCAGGGCGATGAAGCCTTTAAAATCCGTATACACGTAGTATTGGATCGGGATGCCGAGCAGATCGCTGACGGTCCGCATGGCTAAATTGGGTCCGCCGGTGGCGAGCGCCGTATTGATGCGGTCTTCGCCTTGACCGGGAATTTTCACGTAAGTGTCGCGCAAAACAGAGAACAAAAATGCTTTTTTCGTGACGGGGTCGATCGAAGCGATCATGATGGAATCCGAACGTGGTATCTCGTTCTTCTTCAGACCTCTAGAGTCGCCACCGAGCAGCAAAACGTTCACTCGCTGCTTGCCTTCCCATTTGGGCGGTGAATAGGCGCCTCCTGTCATAGTCATTTGCTTGGGCGTCAGGCCTCCGAATTTGGTCGTTTCCGGGCGGCTTTGAATGTTGTTGGCGAAATGGAGGAAAGCATATGTAAAATAGCCGATTCCTGCAACGAGAAGCAAGGCGAGCATGATGAAAAACCATTTGAATGTACGTGCCATAAGCGTGCTCCTTCCTTTAGCCTAGGCAGCCGCAAGCACCGGTTATGCCGATGCTCCAAGCCGTCCGTCCGCTTGCTTTTCCTATGATGTCGGTTCGTGTATGATAACGTGTATAGGGTTTGAAAATGTTGCAGGAACATGCATGTCAAAGAAAAGGTAACTTTTGTATTTCATTATAAAAGGAATCGATCCGCACCTGCAAGCTTCGGCAATATACGACAGGAGGAACCAATATCATCTATGCTAGCGATCGATGTACATCAACTGCGCAAGGAATTTAAGGTGCAAAAAAACCGGGAAGGACTCAAGGGCGCCCTTCGGGACCTGTTTAACCGAGAGTATAACCAAGTTAGGGCTGTAAAAGACATCAGCTTCCAAATTCCTCAAGGGGAAATATGCGGCTATATTGGAGAGAACGGTGCAGGCAAGTCCACTACGATTAAGATGCTGACCGGCATCCTCGTCCCCACCTCGGGCGACATTCGGGTGAACGGCTACATCCCCTTTAAGGAGCGGGAAAAGTTTGTCCGCGGCATCGGTGTCGTGTTCGGACAGCGCAGCCAGCTCTGGTGGGATATCGGAGTCATTGAATCGTTCCGTTTGCTGAAGAAAATTTACCGCGTGGGCGATAACGATTTCAAGCAGCGTCTGGACGAGCTGACAGATCGGCTCATGCTGGGCGAACTATTGAACCGACCGGTGCGCAAGCTCAGCCTTGGACAACGGATGCGGTGTGAGCTCGCGGCGTCGCTCTTACATAATCCGCAAATCGTCTTTCTCGACGAGCCGACGATCGGGCTGGATATTGTCGTGAAAACGGAAATTCGCGAGTTTCTGAAGTCGATGAATGCGCGGCATGGCACGACCATTCTGCTGACGACACACGATTTGCAGGATATTGAAGCACTGTGCTCGCGGGTCATTATGCTGGACGACGGGAATATCATCTACGACGGCGGGCTCGAGGAGCTGAAAGCCAAGTGGGGCAAAGGGAAGGAAGTCATCCTGCAATTTCCGGCGGCGGTACCGCTCTCGAGGCTTCAAGAGCTGACCAGCGGTTTGGATGTCGCCTGGTCGATGGAAAACGAGCTGACCGCGAAGGTCTGGATTCCGCAGCAGCGGGCCAGCGTGTCCGATGTGCTCAGCCGCGTCGTCGGCATCATGAATATTGAAGATATTAAAATCGTGGAGACGAACACCGACGACATCGTGCGCGAAATTTACAAATCCGGCTCGGCGGAAGTGAAGCAAGCAGAACAGGACGTGAAGGTCCATGCTTAGCGCCTATCTAGAAATTATTCGCATGCGCTTCCTGATGATGCTGGCCTACCGGGTGAACTATTACAGCGGCATTATCATTTACGCGCTCAATATCGGAGCTTACTACTTTCTGTGGAAGGCGATTTATGGCGGCAAGGAGCTGCTGGGCGGGATGACCGTGACCCAGATGACGACCTATGTCGCGGTGTCGTGGATGGCGCGGGCGTTTTATTTCAATAACCTGGACCGTGAGATTGCGAATGAGATCAAAGACGGCAGCGTAGCGACGCAGTTTATTCGGCCGTACAACTATATTTTCGTGAAAATGATGCAGGGCCTGGGTGAAGGCTTGTTCCGCTTTTTCCTGTTCTCAACGCCGGGGATGGTGGTCGTGGCCTTATTGTTCAAGGTGCAATTGCCGACGGATCCGAAGGTGTGGGCGATCTTCCTGGTCATGCTGTTCTTTAGCTTTCTCATTAATTCGCAGCTCAATATTATTACCGGGCTGTTTGCTTTTTTTCTTGAAAATAACGAAGGCATGATGAGGATGAAGCGGGTGGCAGTCGATTTGTTCTCCGGGCTGGTGGTGCCGATGTCCTTTTTCCCCGGGTGGGCGGAAGGGCTGATGCAGCTGCTGCCGTTTCAGGCGATCACTTATTTGCCGGGCTCCGTATTCACCGGAAAAGTGACGGGAAGCGCCGTCTATGAGGTGTTTCTCATTCAAATTCTCTGGTTCGCGCTGCTGATCATTCCGCTGTTTCTGTTGTGGCGTGGCGCGCGGACGCGGCTGTTCGTGCAAGGAGGGTAAGACGGATGTTTTATGCGGGATTGATTGTCGATTACTTGAAAAATTACATGAAAACACGTCTGACGTACCGCTCGGACTTTTGGATTGAAATCTTGTCCGATCTGCTGTTCAATGGGCTGAACCTGTTCTTCATCCTGGTGGTGTTCCAACACACATCGGCGATCGGCAATTGGAATGAGCAGCAGATTTTGTTCATCTATGGCTATTTTATGGTGGCCTACGGCTTGTTTATTACTTTTTTCAACCTGTGGGGGTTCAGCGAACGATACATCGTCAAAGGGGAAATGGACCGCATTCTCACGCGGCCGGCTTATAATCTGATCCAGCTGATGCTGGAAAATATGGATCCGTCGTCGCTGTTCAGCGCCTTAGTCGGCTTCCTGATTATGGCCGCCTCCTGGTCGCAGCTGGGCCTGAGCCTCATGTGGTACGATCCGCTGGTTTTCCTGCTGCTGGTGCTGGGGTCGATCATGATCTATGGCGGCGTGTACATTTTCTTCACCTCGCTGTCCTTCTTCTCCGATGCGCCGACAGGCATTCTCGCGCTGCTGTGGAACCTGCAAAACTACGGCCGTTATCCGGTTACGATTTACAATCGGATTTTGAATTTGATGCTGACATGGGTGCTGCCGTTCGGCTTTGTCGGCTTCTACCCGGCTTCGTACTTCCTCGATCGGGCGAACTGGGGGAGCTTCGCGCTTCTTACGCCAGCTGTGGGGCTAGTCTCGTTGACGCTCGCGCTGATGGTTTGGAACTATGGAGTGAAACGGTACCGTGGAGCGGGGTCGTAGTCGAAAAAGGGAGGGAGAGTCCAGTATGACAGCTATTGAAGTAGGGCGGAAGGCGCCTGATTTTACCCTTGAGTCTTCCGGTGGGAAGCAAGTAGCGCTCAAGCAATTCCGTGGCAAAAAGGTCGTTATCTATTTTTACCCGGCCGATAATACGCCGACCTGTACGACCCAGGCGTGCGAGTTTCGAGATTACAATGGGCAGTTTGCGGAATGGAACACCGAGGTGATCGGCATCAGCCCCGACGACCTGCGGTCCCATGATAAATTTGCCGCTAAATATGAGCTGCCTTTCCTGCTGCTGTCCGATCCCGATCACGCCGTATGCGAGCTGTACGACGTGTGGCGGCTGAAGAAGCTGTACGGGAAGGAATACATGGGCGTTGTCCGCTCGACGTTCCTCATTGATGAGCAGGGGAAGCTGGCGGCCGAATGGCGCAATATTCGCATTAAAGGACATGTCGATAAGGTGCTGGAGGCTGTAAAACAATTGTAAAGCAATGTAGAAAAAAGTCCGCCGCTGTGGCCATGCTGCAGTAGTTGGGCTTTTTTTCGTTATCCCGACAGAAAATGACAGACTGCGAAAGGTTACATATGTATAATGACCTATGTACTTGTCATAATTATCCAATATATAATTAGTCCTAGGAAATTTTTTTGTGACAGTAGAACTTTTATCACTTGTCAAAGGCAAACCATGGGAAACGATGGGACGCAAAGCCATGGCCTAAGGCATTGGATCGCAGAGATCACATGCTATGGTCGTCAGGTTACCGGGTATAAGGAAATCTATCCTTTATTCGGGGTAGATTTTTTTTCATTTATAGATCATGGAAAATGAGGGGACAAGCATGAATCATGAAGACTGGGCAGCGATGTACAATCAGAATTTACTCGCGATTTCCTTCTTGATTGCCGTGATTGCCTCCTATACGGTGCTGGATGTTTCCAGACGGGTCAGCCTGTCGAGGGGCTGGAAGCGCAGTGCATGGCTCACTGGCGGCGCTTGTGCGATGGGGATCGGCATCTGGGCCATGCACTTTATAGCGATGCTGGCTTATCATCCCTCCTCGCTCAGCGTCACGTATAGCGTCCTTATGGTAGCGCTTTCCGTCTTGGTGGCTATCGCTGCATCTCTTGGTGGCCTAGTGGTCGCCTGCCGCCCGGACATTACAATGAAGCAGCTCACGGTCGGCGGTACGCTTGTGGGGTTTGCCATCAGCGGAATGCATTATATCGGGATGGCCGCCATGGACAATGTAACGATTCGGTATGAGCCCTCGCTCTTCACCTTATCCATCGTGATCGCTGTCGGCGCATCGATCGCTGCGCTGATGCTCTCCTTTCGGTTTCGCGTGCATGTGAGCAGGTTCGGCAAAATGCTGAAGCTGGGGAGCGGTGTCATTATGGGCACGGCGATTACCGGGATGCACTACACCGGTATGGCGGCCGCGCACATTGTCCCGGTTTCATCGGAGATGACCCATTCAGATGCCGCCTACCAGGGGAATTATTTTCTGCTAGCGGTTCTGATTGCCGCGGGAACGATTGTGGTGCTGGCGCTCGCATTGTTCAGCGCCTACTTTGCCGACCAACGGTTGGCGGAGCAGATCGCGCTGAAAGGGTCGATCCTGGAATCGGCCATGGACTGCATTGTTATGCTGGATGCCCGAGGGAATATTCTTGAGTTTAATCCGGTCGCGGAAGAAACGTTCGGGTATTCGCAGCGGGAGGTGATCGGCAGGAATATGACGGAGCTCATCATTCCGCCCCCGCTGCGGCAGGAATACACGGATCGGCTGAATCAGTATTTGAAGTCGGGTGATGGAAAGCTGCTGGGCAACCGGTACGAAACGATGGCCATGCGCGCGGACGGCTCCGAGTTTCCGATCGAGCTGACGGTCACACGGATCAAGAAAGCAGGAGCGCCGATTCTGACCACGTATCTACGAGATATCACCGAGCGGAGGCTGGCCGACGAAACGATCATGCAAATGGCTTACTATGACCCGCTAACGGAGCTGCCCAATCGGAATTTGTTCATGCAAATGGTAGCCCAAGTGCTGCAGCAGGCGAGGCAAACCCAGCAGACGGTTTCCGTAATGTTTATCGACCTGGACCGGTTTAAATATATTAACGATACGCTCGGTCATTACGTTGGCGACAGCTTGCTGCAAGCGGTGGCTCAGCTGCTGCAGCGCTGTATGCGGAAGACGGATATCGTCTCCCGACTGGGCGGGGATGAATTTATTGCGCTGCTTCCGAATACAGGTCGCCAAGGGGCGGCCATGCTGGCCCAGCGCATTATCGACCAGATGAAGCAGCCGATGGTGATCGATAAGCATCACTTATTTATTACGCCGAGCATCGGGCTGACGGTGTATCCGGAGGATGCGTTTGATGTGGACAGCCTGGTCAAAAATGCCGACCTGGCCATGTACGCGTCGAAAGAGACAGGGAAAAATGTCTACACGTTTTTCGACCCCCGCATGAATATGGTAAATTCGCGAAAGCTCGAGCTGGAGCAAGGGCTGCGCAAGGCGCTGGAGCAGCAGGAGTTCGACTTGTATTACCAGCCCAAGATTCACATCCGAACGAGAAAAATCATAGGGATGGAGGCGCTGATCCGCTGGCAGCATCCGGAGCTGGGATGGGTTTCCCCGGGGGAGTTTATTCCGATTGCCGAAGAGACAGGGCTCATCTTCTCGATTGGCGAGTGGATTATGCGCATGGCCTGCATGCAAAATAAAGCCTGGCAGAGCCAAGGGTACCCTCCCGTGCGCATGGCCGTCAATTTATCGCTGCGGCAGTTCAACCAAGAGCATTTTGTGAGCGGATTGGCGCAGATTTTAGCGGAGACGGGGCTGGATGCCCGCTGGCTGGAGCTTGAAATTACAGAGAGCATTGCGATTCGGAATGAAAAATATGTGATCAACCGGCTGCAAGCGATTAAAGAGCTGGGCGTTTCGATATCCATTGACGATTTTGGCACAGGCTATTCCTCCTTAAGCTATTTGAAAAAATTCCCGATCGATACGCTTAAAATCGACCGTGCCTTCGTCCGGGACATCGCGAAATCTTCGGACGATACGGCCATTGTGCAGGCGATCATCGCCATGGCGCACAGCTTGAAGCTGCGCGTCCTTGCGGAGGGCGTGGAGACCAAGGAGCAATTGGCCTTCTTAAGGCGCCACGCATGTGACGAAGCGCAAGGCTACTTGTTCAGCCGGCCGGTACCGGCCGATGGCATGGAGAAGCTGCTTAGTCGCCGAATCCCGCTGAAGGGCGAGCGTGCGGCGAAGCCAAGCGTTTCTGTGCAACCCTAGAATAAGGCTCCATGCCCCGATCGAGGCTGGAGCTTTTGTTGTCATACATTACCTGCTGCTCCCATATAGTCTAGTAAACCAAAATCATAGATTATGCGGAGGGAATGCCCCGATGATGAACGGACAACAGGGTGGCCTGCAGAGGGCTTGGAAGAAAGCTGTAACTTGGGTATGCTGCATTCCTCTCCTAGGCATAACAGCGCTCCCGGGTATGGCCTGGGCAGGGACTGCAGGGGAGGACGATCCGGAGGCCGTATTCGCTGCAATGAAAGCGGGAAAGCACGTGGAGCTGGACAAAAGCTATACGACGCCGGTGAAGCCCACGGTTTATTTGACCTTCGACGACGGGCCCAGCAAGCTGACGCCTCAGGTGCTTGATATTCTGAAAGCGGAAGAGGTGAAGGGGACGTTTTTTGTGCTGGGGCAGCAGGTGGAGGCGCAGCCGGACATTGCCGCGCGCATTGTGAATGAGGGGCATGCTATCGGCAATCATAGCTATAACCATGTGTATAATGAGCTGTATTCGGATTTCAGTGTGTTTTGGAAGCAAATTCAGCGTACCGAAAACATAATCAACGCGGCCACCGGCGTGACTCCACGGCTGCTTCGGGCCCCGGGCGGCACATCCGGTAATTTTGATCCATTCTATTTCTACTTTTTGGATCAAGCCGGCTATGAGGTTCACGATTGGAATATTGATAGCGGCGATTCTACGAAAGTTGGCGTGCCAGCATCTGAAATCTATCAGACAGTCCAAAAAGGCCCCTTCCGGCATGAGGTGATTGTGCTGATGCATGATAGTAGCGGTCACGGCGAATCGGTGAAAGCGCTACCGAAGATCATCCGGCTATTTAAGGAGAGGGGCTACGACTTTGCTTCCCTCACGCCGGAGGTGAAGCCGGTGCATGGGTCGAACGGCAAGCCGAAATGGTCACGCTCCTTGAGCCGGTCTTCGTTCAATCAATTTGCGGCGGCGGCGGCGGAGCATCGGCAGGTCTGGGCGCCTCAGCAAGAAGCTGCGCCCGAGCCGGAAGCGCCGCCCGCCCCTCCGACACCGGCACCAGAAGACATCGGGCCGGAGCAGCTATCCGTGCGGATGAACGAATCTGCCTCATCCCTCGAGCTTTCCAAGGGCCAGTTTCTGTTTCACGGCAACTCCTTCTATGTCCCGCTGCGGCCGTTTGTTGAAGCGATGGGCGCGAAGGTGGAGTGGGTCGGTGACCAGCGCATTGCTCGGGTGACGTATGGTCTGTATACGGCGGAGTATGACCTAGGAAAGCAGGAGCTTCGCCTTTTGCAGCCGCGAGGCTCCGCGCTGTTGGGACCTGTCGTTACGACTGTTCCGCTGCCCGGCATGCAGCTGAAGGAAGGCACGATCTACGTTCCGCTCAGGCAGACGGTGGAGCTGTTCGGTCATACGGTCACCGGTTATGAAGCGGGGGAGGGCTCCTCAGCAGCGGTCGTGACCATTCAGCTCCAGGGATCGCTAGGCCTGCAATCAATCAGCGGCCTCTTTAAGCGCTTTGACCAGTAAAGAGAGGCAAACCGTCTCGCAAGTCTAAAACCTCCGAAATCCGTCCATACTAGAGTTAATAGAGTTCAAGACTATGATTCTAGTACGGCCGCGGCGGGTTCTTCCGGCTGCCGCCGGAAATCAAGGAGGATGTCATTCATGCCTATGGCCTCATATTTAAGCGATCAGCCGCAGGCCGTACTCGAGCGTATTGTGTATCAGGTGGAGAAGGTCATTGTCGGGAAGCGGGAGGTGATCCGGAAGCTGCTCGTTGCGCTGCTCTGCGGCGGTCACGTGCTGCTCGAGGACGTACCTGGCGTCGGCAAAACGATGCTCGTCCGGGCGCTGGCCCGTACGATTGACGGCAGCTTTAAGCGTATTCAGTGCACCGCCGATTTGCTGCCCTCGGATTTGACCGGCGTGTCGATCTATAACCAGCACACCGGCGCCTTCGAGTTTCGCCCCGGACCGCTGATGGCACATATTGTGCTGGCCGATGAACTGAACCGCACGTCGCCGCGCACCCAAGCCGCTATGCTCGAAGCGATGGAGGAGCGGAAAGTGACGGTCGACGGAACGACGTATCCGCTGCCGGAGCCGTTCTTTATTTTGGCCACGCAAAACCCGGTCGATTTCGAAGGTACCTTTCAGCTGCCTGAAGCGCAGCTTGACCGCTTTTTGCTGAAGCTGCGCCTGGGCTACCCCCAGCCGCAGGAGGAAATTGAAATGCTGAATCGGATGGAGGACGCCTTCCCGCTGGCTCAAGTGCGGACGGTGGTGCTGCAGGAGGAGTTTACGGCGCTGCAAAAGGAAGCTCGCGCCATTCATGTCGATGATGCGATTAAGCAATACATTGTTCAGCTGATTACGGCTACGCGCCAGCACCCGGACGTAGCGCTTGGAGCCAGCCCACGGGCCACCGTCGCGCTAATGCGGGCGGCGCAAGCGCAGGCCTTGCTGCAGGGGCGTAGCTATGTGATCCCGGATGATGTGAAGGAGCTAGCCTTGCCGGTTCTGGCTCACCGCCTCATGCTCCAGACTGCCGCAGCGATGGCCGGACGGGACGCGGAAGCGATCGTGACCGCGGTCGTTGGCCTCGTGCCTATCCCTGCCCGGCGTCATGCTGCGGGCTAAGGGGGGGCGAGCCATGCGTAACGTCGTCGGGATCGTCGGTTTGCTTGGCCTTTGCACAGCGTCCGGGGTGTGGGCACTGGAGCGGGGCGGGCGAACGGCTTGGTTTTTGTTGTTTAGTCTGACTTTTTTGTCCGTTTATGCTCTATTGGCTTATGTTATGCTGCGACGCGGGCTTCAAGAGATCGGTGTGTCGGAGCAGGGATTGCAAGGACCCACGCAGGGATTTGTGGGCGACTCCCTTCCGCTTCCCGTTCGGCTTCCAGGGGTGTTTCGCTTCGTTCCGGGCGCCGTACTCCAGTGGGAGGAGGTGTGGGTGCACCAAGGTACGGGGGAACGCGTGGTGATCCGGGAGCTGCTTCCCGCGCAAGGGCAAGGGGAAGAGGTCATCCGGCTGATGGGATTGAACCGGGGGCTGTATGTGCACGAGGCGCGAACCGTGAGCGCCTCCGACGCCTTTGGCCTCCTGCGGCTCACGCGCCGCAGCGGGGCGGGCGGGGCCCTTTGGGTGCTGCCCCGCCCGCAGCCTTCGGCGGCCGTGCCGCCGGCGTGGGCCTCCGTGCCGCAGGTGAGCGGCACGCGGCCGTATGCGCCCGGGGATCCGCTGCGCTGGATCCACTGGCGCACCAGCGCGCGCACGGGCGAGCTGCGCGCGAAAGTGCTGGAGCAGCCTGCCGAAGGGCGGCAGCTCGTGGTGCTCGACGCGGCCGGAGCCGGGGGCAGCGCGGGAGCCGCCCTGTGGGCGGATCCTGCGCTGACGGCGGCGGTGGAGGCCGCGGCCGGGCTGGCCCAGCGAGGGCTCGAGCTGGGCGCGCGGGTGCGGCTGGCCGTCGCGGACGGCCAGGGGAGCGCCGCCGAGGCGCAGGGGCGCGGGCGCCTGCCCGAGCTGCTGCGGCTGCTGGCGGCGGTGCCGTGCGGCGGGAGCCGCCCCGAGGCCTTCGCCGAGCTCGCGCAGCGCGAAGGGCGGCAGGCCGCGGGGGCGGCCGTGACGCTCGTCACGGCGCGGGCCGACACGCAGCTGCCGGCGGCGTTGCGCGGGCTGCCGCGGGGCGCCGCGCACGTGCTCTTCGTGCCCGGACCCGGCGGCGCGGCGCTGCCCGAGTCCTGGCACGGCTGGCGGCGGCAGCTCGAGGCGCTCGGCTGCCGGGTGACGGTGCTGGCGGCAGAAGCAACTGCCGCATCGCAGCGGGGAGGTGATGGCCATGCCGCCAGCAGTGGTTGACCGTCACCCCGCACGCTTGGCGGCGGATGCGCTCCTCAGCACGCTCTTGCTCCTGCTGCTGCTGGAGTGGCTGTATCCGCTCCGCGAGCTGGCGAACGTCACGGAAGTGTATGCGATCGGGCCCTTTGTGATCGCGTTTGCCTTATTCGTGCTCGTCGATATGTTCCGCTGGAACGGATGGATCATCTGGCCAGCCAAGCTGGCGGGCATCATCGCCGTGACGGCTTGGCTGCATAACGGACAGGCCATCCCTTCAATGCTATGGTGGAGGGAGTGGGGCGCACAGCTCATGACGGATGCGATCGCGGGACTACAAGGGAATGTCGCGGGATGGGAACCGGCGACGCGCACCCTTCTTTTTCTGGCCGGCTGGGCGTTTTTTATTTCCGTGGTCCAATCGTTCATCCTGGAGCGGCGCTCGGTATTGTGGTTTATCTTGATGACGTTTGGATTTCTGACCTTGGTCCAATGGGTCTTTGCGGTCAACACCTTCTTGGCGATGGTGAGAGCGCTCGGCATCGGCATGCTGCTTCAGGCCATGCTGTGGCAAGCAGAAGAGCGCCGCTGGGCGGCGGAGGCGGGAGGGACCGCAGCGAGTGCGGCTTCCAAACAGGAGCAGCCGCTGCCGCGGTGTATCCCTTATTTGCTGCTGACCGCTGTTTGCATTGGTATGGGCGGGCTCGGGGCTTGGCTGCACCCGGGCGATATGAAAGCGATGGATTGGTCCAAGGCGATTGCGGCGTTCGAGACGCGGTTTCATAGTGAGGACTGGCTGGATCACGAGTCGGCCCGAATGACGGGCACCAGCTGGGGGACTACCGGCTATGGCTCGGATGACAGCCTGCTCGGCCGGCCGCTTCGCGCAGACGACAGTCCGGCGTTTACGGCCGTTACCTCAGAGCTTACCTATTGGCGGGGAGAGAGCAAGAGCGAATACACCGGCAAAGGCTGGACGCAAGCGGACACCCCTTTAGTGCAAAATGTATCCGATGCCGCCATGGCCTCCAACACATCGCGTAACCCAGCGACAAGGCTCGTCACTCAAGAGGTAACGCTGCAGTCTGGAAGGCTGGGGAGGCAGCTATTTGCCGGAGGCGAATTGTCTCGCGTGGTCTCGCTGCAAGCGGTAAGCGGCCAATCGATCCCTTCGGATTGGGTATGGAAGCAGGCTTGGGCGGATCGGTACACCCTTCCGGCACTCACCGACCCGCTGTCGAAATACAAGGTAGAGGCTCTCCTCGTAACCGACCGGTCGCAGCTGGCCTCGGATGCAGGGGCTCCGCTTGCCCAGGACATTCAGGAGCGCTACCTGCAGCTGCCTGGATCGCTGCCGGATCGCGTCATCCAACTGGCCAAGTCCATCACCGGGGATGCGCCTACCTCGTATGCCAAAGCGGTGGCGATTGAGCGCTATTTGCGCGAGCACTACGCCTACAGCTTGGAGGGCAGCCGTCCGCCGGGGCCGCAGGAGGACCTGGTGGACCGTTTCTTATTCGACCAAAAGGTCGGCTACTGCGATCATTTTTCCTCCGCCATGGTCGTGCTGCTTCGGGCGGTAGGCGTGCCAGCTCGCTGGGTCAAGGGATTCGCGCCGGGCGAGGTGGTATCGGTGGCTTCGGCACAAACGGCAGCGCTTCCTTCAGAGGAAGGGGATGGGAACGCTCTAATGTATACCGTGCAGGTACGTCAATCCGATGCGCATGCATGGGCGGAGGTATATTTTCCTTCCGCAGGATGGGTTCCGTTTGAGCCAACGCCCGGCTTCTCCGAAGCGAGATCCGGGACGCCCGGTCAGCTGGACGTCATTACAGCAGCGGCCGCATCTCAAGCGGATGCTGAGGATGCGCAGCCCGCGCAAGGGCCGCTCCATCAAGCCTGGGGCTGGTTAAGTGATCACCTGCAGGCGGCAGTCCAACAGGGGCAGTCCCTCTTTGGGGGTGCACTTCGGGATGTATCCACAGCAGCCGGCAAGCTGCAGCACACCATCCACAGCTTCGTTTCCACAGCCGCTGCTTGGCGTTTGCCGGAGTTATCCCTGTGGATGGAGGTGGCGCTTCTCATCGGCTGGCTGCTCCCTCTGCTGCTGATCTTGGCTCCTCGCTTGCGGAGGAGGATTTTCACGGATGCCGACCGGCCGTCGTCCTCGGCCAAGAGCGCGCTTCCTCTGAGGCGCCGCCGCGCGAACGTGCACCACTTCAGCGAGCGCCTGTGGCGCCGCACGCAGCGCACCTACGGGCGCGCCGCGCCGGCCCAAACGCTGCGCGAGTACGCCAGCTCGCGCCAGCTCCGCAGCGACGCGCAGCGGACTGCGCTGAAGCAGCTGATCGAGCTGCTGGAAGCCGTGCGCTACGACAAGCCGGAGCGGCCCGCGGCATCGATTACGCGCCACACCCTGGAAGCAGCGTGGCAGCGCTTGAAGCAAAGCAAAAGCCTGTAGCCATTCATCGGCCGCAGGCTTTTCCCTATTCCAGTCTCTTCGCCTCCCCCTCGCCTGTCCCTCTCTTTTCCTAGTTTTCCGCTCTTCGCGCCCGCTCGGTTCCCCTCCCCCCTTTTATCACACCCCTTCATCCACAAATCCCCAAACCTCATTCTATCCCCCACAGTTATCCCACCTTTGCACAACCAGGATTCAACCGTCAGTTATCCACTATCCACAGATGCGGTTTTGACACGTCGCCGCCATATCATTCGACACTTTTCCCCAGGATTCTTCTCAGGCATTGCCCTTTGTCCTGCCTAAGCTTATAATATATGTCATTATACGTTTGAACGAAGAATCAGGAGGAAGCAAATTACCATGGATAAGCCGAATGAAATCATCGTGGTGCTAGACTTTGGAGGCCAGTACAACCAGCTGATCGCGCGCCGTATTCGTGACTTGGGCGTGTACAGCGAGCTGCTGCCATTCAACACCCCGGTGGAAAAGATTAAAGCCTTGCAGCCAAAAGGGATCGTATTCTCCGGAGGTCCAGCCAGCGTATATGGCGAAAATTCTCCGCTAGTCGATCCAGCGGTGTATGATTTGAACGTGCCGATTTTCGGCATTTGCTACGGCATGCAGATGATGGCGCATCAGCTGCAAGGGAAGGTGGAGCGGGCGTCGAAGCGGGAATATGGCAAGGCTGAGGTCGAGTTTGTCGATGCGTGCGGCTTGGTGCACGGGCTGGACAAAAAGCAAACCGTCTGGATGAGCCACAGCGACCTCGTTGTCGAGCCGCCTGCTGGCTTCGTGGTGGATGCGGGGACGGAGCATGCTCCCATCGCGGCGATGAGCCACCCGGATAGAAAAATGTTCGCCGTGCAGTTCCATCCGGAAGTGCGCCACTCGGTCTACGGCAACGAAATGATCCGCAACTTTCTGTACAACGTGTGCGGCTGCGAAGGCACTTGGAGCATGGAAACGTTCATTGAGGACACGATTCGGGATATCCGCAATCAAGTGGGCGACCAAAAGGTGCTTTGCGCACTCAGCGGCGGCGTAGACTCCTCCGTTGTTGCGATGCTGATTCATAAAGCGATCGGCAATCAGCTTACTTGTATGTTTATCGACCATGGTCTGCTGCGTAAGGGCGAAGCAGATAGTGTCATGGAAACCTTCGTAGGCAAGTTCGACATGAAGGTGGTCAAAATCGACGCTCGCGAGCGGTTCCTCGGCAAGCTGGCCGGAGTGGACGATCCGGAGCAAAAACGGAAAATCATCGGTAACGAATTTATCTACGTGTTTGAAGAAGAATCGGCGAAATTTGACGATTTTGCTTTCTTGGCCCAAGGCACGTTATATACAGATATCGTGGAAAGCGGTACAGCTACAGCGCAAACGATCAAATCGCACCACAACGTCGGCGGGCTGCCGGAGGATATGAAATTCAAGCTCGTGGAGCCGCTGAAGGCGCTGTTTAAGGACGAAGTGCGTAAGGTGGGCGAGGAGTGCGGATTGCCGGCGGAGATTGTGTGGCGTCAGCCGTTCCCAGGACCAGGCCTGGCGATTCGTGTACTCGGCGAGGTAACAGAAGACAAGCTGCAAATCGTACGCGATTCCGATGCAATCCTGCGTGAAGAGATTGCCAAGGCTGGTCTTGACCGCGAAATTTGGCAGTACTTCACGGCGCTGCCGAACATGAAGAGCGTCGGTGTAATGGGCGATGCCCGTACGTATTCGTACACTGTAGGTATTCGTGCGGTTACCTC
The DNA here is from genome assembly GCF_007786445.1 of Paenibacillus cremeus. Lineage (GTDB taxonomy): Bacteria > Bacillota > Bacilli > Paenibacillales > NBRC-103111 > Paenibacillus_G > Paenibacillus_G cremeus. The sequence goes on along the minus strand of NZ_VNJI01000068.1, from coordinate 6,789 downwards.
CATCGACGGCATGACTGCCGACTGGGCGCGGATCCCTTGGGATGTGCTGGAGAAAATCTCCGTTCGTATCGTCAACGAAGTCGATAACGTCAACCGCGTGGTGTACGACATTACGTCCAAGCCGCCGGCGACGATTGAGTGGGAATAACCTTTTCAGATTCAGCCTGTTCTCTTACTTTAAGAGGACAGGCTGTTTTTTTGCGTACTTTTCTGGCGGGTATCCTGCCCGCGATTAAAAATGTAAATCAATCATCATAACGGAAAAGCAGAGTGCATAGCCTTAGCCTATAGTATCGAACGAGCAAATTTCGCAAGGCCGACACCTCGGGTAGAAGACTCCTTTTCCATGTGGCTACCTTTTCCATTTTCCCGAACGTAATAATGAATAATTTATAATAATGTTCGGGAAAACTAATTGACAAGTTTCGACTCGACTACTAGAATAGGGAATGAAAACAACGGAATATCGTTTCGTATAATCTCGGGAATCGGCCCGAGAGTTTCTACAAGATCACCGTAATGATCTGGCTACGAGGCAAACAATAGATGGTTCACGGACTCAAGTTCGTGATATCTTCTTTTGCTTGTAGCCTGGGGGATTACGCGCCCGGGCTTTTTTCATTGTTTCCACAAACCATTTTGGAGGGGTTCAGGTAATGGATCGTTTTTTTAAGCTAAAGGAGAACGGGACAACCGTTCGTACCGAAGTCATGGCCGGTCTTACAACGTTCATGACGATGGCGTACATTTTGGCTGTAAATCCGAACGTGCTTAGCGCATTCGGCTCCGGGGCGACGGGGATGAATTGGACGGCGGTATTTATTGCTACGGCGATCGCGGCAGGGGTTATGACAATTGCTATGGGCCTGTTCGTAAACTTTCCGGTGGCTTTGGCACCAGGGATGGGGTTAAACGCTTATTTTGCAGCGGTGATCTTGTCTTCCCAAGGCAAGTTTACGTTTCAAATGGGGCTAACGGCGGTCTTTATTTCCGGGATTATCTTTATCGTTTTGACGGTCACCAAGGTGCGTCAAATGCTACTTGTAGCTGTTCCTGACAGCTTGAAGCATGCGATTACGGTCGGTATTGGTCTTTTTATCACGATCATTGGGCTAAAAAACAGCGGCTTGCTTACCGTAGCGGTAGAAGCGGCAAGTGATATTCCTAAAGGCAAGTACACCGATGTGGCGTTCTTTGAGACCGTGTTCCATATCGGCAGCTTGAAAGATGCGAATGTTGTTTTGTGTATCGTGGGTCTGATTTTGATCGCGATTTTGATGGTGCTGCGGGTGCGCGGCGCGATTTTGTTCGGTATTTTGCTGACGACGCTGGTTGGGGTATTCATGCACAACCCGGACGGCAGCCCGTTGGTTAACTTCGCTACTCTGTCCGGAGAAAAGACGACTTGGGTACCGGATTTGAGTCAAATGGCCTTTGGGCATTTTGATTTTGCAGGCGTGATGAATGCGGGGATTATCTCGGTTATTGCTACGTTTACGTTCGTGGAATTGTTCGATACGTTCGGTACGTTGGTTGGTACAGCTAACCGTGCCGGCTTGATGAAAAATAAAGAAGCAGGCCAAAAGCAAGTAGGTAAAGCGATGATGGTGGACGCGATCGGCGTTAGTGCCGGCGCATTGGTCGGTACGAGTACGGTTACGGCTTACATCGAGAGCGCTGCGGGTGTCGCAGAAGGCGGCCGCACAGGGTTGACGGCTGTGACGACTGGCGTATGCTTCTTGCTGGCTTTGTTCCTTGCTCCTATCGCGGCTCTGATTCCAGGCTCGGCTACGGCTGCAGCATTGATCATCGTAGGCGTGCTGATGATGCAATCGGTTCGTGAAATTGATTTTCAAGATATGGTGTATGCTATCCCTTCGTTCCTGACGATTGCCTTGATGCCTTTCACTTACAACATCGCTAACGGGATTTCGTTCGGGATCGTGACGTATGTAATCTTGGCTACCGTCGCGAAATTGGGCGGTAAAGGTCAATATCGTGTACACTGGCTGATGTGGATTTTGGCGATTCTGATTGTTCTTCGTTACGCTTTGATCGGCGGCGAAGGCTAAGCGAGATCGGGTTGCTAGCCCTGGTGTCCGACAAGCGTCGGGTGCTGGGGCTTTTATTTTAGTTTAAATTTTCAAAATTTTCTGACACGTGCATTGACTTTCCATTGGCTGCATACTATAATCACAAACAAATCTCCAAACGCAACGAACGGGAGCAGTAGCGGAAGGACCTGTTAAGAGAGCTGCGGGAATGGGGTTAGCTGACATCAAACCATGAATGTCAGTTAGCACCTAGGTGCGACGCAGTCAGGGAGCTCGGTGAACCTCGCCCGGGAGCGGCAAAGCTGAACGTTTGCGGTGTAGCGCTGCACCCTGCGATAAGCTTTGACGGATCGCCTCCGTGATCAGGCTTCGAGCGGGCTTCGCATGAGAAAGCCAACAAGAGTGGTACCGCGATAGGATCAGACCTGTCGTCTCTTCGGTTGAACTGGACTTTGGCATTAAGCTGGGGTCAGAGTGGGCAATCGATGGGGCGGCAGGTCTTTTTGGTATAGAACAATAGCATACTCAAACGCGATGAACGGGAGTAAGTAAAGCTTAAACCGGCTGTACAGAGAGCTGCGGGAATGCTGTAACTAACATCAATCCATAGATGTCAGTTAGCAGCGTAGGTGCGACGCAGTCAGCGGAAGGCTTGAATCTCGCCCGGAAGCGGCAGGACTGAAGCGTTGCAGCCATGCAGCGACGTAGGTCTCGACGGAAGCTCTCCGTGATCGGAGCTCGAGGTGGATTCCCACGAGCGTAATCGTTCGTGGGAATCAAGAAGAGTGGTACCGCGGCAAGCTTACAGCCTGTCGTCTCTTGTGACAACAAGAGATGGCGGGCTTTTTTACGTGGATGAAAAAATAAATAATTTTGGAGGATGACGACCATGGAACAAGGAAAACGTAAAATTCACATTTTTGATACGACCTTGAGAGACGGAGAGCAGGCGCCGGGCGCTTCACTGACACCGGAGCAAAAGCTGATTATTGCCAAGCAACTGGCCCACTTGGGCGTGGATACGATTGAGCCGGGCTTTCCGATTTCGAGTCCGGGCGATTATCAAGCAGTGCAGCGAATTTCACGCGAGGTGACGGGGGTGGAAATTTGCGGCTTTGCGAGAGCGGTAAAGGAGGATATCGACGCGGCCGTTCGGGCCACGCAGGATGCGGAGCGGCGCCGCCTGCATATGTTCTTGTCTTCGTCGAGCATCCACTTGGACTTTCAGCTGCGCAAATCTCGGAAGCAAGTGATCGGCATCGCGCGGCAGATGGTCGCGTACGCCAAACATTTTGTGGACCGAGTGGAGTTCTCGCCGATGGATGCGACCCGGACCGGGGACGAATTCCTGTATGAAGTGATTGAGGCCGTGATCGAGGAAGGGGCAACGATCATCAACATTCCGGATACCGTAGGCTATGCGATGCCGGATGAGTACGGAGCGATGTTCACCCGGGTGATGCAAAATGTTCGCGGTGGGCGTCAGGTGGAGTACAGCGCACACTGCCATAATGATCTGGGCCTTGCGGTGGCGAACAGCTTGGCGGCCGTTAGGGCGGGCGTCACCCACGTGGAGGTCACGGTTAACGGTGTCGGGGAACGGGCGGGCAATTGCTCGCTGGAGGAGCTGGTGATGGCCCTGGAGACCCGCAAGGAAACGATCGGCGTGGAAACGGGAATCCGGCCGGAGCAAATATATACGGTATCGCAAATGGTCAGCCGAGCGATGAACTTCCCGATTGCCTTCAACAAGCCGATTGTTGGACGGAATGCCTTCCAGCACGAGGCCGGGATACATCAGGACGGCTTGCTCAAAAACCGCAGCACCTACGAGATCATGGATCCGGAGCAGCTGGGCATCCCTCGAAGCATGATCATCTTAGGGAAGCATTCCGGCCGCCATGCGATCAAGCATCGCGTAAGCCAGTTTGGGGTCCAGCTGGATGAAGGGCAGATGGAGAGCTTTTACACCGCGTTTAAGGAGCTGGCCGATAAGCAAAAAGTGGTTCATGACCACCAGCTGCTGAAGCTGGTCGGCCAGACAGTGAACGAAGTGCTGGAGCCGTACACGTTGGTGTCTGCGCAGCTGGTGACCGGAAGCACGGGGCATCGGATGGCGTCCTGCACAATTCGGAACAACGCTTACGGGGAGGAATCCATGTTTGCAGGCACCGGGGAGGGGCCGATCGAAGCGGTTGTGGCAGGGATGAAGCAGGCGTTGCCGTTCGATGCGGAATTCGCCGATCTGGAGCTGTACTCGCTGTCGTCAGGAGAAGCTCCCAACGGGGAAGCCATTGTAACCGTGCGGGTGGCTGATCAAACGTACCGCGGAGTAGCAGTGGATCGCGACATCATCATGGCGGCGGCGTTCGCTTTTATGGCGGCCTGCAATCAAGCGGCAAGAGAGTGGCGTCCCGCGGTCGATGCTCAAGATCGACGGGTTGCTGTAGGGGAGAGCTAAAGATGGCTATTTCATAACAAGGGTCAAAAAGAGCTGTGGATAATAGTTATCCACAGCTCTTGTGCATAATGTGGGTAACTCGCAAAAAGCGCCGTAATATCAGGAATCACAAGGGTCAGTTGTTAGCCGCTCGGGTGGATAAGTTTCACACAGCCTGATTGTGGATAATGTGCATAACTCTGTGTATTTGTGAAAAAAGTCTTATGTTTCTAAGGAAATCGACATTTTTTTCTGGGGACAAGTTTGTGGATAATGTGGGTTTCCCGATTGGTTATACACAAATTGGATACGATGGTCGAATATGGGCAAAGTACGGTTAACAACTTCCCTCAGCATGGATGCAAGAATGAAGGGTGGAGGCGAAATCGTATGATTCGTTGTGGATGTATGCCGGACAGCTGCCGAGCCCAGATGTCGAAATGTATAAGAATAGTCGGAATATTGCTGCTGTTGTGGATATTTGGTTGTCGATCCTCAGCGGGGGCGGCGGTTTTGGGGATAACCGAGCCCTTTGATCCGGCAGTTATCCAGAGTGGAGGGACTGCTAACTCGCAAGTCATCCACAGCGTGGGAGAACAGCCGAACGTGACTGTGCTATCGATTCCTTATCTGTCTTTTGTCGAGCTGGAGCAGGGGGGAGCTGCTCAGCTGCCTGCTTTTGAACGATTGAAGGCGACCGGCGAATGGGCGGCCATGAATGTACGTGTCCCCTTTAAAGGGCTGGAGTCCGTCTACGCGACTTGGGGGGCCGGCCAAATGACGGATGCCCGCGGAGCGCAAGGCTGGAATGCCGGTGAGCGGCGAAATGGACAGCGAGGAGCGGCGATGCTGGAGCGGTTTTCAGGGGCTCAGGGAGAGGCCGGTCCTACTGCTGCTGCAGCTGTACTTGTCCCGGATATGGAATCCATTCGCGCGGCGAACGCGGCCGGTGTGTATTTGCCCGAACCAGGCCTGCTGGGGTCAACGCTGCAAGCGCAAGGGATTCGCATCGCTGTATGGAGCGATTTGGACCTGCCCGGCGGCGGGGGCGAGCACTACCGGCGGCCTGCCCCGCTGATGGTCATGAATGAACACGGCCTGGTGGAGCATGGGCGAGTCGGTGAGCGTCTTTTTATGGAACGCGCAGGAATGCCGTATGGTGTGCAAACCCGATATGACTGGCTGCTTGCGCAGTGGCAAAAAGAGCGCGGGGCTGCTGCAGCGGCGGGCTCCTTGCAGGTAATCGAGCTAGGGGATCTGTACCGGCTTTATGAGGAGAAGGCGCGGTATGCTCCGGATGCTTTTGTACAAACGAAGCGCTTGGTGCTTGAGCAATTAGATCTATTTCTGGGCGAGCTGATGCGAGCGATGGGTGAAGATTCGATGCGAGGTGTGCTGTGGCTGGTGAGTCCGCAGGTGCATACCGATGCGAAGCAGGAAAAAATGCTGCTGACCCCCGCGGTCCGATGGCTCCCGAATTCATCAGGCTCCAAATGGCTCACCTCGGAGACAACACGGCGTCTGGGCGTCATTGCGGCTGTGGATCTGGCGCCGTCGCTGCTGAGGGAATATGGACTTTCATCACCAAAGGAGATCATCGGCCGGCCGGTAATGGCGGCTCCTGCTAGCAGCGGGAGCGCGACGTTGGATGCTTTGTTAGTAGAGGTCCGGAACATGAGCAAAATTTATGCGCTGCGTCCTCCGATGCTTTACAGCTTGGCAGGCTATGAGATCGGCGCGATGCTGCTCGGTTTGACTTTCGCTTGGCGGCGGCGTCTGCGTTCACGTGGACAGCTGATGCTGGAGCAGGGAGCGGAGCGTTCGAGCGTCTGGTGGGGATTCGCGGTACGCGGGATGCTTTTCAGCGTGCTTTTGCTCCCCGCGCTGCTGCTAAGTATGGGGTGGCTTGTCGCTTGGAGCGTACCTTGGCTTGTTGGGTATGTTCTTGTCGGAGTGCTTGCTGGCGGCGCTATTGTCGCTTACGTCACTGGAGGGAGTGCTTCCCGGCTAATTGCCGCGCTCGGTTGGATTGGAGGTGTGGTCAGCGCCTTGATTATCGCTGATGGTCTGACGGGAGCCGAGGCGATGAAGCATTCCGTGCTCGGCTACGATGTTCTGATCGGGGCCCGATACTACGGCATCGGCAACGAATTTATGGGCGTGCTGCTCGGCGCCGCGGTGCTCGGCCTCAGCGCCGGCCTGCAGGCGCGCGCCCGCCGGCGGCCCGCGGCGGCTCGCGCGGCCCACCGTCTGGATAACCGTATTCAGCGTAAATCGAGCGAAGGGCATCGCTTT
>NZ_VNJI01000067.1 GCF_007786445.1 Paenibacillus cremeus | reverse complement strand
CGAGGAACTTGTGAAAAACGTTCAGGCTTACACGCGAGGATTTTGGAAAGGGCTCTTCACCTGCTATGACGCGCCTCACGTCCCTCGTACAAACAATGATCACGAGCGCTTTTTTCGTCAAACTAAGACCAAACATCGCCGAATGACAGGCCGACGCAGTTGGAACGATTACATTCTCCGCAGCGGTGAGTTTGTTGTGCTGGTTGACGATGCACTAAAGCAAAGCAACATAGTCGAACGTCTTCAAAAAGTAGATTATCTCACGTTCAATCAAGAAAGAAAGAGATGGACTGAACGTCTGCTTGACGGAACAAAGCGGCGGAGGTTTCGAAGGAACCCTCACAGCTACCTAAAAAACATCGAAAACAAAGTCAGTGAGTTAATTGGTCAGCCGTAGAAAAAAAAGACCGCCGATCTATGCCGGCAGCCCGTACGCCTTGCTATGTTATGTCCTTTCTTCCTTAATCATGCTGCGGATATAGAAATAGCCCATAAACGAGCAGAGCAAAAACATGAAAACCGCTGTCGCGCTCGTTTTGCCGATCTCCTTATACACGCCAAACATCTGCTCCATAGCAACTCCCAGCACCTGCGGTGCGTTAGGTCCGATCAGGAACGGAGCGGTGAAGCTGCCGATAATCCCCATAAACACAAAGGTCATCGCGACCAGCATCGTTTTGTAGGACAGCGGAATAATGAACCGGAACAAAATTTGGCCCCGGCTCGCCCCCGTATCTTTGGCACTCTCCACGATCGAATTCGGAATCCCCGCTAGCGCGGAGCTAAGCATCATCGTTGTGAACGGAATGTTAAACCACAAATTGGCGAGCAGAATGCCGCTGTAGCTGTAGATGATTTTCGGAAAAGACTCCCCGCCCAGCAGCATCACCAGCCTCGCCAGCCACCCGTGGTTGCTGTACATCGAGATGATTCCGTAGGTGCCGATAACGGACGGAATGAACATTGGGATAAAGTACAACCGCCGAATCCACTCTACGATTTTTCCATTGTTAAACCGCAAATACATGGCCAGCAAGTAGCTGACAAGCATAATAAAAATCATCGACATGATCGTCAGGCTGAGCGTAAAGCTAATATTGCGGCGCATGAACTTGTCTTCGAACAGGAACGTATAATTGCTCCAGGTCAACGCGCCCGCATCGTCCAGAAAGCTCTCTTGAACGGCCAAAATGATCGGGATAATAACCACGAGCAGCAAGATTAGAAAAGAGGGGATAACCATCGCTATCCCCAGTACATTGTGTTGTTTCTGCTTCATCGCTGCTCTTAGTTGCCTCCAGCGACTTCACGCTGCCAGCGTTTGTTGATTTCATCGCCGAGGGAGCCGATCGTAAAGGTACGGTACCCTTTCGATACGCTTTCGAACTTCTTCTGCAGATCGGAAGGCATTTCAGACCATTTGATCCCCGGATAGCCGTACATTTTGTTAATAACCACGGTTTGAGCCTCTGGTGTCAAGGCATAGTTGATGAACTTCTCAGCGGCTTCCTTCTTCTCTGACATGGCCGGAATCGCGATGTAGGACGGGCCGCCTGTGAACGCCGGTTCGATTTGTGTCAGCTTGATCGTATCCGGAAGCGTCTTTTTGCTAAGCGACTCCAGGGCCATATCGGACCAAGCCGGGATCATATCGACTTCACCACTCGCAAGGATGTCCAGTGTCCCTTGGTTTTTCTTTGGATAGACGCCTTTTTGGTACATGAAAGGGCCAAGGTCCTGCAGCAGCTTAAAGCCTTTATCCCATTGCTGCATGATCGCCTTATCTTCGGTGTGAATGGCCTCTGCTGGGAGGTAGTTATAGATCACCGTTTGTACAAAAGAGGAACCGGAACCGCCTGTAGCCGGATCATTGTAAGCAAATTTGCCTGGGTGCTTACGGATCCAATCGTACATCTCATCGGCTGTTTTCGGCGGCGTCGGCACGTTTTTGCTGTTATACGCCAGTACGACGGAGGAGGCGCGGTACGGAACCGCCAATTCATGAACGTCCTTCATATAGGAAGCGTCTACCTTGCTCACGTTTGGAATGATTGACTGGTCGAGCTTTAGCCATACGCCGTCTTTCTCGCCCTTCGTCAGGTTGCTCAGCCCGGTTTCGAACAGGTCGATGTCCACGCTCTTTTGTCCGGCTTTTTTCGCGCCCAGCACTTTGTCGATGGCCGCCCCTTCGGCCTGACCATCCGGCAGATGCACGAGCTTCACTTTGACGCCAGGGTTCGCTTTCTCGAATTGCGGTACCAGCGTCTCCCACATTTCCTTCACGTTGGCGGAGCCGGAAAAGTAGAAGTTGAGCTCTACCGGCTTGCTGTCCTTGGCAGATGCGGCGGATTTGTCTGCTTGCGGCTGCGCCGCCCCGCTGGATACCGCTTGATCGGCCTTGCCGCAGCCGCTGAGGGCCACGGTCATCGCTACGCTCGCCAGCAGTAATGTGGTTTTACGTTTCAGCATGTTTCTCATCCACTTCTTCATCTCTAGTTCCTCCTTAGAATTGTAGGCTCTTTAACCTGCATAAGCGGTTACCCGCGTGAAGCCGATTGGAATGGTTTGCCCGTGGCTCAAGGAGGCCGCCTGCTCCCTTGGAACGAACAGCTTGATCGGTCCGGCTAAGGTGTCGACAGTCACTTCAGCATAATGACCTAGGATCATCACTTGGCGGACAGTCGCCGGGAACGACGGCATGCCTTCTTGCTCTTCTTTGCCCAGGAGTGTTACATCCTCTGGCCGGACTGCGGCCGTGACCGAGCCGCCGAGTGAACGGTCAATTGGAAAACGGCGACCCTGCACTTCGACGATCCTCCCCTCACCTCTGCCCGGTATGAAATTCATTCGTCCGATAAATTGGGCAACGAACAGCGTTTCCGGATGATCGTAAATGCGCTGAGGAGAATCGATCTGTTCGATACGCCCGGCATTCATGACGACGATGCGGTCAGAAATCGACAGCGCTTCTTCCTGATCGTGCGTCACGAACACCATTGTGAGACCCGTGCTGGCTTGGATTTCCCTTAACTCCTCGCGCATTTCGAGGCGAAGCTTGGCGTCCAGCGCCGAGAACGGCTCATCCAGCAGCAATACCGCCGGCTCGAGGAGTAATGCTCGTGCAACGGCGACGCGCTGCTGCTGCCCACCGGACAGCTGGCCGGGCATCTTCTTCTCGGTGCCGGGAAGGCGGACGAGATGCAGCGCCTTGTCGACGGCGGCGCGGATCTCTTCTTTTTTACGGCCCCGAATTTTCAGACCGAAGGCGAGATTATCGTATACGGTCATATGCGGCCATAGATTATAGCTTTGAAAGACCATCGCGGTGGGCCTTTTTTCCGGAGGGACTTGAAGCACGCTGCGCCCTTCGATGAGGATGTCTCCGCTGTCCGGCTCAAGGAATCCGCCTACGGCGCGGAGCACGGTCGTTTTACCGCAGCCGGAGGGGCCTAGCAGGGTGACGAGCTCCCCTTTATGTACGTCGAGACTTACACCTTTGACACCGTCGCCTGTTTTGAACACTTTCTGGAAGTTTTGGATCGACAGCTGGGGTTGGTTCTGAGTCATTGGGCTTCAAGGCCTCCTATTTGATTGCAAACCCGCTGGACAGGACATCCGCATTGATAAAACGGCGCGCCGCCAGCAGCAGCAGGATCGTCGGCAAAGTAAGAATGATGGAGAATACACCGCCGGCCGTCTGCGGGTAGCTCTGGACGATCGTGTACATGATTAAAGGCATGGTGCGAAAATCCGGTATGCCCACCATGAACGTCCCTTGGGCCTCATCGAGTGAAGATAAGAAGGTGAAGATCGAAGCGACGACAATACCCGGCAGCGCCATCGGCAGTGTAATGTACCAGAACACGCGGAAGGGTCCGGCTCCAGCATCCCGTGCCGACTCTTCTTGCGATTGATGCACGCTCTTGAAAGCGGCCGCTGGAATCCAGGTCATGTACATCAACGTATTGACCATATGAATTAAGACCACGCCAAGGAATGTATTCATGAGCCCAAGCTTATAAAAGAGGACGGCAATCGATACATAGAGTCCCATTTTGGGAAACGCATGCGTCAGGAGGAAGGAAAACAGGAACAGCTGGCTGAGCCGGAACCGAATCCGTGCAAAGGCATAGGCAGCCGGCAAGCAAACGACGATGGAAAGAAGCGTAACCACGGCCGCAATGCCGAACGAAAGTGAGATCGAGGAGATCACTTCGCCTTGGGTCATGACATATTTCCACCACGTGAACGACCATTCTTGCGGCAGCACCGCCGGAAATTGCCATTTGCCCGAGAAAGCGAGCAGCAACAGATTGAGCAGCGGCCCCAGAAAGAAGAAGGCAAATGCCAGCAGCAGCAGCCATTCAAACCAGGCTTTGTGCATGGACAGTCGGAGGTTCAAATTCATAAAGGCTCCTTTCATATTTCACCAAGAGGTATAGACATCTATGTACATATCGTACCTCGTGAATATTAAATGACCGTCAACGGGATATATATCTTTTGTAAAGAAAAAAGCCCCTAGTCTGCTATTGGCAGACCAGGGACTTGAGTCAGCTTCGACTTTGAGTCAAGGTTAGATCGTTCGGCGGATATGAAAGCTAAAGACGTCGTTGCGCAAATAATCGAGCGAGTACAGCACGGGCTGATTCGCCTCATCGTAGTGCAGCTGCTTCAAGAGCAGCACAGTCGTGTGCGGATAAAGCAACAGGCGCTGACAGTTGCGGTCAATATGCAGCGGTACGCAAATTTCCGAGTCGGCGGTCGTTATTTTACGGCCCAAGCGGTTCTCGAAGAAGTTTAATAGAGAACCGCGGAACTCTTCTTGCTCAAACGCGTCTCCCACCCATGCCTTGGCAATCGTATTGATCGAGAAGGCCACCGGCTCACCATTGGCTGTACGGATGCGCTCCACAACAACGACCGGGTCCTCCGGACGGATCCCCAGCGCCTTAGCAGCCTCCTCCGAGCAGCCCTCGATTCGAACCGAAACGCTGCTCTCGCCTTCATCCAGCTGCGCCGTACGAATCATGGAGCCCACGCTGGATAGCTTCTCCAGGGAGCTTGGGATCGTCGGAAGCGGCCGCAGGACGAATGTACCTACGCCATGCTTGACGAGCAGCTTGCCTTCTTCCTCCAGCATGCGGACAGCTGCGCGGAAGGTTTCACGGCTCACCCCGAACTCCTTGGCCATCAGCAGCTCCGAGGGCAATCTCTCTCCGATCTGCAGCCTTCCGCTTCCAATCATCGCTTCGAGCTGCTGCTTGATTATGTATTGCTTTGCTAGCATCTTCCCTCTACTCCTCTAGACATCTCCAGTATGTTTATTGTGAGGGAAGCCTCAGGCGGATGTCAAGCGAATATACGGCCCGGATGAGCAGCGAGGCCGCCGACCTAAGTCGGCAGCCCCGTTCGTTGCTATTTAAAATTTGCCGCTTGTCGGACAGCGATGCAGGATCTACCAGTGCTGCTGAAATCTCCACGTGAGCCGCTGTATGATCGAGTTTTTGCCTCTTAAATAGAAATTTGCGCAATGCCCGTATCGGTAGCGATCTGGCGCAGGGTTGGATTCTTAGCCGCAAAAACAAACTCGCCAGGCAGGTTCACTTGCACGGAATGAACTCCGGAGGCGGTGTGAATCTTTACATTAACAGATTGATCCGTTGCTGCATCTGCTGCTTTTTTTCAGATCGGCCGTATTCACATTTACCTCTACCGTACCATCCGTTCCGGCGACGACATACTGACTAACCGTATTGCCCTTGACCGTTACCGGCTTGAAAAACATCCCTTTGTTGGGGAAGTGAGAATTTCGACTCATCGTAATCACCCGGAGGAGGTGTCTATCCTATTTAGGTGATCGCCGACATGATCGACCTACCGCAAAGCCCCTTCCCTGCTCTCCGGCCCGTGCGGCCTCGATCGCTGCTGTGGTATAATGGAATTTAATCTAAATCGGAAGTCCGGCAAGAAAGGAATTCAAAGCATGCGCAAAGGCGAACAAACAAAGCTCCGAATCATAGAGAAGTCCGCTGTCCTTTTTAATGAAAAAGGGTACACCGGAACGACGATGCAAGATATTATGGACGTGACCGGCTTAACCAAAGGCGCGATCTACCGCAGCTTCGCCAGCAAGGATGATATCGCGATCGAAGCCTTTCAATACGCGGGGCAAGTGTTATGGCAGCATTTCTCGGAGGCCATGGCAAAAGAAACCACCGCGATCGGCAAAATTCTAGCCATGAGCGATGTGTATCAGGACACTGCCTACAATCCTCCCATTCAAGGAGGCTGTCCGTTCTTAAATACCGCCGTCGAATCCGACCATTCGTTTCCGGTGTTACGGGATCATGCTCTTGGTGCCTATACGCAAATGCTGGACTTCATTCAGTCCTTACTGGCTCAGGGGGTTGCGAATGGGGAGCTTCAAGCGGGGATGGAGCTGGAATCGGTCGCATCCTTTATTTTTTCTTCCATGGAAGGTGGCATTATGGCCAGCCGATTGACAAGGGATAACCGCCACGTCGCCTACGCTAGGCAAAATATCGAACGGCTGCTCCTGAGCTACAAAGCTCAGTAACCTTGTGCAAATGCATGAGATTGCCTCCTACTTTTTAAGGTTGTCTAGAACCACTCGGTTAACCGCCTCGGCGGCCAGCAGCAGCAAAACGATCGAAGCGTACACGCTTATTGTATAGCTCTGCGTATAGGCAAGTCCGATCCCGTCATGGAGCAGCGCAGTCAGGGCATGGATCGAAAGATTGGTGAAAACAAAGGCATAGCTTCTAGCCATCCAGCGGCGGTGCAGGTCCAGCTGCTTTTTCTTGATTTTCAAGATCGCAATAACCGTGAAGGCCGGCCATACGATATTCAGCAGGTTAAAAGGAATGCTGGTTGCTTTTCCCCCCGTTGCATATGGCGCCATGTAGCCGGAGGTGAGAACCACGATCAGGACGGAGACCAAGTAAAAGTAACCGTTCAATCGGTGGAACTTGCGATGCTTTTTCAAGATCGAGGCCGAAAAATTCACCGCACCCGCAATCATACTCAAGCAGGCGAAAGCAACATGAACGTACATCACCTTCATCCACGTATGGACTTGCAGCGCACGTTTCAGATTGGTTTTGTGGCTTAGAAAATCGGCAGTCGGCGAATCCAGAATTACATTGGTGTACAAGACATACACAATAAAGGCAGCGCTAGCGAATACCATCAGCAGGTAAGCTTTTTTGCTAGTTGTCATTCGGGTATCCTTTCAGTGGCTATAGAAAATTCAGACCGAACCGTCCGGTCTTTTTTATTATATAATATTCCAAGCATCTTTCACACCTGAAAATATCCACTTACATTCCCTATTAGGGATTGTGTAAAGTAGCCCTTTAAAGAAGAGGCATAGACCTTCACCAGCAAGTCACACCTCTTTGTTCAAAATAATGAACATCGTTTTAAATAATGCATATACCATATATCCTACACATTTCGTCCCATGTCAATGGGTTTTGAAAAGTTCATAAAAAAAGGGCGCCTCTCAGCGTCCTTTAGCCTATAACATGGTAATATCGCTAGGCATTTTGCCTGTATTCTGAATCGACCGAATCTGGGAAGCCGTTAGTCGGAATCCGACTAAAATAAACGACGAGGTTACATTGTTGAAGTTGAACGCCCGTAAGTCCCGAATGTTCTGACTGCCACGGAAAATCCGAAAGTTGCCTGTAAAGTTCAGGCCTGAAAACAGAATTAACGTAACTTGACCAGGAAATACAACATTTCTTAGCTGGAAGCTGGAGATAATGTTATTGAAACCGAATACTCCCAGGTTGGGAACTGCCACGCCTCTTGTAAAGGTTAAACTTCTTCCAGTAAAGTTAAAGCCCGAGAAAAATCTAACTCTAACGAATCGATTTAATCCTAATCCCATTCCTATCACCCTCCTAATCGCAAGATAGTACTAGTTTATGAGAGGGTTCATAGATTCGATTGGACATATTAGAAAAGGTTATCCCCCAACCAGCCACAAGCTGATTGAAGAATAACCTCTAATGTTATTTACCCAATTGCTCCTGCATGTTGAGCAATACAGTTACAGCTTCGGCTCTCGTTGCAGGGGCGGCAGGATCAAATTCATTGGCTCCCTTACCGTCTACCAGCTTTTGCTTCTGGATCGCCGCTACGGCACCTTTGGCCCATACCGGGATCGCTTTATCGTCTGCGAAGCCTGTTATTGTGCCATTTTCTACAGCCAGACCCAGCGCATTAGCAAGCATTACGGCCATCTCCGCGCGTGTAATTTGGGTATCGGGACGGAAGCTTCCATCCTCATATCCCTTAATTATACCCGCTTTCACCGCTTGCGCGACGGCTTTTTGCGCCCAGGCTCCGATTTTGTCCTTATCTGTGAATGTCAGTGCCGCACCTTCGCCTTGAGACCTCAGCGTGTTCATCAGCATGACGGCGAACTCCGCGCGTGTTACCGTATGATTCGGCATAAAGGTCCCATCAGGATACCCACTGACAATGCCGCGGTTCACCGCTTGCTTGATGCTGCCTTCAGCCCAATGACTCAAGATATCGCTGAATTGAACCGATGGAGCCGGCTTCTCAGCCGCTTGATCCACAGCGAATACCGCAAATTTCGTAAAATGATTCACGTCCACCGTGATGTGATCGCCGTTCACTTTGCTTCCAGTTACTTCTACCCATTCTTTTTTCGCTTCATCGTAATAAAATACCGCTGGCTTTTGGTTGTTTTTCAAGCTGTTCTTATCAAAAACGAAGTCCAGCGTGACCGGCTTACTGAAGTTTCCGGAAACGTTTTTCAAAATTTCATAAATCGGGCTGGCCAGAACGAATTTCTCCGTAAGAAGCTTTTGGGAATCCAGCACCTTATCAATCGTAATTTGCAGATCTTTATCTGTCGCGTAAGCTGGGATCGAGACCACCAATTTATCGCCTAAACTGACCTCACCCGTTTTGCCTACAGCCAGTGTCAGCTTTCCATCCGTTGCCGTTACTTTGGTGTCGCTTGGAGTAGAACTGCTGCTGCTTGAACTACTACTGCTGGACGCGCTCGCACGATACACCGTTATTGTGTAGGTCTTCGTTGCACCGTTTTGTGCTGTCACAAGGATCGAAATATCGTTGTTTCCTACATTCAAGCTAATGGCTGCGCTCGCTTGACCTGATGCAGTCGCGGTTCCGTTCACGGTCATCGTGGATGTAGCATCGTATACATTGGCCGTTACGGTAGCACTTAAAACATTATTAGGCACATAGGAGGTGTAGCCCGTTGTTGCCGATGCAAAAGCAGAGCTTAGCGTTCCGCTCGACAGTGTCAAGGAGCTCAAGTCCGCGTTGCTGCTTGGTTGGGTACGGTTTACCGTGACCGTGTAAGTCTTTGTTGCACCATTTTGAGCTGTAACAACAATGGTGATGGTATTGCTGCCTGGCACCAGTGCGATAGCCCCGCTCGTTTGGCCGCTCAAGACCGTATTGCCATTCACAGTCACTGTAGCTGTAGCGTCGTATACACCTGCCGTTACCGTCGTGCTATATACACCATAAGGCACACTGGAAGTGTAGCCCGTTGTCCCGGATGCGAAAGCAGGGCTTAGCGTCCCGCTCGACAGAGTCAAAGAACTTAAGTCTGCGTTGCTGCTTAGTTGGGTACGGTTTACCGTGACCGTGTATGTCTTCGTGGCTCCGTTCTGCGCCGTCACTACAATGGTGATGGTATTGCTGCCTGGCACCAATGCGATAGCCCCGCTCGTTTGGCCGCTCGGGACTCCATTGCCGTTCACAGTCATCATCGAGTTGCTGTCATATACACCTGCGGTTACCGTTGTTCTAGATACACCATAAGGCACACTGGAAGTGTAGCTCGTTGTTCCCGATGCAAATGCAGGGCTCAGTGCGCCGCTGGACAGAGTCAAAGAACTTAAGTCTGCGTTGCTGCTTAGAACAGGATTAACACTTAATGCCATAGTACCTATGGCCTGCTGAAGCGTCCCTGTGGAAACAAACGTACCATCTGCGGTTGTTGCTGTAATGGTCACCTGTCCCACAGCAAGTGCAGTGACCTTGCCGGTCGAATCCACTTTAGCAATCTCCGGGTTGCTTGAAGTCCAAATTACGTCAGTTACTGTGGCATTGCTTGGCGTCATTTGTGCTTGAAGCTTGACTGAATCGTTAACGATCAAAGCAGCCGGCCCGGAAATCGCAACTCCCGTAGGAGGTGTATACGGATCGCCTTGCGTGAATACGGGGCGAAGCTTCCAATACGTATTCCACGGGCTGCTGGATGCTCCGGTCATATTGCCATTCCCAGCAATCCGAATAAACCGGGCTGTGACAGGCGTATCAAATGTAAAGTTCTGAAGCGTGTTAGTTGCCTGAGCAGCATTAGCTGCACTCAATGGAAGTGAGTTGATGTACGTAATCGAATCGCTAGTCCAAGCGGTTGGCGTTGAAGTCGTATCGCTAACCGAAGTTCCTGACGGAACAACCGACCAGTTCTGCCCGTCTGTCGAGTACTCAACTCTTAGCTTATAGTAACGCGTGCTGGTTGCATGCTGTACAAATCCAACCTGTACGCCCCCAACGGTTTTGGCCGTTTCTCCCAAATACATGCGAATCCATTGCGAACCACTGGCTGCCCAACGAAGGGAAGTCGCACCGGCATAATCCGCTGGGTTCAGAACGTTGACCGCATAATTGGAATTGCTAGAGTCTACCTGCTGATCGCTTGCGATGATGATTGGCGACTTTTGAATCACATTAAAAGATACCGCATAAAAGCTCTTAATACCTGCCGCATCCGTCAGCGTAATTTGAGCCGCACCACTGCTCTGATCTTGAGGATAAGCAATGTCGACTGTCACTCCTGCGTCCGCTTGGGCGGTAATCCCCGCTTTTTTGGAATAATCATAATCCAAAGGCAGCGTAACGGTATAGCTGTAAACCTCCGGTGAAAAATCGGAAACCGCCTGTCCATCCACGGCAAGACTAGTAAGCTTAGGCCGCTGCGTGCTGGATTGATCCACCATCGGTGGAACCGTATTCTCCGCGATAATAGCAGATGCTTGCGAGCCATGGCTGTTGATCAGCTGCTGGAGGTAAAGGCTGTCCGGCAATTGGTTGGCCGCCGACGTCACCTTTTGAGACACACTGTACTCGTATGCACTAAAGTTAGGCACCTTGCCGCCGTTCAGCCCTGCAGCTGCCATATTAGGGGAATCGCCCTGATCCGGTTGCACACGTCCAGTTGATGTGTCATTTACAGAGCCCAATCGATTCGTGGCGTTGTCAAATGCATGCCCGATCACATAGTTCGGCGAAATCTGAGGCTGTGTGGCAATAAACGGGCCAGTGGAGTTATACAGCAAGTAGTTCACCCCTGCCCAGCCATGTGAAGTACCGAAGTCCCAACGGTTTTGCAGGTAGATCCGGGCGATGACATTGTCGTACAGCCCGCCGGTCGACCAGCGAAAATGCGGTTCAGACGCGTTGGACGTGTACTCACTCGTGGTGTTGTAGAACACGTTCGGGCCGGAAGTCGTCGAATCCACGATAAAAGCATGACGCATGTATCTGGAGTACACGCGCTGTGTAAACATAAACTCCGAGTTTTTATAATAAATGGAATAACGGCGCTCGCCCGCATTCATGAGGCTCACAGGGTCCAAAACACTACCGTCCTGCACCGTAATATTACGAGCATTCCCGTCGGTTACAAACGCGCTGTCGATATGGTACGTCGTAAAATTGCGCATCCAGCCGTCACGTACGTTGACCATCGCCACAAACACTTCCGCGTGGTTCTCGTCATTATACGAGCGGAAATTGGTACCATATCTGGCCAATGCAGGCTTAGTCATATTGTAAAAATGCGAAATCCCTTGAATATTTTCCACGCCAACATTACTAATTCGTCCGCCCTCAGCAGTTTTGACCACCTTTGAAACGCCCCAGCGCATATCTAGATTGTCTGAAAGCGGCTCGGCAAATGTAAAAGTGTTAGTGACCGGATCGATCTTCTTGATCATACGCTCAGAGGTGAACGGTGTGCCCGCAAAGCCGCTTTCCAGACTGCCGTTAGGCAGCCAATTGCTCGCGCCATCCACTTTATCCATGTACATGGCTTTGACCCAGCTTGGATTGATTGCCTTTTGCACCGATACGCTGTCGCCTACCGAAAGACCAGTTACGCTAGCGACATGCACGGAATATTGTCCTGCGCCCACATATTGATCGGTGATCGTAGTGGATGCGAATGACGTTACGCTTTGTCCGTTAAAATTGATAAGTGTGCTATTTGCTGTTTTGGAGTATGGACTGTTCGTCGTCGTTGAATGATCTGACGGCGGGGTAAAGGTATCCGTGAGCTTCCATGTCGAGATAAGCTTGGTAACTCCCGCTTCTGCAGCTTCACTCGCGATTTGTTCATCATATGGATTGCCTGAAGTACCGTCTCCCACAACCGGAGTAGCCGTCCCCGCACCCGCTCCGCGAATCACCACGCCGGATACGGTAACGTTCAGCGGCTTACTGATGCGGAACACGCCTGGCTCCAAATACACAGCGCCGCGGAATCCGTCCGCTTGAATCGGGTACCTAGACACGTAGTCGATCGCATCTTGGATGGACTGCCAAGCGTCTTGCGTATTATCGACCAGTGGCGATACTTTCGCCCGCACCGGCACATTCGGAATGGCAGCGCCTCCGCCTTTGTATCCGACCGCGGAATAATCCATGATCTGATTGCCTTTGTAATCCGGAATATAGGTCAGTTTGCCGGAGGCATCCATCTGTACAGCAGGGTACGCATTATTGTTTAGCCATGCATCCGGATTGACATTGGCAACATTGGCATTGTTGGAGTTTTTCACATTAGGTATAGATTGGTAGTTGGCAAATTGATCGATCGCAGTGAAGAAGTAGCTGTCATACAGCGTGCTTCCACTGTTGGTCAGCTGGAAGGCTGCAGTATATGTGCCTTTAACCAGTGCGATGGAATCAGGAACCGAAATCACCGCGTTGCCGCTAGCATCAACAGGCGTTGCTGGGAAGCTGTAAGCTGTTGTGCCATCTGGCGCTGTTAGCGCCCCGGTAATGGAAGTCCCCGAGACTGCTTTTGTAATATTAAAGGTTGGGAATTTACTTGTGGATGCGCTCGCATCAATGACGGCGGGATGGCCGATGGTAAGGCTCATGCCTGGATAGCTCGGCGTAATTAAAGCGTATCCGCTGCCGGGGTTATTCAGGTATGTATCTGCATACACAGGAATCGAGACATTAAAAGTATAGGTTTGTGTAAAGCCGCTAGCAAAATAGAACGTCAACGTTGTAGCACCAAATGGTAGAGTATCGAGAAACGTATCCGCAAATGTTGCTGTTTGTGTGCCCCCGGATGCAGCGCTGAGGGTATACTCTTGGTTCTGCGTCAGATATACGGCACCTGAAACCGTATTCATGGCAATCTTGGAAAATGTATCGCCGTTCAGCGTGATCGAAGTCGTTACTCCGCTGCCGCTTCCTCTCGCATATGAACTCGATGTGGGCGAAATCGCCGGGCTTGATGAGGCGCTGCTCAAAATTTTGAGATTCGACATCCCTATCGTTCCGGGATTTCCAGGAATCACTGTGAAATGAATCATCACATACTGTGCTGTTACCGGTGTTGCCAATGTTCCGGTGGTGGTGCCTGTCCATCCGGAGTTGCTAGGTGTTATAGCTTGTGAGCCCCAATTGGGGTCACTGGCAACAACGCTCGAAGGAACATTCACTTGTTTCGCAAGTGTCCAGGTGCTGCTGCTCCAGTTGTACGCGGTTAGAGCGGAGTTACTAGATGCTGGAAGCGCGTCCCAGGTACTTTTAGTGGAGCTGTACAGCACTTCGTAGTCTGAGATCCGTCCTTTTACGGAAGAAAAGACGGCTGGAATATCAAAGCTGACTTCTTCAAAGGTTTTCACCGATCCCAAATCTACAGCGATCCAGAGGGAACCTGTTCCTGTTGAAGGAAATACAGTGGCAGCTGTCCCGCCAAATTGCCAGAAGTTATTTGGGTTCGTAGCGCCTGTATGATCCACAGCAAAAGATGCTTTTTTCGTACTATTTTCCGAGCTCACCTTCACGTTTCCGGTTGCACCCGTAGTCAATGTAGCAGGCGCAATATCCACTTTACTAGCTGCGTGCACAGCCTGCGGCGGCACTATGGCAAGACTCATCAACATCAGAGTCCATACCAGTAAAATCGGCAGCGCTTTGTTCAGTCTTTTCATCAAACTTGCTCACTCCTTTATCCCCTTTTGATTCCTCCTTTACAGTAACATAGAACCCAGCCGCTATATTATCGCTATAAAATGAAAAAATGTCGCTAGATTCGGATTTTAATAGGCGACTTCCAGAACAAACAAAATAGACCTTCGACACATGTCAAAGGTCCTCTGATGCGAGTTATTTGGTTTGTTCCAGCAGCTCTTGAATCTTCCGCTCGATGCTTTGCGGCTTGGTCGTTGGCGAGAAGCGCTTTACTACTTGGCCATTCGTATCTATCAGAAACTTGGTAAAATTCCACTTGATTCCCGAACCGAATAAGCCGGGCTTCTCCTTCTTCAAGTATTGGTACAGCGGATCCGCCTGCGCTCCGTTCACATCGATTTTGGCCAGCAGGGGGAAGGTGACCCCAAAATTGATCTGGCACGTTTGCTCCATCTCCTGATCGCGCACCGGCTCTTGATCCCTAAACTGGTTGCAAGGAAAGCCCAGTACGACTAGCCCTTGATCCTTATATTTTTCATGAAGCTGCTGCAGTCCATGAAACTGCGGAGCCAATCCGCACTGGGTCGCTGTATTGACAATCAGCAGCACCTTTCCGCGATATTCGGACAGCGGCTTCTGCTCCCCACGCGCGGTACGAACCTTGAAATCATATACGTTCATTGAACCTGTCTCCTAGGTCAGACTTCGTGTTCATCATTCATTCCATTCTACCTTGCCATATTTCCGATTGCAAAGCGATAGAATTCCATGCTATGTTGAAAATGTATCCAAAATGTGGTGAATCTCAAACCGAGGAGTGATAAAGCTTGCTGCACGAGCTGCGGATTTACACGATGTACCCTGGACGGCTGGACGCCATTGAGCAACGGTTCAGCCAGCACACGCTGGGGATTTTTGAACGTCTGGGCATGAAGGTAACGGATTTCTGGATCGATCAGACCGGCCTTCCGAAGCTGTATTACGTGATGGAATATGCGGATATGGAGGAGCGGCAGCGGCAGTGGAATGCGTTCCGAACAGATCCTGAGTGGAACGAGATCAAGCGCAAGTCTGAGGAAAGCGGGCCGATTGTGGAGAAGCTTGAAGAGATTTTTATGACTCGTGCCCCCTATTTTAAGGCATAGAGGGCTGCAGCCGCTGACTGCTGGCTGGCGGTTAGCGGCGAAAGGCGTAGACCAATGATGATGCCAATAGGCCCATACAAAAGCCAGATATAGGCGCAACTACTAGAATGCCGATCGTGTTTGAACTCGATGTAAAAGCATGCCACACGGGGATGACGGGCATACCTATTGCCTCACTTTTCCGGATTCTACGAACAGACATGGTCAATAAAGGAATCGATTAAACAATGGGGATGTTCAGGGGTTGAACTAAGCTGTGGAACAAACAGGGTCCCGATAAAAAAACGGTTCCCCGGTATTTCAATAACCCTCGGGTTTCCGGAGCTATCTTTCCCTACGATTTCCAAACCGGATTGTTCTACAAAAGCCTGATACTCCGCATTGAGCCCATAATTGCACCTGAATTGCTCTACGATCTTTGCTTCTCGATAGATTTGAAATACCTTTGAAAAAGAATCTAAGCAAACTTCGCCTTGCTGACCTACTAATGAACAAGATAGTCTGCTCACGAGCAATTTAGAAGCATCAGGATCTTGCTCCTCATGCTCTGCCTCCTCAATTCCGATTTGATTTCTGGCATACTCGATGAGCATATTTTGAAAGCCGCTGCACGTGCCTAGGGGATGTTCGCTTCGCGCGCATATTTAATAATCTGAAGCACACCGATCGCGGATTCCGGGCGGCCTGGAGCAATCCAAAAGCCGTTGTACGACTTCACGATGGAATCCAGTTGTTCGGTTATCGTCGACGTGGGTATCCAGTCAAACTTGATTTCGCGCTCACTTTTTTCAATGGAATGCAACAAAGCTTCATTCGTGGCCCTTTGTGATGGATAATCTGCATGATAATCGCCGACAATTCCGATTTTCATAAATAAGCCTCCGAGGTATTTACTTTGTAAATTTCAACCCAAGCTACGGGCGCTTCGCAGGAGTAGTTAGGTCTGCGTGGTTCCCAAATCCCCCCTCCCAAAAGCTCACCTCAGCTCATCCGCACTCTTAGCGCCCTGACGAATCAGCCACTGAACTAGATCATGAGCTTCACTGCGTTTCGCTGCGTCCAGAGGCGTCAAGCCATCCCAGTCCGAAGCCCAGCTCAGATCGGCTCCCCGGTGCAGCAGGTACTCGACAGAAGACGGCTGCCCGCCATGGCAGGCGCACCAGAAGGCGACGATGACTTGGTCCTGCCGGGACACGCGCCCCGCGCCCGGTGCTTCGATGTCGGCGCCAGCATCGAGAAGCGCGTCCAGCGCATCGATATCGTCATTGCTCGCCGCCCAGTGAAGCGGAGTTTCGGTGTGCGGCCCCGTGAAGCGCGCGTTCACGTTTGCCCCGGCATCGACCAACATGCGAATGATGGCCGCCCCGTTAGGATAATGACCCGGCCAGTCGGTTGCAATATGGAGCAACGTTCGCGCTTGAGGCGTCGGGCAGCTTTTCCGGTCTCTGCTGACAATCCCTAAATGAACCAGCTGTGGATGCGCAGCCAAATGCACCCCCAGACTTTCCGTATCGCCAGTGCGGATCGCCCCTACAACTTCTATTGCCAGCGTGTCATCATCATATATGAATTCCATACTCTGATCCCCTTACCACGAGATGTATTGGAAGCATCATACCATATTTTGGGACAATCCAGACGGGCGTGCCTTCTTTAAAAGAGATGTTAGCCACTTCAGAAAAACGTTTCGATTAGGTGCCGAATAGGCCTCGCTTTCTGCTTCACGTGCTAAAATAAAATATACTAACCCAAGGGCAGCGCTTACAACTTGCTAGCCCTTGGGTATATCCAACTATTCCAACCAGCCTTCGACGGTTCGGATCGCCTCAATCACCATTGCCTGCGTGATCGTCATCGACATATTGCCCATCGTACTCTCCGGCAGCAAGGAAATGTGTGCGACCTCCGCCAGCTCCTCTTCGCTAAGCTCCCGATCAATGCCCAAATGCTTCAGCTTGCGAGGCAGAGCAAGCTCTTTGAAAAATCCCAGCACTTCGTCCAGATCCGCTTGGGGGCGATTTTCCAATACCAATTGGACCAAAATGCCGTACGCCACCTTTTCCCCATGAAACGCATGATGGGATTCCGGAATTACGGTCAAGCCATTATGCACCGCGTGTGCAGCAGCTGATCGGCAGTTGTCCTCACCGAACCCGCCTACCAATCCGCTGATCAAAATATTCGTATCGATGATATGCTGCAGCGCTTCGCTCGAAATTCCCTGCTCAGCATCATTCATGGCCTGCGCACCATGCTTAAGAAGGGTATCGTAGCAGAGCTTGGCCATTTGCAGCCCAACGACGGTCGACATATTGTGCTTCTTGCCGGTAGCCGCCATTGGACACTCAATCCATTTAGCTAGCGTATCGGCGATCCCTGCCCCTAAATAGCGTACGGGTGCTTGAGCAATCACTTCCGTGTCCACAAGACAAAGCTCCGTGCCGCGAACATAGACTGGAAAGTTGATGTAGACTCCGTCCTCGGTATACATAATCGCAAGATTACTGACCGCAGCACAGGTTGCGGCAAGTGTAGGGATGGCGACGAACGGCTTGCCGAGATCGTTCGCCAGCGCTTTGGCGGTATCCAGCACCTTCCCACCGCCTACGCCGCAAATTAACTCCGGCTCCCCCGCCGCCAGCTCTTTTAGACGGGCAACCTCCTCATACGAGCATTCCCCACGGTACTTCTCGACGGAATAACGCACGCCCTCACTCTCTAAGCTGTCAATCAGCGTACGGCCACAGCTGTCCCACGATTTTTCTCCAGTAACGATAAAGACGGAATGTCCGAATTTAACGATCCATTCCCCAGCCTTGTGCAAGATCCCCGGCTCATGAATATATGCGTTGGGCGAGCCTAACGTAAAATGTACGCCATGCATGCTTTCCACCGTCTCCCTTCAAATGTGTTGCATTGAATCCTTCTTAAGTATATATGGTTATCCCGAATTAAAAAATAAAAATTAAAGATTTTTAGAGTAATCAGGTTAACAGCCTCCATCTGTTAGATCGTGTCTAACCATTGGGGTGCAGTTCAAGCCTGCGGTTTTTTTGTGGTCTGCAATGATTACTGGTTCATGGGAACAAGATTTGTGGGTTTATAGATTATCAAAAGGCCCCTCCCCCTTCATCACCACGAGCAGGTTAAGATTTCTTTTCATTTCAGCAATGTAAATGAGATTCGATGGGATAATTCATTGTCTTTTCCCTGTGATATGCTAAAATGTTGCTGTGTTGCCATTGGAAACGTTACCAAAATACATTCCGCAGGAGGATGATGACTATGCCTACGTTCAAAAGCTTGCCTGTCGATGAGCTCGTGAGAAAGTTGGAGCATCCCGGACGTAAAGTACGAATGGTGCTGGATACGGACACCTTCAATGAAATTGACGACCAATTCGCCGTGGTCTATGCGCTGCTGTCTTCCGAGCGGATCGAGCTCGAAGCGTTCTATGCCGCACCGTTCTACAATCAGATGTCCAGCAGTCCAGGGGACGGCATGGAGAAGAGCTATCACGAGTTGCTGAAAATTCGTGCGCTGATGCAGCGCGAGGAGCTCCCTGTGCTGCGCGGATCGACGTCCTACCTGCCGGGCAGCGTTGAGCCCGTGGATAGTGAGGCTGTACAAGATTTGATCCGCCGAGCCATGGATACAGACCCCTCCGACCCGCTCTATGTTGTAGCGATTGGGGCGATTACGAACGTGGCGTCTGCGCTGCTGTTAGCCCCTGAGATCATCCACCGGATCGTGATTGTTTGGCTGGGTGGGCATGCCTTCCACTGGCCTCGGACCGATGAGTTCAACCTGAAGCAGGATGTGCATGCGGCACGGATCATTTTTGACAGTACGGCTCCGGTGGTGCTCATTCCATGTATGGGCGTCGCTTCCCATTTGAAAACCACCCTCTCCGAGGTTCGAGAGTATGTAAAAGACAGCGGCGCGATCGGAAGCTATTTATATGAAACGTATGCCAGCTGCAGAGCGGATCATTTTGGCTATTCCAGGGTCATCTGGGACTTATCCGTCATCGCCTGGCTGCTCCAGCCCGAAGCTTGTCCTAGCTATTTGACTCCGTCCCCCCTCATCTCCGACGATCTGCGCTTTATTCACGATCCCAATCGACACCCGATCCGGTATGTTTCCTATCTGGACCGAGATCGAGTGTTTCAAGATTTATTTCGCAAGCTAGCGGGCAAGAAGGAATAGAGTGCGTGTAAACCTATCCCGCGCTTTCCATGGGCAGTCGAATTTCAATCAACGTGCCTTCATCCAGCTTGCTCTGATAGGTGATGCTGCCTTGATGCTGTTTAATAATTTTATGGCTGATCATGAGCCCGAGCCCGGTTCCTTTTTCCTTCAAGCTGTAAAAGGGCTGGCCCAACCGAGGAATCATCTCCTCCGAGATGCCGCTGCCTTGATCCTGGATCGAGATCAGGCACACTTCTCCCGCTTCCTTGCACAGGCTGATGCGAATCTCGCCCCCGCGCGGCATGGCTTCCATTGCATTTTTTAAAATATTCAGAAACACCTGCTTGATTTGATTGGATGCACAGGTGATGGGTAGCGCTTCAGTGCCGTAGCCCCGTATAAATTCAATATTGTTCAAAAGGGCCTGCGGCGCCAGCATCTCAACCGTGTAATCCATCAACTCCCGAACCTCGGTACAGGTGAGCTGGACGGCTTGCGGCTTGGCCAATGTGAGAAGCTCGCTGGTGATCGTTTCAATGCGCTCCAGCTCGACTAAGAGCAGGTCGTTATACTTGCTCACGCCGCTGCTTTTGTAGAGCTGGAGAAAGCCTTTCAGTGTGGTCAGCGGATTGCGGATTTCGTGGGCCACACCGGCCGCCAGCTCGCCGACGATCGACAGCTTCTCCGATTGCAGCAAAATTTCTTCCGCTTTCTTGCGCTCGGAAATGTCCCGGCTGGTCATGACCATATGCTCTACTCTGCCCGCATGCCCCTGAACCGGACTGCAGCGGGACTCGAATTGTATATAGCGGCCGTCCTTGTGCGCCAGTCGGATCTCCATGGCATAAGAATCTTTTTTCTCATAGATTTGCTCTATCGTGCTTTCAAACATTCTCACATCGTCCGGGTGAACGATCTGGCGCAGCTCGGAGCCTACCAGCTCCCCACAGGGATACCCTAGCACCAGCTGATGGGATGGAGAAAAGTAGCTGATTGCATGAGCTTTGTCCATCACCACAATCAGGTCGGAGGAATGCTCGGCGATGAGCTGATATTTGAACTCGCTCTCCTCCAGCGTTCGCTCCACGTCCTGCTTCTCGGAGGTAATTCGGCGGAGGCGCTCATAGGACTCGATCAATAAGCACCCCAGAAGTACGCCCAGCAAAACAAAAAGGAGATACTGGACATGAAAGAGCGGCTCATACACTAAAATGTGAAAATAGAACACGGTGCACAAATACAATACGATATACGCTCCGGAAAAGATTACACACTTCTTCGGCGCCGAAAATCTTGAAACATATCTATGCAAGACGGTGAAACACAACATAATAAATACCCAGCCGGTAATGGCCGGCTGCCAATTGCCGCTGGAAAACAGTCTCGATAATAGTACAAATACGCCCGTGATTAGCCCCCCTGCGGGGCCGAAGTAAGAAAACATGAGGATCACCGGGGCGTACCTGATATCGTAGGAATAGCCTTCTTGCTTAACCGACAGCATCACGAGAATGACGGAAACAATCCCGGCGTATAGGCCGACCCATAGGTGCTTTTGCTTTAACGAGCGGGGTTTGATGAAGGAACGGATGACCAAAGGTGAAGAAACCAGCAGTGAAAATATGGAGAGATTAACGACATAATCATATAAAAACAACCTTCTCACCTACGCTTAATAGTAGTCGGAACATCCCATTTTATCATAACCCACCGAAGATAAAATTTGTCTAAAGAAAATATTATTAATAAGAAGAAAAAGCCGCAGCTGCGGCTTTTCACTTCATCTATGTAGCTACTCGCTGCTCAAGGATAAGCTGCGGCCTTCAGCAGCGCTCGCGTATATTCCGCTTGCGGCTCAAACAAGATCGCTGAGGCATCGCCCATCTCTTGAATCACGCCGTTCTTCATGACGGCTACCCGATCCGAACAGCGAGCGGGTAGTCTGGACCAGACGAAACAAAAGGTCGTAATCTCAGTGCTTTCATTCTCGTTTACTCCTCCCCTAGGAGATAGGTTCATTGTTCAAACAACTGCCTGAGCATGTTGTCTTTGTTATTCAGAAACTGCTTCATAATGATGTAGTGATCCGTTTCCTCAAGCGCCCTAATCTCCATTCCATCCGAAGTTAAGTTATAAATAATCGAGTCCGGATACGCCATCAGAATCGGGGAGTGGGTAGAAATAATAAACTGGGAGTTTTGCTGAACCAGCTCATGAATGCGGGCCAGTATGGCCATTTGACGGAAGGGTGACAAGGCCGCCTCCGGCTCATCCAAAATATACAAGCCCCGCCCTCCAAACCGATGAATAAACGCAGAAAAGAACGACTCGCCATGCGACTGCTCATGCAATGATTTACCGCCATAAGAATCCTTAATCGGTGGCCCAAAAGAAGGCTCACTATCCATCTCATCGATATTCGTAGCGAGATTATAGTAGCTTTCAGCTCGGAAGAAGAACCCGTCTCTAGGCCGATGCGGTCCTCGGATTAATTGCATATATTCGTGCAAGCTGGAATGCGTCGATCGGGTCGAAAAGGAAAAGTTGATCGTGCCGCCCTCTGGATTAAATCCCCACGCCACGGCAATGGCCTCCATGAGAGTGGATTTTCCCATTCCATTTTCGCCGACGATGTAGGTTACTTTGGGATGGAGCTCCAGCTTGGTGAAGTTTTGAATGACCTTCAGATCAAAAGGATAGCTATCGAAGGAGGGAATCTGGTGCCGCTTCAGCTCGATTTGCCTTAAAAAAGATCCACGTGACTGCATAGTCGAAACTCCTGTATCAGAGAGATGGATTACAAGGTAAATTTTAGCATAGAGTTGGGCCGAATAAAAAAAGCTGCTCACCATCAAGGACGGCAGCCTTTCTCTGTTGTTCTTACGCGGTAAATCAGCGAAATTTCCTATCGAGCACAAACGGTCCAAAGGGCAGAAAGGCGCAAATAAAGGCCAGCAACGAGCTTCCAAAAGTAAGCTTGCGCTTGTACCAGGCATGGCCGATCGCGATGAGATACAACGAAAACAATGCTCCGTGAAGCATCCCCACCACAAAGACGGCCTGTGGAATTCCGGCGATATACTTGAGCGGCATCGCAATTCCCAGCAAAATTAAGAAGGAAAGACCTTCGAGAAATCCAACAAAACGCAATCGTCCGATCGGTGTCTTCAGCATCCGTCTACCTCATTCTCCCCAGTTTCCTCTATTATATCAACCCCGGTTTTACAAAACCATGTACAAGTCGTGACTAAAAGTGAGGAGGCTTGAAAAATTGGCTATAGCTAAATTTTACCACCTCAGCTTCCTACCAACTGGTAAAATAATGAAGTGTGAAGCATTATTAAGGAGGCAATGAAAGTCATGAATTCTGAAGAGCTTGAATTTACGTGTGCAGAAGCCAAAGCATTCGCCGCTCGCGGTCAAATCGAAGAGTGGGTGCATCTATATTTAAACGCTGCTGGCAAAAATCCAGCCTTCTCCGAAGGCTTATTGAAGCAAAAACGACATTGGCTGGGCCCCATTCTAGTCGATGTGGATCGGTTACAGCGCTGCCACGGCCCCGAAAATGAGCCCAATATGGAGTACTATTCCTCCGTGGAGCATTGGGAGTACAAGGTGGGGAGCTTTGAGCGGATGTTTCGTGTACATTGGGACGCCCCGCCTCCCATCATCCAGCATATTAACGGCGTTTTATCCGTAAGAGATGGGAATCGAAGAACCGCGGCTCTTCAACGTGCAGGGATAAAGCAATATTGGGTCATCCTTTGGGATGATGAGAGCGTGGAGAATATTTGGGAGACATTGAAACATCCACCTGCAGAAAAATAAACACGATCCACTAGGGAGCGTGTTTAAATGCCTTCATCGATGGCGAATCGTCAGTGGAAGAGTCGCCCGCGCAGCTCATTAATCATGAACGCAAGCGTAATCGTGATTTAATTCGGGTAACTCATCCAATGCTGAAATACCAATGTGCCCGCACCGATGCTGCAGTTATTGCGCGTATAATCGCTTAATTCCATGTTCGTATGCGAGCTTGGAATGACCGTTCGGGCAAACGTGTCTTCACAGGCCGGCATAAACCAGCGCGCCGCTTCGGTGAGCTGCCCTCCGATAATAATTTTGGACGGATTCAGCAGGTTGGCTGTATTGCCGAGCGCTGTGCCTAGCCAGCTGCCTGCTTTCACCAATATGGAAACCGCATCCCTGTTCGCCTCTGCCAGCAGACTCTGCACCTCTTCAAAGGTAGATCGGCTCAGCGCCTTAGTAATGGCTTCGATCGAAATGTGGGCTTCCAAGCAGCCATATTGACCACAGCGGCAGCCGTTGCCACGGTCTTGGATCTTCATATGTCCAATCTCGCCAGCCTGGCTGTTCGCTCCTGTGTACATTCTCCCTTCAAGCAGCAAGGCGCCACCGACCGCCTCATCCAAATAAATACATAGCGTATCCTGAAGCGAGCGGTCGTTGCGCAGCCAAATTTCTCCGTTGGCAAAAGCCCGCACGTTATTGTCTACTCGAACGGGAAGACCGTACCGCGCCTGCGCCCATTGGGCCATGTGGAAAGCAAATAGGCCTACGTAAGGAGAATGCTGGACGGTGCCGGTGTCGGAATCGACCAGTCCCTGAACGCCGAAACCAATTCCTAGCAGCCGCAGCGAATCCGGCACATGGGCAAGCAAGCGTGCGATGATCCGCTCGATTTTGCCCAGCAAGATGTCATTTGCCGTCGGGCCGTTGTGCTCTAGCTTCTCTTGATGCAGCAGCACGGCGTCATAATTCATCAAGACACCGGCAATGTAGCGTCCGGTTACTTCGATGCCGATCGCCAGAAGCTTCTCTCGACGCAGTCGGAGCAGCACCGGCGGGCGGCCGGACCCTGTCATCGGCTGTGTATGTACCTCTTCGACCCATTGCTTTTCCAGACATTCATTCACCAGATTGGTGACCGTTTGCTTGGTCAGCTGGGTTCTGCGAGCGATCTCTACCCGGGAGATCGCAGCCTCATAATGAAGCAGCTCCAACACCTTTCGCTGGTTGTTCAGCTTCATCCATTGGAAGCTGTTGTAATCGGCGTTCACGATGGGCTGCCCTCCTCTATTGCATTCTATCAGACGGGCGACGATGCACCATGTGCCCGTTCGTTCAATCGCGCGGTTAATTTATCGGGAAAATTAATCGTTGTTCCATCTACCCCGCACGCCAGCACATGATCCATCAGCTCGACGGTGAAAGCGCCCCAGGCCCGGACTTCAAACCCTCTTGATTTGGCCAGCGCAACATCCTCGGGCGTTAGTAATTCAGCACTCGGGCATACTTGCTGCGCTCCCAGCTCTTCCAGCTTGTCTAGCGCAGCCACGTCGATCTTTCGAATCAAGTGGCCAATGCGAATCGCGGTGTCCAGCTTCCGAACGGCAACCAAATTATCGAAGCTGAAGGAAGTGACCGTTACTTTCTCCCACACACGATATTGATGAATTAAGTCCAGCATTTTCTGCTCTACTTGCTGATCCTTCAGCTCTAAAGCGAAATGCAGCTCCTTCCTGCCAAAATGGTGCAAAAATTCCTCGAACGTCACGAGCCGTTCTCCGGCATACGCCGGGGAGAACCAGGAGCCGGCATCCAGCTCCACCAGCTCGCTCCAATCGTAGTCACGCGGGGCGCCGCTGCCATTGGTCGTCCGGTTTAAGTCATGATCATGGAATAAAATAACCGTTCCATCCTTGGATAAACGCAAATCCGTTTCGATCCCGTTCGCTCCCATTTCTACCCCTTTGTAGAATGCGGCTAACGTGTTCTCCGGAGCATATTCCGATGCGCCTCGATGCGCCAGGTTCATAAACATACAGCCATCGCCTCCTTATTTGTATCCTTTGAGATAGCTCTCTACATCGGCCTGCAGCTTATCCAGCAGTGCTTTCGGATCGGCCATGGGATCGCCCTCGACCTTCTCCTGAGCGGTGACCAGTCCGTTCCAGATGACGGCGTCGGCAGGACTAATGCCGTTGGCCTTCAAATATTGGTTTTGCTCCATAATCGTTTTAAACAACGGGTCCTTACCGAGAAGATCTTTAAATTGCGGCTGATCCGCAGCCGTCTTCCGGATGGGTGCGTAGCCGGACGTCATACTGGTCTGAGCGGCATTCTCGGCATTCGTTAAAAATTGCACGAACTTCCAAGCTGCAGCCTCGGTGTCCTTGTCGGATTTGAAAATCCCTAAGCTGTTGCCGCCGATCGGCACATTGCGCGACTGAATGCTCGGCAGGAAGGCTACACCAATCTCGAACTTGTCGCCGACTTGCTTCTGGAAGCTTTTGAGCGAGGAGCCCGACCAGAACATCATGGCCAGCTTACCTGCAGTAAAGTCTTCACCGGCCGTCTTATGCTGGTTCGGAGCCATCGCTTTCTCGACATTGACCAAGTCCTGATAACCCTTCAGCGTATCGACCACTGCTTTGCTGTTCACCGTCGGCTTGCCGCTTGGATCCAGGAAAGCACCGCCTCGATCCCATACGAGCGCTTGGAAGTACCATGGAGTATCCGTGGCCGAGCTAAAGCCCCAAACATCGGATTTGCCATCGCCGTTCGTATCTTGCGTCAGTTTCTTGGCAGCGGCTACCAGCTCGTCCCAGCTGCTAGGTGCTTTTAACCCGGCTTTATCCAGCATCGTCTTGTTATAGTATAAAACAGGAGTACTGCTGTTGAACGGGATCGTCCAAAGCTTGTCCTTGTAGCGGAATCGATCCCAGAGCGCCGGATACACATCCTGCTTCTCCTGATCGGTCATAAACTGCTCAATTGGAATGAGCTTACCGCTGTCCGCTACCTGGGGAATACCGTACCGCTGGCCCAGCTGAACCACATTCGGCAGATTGCCGGCCACGACGGCGGCGAGCACCTTTTGCTCCATCGCATCGTAGTCGCCCATGAAATCGGCCTTGATTTTAATATGAGGGTTCTGCGCTTCGAACTTCTTCGTCATATCGGCATATAAATCCTGCGTTGTGGACCAGAAGGTCAGGGTGATATCTTTTTCAGGGGCAGGGCTGGTCGATGCGTTCGATGCTGTACTAGCTGCCGGTGCGGAGTCCGTTGTGGTTTTCGATGCGCCGCAGCCGGATGTTACTGCCATCATGAGAGCCAACAATGCGAAAGATGCTTTTTTCATGGTTTCTTTCTCTCCTCCAAAGGTTGGTTATATTGGTACGGGTTCAACGTCCAGAATTAAGCTTTAATGCCGGACTGCATGACCCCGCGGATAAAATATTTTTGCAGTAATAAGAAAACGATCAGCACCGGAAGGATGATCAACGTCGAAGCCGCCATCAGGGACGGCCATTGGGTGCCCAGCTCCACATTGATCATGTACCTCAAACCGATTTGCACGGTTCGCATGTCGGTGCTATTGGTAATCATAAGCGGCCACAAATAGCTGTTCCAGGCATGCAGGAAAGCAAACAAGCTCATCGTTGCCAAAACCGTCTTGGATAGGGGCAAAATAACGCGAAACAGCATGCCAAAGTGCGTACAGCCGTCCATTCGCGCAGCCTCGAACAGCTCGCGGGGAACCGTCAGGAAAAACTGGCGCAGCAGGAAAATGCCGAAGACGCTCGTGATCCCAGGTGCGATCAGACCTGCATAGGAGTTCATCCAGCCGAGCTGCTTAACGACCAAATACGAAGGGATGATCGTCGATTCGAACGGAATCATCGTCGTGGCAATGATGAACAGGAACCAAAATTTTCGTCCCCATAGATTCACCCAAGTCAGCGCATATGCGGCGAACGAGCAGGTCAAGATCTGGCCCACCACAACTCCAATCGCAATGATCAAGCTGTTTAAAAAGAATCGGCCGAACGGTGCTGCATGCCAAGCCGTCACATAGTTTTTCCAGACCCAATGACTTGGCAGGGCGAAAAAGCTGGAGGTAAAAATCTCGTCTCCCGGCTTGAAGGAAGAAAGAATCATCCAGAGGAACGGCAGAATCATGATCACCGAGGCCAAGATCAACACAGCATGCCTCAGGACTTCACCGCCAACCTTCGCTGCTGTCATACGAGGATGTATAAGGCTCCCGTTCGGCTTAGGCTTGCTTTTTCGATGCTCGATGCTTGTGGCTGCGGGTACGGTCCTTTTCAAATCCACGGCCATGTCTTTCATCTCCTTCCAGCGAAATTATTGATAATGCACCCGACGCCCCACGACTGCCATCTGAAGCAAAGTCAGCGCCAAAATAATGATGAAGACGGTAATCGCAATCGCTGAAGCATACCCCATTTGGAACATTTCAAAAGCGTAGTGATACAATTGAACGACGAGCAATTCCGTGCTTTGGGCTGGCCCTCCCTGCGTCATCACATTGACTTGAGTAAACGTCTGGAATTGCTCGATCGTTTGCAAAATCAGCATCAGCAGGGTCATCGGTCCCAGCAAAGGAACTTTGATGTGGCGGACAATGTGCCATCCGTTCGCGCCATCCATCCGCGCAGCCTCCTCCACATGCGGGTCGATCGACTGCAAGCCGGCCAGATACAAAATGACGCAGTATCCCGACGATTTCCAAATGGACATGATCGCAAGAGAAACGAGCGAGGTGTGCTCGTCGTTCAACCAGCGGAACGGTCCGATGCCAAGCGGCTTTAAGATCGCATTCATCAAGCCGTGGTCCGGATGGTAAATCCACATCCAGACGACGGAGATGGCCACGGCCGACGTCACCATCGGTGCAAAAAAGACCGAGCGGTAAGCCAGCAGCCATGCTTTGGCTCCTTTGTCTAACAGCAGTGCAAAGATGAGCCCTAGCAGCATGGAAGCCGGCACGGTCATGAGGGCATATAATAACGTGCGCTTGAGCGTCAGGTAAAACTCTTCATCAGAAAGCAGCCGGCTGTAATTATCTAAGCCGACAAATGTTGGATTAGGCCGCAGCATGTCCCATGAGTAGAAGCTGAGCCCGAAGCTGTAAATGATCGGAATGATGACAAACAGGCCGAGCATAATTAAAGCAGGAGCTAAGAGCACATAGCCGGTGACATTCTCCTTCAAACGATTCATGTAGCCCTCCTTATTGCAATTGGTATCGGTGCTTCATCGATAGCAATTGTCAATGTAATTAATCAAATTAATTGACTTACTTGCTTGAAGTATAGCAACCCATTATCAACTCATTGTTAGGGGCTCATAAAGATTAAGTAAACAAACTTTGCTCTATTCACATGGGCACTAAACAAAAGAAGCCTGAGGCTTTCCCCCAGGCTTCTTCCCTTATCATTGATGCACCTTCCTGTAATCGCCAGGCGTCGTCCCGATCATTTTCTTGAACGCCCGAATGAAGGACATTTGATGCAAATATCCGACCCGTTCCGAAATCTCTTGAATCGGCAGGCCGGTTCCACGCAGCAGCTCCTTCGCATGCTCCATTCGCACCTGACATAAGTAAACGACGAATTTTTCGCCGAAATCCTCTTTGAATAAGGTGCTCAAGCTGGACGCATTCATATGGAACTGATCGCTTAGACTGGATAGCGACAGATCAGGGTTGCTGAAGTTTTCCTCGATGTAGTCCTTCACCTTCTGTACGACACCATGGTTCCCTTTGCTCTCTCGGATCGCTTCCATTTTCTTCGCGCAAGCGGACAGCGTCCTCGAGTAAAAAAACTCCAGCTCCTCCAGCGTCTCTAGTGCCTCCATATTCTCATCCCACGGCGTCCGGAACTCGCGATTCCATAGCTCCTGATAATCCGGCGGCAGCTCCATCATTTCCCGGTAAAAATAATAATTCATATAGCTTAAAATACCGCTAATCTCATCTCTAGGCAGCATGAGCCTGCGCAAGCCCTCGAACAAAAGCCGCAGCTGCTCCTCCCAGCCGCCATTGCCTACCCGGAACGCTTGTGCAATCGTCCGAACATACTGCAGGTACACATAGAGATCATCGTGCGACAGCAGCTCGATCTCCCAATGGCCGATGACGCGATTGCTGCCCAGCGCGGATTTATAGTCAAGCGCCCTCGCAGCCGATTCATATGATTGAACGATAGCGTTCGCTTCAGCTACGGTGTTTCCTAGTCCGAACGTAACCGTTAAATTCAAGTTATCCTGCATCCACTTCCGCACCTGGTCGGATACTTCCAGCATCAGCGATTCCGCAGGCTGCTGCTGCTCTTCAAAGAAAATGATGCACAGCCGGTGATTCGTAATCCATTCCTGCCAAATGCGAAGGCCTCTCGCTTCGGCCGTCTCCTCGACCGCCTTTTTCAAAATATACTTGAACAGCCCCTGGTCTTTCCTAGAATACTGACTCAGGAAGTCGATATACTTGTCAATCTCGCCAATGCTGACCGACGCGCTGCCGAAGGAAGCGATCCCCATATGGCGAAGCTCGGCCTCCCATTCCGCCCGGTCGATTGATTGGCTTCCTTCGACCAATTCCTTAAACAGCATGAGCTGCCGGTATTTTTCATTCGCCTTGGATTGCGACTGGTATCCCTCACTCACCTCGATCATGCTGCTCAGCGTGTAATCGATATAGCTCAGCTCATCGACCGACGGCCCTTGAATCGGATTATCCTTATGCATCTGGTTGTATTTCTGTATGCGTGACATGATCGTTTCAATGGGCTTGTAGTTCTTACGCGTGATGTAAATGACCCATGCAATTCCGATCACCATCCCGAGGAACCCGATAATGAACCAACCGCTGGTCATATAAAAATAAATATTACCGATCCCTTCCGTCTTGAAGCTGTTCGAATAGTTCCAGCCGGTATATTCCGAGACGAGCAGCGTATCGCCCGCCTTGGCTTCGATGCCAGCAGCACCGAACAATTTATTGCCGCTGTTATCGATCACCGCGACTTTGTTAACCTCTGAATTCCCGTATTTCTCTAGAAACTCTTGAATCGCAGACATCTTGATATTGACGACCAGCAGTGCAATGCCTTTGCTATTAATAGGTACCCCGCTGCTGATGGAGATGACCTTCTCTTCCGGATTTCCGTTCTGTAGGGTACGAAAAACTCGGGGAGCGCTCCACCGGGCCTTCTGCGGATGATTCAAGCTGCTTTCAATGAAAGCCCGATCCCCGAACTGCCCGATATTCAATATGGTTTTATCGCTGACCACCGTTCCGTCGCCCGCTCGATAAATATAAACGGTATCGATCCACGAGTTGGAAGTCGCCATGCTCTGCAGCAGCTGCGAGAGATCAATGATAAACGAAGGATCACTCTCCATACCGGCAAAGGTCGTAAACTTCATATTCCTCGTGATCGTCTCCAGCATCATAATCTCAACCGACCGTAGGGACATGTCGATGCTGTTTTGAATATTTTGAACATAGACTTGACTTGATTTCATCGCTTCTTTTCTGGAGAGGTCATTCAGCTGAACAATCCCGATAAAGACAAATAGACAAACAATCAGTATCAGTACCGGTAAATAGGAAAGAAGCAAGCGATGAAACCAATTTCTTTTCATGGAGCATTTCACTCCTTAGCATGATAATACAATTATTTTATCATACCGCCCTAAGCTGGGGGCAATATACATAATTTCGCTGGATAAACACACATGGCAAAAAGACCTCCCGCGCTGGATTCGCGCATGAGAGGCCTCTTCGAAAACGGTTTATTTGCTCAAATACTTATAGTAATCTTTCGTGTAAATCACATCGTTCTTGTTGTCGGTATAGGCTTTCTTTAAGAACTCGTCGATGCCTTTGCCGCCGCCCTTTTCCCAAGCGTCTTGAGCATCCTTCATCGCTTGGTCAACCGAATAGCTGGCCCCGCTTACAATCGCTTTCGTATACGTATTCGTTAAGGTCGTTCTGAGCGTATTCTTAATGACCGTCATCTCATCCGGCAGACTTACCGGAAGAATAGCCTCGGTTGTATTGGGACGATCCGGCGTAACGTAAGCTGCACGTGCTTGGGTAATCAAATTCAAGTATTCCTTGTCCAGCGGTTTATTCGGATCCAGCTGATTGGAATAATCGACACATTTGCCCATCGTGCCGGTTTGGGACATCATTTGGAAATCGCCGTTCCAATTCAACTCTTTTTTGTTTTTCTCCACATCGATCGGCTTCGGACATCCGTCGCTGCCAACCTTGTAGTGTACACCTTCCATTCCGAACATGAGCGTCTTCTGCACGTCCGGTGTCATCAGCCAGTCTACGTACTTCACGACTGCTTCCACATTCTTGGCTGTTGCATTAATCCCCGCCACAAACTGCATATTAGGGCCGGCAGCTGGTGAAAACTGGCCGAATTCAGACTTCGGAAGCGCAAGAATGGCCACTTCAGCCGTCGGGTTGTTTTTCTTGAGCGTCTCATACTGTTGGTAGATCGTTGCTCCTTCCAGACCGCCGGCCCCCCAAATGCCGAGCTTGCCGTTGACCCAGTCCTGCTGTGCCTTTGCCCCTGTTTTATCCGCAAAAATATCCTTATCTACAGCCCCTGCGTCATAAAGCGCTTTTTTGAAAGCAAGGTCTGCCTTTGGACGGTCCCAGGTGCGCGTGTATTGATCGTTAATGAGATGATACGAAGTGATGGAAGACATCGGCAGCGGCTCATCGCTCGATTGACCTAGCTGGAAGAAATAATCCACATCCCAGAAGGTGGTTCCAAACGTATCCTTTTTACCGTTCCCATCCGGATCTTGCTCGGTGAAGGCTTTAGCAACCTTCAAGTATTCCTCTGTCGTCGTAGGCATCGAAAGCTTGAGCTTATCGAGCCAATCTTTGCGAATCATCAGGAAGTGGTTCGTCGTATACGGTATCGTTCTCCCGAAGAAGTACGTTTTGCCGTTAAATTTGGTCAGCTTTTGAAGGGTCTGATTTTCCTGGAACACCTTTTTGTAATTCGTCGAATATTTGGCAATGGCATCGTCCAACGGGATAATTTGCCCTTTGGACGCCAATTCCTTCATATAAGGATTCGAAAACTCCATAATCAAGTCAGGCGCTTGCCCGGACGCAAACAGCACGTTCCATTTCTCAGTCGAGTTGGTACGAGGGACCGGAACAAAATCAACCTGAACCGGAGCATTTTCATTGATCCATTTCGTCCAGCGGTTATCCGTGATCGTGCCTTCCCCTTGTGGAACCGCATTTCGATCGTAGATGGAAACCGTAATTTTCGGTTTGGGTCCTGCCGGCTTTGCGGTCGCTGCTGGTGCTGAAGCTGTGCCGCTTGGCGTTGCCGCCGGATTCGCCGCTTCTTTATCCGACGAGCAGGCTGTAAGTAATGCCGCGCCCGATAATGCCATAGCCAACGTTACGGATGCCGCTTTCATCATTTGATTGTTCTTCATTCGAATTGTCACCCCTTAGAGAATTCACCGCAACTGTTCTTCTCTTTGTTACTAAGACTACCATGTTCGTAGAGGCTGATCACCACCTAAAAATGTCCCACAAAGTGACGTTTTTCTTCGAAGCATATTCCGATTACTTTGCGGGGACCCCGAATATCTTTCACTCGCTCCGACATCAACCCTTAACCGCTCCGATCATCACACCCTTAACAAAATATTTTTGGATAAAGGGGTACACGATCAACATCGGGAGCGTCATGACGATGACCCCTGCCGCCTTCATGCCTTCCGAGGTCAGCTTCATGGCCATTTCCGGCTGCGTATTCGCCATCTCCTGCATCAAGCTTTGGTTCTGAATCAGCTGCTGCACGAGCACCGTCAGGTTCAGCTTCTTGGCATCATTGATATAAATTAACACGCTCATGAAGGCGTTCCAGTGCGCAACACCGTAAAAGAGCGATAACGCAGCTAAAACCGGTAACGATAACGGCATAACGATTTGCACAATCAATCTCCACTCGGAACAGCCGTCGATGCGCGATGCTTCTTCCAGCTCCTCGGGAAGCGCTTCGAAAAAGCTTCTTAACACCATCAGGTTCCAGACGCTCACTAGCCCAGGCAGCCATAAGGCACCATACCCATTAAGCAGGCCTAAGCTTTTGAGAAGCAAATAATTCGGAATTAATCCGACCGAGAAAATCATCGTGAAAATGATCGCGAACGAATAGACCCTGCGCCCGATAAAATAGCGCTTCGACAACGGATACGCTGCAAGCACCGTAAACCCAATATTCAGCGCGGTACCGATCATCGTAATGATCATGCTATTGCCGAACGACCTCAAAATCGGCGTCTCCTTAAACAAGGCTTGATAGCCACTAAAGTCTAAGTTGACGGGCCAGAAGCTTACAGAACCGGAATGGAGTGCATGCTTATCGCTCAAGGACATCGCCAGAATGTGAACGAGTGGAAGCAGGCAGCTCATCCCGATCAAAAACAGAACAACATAGTTCAGTGCGTAAAATAGTTTCTCTCCTCTAGTGCTGCTCATGCGCTCCTCCTCCGCTTACCATAGGCCTTGGCCAAACTGACGCGCGATCCGGTTCGCCGCTACAACCAGCACCAGGCCGACAAAGGATTCGAACAGTCCCATCGCGGTAGCTAAACTGAAATTCGCTTGCTGGATCCCGATTTTGTACATAAACGTGCTGATGACCTCCGAGATGTTGGACACGGCGTCGTTTTGCAGGACAAACACTTGATCGAAGCCTACTTCCATCAGGTGGCCGATTTTCAAAATCAACATAATAATGATCGTCGGCAAAATGCCCGGCAGCGTTATTCGCAGCATCTGCTGCCACTTGTTGGCCCCGTCGATGCTGGCGGCCTCATACAAGCTCTGATCGATGGAGGTCAAAGCCGCCAAATAGATGATCGCTCCCCAGCCGGCTTCCTTCCAGATCCCCGATCCGATAAAGATCCCTAACCACGAATACTCGTTATATAAGAACGGGATGGTCGTTCCAAAAGCCTTATCGATCAAATGATTGATCGTGCCTGTGTTTTGGGAGAACATGGTAATGACAATGCCCCCGACGATGACCCAATTGAGAAAATGAGGCAGGTAGACAAAAGTTTGAATCAACCGTTTAAACGCCATTTTCCTCACTTCATTGAGCAGCAAGGCAAGAATGATCGGGATCGGGAAGCCGATCACAATCGCCAGCCCGCTAAGCAGCAGCGTATTCCAAATGATGTGAATCATTTGATCATTGCTGAAAATCAGCTTGAACGAGCTCAGACCTGCCCAGGGGCTGCCCCAAATCCCTTTAATAAAGCTGTACCTTTTGAACGCAATGACGAGGCCTGTCATCGGGTAATACTTGAACACCAGAAAGAAAATGATGATCGGCAAAAACATGATGTATAACGGAATGTTTTGCTTCAGAACCCGTTTCCCATACTTCCTTACCAGCCAGTTCGGCTTCGCCTTGGTCGAAGCTCGGGGCTGAGCCGCTGCGAAAGCTGGAGTGTGAGGCGGTGTCTTATTCATGGCTGTCCCTTCCTCGCTTTGTGATTAGGCCCATCTTACCGGGCTTTTGGGGGGCCGCACAATATACATGATTTCGAACAGTTAACAGGCCGGTGCTGCACGGATTTCCAGGTGCAATATACACTTTTTCGAGCCATAGACATGTGATGGAAAACCAGTTAATCGGCCTGCGAGTCCGGCTCCCAGAAGGAGGAACGGCCTTGCAGCTTGGACAGTGCCTCCATATAGAAGTAATCCCCGTAAATTAACGGCTTATTTATGTTCTGGTTACCCGGTAAATTTCCCGTACCCCCTAACAGAATCGCTTCTTCCCATTCCCCCGCCGTATAGTTTTGCGCTAACGATTGAAGAATGGCACAGGCCTTATCTTTGTAAAATAAAGCCCATTCCCCATGGCAGGCAGCCGCCAGGTTTAACAGCCCGCTTGCTGCAATTGCGGCGGCACTGGAATCCCTCGGCGCGCCCTCGAAGGAAGGCAACCGGAAGTCCCAATACGGCACCTGATCCTCTGGCAGATGGGTTATGAAAAATCGCGCCGACCGCTCGGCGGCGTCCAAGAAATCTGCTCCCCCCGTATGCTGATAGCTGAGAATCGAACCGTGAATCGCCCACGCTGCTCCCCGCGCCCAGGCGGAATGCTCTGCGTAGCCTTGGCCGCCAAGCGCTCCCGTTCGTTCTCCCGTTTCGGGATCGAAGCATACGACATGATAGGCCGAGCCGTCTTCGCGGATAAAATGGTTCACGGCCATCTCCGCATGCGCCTTGGCGATATGCTTGAAGCGCGGATCGCCGGTTTGCTTCGACGCAAAGTAGAGCAAAGGGAGATTCATCATGCAGTCGATGATCGTCCAGCCGACACGCTCAGGATGGTTCCATGCTCTGATAAAGCTGCCCTTTAAGTTGAACCGGGCGGCCAAATGACTTGCGGCCATTAGCGCTCGGCGTTTCGATGGCTCACTGCCGGTCAGCTGCCAATTGGCTATCGAGGTCAGCGTCCACATGAAGCCCATATCATGATCCAACCGCTCGTAGCCATGCAGCACTTCGCCCAACTGCGCTTCGCCCAACTGCGCTTCGCAGCTCTCGGCTAGCTGGCGCAGTTCCTCCACTTGCCGGTCTCTGTAGACTAGCCATAGCAGTCCCGGCCAAAAGCCGGCCGTCCAGTAGTGCGGCGGCATCAACTGAAACTGGCCGTCGTGAGAGCCATGCGGAAATCCCTCGCCGACTCGATGGCTCGTGCTCAGCACCTTTTTAACTCCCGCTTCCCATGCTTCTTGGATCCATTCCGCTGTGCTCATGCTTCCACTCCTATTCGTTGAATGCTCCAAGCATAATCAGAACACAGCAGGCCGCTCAATATACATGTTTTTGCTGGATTAACAGGATCAGTAGGGTAAGACGAGGGATTACTCCCTCGGACTCCCCGTCAAACCGTGCATGCGGATTTCCCGCACACGGCTTTCCTTTGTCAGTTCCCCATCTTCAGGAGCGA
The DNA here is from genome assembly GCF_007786445.1 of Paenibacillus cremeus. GTDB lineage: Bacteria > Bacillota > Bacilli > Paenibacillales > NBRC-103111 > Paenibacillus_G > Paenibacillus_G cremeus. Next base: position 18 of record NZ_VNJI01000067.1, on the reverse strand, counting down.
GTCGTCTTCACCCGTCGC
>NZ_VNJI01000066.1 GCF_007786445.1 Paenibacillus cremeus | reverse complement strand
AAATACGACTGAATGAATCTAATCGTATAGATTTCGGCTGTATTAGTCAAGTTACCTAAGACCGTTGCCATTCATCCCACCACTTTAGAAGTGGGGGAATTCTGACAACTGATGGTTAAAATTTTCTAACTGATATGGGGTGAGCGGGATGCCGGATTGGTCGTATCAAACCTTGTTTCGCCCTTTATTGTTTAAATTGAAGCCGGCGCTGGCCAGAGCCCTCACCTTGCAAGCCATGGGCAGACTCAGCCGGCTGCCGGGCGGTTTGTTTGTGATCCGGACTTTGAGTCATATGGAGTCCTTTCCTATCTTGGAAAGCCGGCTTGGAGACGTTCGGCTGCCGAGCCCCGTCGGCTTAAGCGGGACGCTCGATCCGCAGGGCACGGCGAACAAAGCGATGTCTCCGTTCGGCTTCGGATTTATCGAGGTCGGTCCGGTCACGGTGAGAGCCATTCAAGCCTCACCCGCCGGAATTCGGCGGGAAGACGCTGCGGAGGCGATCGTTTACCCTGAGCCTTATGCTGCGAATGCTGGATTGGATGCAGCGGTTCAGCGGCTGAGCCGCAAGCAGGGCCACTCGCTTCCGCTGTTTATCCGCCTCCGCCCGATGCCCGGCAGTACACCGGAGGACGCGTATGCGCAGCTGCGGCAGCTAGCGAGCGCGCTGGCGCCGTATGCTGCCGCATGGTACATCGACCTCCTCGACGAGGCGTGGCCGATCGAGGAGGTCCAGGACCTGCTGCAGCGCGTACGGCAGGCGCTCGGTCCCGCGAAGCCGGTGCTGCTCTGCGTCCCGCTAAGCCTCGCGGCGGAGCGGCTGCGCCCGTTGCTTTCGCAGGGGGCGGCGGCCTGGGACGGCTTCGTCAACAGCGAGGCCGAGTCTACGCCGGCAGGCGCGGTGGTGGGCCGCGAGGGCAAGGCGCGCGGTCTGGCGCAGACGCGGCTCATCCGCGAGCAGTGTGGCGGGGCGCCCGCGGTCGTGGCTGCCTGCGGCGTGCATGAGCCGCAGGATGCGCTGGAGCTGCTGCAGGCCGGCGCGACGTATGTGCAGCTGCACAGCGGGCTCGTATACGCGGGGCCCGGGCTGCCGAAGCGGATCAATGAAGCGATCATCGCGGAGCGGCTGCAGCTGCGCGGGGAGCTGCCGGAGGCGCCGTCGTCGTTTTGGTCCGGCTGGGGCTGGATGTGCCTGCTCGGCATCGGGATGCTGCTCGGCGGGCTGCTTGCTTGGATCATCGCCGCCACCAGTGTGGTGCTGCCTTACGATCTGCAGTTTCTAGGGCTCAGCCGGAGCGGGATTGGCGAGGCAAACACGCGCCTGTTGGGCTTTATGTCGCACGACCGGGTGACGCTGGCTGGGACGATGATCTCGATCGGCGTGCTGTATTATCAGCTCGCCCGTTATGGGCTAAGGTACGGCCAGCACTGGGCGAAGACGGCGCTAATGGTTTCCGGCCTGGTCGGCTTCAGCAGCTTTTTCCTGTACTTCGGCTACGGGTACTTTGATCCGCTTCATGCGCTGGTCGCTATGCTGCTGCTGCCGTTGTTTGTTCTTTCGATGCGCGGTCGCGCCGATCGGCCTCCGAAGGAGCGGCCGAGCCTTCCATGTTTGGCGGCGTGCCCAATGGGGGCAGCTGCTGCTCGTCGTGCTCGGCTTTGCGCTGACGGTGGGCGGGGTCGTCATCTCCTCGGTGGGGGTGACGCACGTGTTCGTGCCGCAGGATCTGGTTTATCTGTGCACTACACCCGAGCAGCTGAACGCAGTGAATGAACGGCTGCTGCCGCTGATCGCGCATGATCGCGCCGGGTTCGGCGGCGCCTTGTTCTCGGATGCGCTGGCGCTCTTGATCATGGCGTTATGGGGAATTAGTCCGGGAGCACGCTGGCTGTGGCTCACGTTTTTGTTCGGAGGACTGCCCGGGTTTGTGGCAGGGTTCAGCGTCCACCTTCACATCGGCTACACGGACTTCGTCCATCTGCTGCCGGCCTATGTTGCCTTTGCGCTGTACGTCGGGGGACTGGTGCTCTTGTATCCGTATATGATGCAACACAAACGGCTTGATGCCATGGAGACCATGAGATCAAGCCGCTGAAGGGACGAGCGGTTATTTGGTTGGCTTCGCTACCGGCACGGAGCTGCCCAAATACTCTTCGAGCGTGACGTTTTTCTTTGCGATGTCCTTGGCCATCTCGGTTCCGACGTAGCGCAAATGCCACGGCTCATACTGGTAGCCCGTGATGTCTTCCTTGCCTTTCGGGTAACGGATGATGAAGCCGTACTCCGGAGCGTGCTGCTCGAGCCACTTGGCTTCCTTCGTCTCGCCGAAGCAGTCCTCCGCTGCGCATTTGCCGTTCGAGCCGGAGACGTCGATCGCCAGCCCCGTTTGGTGCTCGCTTTGGCCCGGCTTGGCGCTGTATTTGTTCGCGGCCTCCTCGCCGTCCTGCTTCACGTAATTTTTGTACACCGTCGTTTGCGTCTCGTACGAGCGGTATGCGGACACGCCGACCAGCGGAAGCCCGTCGGCTTTGGCGCCGGCGAACAGCTTCTCCAGCGCTCCCGCCGCCTCTTTGCGCATTTTGCGCTTTTCGAGGTGCTCCTTGAACGTAAACGCCACGTTCGGCTCGACCAAATCGGACGGGTTGTAATGGTCCGGCAGCTTAAACTGCTTATTGACCAGCACGGCGCGATCCGTAGGGTTCGCCACGACCTGGATCGCGCCCGAGCCGGTGCTGCCGCTCACAGCGGAGGCGCCGCCAGCCGGCGCATTCGGCGGAGGCGAAGCCGCCGCGCTGCTGGCGCTGCCTCCGGCTGGCGTCGTGCTTGCGCCGCCGGCCGCAGGGCCCGGCGAGGTTGTCGCCGGCTTGCCCGCGTCCGGGCTGCTGCTTGGCTTGGCCGTCTCCGGCGAAGCCGCCGGCGGTTGGCTTGCCGTCTTGCCGTTGTCGCAGCCGGCTGCCAAAAGCAGTGCACCGCTAAGCAGCGCAGCGGCGGTGAAGGTGTACATTCGATGATACGGTCGCATGGGATCAGTCCTATCCTTTTGTTCTGTCTCGATCATAAGTTGCGGGCCAGTTGCGCTATAATATAAAGATGGAAATTTTCCAGTTCCAGTGAACGGCTTCCATCCGCTTCTATTGAATAGAGCGCTCGCTTGCCATTCTATTATACAGACGAAAGAGCGGCTTCGAAAGTTACCTGACAAGCTAAATCCATTCACGAGGGGGAACTCGCCGGCATGCGCATTACCGATTCCGACACACGCAGGCCCATTCGCATCTATCTCATGCTTTTCGCCGCATACGCCCTCTTCATCGCACTCTATGTGATCATCGTGCCTTCGAGCATCATTCCGCAGGCATACCGGGGCACGGCGGCCGATCCGGCGACGTTCCTGACCGCAGCGCAGCTGCAGCAGAGCGAGACGCTGGCGGCGGCGCGCAATGCGATTTTTTTCCTCAGCTATCCATGGGAGTGGGGGCTGTACGTCGTGCTCCTGTTCGGAGGCTTTGCGCGCCGCTGGCAGGAGCGGCTCGAGGCTGCCGGATGGCCGTCCATCCTTCGCTTGCCGGCGTTCCTTTTGCTGCTCCAAGTGGTCACCTTCCTCGTCTTCCTGCCGATGAAGCTCGCCAATTACATGCTGTCGCGGGGCTATGGCTTATCTACGCAAACGTTCCCCAGCTGGCTGCGGGACAAGGCGGTCAGCTTCGGAGTGAACTATCTGATGACGATGCTCGTGGCGGTAGTCGCCTTCTGGTTCATCGCGCGGGGAGGCCGCTGGTGGCTGAAGCTGTGGCTGCTGTCGCTGCCGTTCACGCTGTTCATGATTTACATCCAGCCGGTCGTCATCGATCCGCTTTACAATCAATTCACGCGCTTGTCCGACCCGCTGCTGGAGCAGCGCATCTTGAATTTGGCGGCCAAGGCAGACATTCCGGCGGACCGCGTGTACGAGGTGGACATGTCGCAAAAAACGAACGAGCTCAACGCCTACGTCACCGGCATCGGCTCCAGCTTGCGCATCGTGCTGTGGGATACGACGCTCAAGAGCTTGAAGGAAGACGAAATTTTGCTCATCATGGCGCATGAGATGGGGCATTACGTGATGCATCATCTGGAGTGGAGTGTGGTGGGCGGTGTCGTTTCGTCGTTCTTCCTGCTCTGGTTCGGAAGCTGGGCGTACAAATACGCCCTTCGGCGCTGGGGGCCGCAGTGGGGCATCGGGCGGCTGCACGATCCGGCGGGGCTGCCGGTCGTTCTGCTCCTTGTATCCTTGGTGACGTTCGTTTCGCTCCCGGTCTCGAACGCCGTGTCCCGCCAGGCGGAGCATGCGGCCGACATGTACGCGTTCCAGCTGATCGGCAACAACGAGGGGGCGGTCAGCATGTACCAGAAGCTGGCGGTCTTCTCGCTCAGTGACGTCAACCCACCTCGCCTGGTGAAGTGGTTCCGGTCCACGCATCCAAGCATAATGGAGAGGATCATCGATGCACAGTCGTATCGGCCAACCGGCAAATAACATCAGCGTTTATTTGCTTGCAGGGGTCGCGACCGCGCCGAATTTCATGGAGGAGTTTCGTGAGGTGTTGGGGGAGCGGTTAACGGAGGCGCAGTGGGAGGTCCGGCATACCGAGCTGCTGTTTCCGTATGGGGACTGGAGCCGGAGCTTAGTTCAACAGCTGCGTGAGATCGGACGCGATGTGTATCCTCTGATCTCCTGGCGAAAAAGCTTGCTGACTGCCATCGGCGGTAGGAACGCGCTAGCCGCGATCCAAGCCACCTATCCGATGGACGCGGAGGGCGGCACCCTGCTGCTCATCGGCCATAGCGGAGGGGGCAATGCCGCTGTCCATGCCGGGCATGCGCTGGTCCACGAAGGGCTCGTGACGCCGGAGCGGCTGCGCATCGTGCAGATCGGATCGCCCAAGTGCCGCGTGCCCGAAGCACTCCGCGCATCGACGCTGTACCTTGCGGCACACGGGGATCCCGTGACACTGCTCGGCGGCTGGGGCGGCTGGGAGCGCAGGAGCAACGGCCTGCTTCGTTGGAATCCCCGCAAGTACGCCCCCGGCGTCATCGCCCGCATCCCGATCGTCGGGAAGCATCCGGATTATTTTCGCCGATGGAGCCCCTATCTCGATGCCCAGGGCGTGCCGAACCTCGAGCGAACGATGGAGAAGCTTTGGGGCTGGCTGCACAGCGGCGAGCCTGACGAAAAGGGCCTCACAGATTAGCCATAGCTAAAATGTGAAGCCCTTTAATCTGCTCAACCGTTCGTGGCCTGAACGAATGCCTCAGGATGCCCTGCGTCATCGGTTGAAGCACACATTGGAATGTCCACGGTGACGGTCGTACCGCTGCCTAGCTCGCTTTCAAACTGAATCGTGCCGTGGAAACGGTCGACCAAATTTTTGACCACATAAAGGCCAATGCCTTGCCCGTTTTTATGTTCATTCAGCTTTCCATATTTTTGGAACAACGAATTTAACTGGTCGCTGGACATGCCGATCCCGTTATCTTGAACAACAAAACGAAGGAGATCCCCCGCAGCAAACGCCGAGAATGTGACCGAGCCTTGTTCACCGGCGTACTTAATCGCATTGCTTACGAGATTGGATAAAATGAGTCGGAGCCCCATCAGATTGCCCATCATCGCATGGCTTGTGGTAAGCTCTATATGAGTTACCAATTGGACATTTTCCACGTAGCTTTTAATATTCATTAATTCAATCACTTCTTGAACGGTTTCGTATGGATGTATCCATTCCATTTTTACGTATAAGTCCGTTGAAAGCATTTGCTCCGTCTGGATGATATGGGTCAGCTCTTGGTCGATCGCTTTCGTATATCGTCCTATCGCATCCAGCTTCTCTAGTCCAGCGGGACTCAGGTTCTTTTCGCTGTGCCGAAGAATATTGGCAAAGCCTCGGATCACCGTTAACGGATTGCGTACCTCATGAGAAACCACGTGAGCAAAATCTAGCTTCGATTTATAAAAGTCGATTTCCGACGATTTTGGATTGGGTGGAGAGGGAAGGGAAGATGTTCTCCTTATCATAGAGCGGGGACATAACCAATTCGTTGTCGGTCATGAAATATTGATGATTTTTTAGCAGCCTGATCAGTAGATCGGCGGGGGCTTTCATACTGTCATATGCGCAGACGGAAATCATTCGGTAGGCTTTTACAATGCAATCGCTGTCTTTTTCATGCTGCTCCAGCTTGGAAGTAATCTCGGGTTCCTCCCGCCAGCCGACGCGCGCCCAGGTTTGAACGGTACGGTTCGCTTCGGGTAACGATCTGTAAAGTTTACTAAACTCATCTGCGACTTTGTGCCCGTTAAAATCAGTCTGAATGCCATAAAAGGCGCCGTATTCTTCGAAGAAAACCCCTTGCAATTCTTCTTTCGAATACTTGCTCAAAAGCCGTTCTTGAACCACTTCATAAACCGCAGCTTCATCGATCACAACGACATAGTGACCTAGCTTTAATCCATCGGCAATATAAGCAAGCAAATTTTCGACATAGGACAATGGATTTGTATAAAAATAAAGAATATGGCCACCATTGACGATCGAAAAATCTCTTTTTAGATTCATATTCTGTATGCTCATGTTGCCTCCTAAATTTTGGATGGTCTGTTTCTGTCATTATAGAATATATCGAAGTTACTTGTCACTAAAGGAAAAAAGCCACCTGACAAAGCCCTGACAAAGTGGCTTTCTCGAACATCATCTACGCACCGGTAAACATATGGTACCCGTTCTTCCCCTGCGTTTTTATGTGATACATTGCGCTGTCCGCATGGTTCAGCAGCGTATCGGCGTCGGTGCCATGCTGCGGCGACTGGGCGATTCCGATGCTCGGCGATACGCGCAGCTCCAGCTCGCCGTGTGGTATCGGCTCGCACAGCTGCGCTACGAGCCTCTCCGCCAGCTCCAGCGCAGGCGCAGCACTGTCTAGTCCGGTCAGAAGCACGGTGAACTCATCCCCGCCCATGCGCGCCGACAAGTGCTGGCCTTTCGCGCAAGCGGCTTTCAGCCGGGACGCCACCTGCTGCAGCACCTGATCGCCGGCGGCGTGGCCGTGCGAATCGTTGATCTGCTTGAAGCCGTCGAGGTCAATGAGCAGCACGGCCAGCTTGGGTTGCTCGGCTGAGGCCTGCTGCAGTGCAGCGTCAAGCGCTTCATTGAACTGGCGGCGATTCGGCAGCTCGGTCAGCATATCGAAATAAGCCATGTAATGCGCCGCCGCTTCGGCTTCCTTTTGCTGGGTAATGTCCTTCACGATACAGTAGACGCCGGCGACCTCTTGATCGATTATGATCGGCAGCATGCTCACGTGAACCTGCACCCTGAAGCCATTCTTGTTCAGGATGGCCGTCTCCAAGTGCTGCGGCTTGCCCGAGTGCGTACGAAGACGCATCTCCACCGCCAGCTCCAGGTGTTCGATGTGGATGATCTCGAGGGCGCGCTGGCCGAGAAGTTCGTCGGGGGAGTAGCCGCAGATGCGTTCCACCGAGGGATTGGCTGTAGTGATTTTGCCTTCTAAGTCGGTTGAAAATACAGCATCCGGATTTTGCTCGAACAACGACTTGTACCGCTGCTCGCTGAGCTTCAGCTCCCGCTCGGCTTCTTTCCGTTTGGTAATGTCGCGGATAATGCAAGCATACGAGATCAGCTCGCCGCTCTTGGAGCGCAGCGGAACGATGGATTCGCTGACCGTCAGCACGGTACCGTTCTTGCGCTGCTTGCACGTTTCCCCAGCGGGTAAGGAACAATCATGTGTGATTAAGACTTGGATGAACGACTCCCAGAGGGGAGGAGGGATGATCCGAATCGGCTCACCGACGGCTTCTTCCCGGGTCCAGCCGAACATGCTGACAAAGGTATTACTGACATAACGCACCTGATGATCCAAATCGCAAACGACAAAAGCAATCGTAGAGTTACTCGTAAGCGCCTCGACCAAGGCCAAGGCGTAGGTTAAATCATCCACATCGCCGGTTTCGAAGAAACTAACCAAAGCATATTCCTCCTGCTGCAAGGATTCTTTTGTTCTTGCGTATAGGACTAATTACCTATTTTCTCCATTTAAACCTAGTATACACCATTTGTTTGATTTGCGGATGTAAATTTTACAATTCACAAATGAACCCGAGCTGCTGCATTTGAAAACTGAAAGCGGATATCGTATATACTGAAAGTGGAAAGGCTCGGAGGGGGTTCGTAATGTACAAGTTCATTTTAGCGGAAGACGAAGAAGATGTTCGGGAAAGTATTCTGCAGGAGATCGATTGGGCGGCGCTCGGCTATGAAGTCGTGGGGCAGGCGGAGAACGGGCAGGAGGCACTTGAGCTGATCGAACGGCAGCTGCCGGATGTGGTTGTGACGGATATTCAGATGCCTTTTATGGATGGCCTTCAGCTGTCCGAGATCATAAGAGACAAATATCCGACGATGAAAATCATTATCCTGACCGGCTTCGACGAGTTCGAATACGCGCAAAAAGCGGTCAAGCTGCATATTGACGAGTACGTGCTAAAGCCTTTTTCGTCACAGGAGCTGATCGATGTCCTGAACAAGGTGAAGTCGCAGCTGGATGCGGAGATTGCGGAGAAGGAAAACGTGCAGATTTTGCAGGAGCATTATCGAAAAAGCATCCCGGTCTTGCGGGAGGTGTTCCTTGCCTCTCTGCTGACGCGTAAGCTGTCCCGAACAGAAATTGATGAAAAAGCGGCCAATTATCAGCTGGATCTCTCCGGCAGCAGCTTTATCGTCTCCGTGCTGAGCAGCGATCCGGAGCATCCGGAGGACACCAGCGCCCGGACAGGCTCCTTGACTTACTCCAAGGATGCGGAGCTGACGCAATTCGCGGTGCTGAATATTGCCGAGGAAATTGTCGCCAAGCACCGGCTCGGCCTCGTTTACCTTCATGGCAATGAAGTGGTGGTGCTGACCCTCTCGACGGATCAGCAGCCGGAAGCCGTGATGAAATCGACGCTCGCCGTCCTGGAGGAAATACGCCAAAGCATTGAAAAATATTTAAAGCTCACTATCACCATCGGCGTAGGCACGACAGCCAGCCGGATTACGGATGTGATGTACTCGTATCAGGATGCGGTGCTCGCGCTCGACTACCGGCTGATTCTCGGGAGCAACCGGGTCATTTGCATCTACGATGTGGAGCGCCGGTTCGTAGAAAAGCTGCGCTTCGACGAGCTTAAGGAGCATGCCTTGATTCGCTGCCTCAAGGTGGGGACGGCCGCCGAATTGCAGGATATCGTGAAGGAGCTGTTCCAGGAGGTCGAGGGCGCGCAGGTGTCGTTTAAGGACTTCCAGATTTATTTGCTGGAAATTCTCACGGCGATCCTCAAGGCGGCCAAAGATGCCGACATCGATATGGAGGAGACGTTCGGCGAAAGCTTTCACCCGTTTTCCGAGATGTACCAGCTGACTGGGCTGCATGAAGCGCAGCAGTGGATCGCTCAGCTGTGCACCAAAATCATGACCAGCATCGCCAGCAACCGGCAATCGTCCTACAAGACGCTGGTGGAGCAGGCGAAGGATTTTACGAAGGAGCATTATCACGAGACGGATATTACGATCAACAAGGTGTGTAGTCAGCTGCATATCAGCGCCGGGTATTTTAGCAGCATTTTCAAAAAAGAGACCAAAATGACCTTCGTCGCCTACCTGATGCACATTCGGATGGAAGCGGCCAAGGAGCTGCTGCGCACCACGGACCTGAAAGCATTCGAAATTTCAGAGCAGGTGGGGTATGCGGACCCGAATTATTTTAGCTTCAGCTTCCGCAAGCATGTCGGTGTGTCGCCGAAGGAATACAGGAACGTTGCGCGGGAAGGATGACTTGGACGTGAAAACCAGCTACAAGGTGAAGAGCATCCAGTTTATCATCACCGTTTCGTTTACGCTCATTACGGTGCTGGTGATGCTGTTTGTCGGCGTCGTGCTGTACAACAAATTTTCACGTACCGCCGAGCAGAACGCGTATTTATACAACCAGCAGATCGTGGAGCAGGTGAGCTTCAGCCTGGAAAATTATTTGGACGACATGGCCCAGGTGTTCAGCATGGTCGACGACAAAATTCATCGGAGCGCCGGCATTCCGAACGCGAAGCTGACCGAGCAGCTGGAGATGATTCTCGACACCCGGGAGGATATCGTGTCCATGGGGCTGTTTACGGCGCAAGGGGAGCTGGTGACGGGGCTGCCGGACAAGGAGCTGCACAAGAATACGAAGCTGCTGGAGCAGGGCTGGTTTAAGTCTGCGGTGGAAAATCCGAACCATTTGACCTTCTCGCTGCCGCATATTCAGAACCTGTATAAGGGCGAGTACCGCTGGGTCGTATCGATGAGCAAGGGGGTGAAGATCCAGCGCGGGAACGAAACGGTAGACGGCGTGCTGCTGGTGGACGTGAACTTTAAGACGATTGACGACGTGAGCCGCCGGATCAGCTTGGGCCAAAAAGGCTACGCCTACATCATCGACGAATCGGGCGGGAACATCATTTACCATCCACAGCAGCAGCTGATTTATATTGGGCTGAAGTATGAGAATGTGGAGCAGGCACTCAAATACGCTTATGGCAGCTTTATCGACAATTCGACCGGGTCCAAGCGGCTAATCACCATCCAAACGGTCAAAAATGTCGGCTGGCGCATCGTCGGAGTCTCCTACATGGACGAGATTGTCGCGACGAAAAAAGAAATCAGCGACTTCATTATGTGGCTGCTGCTGTTTGTGATCATTTTTGTGCTGATGCTGTCCGCGTTCATGTCGTCGCGCATTTCGCTGCCGATCAAGCGGCTGGAGAAATCAATGCGGAAGGTGGAGCAGGGCGACTTCGACATTTCCATTCAGGTGCAGGGCGAAGATGAAGTGGGGCGGCTGTCGCGACGGTTTAATTTTATGGTCGTTCGCATTCGCGAGCTGATGGCCCAAATTATTCAGGAGCAGGAAACAAAGCGGAAAAATGAGCTCGACATCCTGCAGGCGCAAATTAACCCGCATTTTTTGTACAATACGCTCAATTCTGTGGTGCGGATGGCTGGTGTCGGCAAAAAGGAGGAAGTGATCACGATGATCACCTCGCTCTCCAAGTTTTTCCGCATCAGCTTGAGCAAGGGTAAGCATGTCATCACGGTGCAGGACGAGCTGGAGCATGTGCGGCATTATTTGATCATTCAGCAGATGCGCTTCAAGAATCAATTTGAGTTTACCATCGAGGCGGAGGAGGAAGCATTCTCCTGCCGGACCTTGAAGCTCATTTTACAGCCGATTGTGGAAAACTCGATCTATCACGGCATTGAACCGATAGCTGATGTGGGACACATTTATGTCCGCGCGGCCGTGGTTGGCGGGAAGCTGCGGCTGCAGGTCGAGGACAACGGGTTGGGTATGGCCCCGGAGGTGCCTGGCAAGATGCTGCGCGGCGAAGCGGTCATGAGCAGTCGGGAAGGCTCGGGCGTGGGGATGCGCAACGTGCTGGAGCGGATTCGACTATACTATGGCGAGCCATACGGGCTGGAGATTGAAAGCGAGCTGGAGGTCGGCACGACGGTAACCGTATGGCTGCCGGTCGTGCGGGAAGAGGAGGGGAGCGACGCATGAGATGGAGTAAGCAGCTGATGCTGACGGGGCTTGCCGCGCTCTTGCTGTTGTCTTCTTGCAGCTCGAAGGATGTGCTGGAGCCGAAGCAGAAGCGTATCGCCTTGATGATGAAGATGGGTGAGAACGAGTATTGGAAGACGCTGCGGATGGGAGCGGAAGCGGCGGCGAAGGAGTTTAACGTCAGCCTGACCGTAAGTGCGCCGGAGCGGGAGGATGACTATCAGGGGCAGCTGGCGCTGCTGGAGGACATCTTCCGCACGGGTACGGATGCGCTCGTGCTGGCGCCGAACGATTATGAGAAGCTGGCCGGAGCCGTGGATCGAGCGGTGTCGCTGCATGTGCCGGTCGTCACAGTGGACACGGAGGTCGACTCGGCGAAGGTCAAGAGCTTCGTCGGCATCAACAATGTGGAAGCCGGCCGGAAGGCGGCGCAGCGGCTTGTCGAGCTGACCGGACCGTCTGCGCAGCTCGCGGTCATGAGCGTCGAGATGGGCGCGAAGAACATCGAGGAGCGGGAGCAGGGGCTCCTCGCGGAGCTGGCGCGGTACCCGCAAATTCAGATCGTCTCCAAGCAGAATTGCGGCTCGGATTTTAAGGTGTGCGGCGAGCTGACCAGCCGGCTGCTGGCCCGCCAAGGCAGCGTCGGCGGCATCGTGGCCTTGAACGCCGTCACCTCCGTCGGCGTCGCGGGGGCGATCGAGCGGCTGGGGCTGGCCGGTCAGGTCAAGGTCGTGACCTTCGACAGCACGCAGGAGGAGCTGGAGTGGCTGCAGGAGGGCGTGATTCAGGCGACGGTCGTGCAGAATCCGTTCAGCATGGGCTACCTCGGCGTCAAAGCCGCGGTGGACCTCCTCGCCGGCCGCAAGGTGCCGGAACGCACCGAAACCGCCACCAAGGTGATCGACGCCGACAACATGTTCTGGGCGGACAACCAGAAGCTGCTGTTCCCGTTTGTGAAGTAACTCAGAGCCCTTGCTGCGGTTGGCAGCAGGGGCTCTTTTGTTAGACTTAGCGCAATCTTTGCGTACGGCGATCAGCCCACAGCCCACCATCCACCTAACCTGGCGCCCGCGACTTTCTCCAGCACCCTCCTACCCCTAGCGGAACTGTGTTCCGTTATCCCGCCCAAAAACCGCCGAAAACGCGACTTAGCGGAACAGAGTTCCGTTATTCTAGCCTTTTCGGCCCTCGCGCCCGGGTTTCGTCCCAAATAGCGGAACGTAGTTCCGCTACTCCCGCGGCCTCCCCCGCGATGCCCCACCATAGCGGAACACAGTTCCGCTAACGCTTCCATGTTACTTCCATGCGCATCCAACTCCCATTCACCAACTTATCATCCAGCCCAACATACAGCACCCCCCACCCCTAGCGGAACTACATTCCGCTATCCCGCCCAAAAACCGCCGAAAACGCGACTTAGCGGAACTGTGTTCCGTTATTCTAGCCTTTTCGACCCTCGCGCCCGGGTTTCACCCCAAATAGCGGAACTGTGTTCCGCTACTCCCGCGGCCTCCCCCGCGATGCCCCACCATAGCGGAACACAGTTCCGCTAACGCTTCCATGTTACTTCCATGCGCATCCAACTCTCATCCTCCACCGGTTCATCCAGCCCAACATACGGCGCCCCTCACCCACCCCTAGCGGAACTACATTCCGCTATCCCGCCGAAAAACCGCCGAAAACGCGACTTAGCGGAACTGTGTTCCGTTATTCTAGCCTTTTCGGCCCTCGCGCCCGGGTTTCGCCCCACATAGCGGAACATAGTTCCACTACTCCCGCGGCGGCCCCCGCCACGCCCACTAAAGAAAAAAACGCTGCCCCGCTGCGGTCAGCCGATAAGACCGCACCCGGGCCGTTCCGGCTGCTGGTGCCAAAATGCCTTGCTGCACTAAGCCTTTCAGCAGCGTTCGAGCGTACCGGTCGCTCACCCCCAAGCGCGCGCACACATCGGCGGGCGTGATCAGGGTTTGCTTGTGCACTGCAAGGCGAACGATCTCCTTCGCCTTGAACGTCAACTCAGCAGGCACGACTTCATCGCCGAACCATCGTCCCAGGAGCTGCTGCACCAGCTGCTGACAGCGCCGCGGCTTCTCGGCAATATCGTCGTAGGAGAAGCGGATGACAAACCAACCATCGATCACCAGATGATTTTGCCGCATCAGCTGATCGGCGAACTTCCAACGGCTAATGTCCTTGAGATGCGGCCCATACCCGTCAATCTCGATACACACCTTAAAGGGCGCACGCAAATACGCAAAGTCCAGATAACGCTGGCCATCCTTGAAATCGCTCACTTCAAACTCCGGATGCAAATAGTCGAAATGTCCGACCGCCGGCCACCACACCTCCTGCAAAAACCGCTTCTCCGCATGTCCCAGCCCCTCCGACAATCTCCGCGCCCGCTCCCCATACGCTACCCCCGTATGATGCTGCACAAAGTCTAAGTACGCTTGCTCATAACTCATCCCCATCCATCCCCCCACGATACGACTCTAAAGAAAACAAAAAGGCCGCCCGATCCCCCAACGGAGAACTGAGCGGCGTGTGCTTCACAACCACAGATTTGTTTCAATTTTCATCATATCCGCTATTGAAGAATCGCACAACCTTAAAAATCCTACTCAGAACTCATCAGAATATTGATAGAAAATGTGAGGATATTGAATTCGCATTTCCGCTCGTTTCGATGATAATGAAAAAGCGAACAACGAATACTTAAATACAAAAAAACGGAGGTCTTCCTAGATGAAGAAAAAAATGGTTTCCCTTGTAGTCGCTGCGGCGATGATGACAGCGGTTGGATGCTCCAGCACAGGCGGCACCAAAACAGATGCAGGCGGCGCAAAGACAGATACAAGCGCAAAGAAGCCGGTAGTCGGTGTAGCGATCTATAAATTTGACGATACGTTTATGACAGGCGTACGGAACGCGATCAGCCAAGCGGCCGAAGGCAAAGCGCAAGCGGATATCGTGGATTCCCAAAACTCCCAGCCGACTCAAAACGATAAAGTAGACTTGTTCATCACCAAGAAAGTAAATGCACTGGCGATCAACCCGGTAGACCGGACAGCCGCTAGCGTAATCGTAGATAAAGCCAAAGCAGCGAACATTCCAGTCGTCTTCTTCAACCGCGAGCCGCTCGCTGACGATATGAAAAAATGGGATAAAGTGTACTACGTAGGCGCAAAAGCCGAGCAATCCGGTACGATGGAAGGCCAGCTGATCGTCGACTACTTCAAAGCCCATCCGGAAGCGGATAAAAACAAAGACGGCGTGCTGCAATATGTCATGCTGAAAGGCGAGCCGGGTCACCAAGATGCCGAGCTTCGCACGAAGTTCTCGATCAAAGCGGTAGAGGACTCCGGCATGAAAGTAGAGAAGCTGGCTGAAGATACAGCGATGTGGGACCGCGTCAAGGGCCAAGAAAAAATGGCGGCATTCCTGGCATCCCATGGCGACAAAATTGAAGCCGTATTCGCAAATAACGATGACATGGCACTGGGTGCGATTGAAGCTCTGAAAGCCAAAGGCTACTTCAAAGACGGCAAATTCATGCCGGTAGTTGGCGTAGACGCTACAGCACCAGCACTTAAAGCACTGGAAGACGGCACATTGCTCGGTACGGTACTGAACGATGCGAAAAACCAAGGTAAAGCGACCTTCAACCTGGCCAACGTACTGGCTTCCGGCCAAACACCGAACAAAGATAACACAGGCTATGAAATCACCGACGGTAAATACGTTTGGGTACCTTACAAAAAAATCACTAAAGACAACATGAACGACGCGAAGTAATCCTTTCCGTCTTCCGTGATCCGAACACAAAACAGCTGGGGTGCAATGTACACTTACGTTGCCCCCCTTGCTATTTCAATGAACCAAATTGGCAGGGGGCGTGACTATGACGGCAAGTGCTTTTTTACTTGAGATGAATGGCATCTCCAAAGAATTTCCCGGGGTGAAGGCGCTCGATAACGTAACGTTGAAGGTGCGGCCGGGAACGGTGCATGCCCTGATGGGCGAGAATGGCGCGGGCAAATCAACACTGATGAAATGTCTTTTCGGAATTTACCGGCCAGACGCTGGCGAGATCGTACTGAACGGCACGAAAGTGGATATTGTCAATTCGAAGACCGCACTAGAGCTAGGCGTTTCGATGATTCACCAGGAGCTTCATCCGGTTCCGTTCCGCAATGTGATGGAGAATATTTGGCTGGGCCGCTTTCCGCTGAAAAATTACGGGTTATTCAAGCTTATTGATGAGAAAAAAATGGTCCAAGATACCAAAGCGCTGTTTGCGCAGCTGGACATGGACATTGATCCATATGCAAAAGTAGGCACCATGTCGGTCTCCAAAATTCAATCGCTCGAGATCGCGAAGGCGGTATCGTTCAACTCGAAAGTCATCGTCATGGACGAGCCGACGTCTTCCCTGACGGGCAACGAAGTGGAGCAGTTGTTTAAGATCATTAACGATCTGAAGCGCCGCGGCGTATCGATCATTTATATCTCGCACAAGATGGAGGAAATCCTTCGTATCTCCGACGATGTGACGATCATGCGTGATGGTAAGTACATCGGGACATGGCCGGCATCGGAAATGACGACTGACCTGATCATCACCAAGATGGTAGGCCGCGATTTGAGCCAGCGCTTTCCGGACCGCTATAACACTCCGGGCGACGTACTCATGAAGGTGGAGAACCTGACCTCTCCGTTCCCGAAATCGTTTCAAAACGTCAGCTTCGAGCTTCGCAAGGGCGAAGTGCTGGGGGTCGGTGGACTCGTTGGCGCACAGCGGACCGAGCTGATTGAAGCGCTATTCGGACTCCGTTCGATCAAGGGAGGCCAAATTTCGCTGCACGGCAAGCCCGTGAAGATTAAATCGCCGATTGACGCCAAAAAGCACAAAATGGCGCTGCTCACCGAAGAACGCCGGGTAACAGGGATCTTCCCAGTGCTGTCCGTGCATGAGAATGCCGTGATCGCGAACCTGGAACGGTATATGACCCCAGTAGGTCTGCTGAATGAAGCGAAGGGCAAGGCCGAGGTGGAAAAAAGCGTCGAGCAGTTGCGGGTAAAGACCCCTACGACGAAAACGCTGATCAAGAACCTGTCAGGCGGTAACCAGCAAAAGGTGCTGCTGGCGCGCTGGCTGCTCACGGAGCCGGATATTCTGCTGCTCGACGAGCCTACACGCGGCATCGACGTAGGAGCCAAGTTTGAAATTTATTCGATCATTGCCGACCTTGCGAAGCAGGGCAAAAGCATCATCATGATTTCCTCTGAAATGCCCGAGCTGCTTGGGATGTCAGACCGGATCATGGTCATGAGCGACGGCCGCTTGTCTGGCATCGTAGACGGAAACACGACGTCCGAGGAAGAAATTATGCGCCTCGCCACCAAACATCTCGCTTAATATTATTGACAACTGCTAACGAGACTCTTCGTTATCAGTTGCAATTGAGGAGGACAACATCCTATGAATACAAAAAAGCTAGGCAGCCTGTTTACGCAAAATGCGATTTATATTGTCCTTATCGTGCTTGTACTAGGTATCGCAGTATCCGATCCGCGCTTTTTATCGGTGGACATCCTGCGTGATATTTTGCTCCAAAACTCTACACGCGCGATCATCGCACTGGGAGCGGCGTTCGTACTGATCACAGGCGGGGTGGACTTGTCCGCAGGCCGCGTCGTTGGCTTAACGGCGGTCATTTCCGCTTCCATGCTGCAAATTACGGATTACCCGCGGCGCTTTTTCCCGGATATGCCGCACCTTCCGGTTTGGCTGCCGATTTTGTTCGGCGTGGTAGCCGGGATTGTCGTCGGTTTGATTAACGGCTGGATTGTTGCCAAGTTTAGTGTACCCCCATTTATCGCAACGCTAGGGACGATGGTTATCGTGTATGGCGCGAATTCGATTTATTTTGACATGAAGCCGAACGAATCGCAGCCGATTGCTGGCTTGCGCCAAGATTTCACCAACATCGGTACCGGATTTATCGGCCCTAACGGTCCTTATTCCATTCCTTATATCGTAATAATAGCCATAGTTGTCGCGTTGATCGTCTGGGTCGTTTTCAACAAAACCCGGCTCGGCAAAAATATGTACGCGATCGGCGGCAACAGTCAGGCGGCCACAGTATCGGGGATTAACGTCGGCCGCAACCTGATCTACATCTACGCGATTGCCGGCGCACTGTATGGTCTTGGCGGCGTGCTGGAAGCGGCGAGAACCGGCGGCGCAACGAACAACTACGGTAACATGTACGAGCTGGATGCGATTGCAGCCTGCGTAGTAGGCGGCGTGTCTACGGCAGGTGGGATCGGGACTGTGCCGGGCATTTTGGCGGGCGTGCTGATCTTCGGCGTCATCAACTACGGCTTGACCTTTATCGGCGTAAGCCCGTACTGGCAGCTGATCATCAAAGGCTTGATTATCGTAGCGGCGGTAGGCTTCGATATTCGCAAATATTTGGCTAAAAAGTAATCTTGTGCTTTTAACATGAGCTGTCCTGCGAGGGGCAGCTTTTTTCATTGGCTTCGACATAGGGAATCCGAGAGTCGTGAAGAATAGGAATAGAAAGGCTTTCAGTTGAAGGGGAGAACAAGATTGAGCCATCCACAAACAAAGCAACAAATAACCAGTCCCATCGCCGCCCAGCTGGAGGCATGGCTAAAAACGCATGCAAATCAGGACATTGCGGGTCCGATGGAAGCATACATGAGAAATTTGTTTCCCTTTTTGGGGATCAAAAATCCGGAACGAACGCTGCTGGAGCGGGAGTTTTGGCAATATCACGGAGTACCTGCAGGGGAGGAGCTTATCGCGTGCGTGGAAGCGCTGTGGGCGCTGCCGGAGCGGGAGTTTCAATATACGGCACTGAATCTGCTGGAGAAGCATGTGAAAAAAGCGGAGAAAGAGCACATCGACCTGCTGGAGAAGCTGATCGTTACAAACTCATGGTGGGATTCGGTGGACACCATTGCAGGCAAGATCGTGGGGAAGCATTTGATGCGTTTTCCTGACCTCATCCCTACCTATACCGAGAAATGGATTCGCTCCGACAACATGTGGCTGCAGCGGACGGCGATCCTATTTCAGCTCGGCTATAAGGAGCGCACGAATCAGGAGCTGCTGTTTGATTACATTCGGCGAACTGCGGACTCCAAGGAATTTTTTATTCGCAAAGCGATCGGATGGGCACTGCGTCAATATTCGAAGGTCAACGAAGAAGCGGTGCGGCAGTTTGTGGCGGAAACGCCGCAGCTTTCCGGCTTGAGCGTGAGGGAAGCGCTCAAAGTAGTCGATAAAAACAAAGAAGAGTAGGCTCCGCAGCCTACTCCAGTCGAAATCCCCGCGCATCCAGAAAGGAGCGCATATGGGCCCGCACGGGCTTGCGGTATTTATCGGCCATGCTCTGGGACCAGTTGGTCAGCGTCTTGCCTTGCGTGCGCACCTTGTAGTACTCGTGCACCGTTTCGTCGTACTGGCGGACGCCTTCACGACCGGCTTCCACTTGATACCCGTTCAGATGCACGAGCGCTTCCTTCGGCAGACGTGGGCGCTGTATCGGCGCTTGATCCGGTACGCCGATCGTCAGCCCGAATACCGGATACACCAGCTCGGGCAGCTGCAGCAGTTTGCTGATCTCCTGTGGCTGGTTACGGACGGCACCGATATAGCAGATGCCAAGGCCCATGGACTCTGCAGCGATGGCGGCATTTTGCGCAGCCAGTGCGGCATCCACGGTGGCCACGAGGAAGCTCTCCATATTTTGATGGAACACCTCGCCATGCTGCTCCGTCGCTTCTTTGATCCGGTACAGGTCTGCGCAGAAGATCAGAAAAAGCCCGGTTTGCTCCACGTAGGCTGTGCCGGTCAGCTCTGCGAGCTGCTTTCGGAGCTCGGGATCGGTTGCGGCGATAATGGTGTAGGCCTGTACGTTGCTGGAGGTGGATGCCGCCTGCGCGGAGGTGACGATGGCGTCAATTTGCTCGGGAGTGAGCGGAATATCTTTAAATTTGCGGATGGACCGGTGATTTTTCAACAGCTCAATGACGGGATTCATGGATAATAGTGCCTCCTGACGGACTAAAGATCGCGATAACATCAATGTAATGGAACCGGGGAAGAAGGTCAAATGTGTGAAAGAGACAATCTTAGAGGAGCTGCGGCGGATCGAGCAGGAAGAGCAGGTGCGTGTGCTGTATGCCTGTGAAGCGGGGAGCCGGGCATACGGATTGGCGTCGGAGGAGAGCGATTACGACGTGCGGTTTTTGTATGTCCATCCGGTGGAATGGTATTTGTCAATCTGGGACAAAAGGGATGTCATCGAGCGGCGAATCAGCGACACGCTGGATATTAGCGGCTGGGATTTGCGCAAAGCGCTGAGCTTGTTCCGCAAGTCAAACCCTCCTTTGCTGGAGTGGCTTCAGTCGCCAATCCCATATTACGAGGCCTATAGCGCAGCAGAACGCGTAAGGCAGCTTTCGCCGCTGACGTTCGCCCCTCAGTCGTGCACCTATCATTACTTGCATATGGCGGAGCGGAATTACCGTGATTTTTTGTCGACCGGAGAGCAGATCCGCACCAAAAAATATTTCTACGTCCTCCGTCCCATCTTCTCCTGTATGTGGATCGAGACGCGCAATGAAATGCCCCCGCTAGACTTTGACCGGCTGGTGGACGAGCTGGTACCGGCGCATAGTGAGCTGAGAGCAGCTATCAAGAGACTGGTAGAGCGAAAAAAAGCCGGCGACGAGTTTGATACCGAGCCAAGGGTGAACGTCCTCAATCAATTTTTGGAGGAGCAAATCGCCCATTTTAAACAATCGGCAGCCCAGCTGCCTTCCGCTCCGCCGGGTCAGGAGGCAAGGCTCGATGAGCTTTTCCGCGAGACACTGAGGGAGGTTTGGGGGCGACCGGTGTAAGGCTTACATTGCTCAAGGAAATGAGCTATAATAGAAGCTTAGCTTTTGGAAAGGAGCCACGAACATGGCAGGAAGAAATCAAGACGAGCTCGATCTGACGCTGCTCGGCAACGAGAAGACGAAGTATCCAATGAACTATGCGCCGGAGATGCTGGAATCGTTCGATAACAAGCACCCGTACCGCGACTATTTTGTCAAATTCAACTGTCCGGAATTCACCAGCTTGTGCCCGATTACCGGCCAGCCGGATTTCGCGACGATCTATATCAGCTACATCCCCGATCACAAGATGGTCGAGAGCAAATCGCTGAAGCTGTATTTGTTCAGCTTCCGCAACCATGGAGATTTCCATGAGGACTGCATGAACATTATTATGAACGATCTGATCAAGCTGATGGATCCGAAGTACATTGAGGTGTGGGGCAAATTTACCCCGCGCGGCGGCATCTCCATCGACCCGTACTGCAACTATGGCAAGCCGGGCACCAAATACGAGCAAATGGCCGAGCACCGGCTGCTCAATCACGACCTGTATCCGGAAAAGGTGGACAACAGGTAACCATGGCATTGGCCGGGAATTCCTTTCGAACGAGAGGGACCTCGGTCTTTTTTTAGCGAAAAAAGGGTTGAAATCCCGCCAAAACACGCGTAATTTGAAGCTCAGTGACGATAGATGGGGAAAACTATTAAAATACTAATAATTCAGAATATTTACAAAATTAAAATAATAGGTTAATATCTATTTAACGAGGTGAATCACTCTCGTCAATCTGAACAGAAAGGAGATAGTTCATCGAAGATGGGTAGTCAACCTTTTCATTATCCATAGCACTTGGACAAAGGAGCGTGAAAATTCTTTTTCTGCAATTGATGAATCCGAGCGTTAACGATGAACTGCAACCGAAGTGAAGAAGCTGATCACATAGAGATTCTGATTATTCCAATAATCAGGGTCTCTATTTATTTTGGCTTGTGGCGGAAGCTGAACGTTTGCTTAAATCCTTCGATTTGGGGCTGGCGGAAGGCTCATTTTCATCAAAATGTTGTACAATAGCCTTGAGGTGAAGCAAATGTATCAGGCCGATCAAATTAAAATTTTGCTTGTCGACGACGAGCCTACGATATTGCAGTTTTTGGAGATGGGGCTAAGGAGCGAAGGGTTTCAGGTGATGACGGCGGAGGAAGGGATTTCCGCGATCCAGACCGCACGGGAGTTTCATCCGCATGTGGTCATATTGGACGTGATGATGCCGGGGCTCGACGGGTTTGAGGTGTGTAAAATGCTGAAGCGGCTCGAGAACGTGGCGGTCATTATGCTAACGGCCAAGGAAGAGGTGGACGACCGGGTGAGGGGGCTGACGGTAGGCGCAGATGACTACATGATCAAGCCGTTCAGCTTCGAGGAGCTCTTAGCCCGGATTCATGCGCGGATTCGCAATCAATTCCCGCAGCTGATGAACGAGCTGACCATCGGGCCCTTCAGCATTGATGACAGCCGCAGGGAAATCCGATACGAGCAGCGGACGCTCTCCCTCTCGGCGACGGAATACGAATTGTTAAAGTATCTCGTTATCCATCACAACCGGGTGGTGAGTAAAGCTGTCATTTTGGAGAACGTGTGGGGGTATGATTTTGGCGGGCAGGAAAACATCGTGGAGGTGTACATCCGTGCATTGCGCGAGAAGCTGGACGATCGGGATCACCAGATTATCCGGACGATTCGCGGCTCCGGCTACCGGGTGGATTTATCATGATCCGTCGCCCGACCTCCTTGCGGTTCCAGCTGCTGTCGCGTTCGCTGCTCATCATTTCCGTGCTGCTGCTGCTCATCGGGATGTTTCAATACGTGATTATGGCGCAATTTTTATACAAAAACCGGGCGGAGACGATTCAAAGTCAGATGCGAGTGATTCCATTTCCATTCTGGTCGCAGGCTCCTGCCTTCTCAGCGGACAACGCCGACTATCGCAATCCGGTGTATTCGCTGCGTTCGGGCGGCTCTACGATTGCTTTTATGGATATGGAGAAGCATTTTAAGGTGATTTTTCAGGAAACCGGAACGGATGGCGAGCTGGTCGCGGTACCCAAGCTGTCCGATGCTGCTTATGACGAGGCCTCCCTTGCGGGTCGTGCTTTGAGCTATCAGATCGTGAAGGATGAGCTCGGTACGAAGCAGCTGGTCGTTTTGTACCCGGTCAGCTCGCGGGAGAAGGTGCAGGGGGTTGCGCAGGTCAGCCTGAAGCTGGACGTCCTGCAAAGCATTCTGGTGAAGCAGCTGCTCACGTATGGGCTATTGTCCTTGCTTGCGCTGGTGGCGGGTCTGTTGACGTTTTTGCCGATTTTACGGCGGACGCTCATCCCCTTATCCCGCATGGTGGACACCGTGGAGAAAATCAACGCGGGCAATCTGAACGAGCGGCTGCCGATCCGTCACGAGCAGCTGGAGATCGACCGATTGTCCATTGCGTTCGATGCCATGCTGGAGCGGCTGGAGTCCTCCTTCGCGGCGGAGCAGCAGGCCAAAGAGCAAATGCGCCGCTTTATCGCGGACGCTTCTCACGAGCTTCGCACGCCGCTCACATCCATTCATGGCTTCCTGGAGGTGCTGCTGCGCGGAGCGGCATCGCAGCCGGATCAGCTGCAGAAGGCGCTGAACAGCATGTACGGGGAATCGAAGCGGCTGAAAAGCCTCGCGGAGGACCTCTTGATGCTGGCGCGGCTGGAACAGACCCCGACGCTGCAGACGGCGGACGGCCGCTTGAGCGAGGTCATCCGCGAGATGGAGCCGCAGCTTCGACTGGTGGCCGGTGACCGGCAGGTGCGGGTGCAGGTGATCTCCGAGCGCAGCGGGGTGTTCGACCGCAATAAGATGAAGCAGGTGATTCTCAACCTGTTTCAAAACGCGGTGCAGCATACCGACCCCAAGGAGGGGAGCATCGAGCTGACGCTGGAGCTTCAGGCAGGCGAGCTGGTCTTGGCCGTGCAGGATAACGGAACAGGCTTCGTCGAGGAGCACGCCCAGCAGCTGTTCGACCGCTTTTACCGCGTCGATACGGCGAGAAGCCGCAAGCACGGTGGCGCCGGGCTGGGCCTGGCGATCACCAAATCGATCGTCGAGCTCCACGGCGGCTCGATCAGCTGCACGAGCAAGCCCGGCGAAGGCGCACGCTTTGTCGTGCGGATGCCGGCCTAAAACAACATAAGGGCAGCTCCCACGTTGATGTGAGAGCTGCCCTTTTACATTCACTGCCCCTGCTCCCGCAGCCGCTGCCCGATGGGGGTCACCCACCCATCCATGCTGACGGCATTTTTCTCCTGCCGGTAAGCATCCAGCCCCTGCTCCCCTTTGGTCGCAGCCCACCGTTGAAGCATGTCGCGTTCGCCCTCATAGTGGAAGAACGGCACGCTGAACCCGCAGGACGTCTTGACTGCGTGAATTTCAGCCCGGATGATTTGCCGCGCGCCCGGAAGCAGCTCAAAGCGGGAGGCAAGCGCCTCCCACTCGGGAGAATCCGGCAGGATGACTTGCCCTTGCCCATACAGCCTTAGAATCATCGGCGCTCCCTCAAAGGCCACGAACATCAACGTGATCCGGCCGTTATCGTCCAGATGCGCGCTGGTTTCGTTTCCGCTGCCGGTCAAATCCAAGTACGCCACCTCTGTAGGCGACAGCACCCGCAGCACATCGTGCCCCTTCGGCGAAAGATTGACATGTCCGTCCGTCGGCGCCGACCCGACAAAGAACAGCTTCTGCTTAGCAATAAACGCTTCATGCTCCGGCAGGAGCGCTGGAAAAAGCTTTCCCATATCCGTCACCTCATCTCGAGAGCCAAACATCAGCCTCATCTTAATTTCATTATGGCCGCTTCCCAAGAACTTGGGAAATAGTCATTCGAAATGAGGAGTATAGGATTTTCCTATAAATGTAAGCAGCCGCAGCCGCTGGGTCCAAAATAAAAAAAGCGAAGGCTGCGACTCACTTCGCGGCCCCCGCTCGTTTTACGCGGAGCATGATTTGTTTGTGCAGCTGCTCCGGCTTAATGCTCGGATTCCCGGCGTTGATCCGCGGAATTTCCAGCGGACTGCTGCCGCGGGTCGCCATTTCACTGACGATGGTGAAGGCATAGCGGGTCCCGCCTTCCGTGACCAGCTTCTCCGACGCAGCCGTGAAAATGCCGAACGGGTAAGCGTACGTGTCGCCCGCGCTTTTCACCGGCATGCCTGCGTACAGCTCGTCCAGCTTTTGCACGCACGCCTTCGTATCCGCCAGGATGCGATCGTTGTAAGCGCTCGCGGATTCGGGGCTGCCTCCACTGGCGCCGGTCATCGGATTCGTCAGCGCCGCCTTGTCATCCTCCGCCTTGAAGTGCAGATTGTCCGAGTGGCACCCGACATCGATCATGCCCGGCTTGTAGCTGAGCATCTCCCGAATTTCCTCTCTGGACAGCGAGGGGATGGAGGTGGCCTTCGGATCGGCCAAATCTTTGGTGACAATGAAGTTGACGGCCGGAACGTCCAGCTCCTTTAGAATGGGAAACGCATTCAGATAAAAGCTCTCATAGCCGTCGTCAAAGGTCACGAACACGGCATTGTCCGGCACGGGCGCGCCCTCATAGAACGCTTTGAACTGCTGCATCGAGATAAAATGATACCCGCGAGCCTTCAAATCGCTCAGCTGCTCCCGGAACAGAGCGCTGCTCACCGTGCTGGAGCTTTCGTCCGTATCGTGCACGTGATGATACATCAAGACGGCGACTTGGTTGCGGTAGCGCCAATCGTCCTTTTGAGCAAATACATCCCACGTGCTCAGCAGCATAACTGCAATGAGCAGCGCCGTGAGAAGCTTACTGGCCATGACGAAGTTCCTCTTCTAACCAACGAAGGAGCTTCGGTTGACGCTGCCAGAGTTCAAAATGAGATTGGGCATAAAAGGCCGCCTCGCGTTCATCACCAAAGCCAGTGGCATCCGGTGTCTCACTCGGAACGGGCTTGCTGCCGGTCAAATAACCGGATACATGCGGATTTTGCCGGTGAGCTTCCTTGAGCAGACTGGAAAGCTTGGACGTGATGCCCTTCTGGCCGAACTCAACCAAGAGCCGGTTATAATTAAAGCTCGTGCCGGATTCGTCGTAAGCCTCGATCAGCTTCGATGCCCGCTTCCAATCTTGAATGTCCAGATAGCAAGTCAGGAGCAAGTAGCGAATGCCTTGATTGTCGTTCGGATTGAGCTCCAGCATTTGCGCGCATTGCGTGATAGCTTCATTCGCACGGCCGGCCAGCCGCAGCGCTTCGGCGTAGCCTTGCTTTGCCCGCATATAGGGGCGAGTTTCGTGCGCAAGCCAGAACACGCCTTTATGCTCCTCGAAGAAAGCTTTCCCAAGCTCCCGTTCACCGGCCAGCATCCCTTGCTTATAAAATTCGGCTGCTTCTTCGACCGTTTTGGCCGCATTCTCGGCCAGCAGTGCATAGGCTTCCGGATTATTCGGGTCGAGGTCGACCGCTTGAGCCGCCAGCTGCGCCTTCTTCCGTGCCGTCGTTTGATTCCACGCTTGCTTGATCAGCTCAGCAGCCACTTCTTTGCGCTTAGCGGATACCCGGTGATCGGCCGCGGCCACAGCTGCGGGGCTCGCCGAAGCTTGAACTGCCCGCTCACGGTGCATCGGCTCGACAACCTCCATCAGTGCTTTCGCATTTTTGGTGATCGTGCTCTCAGCCACATCGTAGAGCTCTGCCAGCTGCGACTTGGTCACTTCCGACTTGCCTTGCAGCTGCGCGTAGCAATACTCCATCGCGGCACAATAGGTGCCCGGCTTCCGAACCGTGGGCTGCTGGATCGCAGTGTAGGCGTTCCACAAAGTGACCGTCTCTTCGATCTCTTGGCGGGTATAACGGTCGCTCATCGTTTGGCCTAGCTGCAGCGCGATGTCGCGGTACTGCTCCTGCGACCAGGGCAGCTTGTCCGTCCAAGCCGATAAAGGCTCTTCGACCTGGCTTGGGGTGATCCGCGTCACCTTGTTGGCCTGGTCCTTATCGAGACAGCAGAGCTTGTATTTTTTTCCGCTGCCGCACGGGCAGGCATCGTTTCGTCCGATCTTTTTCAACGTCGAGTCATCCTAACTATAAGAAATTGTCCCTTCTATTGTACCACTGTGTGAAAGCGTGGGCAAAGTCTTTACTACAGCCCCCTCAACAGCTGTTTTTATAAGAAAAGCTCCTTGAAATACTAGACTTCTTGAGCTCCGCTCAAACCTTATAAAAAAAGATGCCAAGCAGTCACCCGCCCGGCATCCGTCATCCTTTATTTTCTCTGTTTTCCTGTATCGCAATTGGCTGCGTCCCGGGATACCGTATCATCCGCGAGCTTGTCCCCGAATTGATCCAACCGGGAAGGCGAGCTTGCCGGCCCGGTATTGTCCGGTTTGCTGTTTCTGCCTGCCATCGTCAATCACCTCCGAAGGTTAGCGTCTCACGCAGGCTGTGGTTTTATCCTTGATCTCGGAGTTGGTTGCCGGGACGGTTTTTATGATATGATAATTCTAAATATTTGAAGGTTGAGGGGAAGCATGATGAACCTTGAACTGCAGCAATTCAAAGCTGAATTTTTCAAAGCCTTGGCTCATCCGCTGCGCATTCGTATTCTTGAAGTACTGTCCGAGGGCGATAAGACCGTCAATGAAATTCAGACGATCATCGGCAGCGAAGGCTCGGCCGTTTCCCAGCAGCTGGCGGTTCTCAGAAGCAAGAATGTCGTGTTTGGTATCAAGGAGGGAACTTCGGTGATCTATAGCCTGCGAGACCCGCTGGTGAAGGATCTGCTAATCGTAGCCAAGCAGATTTTTGATAACCATTTGGTGGGCACGATTAACCTGCTGGAGAATATGAGGACGGGCGGACTCTGATACATCATTCAATGCCGATTTCAAATCAAAAAGGCATTGAATTTTTTTGTGTCTAGGATTATGATTTTTTATATATCCAAATAATCAGATATACAAAACTATGAAAAGAAGGGTTGCTATGAATGGGTCGGGTAGATTTGCCGGGTATTCGCTTCAAGCCTTTCAACGGGATCTTGTGGCCGGTTTCATCGTTGGGGTTGTAGCCATCCCGCTGGCCATGTCCTTTGCCATCGCCTCCGGAGTCAAACCGCAATACGGGATGTATACGACCATTATTGCAGGGTTCCTTATTTCATTGCTGGGCGGCTCTAAATTCCAAATCGGAGGTCCGACCGGAGCTTTTGTCCCCATCTTGTTGGGTGTTGTCTTGCAGTATGGATATGAAAATTTGCTCCTGGCCGGTATGATGGCAGGGGTTATACTTATTCTCATGGGCATATTCAAGCTCGGAGTGCTGATTCAGTTTATTCCCAAACCGGTTACGATCGGGTTTACCACAGGGATCGCAGTCATTATCTTTTCGGGTCAAATCGCAAACTTTTTGGGCCTACGAGAAATGAAAAGCCATGAGGACTTTTTATCCAATATGAAAGAAATCGGAATGCACCTTTCCACCACGAATATTTACAGTGTCATTACGGCACTAATTAGCTTGGCTGTCCTCATTGCCTTGCCTAGAGTGTACCCTAAGATTCCCGCCTCCTTAGTCGGGCTTGTCATCTCCAGCCTTACCGCCGCCTTATGGTTCAGCGGAAAAGTAGCTACCATCGGCTCGACCTACGGGGCGGTTCCCAGCGCGCTTCCCGCCTTTACTATGCCGCATGTATCGATGGAACAAATCACCATGCTCCTGCCTCCCGCATTGGTCATCGCCATGCTCGGGGGGATTGAGTCGCTGTTATCGGCGGTAGTGGCCGATGGCATGGGGGGCACGAGACACCGTAGCAACAAAGAGCTGATTGGGCAGGGAGTGGCGAATATCATTACTCCGCTCTTTGGCGGCATTCCGGCCACCGGGGCTATTGCGCGTACGGCCACCAATATTAAAAGCGGGGCGGCTTCACCGCTATCCGGAATGATTCATGCGGGAACCGTCCTGATCGTGCTGATTGTGTTTGCACCCTTTGCGTCCGCCATTCCGCTGTCCAGTATGGCACCCATTTTGATGGTCGTAGCGTGGAATATGAGTGAGCGCAAAGAATTCGTCCATCTGCTCCGAACGAAAACAAGCGATTCCGTCATCTTAGTCATCACCTTCCTCCTTACCGTATTTACGAATTTGACGACAGCGGTGGTGGTCGGCTTGCTTCTTGCGGTGATCGTCTTTGTAAAGCGGATGCGCGACACCACCTCGGTGACGAGTATGGTGAAAGAAGGCCTTGGCTGCCCCCAAATCAACATTTTAACGCTCGAGGGACCTCTTTTTTTTGGTGCGGCCCATCGGATCGAAACTTCGATTATGGATTCGCTGAGGTCACATCATGGGAGTCTGTCCGGCGATTCCTGTTTCGTCGGGCAGACTCCTAGAGTGCTGCTTCTTCATATGGGGAAAGTCCCCTTCCTGGATGCTACGGGTGAATCCAATTTAGCTGGAATCGTCAAGCATGTGGCAAGCAGCGGCGGGCGGATCCTTATTTCCGGCATTCAGCCTCAGCCCAAGGCCTTTTTACAAAAGACCGGGTTGTATGAGCGGATCGGGCAACACCACTTCTTTGACCATACTTCGGGAGCGATTGTGTTTTCGATGAATCAATTGGATTTGAACCGTTGCTTAGGCTGCAAGCAGCAGGCATTCCACGAATGCTCCACGTTAGCTACCCTCGCCTCATTCGGTGATGTAAAGTCAGAAAGATGAGCAAAATATCCTGCAACCTTTTTACGAGGCGTACCGTCTGAGGGGTAACTTTTGGCTACAATAAATCCAACAGACCAAAGTCAATGGAAGGTGGCAATAGGGGAATGAAAAAATGGATTACCGCCGTTTCAGCAGCCACATTGTTTTGCAGCCTGATGTCAGGAACCGTGTTTGCGTTTAGCGACGTGGACGGAGATCAGAAGGAGCCGATCATGGCGTTAAAAGACCGCGGCATCGTCAGCGGCATCGACGGACAGCGGTACGTTCCGATGGGCAAGGTCAGCTACGGGCAGAGCATCAATCTGATCGTCAAAGGACTCGGCCTGAACATCGATAACATCAAATTTGTCAAAAAGCCGCTGGCCTCCGACTATTTTACGAACATCCCGGATGATGCTTGGTATGCGCAGGCCTTCATCATCGCCCACTTGAACGGGCTTCCGATTCCGAAAGACATCGATGCGAACGGGACGATTACCCGCGAGCAGTTTGCGGATCTGCTCATCCACGCGATCGATACCAAAGGCAGCTTTCCCGTCGTGAAAATGCTTGTATTGCTGGCGGACCAGGATCAAATCGACCAGCAGGCGGGCTACAGCGTTCAACGGGTCATTTTGCATAACATTATGAAGCTGGGCGAAGACCGCAAGTTTTACCCGAAGCAGGAAATGAGCCGCGGAGAGGCGGCGGTGTGGGTGTTCAACGCGATCCGGTTTATCGAGAGCCACCAGCAAAAGCCTGACCCGCAAGAGCAGGTCACCGTAACGGTGGAGAAGGTGAACGACGAGGTAAACAAAGTCATACTTTCCCGGGGCCAAAAGCCGACAGCGGGCTATGACATTGCCATTACGGGTATCCGTTTCGAGCAGGAGGGGCGTGCAGTCATTAGTTACATGGTAACTGATCCGAAGCTGGACAGTATGAATGCTCAGGTCGTCACGGAGCCGAAGGCGGAGACATACGTCTCGTCCAAGTACAAACCGGTAGCGGAGCCGCGACCATCCGAGCAAAAATAAAACAGCGAGCGAGGGGCCTTACACGATGGAGGTGTAGGGCTTTTTTTGTATGCCACACGTAAGGTGCGCGAGGAAAAAATCAGGTAAACGGGGTATAATAAGGGGAGAAAAGGAGCGAATCCGAATGACGAAACAGACCAAAGAAGTGAAGGGTAAAAAGATCGCCTATAAGGATAGCGGCCAGGGAATTCCTGTCGTTCTGCTGCACGGATTTTGCGGAAGCTCGGCCTATTGGGATCAGCTGATCCCACGGCTTGAAGGCCGCTGCCGGGTCATTGCGCCTGATCTGCGAGGCCATGGTGAATCGTCAGCGCCGGCGGACAACGTGTACAGCATGGAGACTTTGGCGGAAGACATCGCCGGATTGCTGGATGCAATCGAGCTTGGCCCCGTCATCCTGCTCGGGCATTCGCTCGGCGGCTATACCGCGCTGGCCTTTGCCGAGAAGTTCCCGAACAAGCTGCGCGCCTTCGGCTTAGTTCACTCGACGGCGTATCCCGACGATGAGAAAGGCAAGGAAGGCCGCCTCAAAGCGCAGCAGACGGTGCGGGAGCAGGGGCTGCCGGTGTTTTTGGACGGCTTGATACCGAAGCTGTTCGCGCCGGAGCATCTGACCTCGATGCCGGATGCTGTACAGCAGGCCAAGAGTATTGGGCTAGGCACGAGCCCTGAAGGAGCGGTGGCGACGCTGGAGGGCATGCGCACGCGGCCGGATCGCAATGCCGTGCTGGCGTCTGCGCAGGTACCCGTCCTGCTGGTGGCGGGCTCCAAGGACCAGATCATTGCGCCCGACCGCACCTTTTCGGTTCAGGGTGAGCATATCACGCAGAAGCAGATCGACGGGGCCGGCCACATGAGCATGATCGAAACGACCGACGTGCTCGCGCAGATGATCCTTGATTTTGTAAACACAGTGGATCATTAAAGTGGTAAAATAGAACGTAAGAGCATGAAGGCGGACTTCATGCTCTTTTTTCAAGTCGGCAAGGGGGAACAGCGTATGGGGGAAATCAACACAGCTGCGCCTAATGCGCATCCGGTTGTGCTGTATGATGGGACCTGCGGCTTATGCAACAGGGTGGTTCAATTTATTCTTCGTCGGGACCGGAAGGGGAAGTTTCGGTTTGCAGCGATTCAGTCGGAGACGGGGCAGCGCATGTTCCTTGCGAATGGACTTGACCCGACATCACTGGATAGCGTGGTGGTGATCGATCGCGGCAAGGCATACACCAAGTCTGCGGCGGCGCTTCGAATTGCAGGAGGCTTGAACGGCGCGTGGCCGCTCTGCCGTATGTTTCACCTGGTGCCTAGCGGATTGCGGGATGGGCTCTATAATTATATTGCGAGTAATCGATATAAGTGGTTTGGACAATCGGAGGCCTGCATGCTGCCGGACCCAAAGGTGCGCGAACGGTTTTTGGATTATTGAGCGGGCGTACGCGCGTTGTCCTTGGATCTGAGCAGCAGCATTCGGATGGGTTGAGCCAGCAGCTCGGTGAGCAGCAAGGTGGCGACAAGTCCGGACAGAGAAGCACTGACGGACAGCGGCAGCACCCACCAGTGAACCGCCTGGGAGAAAAATGGAATGAGCGCAACCGCCATAATGGGAGGCGCGTTCAAGTGAAATTTGCGGATCAGCAAAATCGTGCACAGTGACGTCACTAGAAACGCCCATAGCCCCGACCCCGTCAAGAAGAGCACGGATCCTAATGTCGACGCCGCGGCCGCTCCGGCAACCAGCCGCATCAAGTCCTTGATGGCGAAGGTTCGGCTGACGAACAAATAAGAGAACGCGCCGAGAGTCGGATAAAATAACGGCTTTAGCGTCGGAAAGCTCTGGGACAGCCAGTAAATGAGCAGCAAGTAAAGGGCAATCGCAATCGTTTTAATATCCATCGAGTATGTATTCCCCAATTCCTCATAGGAGTACCTGCCTTTAGCAGACAAAAAAAATCATACTATGCAGCTGGCATGACCGTCAATGCACCATTTTTTGCACTTTGTCTCTCAAGATTTCCCACATCAGATTTCCAAAAAGTCAATAAAAGCAATAAAATGAGCAATAGACGCAAAGAATGCGTTATTATTATACTGCATTATTAAAAGTAAAGGATTAGTAAACTATCATAATGAAACTAGGTGAAACCTGTGAAACCATTAGGTATAGCTGTTATTGGCTGCGGCGCCATCTCGGGCGTCCATCTGAAGTCGGTTGCAGGACTGGAATCTGCCAAGCTGCTTGCGGTTGTGGATACGAACGAAGCGCTGGCTCGCACAACAGCAGAGCAATACAGCTGTGACTATTACACGGATTACCGGGAAATGCTGAAGCGAGCCGATATCGACGTGGTCCACGTGTGTACCGCGCACTATTTGCATGCTCCTATGACGGTGGATGCGCTGGCGGCAGGCAAGCATGTGCTGACAGAGAAGCCTATGGCCGAAACGAAAGCAGCTGCGCAGACGATGCTCGATGCAGCAGCTAAGCATACGGACGTGCAGCTCGGCGTCATTTTCCAAAATCGCTACAACCCTGCATCGGTCATCATGAAGCGGTATGTGGATTCCGGAGAGCTCGGCAAGCTGCAGGGGATGAAGGGGATTGTCACCTGGCACCGCGACGCCAAGTATTACGCCACCGAGTGGAAGGGCAACTGGGCGACGGAAGGCGGCGGTGTGCTGATCAACCAGTCCATCCACACCTTGGATTTGCTGCAATGGCTGGGCGGCGAGCTCGCGAGCATCAAGGGCACCATGTCCACCGACGCGCTGGAAGGCGTGATCGAGGTGGAAGATACCGTGCATGCGCACCTGGTTTTCCGCAGTGGAGTAACCGCGATTTTCTATGCGACCAATGCTTATGCTATCAACTCACCGGTAGAGGTTGAATTGTTGTTTGAGAACGGCAAGCTCAGCATGCAAGGCGACACCTTGTACCTCACACAGAACGGAGAACAAACGCTGCTCAGCGAGCCGGTGGTCAACGAACTGGGGGAAAAGTCGTATTGGGGCGTAAGCCACGGCGTGCAAATCCGCGATTTCTACGAGCATGTGGCAACCGGGCGCAAGTTCTGGATCGACGGTGCGGAAGGCTACAAGGCGTTCCGTTCGGTCATGGACATCTATGAGTCCTCGCGTTCCGGCAAGCGAATTCAGTATAGCGAGAATACCGTAACTACTTCCTAAATAGGCAGACGAAGAGGGTCATCGAGCGATGGCCTTCTTTTTTGTCTGCAAAAATAAAAAGCGCCGCTTCCCAGCCAGCAGGTGCTGACTCGAAAAGCGGCGTATACTTTGAACGGTGCTACAGCTTCTCGAAGAACGACGTAACCTTCTCCACATACTCCTGCTTATGGTTCGGGTAATTCTTCGCATGACCTTCGCCGTTCGGCATCCAGAAATCGAATTTGTCTTTGTGCTTCTCCCACATCGACTCGCTGTTTTGGTACGGAATCGATGGGTCCTCCGAGCTGTGAATGAACAGGATTGGCCGCGGATAGATGCGGTCTACGGCGGACAGCGCATCCACGCCATTCGGATCGATGCCTGTCATTCTAGGCAGAATTGTCATGATCAGCGGAGTAAAAGGGAAGTTCGGCAGGTGCGACCAAACCGGCAAATTCTCTTGCAAGTAGTGCCCCAAATGGTTGAACGGACTGTCGGCAACAACGCCGGCTACAGACGGCTCATCAGCCGCAGCCATCAGCGAAGTGCTGGCCCCCATCGAGAAACCAAGCAAGCCGATCTTGCCCGGGTGTTTCGCTTTCATCCAATCGATGGCGCCCAGCAGGTCGTACTTCTCAAAATAACCGACTGAAGTCAACGTCCCCTCGGATTCGCCGGAATGGCGAAAGTCGAACATCAGCACGTTGTAGCCGCGATCGACCAATTCTTTGGCGAGATTCAGCGCTTCGGTTTTCTTTTGCAAGCGGTTGTTATCGTATCCATGGGCCATGATGATATTGGGTCTGGTGACTGGGGTGCCGTCCTCTGAGCTCAAGCTTTTTCCTGGCAGGTACCAGCCCTTCAGATTCAAATGATCTTCGCGGCTTTGAAACTGAATCGGCTCAAAGGTCATACCAAGTCGTGCTGGAGAGTCATCCAAAGCCGTTGGCGTTGTATGCGTCAGCTTCCATCCGACGTACGTGGAAATGCCGATACTGCTAACGATTAAGAATACGATCAGCCCAACCAGGGTCCAGATCAGCGGCTTCATTGGCATGCGGCTGCTGCTGCGGCGTCTCGTTGCTCGGGTTATCGCAGGGGTAGGTCTCATAGCGGTAAATAGTCCTTTCTGTATCCGGGATTCACAAATGCATTACCCATTATACGACAAGATGATGTACCGCAACAGCCTTAATTCCTGCCTTTCTTTCCTTGATCAGACCGCTGACGCATATGATAGAGCGCCGATAATGCGC
The DNA here is from genome assembly GCF_007786445.1 of Paenibacillus cremeus. GTDB lineage: Bacteria > Bacillota > Bacilli > Paenibacillales > NBRC-103111 > Paenibacillus_G > Paenibacillus_G cremeus. Next base: position 2,580 of record NZ_VNJI01000066.1, on the reverse strand, counting down.
ATCCCAAAGCGAAAAGTCCACCTGCGTAGGTGGGATGAGGCAGCGCCCAGAGCGACGGCAGCCCAAGGAGAATCAGCACTCCGATATGTATACGGAACCGCACACGCTGTGCTGAGCGGGCTCTCAAATCAGGGGGCAGCGGATATATAAAAGACCAGTCGGAATGCTGGTACACACGCTGCAGCTCCTTCAGCTGAACCGCCGTTAAGCCGCTAAACAAGATCCAAAGCACCACCGGCAGCAGCACCCCAGTAGAAACTCCAATCAGAATCATGCCCAGTACCGTAAGCCGAACTGTCACCCCAAACCATTCCGATCGAAGCCAAATGCGAGAATATAAGAAAGTATAAGTAGACTCCGCGTTAAAATGATGCCCGCCAAGCGCCCTCAGCAGCATTTTCGGAGCTCGCCTCCATCGGGGGGCGCCATGAATGCCGGGCACATCGATGAACAAATTGAGCAGCCTGAAAATAACCGACCGGTGCTTCCGTTCTGCAGCCAGAAGACCAAGCCAGTTCAAGCTCCGTTTCCCGTAGGCTCGCTGAACTGCGAGGTACAAGAGCAATCCGCCGGCAGTGACAAGCGATCCCCATGCCATCGACAAATTCATCAAAGCATAGCTTAGTCCCGCCGCTGACATCCACCGAAAAAGAGACCTCAGCATCGCCGGAAGCCGGTCCGATCCTTGCAGCTCCTGCCATTTCCCTTTCAGCATCACATGTTTAATGACGAGCAGCCATGCCAGCACATACACAAACCGATAGCCATCGTTCCCTGCCGCGAGCGCATACATGGGCCACAAAATCAGCCATACTGCCAATAGCCCAATCGACTGGATCCCAAAGGCGCGCCGTACTGCTTTTTGCATGTAGACCGACAGCTCCGTTTCCAGCGGCAGCAAATACATCAGGTCTGCGTCCTTGAGGTAAGTGCGAATCGGGCATAGTGCGAGCAACGGCCATACTACTAAAGCGGCAATCGGTCGAAAGGGAAATCCCGCGGGCGCTTCAGTTAATAGCTTTGTATAAAAGTAAGTTCCCGCAAGCATCGCCAAAATCACAGTCATAGCGATACTCTGAAGCGCATAACCAAGATAGGGCCGGATCTCGAGGAGAAATTCCGTTGTCCGCTTCCTCCATAGCTGACTGATGTTCAGTTCGAGCTTCATTGGTTATCCCCACTCCGAGTGACCAGATGATAGAATACGTCATCCAGCGTAGCTCCCGGCATTCCGGCTTGCTCTCTCAAGGCAGCGAGATCTCCCTTCGCAGTCAGCCTACCTTTTTGCAGCAGCACGTATCGGTCCGCATATTTTTCAATCGTGGTCAATATATGAGAGCTGATCAAAATCGCTGCGCCGCTTTCCTTTACCCGTACCATCAGCTCTAGCAGTGAACGAATCCCCAGCGGATCAAGCCCGAGAAACGGCTCATCAATAATGAACAGCTCCGGCCGCACGAGAAAAGCGCTCATGATCATGACCTTTTGCTTCATGCCTTTGGACAAATGAGCGGACAACCGATTCGCGTAGGCCGACATTTGGAACTCTTCCATTAGCTGTTCAGCCCGGCTTTCGAATGACTCCCGATTCACCCCATAGGCCATCGCGGCCAGCTCCAGATGTTCTTTAACCGTCAACTCTTCATATAAAAGCGGGCTTTCCGGCACATACGCATAAGTACGGCGGTAAGTCGTCGGCTCTTCGTCGATCGCTCTGCCATTTAGATGAATGGTTCCCGTATGGGGCTGCATTAAGCCCAATATATGCTTGATCGTGGTGCTCTTCCCGGCACCGTTCAATCCGATTAGTCCTACCATTTCGCCCGGACGGACGTTGAAGCTGAGATCTTGCAGCACCGGACGCTGCCTGCTGTATCCGCCGGTCAATCCTTCTACCGTTAACAAAGGCTGTTGCATCGTTTATTCACCTCATTATGTATATTACTCCTTTTTCATCCGAAAGGAAAAATGACCCTTGCAATGCGAGCGGCGGTGTGATACATTATCAACTTCGGCCGCTGAACAGGCTGTCGGATACGAAAACTTGCGAGAAATAAAGACTTGCAATGTGAATAGTAAATGTGGTAAATTAACTTTCGCTGTCCGGTTGAGATGGTTCGGTTACAAGGTTCTGTGCCATGTGGATTCGTTCCCTTGGATTGGAAATTGAAAACTGAGCTTGCAAATGGAAAGCGAATGTGGTAAATTGATTTTCGCTGTCGCAGATTGTTGCGAAAGTGTAAAACAAATTTCGCTGAGCTCGGAAAAAAGTACTTGCAAAGTGAATGCGAGATGTGGTAGATTGGTCTTCCGGCCTTTTAGACAAGCCGGTTGATGAGATACGAAACATCAGCAAATAAAGTAATTGCCCTTTGAAAACTGAACATCGAGTGAGTGCAATAAATAAGAGAATGCAAATTCTCGCCAGTAGTAAATTTTTGAGCTATATCGACTCAACTTTAATGGAGAGTTTGATCCTGGCTCAGGACGAACGCTGGCGGCGTGCCTAATACATGCAAGTCGAGCGAGGGTCTTCGGACCCTAGCGGCGGACGGGTGAGTAACACGTAGGCAACCTGCC
>NZ_VNJI01000065.1 GCF_007786445.1 Paenibacillus cremeus | reverse complement strand
GGGCAGTTCGTAATTTCAGGTCGAAAATATATAGTTTTTTCAGGCACAATTCGATCTTTTGGACGCATTAGAAACCCCTGTTATTAAAGTAATGGTTACCTAATTACTTCGATAAACAGGGGGCGAAAACCTTTAGTCGTATAGTTATTCCGCTGTAGTTTTTAAAGACTATTCCGTTGCTTACCCTTTACGGATGAGGGCACAGCCGCATTATACGTCCGATTTGACGACCGTGCTTGTAAAAATCAGCACCGATGACGGACTTGTCGGCTGGGGGGAATCCAAAGGGGTGGTGGCGCCGGAAGCGCCTAAAGCGATCATCGATAACATCGTAAAACCGCACCTGATCGGATTAAATCCTTTGGATATCGCTCCGATTAAAGAAAAAATGCTCGGATTAATGAGGATTAGAGGGCATATTCAAGGCTTTTATCAAGAAGCCATCAGCGGTATAGAAATCGCTTTATGGGATATTAAAGGCAAGTATGCCAACCTGCCGATCGCTTCCCTGCTCGGCGGTATGTTCCGCGATAAAATAAGAGTTTATGCCTCCGCCCTCCCAGGGTTGTCCGAAGGATGGAATGAGGAGAGCATCCAAAAGCTGCGAGAGTCCGCCAAAAAGGTAGTGGCCGCCGGCTTCAAAGCCGTAAAAATTGCAATAGGTGCAGGCAGCATTCCGGATTTAAAAAGTATTGATGTCGTTCGCGAAGTGGTCGGGGAGTCGTTTACCATTATGGTCGACGCCGGGGGAATTTACGATTTTCAAACCGCTTTAAGGCTGGCGCCGGAGCTCGAAAAGCGCGGGGTATTCTGGTTCGAGGCTCCGCTTCCTTTGGACGACTTCTCGGGGTACATCGAGCTGTCCCAAAAAACCGGCATTAGGATCACCAACGATATGATCTGGACGACGGGGCTTGTGAAGGATGCCCTGCAGAGAGGCGGGAATATCGTCTATATTCCTGAGGTATTAAAAGCGGGAGGAATCCTGGAGTGCAAGCAGATCGCGGATTTGTCGGATCGCTTCGGCGTCCCGTTCGCTCCGCATGTGAGCCAAGGCTCCTATATCCAGTATGCGGCGACGGCCCATGTCTGCGCCTCCGTACCCAATTTCTTGATCAGTGAATTTTGGTGGCAGGATAACCCATTGGATAATCGAATTCTAAAGAATCCTTTGCAAATCAAAGACGGATATATGGAAGTTCCGACGGGACCTGGACTTGGAGTGGAAGTAGACGAAGAGGCCATCCGTCCGTTTATTGAGCTTGGTCCCAAACTTTAAGAATGCAATTGCCGAACATGCTGGAAAATAAGATCTATATTGGAGAGCTGGCGGCGACTAAGGTGGAGACGCCTGCGGCTATTTTATACAGTGATGACGTGATTTGGGCGCAGGAGGCTCATAAACGGCTGGCTGGATATGATCAAACCACGGTCAGCGGAAACTCTAGCCACCTATTCTGAAAATTCTATGCCTGTCGAACGGCCATTACGAGGAACCGCTTCGGCAAGGGAACGGTTTATTATGTCGTGTGATGGGAAATCAGGAGCTGATTCACGATATTGTAAGTAATGTGGCAGAAGAATGCCGGCTCGATAAGCTGAATCTCCCCGACAACATTTATGTCTCCCATAGGTCTTGCGAGGGGACTAGATATACATTCTTTTTAAATTACGCCAGAGAGGCTCATGAAATATTGCTTCCAGTTGAAGGAACAGATGCGATTACCGGAGAGTTCATTTCAGGGACCATTAAGCTAAATGGCTTGGATGTTCTTGTGGTAAAAAGATCGGTTTAGAGCAGGTTAAAGGTATGACCGCTGGGAAGAGAAGGATGAAAGATATCGCTTTTAGAATGTCGGGTTCAATCGAAGGGAATGCATTCTTCAACAACAATGACAGTAATATGTAATAAACTTGAAATCATTCTTTCACGTTGCTCTAATAATTGTAGCCTATAATAAGAGTTGACCCCCCTTTTTTTAATAAATCTTTGCCTTGCAGCCCGTTGCTGTGGGGCATTTTTTTGCCTTTGAACGGCAGTTTACGTGGCAATGCTTGATTTGCTCAACTCAACTGATGCAGCTTCCGCATTAAGGCAAAAATTTTTTATAACGAAATCGTACCTAAGAAGCACCCGCTGCATTTGCTACAATGACAATGGGATACCCATCTATACTGGGGTGAAAGGAATGAAAAGAACAAAAATCAGCTTCGATCTTGCGCAGCTGACTATGGGGATACGGGCACACTGCAGCAACGCGGCGATCTACGATAGCAGCTGCTCCGAGGGGGCAAAGACGCTTCTCGTTCAAGGGACGAATACCACCGGCTCGGCGTATTTAAAAATTAGTGCCAAAGGGAGCCTGGAATGAGAGTGTCATATGACGCGCTTTTTAAACGGCCATCAGGTGGCACCAGAAGTTGTTGCCTACGAAACGGATGCGGAACACGATTATCTACTCACGGAAGCAGTAGCTGGGGAAGATGGGGTGTCGGGCGTGCATCTGGAAAACCCAACCCTGCTAGCTATTGCATTTGGTGAACATTTGCGCAGGCTGCATTCCTTGCCGGTAGACAACTGCCCCTATCCACATCGAACCGCAGAGATGATAGGGGCAGGTACTTCTTTCGCTCGGACTTCCACTTCTTTTGCCTGTATGATCGATTGATACCCTTTCCAACCCGGGTTTAGGTTCTGTGGCAGATTTCTTCGACTTTTTGTTGGGCCGCCGGCACCCCCTCGTCGCGCCCCGCGCGCCCCCCCCACCAACCTAAATCCAAACTAGAACGTATTTCTTATTCTCCGAAAAGGGCAAACGGAATATTGCTGATCGTAAGCCACGTAAACGCAGCGGAAAAGTTATTGTATTAGTAATGACCAAGTATGTGTACTCGTTGCCCGTGACCGTTATAAAATGACTTACTCTGGCGTACTTGGGCGTGGACTCGGGCTACAAAATTGGATGAAGCGATTGGTGGTCATATATCTGACTCAAACGTGCTTTGCATTGATTCGTGGAGAGCATCCAGTCGTTAATCAAACAATCACGTAAACGAGTTGTGGAAAGTAAGTGGGACTGATTGCTTTTTTTCTTGATAAAAAAAGTAAGGGATCCAATCAGCTGAATTGAAGCCAGGCCTTCAATTGACAGAATCCCTATACGCCGAGTGACCGATAATCTACTCTTTGCGAATGTCAAGGAAGAATTTTGACGGACTTCGCAAGAAGGGGCATCCAGTTCTTACTAAGATTGATCCATCGAAAATTCCTCCATTATGTAAATGTCCACCTTTAAGAGGAGCATCATCTGGACCTTAGTTTACGGTCCTCCCTGGAAAGTCCAATCGATCTACAAATATTCGTTTTCATATGGACCCAATAGGTTTATACTGGGAATGCAAAATATGTACAATATCTAGGAGGTGGCATGCGTGATTTTTAGCGATTTGAAAAATTGGCAGCGTGAGAAACAAGTTTATCCGAAAGCGGTTAACCGGGGACTGGAGTACATACAAAACACCGATTTCAGCACCATGAAGCCAGGCAACTATGAAATCGAAGGCCAACTGATGTTCGCTATGCTTCAGGAGCGAATAACGACAGCTTCGCATACGCGTCAGCCTGAATCGCATCTTACGTATACCGACATTCAGTATTTGATCGAAGGCGAAGAGATTATTCGGGTAGCACATTTGACTGGCGAAGAATTGATCAGCGAAGATACATTCGAGGAGAAGGACCTCGCCTTCTACAGCAAGGTCGGCCCCGAAACGTCGCTGCTGCTTCAACCCGGCTCGTTTGCGGTATTTTATCCGGGTGATGTGCATCTTCCGGTTTGCAGCGTGACCGAAGACAAGCCGCTCCGCAAGGTCGTCATTAAAATTCATAAATCGCTGCTGTTCGAGTAAGTTTTGTAAGGCCTGTTCCATTTTTCGGGGACAGGCCTTTTTATGAGGCTGGCGTGGGATTGACGAAAGCGGTCTCAATAAGCTAAAGGACAGTAAAATGGAATAGAAAAAGTGAGCATCAAACAGCCCTCATCTTGTCCAAACAAGTGCCGATTTTGGATCCGTGGGGTCGCTTCGGATGTCGTTCAAGCGTTTCCGCGGGAAAGCAGGTTGCTAGGCACCGTAGGGTTCATTGATGAGATAACTTAAAGTTTTCTTTGTAATTAATGTTTGACAAACTAATTAGTGGAATAATTAGGTAAATTATACACGGGTCAGAGGCGTGATTATTGACAAAAGCGAGCTGGCTCAATATTCACGAGACTCGCAATCGTCTCTCGCTCGAGACTTGGCATCCTGCTTCGCATCTGCTGATGTGGCTCAGGCGTGGCAAAGGCTTGCAACGAAAGAACTCGAGGGCGTAGAAATGATCGCCGAGAATAATTTCAAGGACGTGCTGAAGCAGCGTATGAAGGAGTTGGCGGATGCTACCATACGTCTTTGCGGGCTAGATCCTGTCGTATGGCGTGCTTCGCGTGAGCAGGTGCAGCAGGATGAGGAACAAGTGCTTATGCCGGCTGCCTCATCTCAACGTGATGACGAGGTTGTAGACGTCGATGTTGAAGTGCTGGAGTTGTTCGATGTTTTCAGCAGCCAAACCGCGGAGACCGTCCTTACCGAAGTTGCCACTCCTCAGGGGGAGCAGGAGATCGCTACGAAACAACTGCTTACGTTTGCGGAGCTCGCAACCGGGTCTGGCAAGAAAAACATGGAGGATCAATTGCTTCTCTTTGGGTGACCCTTATGAGCAAAGAAAAGATTCAGCGCCGGAACGTTGTGACAAAATAAGTTACAACTCGATGACAAAATAAGTTAGAACCGGTGACAAACTAAATTCCAATCCACTAGAGGACCGTACATTGTACGGCCTCTTTTTCTATATCCGAAGGAGGAATAATAACCTATGAACTCAAACGTACTACAGCCTATTTACCCTCGAATACGATTTTAGGAGTAACTGTAATTTCGACATTTCCGCGCAGCGCTTTTGAAATCATACATGCTTTTTCCGCACGTAAGCATGCATTTTTTGCCAGTTCAACTTGTTCAGAAGTTGTAATAGAAGATAAAGTAACTGTTGGATAGTGGCATATTTTTTCGAAAACCAGGCCAACTTCGTCACTTACTACTGCCTCGGACGATAATTCCAAATTTTGCACAGGGAGTTTACGATTTGAAAGGATTACACCCAAAGTTATCATGTAACAAGTTGCGGAAGCACCAAGTAACATTTCCTCTGGATTAGTACCTTTTCCTAACCCACCCATTTCATGTGGCGCTGAAATATCGGAGTGCAAATTATCAGTAGATATATGTCCTTCTCCATTCAGTCCACCCTTCCAAGTGCCATTTAACCGAAAATGATGTTTTGACATATAGACTCCAACCTTTTCTAATTTTTAACTATAATATAAGCATACTTTTTGAAATAGCGGAAGAGTATTCTTACATGTGACCTCGCTTCGGAAGAGAAATAAATTCATTGACGATTTATCATTGCAGGAATATAATGGCATTGTTGTAACTAAACGATTAGCTATATAGCTCGATGATCGTCCTATGCTTGTAGACAAGGAAATGTTGGGAATAAGCTTTTGATGATCAAGGAAACTTAAAGATTTTTTTAAATAAATAACTAATCGATTAGTTTTGTGCGATTTCTTCAATGAGAACCTAGTTTTCTTATCATCACAGCTTGAGGGAGGCCGACGTTTGAAAAGAACGACTAAAATGTTAGTCTTGGCTTTGTCGCTTGGATTGATCGGAACTTCATGCAGCAAAGCAACTAATGTAGCGAATGCTCCGCCGCTATCGAAAGAAATTGAATATGCTTTTACCAAGGAGAATCAGCATCCGGAGAAACTGTTGATTCAAGTAATAAACGCAGCACAATCAACACTGGATATAGCCATTTATAGTCTTACCAACAAGGATATCACCAATGCGATTATAGATGCTAAAAGGCGAGGAGTTGCCGTCAGAATAATTACGGATCAATCCATGGCGCATACCCAAATGTCGCAGGTTCAATTGCTGAAGCAAATGAAGGACACCGGAATACCGATAAAGGAAAATGCTCATAGCGGCATTATGCATTTAAAAGTAACGATTGCCGATAAATCGGTTATTACAACGGGATCGTTTAATTATTCTGTTGCCGCTGCGACTGTAAATGATGAAGTGTTGATCTCCTTACATTCCCCTCCCTTAGCAGGGGAATGGTCTGATGAATTTGGTAAAATGTGGAATGACGCGGTCGATTTTCGCGATTTAAAGTAAACAAATAAGGAAGTGTGATCATGGACAGTGAAAGAATCGAGCTACTGATTAATAATCAAGAGGTGCCGACGGATCGATATTCGGAGATTAAAGACCCTGGCCGACTTACGGATGTAGTAGGTTATGTAGCCATGGGAAATGTCCACCATGTGGATCAAGCTGTTCAGGCAGCATACCAGGCCTTCTTGTCCTGGAAAAAAACATCTTTAGAAGAGCGCATGACTCTTCTGTCACATGCTGCCAAAGTGCTGAAAGATGAGACTCTTCCATTATCTTCGACTATGTCCAGAGAAACGGGTATGCTATTAAAGGTTTCGCAATCTGAAATAAATTTGGCCATCAGAGTCATCCAAGTTACATTGGAGCACGCGGAGGACTTCTTGCGTCCCATACAAATGGAAGATGAAAACAGCTGGGTAAGCATCGAGAAAAGGCCGATTGGTGTTATTGCAGGAATCGTACCCTGGAATGCGCCAATGGTGTTAACGATGCAAAAAGTAGCTCCTGCTTTAGTCGCTGGCAATACAGTGGTTATAAAGCCCTCCCCGAATGCACCAATGAGCGTAAGCATAGCTTTGAAAAAGATAGCCTCATTATTTCCGGCTGGGGTCATCAATGTCATTCACGGGGAAAGCGACATCGGCTCAGCCTTGAACAAACATCCGCTTGTACGAAAAATTTCATTTACGGGTGGGGGGAATATCGCAAAGCAAATTATGAAAGATGCAGCGGATTCACTCAAAAGCATTCAATTTGAATTAGGCGGCAACGACCCGGCTATTGTACTCGATGATGCGAATCTGGACGAAGTCATTCCGAAAATTGTTAATCGCGTATTTTGGCGTTCGGGTCAAATCTGTATTGCTGTTAAAAGAATTTACGTTCCGAATGTGATGTACGAGTCTTTTTACAGTAAAATGTGCGAAATTGTGGATGAATTTAAAATCGGTCACAGCCTGGACGAGAGATCGACCTTTGGGCCGGTAAACAATAATAATCAATATCAGTATGTGAAGGGGCTTGTCAGCAGAATTAAGCTAGGCAGCGCAAAAATTGTGGAACTGGGCAAGCGACTGGAACCGGAACAGTGGAACAACGGCTACTACTTGCAGCCAGCAATAGTCCGGGATGTGGACCCAATGCAAGAGATCGTCACCTGCGAACAATTCGGCCCTGTGATTCCACTGATTCCCTACCGTACGGATGAGGAAGTCATTCAAATGGCAAATAAGACTGAATATGGGCTAGGTTCGTCTGTTTGGACCTGTGATTTTGAAAGAGCGTTACGAATCTCGCGGGAAATGGAAGCGGGAATGACCTTTATCAATGGACACGGTCAGTCTCGACTTGGGCATGAGTTCATGCCGTTTGGCGGAGTTAAACAAAGCGGGATCGGCAGGGAGAATTCGGAAGTAGGTTTAGCGGAATTTATCGAATATCACGCCATTAATTATCACAAACCTCAAAAGAGCTAGGGCCTAAAGTACCTCAAAAGAGCTAGGCCTAAAGAATTAGAAAAAACGATTGACGTCTTGAATGCGGAGGATTACAATAGAAACAAAGCTAAACGTTTAGTTGTATAATTATTTTCTGAAACAGACTTGATATTTGGTTGAGTTCCTGTATTCCGGTGGATTAAACGTATTAACTTTTATAAAATATCAAGCAATGTATTGCAATAATTATATTTTTTTAGAATACAGCTAAACGATTAGCTTGGAAGGGGGGTGTACATTTGGCCACGATGAAGGATATATCCAGAATTGCGGATGTTTCCATCGCAACCGTATCTGCAGTTATAAATCATTCGGCCTTTGTTAGTCCCGAGTTGACGGAACGGGTCAATAATGCGATACGGGAACTGAATTACCGGCCGAACGCTGTGGCGCGAAGCTTGAAGATGAAAAGCACAAAAACAGTTGCCGCAATCGTTACTGACATTGAAAATCCTTATTACCCTGCTATGGTCAAAGGGATGGATGATGTCGCTTTTGCGAACGGCTTCAGTTTTATGTTATGCAATATCGCAAACGATTCCGAGCGGTTTCGGAAATACCTCGAGGTAATGGTGGAAAAACAGGCGGACGGATTGGTGCTAGCCAACGTTTCCCGAGATGAGGAACTGGCGCTGGTGGAGAGGACGGGATTGAAATATGTACTTCTTAATCGGAAGCCTCCCGCATACGACAAAAACTACGTAGGCATCAACAACACGCTAACTACCGAACTTTCTGTTAAGCATCTAGCTTCGCTCGGATACCGGAGTATTGCCTACTTTGCGGGAAATCTGCAAATATCGACGGCACGCGAGCGCTGGGAGGGATTTCAGAGCGGCATGCACCAGCAAGGACTGAAGGTGGATGAAGCACTGGTTTTTCATGGAAACTATACATCTCAATCTGGTTATGAAAACACGAAAAAAATGCTCGCTGAAGCAAGACGGATGCCGGAGGTGATTTGTGCTGCTAGTGATCTGGTCGCATTCGGAGCCATTAAAGCGCTACGCGAATCCGGCATACGAGTGCCGGAGGATATCGCTGTAATGGGAAACGACAACAATCCGTTTTCTGAGAATTTCATTGTTCCGTTAACTACCGTCGATCATCCGAAGTATGAGATGGGTAAGTTGGCTGTGGAGCTGTTATTTAAAGAAATCGAAGGAACGGAACAAAAACTCGCAAGACAAATTGTTCTCCCTCCGTCACTCGTTGTTCGTGAAAGCTGTAGGTGGCGAGGTGAGCTGTACGGGCTTAATAGCAGCTAAACATGGTAAGGGGAGGAACGAAAATGAAAGAGGTTGTCATTGTTGCAGGGGTCCGTACCGCCATTGGCTCTTTTGGTGGATCACTGCAGGATGTTCACGCTGCCGATTTGGGGGCTGCCGTCATCAAAGAAGCATTACATCGTGCTGGTGTAGCTCCTGAATTGGTAGACGATGTGATTGTCGGTTGTGTGGGTCAAGTTGCTGAGAATGCATTTATTGCACGAATGTGCTCATTGAGGGCGGGACTTCCCGAACATGTAAACGCATACACTGTGAACCGATTGTGCGGTTCAGGATTGCAAGCGATTAATACAGCATCGCAAGCGATCCGATCTGGAGAAGCAGACATTGTCGTGGCTGCAGGAACAGAAAATATGAACCAACTGCCTTATTACTTGAGAAAAGCAAGATACGGTTATAGATTCGGGCATTCCGAACTAGAGGACGGTTTGTCGACCGCGCTGACAGATCCATTTGGCAGATATCCGATGGGGATCACGGCGGAGATTGTCAGTAAACGCTTCCAGATTTCGCGTGAAGACCAGGACCAGTTCGCCTTCGAGAGTCAGTTGAAGGCAGCAGCCGCCATTGATTCCGGCAAATTCAGCAGCGACATCGTACCCGTGAAGATCCCACAGCGCAAAGGGGATCCTGTTCTGTTCGATACGGACGAACACCTGCGAAGAGGGACAACGCTGGAAAAATTGGCTTCACTGAAGCCGGCCTTTCAGGAAAATGGAAGCGTTACCGCAGGCAACTCCTCCGGTATTAATGACGCTGCCGCCGCCGTTGTGATGATGAGTGCCGATAAGGCGCGCGAGCTTGGACTCAAACCGTTGGTATATGTTCGAGAGCAAGCGTTGGCCGGTGTAGAACCGGAAATTATGGGCTTCGCGCCTGCACCCGCTGTGCGTAAATTGCTGGAAAAGGCGGATCTGACGTTGGATCAAATCGATTTAATCGAACTGAACGAAGCGTTTGCTGCACAGGCTGTGGCCGTAATGAAAGACCTTGAAGTCGATCCACAGAAAGTAAACGTCAACGGAGGTGCCATCGCGCTTGGTCACCCGATCGGTGCAACCGGTTGCATATTGGCAGTGAAAATCATTGGTGAAATGGAGCGGCGAGATTCCCGCTACGGCGTAGCGACACTGTGCATCGGCGGCGGGCAAGGGATCGCTACTCTCTTTGAAAGAGTATAGGAGGAAATCGACATGACACTTGGAAAACAAAAACGGCCACTGATTATTGGCCACCGGGGCGCTAAGGGAGAGGCTCCCGAAAATACGCTGGCTTCGTTCGCGTTAGCAGTGGAGCAAGGAGCAAACGCGTTGGAGCTGGATATCCATCTAACTGTGGACGGAGAAATCGTCGTATGTCATGATCCGTTGATCAATCGGACGACGAACGGTGAAGGCGCTATAGCTAATTTGACTGCAGCCGAGCTGAAAAGCCTTGACGCCGGGGGATGGTTTGATCCGCGGTATGCCGGAGAACGAATTCCTCTGCTTGAAGAAGTACTCGCCGCAGTACCGGCCGGAGTCATGCTTAACATAGAGGTGAAATGTCCCTACAGCGGACGATTGCAGGAGCGGCTAGTTGAGCTCCTGGAACGTTATGACCGGCTCGGCAGTGTGGTGCTTTCGTCTTTTCACCACAAAGTTCTGCTGGCTTTAAAACAGGCGAATCCGAGACTGCAGGTAGGATTATTATACCGCGGGAATTTTGTTCAACACCGTAAAATTGCGGAAATCAGCGGTATGGAGGTGTATGCCCTGCATCCGTATTTTACGATGGTCGATGCGGAAGATGTGGCGGATGCTGTAGAGCACGGGTATAAAATATTTTCCTTCACGGTGAACGATCCGGAGCAGATGAGACGGGTAGCAGAGCTCGGCGTAACGGGAATCGGGACGGATTTTCCAGCACGTTTGAAGGAAGTGCTGGACAGCATGAACTAGAGCTAGGCTACGAACATTATCCTTTGCGAACAGTGGTGAGGTTGAATGAGAATAGGCTTCGTCCGTCATGGAGAAACCGATTGGAATAAAGAAACCAGAGCGCAAGGACAACGGGATATTCCTTTAAACCAAACGGGGCTTCTGCAGGCGCGTGCGGTGGCGGAACGGATGCGCCTGGAGCTATCGAAGTGGGATGTTCTGATTAGTAGCGATTTGTCGCGCGCCTATGTAACGGCTCAAGCGATCGGCACATTATTGAATAAGACGGTTGGGGTGGACCTTCGATTAAGGGAAAGAGGCTTTGGGCAATTAGAAGGAACTACCGAGCAGGAGCGCATAGATCAATGGGGCCCCAATTGGAATGAGCTTGAGCATGGTGTAGAGACGCTTCAACAAGTAAGGGAGCGGAGCGATGAATTGCTTGCGGAACTGATTGAAAAGTATAGCGGTCAGAATATACTTCTCGTAAGCCACGGCACATTTATTGGAGTAGCTCTTAAATCTCTGTTGGAAGCTGATATTCCCGTGCTTGGGAATACGGCGATTAGTATCATTCGCAGAGAGGATCAGAGTTGGAGAAGCGAGTTAATCAATTGCTTTAAACACTTGTCGCCTTCAATTGAAGTCGGCGGAGGGCTCCGAAATGAGCCCTGACGTATGGCACATTACTCCGTGGGAAATCGTTCTAAGGATGATTATTGCTACCGGACTGGGAGGCTTGGTGGGAATGGAGCGGGAGTGGAGCAACCATGCCGCCGGCTTTCGGACTCACATCCTGGTGTGCCTCGGTTCGGCTACCATCATGCTACTGTCCATTTACGGATTTGGGCAGTTTGCAAGCGAACCCAACGTCCGGCTGGATCCCTCGCGATTGTCTGCTCAGGTGGTTAGCGGTATTGGTTTTCTTGGGGCAGGGGCGATTCTTCGCAACGGAAATGTGATCAAAGGACTGACAACGGCGGCCTCCGTTTGGGTAGTGGCGGGAATCGGTTTATGCGTGGGAGCGGGTTTTCTGACCGGCGCTTTTGTATGTGCATTCCTGGTGTTTAACAGCTTGTTTTTGTTAAACAAATGGGAGAAATATTTGCTCAGAAACCGGCGATATCATGAAGTGGATATCAAAATTTACGATCAACCGGGGGCGCTGGGACGTATTGCCTCAACATTCGGGGAGTTTGGCATTCAGATCGTGAATCTTAAGATGAATGCCGATACCAACGACCCTTCGGAATCAACGCAAATGCCGACGATGCATTTATGCTTTAATTTAAAAAACCAGAATCAGGATATGTTGTTAGAGGCACTCGGGCAAATTGCTAAGTTGGATGTAGTGATCTCAATGGAGACTCACAAATTCCAGGTTCAGAAACAAGGAATGCTCGAACGAGCTAACTCAATATAAAATGTAGCTATGATACCTATAAAAAAGGAGATACGAACATATGATCGAATTGGATGGGAAAATAGCGATAGTTACGGGATCGGGACGCGGAATTGGCAAAGCAATTGCAGCAAAGCTGGCCCAGCTAGGAGCGGCAGTAACGATATGTGATATTAGCGAAGAAATTGCATCGGCTACAGCCACGGAGCTGACGCAACAAGGTTATCTGGCGGATTACGCGGTGATTGATGTCGCCGACACAGATGCCGCGCGTAAGCTCATAGAGACAACCATTGAGAAGCATGGAAAGCTTGATATTCTTGTTAATAATGCAGGAATCAACCGGGATGCCATGCTTCACAAAATGGAGCACAAACAGTGGGATGATGTCATTTCCGTTAATCTGACGGGAACTTACAACACGATGCAGCCGGCTAGCATTAAAATGAGGGAACAAAAAAGCGGCCGAATTATTAACATCTCCTCGGCAAGCTGGCTAGGTAATATCGGGCAAGCAAACTATGCGGCTTCCAAGGCAGGAGTAGTCGGTTTGACCAAAACGGCGGCCCGTGAGCTCGCTAAATATAACGTTACGGTAAACGCCATTTGTCCCGGATTTATTGAAACGGACATGACTAGAGGCGTGCCTGAAAAAGTTTGGGATCTGATGATTTCCAAGATTCCAATGGGCCGTGCGGGGAATCCGGAAGACGTAGCCAACCTGATCGCATTTCTTGCCTCGGATGCCGCTTCTTACCTGACAGGAGAGGTTATCAATATCGGCGGAGGCATGGTGCTATAAAAAGGCTGAATAAGGAGAGATACTGGAATGCCGGGTATTTATTTTGACGATTACCAGGTAGGTCAAACGTTCGAAACTCCCACACGTACCCTTACTGAAACCGATGTAGTTTACTTTTCGGCTATGTCCGGTGATATGAATGAGCTACATACGAGTGAAGAGTTTGCACAGAGTAGTCCATTCGGTAGACGGATTGCGCAGGGACTGTTAGGTTTATCCGTTTCTCATGGCCTTATGTTTCGACTGGGGTTGTTTGACGGCACCGGAATCGCGTTATTAAACATCGATAAATGGAAATTCACGGCCCCCATTTTTTTCGGCGATACTGTCCATTGCAGTGTCATGGTTCATGAAAAAATAGAGAGCAAAAGTAAGCCAGACCGCGGGATCATTCATTTTTTGGTGCAAGTGATCAATCAGAAGCAAATAGTCACGCAAGAAGGTATTCAAACCATTATGGTGAAACGAAAAACTTAAACAGCAGGAGGTCCTGGAATGAATAAAATCTTAAAAGCAAAAGCGATATTGCCTTATCTTAAGGAAGGCTCAACTCTCGCCACTGTGGGATTTACGCTGATGGGGGCTTGCGGAACGATTCTGAATGAAATTGAGAGAAGCTTTCTCGAAACCGGCTTTCCCAATAATTTGACCCTTCTTCATGGTGCCGGTCAATGCGACCGGGTGAACGGGCTTCAGCGGTTGGCTCATAAAGGACTCATTAAACGAATCATTGGGGCTCACTGGGGACTTGCCCCCAAATGGGGGGAGCTTATTCACAACAATGAGGTGGAGGCGTACTGTCTACCACAGGGCCAGCTCGTTCATCTTTTTCGCGCCATGGCTTCAGGCAAGCCGGGGAATTTCTCCAAAGTCGGTCTAGGTACATTTGTTGATCCGCGAGTGGAAGGCGGCAAGATCAATGATCGTTCCCGGCAGGGAGAAGATATTGTCGAGGTTTTGACGCTTCATAATGAGGAGTATTTGTATTATAAAAGTCAGCCGATCGACGTGGCCATTATTCGGGGGACAACTGCCGATGAAAGCGGCAATGTGACGATGGAGGAAGAAGCCATCAAGTATGAAGCGCTGTCTGTAGCACAGGCGGCGAAAAGCAACGGTGGCAAAGTCTTTGTTCAAGTGAAATATATAGCTAAAAACGGGGACTTGCATCCGAAACAAATAGTTATTCCAGGTATTTTTGTCGATGGTATCGTTGTTGCTGAAAACCCAATAGAGGAACACCGGCAGTCCTCATCTTATTACTTTGAACCGGTCTATGCAGGGGATATCAGAGTACCTGAGTCAGAAAGTGCTCCACTGCCGCTTAATGTGCGTAAAGTGATCGGACGCCGTGCTTGCATGGAACTATTTCCGGGTGCCATCGTAAATCTGGGCACGGGCATTCCGGGGGATACACTCGGACCGATAGCAACCGAGGAAAAGATAAATGGAGAAATTACCCTTACGATTGAATCCGGGGTGATCGGTGGAATTCCAGAGGGAGGAATTGACTTTGGAATTACTAAAAATGCAATAGCGATTATCGAGCATGGAAGTCAGTTTGATTACTACAACGGGAGCGGCGTCGACGTGACTTTTATGGGAATGGCTGAAGCCGATTCCGACGGTAACGTAAACGTAAGCAAGTTCGGCACCAAAACGGTCGGTTGTGGCGGGTTTATCGATATTACGCAGCCGGCTAAAAAAGTTGTTTATTGTGCCACGTTTACAGCTGGCGGGTTAGAGGTGGCGATCGACAATGGCAATCTGCGGATTGAGAAAGAAGGAATAGCGAGAAAGTTCTTGAAGAAAGTCAATCAGATCACTTTTAGCGGCCATTATGCCCGTAAAAATAATCAACCTGTCCTATTTGTTACCGAAAGGGCTGTTTTTGAACTGCGCAAGGAAGGAATTGTATTAATAGAAATTGCTCCGGGAATTGATTTGGAAAAGGATATTTTGGATTTAATGGATTTTAGGCCGATCGTATCCGATAAGCTAAAGATGATGGATCCGCGGATATTCAGAGACGAGCCAATCGGATTGTGCGACGATTTCTTTAGGACGGAAGCTGCCGCCACAAGCGAATAAGCTTTAATATGAGATGCGGATCTAATAAAACCACAATAGAAGAGAAGGGTTGATAACAATGGAATACAGAAGACTTGGAAGAACTAATTTAATGGTTTCAAGTATAGGATTCGGCGGAGCCCCGATGGGCATCAACAATTACCTCGAAGACTATGATGCGGAAAAAAGTCGTGACGGCGTAGTGGCTGCGCTCAATGCGGCTTTGGACAATGGAATCAATTATATTGACACGGCCACCGCATACGGACAGGGGCTTGGGGAAAGCATTATCGGGGAAGTAATGAAAAATCGTCGCCAAGATGCGTACATTGCCACCAAGATTCCAAGAAAACTGGATTACGCACAGACGCTAAGTGCTGTCGATGCGTGCCTAGAGCGGTTGCAAACGGATTATATCGATTTGATGCAATTTCATGGCGGACACTTGGTCGAGGAAGAGTATAAACGTCTGGTCAACGATGGCCCGCTTGATGCGTTTAAAGAATGTCAGAAGCAAGGCAAGATTCGCTTCATTGGGATCACCAACGAAAATCCTGATCATGTTTTGTTGTGGGCGGTGCAATCCGGACATTTCGATGTAATACAAGTGCGTTATAACTTGTTCTATCAAGGCGCAGCAGATCCGCTTATTCCCGAGGCGGTCAAGAAAGATGTGGGCGTCGTGGTGATGAGGCCCTTGACTAGTCAAGGATTTCCAAGATTCATGAAGCGTATTGCACCTGACGCTTTGGAGCAAATGAATCCGCATCAGGTCGCGTTGGATTTTGTACTGTCCAACCCGGGTGTAAGCACAGCGATCTGCGGAATGAGAACGGCTGAAGAAGTGCTCTGGAATGTTGAAGCGGTAGAAAAGCAGCAATATCGCTGGGAGCACAAGCTTGACCGTGCTCAGGGTGGAGTCCAATTTTTATTGTAGGAGAGGTCTATCATGGAAATAGTAACTTTTTCGGATGAGATGAAATTGTTGATCCCGGAAGGGGCCGAACTGGAGAAGATCGCATCCGGGTTCCGGTTCATAGAAGGTCCTGTCTGGGATGATGCTAACAAATTTTTGTATTTCACAGATATTCCGCAAAATATAGTTTATCGGTGGAGCAGGCCTGAAGGAGTGTCTGTTTTTCGGACACCCAGCCGCCACGCGAATGGACTCACACTTGATGGTCAAAGGAGGCTATTGGCTTGCGAGCACGGCAGCCGGACCGTAACGAGGACGGAGCAGGACGGTACCATTACGGAACTGGCCTTGCAATACGACGGAAAGCGTTTAAATAGTCCTAACGATATTGTTGTAAAATCCGACGGGACGCTTTATTTTACGGACCCCCCGTACGGATTAAAAAGTGTTTACGGAAATCAGCCGGAAGACAAGGAACTGTCCTTCCAAGGCGTATACCGTTTAGATCCGGAAACGGCAGAATTGCGTTTATTAATTGATGATTTTGACAAGCCTAACGGACTGGCGTTTTCTCCGGACGAACAAATATTGTATGTCGATGATTCCGCTAGAGATCATGTTAGAGCCTTTGATGTAACCCCTACCGGAGGTCTGATCAATGGTCGCGTCTTTGCCGAGTTAGATCCGGAGGCAGGCAAGGGAGTGCCGGACGGCATGAAGGTGGATGCTGCGGGCCGTTTATATGTAGCGGGCCGAGGCGGTATATGGATATTTTCATCGTCCGGACAGAAGATAGGCATTATTAAAATTCCTGAAATAACGGCAAATTTGGCTTGGGCAGAGGATTACAGCCATCTATATATAACCGCCTCCACTTCGTTATATAGAATCCGGCTGAATACTCGGGGCATTCCGGTAAAGCACATTAATTGAAAGCGCCTCCAGACGGGCGTGGGGGATTGTTAAATATGACTAATATGCCTTTATTAGCTAGAGGTAACCGTGTCGCCATTACCGCTTGTTCAGATGGAAGAAGGCCGGAGGCAAGAGTTAAAATCGATGAATTAATTGCTCTATTTCGCGAATTTGGCTTGGAAGTCGTTACAGCAACTGATTTGTACAGAGCCAACACATACATGATCGGCGCTCTTCAGGAACGGGCGACAGAAATCAATAAAATGTTTCATGACGATTCGATTAACGCTATTTTTGACGTTTCGGGAGGAGACGCCGCGAATCAGATACTCGAATACATTGATTTTCAAGCAATCGGCAAAACAAGAAAACCGTTTTTCGGAATAAGCGATTTGTCTGTCATGCTAAATGCGATGTATAAGGTAAGTGGAGTCGGCTCTTATCATTATCAAGTGATGAATTTAGTGCATGAACATCAGGAAGCGCAAAGGCAATTGCTTTACGACACTTTGATTAAAGGAACTGATGATTTATTTAATTTCGATTATTCCTGGATACGAGGACAGCATATGGCGGGAGCCGTGGTCGGCGGGAATATTCGATGCTTTCTCAAGTTGGTTGGAACCCCCTATTTTCCTGATTGTAAAGATCATGTGATCTTTCTTGAGAGCTTTGGCGGTAGGGCACACCGAACCGTATCCCTCTTATCGCAAATGGAGCAAATGGGGTGCTTCAGCCAGTGCGCGGGACTAATCTTAGGTACATTTACTGAATTGGAGCAGCATGGGGAATTTCAGGTTGTAGAAGATTTCATTAAAGAGCTTACCGAAAAGAGGCAGTTGCCCATCGCCAGAACCAAAGAGCTTGGCCATGGAAATGACAGTAAAGCAATCCAGTTTGGAACGAATATTGTGCTGCAATAATGATTTGAACCCAAATACATTTGAAGGAGCATGATTTAAATGAAGCTAAAAAAGTGGATTTCCGCTATGGCCATTTCCTCTTTGATGCTGACGGCAGTCGGCTGCTCTAGCACCCCGGCGGGAGGAGCCGCGGATGAGGCGAAAGCCCCTCCTCCTGCGAGCGATGACAAATCTCCAATCACTATTCAATACTGGCATTCTCACAACGATGATCAGATAAAAACCTTGAATTATATGATCGGGGAGTTTCAGAAAAAGTACCCCAACATTACGATTGAGCCCGTGTTCCAGGGCGGCTATCCCGATTTGCAAAATAAGCTGCTGGCAGCCGTTTCTGCTCATAATGTTCCTGCGGTAACCAATGCTGAAGTATCGGCACTGCCAAGCATGGCCGACGGCGGGATGTTCGCCGACTTGACCCCCTACATGAAAAGGGACAATTTCGATTTGAATGATTTTTCCAAGGGGATGTTGGGAGCGTATGCCTATAACGGCAAGCAATACGGACTTCCGCTAATTGTAAGCGCTGGCATCAACGTGTATAACAAGACGCTGCTTGACTCTTTGGGCCTGAAACCGCCGCAGACCTGGGATGAAATGGAAGATTTCAATAAAAAAGTAACCGTTAAAGAAAACGGAAAGACCACCCGATACGCGCTTGAGATTCCGGCATGGGAGCCCTTTTACTTTGATCCATGGATTTTCAACAGCGGTGGCGCGATTTTGAGCGCTGACGGCAAAACATCGGTGCTGGATCAGCCGGCCAATATGAAGTGGATTTTAACTTTTCAACGTTGGATGCAAGAAGGCTCGCTGCAGATCGGTTATGGAGCAGGAGCATCAGATACGATGCGTCAAATGTTTCTAAACGGCCAAATCGCTATGGTTGACCATACATCCGCCGTACTGAAAACGTATCTGCAAAATGCCAAGTTTGAAGTAGGCGTATCTTTCTTCCCGGGAGATAAGCAGCACATTTCTCATATGGGCGGTGCGGGCATTGTTATGATGGACGGCGCACCGGCGAAGGAAAAAGAAGCGGCGTGGAAATTCATTCAATTTATGTCCGATGCCGAGCACAACATTAAATGGGCGGAAGGAACCGGATATTTGCCGACACGAAAATCGGTAGTCAATACGGAGGAAGGCAAAGCCTACTTTGCAAAATACCCGCAGTACAAAGTGGTATTCGATAATTTCGATAATGTAGTCGGACGTCCGCAGCATCCAAAATATCAGGAATTCAGCAAGGTGTACCAAAACGTCGTAGGACAGATGGTTCTCAATAAAGCGGATCCAACGCCTTTGATGAAGGATGCAGTCAAACAAATCAACCAAATCCTGTCTGATAAGTAGATAACGAGTACAGCCGTCATGCGGACACTACAGTAGCGTCAGCATGACGGTCAACTTAAATACGAGAGGGGGAACCGAAATGAATGATACAACCAATTCGCCCGCCGTTGTCATGGATGAAGTGGTTCAACCATCTCCACGATCGCGGCGTCGATTGCTGGAATATGCCAAAGATTTTACTTTTGCTGTGCCAGCTTTACTTGTTCTGGTCATTTTCCTTTATTATCCTTTGGTTAATTCGTTTTATTTAAGCTTTACGAACTGGAATATGACGAAGCCGGCCAAAGCGTTTATCGGGCTCGATAATTATACGTATTTGCTGACCAGCAGCATGTTCTACCAAGTGTTGAGAATCACATTCACCTACATGATACTTGATGTGAGTTTAACATTAGGGATTGGACTACTGCTGGCGTTGCTGATGAATGTATCTTCACGCTTGTTCAATTTCATGCGCATGCTCATTTTTATACCGCATTATATTTCAGTCGTCATTATCTCCATGATATTTTTATGGATTTTTAACACGCAATTTGGACTTGCCAATGAGGTGTTGAAATTAGTGGGCTTGACTCCCATCCCATGGCTGAACAATCCGCACGCGGCGTTGTGGGTGCTCATTATCGTCGCTGTCTGGAAAGGAGTCGGTTTTACCATGATCATATTTATTTCCGGCCTGAGGAGCATTCCGCTGGAATACTACGAGGCTGCCAGTATCGATGGATCTAGCAAGTGGAATCAGTTATGGCATATTACGCTGCCCCTGCTGTCTCCGACTACGCTTTTTCTTGTCGTGACTCACTTTATATCATCTATGCAGGTATTCCAGTCCGTTAACGTCATTACCGGCGGAGGGCCACTGCAAGCGACCGAAGTGATGGTTTATTGGATTTATGAGACGGCTTTCACCCAATTTAGAACGGGTCGGGCGTCGGCTTTGGCCATCATCTTTTTTATCATCATCATCTTCTTTACTGTGCTTCAACTCTACGTGTCTAAAAAGAAAGTCCACTATGAAGGGTAGGTTCGTAGAATGCAAATGAACAATTCTGTCTTAAAAACTACCCGTATTGTAATAGCTTTAGGTGTAACGGCCGTTATGTTTTTCCCAGTCTATTGGATGCTGGTCACTGCTTTTAAAACTCCGGCCGAATTAAGACTGGCGGTTCCATCCTTTTGGCCAGAGAAGCTGATGTGGGTCAATTTCTTAAACGTTTTTAATGCCATGCCCTTTATGCGTTTTACAATAAATACGGTGGTGCAGACGATCGGTATTCTGGTATTGCAAATCAATATCGGGATATTGGCGGCTTATGCTTTTGCCAAGGGATCTTTTCCAGGGAGAGATCGGTTATTTCTGCTGGTGCTTGGGGCTCTAATTGTTCCGGAGCAAGTAGTGTTTGTCCCCGTATACGTCATGCTGTCCAAGATAGGGTGGCTTAACACCTACTATGCGCTTATTATACCGCATGCGGCATCGGCCCATGGTATTTTCCTTCTGCGGCAAACGTTCAAGTCCATAAATAACGACGTATTAGAGGCTGCCAAAATAGATGGAGCGAGCCGGATGCAGTTATTGTACAAAGTTTTAACACCGATGGCATACCCTACTATAGCTACGTTGGTGGTAATTTGCTTCATTCATAGCTGGAATTCTTACTTTTGGCCGCTCGTCATGACGAACTCCGACAAGATGCGTGTACTTACCGTAGGTATTGCCAGCATGAAGGCATCTAACGCAGGCAATGAGTCCTTAACCTTGCATCTTCTGATGGCGGCTAGCATTGAAATCATTTTACCGATCGTTATTGTGTTCATTTTTGCCCAAAAGCATATTGTGGCAGCAATGGCTAATTCGACTTTCAAATAATGACAAGTACATTAAGGCGAGGTGTCCTCAATGAAATACGGTATATTAGCCAACAGTTTCGGAAAGCTTCCCGTTCAGTTCATTGCAGAAAAAACGGCTTCGGCCGGGTTCGGTTCTATTCAATTTGCATTAGGCGGATATGGTCATGTGCCTCTGCCCTTTGACACCGGCTTGGGCAGGTTAAATGCTGGGATCGCTCATTACGTCGCTGATGCATTTATAGACTGTGGTGTGCGAATCCCAGTATTGGGCTGTTACATGGATTTCGTACATAAAGACGATGAGGTGCGCAGGCAAAATATTGCTCGTTTCAAGGAGCATCTTCGGTTCGCCCGTGAATTTGGCGCAGGGGCTGTGGTGACGGAAACGGGCAAGATTGCTTCCTCATGGAGAACGGAAGGGGAGCTCCCTATCGAAACCGGATACCAGAGGGTGAGGCAGGCGATTGAGGAGCTAGCAGAAGAAGCGGAAAAATGGGGCGTATTCTTAGGATTGGAAGCGTGTCAGGGACATGTCATTCACAACGCCGAGCTAATGCAGCGAATCATCGAGGAGGTCCCCTCGTCCAACATCGGTGTAGTGATGGACCCGGTAAATTTACTTCATGCAGGCAATGTCCAGCGGCAGGACGAGGTCCTGCAAGATGCGTTTGATCGTCTGGGCGACCGGATTATCCATGCACATGCCAAAGATTTTAACGTGAGCGCAGAGGGGGCGATGCAATTCTGTTCCCCGGGAACAGGCAACCTGAATTACTCTTTGTTCATGAGCTTGTTGAGGCGAACTAAACCTTGTGTGCACGTTACGTTTGAAAGAACACCGGCAGAGAGCATAGCTGCTGCATTGCAATTCATGTCACAGTTACCTTCAGAAGTCGAAGTAGCAGCTCGGTCTTGACCTGTTATTTTCTTGGATAAAAAACTCATATACGGCTTCTTCCGATTTTAATGATCCAGGCGCAACAAAAAAAAGTAGTAGGTGACGCCCATGGATTAAGGAGGAAGCCTCGTACATTGTTTGTTCCCCCTTATAACCAACGCTTCCATTGTGTTCTTCTCTCCGTCCTCTTCCCTGATTAAGTCAACTATCCGAATATATGTTTATTTTGACGTATTTTTTATTTAAGAATATAATGTAGCTATTATAACTAACCGTTTCGCCAGAGAGGTGACAGGATGGCTACTATGAAAGATATTTGCAAAAGAGCAGGAGTCTCGATTGCTACTGTCTCTGCTGTAATAAACAAATCGGCCTATGTCAGTCCAGCGCTAGAGGAACGAGTAAATAAGGCAATTCAAGAACTGAATTACCGCCCCAATGCAGTGGCCAGAAGCTTAAAAAAGAAAAGTACAAAAACGATCGCCGCGATTGTTACCGATATTGAAAATCCCTATTATCCAACCATGATCAGAGGTATGGATGATGTTGCGTTTAATTTTGGCTTCAGCTTTATTTTATGCAATACAACCAATGATCCCATTCGATTTCGCAATTACCTCGATCTGATTGTGGAGAAACAAGCAGACGGATTGCTGCTGGCTAATATTTCAACGGAGGAAGAATTGGCTCAAGTAGAGAAAACAGGGCTCAAGTATGTGCTACTCAACCGTAAGCCACCCGCATACGATAAAAACTACGTAGGTATCAATAACATGCTAACTACTGAGCTTTCAATTAAGCACCTTGCTTCGCTTGGATACCGGGATATTGCCTATTTTTCAGGAGATCTGCTAATATCGACGGCTCGCGAGCGTTGGGAGGGATTTCAGAGCGGCATGCATCAGCAAGGACTGAAGGTGGATGAAGCTCTGGTTTTTCATGGTGACTACACATTTCGATCCGGTTATGAAAGTACAAAAAAATTGCTTACAGAGACAAAGCAGTTGCCGGAGGCGATTTGTGCAGCAAGTGATCTGGTGGCCTTCGGAGCCGTTAAAGCGCTGCGCGAATCCGGCATTCGGATCCCGGAAGATATCGCTATAATGGGAAACGACAACAACCCTTTTTCTGAAAATTTCATCGTTCCGTTGTCAACCGTCGATCATCCGAAGTATGAAATGGGTAAAATGGCCATGGAGTTACTGCTTGAAGAAATAGAGAGCAAGGAGCGGAAGTTTCCCAAACAGATTGTACTTCCTCCGTCGCTCGTAGTCCGTGATAGCTGCGGCTGGAAGAGTGAGTAAATCGGGTACTTTCTGAGACAGCTAATTGTTACAATAGTGATGTTTATATACAGAGCGTCCGGTTGCGTATCAGCTAGATGCTCTTTCTTGTTTCCCTTAACTGACCACTGGGTACATCGGTTTACTGTTCATTTGCCAATGTTTTACAAAACATATTAGGACTTAGTCGTAAAGAAGTGTTGACGAAGCCTTACTATCACTGTATTTTCATATAGAGTTACACACCATATATGGACACCCATTAAATTATGCTATGGGAAGTCCATTTTTTTGTGTTACTTATTATTACTTGTCGACATGAAGTGACTTACGTCTCCTGTGGCCTCGGATAAAATAGACTAATCGATGATGAAAAGGAGGGATATGAAGTTGAAAACCTACGATGTCATTATGATTGGGAGCGGTCACAATGCGCTGATTGCCGCTGCTTATTTGACTCGATCGGGACGCAGTGTTTTAGTGTTAGAGAAAAATGATCGTCCAGGAGGCTTTCTTCGCACAGAGGAGCTCACCCTACCGGGCTATAAACACGATGTATATGCGGCGGCCCATCCGCTTTTGTTGACGGGACCAGCCTATGAGATTTAGGCTATCTTGTCATCAACGTCAAGCAAAAAACGCTGCAGACGCTGCTTAGTGAGGATAAGGCATCCCCTAGCCGCATGCTGATCGACGGCGGCGGTCGGCTGATGCTGAGCACGAAGCAAGTGCCGGATCCCGCGGAGCTGGAGAGCTTGACGAACGACCTGCAGGGCGAGCTGGGGCATCGACACGGTCTTTCGTGAAGCCCTTGAAGCACGTGGCCTGCATTATATTAACACGGAGCTTCCAACGGGCGTTTCAATGGAGGATGGACAGACCGGTGTATTCGCCCGTTCGTTTGAAGATCTTGCAGTAGAAGCAGAGCGTCTGGCACCTGGTGATGGTGCCGCGTTAGCCCGAATGTTTGAAGAATTTAATTCCCATGCTGGCGATGTGTTTTCACTTTTTAATATGGACCTCTCGAGCTCTCAAGCTTCCGAAATCCTGAATAAGCTGCTTCATGACAAAGGACGACCGGGCTACTCTGCGTTCGCTGCATCTGTCTTATCAACCGCCCGTAATGTGGTAAGTAGCTTTCAATCTTCTGCGTTGCGCTCGATGCTGGCATCGTGGGTGACGCATCTTGGGCGTACTCCGGATGAAATTGGAAGTGGTATCTGGGTTCCGCTTACTGCAATGGCATTGATGGGTGGTGGGATGCCTATTCCTGAAGGTGGTAGTGAGAAGCTTGCGCAGGCATTATCACAGTTGATACAGGACCAAGGGGGAACCATCCTCACCCAAAGGAAAGCTCAGCGTATTGTCGTGAAGAACGGACGTGCCGTTAGCGTACGGACATCAGAAGGCGAAGAATTCCAAGCCAAACAGTCGATCGTCGCTTCGACCAGTCCGAACCATCTTTATCTCTCGCTGCTCGCGGATGCTGAGGTTAGTCCTCGACTGTTTTCTCAAGCTAAGCAGTTCCGCTATGGTCGAGGCTGCGTACAAATTCACCTCGCGCTTAGCGAGCCTCCACGCTGGCCGGATTCGCGCTTTACTAAGGTCGGTCAACCGCATTTGACAGATGGACTAGACGGTTTCACGCAAGCGATTGTTCAAGGAATGTCGGATTTGCTTCCAGCCAAGCCAACCTTTACAGTGGATTGCCTACAAATCTTGATCCGGCTTGCGCGCCTGCAGGTAAGGCAGTGATGCGTATTCAAGTGCTTGAAGTGCCGTGCCGGCCACGTGGTGATGCTGCCAATCTAATCGATGTTGGCGACGGTACTTGGACCTCGGATCTCACGGAGCGTTTCGTAGAGCGAGTACTAAAAATCGTAAGCAAACACATCCCTAATATTCCAAGTGCAGTTATCGGTCACGCAGTGGTAACTCCTGATACTATCGCACGCTATAACCACAACTCAGGTCCAGGAGATCCCTACGGGGGCGCGCATGATTTGGCACAAAGCTATCTATTCCGGCCACTACCGTCACACAGCCTGGTCATCAGACGGAGGTACCAAACCTATTTATGCTGGGAGCGGCAACCTGGCCGGGTCACGGAATCAACGGAGGATCGGGCTACATCGTCGCCCAAAAGTTACTTTCTGATAAGGGGTAACCTTACAGCAGAATAAACTATTCTGATCGCCAGTTAGGAGTTACATAACTATATTGAGCAGGAAGCCTGGGCAACCTGTTCATTTTTTATTGAAATTTGAACCTAAAAAGAAAAAAGGAATAACGGGAATCATGATGGGAGTGGTTCCAGGAGTCGGACCCTCACAAGTAACTATTACTGGCGGCCGAGTTGTAGGTACGAATGCGGCCAAAATGGCAGTAGGTCAAGGCGCAAGCGTTACGATCATTAATTCTAATATTACAGTGATGCAAGGACGTTACTTCATATTTTCAAGTGATCATCATATTCAATTCGAATGAAGGGATGGATCAACATGTTGGCTAAACACGGTGGTACTCCGGTACGAACGAAGAATTGGGTTCCCGCTTTTATCAGTTCGGAAGAGTTTGACGATAAGGAGAGGGAGTATCTTCTGAACGTACTGCAAAAACGAAGAGTTTTCCGTTTTTACAAAAAAGGCCTTGATGATTCGGAAGCAGCGAAATTAGAACAATTATATAGAGAGCGTACGAAAACCAAACATGCGCTAGCTGTCAATTCCGGTACCTCATCGCTAGTTTCCGCGCTTGTCGGTGCAGGTATTGGCCCGGGGGATGAGGTAATCGTTCCGGGATATACCTATATAGCCACTGCAGCAGCTGTGCTAATTGCTCGAGCGGTTCCGGTGATCGTGGAAATCGACGATACGTTAACGATGGACCCGAAAGCCTTCGAAGCTGCCATCACACCATATACGAAGGCCGTTATCCCCGTACATATGCGCGGTACTCCTTGTCAAATGGATGAAATCATGAGTACTGCACGAAAACATAACCTGCTTGTGATTGAGGATGTCGCACAAGCAAATGGGGGGTTCTATAAAGGGATCGCCTTAGGTGGAATTGGGGATGCGGGCTGCTTCAGCTTTCAGCAATATAAGGTCGTTACATCAGGGGAGGGGGGAATGGTCGTTACGAACAACCCCTCGATCCATGCGCGTGCCAGTGTCTATCATGATTGTGCCATGACCTTCTGGGGGGTAGAAAACTCAACTTCCGTTGAGTCGTTCCCCGGAGAAAATTATCGCATGAGTGAAATTCAGGCTGCCCTTGGCTTGGCACAATCCTCTAGGATTGACTCGGTAGTAGGTCGCTTACGAGAAGTGAAGCAAACGATACTTAAGGGGATTCAATCGGTTCAGGGGATTCAACTGCAGCGTATACCGGATCCCGAGGGTGATGTGTCTTACAGCTTGGTGTTTTATTTGCCCGACACGCGAACTGCCGCGGAATTTTCCTCGCATCTCACAGCAGAAGGCATTCCAAACGGAACTTTTCAGAATAATGGATTTGCCGATCGCCATATCTACGTGAATTGGGATTATGTATTGGCCAAAAGGGGAGCTTCAGCGACGGACACACCGTGGACGTGTGCAAGTTATAAGGGCAACGTGCAATATTCCAAAGATATGTGCCCCAATACCTTAGATTTACTGGGTAGAGCGATCAGCATCTCGCTGCATCAGAGCATGACGGAAGAAGACTGCATGGATGCCGTTGAAGCGATCCGAAAAGTCGCCAGTTTTATTTTATAAATCGAAAAATCAGTCAGGAGGGATGATGCATATGCAGGTAAAAGCAGCGATGGGCAAGGTAACGATAACGCCTGAAGAGTTGGTACCGTTACAGGGATATAATCCGGAAACTCATATCGCGGATCCCGGGAAAGACTTGTTGGATGAATTGTATGCGCGGGTGCTGCTAGAGGAAGGCAACCAGCGAAAAATTTTGGTCAGCGTGGATTGCTGCCTTACCAATGAGATTACAGTCCAAGTGGCCGATCCAAGAGGAAGGTCTGATTGTTATCGCGAATTTATTCCTACTTTTCCTCAAGGTACTCGTCGAAGGTGGGCGGAAGCGGGAGGGACGGATCTCGATGGGATTTCCGTGCATGCTACGCATACGCATACCGCACCTGCGCATTACAGTGAAAAGTACACCGAACGTATTGAGGCATTGATCCGGCAGTTGACGGAACGATTGGTACCGATCAGGTTAAGTGTGGGAGAAGGGGTCAGCTCAATTTCCGCCTTTCGCAGACCGACCCTTCGCGCAGATTTATCCGTCCCGGTGAACCAAACACTTCGGGTGTTGTACCTGGAAAGTGAGGACTTGCAGCCGATTGGAGCGATCGTGAATTACGCGGTACATCCAACAGGCCTGCGAAATCCGGCTACCCGACTCAGCGGTGATATTGTGGGACTAGCCGTAGCGGGTGTCGAGCGGCAATTTAGGCATGAGTTCACCGTCATGTTCATTCAAGGATTTTCCGGCGATATTTGTCCACTATTTGGTGATAATGGGCCGACTGAGGATACGTATCCAGACGTGGTCAAAGGAAGCAGCAGGCTGAGTGAAGATATTCATCAAGCGATTGTGGGAAGAAAGAATGTTGCCATTACCGATTTTCGCTCGCTATCTAGGACCGTTGAATTTCCTACCCGAGAAGGATTCAATAAGGACGCTATGGAGGTGACCTTCTTTGGAATATCACTCGGGGATGTATTCATTCTAGCCGTCTCAGGAGAAGTGTTTAATGATTATATTTCTAAGTTGGAGCAGGTTTCTCCGTTTCCATTTACTCTCTACTCTGGGCTGGCGAATGGATATTCCGGATATCTTCCTACTTATAAAGCGTTCCATGACAGATTAGGCGGCTATGAAATGAATACGACTCCTTATACCGACAAATTGGAGGAGTTGTTCATGAAAGAAGCGGGAGCATTGATGCGAATCTTACACAACAGATAAGTGTCAGAATGCTAGCAGATTAAGTGATCAACTCGACGATGTATCCACTCGTAACCAAAGACTATAAGGGGTTAATGAGTTGATAAAAGAAATGGTGCCGTTTCGCCCAGCCTTTTATAGGTGCCCTTATCTGATATCAAAGCGTAATCAAGTTCAAACCGCCTACAGTACGGAGTCTAATTCATGGCAAATGCGGATCCAGACGGTCATTTGGACACAGCCGGCCACACGATCGGCTCTAATGAATACCAGCCAAAGGAGAATAGTATGCAAGTAAGCTATCCTATGGAAGATATTACACTCATAAACATACTTGATAAGGCATACGGGATTCAAGTGGAGTACATCTACTTTATACCTATGGGCGATTCGGCGTACTCTTATCGAGTAAATTGCGCGAACGGAGACCGGTATTACTTAAAATTATTTGATCATCAAAACGATCAACAAAAAAGGGGTATCGAACGGCTGAAATACTATTTACCATTAACGTCGTACATGTATCATCAAAGCCTCTTTAAATATACGACTTTTCCAATCAAAACGCTAAAAGGTGATTTTCAAATAACAATTAATAATATTACTACCGTGTTGTTTAATTTCATTCAAGGTGAAACATTAGCGGACGCATATCCTTTCTCGGAGGAGATCTTGACGGATATTGCCCAATCCGTCGCAGCCATTCAACAGATCACGCCTTACATAGAAGATATCATCCTATTGACAGAAGAGTTCGATATTTCATTTGAAGATGACCTAGAAAAATGTATGATCGCGCTTGATAGCACCATAAACCCTAACGACTATATTAAACAAGCCTTGCGAGAGCAAGTAATGGTGAGAAAAGCGCGGATTTTCGATCTGCTGAATCTTGTTCGTGAACTTCGTGGAAATGCTATAAATCTTAATAAAGAAAGAGTATTGTGTCACGGTGATATTTGGGGCGGAAATTTGATTCGTCACGAAAATAAGTTGTATTTCATCGACTGGGAATCAGCCATCCTAGCCCCTCCGGAGTTCGATTTGGTTGGTTACATCGGCCAAGAATTCGAAGTTTTCCTTACGGCCTATGAAGAGCATCTAGGACATTCCGTGGAAGTAGACCTCGATTTATTACGATTTTACTCCTACCGCCATCATCTCCGTAATCTAACGAATTGGTTAATGAATATTTTGTATCGAAATACCGAACAAGCTCAGAACGAAAATGATTTAGAGATGATTCTTTATCACTGTATAAATCGTTGGGATAGTATTGAAGCGAGGCTTAAAAATGTAGAGGCGGTATTAGAGAAACGTAAATAGCAATCGACAAGATTTCTGCAAAACATTGTTTGTGACAGATACCTATACTACACAGTTTTTCTTATAGCTCCCCACTTCTTCGCCGATTCGCAGTGTAAATTGTGTTTACGCAAACGGATACAAAGGAATGGTATAATTTAAAGAAAGCGGTTGAACGTATCTGAAATTCCGCTTTCTTTAAATGAGTGACTGTACCCGTTTTACATAATATGATTATCTGTGCACCTTGTTCGGGTTTTTAAGTTTATTTGGCGCCTTTCAAGTTGGGGTAGGAAGGCTCATGCTACCGAATACCGCCGCTCCAGAGGAAATCTGTGGAAAGCTTAAAGAAATACTTAAAGAAATGAGAGCTATCTATCGGGGATCCTTTTTGCGTGAATTTTTGCGATGAAACTCCCAGTCCGATTCAATAGATCACTTTTTCATGGGCCATTGGCATATCTTAGTAATATAGTATCAAAAGGAGGGAAGGTAGTTGAAGGGACAGTTTAATTGTACTAAAACGTAGTAGTAGCCGAATGATGGAATAACCGATGATATTAGCACTAGTTATTGATGCAATTATTGATGCAATACAAAATGATGGAAAACAACACCGTGGTGAACGCAAAACTTAATATTCTTCTGAGCTTGCTGGAGTACCCCGAGAAGTGGTAGAAAAAAAGTTATTGCAATCGATAACGTAATGTGCAAAATTGATTTCTTTTATTAATGGGGATTAGCCAAGCGGTAAGGCAACGGACTTTGACTTCGTCATGCCTAGGTTAGAATCCTAGATCCCCAGTTTTCTAGTATGAGCCATTAGCTCAGTTGGTAGAGCAGCTAACTTTTAATCAGGGTGTCGTAGGTCGAGTCCTACGCGGTTCACGTTTAATGACCTCATGCGCGGTTGTTGTGGTGGATGGCAGTGAAAAGGTAGGGTAAAAAATGAGGGCTAAGGATGGAAGAATTGAGAGGGAAGGTAAGTAAGCAGCAATGGAGCTCATCATGCAAAGTACATTGATTAAAGGAACTAAAGATGGGGAAGGATTGCATGGATGATCAAGGGAGGTGGAGGGGTCAGCATGTATGGTGTAAGGGGTACTCGCGGCGGGTTGCTCAGACAAGATGGTAGCCGAGGGATTGCTGCATGATACCCTTAAGGCTTGTGACAGAGGCACAGCTCGCGGCTGAGTTCGGCCGGCAGGTTCTGGAAATTTGCAGGGCTGATTCCGAACCGGATAAGGGTGGAAGTTGGGAGGAACACAAACAGCATACCCTGGATTATTTGAAGCAAGCCTTGTTGGAGATTCGTGAGGTTGCGTGTGCTGATAAGTTGCACAATTTACAGTCAATTCGGCGTGATCTCGAGCGTATCGGTGAAAAAGAGTATGGGACCGGTACCATCTTAGACAAATTAAGATGGTTCATCAAAATGGATTCATCACCTGTCGATTTAATAATCATGTCTATATCCCTCTTTTCAGTGTTAACCAAACACAAAAAAGCACTCAAAAAGCTGGATGCTAGATATTTGAACTATCTAATAATGTCTTGTAGAATGATTATAGCCCAATCAGTTAAGGAGATTATGATGCATAAACAACGTGAATTGAAAGTACATTCCGATTTCGAACGTATGAGAGTATTCCAGCAACCGTTATCCATATATCAAAATGGAAAATTGCTTGATGAAAATGTTGTTATAGAATCGCATAATGAAGATATTGTTGTGAGTCGAAATGGGGATCGATATTTTAAATCTGCATGTGTTTTTATTAGATTGTGAATACACAAGCTAATAATGAAACGGAAAAAAACTTTGCCATCTTAAGCGAAGTCTTCAACCTAGCCTGATTTAACCTCAATTACTTCCCATCTAATCCAATGGCTCTACAATTTTGAGCACAATAATGCTAAGTCATCCGAACATTCAAATGGATTATCATAAACAAGTCTATCCCTTCCATTCATATACTCATATACTCATCGTAACTCATCTTCATCTCCAAAGAATCCTCTCGCGTTTTGGCTAAAACATTCTTCAACATAATCCCATCTCTGCTCGGCAGTATCGAAACGATCATACAAATCTTCTGTAAATCTCAACTCGCTATTAACGCTCAACTTCAAACCAAACAAAATCCGTCAACATTAAAATACCAACGGGAGCCTAATCCACAATCGATGAAAAAAACTGAAACGTGTTCTCGAAACAATTCAATCTTAGAGTCCTCTGAATCCAATTGATTCCTTGCCTCGTAATTCTCTTCAGCAAATATAACTTTAACTTGCTCAATCTCTGGGTCATTTGACGGAAAACAAAGGAATAACTTTTCATTTTTCTTCTTATCAGACAATTCAATCTCTGAGATATCGGACCAATTAAATCTAACCATCTCTTTTATTCTACCAAACAGACAACGGGTTAAGTAGAATAACGCCGCCGCGATTCCCCGTCCTGCCCCGCTCCGCCGTCGGGGTACTTCTTTCGATCAGACTTCGACTTCTTTTGCCTGTGTGATCGCTCGATACCCTTTCCAACCCGGGTTTAGGTTTTGTGGCAGATTTCTTCGACTTTTTGTCGGGCCGCCGGTACCCCCTCGTCGCGCCCCGCGCACTCACCCCCGCGACCCTAATCCAAACTAGATCCGGATCTAGGGGCAGAGCTGCAGGGAGGGGACTAGGTACGGATTTAGCGCAACCAGGACCGAAAACCGGGAAAAGGGGAAGGAAAAGGCGGTCGGCCAGCGGAGTAGAAGGAGAGCGGGATAGGCTATTCCACTTAACCCGTTGTCTGTTGGGTAGAATAATAGGGATGTTTTAGGCTGCTGATTGGTGGAATTGAAGTGTTGAGGTGGGCAATCGGACGATCGGGCCGGGCTTCTCTCCTCCCCCACCGGGATTGTTGTCGATATTTTAGTGCAATAAGAAGGAAATTCGTTAGAGGGGACTGAATATTATTTAAATATACTTTGGTTTGGGAGATTCGGAGGCTAAATTGGGTGGATCAGTTTTCACTAGTAAAAATTACAGATCGCGCACCAGAATCATCACTTTCAATTAGCGAACAGTACATATATACGCTTATTGGTGAAATGGGCGGATTTCTTCTCGTCGCGGATATATACAATGAGAGCATATTGGTTCATTCATTTACCACAAGCGCGATTCAACGTTTATTGGAGTTGGGACTTATCGAAATAGCTTCACTTGACGAAGGCATTAGCTTAGTTCGACCGGAGTCTCAATAAGAGCTCTTTAAAGTACCATATCAAATAAAAACACAGCAACTGAGAGAGTCGGTTGCTGTGTTTTATTTTCGTTAGGAGGTCCAACCTTCAGGCGGAAGCCTCACCTCGAAAAAAACGTGGTTTGAAATTTGCCGTTGCTCGACAGCTCGTTGAGAATAAGGGAGAGGTGAGGTACATGAGGAACCAGCAGCCGCGAAGAGCTGTGGTTAATTACGGGGGCCGAGGGATGGCGTTTGAAGAACTAATCTCCTGGGTGAACGAAGCTTACGAGGCGAAAGGCATTGCAACCATCGAGAAGATTCCTACACCTATTACAGTACTTCGCTCAGAAGGCGCCCGGATCAGCGGTGTTTACTCGAAGAAGAGCTCCGTGGACTATACCGGTTCATACCGAAGTCGCCCCATTTGGTTTGACGCCAAGTCGACCAAAAATAAAACGTCCTTCCCGCTAGACTTCGTGGAGCAGCATCAAGTAGATCGGTTGATTCGTCATGATGCGAACGGGGCAATTTGTTTCTTTTTGTTCTGGTTCACCGAACTGAATCAGTATTATTTGATGCCGCTAAAATCGTTCCTGTGTTATTGGAATCGTAAGGAAACGGGAGTACGCGGATCGAAAAGCATTCCCCTAAACGAATTCGAAGCGAATGCAATAAGAGTTGATAAAAGCGGGCGAGGATCCCTGGATTATCTGGCTGCAGTTGATCATCTGATTGACGTTTCCGGCCTGTCACCCGCATGATAAAACATCGCCAAGCATAATCCATATACACCTTTGCCTATTAACTGGTAAAATAATAGATGAAGATTCAAGCGAGCGGTAGGCTGATATAATTAGGGAAGCAGTCCGAACCATATCTGAAACGGATCGTAAGTGACAAAACGCTCGAGCACGAGAGGAAGTGAATTAATGCCAATCAAGAAAAACGCGATGAACGCTCCAGACCGCCTTGGTATCAGCAAGGTGGAGTTGCTATATCTTATCGTCTTTCACAAGCTCACAACTAGGAGCATGGGCAGCAAGGATCTTATCGATGCAATCAAGCTGGAATTGGCCACCTTCGATCAAAGACGCCACTTATCTCACATTTATGATGTCCTTCAGTCGATGGAATCCTTTGGGTGGATCGCAGACCAGGACGGCCGGGGTCGGGACAAGACATTCGGATTGACAACAACCGGTCGAGAGAAAATGCATTGGTTCGAATCCACTTATCTGGAAACGGTAAATAAGATCTATACGATGACAAAGCATTTTGTTCTCTATATTCAAGGCGACCCAACGTATCCCGCTCCAGAACTCACAAACGAGGAGATAAAGCTCCTAAATCGTCTGATCAACGTGAAGCATACCGTCCGGTATCTTTTCATGGATATGTTAAAGGAACATCGCGAAACCGGCGTGACCGGTAAGCAGTTCCTGGAGACGATGGAGAAGACGCATCGCTGGAGGGTAGACGATTCCTACTTATACCAGCTCCTACGTGCCATTGAAGGGCCTGAGGGGTGGGTCGTTGGGAAGTGGGATGACGAACGCAAACGCAACAGCTTTTATTATCGACTGACTTCAGCAGGTGAACGGATCATGGCTATCGAGGGCGAAAACACGAGTTCATTAATGAAGGACGTTATGAAATACACAGGTAATATTCTGCGACTGTTTGGCAAACGATCCGTTAAAGAACAGGGCACTTCAGGAAGTCAGACCGCAATTAGCGAATATGAAAAGGACGGGGTTAACCTTGGCTCAATTCATTCTTTCAGTGACACACCAATTATACTTCCGAACTAGAGATAAGATCTATCGCATTTATGAGGACAAGCCTTGGCTTGAGATCAGCCAGGAAAAACTTGCAGATGAACTTAGCAAGTTCCAACAAACCGGTGAAAAGTATATGATGGTTTACGATTATCAGATCATGAACAAGCTTGATTATTGGGATGCCCACCCGGAGAAAATTACAAAGGATGAGTTGGATTTCTGGCATATTTATACGTTAATTACTGAGGAGCAGTACCTTCATTTCATCAACCTCATCGTCTCATAGTACGTGAAGGGTTCTTGGCAAGTAAATTAAAAAGCAAAAAGAGTTGAGCGGCATTTCTGGGGCTCAACTCTTTTTTTGTTCCTGAAAGGTGCAAGCTAAGGAGTTCAACTACTTAAAGTCCTGAAACTTTACTTTGTCAGACCACATCTTTTCAAACTCTGTATCCCACTCTTGAGCAAGCTTTGCGTCATGGATTGCCACGATGACTTCGTCATTGGTGGTCGTAGCAGACACCGAATAATTATAGGATCCCGTTGTAACGATAGACTTATCAGCGATCGTGACCTTCATGTGCATTAGACCCTTATGCGAATTATCTTTAATTGGAATGCCGGCCGCCTTTAGTTGCTTCAGTTTAGCAGATTGTGCTGCCGTACCTGCTTCTTTCTTGTCGGTTAACACCCGGACCGCGACTCCTCGCTTTTTTGCAGCAAGGATAGCATCGACAATGTCTTTATTCGTTAAGCTGTAAATGGCAATATCAAGGCTCAATTTTGCTTCATTTATGATGCCGATCAGTATTTTCTCGGGATGTCCTTTATCCTGAGTGAATGCATATTCAAATTTCGGTGGTTCGGGTGTAGAAGCCTGCTGTTTTAGGACTTCTGTCGCTGGTTGCTGCTGATCTTTAGTTTCAGTTGTCGTCGATAACGAAATTACATTCGCCTGAGCAGGCGCGGCGTCAACTGATTGATTCTTAGATGTTGTGCAACCAGTTAATGAAAATGCAACGATCAATGAAGATGCGAGCAGAGCTGTCTTTTTCATGGTTCATCCCCTCCAACAAACTGGTATGTTCTATCATAATTCAATAGAATCGCGGATGGTGCAGAACACTGGTACTAGAATAATTGGAGTTTCTGTAAATTCACGATTTATTAATGAAACCTTTGTAGAAGTATGTCTGCGCGTCTTCATGAGATAGCGTGCATTATTATAATAATAAATATGTTGGATGGGATTAGGGCGGATTAGGGCAAATAGAACCAACCTTTCGCGGAAAGAGGAGAGCTGGATAAATTGAATCTTCAGTATAAAGCGTGAAGACAGGGCAGAGTGGGGTGAGTTGGATCTAGCTGATCCCTTTTCTTCATCCTGAAGGCAAAGTGATGGAAGAATGGCTGGCGGTAGGAGCTGGCGAAACAAGCACTATCTAGGTGCCAGGTTCTTAATATAAAGATTCCTTAGGAGTCCGTGTTATAATGAGCAATTTATGATATATATAATAATTATATAAAGTAAGAGCTCTAAAGGCTGCCGCGTTGATTAACCGGCAGCCTTGCTGCGCTAACGCACGGAGGGAACAAGATAACGCAATAGGAGGCTCTATTCATGGCTACTTACAAACAAGTACAAGGATACGTGAAACAAAAATATGGCTATCTTCCCAAAACATACTGGATAGCACACATGAAAGAAGTCTGCGGTCTGAATCCTAAAACGGCACAAAATCGATATTCTCCAAATTCCCGAGTGCATCCGTGTCCTCCAGAAAAACAAAATGACATTAGGGATTCTTTCCAACACTTCAAAATGATTTAAATTGAAGCAATAAGCTGATTCCCTAAAACGAGAAATCGGGCAATTTAACAAAAAACAAGATGTGATCTCTGGCGGTGGTGTGGGATGGGCAGTGAAATGTGGGAAGCGATGCGAATTTGGATTTATTCTTTTGGAAACCTAATTGGGTTCCAACACCAGATGAAGAATGGAAAGTGTTTATTAAGAATGACAAAAAAGAGTTGAGCTCGAGAATACTTGAGTTCAACTCTTTTCTTTATCTTGAAAGACGTAAGATCATCCATTGAGATTCTGATTTTCCAATATATCTTTATCCTCCGCATTATCCCGTGTAACTTTTTGCACCGCGATAGCGCTGTATGCTATTAAAAGCATAACGGCAATGTAGTAACCCTTCACATTTAATTCAAATGGCGCGTTATATAGTCCAATGAAAAACATTGCGAATCCGATGACCAGCCCTACGATCGCCATTCCTGTAAAGGCGGAAGTATTTCTCATACGATGTTTAGCATTTTTTAGATATTTGTCCTCCGTATTGTACCAGTCGACAATTCGTGAATAGACTTATCTTCATCTAGTACATCTAGGCTCAAGAAAGAATTACTGTCACGAATTTGGTCCTGGCACCACCATCGGGCTGCGAAGTTAAATAGAGATCGCTTGCATCCCGAGGGCCATCATTTTTTTGGTTGTTTCCATGCCCGTTTTCAACAACATGCTTTCGATATGGTGTCTTACCGTTCTCTCAGCAATACACAGTTCATGTGCTATTTCCTTATTAGAAAAGCCGGTCATGATGAGTACGTTGTAGACCTCCGCTTGCCGCTTCGTAAAAGCAAAGCGTTTGGAAATGTACACTGTTGCGGGAGATAAGATTACTTTCATTACAAGCCTCCTATGAGTAAAGAGAATCGGGTAGGAGGCTGCTCATTAATTGAGCAGCCGACCTCCCACACCACCGTACGTACCGTTCGGTATACGGCGGTTCCTAAGTTTACGTTGTGACTTGTCGGTAATAATCAGAAAAGAATAGGAATCCGAGTTCTTTGA
>NZ_VNJI01000064.1 GCF_007786445.1 Paenibacillus cremeus | reverse complement strand
GCGACGGGTGAAGACGACTCGCTCCTGAAGATGGGGAACTGACAAAGGAAAGCCGTGTGCGGGAAATCCGCATGCACGGTTTGACGGGGAGTCCGAGGGAGTAATCCCTCGTCTTACCCTACTATGTTGGAACAAGGAAACGGAATTAAACTCACACTCCATGCGCCAGTAGATTTCCTGTATCCGGAAATTATGCTAGATACAAGTGTTACACAGCAACGAGAGTGGGGTTGTTTGCTCTTGGTGTCATGTATCTATTTAGCAAATTGTTTTATTAGGATTAGTTAAGAAAGTTTTAATGATTGGTTCACTGGCGATTTATTTTTGATGTGTACTATGGGTAAGTAACCTATTTCGTCCCATGAGGAGGAGACTTGAGGAAGATGAAAAAGAAATGGATCATGCTTGGAAGCGCAGTTGGAATCAGCAGTGTTGTGATGATCAGTACCGGCTTTTCAGCTATGGCTGCTACGTCGGGCTACGATGCTTATAAGTCTGCGCTTAAAAACACGAAGACACTGCAAAATGTGAGCGTACAGGCGCAAGCCAATTTGCAGGATAACGGCACCACGCTATCCAGTGCAGACAGCAGCTTCAAGCTGGGCATTGGAAGCAAGACGGCGAGCGGGTCAGTTAAGGTGACCGATAACGGCTCCGACCAATCGGTTATCTTCTACAAGCAAAGCGGGAGCACCGTGGCGAAGCCCGGCAGCAGCGACGTGTACTATGTGAAGCAGGAAGGAAGCCAGAAGAAGTTCCGTGAGAAAAAAGATAATTCAAGCGATGAGATGTCCCAGCAAGTGGAGACGGTCATCGACGCGCTGGTAGGGAATCTGAAGGATTACGTCACGATCAACGATAACGCCGACGGTTCCAAGCAGATCGGCATTGATTTGTCGAATGCGCAAATTCCTGCCGTAGTGAATGCTATTGCGCCAATAGCGATTAAGCAAGCCACCAAAGAACATAAGGAAAAGCCGGTTGCCGCTGGAAAGACGGATCAGCCTGAGCTGTTTGATGAGCATGCGTTAGCTGCGAACATCCCACACCTGACTCAAGATATCAAGATCGAGAAGGTAACGGTGAAGGCTACTGTGAACGCGGATAACTACATTGAGCAGCAGCAAGCGGACATCACGGTGTCGGGGAAGGACGACACCGGCGCCGCACATCAATTGACGGTGCACCTGAACGCGAATTTATCCGAATTCAACACGACGACACCGGATACGATCGATTTGACCGGCAAGCAGACTCAACCATTGAATCAGGAGCATAAGGGCAGAGGGCGCGGCTAAGACCGAATCTGAATGAAGTAAATGCAGCAGATAAGTTTGGCGTGTGCTGATTTATCTGCTGCAGCTTTTTATCTAAGCCTAACAGAGGGGGAGGATCTAGTTGAACACAGTATTGGCTACCAATCAATTGACCAAGCAATACGGTAACCAAAGGGGGATTCGGGATATTCAGTTGGAGCTCCAGTCCGGAGACATCTATGGTCTTCTCGGACCAAACGGAGCGGGGAAAACGACGATTTTGAAGCTGATCACGGGGCTTATTCGACCCGACCGTGGGACGGTTCAGTTGTTCGGTCAGGATCTCACCGAACATTATGAGCATGGGATGCGACGGGTCGGCTGCATGATCGAATCGGCTGATTTTCATGAGTTTCTGACTGCATCGCAGTATTTACGGCTCGTATCGCAATTTTATCCGGAGTTGACGGAGAAGCACCGCGAGGAAGTGCTGGATAGGGTCGGCCTGCTTGCTGTCCGGGACCGTCGTATCCGTGGCTTTTCCACGGGAATGAAGCAGAAGCTGGCGCTTGCTGCGGCTATCTTGCCTAAGCCTGAGTTCGTCATATTAGATGAGCCGACGAACGGGCTGGATATCGAGGGAACCGTCATGTTTCGCGAGCTGGTGAAGCACTGCTCTGAGGAGCGGGGCACTACGTTTCTCATTTCCAGCCACATGATTCACGAGTTAGAGCAGCTATGCAGCCGGGTGGGAATCATCTTCGACGGTAAGCTGCACACGGAAGGCTATGTATCAGAGCTGCTCGAGCACAATCAATCGCTGGAGCAGTTCTATATCCATGAGCTTCAGCAAGCCAAAGGGGGGACCGTTCATGTCTAGCCTGAAGGCAGGACTTAAGAATGAGCTGCTGCTCATGCTGTATCGACGAAAAACCATGGTCTTTCTCGGCTTTTCCGCCATCCTACCGGTGCTGCTCGCCTTATCGCTTCGAACACTTCAGCCTCTTCTGGGTCTGTTCACGATCAGCCGATCGTTTCCGATTGATATGCTCGGTCTGTACACGATGCTGTGGATCCCTCTGTTCATCTTCTTGACGGCTGCGGACTTGTTTCCGAATGAGATCGCCTCGAAGACGC
Organism: Paenibacillus cremeus; assembly: GCF_007786445.1. Lineage (GTDB taxonomy): Bacteria > Bacillota > Bacilli > Paenibacillales > NBRC-103111 > Paenibacillus_G > Paenibacillus_G cremeus. The sequence goes on along the minus strand of NZ_VNJI01000064.1, from coordinate 36,637 downwards.
TAAAGCTGGCGTTGCTGCGTCCGATCTCGCGGTTTCATGTGTATTTGTCCAAAACGCTGGCCTTGCTTGTCGGAATTGCTGCGATGCTGCTGTTGGTTGGCGTGATGACGCTCGCATGCAGCTTGTTTCTCGGCTCCGCCGGAAGCTTCAATCCGCTTGAAGTGATCCTTACTTATGCGGCTGCGTTCCTTTCGATGTCCGCCATCGCTGTTTTGTTCGTGTTCGTTGTGCAGTTTTTCGGCAGCAGCAGCGGGGCGTTTACGTTCTCCATCGTGCTGTATGCGATTGCCAAGGTTGCTCCGTTCTTTTCGCATGCTGTATCGGCGTTTTCGCCTACAGCCTATACGGACTGGCATCTGCTTTGGATCAGCAATACGGTATCTGCGGGGCGTCTGTTTAGCGGTGTGTTCTTTCTGATTTCGTGCTGTATATTGTTTTTTTCGCTGGGATATTTTATGTTTAATCGCAAGGAAGTTTAGTCGGCGGGGAGAGAACGAACGTGTCCATACGTCTGAAATTGCTCTTGTCCTACGCGGCGATGCTGGTCGTTCCGTTTTTGCTCATCCTGCTGAGCGCGGTGCTGCTCGGTGTCGTATATCGCGGCGACGTGCAAAATATTCGCGATTTATATTGGAACAAAGCGAGCCAATTTAATGATCATCGCGATGAACGACTGGTCAAGGAAATGAGACGTACCGCCGATAAGAACCCGTCTTTATTTGCAGATCCCAAATATCTGGATGATTTGACTCAGGAGCTGGCGAACAGCGGATCGGGCCTGGTGGTTCGCAAAGACGACAAGCTCAGCTACGCTTCGCCGTTGTTCAAGGATCAGGATTTACTAAATCTGCTGCCGCCTTTTGAACGAGAGGGGTACAGGGACCAGGAGCAGGACTTGAAGCTGGGGAGTCAGTTGTACACGATCTGGCAGTTTGATTTTTTATATGAGGATCATCATCCGGGCAGTGTGCTGATTCTGGAAAAAGCGAATCCCATCGTCGGATTTGCACGCAAGTTTTTCCCGATTTTATTCTTATCTGTGCTTGTAATTCTTGTCCTAACGCATACAGTGTTGACCTATGTCGTTTCGCGGAGTATTATCGGACCGCTGCAGCTGCTGAAGCGTGCGGCCCACCGGATCAAGGCCGGTGATCTGGATTTTCGGGTTCAAGTGTCCGGGAAGGATGAGATTGGTCAGCTCGGCATCGCCTTCGAAGAAATGCGCGGCCAGCTGCAGGAGTCGATCCGGCTTCAGCTGCAATATGAAGAGAATCGGAAAGAGCTGATCTCGAACATTTCGCACGATCTTAAGACACCGCTTACGGCCATTCGGGGGTACGTGGACGGCATTCATGACGGCATTGCTGATACTCCGGATAAAATGATCAAGTACGTCCGCACCATTTCTTCAAAAACGGAGGAGATGGAGCATTTGATCGACGAACTCTTCTTATACTCCAAGCTGGATTTGAAGCAGCTGCCGTTTCACTTTGTACTCGTCCCGATTCATGCGTTCGTTCATGATTGGGCAGAGGAGCTGCAGCTGGAGCGGGAGAAGAAAGGGTACGCATTCGAGGCGGACATTCAAATTCAGAAATCGACGCAAGTGTCGATCGATCGGGATAAGCTCAAACGAGTGTTTTCCAATATCATGGACAATTGTGTAAAATATATGGATAAACGCGACAAGCAGGTCTGCCTTCGGGCATACGATACAGCTAGTGACGTAGTGATCGAAATTTCGGATAATGGGCAGGGGATTTCTGCGGAAGCGATTGCACATATTTTTGACCGGTTTTACCGAGCCGAGCAGTCTCGCAATACGCAAACGGGCGGGAGCGGACTTGGACTGGCTATCGCCAAGCAGATCGTAGAGGGGCATAGCGGTACGATTGAAGCAAGAAGTGTACTTGGCGAAGGCACCCAAATTATTATTAAGCTTCCGGTGAAGACTTTGTAAAAGATGGTGAAGCCGATGAGCAGCATACTAATTATTGAAGATGAGCAGATCATTGCGGAGCTCGAGCGAGATTATTTAACGATCAACGGCTTCGAGGTCGATATCGCGCTGGACGGAGCTCAGGGGCTAGCGATGGGACTCACGGGGGATTATTCACTGATCCTCCTGGATTTGATGCTTCCGCACGTGAACGGCTTCGACATTTGCAAGAAGATCCGCGAAAAGCGCGACATTCCCATTCTGATGGTGACGGCGAAAAAAGAGGATATCGATATTATCCGCGGACTGGGGCTCGGGGCAGACGACTATATCACGAAGCCCTTTAAGCCACTGGAGCTTGTCGCCAGAGTGAAAGCGCATTTGTCCCGCTACGAGAGGCTGATTGGCAGCAAAGAGCCTTCAAAGGATCTGATCGTCGTTCGAGGACTCGTCATGGATGTCGCCGCGCGGAGAGTGTTCGTCGATGACCGCGAAGTGTCGCTCACGACGAAGGAGTTCGATCTGCTGCATTATCTTGCGACCCATCCGAACCGGGTGCTCAGCAAGGATCAGCTGTTTGAGAAGCTGTGGGGCATGGATGCCCATGGCGATACCCAAACGGTCACGGTCCACATCTGGAAGCTGCGGGAAAAAATCGAGGTGGATACGAATAATCCACAATACATCGATACGATCTGGGGCGCGGGCTATCGATTTCGGGTGTGAGAATGCTTGTTTCAAAAAATGGGAATTATGATCATGTTGCCCACCATTATTATTTTCCTGGGGAGAGAGAACAGATGGAATTGAAAAATAAAACCGCGATCATTACCGGAGCCGGTAAAGGCATCGGTAAAGCGATTGCCGTGCAGCTTGCCAAAGAAGGAGTAAATCTTGGTCTGACGGCAAGAACGCAGTCCGATTTGGAAGCGGCGCGCAAGGAGCTGGAAGATACCTATGGCATTAAAGTATTTACCGCTGCAGCAGACATTGCTAAAAGAGGAGAGGCCGAGCAAGGGGTCGGATCCCTCATCAACAGCCTCGGTTCGCTTGATATTTTGATCAACAATGCTGGGATCGCACAATTCGGTACGGTGGCTGAAATGGATCCTGCGGTTTGGGAGAGTATCATTCAGACTAACCTCATGGGCACATACTATGTCACACGCGCCGCATTGCCGTCGATGCTGGCCCAAAACAGCGGCAGCATTATAAACATCGCCTCAACTGCCGGAGAACGGGGCTTCGCGACCGGGTCGGCATATTGTGCGTCCAAGTTCGCTGTGCTTGGTTTTACAGAGGCACTGATGCAGGAGGTGCGCAAATCCAACATTCGTGTTACGGCGCTCACACCTAGTACGGTGAATACTGAACTCGCGGCGAACGCCGGCCTCAAAATTGGTGACGAGGACCGAATGATGCAGCCGGAGGACATGGCGGAGCTAGTGCTCACCACGCTTAAGCTTCCAGCACGCGTTTTTATTAAAACCGCCGGAATTTGGACTACTAACCCGCAATAAGGAAACTAACTCAATAAATCACGCAAAGGCTGCCGGTACGTGATCGGTGGCCTTTTTAGTTTATTGTTTCCAAATGCTCAATTGGATGCGGTTAATTAAAAATAGCACACCAAGAATCATGGCCAAATTGGTTTCTCCAACTAAGTAAAGAGCGGAAGAGGCCGCCCCGAATATTAAACATTCCAGAATAAACCTGTAAGGCTCTGGCAATAACAACGTCGCTTTAGGTGCTATGAAAGTCCCCCATAAGATCGCAATAAGCAGAGGCGAGCCAATGCCAAGAGCTAGTTTTGTTATTAATGAACCAGCTCCGAAATGAAAGCCCCCATATCCAAGAGCCGCAAGTACGCAAAGCTCGAGAAGAAAGCGAATAGCCAAATTCACAGTTTTTATGAATAACATGTTTTCCCCTCCAATGGTTACTTTAGGGTAACTAACTTATCATGATTTCAGTTCTTAATGAAAGTAATAATTTCCCATATAATGATATTAATTCGTAAGGAAAGGAGCGTAGTGCTTAAAAATAGCGTAGCCACCCGTTACCCGATGCGTTTGAAAGCGTATTCAGAATCTCTGATCGAAGTTCGGGATAAAGCCTATCCGGGTGCAGGAAATATGATAATTTCGGTACTTTTTTAAAGGAATATGAGGAATGCAAATAAACTAGCACTAGGGAGGAAGCATGATGCAGAAAGCAGTACTGGGTAGAACAGGCTTAGAGGTAACACGGCTCGGGTTTGGAGCGATGGAAATTCGCGGACCACGGATTTGGAGCGGTCGTTCCGTTACAGATGATGAAGCGGAGCGGATTTTAAATGCCGTTCTCGATGCCGGCATCAATTTCATCGATACCGCGTACGATTACGGTTTAAGCGAAGAATATATCGGGCGATTTATCAGCCACCGACGCAGTGAATATTTCCTTGCTCGAAGTACTTCGAGAAATCCAGGCGTCCGGCAAGGTTCGCTGGATTGGCATTTCCTCAACGCTGCCGCATATTTCGAAGTACATCGAGACTGGTGTGTTCGACAGCTTCCAGATTCCGTACTCCGCTTTGGAAAGAGACCATGAAAATGTCATTTCAGGCACAGCGTTATCCGGCGCAGGCACCATCATCCGCGGCGGCGTCGGCCGAGGCGAGCCCGGTGCAGGGCTTGGGAATAGGGATCGTTGGACGGTTTGGGAGAAGGCTCAGCTGGATGAACTGCTGGATGAAGGTGAGAGCCGCACGGGATTTATTTTGCGTTTTACACTCAGTCATCCGCATATGTCTACAACGATCGTAGGGACTAAGAATCCGGAGCATTTGGCTGAAAACCTACGAATTGCCGCAAAAGGCGCGCTTTCGACCGAGGTTTACGAAGAAGCAAAACGGCGTCTTCAGGCTGCCGGGCAAGGACCGAAAGCATGACAGATATCCGATGGGACATTCTCACGATTGGCCACCTCAGCAGGAATAAATTTTGGGGTGAGTCCGATCGTCAAGCCTATAGAGCCCCTAGGTGCACTTGTACCCTCATCCGAACGCAAGGGCGAAATATAATTGTGGACCCTAGCTGTCCTCCTGAAGAGATGGTGACAGTCCTTGAACAACGGACGGGACTAAAGCCTCAGCAAATAGACACCGTAGTACTTACGCATTTTCACGGCGATCATCGATTCGGCATTGAAGCTTTTCCAGAAGCCCGCTGGGTTATGGCCTCGAGGGAAATCGAAGATTGCAAGCTTAAGGTTTCGGAAGGCAGCGCAGATCGACAGATTTTAAACAAACTGCAGCCGGCAGAGGAGGGCATTTCAGCAGGGATCGAGCTGCTCGCGACTCCCGGACATTGCATGGGGCATCATTCATTAGTATTTCATAGTGAGGGAATGAAAGTCGTGCTTGCGGCTGACGCCGTAATGACTAAGGACTTCTTCTTCGCAAAGGATTATTATTTCAACACGGTTGATCCTGCAGCCGCAGTAAAGTCCATAGAAGCGATTGCCGAGATTGCTGACCTTATTATACCTGGTCACGATAATTATTTTTATATCAAGGGGAGGGGATAAACGATGACTCAAAAAGAGTATGTTATGAAAAAGGTGATCAATAACCCGGAAAACGTGGTAGACGAGATGCTGGAAGGTCTGCTTCTCGCGCATTCCGACCAGCTCAGAAGCGTGCGCGAGGATAACCGTGCGCTTGTTAGAGCGGATTCTCCTGTGCAAGGTAAGGTGGCCATCGCAACCGGAGGAGGGTCCGGTCACCTGCCATTGTTTCTCGGTTATGTTGGGAAAGGCATGCTGGACGGAGTGGCCGTAGGCAACATGTTCGCTTCTCCGAGCGCGCAAGTTATGGTCGATGTTACTCGCGCCATCCATGGCGGAGCCGGCGTCCTCTACATATACGGCAATTATGGCGGAGATGTAATGAATTTTGACATGGCCTGCGAAATAGCGGATATGGAAGGAATTAGGGTGGAAACGGTGGTAGCGACCGATGATGTGGCGTCCATGCCTAAGGGACACGAGGAGCAGCGGCGTGGAGTAGCAGGCATGTTTTATTTGTATAAGCTTGCCGCTGCTAAGGCCGATACCGGAGCAGATCTGGATGAGGTTAAACGAATCGCCGAAAAAGCCAGTGCCCATGTCCGGACGATGGGAGTCGCTTTATCTTCGTGTACTTTGCCGGCCGTCGGAAGACCGACCTTTGAAATCGGTCATGACCAAATGGAGATTGGCATGGGGATCCACGGTGAGCCGGGGGTTCGTAGAGGACCGCTGGAATCGGCGGATGCTATAGCCCTGTCTTTAGTCAATTCGATTCTTGAAGATATGCCGATTTCCTCCGGCAGTAAGGTTTCCGTTCTAGTCAACGGTCTTGGAGCTACACCGCTCGAGGAGCTGTATATTGTATACCGCAAGGTACATGAGCTTTTGGAAGAGAAAGGGATCAACATCCATCGTCCTTATATAGGCGAATTTGCAACCTCCTTGGAAATGGCAGGGCTTTCCGTCTCTATTTTACTTCTCGATGATGAACTTCGTGAGCTCTTGGATAAACCGTTCTCGACCCCATTTCGAACTCAAAACTAATCGACGACGGAGGGATTCTATGAAAGATGGTTTGAGCTTCGGTGATTTGAAAACCATTTTAACTGATGTAAGCGTTATTATGGACGAAAATAAAGATTATTTGTGCAAGCTTACGGAGATATCGGACTTACGATGAGCAGCGGCTTTGCGGCGGTGAAGGATAATTTCCCCAATATTCCGGAAGGGGATATAGGCGCGTTACTGATGCGAAGCGGTCTGATCATGGCCGAAAAAGCACCCTCCACTATGGGCACGCTGATGGCTACAGCGCTTATGCGCAGCGGTAAGGCCGTACAAGGGAAATCGGAACTGTACCTTGAGGATTTGATTGTGGTAGCAAAAGCGATGGTCAGTGGAATCATGGAACGGGGAAAAGCGAAGATTGGTGACAAGACGATCCTAGAATCGTTAGTTCCCGCTGCAGAGTCGTTGGAATCGTCTTATTCGGCAGGGAAATCGCTGGTCGATGCCATCCATTCCGCCGCCGAGGCAGCGGAGGAAGGCATGAAGCAAACCATCCATATGCAGTCGCGCCTTGGTCGGGCTGGACGATATTTGGAGAAATCGATCGGGCACCAGGATGCTGGCGCTACGGTTGGCGCACTATTTCTTAAAGCTTTCTCTAACTATATGAATCAACATAGGGATGTGGGGGAACGAAGTTGAAATATACGCAGTTAGGTAAAACTGGGCTGCAAGTGAGCCGCATTGCTGTTGGCGGGTATGTTTTCTCCGGCGTGAACAAAGCGCAGAACTGGAATCCTTACAGCCCCGAGGGCCGGGCGGAGGCGATTCATACGATCCATACCGCGCTGGATGCGGGAATCAATTATATTGATACGGCCCCCAGCTACGGGAATGGGCACAGTGAATCGATCATTGGGGAGGTGATGAAAAGCCGCAGGCAAGACTGCTATTTGGCAACCAAGGTGAGACCGTATGGGATGGACAAAGCTTCCGTCATCAAGAGTGTGGAAGATAGCTTGCAAAGATTGCAAACCGATTATGTCGATGTCATCCAATTTCATGGCGGAGACTATACAAGGGAAGATTTCGAACATATTATGCACGGCGGCCCTTTGGATGCTCTGCTTACATTAAGAGATCAGGGTAAAGTGAGATTGGTAGGCTTAACGACAGAGGAAGCATACTCTGCGTTGGATTTAGCGGCGGCCAAGTCGTTTGACGTCATACAGGTGTGCTACAACCTGATCTATCAATCCGCCGCCCGTCACTTGCTTGAACAAGCCGCGGAAGCGGGCATTGGCATCGCTATTATGAGGCCAATGACATCCGGAATTTTACAGAGATTATTGGAATATATAGCGCCGGAATGGCTTGCCGCAGCCGATTCTTATGAAGTGTGTTTAAAGTTTGTGTTATCCGATCCAAGAGTTCATCTGATTAATGTGGGCATGCGATGGTCCGAGGAGGTACGGAAAAACGTCGACTTTGTAAATAAGTTCGAGCCATCCTTTGATATATCGCAGCTGCCCAGATTAACCGCAAAAATTTATGAGACCGATGATCTTCGTAACGGGTTCTGAGAAGAAGAGCAGGAGGAATGAACGTGGAGCAATGGATTCAGCGTTTACAGGAGCTGCCGTCGACCTGCGTGTCGGATGCGCTGCAGGGAAAAAGTCAGATGGATCCAGGAATTTGCCCTATTAAGGATGAGTACAAGGTAGCAGGGAGGGCATTTACCGTTTCCATTCCACCGGGAGAAAATACTTCCGTGCTTCGGGCTATCAGGGAGGCACAGCCGGGGGATATTCTCGTTGTTGACGGCAAAGGCTTTCTAAGCCGTGCCGTAGCGGGGGATTTTATTGTTGGACTGGCACAGACCTTGGAATTGGGCGGCTTAGTAATTGATGGCGTCATTCGTGACATCGGGGGAACCCGGGAGCTTGGCTTTCCTGTATTTTGCAGAGGAACAACGGTGGCGGCCAGCGGCAAAACGGGAATTGGAGAATTGCAGGTGCCTATCTGCTGCGGTGGCACTCCGGTACAGCCGGGGGATTATATTGTAGGAGATCGGGACGGTATCGTGGTTATTCCTGGGGAGAGGATCGAGGAGGTCCTTTCCAAGGCGGAGGAACGAATGTGGAAGGACGAAGAACGCTCTGCACGCATTCTAGGTCATCCGGAAGCTGCGAGGGCCTATTTGGACAGTGTATTGTAATGTGAAGTTCAGGCTGCTGGCCGAAAAGCTGCATGACTGAACCCTATCCCCAATGAGGAAGGTGAATCACGTGAAAGCATTTAAAAAATTAGCGGTGCTAAGTATATCCTTTTGCCTTATGTTTAGTTTCGTCGACTCAGCATTAGCCAAAACGTCCAGCCATGGTTCGGGTACGGGCAGTAAATCTAGTTCTTCAAAGGTACATAGCTACACCAAGAAAAATGGAACTCATGTAAATTCCTATCATCGCACAACACCAGATCATACCGTCAAGAATAATTACAATACAAAACCTAACCTCAACCCATGGACAGGTAAAACTGGCACACGTACTTACTCCGGATCGCGTTAAATAGCCTATGAAGAACTGCACCCCCATTGCACCCTCTGACAATGGGGTGCAGTTTTTTTATGGGCAAAGGCTTAATAATGAATGGGGATTTGGAGATAAATTGCGGTTCCCCATATGTAGATCTAGGTAAGGGCTCCGGGCTTTTCAATCGTGAGACAGCGATTTGCCGGCGACGTTTCACCAGTCCTAACGACGGGGTATCCTGCCGTGCATACGTTGAAACATAGCTAAGATAAAATCAAAAGCATACGGGAATACTGGCGGCAGCCGATTCTCTATTGTGCTTTTTTTCTAAACGTGCGTTATGGGATCGGTGAACTCGGTTGGTTTCCATTCAAATTGCTCATTTTTTGCAGCCAAAACTCAGTACAAATCTCGATCATTTCTTTAGCAGCTTGACTTAAATAGCTGCCTTTTTTGTAGCTGACGGCAATTTCCCACACGGGCTGCTGCAGGAGGGAGAAATAGGAGACGTTCGGTCGGGGCCTAGCGTAGCTGATCGGGATGACGGAACAGCATATCTGCTCTGACACCATATCAAATAAAGTTTGGCAGCTCCTCGTTTCCAATAAAATGGGAGGAGCGATGCCCTCATCCTCGAGGAGACGATCGTAGATCTCCCGCAGCGTGGATCCTTGCTGCATGACGGCAAATGAGTCGTGCTCGAAATGCTTCAGGCTGATTTCAGGAAGCGGGCCGCCGAGTTGGCCTCCCAGATGGGCTAGATGGTGGGAGGCAGGAACGCCCAAAATGATGGCTTCCGAGCAAAGAGGGATATACACGTCTTCTGTTTTTTGAAAATCTTGGAGTGTAACAAAGCCTATATCCAGATTCCCTTGGGAAATTTCATACTGCTGTTCTTTAACCGGCAGTTCAAGGGGCTCTATTTTTACTTTTGGATACTTTTTGTAAAAAATAGGGTACACAGATGCAAACATATCGATGCCTCGCCCTGGATTTAATCCGATCGTTAATTTGCCTTCTTTGAGTTCAAGAAGATCATTGATTTGGTTGTAGGTGTCTTTTTTGATGCGAAGGATGTTTTTGGCGCTCTCTACGTAGATTGCTCCAGCCCGGGTTAGATGCCAGTTGCTTCTAGAGCGAACAAAGAGCTGTGTCCCGAGCTCTTTCTCGAGTCTCAAAAGCTGTTGATTTAAAGCGGATTGTGTAATGAACAGCTTTTCGGCAGCCTTGGTAATATTGTTTTCTTCTGCAATTTGGATGATATATTCCAGCTGTTTCAAGTCCATGCTCAGTCACCGCTTTACTCTTAATTTTTTTTAGAGAAAACTAAATTTAAACACTTTTACTTTTTTTTAATATCAGATTACTATGAGTTTAATTCTAGAACAAGTGCTGTACAGAGAGGAAATCGTCTTTATGACAGTTGAACGTTCGAAAACAGAGATGCCGCTGTATATCCGAGTGAGCCCCAAGGATAATATTGGGGTGGTTGTTACTACGGGAGGATTGCCCGAAGGTACCGTATTCCCGTGCGGACTCAAGCTCCATCAACGTGTTCCGCAGGGACACAAGGTAGCTCTTGCTGATATTGGTCAAGATGAGGCCATCATACGTTACGGTCAAGTGATCGGGTATGCGATGAGAACGATTGCAAGGGGCAGTTGGATCGACGAATCGCAGGTGAGCTTGCCTAATCCGCCACGAATGGAAGATTTGGCGATCGCAACCGAGGTGCCGGAAGCGCTTCCTCCTTTAGAGGGCTATACGTTTGAGGGTTACCAGAATGAAGATGGTAGCGTCGGAACGAAGAATATTTTGGGAATAACGACCAGTGTACAATGCGTTGCAGGCGTACTTCAGTATGCGGTAAAGAAGATCAAAGAAGAGCTGCTCCCCCGATTCCCGAATGTAGAGGATGTTGTCGCGCTCACTCATACTTACGGCTGTGGGGTGGCGATTAATGCACCGGACGCCATTATTCCAATACGTACGATTCACAATCTCGCGCGCAATCCGAATTTCGGCGGTGAGCTTATGGTCGTCGGGTTGGGATGCGAGAAGCTGCTTCCTGAACGTTTAGCGTCTGACGGAGCTTCGGATCAGATCGTTACATTGCAGGACAGTCCCGGGTTTATACCTATGGTAAAAGCGATTATGGCGATGGCGGAGGAACGGCTCGACAAATTAAATCGACGGAGACGCGTTACGTGTCCCGCATCTGCATTGGTTGTCGGATTGCAATGCGGTGGAAGCGATGCTTTCTCGGGGATTACCGCCAATCCGGCCGTCGGGTACGCCGCCGATTTACTGGTGCGCGCAGGGGCAACGGTTATGTTTTCTGAGGTGACGGAGGTCAGAGATGCCATTCATTTATTGACGCCTCGAGCGATTAATGAGAACGTCGGCCGGGCTTTGATCCATGAGATGCAGTGGTATGACGATTACTTGCACAACGGCCGGACGGACCGAAGCGCCAATACTACACCGGGCAATAAAAAAGGCGGGCTCGTCAATATTGTCGAGAAGTCTCTTGGATCTATCGTCAAATCGGGCACGAGTCCGATAGTTGGTGTTTTGTCTCCGGGCGAAAGAGCGGTAGAAAAGGGCTTGATATTCGCGGCTACGCCTGCGAGCGATTTCGTTTGCGGTACGCTGCAGTTGGCTTCCGGTATCAACGTCCAGGTATTTACTACGGGCAGGGGTACTCCTTACGGTCTAGCTGCAGCGCCTGTTATCAAAGTGTCGACACGAAATGCGTTGGCTGAGCAATGGCACGATCTGATCGATTTGAATGCAGGAACTATTGCGACAGGAGAAGCGACCATTGAAGAAGTGGGCTGGGAGCTGTTTCGACTCATTTTGGATGTCGCGAGCGGAACGAAGAAAACCTGGGCGGACCATTGGGGCCTGCACAACGACTTGGCTTTATTCAATCCCGCACCTGTCACCTGAGTGAGAGGGGGTTACACCATGAATAGACTGCGCCTTCTAGCTCTGTGGGTATCGTTGGTAACGGCAGCTGGCGCCCTATCGGGATGTGTCGGAGGAAAAAGCCGGGAGTCCGGTGGGAAGGAAGACCCTACGCCGTTCACGGTCACTATCGCAACACCTCAAATTGGTGAAGCTCCGAAGAAAGGGAACGAAGTCGAGAAGGCCATCGAAAAATATACGAATGCGAAGCTCGATATTCAGTGGATTCCAGCCCCAGCGTTCGAAGATAAGAAAAATATCATGATCGCATCAGGTGAACTGCCTAAAGCCATCAAGCTTACGTCGAATGCAACCACGGTTAGCGCAATCCAATCCGGTATTTTTTGGGAGATCGGACCTCTGCTGAAAAATTACAAACATTTATCGTCCGCGAGTTCATTATATTACGACAATATTAGGGTGGACGGCAAGCTGTACGGCTTGCCGTTGTATCGCGATATCGGTCGAGCGGGGATCACGTACCGGAAGGATTGGTTCGATGCGCTTAATCTGAAGCCGCCGGTAACGCTTGATGATTGGTATACCATCATGAAAGCCGTTGCCAAGAAGGATCCGGACAATAATGGCCAGGATGATACGTACGGTATGTTTCTCGATAAATCGTTTAATGACCCCTCGACCAGCAGTGCATTTTTGACCCGTCTGGCAGTTTCGCAGGGAGCTCCTAACAAATGGGGGATTGAAGACGGGAAACTGGTACCCGAATTTATGACCAAGCCCTATCTGGATTCCATGAAACTGCTTCGGCGTCTGTTCCAAGAAAAACTGATCAACCGGGACTTTTCCGTCGTACAGCCGGCAGATGCCGATAACAAATGGAATGCCGGCAAGGTCGGCATACGAGTTAATACGGTTGCTTCGGCAGCGGCGAGCTCTCAAGAGAACTTATCTATGGCTGTACCTAATGGCAAAGTAGGTATTGTGCCCTTCGTTGGTCCATCCGGTAATCGGGTTCCTGCAGAGCCCGGCAATAACGGTTTCTTCGTATTCCCGAAATCCAGCGTGAAGACCGAGGAGGAGCTGAAGCGGCTGCTCGGTTTCTTTGATCAGCTGTTGGAGCCCGAAATGTCAACGCTGCTGACCCGCGGCATAGAACACAAGCATTTTACGAAAACAGCGGACGGCAAAGCGGAGTTCATAGACTTGGGCCGATTCAATCTCGAAGTGAAGCCATACCGGGACAGCCTGCCATCCTTCGAGGTCAACGGCACGGGAATGCCGCTGAAGATGACGGAGCTGCAGGAAAAGGGCTGGAAGGTGGTAGCCGATAACCTGAACCTTGCTGTACCCAATCCGGCGCTAACATTGAGTTCCAAGACGTATTCCGACAAAGGCGGGGAGCTGGACATGATGATTAGTGACGCACAAACCAAATTTATAATGGAGAAATTGGACGAGGCCGGATGGCAAGCCGAAGTAGACAAGTGGAGAAAAGCAGGCGGCGACCAAATGATGGAAGAATACACGGCTGAATACGCGAAGAAGAAGTGAAACGCTGTAATCCTTGGATTGCGGACTGGCGTTGGGAAATAAGGAGGAGAGAACGGATGGATACAAGCTGGATTCGCGGTGTCATACCGCCTATCGTTACCCCTGTGGATGCGGAGGAATGTGTAGAGGAGCAAGGCTTACGGCGTGTTGTGGAGCATGTTATTGAAGGTGGCGTTCATGGCATTTTATCTCTCGGGAGCAACGGTGAGTTTTACGGTCTCGATCAGGAGCAGCAGGAGCGGGCAGTCCATGTTACCATCGATCAAACGGGGGGGCGTGTCCCTGTATACGTGGGGATCGGGGCCATCTCGACCAAAGAGTGCATTAAACTAGCGCGAATGGGGGAGGGTCAGGGAGCGCAAGCCTTAACCATCCTACCTCCAATGTTCCTGACGCCGAACGAGGACGAACTGTATCGGCACTTCCGCGCAATCGCCGATTCGAGCTCTCTTCCTGTGCTGCTGTACAATAACCCGGATCGCGTAGGCAGCAATATATCCGTTCGTCTGATGGAGCGGCTGGCCGATATTCCAAATATCGTCGGGGTAAAGGACAGCAGCGGCGATTTGTCGCTAACAGCGGAATACATTCGCACAACGAGGGAAAAAGGCTTCAAGGTCATGGCAGGGCGAGATTTGATGATACTGGGTTCATTGGTTTATGGTGCGGTGGGCTGCGTTGCTTCCACAGCCAACATTGTTCCGGCGCTTGTGGTGGAAATTTATGAAAAGTTTATGGCAGGCGATCTGGCGGGAGCACTCGAATCGCAATTCAAGCTTGCTCCTCTGCGAGTGGCTTTTAATTTGGCAAGCTTCCCCGTCATTACGAAGGAAGCGATGAATTTGATTGGCGTTCCGGTAGGAAGTCCTATTCTGCCGAATACGGCCGCTGTCGAGGAGAACCGCGGCAAGCTCAGAGATATACTTAACGAAATGGGAGCCATTAAGCTTGGATAGGGGGATTTTGATGAAAATTGGATTTATCGGACTAGGCATCATGGGCAAGCCAATGAGCAAAAATTTATTGAAGGCCGGCTACGAGCTAGTTGTATTGGCAACGAACAAAGGGGCATCGGAGCTCGTCTCTTTGGGTGCATCCTCCGCTGATACGCCTAAAGCGATTGCCGAGCAAACGGATGTGGTGATCACCATGCTGCCGAATTCACCTCAAGTGAAGGAAGTAGCACTGGGCGTGAAGGGAATCATCGCTGGGGCGAAGCCTGGGACCGTCGTGATCGATATGAGTTCGATTGCTCCGCTGACGAGTAAAGAAATTGCTCAGAAGCTGGGTGAGAAAGGCATCGATATGCTGGATGCGCCGGTCAGTGGAGGAGAGCCCAAGGCGATTGAAGGAACCCTATCCGTTATGGTAGGGGGTAAACAAGAAATTTTCGACCAATGTTATGATATTATGAAAGCGATGGCCGCTACGGTTGTGCGCACGGGTGATGTTGGCGCGGGCAACGTCACAAAGCTAGCGAATCAAATCATCGTGGCAATCAACATCGCGGCTATGTCCGAGGCATTCGTGTTGGCGAGCAAAGCTGGAGTAGAGCCGGAGCTGGTGTATCAGGCAATACGAAGCGGATTAGCTGGCAGCACGGTTTTGGATGCCAAAGCGCCGCTTGTGATGGATCGGAAATTCGAACCCGGCTTCCGGCTCAATCTTCATATGAAAGACTTGTACAACGTACTCGAAACATCTCATGAGGTCGGCGTGCCACTACCACTTACTGCCTCGGTCTTGGAGATGATGCAGGCATTGAAGGTAGAAGGATTAGGTGATTGTGATCATGGAAGTCTAATTCGCTTTTACGAGGCTCTCGCGAAGGTTGAAGTAAAAAGATCATGACTCTTTCTGCGCCTGTTTTACTGATCTTGACCCGTAAGCTGATCATAAACAGCCTTGGTTCGATAGTGTGTTGAACTAAGGTTGTTTTATTTTCAAGTGTTATGATATATCGCAAGGATAGGCTAATAAAACTTCTAATATGGAGGAGCAGTTCCGTAACGTCTATAGCTGAAAGCGGTATCTTTAACAATAAGAATGAATGCATAATTATGTCGGCGAGGGTGACATTCAATGCGAAATCGCTCCGTATGAAATCACGACGTTCTGGCTGCAATTCGCTCGTTAGATCAAGCCGTGAAATAATATTAAAGCAGCCCCGCTTAGATGAGAAGGCGGGGTGCTTTGCACATTTCACACATAGATTTGGTATGGGAGCACCTAAGCTGTTCGAATATGTTTTATTTTGTCTTGTTTCACATCCGACAGGACGCGTTGTATAATCAACATATATTTTTATCTCATTAAGCGAGGAGCGAGTTGAAGTGCTTAAAATTGACAAAAACTGGGAAGACCCTAATCTGCTGCACGTAAACCGTGAAGCGCCGCGGGCTTATTATATTCCATACGCCGACGCTTCTGCGGCGGCAGCCAATAAACGGGGCCGGTCTCCTTATTATCGGACCTTGAACGGGACGTGGAAGTTCCAATATCATGCGAGCGTCAAGCGGGTGGAGGACGGCTTCTATCAAGAGGGGGTGGACGTCACCGGCTGGGACGACCTTCTCGTTCCTTCCTGCTGGCAGGTGAACGGGTATGATCAGCTTCATTATACGAACGTTAACTATCCGATCCCTTGCGATCCGCCTTTCGTGCCGGACGACAATCCGGTGGGGCTGTATGTCCGGGATTTTCAAGTCAGCGACAAGTGGGACGACAAAGAGAAATATATCGTTTTTGAAGGCGTCAACTCCTGCTTCTACTTATGGATAAACGGTGCTTATGTCGGCTACAGCCAGGGCAGCCGGATTCCGGCAGAATTTAACGTTACGCCTTACCTGCGCGGCGGCAGCAACCGCATCGCCGTTCTCGTGCTGAAATGGTGCGATGGAACCTATCTGGAGGATCAGGACCTGTGGCGTTTCTCCGGCATTTTCCGCGATGTGTACCTGCTGGCCAGAGAGAAGACGCATGTGCGCGATACGTTTATCCGTCAGGAGCTGGCCGCCGATTTCAGCAAGGCGGACTTGAATTGTGAGCTCGAGACGAGCGGGCGCTGTGAGGTGCGGCTTGAGCTGAAGAATGCCTCGGGCGAGACGGTCGCGTCGAGCGGCGCGGTCATCGACGGCAAAGGCGCGGTTAAGCTCACGTTGGATAATCCGAAGCTGTGGAATGCCGAGCAGCCTAACCTGTATCAGCTGTACGTACACAGCGGGGAAGAGGTGCTGCGGTTTTCCGTCGGCTTCCGCCGTGTGGAGATTGCGGACGGCGTGTTCCGAATCAATGGCCAGGCGATCAAGCTGAAAGGCGTAAACCGCCATGACTCACATCCGGAGCTCGGTCAGACGATACCGGTCAACCATATGATCAAAGATTTGAACCTGATGAAGCAGCATAATGTCAACACGATCCGCACCTCCCATTACCCGAATGACCCTCGGTTTCTGGAGCTGTGCAACGAATACGGCTTCTATGTGATCGATGAAGCGGATTTGGAATGTCATGGATTGATTCGAACAGGGGTCGAAGGCGCCTTCCATGTGCTGTCGGCCAACACCGACTGGGAAGCGGCCTTCGTTGACCGGGCGATTCGAATGGTGGAGCGGGACAAAAACCAGCCGTGTGTCGTCATCTGGTCGATGGGCAACGAGTCCGGCTATCATGTGAACCATATGGCCATGGCGAAGTGGACCCGCGAGAGGGACAACTCCAGAATGGTGCATTACGAAGGGGCGGCGGAGAAATATAAAGGTCATCCCGACACGGACTGTCTGGATATGGACAGCCGAATGTATGCGACGGTCCAGGAGATGGAGGAGCATGCCCTGAATCCGGACAAGGTCAAGCCGCTGTTCCAATGCGAATACAGCCATGCGATGGGCAACGGGCCGGGGGATCTGAAGGATTACTGGGATGTCATCTATAAGTATCCGAAGCTGATGGGCGGCTGCGTCTGGGAGTGGAACGACCACGGGATTAAGACGCATACGCCGGAGGGCAAGCCATTCTTCGCTTACGGCGGGGACTTCGGCGACAAGCCGAATGACGGGAATTTCTGCATCGACGGACTGGTATCGCCGGACCGAAAGCCGCACATCGGATTGCTGGAGCTGAAAAAAGTGATCGCTCCGGTCCGTCTGGAAGCGGAGGACCTGTCCAAAGGCTTGATCCGCCTTACGAACCTGTACGATTTCCGCGATTTGACCCATGCGGCGTTGTATTGGAAGGTCGAGCAGGCCGGCCGCCTCGTGGAGCAGGGGCATATTTGGCAGCTGGATGCGGCGCCTCACGGCAGCCAAATCATCGCCGTCCCTTATGCGGAACCGACCGGAGAGGAAGAAACCTATCTCACCATTTCCATCCGTATGAAGGAAGAAACACGTTGGTCCGGCATCGGTCACGAGCTGACCTTTGAGCAATTCGAGCTCTCCCCGGCGGCAGCGTCCGAGCAGGCAGCTTTGCAAGTCGATGCTCCGCCGGTTCTAGCGAGCACCTCCGGCGGTCGTTTAGCAATCGACGGCTTCGATTTCCGCCATGTGTTTGACTTGCAGGACGGCACCTTTGTACAGCTCTCCAAGCACAACGTGCAGATGCTGGCCGCCCCGGCGCAGTTCAACATCTGGCGGGCGCCGATGGATAACGACCGCAGAATCAAACAGCAGTGGATTGAGGCAGGCTATGACCGCGCCTCCATGAAGGTGTATCGCTGCGAATGGTCTCAGCCGTCAGCAGACACAGTGGAAATTACAGTCGACTTCTCGCTCGGCGGCTACATCCGCCTTCCGCTGCTGCACGGCCAAGCGCTGTGGCGGATCGACGGTACCGGCGAAGTGTCGCTGCGGGTGGACGTCAAGGTACGCGAGGACCTCTTGTTCCTGCCGCGCTTCGGCCTACAGTTGATTATGCCCCGGGGCACGGAGGAGGTCGAATACTTCGGCTTCGGTCCTCATGAATCGTATATCGACAAGCGGCAAAGTGCCAAGAAGGGCCGATACTTGCTGTCAGTCGACGAGATGTTCCAGAATTATATCATGCCGCAGGAGAACGGCGCCCGTTATGGCACGGAGTGGGCGATCCTATCCAACGAGCAGGGAATGGGACTTAAGTTCACGTCGAGCTCCGGCGACTTCTCGTTTAACGCGGAGCATTTTACCCCGCATGACTTGACAGCGGCAGAGCACGACTATGAGCTGGAGCGGCTCAAGCGCAAGGAAACGATTGTGCAGCTCGACTACCGCAACAGCGGCGTCGGCTCGCACTCGTGCGGACCGGAGTTGGCACCGCAGTATCAGCTGAACGATAAGGAATTTACATTTGAGCTGAGCATTACGCCGATCTTTAAGGAAGACGAATAGTCGACTTGAACAGGCGGTCATAAAGTAGGCGCGGAAAAAACCAAGGAGCTAAGCGAGAAGAAGCCGCTTAGCTCCTTTCGTTTTTTTTGCCTCCAACTATTGGGTCACACCATAGGCATTGATCTTCACATGAGTGGAGATCTGAACTTTAGCGTCTGCAAACGCAGCTCCCCACTGATCCTCGACCTTTTTCCACGCCGGATATTGATAGGTCCTTGCATAGATCCCGAATCCGAACGGGTCTATTTTTTGGGACTGGCATTTTTGGACTAAAGACATGAGCTGGGTTTGAAGCTCTTTAGCGATCTGATCTCCCAGCTTTGCATCATGCTTTTGGATATCATAATAGAAGTTCATCGAGGTAATATCTACGATTAACCGAAGATTCATATCAAATTGGAAGGTACCGGAATTACGGCTCGTTTTCATCTTTCGTTTTACGCTTTTAATATTGATTGTAACCTCATTGTGATCCTTTGCATCCCCGATCCCCGATAGCGGGATGGATATGGACGGTTCGTTTGAAACGTGATTTTGCAAAATAAGCAGCAATAGGCTTTCCCGCACCGGGAGGGTCATCACATATTCTCCGCGCTCTGTCAGCAGGGCGGTACCGGTAATTTTAAGCTGCGTTTTATCTTTTCTTATTTCTGCGATTGAAGGCGTCATCCCTTGTTCTGTCATCTGACGACGTAGCACTTGGATGTTTGTTAATACCGTAAGGCTCCTTCGCGCGGCGGTATCAATCAGCTGCTTGATATAAATGGGAAGACGCGGCTTATCCGTCGGATTATAACGAAAGACCTCGGCTACCGGTCCGTCGATCTCAACCAGCCGAGTGGTCGCATTTTGTTTAGGATCACGATAATATAGGTCAAACAACTTCATTAAATCATTTTTTTGCTGAAGCAGCCTTCTTCCGAGAAGTATGGTTTGGTTTTTGCCGCTATTGGTAAAGCCAGTCAGCATGGTGTCCAGCGCATTGTGCGATTCTTTGATGTTGACTGCTTTCACCTCCACCGTCTCCGATTTTGTCGTGCCTCTTTATTAAATACAGGGCTGGAAGAATAAACGATCAACTGGTTTTTCTCATCCACATCCAGACCAATCATAAGCGATAACGAGAGGTCCTCCAGATTGGTACGATCGTAACAGCCTTGCAAAAAAAGGAGGCATGCTGCTGTAAAAATGACCGAGTGTAGCCGCTTCATCCTAGCTCTCCTTTCTAAGCCGGTCCATGGATCGTGTAAACACGAGCAGGAAAAGAGGGAGTGCAAACGCAAAATAAGTCCCCATATGACTCCAGATCGACTTAAAGCGATCAATCTCATCGAATTCGGGAGAATAGAATAACGACAAAGCAATGAGGCATACCAGGCATACGACCAAATGAGGTCTGTGATCCGCTTTGCCCAGCACGTGACTTGATCCGACCAGCCCGCAATACAGATTGAACATCCACACCTTTGACAGCAAAAAGAGGTACATCACCAAAAAAATAATCTCAAACCGCTCCAGAAAACGAAACTCAACGACCTTCACAATTTTCAGCGTGGGGAGACCTATGGTTAAGATCCCCTTTGGTGAGAAAGAAACGATACAAACAATCGTTACAATTAAATATAAAAGCATGGTTAGCGTGTTTCCGATGATCACACCTTTGACCGCGGCTGATTTGTTCTTTAAGAAAGGATAAAAAATAAACGCCGTTTCAAAGCCCAAGTAAGAAAGCGTAGTCGTTTTCATGCTGTTTAGCACAGGCATCCAGCCTTCTTTGATGACAGGCAGCAAATGCAGCCAAACGGCATCTTTTAATGGGATTACATACAAGGCGAGCAGCCAAAGGAACATTCCAAACGTGGCCTGCGAATATCTGGCCAAGACACCCGCATGATGTCGAAGGATGAGATAGACAGGCACAGCAAAGAGAATCACCAGCGCGTAATCGGGTGTCTTGGGTAAAAGCTCCAATTGCATGATGGACACGGAGGCAAAGAAGCTCGTGAAAAAAGCGAAATAAAAATAGAAGGCGATGCAGATGTTAATTGCCTTGCCCATCACCTTACCGAAATATCGGGGGATGAGATCATACAAGGTTTCTTCAGGATGCTTTTTCATGACTTGAATGATCATCACACTGGCGATCACCGCGAGAATCCAACCGGCCAGAATGGCTATCCAGCTGTCCGTTCCGGAAATTTTAGCCAAATCCGAAGGTAAGGACAACACTCCGATCCCCACTTGGGAGCCAAAAATCAAAGTAATAAATTGATATTGTGAAATCTCGATTGGCTTAACCTTCTTCATCCACCATCACCCTTCGGATGATCTGCTTCCTGTTTATTGACCTTGGATGGTTTGGTACTCGAGGGTCGCTTCTTCACATACTGCAGCGGCAATCGTACAAGGGAATCCCTTAAATTAAGAAACTTCGGTGGATCGCTGAGCTTTATATACGGTGTGCTTAGCGATTGCAATGAAATCAGGTGGCCCAACAATATCATGAGCCCGACTCCGACCCCGAGAAGCCCGAATAAAAACGCAAGGATCATCATTGGAAATCGAATCAATCGGATCGCGGTAGACATATCCTGATTCGGGATGATAAACGAGGCCATGCCGGTCAACGCGACAACCACCACCATGATGTTGCTCACAAGCCCCGCTTGGACGGTAGCCTGCCCAATGATAATCGCGCCAACGATACCGACGGATTGACCGATCGGGGCCGGCAGGCGAACTCCGGCTTCCTTCAGCATTTCCAGGCTAATCTCCATAATAAGCGCTTCCAGTATGGGCGCGAACGGAACGTTGGCCCTAGATTCACCGATGGACAACAGCAGCTGCAAGGGAATGATTTCAAAGTTAAAGGAAATGACCGCAATATAAATCGCAGGCAGGAAAATGGTGATAAAAAATGCGGAAAATCTTAAAAGCCGCAAAAAGCTCCCGACCTGCCAGCTGAAAGTATAGTCATCTACACTTTGGAAGAACGAAGCGAAAGTAACCGGAGCGATCAGGGCGCCCGGGGATCGATCCATGATAAGCGCAATTCTCCCCTGCAGAATATGTGAGGCAGCGGAATCCGGCCGCTCCGTCGTGATAAACTGTGGAAAAGGAGAGTAAGGATGATCCTCGATCAGCTCTTCCAGTTCACCGGTATTAATTATGGCATCTACATCCAGGCTTTGTAACCGGGTTTCCAGCTCGAGAACAAGCTCCGGATTTACAACATCCGCCAGGAACAACAAGCTGACTCCTGCTTCGCCTCGTATACCCACACGGTACTCTTTCACTTTGAGCTCCCGGTTTGGAATATATCTGCGGATCATAGCGATATTTTGGCTGGAGGTCTCAACGAAGCCTAAATGGGATCCCTTCAAGGCCGCTTCCACCTGCGGCTCCTCAATGGCCCTCTTCGGCCAGCCATGGGTATGAAAGAGCATGACGGTATTCAGCCCATCGATGTATAAAACACTTTTCCCCTGCACAATGGCTTTTTCCACTTGGTTTAGATCGTACGCCCGCTGGATCATCCCTATGGATAGGATGGACTCTACGTCCGTGTCACCGGATTGTTCCTGCATCAACGGTGAAAGGATTTGATGGTGGATCATTTGCTGATCCGTTAATTCGTCCAGGTATACAAGGGCTCCCCGCCTGCCGGTAGATTTGATTTCGAATTCACGGATCATGAGCCCGGGGGTGAGAGGAAAGAGCATTTTTACATCGGCTAAATTTTTATCGATGTCCATGCTAAGCCGCTGCAATACTTCCTCATTGGCCTGCTGCATAATGGGAGCTTGTCGCTTGCCGCGGAGGAAGTTACGTAAAAATCCCATAGTCAAGTCTCCTGCAAGTAACATCATGTACTTTCAATTTATCATCCCTAAATATGGGAATAATATGCATTGGGTACATCTTTAGAAACTCTTAGAGAATGTAATATGTTGAGAATAAAGAACGGACGGCTATAATATTATTATGTTTCATTGAAATGGTTGAGAGGACTTTAATTTCATATTCTTAGTCATGAGTCATGAGGGGAGAATAGGCGCAGATGATCAAAATAAGCAAATCCAAGGTTGAGGCAGAGCTGCGGGGCTTCATCGGGGCAGATGTCTATATCCACAGCGAGGCAACTTCATTCGTATTTGTACGTAATTTTAAGGTCAATGTTACCGATTCGTTTATAGCGGGGGAAGGCCCTTATCGTGTGGCTCTTCGATTCGATGGGCATGGTTGGCTGCGAATGGAGGCGCTCACGCATTATGAGGGAGATGAGAATCGGCTATTGTTGGCCGGCTATGACGATAGAGGTCGGATGAATGTTGCCCTTCACTTAGGAAAGGAGCCGTTTCCGGAATGAATAGCCTTGATAAAGCCACGCGAAAGATCCTTGCGGTTTTTGCCCATCCTGACGACGAGTCGTTTATCTGTGGAGGTACACTCGCAAAATACGCCAGTGAGGGGATGGAGATAACGCTGGTTAGCGCCACGCGAGGGGAAATGGGACGACGCATGGGAAATCCGCCTTATCTTAATCGGGAATCGATGCCTGCTGCCCGTGAATTGGAGCTGCGGCAAGCCTGTACCTGCCTGGGCATCCGGAAGCTTCTTTTTTTTGATATCCGTGACAAGACGGTGGAGTTTACTGATGAGGAGAGCCTGATTGCACGGGTATCAGCTCTCATCCACGAGATTGACCCTGATGTAGTGCTTACTTTTCACGAAAAACTGGGTGGACATCCGGATCATTGTGCGATCGGTAAAGCAACGACTGCCGCTTCTAGGCGAACAGGACATCGCAGCACTTTATATTTCATTACGTTCGGTGATGCGATGAAACATCCAGAGCGGTTTGGGTATACCCATAAGGATGTTATCAAAATCGACGTTCAGGCTTATTTGGAAGCGAAGCTCGCTGCGTTTCGGGCTCATCGTTGCCAAACGGAAATTGACGAGTGGGTATGGCTGCCCGACAAAGAGGCGCTGGAGAGGCTCGGCCAATATGAATACTTTTTGAAGGGGAATACTGCGGCTTCTAAGCTGGATCTCCATGATTTGTTTTAGCAAAGGGGATCGAAGCTTGAGCTTGGGAAATGTTCTAGGAACATAAGTTCGTTTGTCATGAGATCATTCATCCTGAAACACTGATAACGGAGCAGCGGGTTCGCGGCACCGTTATTTTTATTTATTTATGAAACATCTCAGAAAAACGCTTTGTGAATCTTCACTCCCCCTCTGGGCTGCGAGCATTATTGGGAAGGCCTTCGATTTTGAGAATGACTGTGCATTATATATCGAGGTCCCTAACGAAACTCAGTTAAGACTTATTCCGGGGATGCTTGTAGTTTTATTTCCGGAAGACATTCACAGGCCAGGGTTATCACAAGGTGTTCCAGCCCGTGTACGTAAGGTTGTTGTAAAAGTGGATAAAGAATTGTTTAGAGAAAATGAAATTGAAAAACGCCATTCCTTCTACGTTAAACGCGTGTACGCAAAAGCTCAATGAAAAGAAAAAGACATCTTCCTTGTGGGTTGATGTCTTTTTCTTTTCCAGAACGAATACACTATCGTTTAAGCGTTTTCAATTTTCTTGATTTCCACTACATTAGAGTTTTCTTGCTTTGATTACAAAAGTTACAGGAAGCATCTTTGCTTTTTTTGCAAAATGGCTGTTTGACCGCGATTGCAAAATTTCATCATCAGACTGCTCAACCATTTGTTCAATGACAAATCCCGCTTTTGCCAACGCATTCACATAGGTTGATAGTGTACGGTCCGACAATGTTAGCGTACTTTCGTCGAGAGATACCGAATACCAAGATTCATCGAAATAACACTTTTTAAAAACAAGCGTATTATTTTCTGCAGAAACACATTTGTGTATAGGGTGAGACCAACTGAAAATAAATACGCCGTCTTTTTTTAGATAAGAAGCAATTCGGCGAAAAGTACCCTCAAGGTCGGTTGTCCAGCCTATCGCATAAACCGAATAAACAAAGTCAAAATAATCCTCTGGTATGCCGCATTCTTCTTCCATGGGAGAACAGATTAATTTTGCTGAAAGACCACACGCCGTCAAATGCTGCCGTGTCTTTTCGATTTGGTTTTCTGATAGATCCATACCCCATAGTTCAGACGCTTTGCGTTCCCCCAGATATTGCAAGGATTGACCGCTTCCACAGCCGATTTCCAGCATCTTTTTTCCTGAAACATCGCCAAAAAGCTGGCAATTTTCTTCTGAGACAAAAGCTCCATAAAAAGGAAGCGAGGTGGCTCCTAAAACATCATTTCCTTTTGTATCCCAAAATAAGCTGTTTGTTTCATGAACTGCACTCGGATCCATATCGACCGAGATGGCACCAACCTCACGACCGCCTATAATGTTTGTTCTGTTACTGTCCAACAGACACCCTCCCCAAATATAGAAATCAGAAACTCATAGTACATAAGCGGTATCGCTCCTTGATAAAGTCCGCGTAATAACCGCCTTTAGAGCCCGCGTTCATTAATTCGGCGTGCACGTGACTGGGAACTTCAAGGTAAATGTAGGTAGCGCCCGTGTGAAATCGGATATAAAGCTTGTATAATGTTCGATCGTAGCCGATCGAGTGTATATTGACGGATGAAACCGGAATCATTTGCATATATGGTCACCTCCCGTATTTTAAAATTCGGCGAATTACGGGAGATTCCTACTAGCCTAGTACAAAGATTTTCCGTTCCGTATGTGGGACCTTGCCGAATCTAACGGACCAGAGTTAACGCATATCCGTATGCCGAGCGAGCTCCATAAATTTGCTCGCCGAAACGGACAGCGGCATGTTCCTCATAATCATAATTCCCACCTGTGAGGGGGGGAGAGGGACATCCAATTGAATTTCGAACAGAGAGCCTTCATCCAGCTCCTTCGTAACAAATTCCCTAGCTACGTAAGAAATCCCAAGCCCTTTGCGTGCAAACTCAATCAGAAGATCAACACTCCCGACCTCGATGGCAGGCTTTAGCTGCAAGCCATAGCTTTGAAACAGTTCCGTTATGGTCATTCGTGCCCGGCTGTTGCGGGAAAAGAGAATAACCGGATGCTGAAGCAGCCTGTCCAGGGATAGAACGGTCCCCTTAAGGTCAGCGTAGTTGGAACCGGCAACAAAGCAGTCCTGCAGCTGGAGACTTTCTTTTACATCAAGCAGCGGATCGACAATGGGCATACGTACTACCCCAAAATCAATTTTGCCTTCTTTCAAGAACGTGATGATTTCCGGCGTCGTCCCATGGTTTAGTTGAAGCCGAATGCCGGGATACTTCTGATGAAAGTCCTCCAAATACGGGAGCAAATAATGCTTGAACAGCGAATCGCTGCCGCCAATCCGTAATTCTCCGTTATCCAAATTTTTTAGTGCGGCCATCTTTTCTTCCGCTAAAGTAATAAAGTTCTGCGACTGCCCGATATAAGAATATAAAGCTTCGCCCTCTCTCGTCAGCGTGACGCCTTTGGAATTCCGGTAAAATAAGGTGATACCAAAGCTTTCTTCAAGCTGTTTGATTGCATGGCTGACGCTTGGTTGTGTGAGATACAGTGCCTTGGCGGCCTGAGTCAAGCTGCCTGTCGTAGCGGCCCAATAAAAGACTTTGTACAATTCGTAATTATTGTTCATAGATGCGTTCTATATCCCCTGTCAATTCTATTTATTACGTGTATGACCTTGAACTGTATTATAGTGGAATTACGAAAGTGATACTAGAGCAAGCCATCACATTGATAAAGGAGAACGATATGCCTGTCACGCAAACCATTGATCAACTGGCGATCGATACGATCAGAACGTTGTCGATCGACGCTGTAAACCGTGCCAATTCCGGACATCCTGGGCTTCCGATGGGAGCTGCGCCGATGGCTTATGTCCTTTGGTCCAAGCTGATGAATCATCATCCGGGCAATCCCAAGTGGTTCAACCGCGACCGCTTCGTCCTATCTGCGGGCCACGGTTCGGCTTTACTTTATAGCCTCTTGCATCTGTCCGGATACCAGGTGTCGTTGGAAGATTTAAAACAATTTCGCAAGTTGAACAGCAAAACGCCCGGACATCCCGAATATGGGCACACGGATGGGGTAGAGGCGACAACGGGACCTCTGGGACAAGGGATTGCCATGGCCGTCGGCATGGCAATGGCCGAAGCGCATCTGGCTTCGAAATTCAATCAACCTGGCTTCCCGGTGATTGATCATTATACGTACGCGCTGGTCGGCGACGGATGTCTAATGGAAGGCATCTCCTACGAGGCGATGTCTATGGCCGGACATATGAAGCTGGGCAAATTAATCGTCCTGTACGATTCCAACGACATTTCCTTGGATGGAGCGCTCAACCTAAGCTTCGGCGAAGATATGAAAAAGAGAGCCGAATCGGTGAATTGGGAATATATCCGGGTGGAGGACGGTAACGATGTTTCGCACATTGCGGGCGCCATCGCAGCAGCCAAGCAAAACGATTCCCAACCGACGCTGATTGAAGTTCGGACAGTGATCGGCTACGGCAGCAAGGCGGCAGGAACGAACAAAGTCCATGGCAATCCCCTTGGCCTTGAAGAGGCGAAGGCAACTAAAGAGGCTTATGGATGGAAGTACGAGGAAGAATTTACGGTTCCGAAGGAAGTCAGAGCCCACTTCGAGCAGCTGAAGCAGAACGGCGGGAGCAAAGAAGAGAATTGGAATCAATTGGTTAACGCTTATAAAGTGAACTTTCCTCAGCAGGGAACTGAATTGGAGCAAATGCTCGAAGGCTTCGTAGCATTGAATGATGAAGATATCCTTACGTTCGATACGTCCAAAAGCTTGTCTACTCGCGTAGCAAGCGGAGAGGCGATTAATCATTACGTGAGCATCGTTCCTTCGATTTTTGGCGGGAGCGCGGATTTATCGCATTCTACGATGACGGATATCAAAGGGGAGCAAAAATTCGCCGTAGACTCCTACTCAGGGCGCAATGTATATTTCGGCGTTCGCGAGCATGCAATGGGCGCAGCCGGAAATGGCATGGCCTTGCATGGAGGCGTTAAACCTTTTGTAAGTACCTTCTTCGTGTTCAGCGATTATTTGCGTCCGTCCATTCGGCTTGCCGCGCTTCAAAAGCTGCCCTTGATTTATGTATTTACTCACGATTCCATCGCGGTGGGGGAAGACGGGCCAACGCATGAGCCTGTTGAACAACTGGCGGCACTGCGCACGATTCCGGGGCTTACTGTGATTCGGCCGGCGGATGCCAATGAAACGGCAAGTGCATGGGCTTATGCGCTGCAGCGAAGTGAGGGTCCAGTAGCCCTCGTGCTGAGCCGACAGAACTTGCCCGTGTTTGAGGCGACCAAAGCCAATATCAAAGCGCTAGCCAAAGGCGCCTACGTGCTGGCAGAAACGAACCTGCATCCGGATGTGATATTGATGGCAACCGGATCTGAGGTAGCTCTAGCCATGAACGCCAAAACGGAGCTGGAACGGGACAACGTTTCGGTGCGAGTCGTTGCCATGCCTTGCAGAGAGCTGTTCGATCGCCAATCCGAAGACTATAAACAAAGCGTCCTTCCCGATTCCGTTAGCAAGCGGGTAGCCATCGAAGCAGGGATCTCGTTAGGCTGGGACCGTTACGCAGGGGCGAGCGGGATCGTGTTGTCGATCGATACGTTCGGCGCATCCGGCCCAGGCGGGGCGGTCATGGAATCCTTTGGTTTTTCCGTTCCGAATGTAGTTCAGCTGACGAAACTATTAATTAACAACTAATCAATCCACTCTAGGAGGTAATTCCCTATGAAATATTTTATCGATACCGCCAACCTGGCAGACATCCAAAAAGCTTATAAAGTCGGCATCTTGTCCGGCGTCACGACGAATCCTTCCCTGGTCGCTAAAGAAGGCGTGAAATTCGAGGATCGAATTGCTGAGATTCTGCAGGCTGTGCCGAAGGTTGAATCCGTATCCGCTGAAGTTACGCCGGACGCTCTGACCGCTGAGGAGATGATTGCGCAAGCCAACGAGCTCATCAAAATCAATAATTATGATAAAAACATCACGATCAAGCTGCCGATGACACTCGACGGACTGGAAGCTTGCCGTTATCTCAGCGATAAAGGCGTAAAAACGAATGTTACGCTGATTTTTACCGTGAACCAGGCATTGCTGGCTGCTCGTGCGGGCGCTACTTATGTCTCGCCGTTTCTTGGCCGCTTGGATGATATTTCGGAGGACGGCGTCCAGCTCGTCTCGAAAGTTGCCGAAGTGTTCCGTATTCATAACCTGGAAGCACAGATTATTGCGGCGTCCGTACGCCATCCGGATCACGTGACTCGTGTTGCGATGGCAGGCGCGCATATTGCAACCATTCCTTTTTCCGTCATCGAACAAATCGCCAAGCATCCGCTGACCGATCAAGGTATCGAAAAATTCGCAGCCGATTGGAAAAAGTCTAAATTTGAACTTTAAGCCGATTTACCCTATAATTAATATATGAATACAATACGGTAATTAAAGGTGGAGTCTGTCAAATCAGGCTCCATCTTTTTATTTTGGGAGGGATAATATGGAAATTATGGGACAAATGGCTACACATCCAAAAATGAAGCGGCTAAAATTACTACGTCGAATCGTATTTATGATGATTGGTGCGGGGCTTTTTTCAGTCGGACTGGAAATATTCCTGGTTCCTAATAACATCATCGACGGCGGGGTCACAGGCATTTCTATTATTTTGGCTCATGAAACGAATGTGCCCTTAGGAGTATTTCTAACGCTTTTAAATTTACCTTTTCTGATCATAGGCTATAAACAAATTGGTAAGACCTTTGCGCTGTCAACCCTTTTCGCTGTGCTTATGATGTCAGTCGGCACAAGCCTTCTCATACCTGTACCGCCTTTGACGATTGATCCTCTCTTGGCTGCTGTATTTGGAGGTATCATTTTGGGAATCGGTGTGGGAATGGTAATCAGATCGGGCGGGTCTCTAGATGGAACGGAAATCGTGGCCATCCTTGTAAGCAAGAAAGGTCCTTTTTCCGTTGGTGAGATCGTGATGTTTGTGAATGTATTTATTTTGGGGAGTGCAGGCTTCGTATTTGGTTGGGATCATGCGATGTATTCATTAATTGCTTATTACATTGCGTTTAAACTGATCGACATTACGATTGAAGGACTTGACCAATCCAAATCTGTCTGGATTATTAGCGATAGTTATAATGAAATTGGAGAGGCTATCGTTAAGCGGCTGGGACGGGGAGTGACCTATTTAAACGGCGAAGGAGGATTTACAGGCTCCGATAAAAAGGTTATTTTTTGCGTAATTACGAGGCTTGAAGAAGCTAAGCTGAAATCGATTGTTGATGAGATGGATTCTTCGGCTTTCCTGGCTGTAGGCAATATTCATGACGTAAAGGGCGGCCGCTTCAAAAAGAAGGATATTCATTGATCAAGATGCTGAGCAGACTTTTCTCACCAATTCTGACAACATACAAAGGGCTCCAGATCGATTTTATCGAAATCTGGAGTCCTTTATCAATTCTACATTGAGATTAGCAGCCGGACCTTTTATATCGTCTTCGCGGCTAAGCGAATCGTACGGAATTCATATCGTCCGAGCTCCATTGTTCCGGCTGGAACGTGTTCACCAGACAGGAGGTCCAGACCTCCCTGCGGAAGGGTGACTTTTCCGCCTTTGCCGTCCATGTTGACAATAAACCAGACGGTGAAGCCATTGCCGTGCCTTGGCGCAACGATCGTACCGCTCGTGACGTCGGTTCTTTGCGTTACACCTGCATCTGTAGTATAGTGATCGATCAGCTTTTTCAAGAGCACCTCGCCTTGCTCGCCGCTAGGCATGGAGCCGAGCATGACGATCTTGCCTTCGCCGAGACGACGCTCGGTTATGAAGGCTTTGTCCGGCGCAAGGCCTTGCTGCAGGGTGCCGACCGCCGTCGCTTCCAGAGGCTCGAACACGGCGCTCCACATACTAAGCGGCGAGCTTACGCCGAACGCTTCACCCATCGTGCCTGTTCCATCCATCGGGTAGGTATACAACGTCGCCACGCCGGCCAGCTGATCAAGCTTACCAAGACCCGCATCGGTGTGGATGGTGTGCTCTTCGGTACGTCCGCCGGAGAGCGGACCGACGACCCATATGCCGCCCGCGCGAACGAAAGCTTCAGCCCGGCTCAAAAGCTCGTCCGATAAATAAGGGAGGAACGGCGTAAACAGCAGCTTGTAGCCGCTCAGATCGCTGCCCTCCGGGAGCAGATCGCGATGGATGCCCTGGGTCAGAATAAGGTTGTAGAATTCGGTCACCAGGCTGCGGTGATGCAGCTTCCGATGCGGTTCGGTTTTCAGGAACGCCTTGGATATGTCGGAGTAGGTCATGCCAACCTCTGCTTGCGTAGGGCGCGTCGACGTAATGATGGGCTCAATCGCCTTCCGTGCCGCCTCGACCTCGAGCACGTTTAGGAAGCCGACCGTCGGCTTGCCCCAGCTGCTGATGACGGAGCCATGCGGCTGCTCGCAGCCTGCGCGCTGTTGTCTCCACAGCCAGTAGCAGAAGGCTTCGGCGCCCAGTGCATACGCGGCTACAGCTTCAACGCGCAGATAGCCATTCGGGTGAGGTACGGCATAGCTCTCCAGTGAGGCGGAGTGTGATGGACTCGTCTCCATAATCCAGAAATCGCGGCCCTTCTTGAAATTGCGCCATAGATCGCAGTTGATCAAGTAGGCTTTCGTGTTATCGTAGGTCGCGTAGGTGTCGAAGGAAGCGAAGTCCAGGTTCTTGAACAAACGCTCGTTGTCGACATGGAACATGACGCTGCTGTTGTGCGTGATGGGCATATCGGAATACTTCCGAATGATGTCGGCCTGTTCGTCGCTGAACTCGGCGATCTTCTCAAAGGAAAACCGCTGGTAGTTTGTGCGTAGAGAGGAGTTATGCAGGAACGGGGCAAAGCCCGGCTGCGGCACCTGCTCGAAGCTCAAGTACGCTTCGCTCCAAATATCCGCTCCCCATGCCGAATTCAGCGCTTCGATGGTTCCGTAGCGCTGCTTCAGCCATTGATGCCAGAGATTTTTGCAGCCGCTGCACATGCATTCGGCAACGTGTGCCTTGAATTCATTATCCAGCTGCCAGCCGATCAGGCCAGGCAGACGGCCAACGGCTTTAGCGATATGCTCCGTAATGATGGCAGCCTTTTCGCGGAAATAGCGGTTGTTCGTACATGGATGCTGGCGCGAGCCATGATCCATCGTATGGCCATGCTCATCGACATACATGCGCTCGGGGTGCCCATGGGTGAACCAGATCGGGGGGGTAGGCGTAGGCGTGCACATCACCGTGTCAATGCCGTTCTCATGCATTTTCTTTATGATGTCGACAAAGAAGCCAAGATCGATCTTTCCTTCTTCCGGCTCCATACGGGACCAAGCGAACTCGCCGATCCGGACGACGTTAATGCCTGCTTCCTTCATGATTTGGATGTCTTCTTCAATCACATCAGCACTCCAGAGCTCTGGATAATAAGCGGCGCCGTGGTACAGCTTGGTAGTCATCGTGTTTATCTCTCCTATTTCAGATAGTCGGAATTAGTGAAGTTGGACCTAACAATTATAGCATGCTAAATCAAATCCCATTCGCTGTCGGACTCCGTATAGATCGAAATCAGCACAGTGGCGGTTTCCTCACCAATATTTCTCACCAAATGTGGCGTGCACGCGTTCCAGCTGAACGAATCGCCCTCACTGAATTCGGCCGCGTCTTCCCCTTGCTCAGCGTAGATTCTCCCTTGGATGACAACATGAACCTCCTCGCCTTCATGCGCGTGAGGCTCTTCACCGGTCGAAGCTCCGGGAGGA
Source organism: Paenibacillus cremeus (assembly GCF_007786445.1). Taxonomy (GTDB): domain Bacteria; phylum Bacillota; class Bacilli; order Paenibacillales; family NBRC-103111; genus Paenibacillus_G; species Paenibacillus_G cremeus. The sequence goes on along the minus strand of NZ_VNJI01000064.1, from coordinate 3,883 downwards.
AGCTCTACGAGCATCATCCTCATGTTCTTCGTGGAGCTCAAATGCTCGACTTTCAATTTTTCAGGGCCGCTGGTCGTGATTTTTCGCTCATGCTTCAACACTTGATTCATCCGCTGTTCTTTCTTCAGCAGCAAATAAGCCAAAGGCACCTTCAAAGCCTGAGCTATATTTTCCAAAGTAGATATGGAGGGGGAGGTTTTATTGGTTTCGACCTGACTCATGAAGCCTTGGGACAGGCCCGTTTCTTCGCAAATTTGGGCAATGGTGATATTTTTTCGCTTCCTAATTGCTCTTATTGATGAGCCGATGTCCATCCCGATTGCTCCTTTTGTTAAAATATTAGTAATACAAAACATAATTACATATTAACAAAATTATTATTGACACGCTAGAATGTTCTATATTAAATTAGTTATATAAACATTAATTTATTATTACTAATATATCAGCTTCCTACGGAAGGGGATTTTCATGAATCCGGCTTATCAATATGACATACATTTACCGGCCAATATGGATCCGGGCAAGAAATATCCTGTCGTCTTTACGCTGCATGGCAAGGGCTCCAATGAACGCAATATGTTTGGCTTGGTTGCTCCGATGGCAGATGATTTCATCATTATCGGTATCCGCGGCAATCTGACGCTTGGAGCAGGCTACCAATACTATGATTTGAAAAGTCTGGGTAACCCCATTCGGGAAATGTTTGACACGGCGGTAAAGCAGCTTGAAGCCTTTATTCATTATGCGACGGAGAAATACCCGATCGATCCGGGCAAACGCTATTTACTCGGCTTTAGCCAAGGTGCCATCCTGGCTATGACGCTTGCGCTTACGATGGGAGCTCGGCTGAAGGGAATCGTTGCGCTGAACGGGTACGTTCCTGATTTTGTGAAGACGGAGTATGCCTTGCAGAGCGTAAAGGACGTCTCGGTATTCGTTTCGCATGGAGAGTATGATTCCGTATTCCCGGTTCGGATCGGGCACGAGTCGGCGGCGTATTTTCAGGATCGGACATCGCTTCTGACCTTCAAACTATACCCGACCGACCACGGTGTATCGGAAGAGAACCAGCTTGATGTACTGAACTGGCTCAAGCAGGATGCAGGTTTAATTACAAACAAGGAGTGAGAAACCTTATGATGCCTTCCTATTTCTTTGCTCACGGCGCACCGTCCATTGTGCTGGAAGATAACGAATATACACAATTACTCAAGAGCTTCAAGGACCATACCCCTAGACCAAAAGCGATCGTACTCTTCTCCGCGCATTGGGAGGAGCCTGTTCAAAGTGTTAGCGCGGCTGGGACCTATGAAACCATTTATGATTTTGGCGGGTTTCAGGATGAGCTTTACCAGATGACTTACCCGGCCCACAGCGATCGCTCGGTGAGCGAGCAGGTTCAATCGCTGTTTGAGAAGCACGGCATACCGAGCGTTCTGGATGAGAAAAGAGGGCTGGACCACGGGGCTTGGGCGGTTCTTAAGCTGCTGTATCCTGAGGCCGATATCCCGGTTATCGCTCTGTCCGTGAACCGTTATTTGTCCAACAAAGTACAGTATCAAATCGGCATGGCGTTGGCAGAGCTTAGGGAGCAGGATGTTCTGATCATCGGGAGCGGTGGCACCGTCCACAATCTACGAAGATTGAATTGGCGATCCCATGGGATCGACGATTGGGCGGAGCAGTTCGACAGCTGGATCCAAAATAAGCTCGAGTCATGGGATACGGAAGCGTTGTTTCAGTATCGGGAATTGGCTCCATACGCCCAGGAAGCTGTACCGACGAATGAACATTTTATTCCGCTGCTGCTCGCGATGGGAGCCGGAGACTCCAGTCGTCAAGCCAAGCTGCTTCATCGCAGCTATCAGTACGGAAACCTGAGCTTAAGCTGCTGGCAATTTAATTGAAATTAGTCTAGCTAAAATCTGGCCCCCTTTCATGTTGAGAAACATAACGGGGCTTTTTTTGCGCATATTAAGACAAGAAGGATTTGGACTGATCCGGAATGCAAAGGGGATGTATACATGCCTGCTGTAAAGCACTTTGATCCTAAAGTGATCTCGCTTTTACAAGAGAGAATACAACGAATCCAAACGGACAAAGGAGCGATCTATCTTGTCGGCCCCATTAAGCTGCCGGTTAACTTAGAGGGGGAGACCGCCGAGTTTAAGTGGTATTGCTGGCTGAATTGCCATGAGGTGACGGAGGATTTTGAACGGATCGTGGCCAAACTATCTGCCGCGAATTTAGCTGAGCTCCAACAATCGAGCGTGCTTGTCCATGGGGATTTTTCCGATGCTGAGCATGCCTTGATCCGGTTCCACTCCATTTGTCATACCGGCGATATTTTTGGCAGCAAGCGATGTGACTGCGGATATCAGCTCAAGCAGTCGATGAAGCATATTGCTGAGCAGGGGAGCGGCGCGTTATTTTATCTTGCCAATCATGAAGGAAGAGGCATCGGGCTTTTTAGTAAAGCTCTCGCTTATATACTTCAAGAAAACGGGTTTGATACGGTGGATGCTAATCTTCAGCTGGGTTTTGTTGATGATGCCCGCGATTATAGTGATGCCATCAAGGTTTTGAAGGCGCTTCGGACGAAGCCCGTCACATTGATAACCAACAATCCAAGAAAATTAGATGCGCTGCGAAAGGCAGGCTTGGATGTAGAGGATCGCGTTCAGCTGTGGGGAGACGTCTCTGAATTTAACGAGAAATATTTGAAAACGAAAATCGAGAGGTCCGGGCATTTGAACGAAGGCGAAGGCTGCTGTAATAATGACTGAGGTAAAGCACGTACGGCCAAGTGCCATGCGTGCTTTTTGCGTTAACAGAGGGTGACTTGCAGATATGATGTAAAACATACTTTACATTATGAATGAAATATATTACATTATGTATATCAAACTTAACTTAGAAAAAAGTGTAAAGGTGGTGTAGTGCATGACCTATCAAGAACAGAAGAGCATCGTATCGTTGATCAGCGCAATCCTCATTTTCGGGTCTTATTGTGCGTACATGTACCCGCAGTATCCCCAGGGAGGGCTGGAGTCGACGGCTGCCTTTCATTATTGGGGTACCTTCGTTCTCATCTTGACCTTGGTTTCCATTGTCGCACATATCATTATCAGCATTATTTTTAATATCATTTTCAGGATCACGACCGGAGAAAAGGAACCCACCTTTGCAGATGAACTGGATAAACTCATTGATTTGAAGGCGTTTCGAAACTCCTTTTTCGTTTTTATCCTCGGCTTTCTTCTTGCCATGGGCTCGCTAGTCATCGATCAGCCGATTCAAGTGATGTTCCTGATTCTGATCGCTTCTGGCTTCATTTCCGATGTGACCGGCTCTATAACCAGGCTTTACCATTACAGGAAAGGAGTCTAATATGGGCAAAAATCTTGTCGGCAATCACATCCGAAAATTACGGTTCAACCATCATGAAATGACCCAACAGCAGCTGGCTGACAAGGTTGGCGTTACAAGACAAACCATTGTAGCTCTGGAGAAGGGTAACTACTCCCCGTCTCTTGAACTGGCTTTTCGCATTGCTCACGCCTTTAGCTTACCTTTGGGGGAGGTTTTCTTTTACGGGGATCACACTCAGAATTTATGAAAGGAGAAGACAAGCAAATGAACTTTTCTATCCAAAAGAGCGCGTTTCTTGTGGGAGTACTGTTTATAGTAGCAGCCGTTACGTCGATCATAGGCGGTCTTATTCTATACCAACCCATCCTTGGTCCCGATTACTTAATTAGTTACCCCTGAAAAAATCGGGGGATTTTATAGGAAATAAAAAAGGAATTCGCAACCTCCAGATGGAAGTTGTTGTTGTCGAGGCAACAAAAACCATCAAAACGAGGGGCGGAATTCCTAT